>NZ_JARLTC010000025.1 GCF_029382225.1 Spongiactinospora sp. TRM90649
CCACATCCGAGGTTCTACCAGCCACGGCCGGCCCGCCACCGGACCTCACCTAGATCCGAACCTCAAACAGCTCCTAGGGCCGTTTCAAGTGCCCGCATTCCGGCCACATGCGCCTGAGCGGCAAAGAAGGTCTCTGTGCGGACGTAGGCGATGGCCGCGTCGAGCAGGTCGTCGCTCGTGTATCCGGCGGCCCATCGCATGACATCGATGAGACGCGCGGAAAGATCATGGGCACCGAATTTGTAGGCCACCGCGTCCGCAGATCGGCATGCGGACACCACCAGCGCCGGAGTGTTCGGATTCTTACCGGGCGACGTCGCCATCGCGCGAAAAAGTTCGGTGAGCAGGCCGGGCACGAGGCAGGTGATCTGCCCGTACTGGGACGCCAGGCGCCACCTCTGTACGGCGCCGACCGCCTCGGTGAGATCACTGATGGGGCGTACTGGGCCGTCCTCCGGCAGATCGTAGGCGGCGATGGCCGCGGAGATGGCCGGAAGAGCTCGCCGTATCGGAGTACCGGCCTCGGCGCGATCGGCAACCAGATGGGACGGATCGATACCAAGCGCGGTGGCGATCGCCGCAATGACGTTATCCCCGGCTCCGCGCGCTCCACGTTCGATTTTCCGGAGAGTACCAATGTGAATGTTCGCGACATCAGCTAGCTGTTCCTGTGTCATGCGGGCGACACGACGATGATACGAAATACGCTTACCTATCCCACTACGGGCGTCAGCAGGCATTATGGCTCCAGTTCGAACGCCGACCGCTTGGAATATATCGGCATAGAGCGCTCGCTGGGAGAGAACCTCTCCTCAAACTTGAGGGACCAGGTCTACTTTTCCGATATATGCCCGATGTCGATAAGCTCGACCAGTGAACTGATCTGCCAATCGGCGTCGGCCGCATCCGAACTATCGGCCCACAGGAAGCCCCATGGGCCGCGCCGGATATGCGCCGTGCGGAGCCCCATTGCCCGCGCCGGTCGAGTGTCATGAGCCGGATGATCGCCGACGTAGACGACGTGCTGTGGGCGGGAGTCGGCCAGTTCCAGCACGTGGCGGAAGAATCCGGGGTCCGGCTTGGCGATGCCCCACTCGCCTGATGTGGCGATCGCGTCGGCGGGCAGATCCAGCGCGCGCAGCAGTTCGCCCGCACGGATGGTCTGATTGCCCGCGATCAGGACGCGATGGCCCGCGTCCTGCAACGCCGTCAGCGTGGAGCGCACATCCGGGTAGAGGTCGATCTCCTCCAGAACCTCCCCCTTGCCTGCGGCTTCCTTAGCGCGGTACTCAACGGCGAGGTCGATTCCGGGACGCAGTAACCGGATCGCATCGGCGTTGTCGCGTCCCTGAGCAACGACGGCTCCGACAAGCGCAGACAAGGTATGGCGGGGCACATCCAGGCAATCAGCCCAGGACGCCCAGTATCGGTCGTCGCGAACGATCGTTTCCCCCACGTCGAACGCGAAGGTCCACCTCACCACGCGAAGCCTACGCGACCAACCGTCTCACCGGTTCGATCACTCCGCGGCCGAGTCGGCCGACTCCTCATCTACGGAAGGGCAGACGCCGTCAAAGGGGACGGGGCGGGCGGAGGGGGCTCGCCGTAGGGGGCGAGCCGCCCTCCGGAGCCGATGGCCCGAGAGGAGTGGTCAGCTCCACTGGCCGGGGACGTAGTCGCCGGCGGGCTGCCGGACCATGACGTTCATGCGGTTGTAGGCGTTGATGAGCGCGATGACGCCTACCAGCGCGATGAGTTCGTCCTCCGTGTAGTGCTTGGCGGCGTTCGCCCACACCTCGTCGCTGACGCCACCGGCGGCGTCGGCGAGGCGGGTGCCCTCTTCGGCGAGTTCCAGGGCGGCCCGCTCGGCGTCGGTGAAGACCGTGGCCTCGCGCCAAGCGGCGACGAGGTGAAGCCGCTGCGCGGTCTCCCCCGCCTCCATGGCGTCCTTGGTGTGCATGTCGACGCAGTAGCCGCAGCCGTTGATCTGGCTGGCGCGGAGCCGCATCAGTTCCAGGGTGAGGACCGGCACCGTCGTCTCCGACAGCGCCGCGCCCACCGCGTTGACGCGCTTCATGACCTTGGCCGCGAACGGACTGGCGAAGTAGTTCAGCCGGGCTTCCATGATGATCTCCTTCTCGTGTCGATCCTTCACAGCGTTGACCCGCCGGCCCCGCAGGATGTGACATCGGGGGAATGTGATCCGCGTCTCCCCCGGCCGCACCGCGTCAGCGGGCGGCCGCGAGGTGGAGCACGAGGGTGGCGGCGGCGAGAAGAAGGAAGATCGACGGGTAGATCAGGTGACTGTGGTAGCGGGCGCGGGCGACGGTGGCGATGGCTCCGGCGAAATACAGCAGGAGGCCGATCGCGGCGGCCAGTCCGATCGGCGGGACGGCGAAGCCCACCAGCAGCCCGGCCGCGCCCAGGCCCTTGGCCCAGCCCAGCGGGATGATCCATGAGTGCGGGATCCCGTAGGCGGTCATGTTTTCGAGGATCCACTTCTTGCGAGCGAAGTCGGCGACGGCCGCACTGAGGTTCCCTGCGGCAGTGACGACCGTCACGACGACGTAGGCGATGAACACCTGAGTGGTTCCTTCCCATTGGTCCGATGATGTGCCCGGCATACCGTGATCTCCAGCTTCGCCAAGCCCTCGACGCCGCGTCCAATAGCTGCATCTATAACCTGTTGGAATGGATGTCGACACCCGGCTGCTGCGCTGTTTCGTCGCGGTCGCCGAGGAGGGGAATCTGACCCGCGCCGCCCAGCGCCTCTTCGTGTCCCAGCCCGCGCTGACCAAGCAGGTCAGGCAGCTCGAACTACGGCTGGGAGTCGAGCTGTTCACGCGCTCGCGCGCGGGAATGGCGCTCACCGAGGCGGGGCAGGCGCTCGCGGCACGCGCACCGGCCCTGCTGGCGGCCTTCGACCGGGCGGCGCGCGAGACGAAGGGCGCGGCGAGCCGGGCGGCACGAGTACTGCGGGCCGGATTCCTGGCGAGCGCCGCGAACGAGGCGACACAGGACATCGTCGCCCGTTTCAGGAGCGTCCGGCCGGGGTGGCGCGTGGAGATGCGGCAGGCGACCTGGTCCGACCCGACGGCGGGCCTGGCGGACGGCGAGGCGGACGTGGCACTGCTGCGCCTGCCGTTCCCGGGCCAGCACGCCTGGCGCGTGCGGGTACTGCTGACCGAACCACGCTGGGTCGCGATGCCCGCCGCTCACCCGCTGGCCGCGCGTGCGCGAGTGGCCTTCCACGAACTGCTGGACGAGCCGTTCGTCGCGGCCCCACCGGAGACGGGCGCGTGGCGCGACTACTGGCTGGCCACCGACGAACGCGACGGCAGGCCCCCACGCGTCGGCGCGACCACCGACCAGCCCGACGACTGGCTCCAGGCGATCGCCAACGGCTACGGCATCGCCCTGGCCCCTGCCTCGGCCGCGCGCTTCTACACCCGCCCCGGCGTCGTCTACCGCCCCGTCACCGGCGTCACCCCCAGCGAGGTCGCCGTCGCCTGGCCACCGGACGCCGACACCGACCCCATCATCCGCGACTTCGTCCACTGCTGCCGAGAGGCCACCACCCACTCCGATTCGACCCCATCGGAAGCCCCGGAAGCCTCGAAGCCCGGCCGCGACCAAGGCTTGAGCGCGCGGCCGCCGCAGACGGACACCTGTCTTTGAGGATCTCTATCGCGCGCTGGGCCTGATCGGGCAAGTACTCCCGTGGCACTTCGCGATCACGGTTTCAGATCAGCGCTGGTAGGGGTCCGTCCTCCGGCAAAGCAAGGATGGGTCCCTCACGTCCGATGCGAGAGATCGTCCACTCTCCACCCTGACTCCTGGAGCGCGAGCCGTGTCACAAGCACTGAACCCAGGCGACGATTGTGGAGTAACCGCCGGATTCGGTGCGAACCCGGATGGTTGCCAACTCAACGTGCTGCCCCTGAGTGCCGGGCTTGATGCAGGGCGGGATGCCGCCACTGTGCCGCTGTCCTTCACGGTCAATCCACTCCACGTCGCTGACCACGTATCCGTGGCCCTCGTCACGGGGGAGTCCAGTTGCTCCATCAGGATGAAAGGCGATCTGCGACGCGTCGGCGGTTACGCCCACAACAGTGCCGCGTTCGAGCGTAGGCGACTTGCTGCCATAAGGAAGGAAGTAGGCGAGCACGGCACCGATGAAACCGGCGAGAACGATCATGCCGACCAGAAGCGGAATTCGAAGACACACCTGTCTGGACAGCAGCGAAACGACGGACCGGATGGAGGACATCCCCGGACCTTAGCGAAGGCGCCGCGCAAGCCCAAGACGGGTCACCCGTCCGGGACGCTCCTCCCCTGCCGCCCTCCCTCAGCCGGCCGAGGGAGGTGGCGGTATGCGGGCGTGAAGGGCAACGGGAAAGGACCTGCGGCATACGGCGGCCAAGCGCCCGGAGCGGAAGACGGTCGTCATATTCTGCGCAGGCGAGGCGTCCCGAACCGCACTACATCGGATCGTTGAAACGCCTTCCGGAGATCCGTGCGAACACGTCGGCGGAAATCGAGATCGACCCGCCGCAGGGCGTGCCGCTGACATTGGCACGACGGGCCGTCGATCGCAGCCGCGATGACGAAGTCGATGAATGCCGGTGCGTATTCGACGTCGAATGGCCACTCCACCCGAACCGAGAGCAGGCCGTTCATCTGGCCGGCGAGCATGGCATCAAGCCGGCGATCTCGAATCCCTGTTTCGAACTGTGGCTGATCCTGCACTTCGAGGATCAGACGGGCTTCCTGAACACCTACGCGGCCGACCGCAGAAGCCGCCACCTGGACGGACGCTCCAGCAAACGGATCGCCGCGGAGCGCTACAACGCCCCTGCGAGACATCGTCCCCAGCGCGCCGACCAGTTGACCAAACGCCATGTGCGCAACGAGACGCAGTCCCCGGACGACAACCCGTCCTCGTCCATGTCTGCCCTGATCAGGGCCCTCGGCGCGGACAGACCACCGGCCAGGTGAGTAACGCCAGATGCGATGGCGCGCACGCCAGGTGGGTCCATCCAGCGTGGGATTCCAGCCTCCGGCGAGGTGCGATCAGTGGTGGCGTCTTTGAGCTGTCCAGGCGACGAGGGCGCGGCGCAAGCGTCGGGCGAAGCCCGACCTGGGGAAGAGCAGTCCGAGCGCAGCGAGGCCCATAAGGCGCGCGACAGCGCGCACCACGGCGGCAGCGGACGACGGCGAGCACGACGGCTGGGCACGGCATACGGGATGCGCTGGTCGCAGGCCGGAACGGCCGGTGCGGAGGACAGACAGGAAGCGGCCTGGTGGGTGGCACCGGGTGCGACGGCGGGAGTCTGGCATACAGCTTGGCGGTGGCGTAATGGCTCTTGATGTCCAGGTGGCCGGCTGGGGGCGCGAGCGCCGGGCGAAGCCCGGCCTAGGAAAGCTCGTCCGAGCGAAGCGAGGCCCATTGGGCGCGCGACAGCGCGGCACTCAGTGGTAGCGCGGTCCTCCGGCGGTGCGGGGTACGGCCCTCGGGCCGGCACAGGGTGTGCGTGCGGTGTGGTACGGCAGGCCGGGGCCGGCGTATGCGCGGAAAGGGAACTCGCAGGTGATGGGACAACGCTTTCTGAAAAGGGACGGGCGGGGATCCGGGGGGACGGTAGGGGGAATTCGTGGCGAGGAGCGCGGAAGTGAGGGAAGAAAGAGGTGAGAGTGCTTGTGACGCTTGTGCCAGAGTGGTCGGGGTCCATTGTTAGAGCGCAGGGGAGCACGCATGGCCGCAGGGGTCGTCACCGTCCTCGGGGAGAACGTCGCCGACGCCTTTCCCGATGCCTCCGGGCCGCGGTCCGACGGGGCGCTGACCCTGCGTGTCCATCCTGGCGGGAGTCCGGCGAACACAGCGGTGGCGCTGGCGCGGCTCGGTACGCGGACGCGGTTCATGGGGCGGATCGCGGATGACGTGTTCGGGCGGGCCTTCCGGGAGCGCCTGGCGGCCTCCAGTGTGGATCTGACGCGGAGCGTGCGGGCCGTCGAGCCGTCCACGCTGGCCGTGGCCACGCTGGACTCCGGCGGGAGGGCGGCGTACTCGTTCCACGCGGAGGCCACGGCCGACTGGCAGTGGACGCCGGAGGAGTTGCCGCCGGACGCGCTGGACTCCTCGGTGTGCTTGCACACCGGGTCGATCGCGCTGGGCCGTACGCCGGGTGGGCGGGTGATCGAGGAGTTCGCGGCGGCGGCGCGCAGGCGGGTGACGGTGTCGATCGATCCCAACGTGCGGCTGCCGCTGGTGTCGCTGGACGATCTGCGGGCGCGGATGCCGCGCTGGTGCGCGATCGCCGACGTGCTGAAGCTCAGCGAGGACGATCTGGCGCTGCTGTATCCGGGGATGTCGATCGAGCGGGCGTGCGACGAGTGGCATGCCGCCGGGGTGACGCTGGTGGTGGTGACCAAGGGCGCGCAGGGGGCGGTGGCGTCGCTGCGCGGGGGACGTGTCGTGGTGCCCGGGTTCCCTGTGGCGGTGGTGGACACCGTCGGGGCGGGCGACGCGTTCACGGCGGGGCTGCTGCACGCGCTCGGGCAGGACGGCCTGCTGGGCGGGCGCCTCCCCGGCCTGTCGATCGAGCAGGTGCGGGAGGCGGTGGGCTTCGCGGCGAGGGTCGCGGCGCTGACGTGCTCGGTCGCGGGCGCGAATCCGCCGTGGGGCGACCGGCTGCCGATGGGCTGAGCCGTCCCGGCCCCCAAGCCACCGCGACCAACAGATCAGCCGGGGTTGGACAGGTCGCGGCTCAGTTCGTCCACGACGAGCAGGTCTTCGCGGATCCTGCCGGAGCGGTAGCCGGCGCGGCCGACGATGTGGGCGGCCACCGGGGCGGTCATGAGCTGAAATATCGCGACGAGAACGAGGATGCCGATGTCCGACGGCGTCCGCGTGCTCAAGCCGATCGCGACGAGTGTGGCTATCAACCCGATGACCTGCGGTTTGGCCCCGGTGTGCAGGCGGGACAGCAGATCGGGGAAGCGCAGCAGGCCGATGCCGGCGGTGAGCGAGAAGATCGCTCCGATGAGCAGGAAAAGGGCGGCGAGCACGTCCATGATCCCGTTCAGCACCGTCACTCGCTGTTCCTCCGCAACGAGAAGCGGGCCACGGACACGGACCCGACGAATCCGACGATCGACACCACCAGCAGGATCGGCAGGGTGGCGGTGTAACGGTGGAAGGACGCCTCCAGGCCGATGCCGACCACGGTGACCGCGATCAGCACGTCCAGCGCCAGCGCCCGGTCCAGCCGGGTCGGGCCGGTGATCAGCCGGATCAGCGCCAGCAGCGCGGCCACGCCGATCATCGCGCCGCAGACCACCACAACGACTGTCACAGGACCTCGCTTCTGTCGTGTGCCGTGCCGATCGCGCGGATCACCCGTTTCTCCAGGGCGAGCGCGTCGGCGCGGGCCTTGTCCAGGCCGCCCTGCTCCTCGATGCCGAGCACGTGCACGTAGAGGGTCTGGTTCGACCGCCGCACCTCGATGACCAGGCTGCCGGGCAGGGCGGACAGCGCCATGGCGGTGACCACCATGGTCAGGTCACTGGTGGTGCGCAGCGGCACCGCGATCATCGCGTTGACCGGCGGCGGCCCGGGCCGGACGGCCTGCCAGGCCACACGCGCCCCGGAGCGGGCCACGTCCATGGTGAACCAGCCGAGCAGCCGCAGGCAGCCGCCGAGCCGGGGACGGGCGCCCGCGCCGACGACGGGCAGCCGGGACAACCCGGTGACCAGCACCCCGACGGCCAGCCCGGACAGCACGTTGGCGGGCGTCGGACTGCCCCACAGCAGCACCCAGACCACCGCCATCCCGACCACGGGCCCGGCCATCTTCATGGCACCCCCGGCACGATCAAGACATCACCGCCGTGATGTAGGGGGCGCGGTCGAGGAGCTCCCCGGCCGCCCGGTCGATGTAGGCGACGAGCGGCCCGGCGGCCACGGTGAACGCGGTGGCGAAGGCGATCAGCGCGGCGGTGGTCCCGGCCATCGAGCCGGGCGCGGCGGTGGCGACGATGCCGGTGCCGCTGAGGCCACGCCGTCCCTCGATGATCTGGCCGCGTTCGGGGAGTCTGCCGGTGTCGCCCCAGAAAGCCCGGTTCCACACCCAGCAGATCGCGTAGAGGGTGAGCAGGCTGGTCAGCAGCGCCACGCCGACCAGCGCGTACGCCAGCGGCGTCCCCGCCGCCACCCCCGCCC
The DNA here is from genome assembly GCF_029382225.1 of Spongiactinospora sp. TRM90649. GTDB lineage: Bacteria > Actinomycetota > Actinomycetes > Streptosporangiales > Streptosporangiaceae > Spongiactinospora. The sequence continues at coordinate 8,222 of NZ_JARLTC010000025.1, forward strand.
GCAGCAACCACAATTTCCCAATAAATCCAGACAAGGGGGGGATCCCGGACAGGTTCATCGCGGGGATGAAGAACAACACCGCCACCAGCGGCGCCACCCGCGCCAGCCCGCCCAGCCGCTCCAGCGACGTACTCCCCCCGCGCCGCTCGATCAGCCCGGTCACCAGGAACAGCGTCGTCTGCACGGTGATGTGGTGCGCGGTGTAGAAGATCGCCCCGGCGATGCCCTCCCGCGAGGCCAGCCCGATCCCGAACACCATGAACCCGATGTGGCTGACCAGCGTGAAGGACAGCATTCGCTTGATGTCGGTCTGCGCCACCGCGCCCAGGATCCCGACCAGCATGGTGAAGGCCGCCGCCACCAGCAACAGCACGGTCAGCCCGCCGCCGGGGAACAGCAGCGTCTGGGTGCGGATGATCGCGTAGATGCCGACCTTGGTGAGCAGCCCGGCGAACACGGCGGTGATCGGCGCCGGCGTCGTGGGATAGCTGTCCGGCAGCCACGCCGACAGCGGGTAGATCGCCGCCTTGATGCCGAACGCCACCAGCAGCGACAGTTGCAGCACCAGTCGCACGTCGGGCGGCAGCGCCTCCAGGCGGGTGGCGATCTGCGCCATGGTGAGCGTGCCGGTGGCGGCGTAGACGAGCGCCACCGCCAGCAGGAAGACCACCGACGACAGCAGGTTGACCACCACGTAGGTCATCCCGGCCCGCACCCGCGCGGGGGTGCCGCCCAGGGTGATCAGCACGTAGCTGGCGGTCAGCAACATCTCGAAGGCGACGTAGAGGTTGAACAGGTCGCCCGCCATGAAGGCGTCGGCGACCCCGGCGAGCAGCACCAGGAACGACGGGTGGAAGATCGCCAGTGGGGTGGTCTCGTCGTTGTCGGCGGCGCCCTGGCCGATCGCGTAGATGAGCACGGACAGCGTGATCACCGAGGAGACCAGCAGGATCAGCGCGGCCAGGCGGTCCACGACGAGCATCACCGCGATGGGGGCGGGCCAGCCGCCGGGGTGCATGGTCTGCGGGCCGTACTGGTCGGTCTGGTAGACCAGCACGGCGGCGATCACCACGACCGCCGCCATGACCGCGACGCTGATGCCGCGCTGCACGTGGATGATCCGCTGCCCGAGAGCCAGCCGGAGCCCGGCCGCGAGCAGCGGCAGCACGACGGGCAGCGGGACCAGGACGTTGTTCACGGCGAGTCATCGCCCATCGTGGTGTCGATGGCGCGCTCGGGATCGTCGGCGGCCATCTGGCGTTCCCACTCCTCGCGCATCCTGCGCCGCAGGCGTCTGCGCTCCTTGCGGACGGTCCCGCGTAGCCCGAGCCGCGCCCGCAGTCCGGCGCGGAAGCCGTGCTCGGCCTGGATCCTGCGGGTCCGCTCCAGCTCCTCGCGGACCCGGTGCCGGGCCAGCTCGCGCTCGACCCGGGAGATGACCCTGCGGTCCTCTTCGTCGTCGCGCACCTCGTCGTCGCCGGTGAGCTGGACGGCCCGGTGCGCCAGCGACAGCAGGAACGCCACCAGCGCCAGCGTGATCACGATCGCGGTGAGCACCATGACCTGCGGCAGCGGGTCGCTGATCGGCTCGGAGCCGAACAGGCCCCGGATGGGCGGGCGGGCGGTGACGCCGCCGGACAGCAGGATGAACAGGTTGACGCCGTTGCCGACGAGCACCACGCCGACCACGATCCTGGTCAGGCTGCGCTCCAGCAGCAGGAAGATCCCGGTGCCGACCAGGGTCGCGACCGTGGCCATCACCACCAGGTCGGCGCCGATCACGGGGTGATCACCTCCTCGCCGCTCTCCTCTACCTGGCGGTCCAGCTCGTCGCCCATGGCGCGCAGGATGTCGAGCACCACGCCGAGCACCACCAGGTAGACGCCGATGTCGAAGATCAGCGAGGTGACGAAGTGGACATCGCCTAGCACCGGCAGGTGCCAGTCGAAGAGCGCCTCGCGCAGCACGCTGCCGGTCAGCGCGAGCCCCGCCAGGCCGACGATCACGATCAGCGCGAGCCCGGCCCCCTGACACACGCCCGCGCCGACCGGCATCGCCTCGGCCAGCTCGTAGCGTCCGCCCGCGAGGTAGCGGACGGTCAGCGCGAGCCCGGCGACCAGCCCGGCCGCGAACCCGCCGCCCGGGGTGCCGTGCCCGCTGAACAGCAGGTAGACGGACAGCACGAGCATCGGGTGGAAGAGCGCCCTGGCGACGACCTCGAACATGATCGAGCGGCGTTCCGGGGCCAGCGTCTCGCTGCCGCGCAGCCACGTGGTGCCCGGCCGCACGTCCTCCGGCTCGCTGAAGCCGGCCTGGCCGGGCAGCGCCCAGGCGCCGCCGGTGGCCTCGTGGGCGCGCACCAGCCGGGGACGGCGGCGCACGAAGATCAGCCCGGTCACCCCGGCCGCCGCGATCAGCAGCACCGAGCTCTCCCCCATCGTGTCCCAGGCGCGCAAATCCACCAGGGCGATGTTCACGATGTTGGTGCCGCCCGCCTCGGCGGCGGCCTCGGGGTAGGCGGCGGAGATCGGCGCGGCCCTGCGCGCGTTGATGGCCGCGTGGCCCATCACGGCGACCGCCACGCCGACGGCGACGGCGAGCGCCGCGTTGAACCGGCGCAGCCCGCCGTACTGACGCTCCACGAACCGCGGCGGCAGCCTGCGCAGCACCAGCACGAAGGCCACCAGCGTGACCACCTCGGTGAGGAACTGGGTGAGGGCCAGGTCGGGCGCGCCGTGCAGGACGAACATGGTGGCCGTGCCGGTGCCGGTGACGGCCGCGCACATGACGGCGGGCATCCGCCATGTCTGCAGGGTGGTGGCGAACGCGGCCAGGCACACCAGCCCGGCCACGATGATCTCGGCGGGGACGTACCAGGGGCGCAGGCCGCCCGTCCAGGGCAGCCCGGAGATCAGCGCGCCGCCGGGGAGCAGCAGCAGCGCGAACAGGATGTACCGCAGGTAGACGGGGAGCGAGCCGCGCTGGGTGAACCGGGTGGCCTGGTCGGCGGCGTGGTCCACGCCGAGCATGATCAGCCGATAGCTGCGCTCGGCGTCCACCCTCGGGTGCAGCATGGCCTGCGCCCAGGCCACCGGACGGCGGGCGGCGAACAACGCCGCCCCGGCGGCCAGCGCGACCACCGAGAGCAGCAGCGGCAGCGTGAACCCGTGCCACAGCGCGAGCGAGGAGTCGTCGGGCCCGGCGGGGAAGGCCGCGGCGTAGGCGGCGAACACCGGGGTGACCAGCGGCACGGCCACCCCGAGCAGCAGGCTCAGCACGGCGAGCACGACCACCGGCCAGGCCAGCCCGGCCACCGGCGGGTGGACCTCGCTGACCGGACGCCAGGCGTCGGGCCGCAGGTCGGTGACGACCTCGGTGGGCGGCCGGTCGGGCAGCACCTTGTCGATCACGACCAGCTTGCCGGGGATCTTCTTCGTGGCGAACGCGCCCCAGACGAACCGCAGGCTGTAGGCGACGGTCAGCGCCGTCCCGGCCACCATCACGGCGAGCACCCGGCCGTCGCCGCCGAACGCCCCGAACGCGGCCTCCTTGCCGACGAACCCGGCCAGCGGCGGTATGCCCGCCATCGACGCCGCCGCCAGGCATCCGGCCGCGCACGTGACCGGCATCGCCCTGGCCAGCCCGTGCAGCTTGCGCAGGTCGCGGGTGCCGGTGCCGTGGTCGATGACGCCGACCACCATGAACAGCGCCGCCTTGAACACCGCGTGCGCCACCAGCATGTACAGCCCGGCCTGGGCCGCTGCCCGGGTGCCCGCGCCGACCAGCACCACCAGGAACCCGAGCTGGCTCACCGTGCCGAAGGCCAGCAGCAGCTTCAGGTCGTACTTGCGCAGCGCCCGCCAGGCCCCGACCAGCATCGTCGCCAGGCCGAAGACCAGCACGATCGGCCGCCACACCGGGTCGCCGGCGAACGCCGGGGCCAGCCTGGCAACCAGGTAGACCCCGGCCTTGACCATCGCCGCCGCGTGCAGGTAGGCGCTGACAGGGGTGGGCGCGGCCATCGCCCCGGGCAGCCAGAAGTGGAACGGCACCAGCGCCGACTTGGTCAGCGCCCCCACCAGGATCAGCACCAGGGCCACCGAGACCGCCGTTCCGGCGGGCGGCGCGGCCAGGATCTCCGAGAGCCGGAACGTGCCCGCCGCCAGGCCGAGCGTGATCAGGCCGGCGAGCATGGTGAGCCCGCCCGCCGTGGTGACCACGATGGCGGTCATCGCGGCCCGCCTGCTGGTGCGGTCCTCGGCGTCGAAGCCGATCAGCAGGTAGGAGAAGACCGTGGTCAGCTCCCAGAAGACGTAGAGGAGGATCAGGTCGTCGGCGAGCACCAGGCCGAGCATCGCCCCGGCGAACGCGGTGAACACCCCGGCGAACTGGGCGAGCCCCTGCTCGCCCGGGATGAAGTAGCGCCCGCAGTAGACCAGGATCAGCGCGCCTATCCCGGCGACCACCAGGGTCATCACCAGCGCGAGCGGGTCCATCCGGAAGGCCAGGGAGAGCTGCAGGCCGGGCGCCCAGGCGATCGCCTCGCTCCGCGGCGTCGGTACGGCGAGCGCCCACAGCGTGACCGCCGCCGGAACCAGCGCGACCAGCCAGAACGCGGGCAGTCCGAGCACCCGTACCGCCGCCGGGGCGAGCACGGCCGCGGCGAAGAAGGCGGCCACGGCAAGCAGCATCCGCTCAGATCACCTACGCCCCCGCCCCCGGCGCCGGCCGGCTCCCCCGCGAGCGGCCGAACCCGGCGATGGTAACCCGGCACCGAGCCCGAAACCGGGCAGGCTCGCCGATCCCGCGAACCCCGGGTCAGCCCAGGTCAGCCCAGGTCACCCCAGGTCAGACCCGTACGTTCAGGAAGCCCGCGGCAGCAGACCGGCCGCGATCTCCAGGAGGAAGCCCGGGTCGGTCTCCAGGTCGTCCCGGATGACCGCGACGTCCAGACCGGCCGCCGCGAGGCCGGACAGATGCCGGGCCGCGTCGGAGCGGTGGCCCGCCGCCGTGAACAGGTCGAGCAGCGCGTCGTCCACCAGGTCGGTCCTGGGCGTGCCGGACCGCCAGCCCTCGCGGAACGCCGCGCACCGGTCCGGATCCAGCCCCGGGATCCTGGTGATCTCGTGGTCGCCGTGCACGCCCAGGTAGGTCGCCACGCCGGGACGAGCGCGGTCGCGCGCCGCCGCCGGATTCCCGTCGTCGACGCACAGCCCCACGTAGGCGGCCAGTTCCACCTTCGGCCCGACGTGTTCGCGCACCGAGGCGATGTAGGGGGCGGAGGACAGGATGGACAGCAACAGGCCGTCGGCGCGACCGGCGGCCATGGCCAGCGCCCGGGGTCCCTTGACGCCGAGGACGATCGGCGGGCGGATGCGCGGCGGGGTGAAGGCGAGCCGGGCGTCCACCCGGAAGTGCTCGCCCTCGTGGTGCACCGGCTCGCCGGTCATCAGCGCGCGGATCACGTCCACCGACTCGGTGAGCCGTCCGATCGGGCGGTCGAAGGGGATGCCGAGCTGGTCGGTCATCCAGCGCGGGTTGCTCGCGCCCAGGCCGAGCACCGCGCGGCCCTCGCTGATCTCCTCCAGCGCCGCCAGTTCCATCGCGATCAGCGCGGGGTGCCGGGTCCAGGGGTTGATCACGCCGATGCCGATCCGGACCCGGCTCGTCGCGGCGGCGATGGCGCCGGCGAGCGCGAACGCGCCGCGCTCGCAGTAGTCCTCGGTGATCCACACGGTGTCGCACCCGGCGGCCTCGGCCTCGCGGGCGGCCCGTACGGCGGCGCCGGCCGTACGGGCTCCGGAGATGGAGAACGCGAGCCTCACTCGCGTGCCCGATCCACAGCCTTGTCGAGCGCGGCCAGGGTCGGCTCGATGACCTGCACAGGAGGCAACGTGGCCGCGGTGGCCCCGACGTCCTTCAATCCGGTGGAGGTGCCGATCAGCACGGCGGAGGCGTCGGTGGCGATCTCGCCGCGCGCGGTCAGCTCCTCCAGCGCGACCAGGCCGGTGATCGTGGACGCCTCCAGGTAAAGCCCGGCCTCGCGGCCGAACCGCCGCTGCGCGTCGAGGATCCGGTCGTCCTCGGCGACCCGGACGGCCGTGCCGCCGGTGGCCCGCAGCGCCGCGAGCCCCTGGTAGGTGCCGAACGGCGAGGCGATCGAGAAGGCCACGGACGGCGTGACCGGCACCGGCCCCGCCACCTCGGCGCCCTCCGCCAGCGCATCGCGCAGCGGCCCGAACGGCTCGGCCGCCACCAGCCTCGGCATCCGGTCGGTCACCCCGAGCGCCACCAGGTCGGCGAACCCGCGCCAGATCCCGGCCAGCCCGTCCGCGTAGGCGACGGGCACCACGACGTGGTCGGGCACGCCGCCGAACTGCTCGGCGATCTCGTAGGAGATCGTCTTGTAGCCGTCGATGCCGTACCCGATGGACCCGACCGGCGGGTTCGCGTGCCCGGACATAGGCAGCCAGCCGCGCTCCTCGACCAGCCGGCGCATCAGGGCCCACCGGTCGGACGGCTTCGAAAGCGCCACCACGTCCGCGCCGTAGACCTGCATGAGCGTCTTCATCGTGGCGGGCACGGAGGCGACGGTCAGCACCACGCAGCGCAGCCCGGCCCGCGCCGCGTAGGCGGCGATGGCCGCGCCGTGGTTGCCGGTGCTGGCCACCACCACGGCCTCGACGCCCAGCTCGACGGCCTTGGTCACGGCCACGGCGGCGAGCCGGTCCTTGTAGGACCAGGTGGGGTTGCGGGTCTCGTCCTTGACGTGGACCGAGCCGACGCCGAGGCGGGCGGCCGTCCGGGGGAGGGCGACGAGGGGAGTGCCGCCCTCCCCCAGACTCACCACGGGGGTCTCGGGGGCGAGGGGAAGCAGCGCGCGGTACCGGAACAGGCCCGGCTGGCCCGCGTCTGTCGGAAGCCCGGCCCCGGCGGGCAGGGCGTACTCGGGGAGCACGTTGGCGGGCACGCCGTCGCGCTCGCACGACGGGCAGCCGCGGCCCATCAGCTCGGTGCCGGGGTCGGGGTACTCGGCGCCGCAGCGCAGGCAGGCCAGCCGCCCGAGGTAGTGGCCGCTCACGCGCTCACCACCGTCAGCTCGCGCGGGGATTCGACGAAGAGGTCGACGCCGTCGGCGGTGACGGCGAGCGTGTCCTCGACCATCATCCCGCCCCAGCCGATCTCGTAGTAGGGGGTCTCGAAGCAGAACGTCATGCCGGGGGCGAGCGGCGTGGCCGCGCCCGGGGCGATGATCGGCGCCTCGTAGACGGCGGTGCCGATGCCGTGCCCGCAGTGCTGGCGGCGGTACGGGTCGACGCCGCCCGCGCGGACGCCGCGCATCGCCACGTCGAAGACCTCCTCGGCGGTGACGCCTGGCCGGGCCGCCGCGAGCTGGTCGTCGAGCCCGGCCAGGATCGCCGCGTAGCGCCGGGCCTGTGTGGCGTCGGGTTCGCCCAGTACGGCGGTGCGGCCGATGTCTGACCAGTACCCCGCGTACTGGCAGCCCACGTCGAACCTGGCCAGTTCGCCCGGCTGCCACACCCGGTCGGCCGGATGCGCGTCGGCGAGGGCGGAGCGCGGTCCGGTGGTCACCACCAGGAAGCGCGGCTCGGCGCCCCCCGCGATCATGGTCTCGGCGACCGTGCGGGCCAGGTCGCGTTCGGTGACGCCGGGGGCGGCGACGGCCAGCGCGGCCTCCACCCCGGCCACGGCGAGCCGGGCCGCGTAACGGAGGAGTTCCACCTCGCCGGGCAGCTTCACCCCGCGCACCTCGGTGATCCAGCCGGTGGCGTCGGCGGCGGGGACGTCGAGCAGGCCGTCCGCGGGGCCCTCGACGCCGAGGGTCAGGCCGGGGCCCGCCGCGCGCAGGGCCGTGGCGAGGGCGGCCTCGACGCCGGGGTGCCGGTCGGCGGCCAGCGCGAGCGGCGACCCGTTGGCGGACTCGAAGTAGAAGCGCCCGAAGGGGATCAGGCGGTCCTCGGGGAGGCCCAGCTCCGCGGCGGGCGCGGTGTCGGCGGCCGGGCAGACCAGCCACAGGTCGTCGCCGGTCACGACGGCGGCCATCCGGTGCGCCCGGAACAGCGCCCCGGCCACCGCACGGTATCCGGTGGCGTAGAAGACACTCTCGGGGGTGGTCAGCACGACCGCGTCGAAGGGGGCCGCCTCCAGGGCGGCGCGCAGCCGGGCCAGCCGCCGCGCCGTGAGGTCCCGCTCGTCCACCTGGGGAGCCGCGACGGCGGCCGGGGTCTCGATCACACTCTCCTTCACATGATCACCTCGCTGAACTCCGCCATGGCGTCGAGCGTCTCTTCCACGGTGTTGGCCGCGAACAGCAGCCCCGCCAGGGTGTTCACCCCCGCCGCGCGATACTCCTCGACCCGTTCGGCCACGCGTCGCGGCGTGCCGATCAGGTTGCGCGCAGCCAGGTCGTCCACGCCCTGGTCCTTGAGCGTGGTCTTGGACAGCGACACCATGTGCGCGTGCAGTTGCGAGGCGCGGAACCTGCGCCACGCCTCCTCCTCGGTCGGCGCGACGCACACCGCCACCTGGAGCGCCACCTCGAAGTCGGCGGGCAGCGGCCCGCGTCCGGCGGCGTCGGCCTGGGCGCGGATCTCGGCGATGCCCTTGCCGACCTCCTGCGGGGTCAGGCAGGCGGGCAGCCAGCCGTCGCCGTACAGGGCGGCGCGGGTCTTGGAGCCCGGCGCGTTGCCGCCGGACAGGATGGGCAGCCGGTCCACCGGCTTGGGGAACGACTCCACGTCGGTGAAGTTCACCCAGCGCCCCTGGTAGCTGGCCCGGCGTTCGGTGAACAGCGCGCGCAGGCCCTGGATGGCCTCGGCCGCGTGCTCGCCCCGGTTCATCGGCGTACCGGGGTTCATCGCGGTGAACTCCTCCCGGTAGGCGCCGATGCCGACGCCGAGCACCGCGCGCCCGCCGGACAGCCGGTCGAGGGTGGCGGCCTGCTTGGCGGCCACGACCGGGTTGCGGAACGGCAGCACCATGATCGCGGTCGCCAGCCGGATCCGCTCGGTGACGGCGGCGACGTAGCTGAGGTAGGAGAACGGGTCGTAGTAGCGCGGCGGCTCGGCGAACTCCGCGCGCACGTACGCCTGCGTGGTGACGTGGTCGTTGCCCCACACCGAGTCGAATCCGAGCCGCTCGGCCTCGACGGCCAGCCGTACGGCCTGCTCGGCGTCGGCGTACGGGACCGGGTACATCAGCCCCTCGGTCCCGGTGGGCACCCCGAGCCCGAACCTCATCTGACGTCCCCTCCCTGTACGGCGGGCGCCCGCTGCCCCCGCTTCATCGCCGCCACGCCCAGCCCGAGCAGCGCGTAGCAGACGAACCCGTAGACCAGTCCTTCGATCGCGTCGGCCAGCAGCACGTCCGTGTACTTCGAGAGCACCGCCGCGGCCAGCCAGGCGATCAGCGCCTCCACCCGGAACGCGGGCGCGGTGGCCAGCAGGTCCCGTCCGGACTCGCGCCGGGCGATCACCCAGAAGTGCGCGATCATCACCCCCGCGAACGGCGGCGCGACCACCCCGATGATGTTGAGGAAGGTCAGGAACGAGTCGGCCAGCCCGGCGAACGCCACCGCCACCGCGATGATGATGGACACGATGTTCCACACCGGCTTGCGCACCCGCCAGCGCAGCGAGTTCGACGCGTTGGTGAAGGCCAGCGAGGCGGAGTAGAGGTTGTTGTCCGCGGTGTTCCACAGCGCCAGCACGAGCATCACGGCGGCCGGGGCCAGCAGCCCGAGGCCCTGCATGACCAGCACGAAGTTGCTGTTGCCCACCTTCATGGCGGAAACCGTGGCGATGACCTCGAAGACGCCCGCGCCGACCACGAACCCGCAGAAGCTGGAGATGATCACGTCGCGGGGACGAGTGGCGTAGCGGGACACGTCGCCGATCAGCGCCGCGCCGGTGACCCAGGTGGCGATGACCGCGCCGACCGCGGTGGCGAAGCCGATGGGCACGGCGGGGACGTGCGCGATAACGTCGCCGAAACCGCCCGCCTGGCCGCCGATCACGAAGAGCGCGACCAGCGCGATGCCGATCTCGATGGGCACCGCGACGGCGGAGAACCTGGCCAGGCCCTTGATGCCGAAGATGGAGGTCGAGGTGATCGCGACGGCGAAGACCAGCACGAACACCCAGGAGGGGATCGCGGGGATGAGCTTGTTCACCGCGCCGCCCCAGGTGTCCATCAGGACGCCGATGAAGCCCATCGCGATCACGCCGAGCAGCAGGGACACCACTACCGCGCCGTGCCGTCCGAACACCGCCCGCGCGGCCAGGTAACTCGACAGGCCGGTGCGGTAGCCGACCAGCCCCACCAGGGCGGAGACCACCACGAGGACCAGGTTGCCGACCAGGATGGCCGCCATTCCCTCCCCGAAGGTGGTGCCGCCGCCGACCACGCCGCCGACCAGGAAGCTGCTGACGCTGATGTTCCAGCCGATCTGAACGATGATCATCTGGATCAGCGACTTGCGACGTTCCCTCGGAACGGGTTCCAGGGCGTGGTCGTCGAGGTCGGTGGCGAGCCCGTGCTTGCTCGCCGCCACTTCGGTCATGAGCGTTCCTCCGCGTCGGCCTGTGATAATCCATAGTCAGGCAGTCACTCGCGGCCTAACTACGTGGACCAACGTGAATCTGCACGGGAGGCGTTTGTGGATCTGGCACAACGTGCTCAGGTACTCCTCCGTCAGACCGACGATATCGCCGCCACCCTCGTGTCGGCGGTCTGGGGTCATCTGCCCGGTTACGACACGGCCAGGATGGACGTCCAGGACCTCGCGGAGGTCGTCGCGCTGAACGTGCGGGCGCTGGTCACGGCGGTGGCCGCGCGGCGCGTCCCGCGCGGGGAGGATCTGGCCCCGGCGGCGGCGCTCGGGCAGCGCCGGGCGATCCAGGGCGTGCCGGTGGAGGGGGTCGTCGGCTCCTGGCACGCCGCCGAGCGCGAGTTGCTCGAACGGTTCGCCGCCGTCGGCCCGCGCCTCGACACCGCGAGCCTGATCGACCTGTCCCACCGGCTGGCCGCCGCGACGGACACCATGATCGAGGCGACCATCGACGCCTATCGGACGACCCGCACCGAGAGCGCGGGCCACCTCGACCAGATCGCCACCGACCTGGTGTCCCGGCTGGCCGGGGGCGAGCCGATGGACCCGGCCGACGTCGAGGAGCGGGCCCGGCTGGTCGGCGTGCCCGCCCAGGTGCCGCACCTGGCGGCGGCGATCGGGCTGCCGGAGCGGGCGGGCCCGCTGGCGCTGACCAGGGCGCACCGGATCATCCTGGACGCGGTGACGCCCCGGCTGCGCAGCCGGCTGCTGGTCGGCGGCAAGGGCCCCACGCTGCTGCTGGTGCTGGCCGACACCCCGGGCATCCCCGAGGCGTTCGCCCGCGCCGCCACCCGTCCGGGAGTGCCGGAGGGGCTGGTGGTCGGCCTGGGAAACCCGCGTCCCCGGCTGGGCGAGGCGGGCGCGTCCTGCCGGGAGGCGATGTCGGCGCTGAGCGCGGGGCTGCGGATGGGCGCCGACCGCGCGGTGGTGCCGTTCGAGCGGGTGGTGCCCGAGGTGCTGCTGTTGGGCAACCCGATCGACGCGCGGCTGCTGCGCGACACCATCCTGACCCCGCTGCGGGCCAGCCCGGCGCTCGTGGAGACGCTGCGGGTCTTCCTCACCAGCGGGCTTTCCACCCGGGTCACCGCGCAGCGGCTGTCCATCCACGAGAACACGGTGAGCTACCGGGTGCGGCGCATCCTCGGCCTGCTCGGCGCGGAGTCGGCGGCCGAGCTGGTCCGCCCGGACGTGCTGCTGGCGCTGCGCGCCGACGAGCTGCTGCCGCGCGAGCCGCCGTCCCGGCTCACACCCGGCTGAGCAGGTCCTCGGTCAGCGGCGAACCTAAACCGCTGCGGCTAACATGTCAACGGTCGATGACCGAAGAGAGGAGGCCCCTTTGGAAGACCCGCCGGGCGCAGGCCGCGTGGAAGCCCCGCCGTCCCGCAGGCGCGACCGCGCCGCCACGCGGGCCGCGCTGCTGGCCGCCGCCAGGATCCGCTTCGCCCGCTCCGGCTACGAGGCCACCAGCGTGCGCGACGTCGCCCGCGACGCCGGCGTCGATCCGACGCTGATCTTCCGGTACTTCGGCTCCAAACAGGGCCTCTTCGACGAGGCGGCCAAGGCCGGCCGGCAGGAGGGCGCGAGCCTGCTCGACGGCGACGCGGCCGACCTGCCCGATCTGCTGCTGCGCTCGGTCCTGTCACAGAACCGGGCGGAGACCGGCGGCGAACACCCCTTCGTGGCCATGCTGCGCTCCTCGACGCACGAGCCGGCGCACCGGATGATGCGCGAGCAGATCTGCGACGGGTTCCTCGCGAACCTCGCCGGACTGGTCGAGGGCCCCGACGCCAGGCTGCGCGCGGAGCTGCTCGGGGCCCTCATCCTCGGCATCAGCGTGTCCAGGTCGGTGGTGCGCTCCCCGGCGCTCGCCGAGGCCGGCCACGACGACATCGAGCCCTACTACCGGCGGATCGCCGCACTGCTGCTCGGGCCCGACGACGAGCCCTGACCCCGGCTCACGGGTCGCGTTTGGCCACCAGGGTCAGCACGTCGTACTTCGCGACGGACGAGCCGTCCTGCTTGGTCACGTCGGCATCCCATCTGACCTCGCCGTACGCCAGGCCCTCACGCGGATCGACATGCTTGGCGGTGAGGGTGACCGTCAGGTCGTCGCCCGGATAGACCGGGGTCAGGAACCGCAGGTTCTCCAGCCCGTAGTTGGCGAGCACCGGCCCCGGATCCGGGTCCACGAACAGCCCGGCCGCCAGCGACACCACCAGATAGCCGTGCGCCACCCGCCCGTCGAAGAACGGGTTCGCCCGGGCCGCCTCCTCGTCCGTGTGCGCGTAGAAGGTGTCGCCGGTGAACTCCGCGAAGTGCTCGATGTCGGCCAGTTCCACCCGGCGCGGGCCCGCCACCACCGTGTCGCCTGGCCGCAGCTCCTCCAGGTGCTTGCGGAACGGGTGCACCACGGTGACCTCTCTCGGCGCGCCCGGCACCCACCGGCCGGTGACGCCCGCAAGCACCGCCGGGCCGCCCTGGACGGCGGTGCGCCGCATGTGGTGCAGCACTCCCCTGATCCCGCCCAGCTCCTCACCGCCGCCCGCGCGGCCGGGTCCGCCGTGCACCAGCATCGGCAGCGGCGAGCCGTGGCCCGTGGACTCCCCCGCCGACGACGAGTCCAGCACCAACAGCCGCCCGTGCCAGGGGGCCAGGCCGAGCACGGTCAGCCGGGCGAAGTTCTCGTCGGCGGTGACCACCGAGCCCACCAGGCTGCCCCGGCCCCGGGCGGCCAGCTCCACGGCCTGCTCCGCCGTCGAGTACGGGATCAGCGTGCTGACCGGGCCGAACGCCTCCACCTCGTGCGGCTCGGCACGGCCGGAGTCGTCGGCCACCACCAGCAGCGGGGACATGAACGCGCCGCGCTCCGGGTCGGCGCCGACGACCTCGACGCGCTCGGCGTCGCCGTACACGACCTTGCCCGCGCGGGCCAGCAGACCGGCCGCGCGGCGGACCTCCTCGCGCTGGGCCAGGCTCGCCAGCGCGCCCATCCGCACCGAGGGATCGGCCGGGTCGCCGACCCGCACCCCCGCCAGCGCGTCCGCGACGGCCTGCGCCACGTCGCCCAGCACCGGCGCCGGGACCAGCGCCCGCCGGATCGCGGTGCACTTCTGCCCCGCCTTGACCGTCACCTCGGTGACGAGCTGGCCGACGAACAGGTCGAACTCGGCCGTGCCCGGCGTGGCGTCGGGCCCGAGGATCGAGCAGTTCAGCGAGTCGGCCTCGGCGTTGAAGCGGATCGACCGCTCGGCCACCGCCGGATGCGCGCGCAGCCGCGCGGCCGTGGCCGCCGACCCGGTGAAGCCCACCATGTCCTGTTCGGTGAGCAGGTCGAGCAGGCCCCCCGGGCCGCCGCAGACCAGTTGCAGCGCCCCCTCGGGGAGGATCCCGGACTCGGCGATCAGCTCCACCAGGCGCGCGGTGAGGTAGGCCGTCTGGCTCGCGGGCTTGATCAGCGTCGGCATTCCGGCCACGAACGCGGGCGCGAACTTCTCCAGCGGCCCCCACACCGGGAAGTTGAACGCGTTGATCTGCACCGCCACGCCGGGCGCGGACACGTAGACGTGCTGGGCGGCGAACGTGCCGCCCTTGCCCAGCGGCTCCACGCCGCCGTCCAGGTGGATCGTGTCGTTGGGCAGTTCCCTGCGGCTCTTGGAGGAGTAGGAGAACAGCACGCCGATGCCGCCGTCCACGTCGAAGCGGGCGTCGGCGAGGGTCGCCCCGGTGCGCAGCGACAGGCCGTACAGCTCCTCGCGGTGCTCGCGCAGGTAGGACGCGAGCGACTTGAGCAGCGCGGCGCGCTGGTGGAACGTCAGCTCGCGCAGCGCGGGCCCGCCCGTGCGGCGTCCGTAGTCGAGCGCGGGCTCCCAGAACGCGTGCGCGTCGCCGACGACGGCGACCTCCTCACCCGTGACCGCGTCCAGCAGCGGGGTGCCTCCGGGCTCGGGCGGGGCGTGCCAGGCCCCCGCCACATAACTGCGCAACGCCGCCATCCGCGGCCTCCTCATCATCGAGTCACGCATATTTCGCCGATTCGGAAAGTCCGTCGCCCCCCTGTCATACCCCGAACCGGCCGCCCGGCCCAGATATGATCGGCCGGTGGCCGAGACGCACGATCTGGTGCTCCGTGGCGGGCGAGTGCTCGATCCGGAGACGAACCACGACGCCGTGGCCGACGTCGGGGTGACGGGAGACCTCATCACCGCGGTCTCCACGACGCCTCTCGACGGCCGCCGCACGCTCGACGTCCATGGGCTGGCCGTGGCGCCCGGCTGGATCGACATGCACAGCCACGCGCAGAGCCTCGCCGGTCACCGGCTGCAGGCGCTCGACGGCGTCACCACCGCGCTGGAGCTGGAGGCCGGGGCCACGCCCGTCGCCGAGGCGTACGGCGAGGCCACCGACGAGGGCCGTCCGCTCAACTTCGGCTTCTCCGCCTCCTGGGCCCAGGCCAGGATGGCGGTGATCGGCGGCATGCCCCCCGGCGGCGGGCTCACCGCCACCCTGCGGCGCGTCGGCGACCCCCGCTGGCAGGCCCCCGCCCGGGGCCGCGCCCTCGACGAGATCCTCGAACTGCTCGGCAGCGAACTGGCCAACGGCGCGCTCGGCATCGGCGTGCTGATGGGCTACGCGCCAGGGGTCGCCCACGAGGAGTACGCCGCGGTGGCCGCGCTGGCCGCGTCGGCGGGCGTGCCGACCTACACGCACGCCCGTGAGCTGGTCGAACGCGTGCCCGACATCCTGATCGACGGGGCCGTGGAGCTGACCAGGGTGGCCGCCGAGACCGGCGCGCACATGCACTACTGCCACATCAACAGCACCTCGATCCGGCAGATCGACCGGGTGCTCGGCCTGGTGGAGGGGGTCCGCGCCGAGGGCGCGCGGGTCTCCACCGAGGCGTACCCGTACGGCGCGGGCATGACCGGCATCGGCGCATCGTTCCTGGCCCCCGAGCGCCTGGCGAACTGGGGCATCACGCCCCGGTCGATCGTCTACGCCCGCACCGGCGAGCGGGTGGCCGACGCCGTCCGGCTGGCCGAGCTGCGCGCCGAAGACCCCGGCGGCCTGGCGATCATCCACATGCTCGACGACCAGGTGCCCGCCGACCACGCGTTCCTCGACCGGGCGCTGCTCGCCGACTCGACCGTGATCGGCTCCGACGCGATGCCGCTGACCTGGACCTCCGGCGTGGCCGACCCCTACGCCTGGCCGCTGCCCCCGGCCGCGGTCACCCACCCGCGCACGGCGGGCACGTTCTCCAAGGTGCTGCGCCACTACGTCCGCGAGACCGGCGCGCTGAGCCTGCTCGACGCGGTGTCCCGCGCCACCCTGCTGCCCGCGCGGGTGCTCGGCGACTCGGTGCCCGCGCTGCGGCGCAAGGGCCGCGTCCAGGCGGGCTGCGACGCCGACCTGGTGGTGTTCGACCCGGCCACCGTCAGCGACCAGGCCACCTACGAGGCCAGCACCCGCCCGTCCACGGGCTACCGGCACGTGTTCGTGGCCGGGGAGGCGGTCGTCGCCGACGGCGAGCTGGTGCTGTCCGCGCTGCCCGGCCGCGCCATCCGCCGCTAGGGCTCACCCCTCGCCGGTCAGCTCCCCGAGATCTTCGGGGGTGGCGTCGAGTTCCACGGCCACCGGCACCAGGGCGGCCACCTCGGCGGCGCGGCCCTCCTGGCGGAGCATGCGGGCGTAGCGGAGCACGGCGCTGATCCAGCCCGCCTCGATGCCCTTGCGGAAGTTGTCCTCGGCGGCGGCGAGGTCGCCCCGTCGCCGGTAGATCTCGCCGAGTTCGTCGTAGGCGGCGTCCGATCCGGCGTCGGCGGCCTGGTGGTAGTAGGCCAGCGCCTCGTCCTCCCGGCCCTGATCGGCCAGGAACCCGGCGTAGTAGTAGAGCGCGTCACTCCCATCGCCGGGCTCCTAGATCGGCCCGGTCATGGCACCGGGATCGGGACGGCTTCCCTCCTCGGCCGCGCGGGTGCGGGCGACCACCGCCCCCAGGGCGCCGCCGGTGTCGCCGATCACCGCGCCGAGCCCGGTCAGGGCCGTCATCCCGGTCAGCAGGCAGTCGCCGTACGCCATGGTGAATTCACCTATCAGACCGTCGTCGCCCCAGGCGGCGCCGCCCGCTCCGCGTTCCCTCAAACGCGCGAGCGCCGCGACGTAGTCTTCGCCGTGTGCGCTCATTTGCTGGGCGTTTTGCCACACTTCTTGATGGTCGATCTGGAAATTGGTGCCCACCGCGCAGATGCTAGCCAGCAAGTGGTACATCAACCTGTTTATGTAACATTAACCGCATAGGCCATTGCCGATAACGCGGGGAGCACCGAATGTCATTGCCGGAGTCCGGTTCTTCGAGCGATTCGGCGCTACTGGAGGAGGTCCTGCGGCAGGGGCAGGAGTCGCTGCTCCGGTTGCGGGAGGCGCAGGCCCGGCTCGGTGAGGTCACCGGGCGCGCGGAGAGCCCCGGCGGGCTCGCGCGGGCCACCGCCGACGGCCAGGCGGACATCAGCCATCTGCACCTCGACCCGCGCGCCCTGCGGCTCGGCCACCGCGAACTGTCCGCGCTGGTCACCGACGTGCTCCAGGCCGCGCGTGACGCGGAGACGGTCCTCTCCCGCGTGGCGCCCGCGCAGGCCGAGATCGACGAGATCACCGGCACCGGCGCAGGGCCGAGCGGCTCGGTCTCGGCCACGGTGGACGCGCGCGGCCGGGTGCTGGGCGTCGAGTTCGCGCCCCGCGCGCTGAGACTCGACAGCCGGACGCTCGCCGAAGAGACGATCACGGCCGTCCGCGCCGCGCGGGCCGACGCCGACCGGCGGTCGGAGGCGGTGCTGCACGACGCCCTGGGCGTCGATCCCGCCGAACTGCGCGCCGCGTACGGCGGGCTGCTCGACGCGCGATGGCGCTGAACCCGCCGACGCGTCCGGCGCGGAGATGTGCCAGGCTTGGAACCAGGTGACCACATCAGGGGGAGCGCAGGGAGGCCCGGTCCGGCACCCGGCCTCCGGACACCAGTGGAGGCATCGTGAGCTACCCCCAGCCCGGCCACTACCCGTGGCCCCCGCCGCCCCCTCCGCCGCCGTCGCCTCCGCCGCGAACGATGCCGAGGCATCTGTCCATCGCGCTGCTGATCATCGGGGTGGTGATGGCGCTGCTGTCGGTCGGCTGGGCCCTGGCCATCGTCTTCACCGGCGGCATTCCGAACCCGCCCACCGTGGGCGGGCCTGGTGAGCTGACCTCCTCCGAGCAGCCGTCCACCCCCGACCCGTCGCCCTTCACCGGGCAGCCCACGCAGCCCACTCAACCCACGCAGCCCACGCAGGCACCGCCCGGAACCACCGGGGCGACCGGCGGGATCACCGTGCCCGAGGTGCGCGGGATGAACAGCGCCACGGCCCGGACGCTGCTCAAGCAGCTCGGCCTGACCGACGTCAGGGTCAACGCCCCGGACGGCCGGCCGCTCGCCACCGGCAAGGAGGGGACGATCACCGATCAGACGCCGCTGCCGTCGACGCAGGTGCCGCCGGAGACGGCGATCAATCTCATGGTCGACCCGCCGCCGTCGCCGTGAGGGGTTCAGTCCTTGGGGCGGACGAACAGCTCAAGATGGGAGCACCGCACGCAGCGGAAGGCGTCGACTATCCAGCGGGGTTTACCCATGCGCCGCGCGCCGCCGAACAGCCCGCGTTCCAGAATGCCGGGAATCCAGCGCGCGTATCCCTGTGACGCCTCCCCGTTGTCTTCGATGAACCCCGGTTCCAGCTCCTGCCCGTCGCATTGCGTGCATCGCATTTCCATACTGTGACAGGTAACCACTTATCCGGTCTGCGGGATACGCGTCACCGCGTTCTTGAGCGCGTTCAGATAACTCTCGTGCGCGGCGCGGAGCTTCGCCGAGGAGAAGATCAGGGGCACCAGCGGCCCCGCCAGCGACTCCCGGATGGTCACCTTGGTCCGGCCGCGGGGGAGCGGTTCGAGGGTCTGCCGGTCCACCGCCTGGTAAGCGAGGAACACGCCGGTCCAGGTCAGTTCCCTGCCGGGTGAGACGACGGCGAACCTCGACCTGATCTTGACTCCCCCGAGCCGCCACACGAACGGCTCGCCGGGGGCGATGTCGCCGAGTTCCAGCACGCGGTGACCCGGCGTCCACTCGGGCCAGCGGCGCAGGTCGGCGAGCACGGACCATACCGTCCACGGGTCGGCGTCCACGATCACGCTCGACTCGGAGCGCACCGGCGCCGCCTCGTCGATCCGTCCCCGGAACGCGTATTCGGCCTGCAGCGCGTCGAGCGACGGTCCCCGGTAGAACAGCTTCTCCATGTCAGCACTCCTCACGTTCGAGAGCAATGCTCTCTTATGTGAGCGTCGTTCGTCAAGAGCACCGCTCTCAGGCCGGCTGGGCCGACCATGGGGGTGGCGCGCATGCCGACCAGCACGTACGGCGTGCCGTCCGGCAGCGTGGCGACCCGCTCCTTCAGCGCCCGGTCCCATGTCCGGCCGGTCAGCACCTCCACGACGCGGCCCAGCACCGCGTAACCGGCGCTGCCGTAGGACGGCGCGGTGCCGGGCGGGCAGTCCAGCGGCACTTCGCGGGCGGCCCGGACGTACTCGGCCAGGCAGTCGTCACCGCGTCCGGAGTCGTAGGTGAGTCGTGCTCGGCGAGACCGGGGTGGCCTACCTGGGGCCCAACGTGCTGCGGCTGTCCGAGGCCATGCTCGGCGTCTTCGAGGAGGGCGGCTTCTCGCTGGAAGGCGCCGACCAGGCGCTGAACACGCTCACCGCCTATGTCATCGGCCGGTCGTTCAGCGAGGCCGCCTGGCTGACCACCCTGGCCCGCAGCGGCCAGGACGAACGGGAGTGGACGGCACGCCTGTGGCCCGCCGCCGGGCACCGGCGGCGGGTCAGGTGCGGGAGACCAGGGCCACCACCAGCGCGGCGACGCCCTCCCGGACGACGGCCAGGACCGCGTCCTTGGCGCCGCCCGCGACGGCCGTGCCGAGTGCGCGCAGGCGGCCCGGTTCGGCCTCGACGGCGGCGACGACCGCGCCGGGGTCGGTGATCGTTCCGTCGGGGGCGACCACGCCGTCCCTGGTCAGCCGGGTGACGAAGGCGCGCAGTTCGGCGACGGCGGCGTCGAGGTCCGCCCGGGACACGCCTTCCGAGTTGTTGACGGTGAATGTGTTGTTGTTACCGCTCTGCGTGTACTTGTCGCGTCCGACCTTGTCCCCGAACACGTAGTCCGGCATCCGTCCCAGCCCCTTCCCTCGCCTAACTGTTGAAGGTCATCCTGTTGCCGGTCCCGTCCTGGTGGTACTTGTCCCTGCCGACCTTGTCGCCGACCACCAGGTCCCCGCTGACGTGGATGGTCCGCTCCTCGGACGGCGGGTCCTCGATGGCGGACACGATCTCGCCCTTGATCCGGTGGATCTCCCGGTGGTCGCTGCCGGAAAGCGCGGTGTACTGGGTGCCCGCCGCCTCGATCACCAGCGCGTACCTGGGCCGCCTGATCACGATCCGGTAGAAGAGCACGACCAGCAGGTACGCCGCCCGGATCCCCGCCAGGCCCAGCGCGTACGGCATGAACTGCCGGACCGCGCCCTCGATGTCGTAGCCGATGTCGACGTCCAGCTCCGGCAGCACCACGTCGAGCGCCACCACGGCCACACCGACCAGCACGATCAGGGCGGCGATCTCCCTCAGCGGGTAGTAGGTCGCGTACTTGCCGCCCCACACCAGCTTGAGGGTCTGCACCCGGGAGATGTTCGCCAGCGGGTACACCTCATGCGCGATCCGGACGACCCGCTTGCTGATCCGGATCTCACCCACGTGTTCCTTGGCCATGCCGTCCTCCGGGCAGGATGGAACGCTCGTCCCCCACACGGACGAACGCATACACCATGACGCCGATGGCGGCGGAGCGAGAGAGTACCCCCCTACTCAGGTAGGGCGGGCGGGGCGTGAGCCGCCCCCGGGGGCCGGGGGGTACGGCTCAGGAACGTCCCTCGCGCGGAGGGAGATGGGTGTCGAGCCAGTCCAGCTCGGCGAGGAGGCGGTCGGGCGGCCCCGCGAGCGAGGGGTCGCCGAGGGTGAAGTCGAGGGCGTCTCGCGTGGCCTGGTAGCGGGTGGCGGCGAGCAGCCGGGTGCGGACGACGGGATCGTGGGCCGCCCCGGCCTCGATCACCGTGGTGCGGGCCATGGCCGCGAGCTTGGCGGCCAGGACGTGGGTGCGACGGAATTCACGCCGCCGTATCGGGGAGAGGACCCAGAGGACGGCCCGCAGTACGACGGCGGGGTGACGGCAGGTGAGAGCGTGGCGGCCCGCCGCCAGCACCGCGCCGGGGAGGGTCGCCTCCGTGGCACGCCGAAGGCACTCGGCCTCCAGCGAGGCGAGGCGATCGACGCGGGCGCGCAGGCGGACGAGGAGGAGCCGCGAGAACATCTCCACCAGTTCCTGGTGGCGGCTGACCAGGCGGGGCTCCCAGGAGGTGCCGCGCTCCAGGGTGGGCAGGTCGGGATGATGGCCGAAGACCATCTCATGGGCGCGGACCGTGCAGGCGTAGGTCAGGGCGAGAACGACGTCTCTGGCGCGTCTCTTCGTCTGGACCTTCATGATCGTGCTGGTTGATGGGTGCTGCGAACAGGGACGATATTCATGGCCCTCCCGAGGGATACTGCTGCGCGGATGGCCGTCATGGCGGGGAAGCCCTGGCTTCAAGTATCTCAGGTGTTCGTCTGCCGTGCAGGCGACACCCCTCTCAAAGCACCTCAAATCAACCCCAGACGCACTGTGGGCCTAAGCATTGAACTCAGGGGTAAATGCGCAGGTACGGGGCATCGAGCAGGAGGACGGCATGCGTGCGATCACCGTGGAACCCGGCCAGAAGGGGTCGCTGCGGGTGGAAGACGTGCCCGATCCCGTGCCCGGCCGGGACGACCTGCTGGTGCAAGGACTGGCCCTGGGCATCTGCGGCACCGACCGGGAGATCGCCTCCGGCGAGTACGGCTGGCCGCCGGAAGGCCACGACCGGCTGATCCTCGGCCACGAGTCGCTCGGCCGGGTCGTCCAGGCCCCCGCGGGCTCCGGATTCACCGAGGGAGACCTCGTCGTCGGCGTGGTCCGGCGGCCCGACCCGGTGCCGTGCGGGGCCTGCGCCCAAGGCGAGTTCGACATGTGCCGCAACAACCGCTACGTCGAACGCGGCATCAAACAGCTCGACGGCTTCGGCAGCGAGCGGTGGACCATCGAGGCCGGCTACGCCGTCAAGCTCGATCCGGCGCTCGAATACCTGGGCGTGCTAATGGAGCCCACGACCGTGCTGGCCAAGGCATGGGACCAGATCGAGCGCATCGGGGCACGGGCCTGGTTCGAACCCCGCCGCGTCCTGGTCACCGGGGCCGGGCCGATCGGCCTGCTCGCCGCCCTGCTGGGCAGGCAGCGGGGCCTGGAAGTGGCCGTGCTGGACCGCGTCACCGAAGGGATCAAGCCCGAGCTGGTGCGCGCCCTGGGCGCCGAGTACCACACGGGGACGATCGCCGAGGCGGTCGGCGACACCGGCCCCGACATCATCATCGAGGCGACCGGCGCCGGGCGGCTCGTGTTCGACGCCATGGAGAAGATCGCGTCCGGCGGGATCGTCTGCCTCACGGGCGTGTCCACATCCGGGCGCGACCTGCGGGTGGACGCGGGGGCGATCAGCCGGGAGATCGTGCTGGAGAACAATGTGATCTTCGGTTCGGTGAACGCCAACCTGCGGCACTACCAACTGGCCACCGTCGCGCTCGCCGCGGCCGACCGTTCCTGGCTGAGCCGGTTGATCACCCGGCGGATTCCGCTGGCGGACGTCGCCGAGGCGATGGAACCCGACCCCGACGACATCAAGGTGGTCGTCGACCTGACGGCGTGACCCGGGCCGGGCCGGGACCTGGGCGTCGCCGCGTCCCGGTGAGGATGCAGGATGATCGGGAGACACGGCGAAGAGACGGCAAGGAGCCGACATGGCGGATAAGGCAGTCATCGGGGTCACCGGCCTCGCGGTAATGGGCCGCAACCTGGCCCGCAACCTCGCCAGGCATGGTCATTCCGTGGCGCTGCACAACCGGACCACGGCCAAGACCAAGGCGCTGGTGGAAGAATTCGGGCACGAGGGTCACTTCGTGCCCGCCGAGTCGGCGCAGGAGTTCGTCGCCTCGCTGGAACGCCCCCGCAGGCTGGTCATCATGGTCAAGGCGGGCGCGCCGACGGACGCGGTGATCGACGAGTTCGCGGACCTGCTCGAACCCGGCGACATGATCGTCGACGGCGGCAACGCCCACTTCGCCGACACCCGGCGGCGCGAGGCGGCGCTGCGCGAGCGCGGCCTGCACTTCGTCGGCACCGGGATCTCCGGCGGCGAGGAGGGCGCGCTGAACGGCCCGAGCATCATGCCGGGCGGCTCCGCGGAGTCCTACCGGGCCCTCGGGCCGCTGCTGGAGAGCATCGCCGCCAAGGTGGACGGAACGCCGTGCTGCGTCCACGTCGGACCGGACGGCGCGGGCCACTTCGTCAAGATGGTGCACAACGGCATCGAGTACGCCGACATGCAGCTCATCGCCGAGGCGTACGACCTGCTCCGCCAGGGCGCCGGGATGTCGCCCGCCGAGATCGCCGAGGTGTTCACCTCGTGGAACTCGGGGCGGCTGGAGTCGTACCTGATCGAGATCACCGCCGAAGTGCTCGCGCACACCGACGCGAAGACCGGCAAGCCGTTCGTGGACGTGATCCAGGACCAGGCCGAGCAGAAGGGCACCGGCCGTTGGACCGTGCAGACCGCCCTCGACCTGGGCGTCCCGGTCAGCGGCATCGCCGAGGCGGTCTTCGCCCGATCGGTCTCCGGCCACGCCGATCTGCGCCGCTCCGGACGCGGCCTGCCCGGCCCGAGCGACCTGCGGGACGAGGTCTCGCCGGACGACGTCGAGAAGGCGCTGTACGCGTCGAAGATCATCGCCTACGCGCAGGGGTTCAACCAGATCCAGGCGGCGAGCGCGGAGTACGACTGGAGCATCGACCTCGGCTCGATGGCGACGATCTGGCGGGGCGGCTGCATCATCCGGGCCCGGTTCCTCGACCGGATTCGCGGCGCCTACGAAGCGGACCCGGGCAACGCCACGCTGCTCACCGACGACCACTTCAGCGAGGCGCTCGGCGACGCGCAGGACGCGTGGCGCGGCGTGGTCGCCACCTCCGCCAAGCTCGGCATCCCGGCTCCGGGGTTCGGGTCGGCGCTGGCGTACTACGACGCGTTGCGGGCCGAACGGCTGCCCGCGGCGCTCACTCAGGCGCAGCGCGACTTCTTCGGGGCGCACACCTATCGGCGCGTGGACGAGGAGGGCTCCTTCCACACGCGGTGGGAGGCGGGCCGCACCGAAGAACGCGCCTGACCGCCAGCCGCCTGGGATTCGCCGAGGTGTGGTTCGCGTCGCCCCTTCGTCCGAACGGCCAATGATTCACGTGAAACATCGGGTGTTCGGCGGGGGCGGCGGCGGGGAACTTTACCTTGGGTTTTGCCCACGTCAGGGGTGAAAGCGCGAGCCCTGTGATGGGCTTCCTCATTGAGCATGGTTGTGAGGGGGCGGCGGCGATGCGTGACGAACACAGCGGCCGACAGGGCGACGGGCCGGACGACGGCGACGGTGAAGATCGCGCCGACGAACGGGACGGCGAGCAGGACGGCGGCGACACCTCTGGCAACGGCCACCGCCACGGACGCGACGGCGTGCGCTGGGGCACCCCCGGATTCACCGGCCCCGGCCCACGTCCCGGACGGCGGCGTCGCGACATGCACGACAAGTACGACCGGTACGAGCACGACAACGGAGACCCCGCCCGAGGCAACGGCCACCACGACAAACCCGGCGGCCTGACCAGGCGCGACCCCGGCAGCTCCGCCCGCCGCCGCCAACGCGGCACCGGCCGCCGCCCCCACCGCACCCACAACGATCCCCCCACCCCCCGCCCCAACCGCTACGACCCAACCGACGACGACACCAACCCCGACCTCCGCCCCCTCCCCTCCCACGACACCCCAGAGCCGACAAACGAAGACCACGCCGGCCACGCCCCCTCCAACGGCGAACACGGCCCCCGAGACACGGACTCCTCCCTTGGGGAGCCCCCCGGCGTCGACCACCCCCCGGCCCGGACACAGCCCGAGCAGGGACACGCGTCGGGTGAGCAGCCCGACAGGCGGTGGTGGGGGCCTGGGGCAGGGCGGCAGGGGCAGGAATCCGAGCGTGGTCGTCGTGTCGGCGCGGAGCCGCATGGGCAGTCCGATGGGCAGCACGGTGGAGGGGGATACCAGCGCGATTGGCGGCGGGTGGGGGCGCCGTCCGGGATCGAGGGGGGACCACGGCCGAGGCGGGGGCGGCATGCGCGGGGGCGTGGGGTGGTGACGCGGCGTGGGAGTCGGAGTCGTGGTCGGGATGTGCGGGGGCGGGAGTTCGGGCTCAGGAAGGGGCTCGCGCTCACCGCAGGGTCCGCGGTTCTGTGGGGGCTGGCGCATCTGGTCGCCTGGCGGGGGCGGGCCGGGCTCGGGCTGCTCGCGCTGCAACTCGCCGTCGTGATCGCCGCCGTCGTCCTGGTCACCGGTCATCGAGCCCGGCTGCTGACGCTCGCCGTCCAGCCCGGGTGGCTGACCGGACTCGCCGCCGCGCTGATCGCCGTGGCACTGGTCTGGGTGGCCGTGATCGTCGGCTCCTGGCGGCTGGTGCGCCCCGCCGACGGCGGCGGGCCGCTGGTGACCGGCCTGGTGGTGCTGCTGTGCGTGATCGTCGTCACCCCCACGCTGCTCCTGGCCCGCCTCGCCTACCTCTCCAGCGACCTGGTGACCAGCGTGTTCGCCCCCGGCGCGGCCCAGACGCCCGACCCCTGGAAGGGCCGCACCAGGCTCAACGTCCTGCTGCTCGGCGCCGACGCCGCCCCCAACCGGTACGGCGTCCGCACCGACAGCATCACGCTCGCCACGATCAGCACCGAGACCGGCCGTACCGTGCTGTTCGGCCTCCCCCGCAACCTGCAGCACGTGCCGATGCCGCCCGGCCCCGCCCGCGCCCGCTTCCCATGGGGTTTCAGCGGCGAGCCCCCGCACAGTCCCGGCCTGCTCAACGAGGTCTACCAGTACGCCGAGGAGCACCCCGAGATCGTCCCCGGCGTCCAGAACGGCTCGCGCGGCCCCACCCTGCTCAAGGAGACCGTGAGCGGCGTCCTCGGCCTGGACGTGGACTACTACGCGATGGTCGACATGCGGGGTTTCGCGCAGCTCATCGACGCCATGGGCGGCGTGACGGTCACCATCAGGGACCCCATCGTGTACGGCAGGCGCAACGAGGGCCACATCCCGGCCGGCACCCGCCGTCTCTCCGGCGAGGCCGCCCTGTGGTTCGGCCGCTCGCGCACCGACAGCAGCGACTACGTCCGCATGTCGCGGCAGCGCTGCCTGCTCAACGCCGTCGCCAAGCAGGCCGACCCGGTCACCCTGCTGCGCGGGTTCGACGCTCTCGCGCACGCCGCCAAGCGCGCCGTCTCCACCGACATCCCGCAGTACCTGCTGCCGGAGCTGGTCAACCTGTCCGAGCGGGTCAAGGAGGCCCCGATCACCAGCGTGCAGTTCGTCCCGCCGATGATCGACACCGCCGCGCCCGACTACCGGCTGATCCGGAACAAGGTCACGCAGTCCATCGCCGCCTCCGACCGGCACCGGGCCCGGCCGCGCGCGACCTCGGCGGCGGGTTCCGACACAGTAGGCGAATCCGCGACCTCCCCTGGGGACCCCGACTCCCTCGACACCGTGTGCCGCTGACGCCCGCCGCGCCCGGACGCCTCCCCCGTCAGTGCGCGGCGGCGGAGGCGGGACGCTCGGCCGCGCCGCGCAGGGCCCGTACGGCGGCGGCGGGGTCGTCGGCGAAGAACCGGATCGTGTGGACCTCGGCCTGCCGCCCCAGCGGACGGGTGACGGTGACCGGCTCGGTCAGCTCGACCACGACGTTGGTCTGCGACCCGACCACCACGCTCAGCCTGCCGTCGGCCACGCGCACCATGCTGTTCTCATTGAGGTTTCGGGCCTGGCGCACCGAGGCGATCAGCGCCATGGGCACGCGGGCGTCGAAGTAGGCGGCGTAGCGGACGCGCAGTTCGCCCGGCGTGACCACGTGCGGGCGGGTGGCGCAGGCGGCGGCGAAGGCCAGGCCGAACAGGATCCCGTAGACGTCGATGGCCAGGAGCGTGAACCGCACGGGGCCCGGCGCGTCCATCGCGACGAGGATCAGGTCCACGGCGACCGCCTCCACGACCATGGCGAAGAGCATGAGCAGGGTCATCGTGGCCTGCTCCTTGACGTAGGACACCGCGATGGCCCCGCGCGGCACGCCGTGGCGGCGGCGCGCGATCCAGAGGAGGAGGCTCGCCATGCCCTTCAGCTCGAACAGCACCACCAGGCGGACCGGGCCGGGCACCATCTGATCGACGGTCGCGGTCAGCGCGGCCCGCCGCGTGGCGCCCGCCCGCCGTCCGGCCCGGAACAACCGGTAGGCGGTCACCGCCTCCAGCGCCAGCACGAGCAGCACGACGATCTCCGCCGCCACCAGCACCGGCCGCGGCGGCGCGACCCCTGCGACGAGCAGCACCACGAGCAGCAGCTCGCCGGGCACCACGAAGTACAGCAGCCCACGCGCGATCTTGACCATGCCGATCCCCTCCCGCCACTCCCGGCGTCGACCGCCGCTCAACCGTCATTAGAAACGTTGACGTCGCGACAAGGTCAACCGGCGAGGGGGGTGGGTCAGGAGACGTGTAGGACGATCTTGCCGCGCGGGTGTGGTCGGCGGCCACCTGCCGGTGGGCGGCGGCGACCTGGGGAGGGGGTGGATGGTGACGCTGGGGAGGGTGACCGCGCCCGTCCTGAACCAGTCGCCCTGCGGCAGGGTGCCGTGCTCGGCGAGCCGCAACCGTTCGGACGCCTTTTCGGTGGACGGTTTGAATTGAAAGTTCATCAGCCGATTCCCGTAGACTCGAAATCGGGATATCGCGCCATGGGTCCCGATCAATTGTCACCCGAGTCTTGACCGAGCAGCGGAGTATGGCAATGCAATTCTCCGTTCTGCTATGGTCAGATTTGTCTACATATATCCGGCCAGCTCAACGGGGGTGAGGCGACCGGAACGAGACATACTTGAACAGCCGATCGCCTTGGGGAGGCGGTGACGGAATGGATGACGCCGCACCAGATCCGGCACGACTGCACACGGTCAGTGAATTCACCCGGTCGTTACGCCAGCTTCGCGCCTGGTCAGGACTCACCTTTCGGCAGATATCGCAGCGCGCCGCCTCGGCCGGACGGTTTCTGCCGCACAACACGCTCGCCACCGCCCTCCAACGCGACCGCCTGCCACGCGAGGAACTACTGATCGCCTTCGTCGCCGCCTGCGGCCTGACAGACGAACAGGTAGCCGCGTGGACCTCCGCCCGCCGCCGCATCGCCAAACTGACCATCCCGGGCCCCACAACGCCCCCGACCACCCCCACTGAGCAAGCCCCTCCCACGCCCATGCCTGCTGCCGCCCGGCCCCCGGATTCTCCGCCTGCGGTCGCGGGCAGCGGCGCCTTCCGGCCCGCCGTCCCCCGAAGCACGCCCCCTCAGACCGCGACCGCATGGGACGGGAGGGGCGCGGCTGCGAATACCCAAGCCGTGAGCCCCTCAGCCACGGAGCCTCCGACCGCCGACGCGGGAGGCGGTGAGCGGCGACCTGCCGTCCCCCAGGGCGCGGAATCTCCGGCCACCGCCACCTGGGGCACGGAACCCATGCCTGCGGACACCGTGAGCGCGGGCACCACGCCCACGAACGGCCGGGGTGCGGGCACCACGTCTGCGGACGCCCGGGGTGCGGAATCTGAGGCCGCCGTCTCTTGGGGCACCGAGACCACGGCGGCGACCAACAGGCGCGCGGCTCCCGCGCCTCACCCTCCGGCGGTGACCGCCTGGGGTGCGAGAGGCGCGACTGCGGACACCCGAGGTGTGGAACCCACGCCCGCCGTCCCCAGGGACGTACCTGTCCAGGAGGCCGGACCCGCCATGGCGACCGAGCTGGGCGAGGCCGTAGCCGGGCGAGACGCCGAGGCCGAGCCACGGGGCGCACGTTCTACGGGCGGTCGCGTTGGAGAGGCGGATAGCATCGCCGGGGGAGACGTGGGGGCCGCTCCGCGGGGTGGTGGGGAAGGGGAGCGGGTGGTGGCGCGGCGGCGGGTGTTGTTGGCGGCGTTGGGGGTGGGGGCGATGGCGGGGGTGCCGGCGTTGGTGGCGTTGGCCAACGCGTTGAAGTCTCCGCCGCGCTCTGTGGCGTCGGCGCGCACGGCCGGTACGGCGTCCAGGACAAGCACGACCGCGACCGCCACTGCCGCTTACGCCGTGTTCGAGCATCCTGACGAACTCTGGAACGTCGCGTTCAGCCCGCACGGGCGGGTGCTGGCCACCAGCAGTCTGGATGGGACCGCCCGCTTGTGGGATTTGACCACGATGAAGCCGGTCGCCACGCTCGGCGGTCACACCCACTACGTGTACTCGGTGGTCTTCAGCCCGGACGGGCGCGTGCTGGCCACCGGCAGCCAGGACGGCACCGTGCGGCTGTGGGACATGGCCACCAGCCGGCTGATCACCGTCCTGAAGGGGCACACCGACGCCGCGGATCCGGTCTTCTCCCCCGACGGCCGTACGCTGGTCACCACGAGCCGCGACGAGATCGTCCGGCTGTGGGACACGCGGACCATGAAACGCGCCGCCACCCTCGGCGATCACACAGGCCCGATCATGTGCGTCCGCTTCGCCCCCGACGGCGCGACCCTGGCCACCAGCAGCAGCGACGGCACCGCGCGGTTGTGGGACACCGCCACCGGCCGGTCGATCGCCCGGTTCACCTGCCCGTTCCCCGACCAGAGCCCGCTCATCTTCACCTCGGACGGCGAGCTCCTGGCCGTGCACTCCGACCAGGAGCGGGTGTGGCTGCGGAACATGTCCCGGGAGAAGACCCTCGCCACCTTCCAGGGCCAGGGCTGCCAACTGTTCGCCAAGGACTCCCCGGCCCACGGACTCGCCGATGTCGTGGTGCGCGCCCCCACCGGGAGCGTGCGGGCTTGGAACATCCCCCTGGTGTCCCCGGAGGAGCGCCTGGTGGTCCATCACCAGCCCGATGTCGTCTTCCAGACGCCCGCCGGTGACTACCGGCAGGTGGCGATCGGGTGGGACGGCGAAATCCTGGCGGTCGGCGCGATGCACGGGCCCGAGCCGCATGGGGAGGTCGATCCGACGGTGTGGCTGGGTGACGCGCGCGGTGAGCGGGTGCTGCCGCCGCTGGTCGGTCACGTCGGCCGGGTCCGTGCGGTGGCCTTCAGCCCGCGCCAGACCGTGGTGGCCACCTGCGGGACGGACAAGACCGCCAGGTTGTGGCGTATCTCCCGTAGACCCCAATAGCCGACACACGCTGACGACACGCCGGTGACACGCCCGCGTGGGAGACGCGGCGCGCCGAGATCACCCGAAGGGGGACGACAGCACGGCCTCGGCGTGGCATGATTCATCCAACCGTTGCAGAAACGGTTTTCATAATCGATGTCGGATCGGGGAGTGACTCCGCGTGCGCGTAGCCTTCGTCGGCAAGGGCGGTAGCGGCAAGACCACCATGTCAGCGCTGTTCGCGAGATATGTCGCGGGCCGCGGGGCGCCGGTGGTCGCGATCGACGCCGACATCAACCAGCACCTCGGCATGGTCCTCGGCGCCGAGGAGACCCCGCGCCCGATGGGCACCCATCTGAAGGAGATCAAGGAGTACCTGCGGGGCGACAACCCCCGCATCAC
Source organism: Spongiactinospora sp. TRM90649 (assembly GCF_029382225.1). Taxonomy (GTDB): domain Bacteria; phylum Actinomycetota; class Actinomycetes; order Streptosporangiales; family Streptosporangiaceae; genus Spongiactinospora. The sequence continues at coordinate 38,729 of NZ_JARLTC010000025.1, forward strand.
CTCGGCCGACGCGATGGTCAAGACCACGCCGCCCGGCCGGGGCTCCCGGCTCCTGAAGATCGCCGAGGCGTCCGATCCGATCCACCAGCGCTTCTCCATGACCACCCCGGAGGGGCCCGGCCTGATGGTGACCGGGCCGTTCGACGAGGACGACCTCGGGGTGGCCTGCTACCACTCCAAGGTCGGCGCCGTCGAGCTGTACCTCAACCACCTGGTAGACGGCCACGGTGAATACGTCGTGGTGGACATGACGGCCGGGGCCGACTCCTTCGCCTCCGGCCTGTTCACCCGGTTCGACCTCACCTACCTGGTGGCCGAGCCGACCCGCCAGGGCGTGGGCGTCTACCGCCAGTACCGCGACTACGCGGCCGAGTACGGCGTGCGCGTCGCCGTCGTGGGCAACAAGGTCCAGGGCGAGGAGGACGTCGAGTTCCTGCGCGACCACGTGGGCGACGACCTGCTGGTCTGGTTCCAGCACAGCAGGGCCGTCCGGGCGCTCGAACAGGGCAGGCCGTTCGTGCTCGGCGACCTGGAGCCCGCCAACGTGGCGGCGCTGGCCGTCCTGCTGCGCAACCTCGACGCCCAGCAGAAGGACTGGGACCGGTTCGGACGGCAGGCGGTCGAGTTCCACCTGCGCAACGCCGCCGCCTGGGCCAACCGCGCGGTCGGGGAAGACCTCGCCGACCAGGTCGATCCGGGGTTCGTGTTCGGTCCCGCACAGGCGCGGAACCGTCCCATTCCGGCACAGCTCGGCAAGCCCGCGCACATGAGTGTCGCCCCGTAGCCATCTGGAGTGATCACCCAGCCTTACCTAGCGTCGAAATCAGTCCCTTCCGGAAGGAGACCCAGCAATGTCGCTGACCGTTCCCAACGATCTGCTCGACCAGGCCAGGGCGGGGGAGGTCGATGACGCGGCGTTCATCGCCTGCGTCCGCGACTCGCTCCCCTACGCGTGGTCGGTGATCAGCGAACTGGCCGAACGGCGTGACCGGACGGGCGCCGCGTTCACCGACAACCAGACACCGCCGCCGGACGAGGCCGCCCGCGGCCAGCTCCTGCGGTGCCTGGCGAGTGACTCGATGCGCGGCGCGCTGGAGCGTCACTTCGGTGTGCGCCTGGCCTTCCAGAACTGTCACCGTGTCGCCGTCTTCGACCCCACCGCCACCGAGGCCCTGCGTGACTTCGTCACGCCCAGGGCGCAGATCCTGAACCAGAAGCCGGAGCTGGTGGACTGCTAGGCGCGGCGCACCCGGGGCAGCACTTCGGCCCCGAGCCGCGCGATGGTGTCGAGGGGGGGGGGGGGGGGGGCCCCCCCCCCCCTCGACCATGTAGACGAGGTGCCGCAGGCCGGTGCGCCGGTAGGTGCGGGTGATCTTCTCGACGCAGTGGTCGGGGGAGCCGACGGGGTGGATGCGGCAGAGCAGGTCAACGTAGGCGGCGATGTCGCGTTCGGGAATGGACCGGCCGTCCACCGGCACGTATCCGGCCAGCCCCGGTTCCAGCCAGCCGGGCATGGCGGCCGTCAGCTCGGCCACCGCCCGCTCGGTGGTGTCGGCGACATGGCCGACCACCGCCGCCACATGCTCGACGCCGGAGGCCCCGGAGACCCCAGCGGCTCCGATACGCCGGTAGTCGGCGATCAGCGCGGCCTTCTCCTCGTCGCCGATGTGCAGGCCGAGCAACATCGGCAGGCCGCGGGCGGCGGCCAGCGCGACCGTCCCGGGTGACGTGCAGGCCACGAGCGGCGGCGGCATGCCGTCGCCGCCGGGTGACATCGGCACCTCGCGGAACCGGAAGAACTCGCCGTCGGCGCCCACCCGGTCCCGGGTCAGCGCGGCGCACAGCAGGTCGAGCGATTCGGGGAAGCCTCTCTCGAACCGGTCGAGCCCGGTGCCGAACACCTCCAGGTCGGTCCACGGCCCGCCGCGTCCGACGCCGAGCACGAACCGGCCGCCCGAGGCGTGATGCAGCACCGCCGCCTCCTCTGCCAGCGCCACCGGGTGCCGGCTGGACAGCACGCTCACCGCCGTGCCGACCCGGATCCGCGAGGTACGGCCGAGCGCCAGCCCGGCCAGCGTGACCGCCGACGGGCACACGCCGTAGGACATGAAGTGGTGCTCGGCGATCCACGCGTCATCGAATCCGGCGGCCTCCGCCGCCACGATCGCCTCGACCGTGTCGGCGAGCACCTGCCCGGCCGTCATGCCGGGGAACCTCGCGGCCAGCAGAAACACTCCGGCGCGTGCCTGACGGGTCTGGTTCATCGTTCCTCCGGCGGGAGGTGGGGGGCTAGACGGCGAACAGTCCGAGCTGGCCCTGCGCGGCGGCCGGGTCGCGGTGCTTCTTGCGGTGCCGCCACTGCGGCAGGTCGTCCAGGTAGGACCAGGACAGCCGGTGGTGCGGGGTGGGGCCCAGCTCGGCCAGGGCCGCCTGGTGCACGGGTGACGGATATCCGGCGTTGTCGGCGAAGGCGTACTCGGGGAAGCCGAGCGTGCCCATGTGGGCGTCGCGCCGGACCTTGGCCAGCACGGACGCCGCGGCCACCGAGATCGAGCTCTGGTCGGCCTTGATCTCGCAGCGGACCGGCCAGGGCGAGCCGATGTAGTCGTGCTTGCCGTCCAGGATCACCACGTCAGGGCGTTCGGGGAGGGCGTCGAGGGCGCGGCGGGCCGCGCGGCGCAGGGCCTCGGTCATGCCGACCTCGTCGATCTCGGCGGCGCTCGCCTCGCCGTGGCCGATGCCCGGCGCCCACTCCTGGATCTCGGCCGCCAGCGCGGTACGGCGCGCGGCGGTGAGCAGCTTGGAGTCGGTGAGCCCGGCGGGCGGATCGGACAGGTCGGTCACCACCGCGCAGACCGCCACGGGCCCGGCCCACGCTCCCCTGCCGACCTCGTCGATCCCGGCGACCAGCCGGGCGCTGCCGCGCAGCAGCAGGTTTTCGATGGCGTAGGTAGGGCTCACGGCCGGAACGCTACCGCGTGGCGAGGCTGAGCGGGGCCAGGTCCGCCGCGAGCAGGCGCGACGCGACGTGCATGGCCCGCAGCGTGACCGACACCGAGGGCCGGTGGACGCTGGAGGCGCGGGCGATGGCCAGGATCTCGCGCCCCGGCGGTTCGCCGGGGAACTCCCGCACGACGACGCCGCGCACCCCGGCGGCCAGCGCCAGCGCGGGCACGGCGGCGATGCCGATGCCCTTGGCGACCAGCCCGAGGATCGCGCCGAGCCCCTCGAACTCCCAGGGCACCGGCAGCGCGCCGCCGACGTCGGCGAGCAGGCGGTCCACGGCGATCCTGGACGGTTCCCCCTCGGGGGTGGCCATCCAGGGTTCGTCGCGCAGCGCGGCGAGGTCCACGGGCCGGGCGGGATCGGCCATCGGGTGTTTGCGCGGCACCACCAGCACCAGCGGGTCGTGCAGCAGCGGGAAGACCCGCAGCGGGTCGGCCGAGCGCTCGTGGATGCGGCCGTACCAGTCGTCCACGAGGGCGATGTCCACCTCGCCGGACTCGACCTCGCGCATCCCCCGGCCGGAGCGGGCCTGCCGCATCCGCAGGGTGAGCGCGGTGTGCCTGCGCAGCGAGGCGGCCAGGGCGGGAGCGAAGGCGACCGCCCCGGTGGGGAAGGCGGTGATCATCACCCGGCCGGAGGGGGTCGCGGCGTGGGCCGACAGGTCGGATTCGGCGGCCTCGACCATGGACAGGATGCGCTCGGCGTGCTCGACCAGGCGGCGTCCGGCGTCGGTCAGTTCGGCGCTGCGGGCGGTGCGGTCGATCAGCGCGGTGCCCGCCTGCCGCTCCAGGGCCGCGAGCTGCTGCGACACCGCCGATGGACTGTACCCGAGCGACATGGCGGTCGCGGCGATGCTCCCCCGGCGAGCAAACTCGCAAATCAACGCCAACCTACGCAAATCAAGCATCAGACTTCCTTACGCCTACCCCCGAAAAGCCTCGCTTGTTCTGATGCCTGTGTCCAGTCACGCTGGGAAAAGGCACGAATAACCAAGCAGGAGGCACCCCGTGAACGTGACCTTGTCAGCCACCTTGGCGGCCAACGAGGACATCGACCGAAGACGGCGCGCGGGCGAGCGGGTCCTTAACCTCGCCTTCGGCGAGGCCGGGCTCCCCGTCCACCCGGCCCTGCGCCGGCGTTTGATCGCGGCCTCGGAGCGCAACGGCTACGGACCCGTTGCCGGCGCGCCCGACCTACGGGTCGCCGCGGCCGGATATTGGGAACGACGCGGCCTCGCCACCGATCCCGACCTGGTGGTCTGCGGCCCCGGCAGCAAGCCATTGCTGTACGGCCTGCTGCTCGCGATCGGGGGTGACATCGTGCTCCCGATGCCGAGCTGGGTCAGTTACGCCGCGCAGGCCGACCTGGTCGGCGCCCGCCCGCTGCTGGTGCCCACCCGTCCCGGCGAGGGAGGCGCACCCGACCCGGCGGGGGTGCGCGACGCCGTCCTGCGGGCCCGGAGCCAGGGCCGCGACGTCGGCGCGCTGCTCGTCACCCTCCCGGACAACCCGTCGGGCACCCTGGCCCGTCCGCAGACCATCCGCGAACTCGTGCAGGTGGCCCGCGACCTCGACCTTTTGATCATCTCCGACGAGATCTACCGCGACCTCGTCCACGACCCCGCCGCCGACTACCTCAGCCCCGCCGACATCGCCCCAGAGCGCACGGTGATCACCACCGGGCTCAGCAAGAACCTGGCCCTCGGCGGCTGGCGAATCGGCGTGGCCCGGCTCCCCGACGCCGCCTACCCGCTGCGCGAGCGAATGCTCGCCGTGGCCAGCGAGATCTGGTCGAGCCCCGCCGCGCCGGTCCAGCAGGCCGCCGCCTACGCCTTCACCGAGCCCGACGACGTGGTCCAGCGGGTGGCCGACAGCCGCCGGCTGCACGGGGCCGTGGCCCGCGCGGTGCACGCCCGCTTCGCCGGGGCCGGCGTGCCGGCCGCCCAGCCCGCGGGCGGCTTCTACCTCTACCCGGACCTCACCCACCTGCGCGACCGCCTGGGCGTCTCGACCGTCCGGGAGTTCTGCGCGCTGCTGCTCGACCGGCACGGCGTGGGCGTGCTGCCCGGCGACGCCTTCGGCGACGACCCGGGGGCGCTGCGCGTCCGAGTGGCCACCAGCCTGCTCTACGGCGACACCACCGAGCACCGGCTCGCCGCGCTGCGCTCCACCGACCCGGTGGTGCTGCCGTGGATCGCCGCCTCGCTCGACCACCTCTCCGAGGCGCTGCACGCGCTCGCCGGGAAGCCGGAGATCGTGCGGACCCCGGTTCCGTCCCTCGTTCCGGCAGTGGCCGGGGCGGGCTGATCCCCGCCACGTTCTGGTGACGCGGAAAGGCCCCGCCCGTGGCGCGCCGGGCGGGGCCTTTCTCAATCGGATGGAGCGTTCCGATTCGATGGATCGGTCTTCTGACGGGCCGGGCCTGGATCAGACCTCGTCGTCCTCGTGCTCGTCGGCCTCGTAGACGTAGTCCCAGCGGCCGCAGTACTTCTTGGCGTGCTGCTTGGTGTTCCAGTAGCAGACCCGGACGGCGGCGTTGTCGACGTCCTCACCCGCGAAGTGGAAGCTGGTGTAGCCGGAGGAACCGCACTTGCGGGCCCACCTGATCCACTCGTCGCCGTCGGCGTTCTCGAACTTGACCTGCACGTAGCCGCACAGCCACCACGGCGAGCCCTTGTCGTAGAGCTTGCCGGAGACGTGCACGCGGTCGTCGCCGCCGGTCCAGACGCGGCCACGGGCCTTGGCGCGCGAGTCGCCGTCGTACCGCTTCGAGTAGTAGTAGCCCCAGAAGTCGTCGAACGAGCTCGTGGCGGTCGTGGCCGAGGCCGGCGCCGCGGTGACGGCGGCGGAGGCGGAGGTGGTCGCGGGGAGGGCGATCGCCAGGGCGGTCGCGGTGACGGCGGCGAGGCCGAGCAGGTTGCGGGTGGTGCGGCGCATCGTGATCTCCTAGAGAGGACGGGAGAGGCTGTCTTGCGGTCGTCCCCGTCGCCGGGGTGCTGAGATATTGGTAACCCCGCCCGCCTGCACCGCGCTTACACCCCGTTGACGGTCACCTGCAGTGCGCTATCGGCCGGTTGAATATGACTTGCAAGCCTTCGCCGGAGGGTCGAACCCCCTGGAAAACGGGAACGGGACCCGCATGGTTTTGCGGGCCCCGTCGTCTATGAAGGGCATATGCGGGAACACGACCGCCCCCGTCGAACGGGGCCATGTCCTCGACTTCGCACTCAGCTTCACCCGGCCGGTTCAACGGCAGATCAACAGCCGATCAACGAAGAGTGACACCGATCCCACGGGCGCGCTCCAGGCCGATCCTTTGGCCTGTGCACGCGAGGATCTATCATTTGGCCGTAAAACTTCCCATTAGCGGCGGGGACGTGCAACATGGCGGTTCAAAGCACAGAAGCCGGGTTGCGCTTCGCCGTACTCGGTCCTGTGCGGGCGTGGCGCGACGCGGAAGAACTCGATCTGGGCACGCCTCTGCAGCGCTCCATTCTGGCGATGCTGCTGCTCAGAGAAGGTCGCGCGGTCACCCCGACGGAAATGATCGACGCGGTCTGGGGCGAGGACGCGCCACCCCGGGCGCTCGGCGCGCTGCGCACGTACGTGTCGCGGCTGCGTGCGGTGCTGGAGCCGGATCGTTCCCCGCGCAGCCGTCCGGAGCTGCTCACGTCGGTCGGCAAGGGTTACGCTCTGCGACTTCCGGAGGGCACGCTCGACCTCACGGTCTTCGGCCGGCACATCGCCCAGGCCGAGACGGCCCGCCGGGCCGGGCGCCTGGAGGAGGCCGCCGGGCTGCTGCGCGACGCGCTTGAGCTGTCCGGCGGCGAGCCGCTGGCCGGGGCCGTCGGCCCGTACGCCGAGCACCAGCGCGACCGGCTGGCCGAGCGCCGGATGACCGTCGTCGAGACGCTGATGGACCTCGACCTGCGCCTCGGCCGCCACGACGAGGTCGTCTCCGAGCTGATCGCGCTCACCGCCGACCACCCGCTGCGCGAACGGCTGCGCGCCCACCTCATGCTGGCCTTCTACCGCTGCGGACGGCAGGCCGACGCCCTCTCCGTCTTCACCGACACCCGCGAGGCGCTCATCGAGGAGCTGGGCGTGGACCCCGGCCCCGAGCTGACCGCCCTGCACCAGCGCATCCTGGCCGCCGACCCCACGCTGCTCGCCCCGCCCACGGCCGGGCACGCCGAGGCGGCACGCCCCGCCGAGGCCGCCGACGCCGGGGAGCCCGCCGACCCGGCCGACGAGGAGGAACTCCCCCGCCCCGCCCAGCTTCCCGCCGCGGTGAGCGATTTCACCGGCCGCCGCCAGGTGGTGAACCGGCTGCGCGCGCTGCTGGCCGGTGAGGGCGAACCGGGCGAGGCCGTCCCCGAAGGCGGCGTCGCCGTGGCGGCCGTCTGCGGAATAGGGGGTGTGGGCAAGACCGCGCTCGCCGTGCACGTCGCGCACGCCGCCGGCGACCTGTTCCCCGACGGCCAGCTCTACGTGGACATGCGCGGCCACGGCGCCGAGCGCACCACCCCGCACACCGCGCTGGCCGCCTTCCTGCGCGCCCTCGGCATGCCGCCCGACATCATCCCCGAGGGCACCGCCGAACGCTCCGCGCTGTACCGCTCGCTGCTGGCCGACCGCCGGATGCTCGTCCTGCTCGACAACGCGCACAGCACCGGGCAGGTCAGCCCGCTGCTGCCGGGCGCCCCCGGCTGCGCCGCGATCGTCACCAGCCGGGCCAAGCTGGCCGACCTGCCGGGCGCCCGGCTGATCGACCTCGACGTGATGGAGCCGACCGAGGCGCTGTCGCTGTTCGCCGCCGTCGCCGGGGCCGAGCGGGTGGCGGCCGAGCGCGCCGCCGCCATGGACGTCGTGGCGGCGTGCGGGTTCCTGCCGCTGGCCGTCCGGATCGTGGCGGCCCGGCTGGCCGCCCGCCCCTCCTGGACGGTCGCCTCGCTGGTGCCCCGCCTGGCCGACCAGCGCCGCCGCCTGGACGAGCTGCGGGTGGGCACGCTGGCCGTGGACGCCACCTTCGCCCTCGGCTACAACCAGCTCGACCCCGCACAGGCGCGCGCGTTCCGGCTGCTGTCGCTGACCACCGGCCCCGACATCTCGGCCGCGGCCGCCGCCGCGCTGCTGGACCGCGCGCCGATGGAGGCCGAGGACCTGCTGGAGTCGCTGGTCGACGCCAGCCTGCTGGAGGCCCCCGCCCCCGGCCGGTACCGCTTCCACGACCTGCTGCGCCTGTACGCGCGGCGCGAGGCGGAGAGCAGCGAGCACCCCGAGGCCCGCGAGCAGGCCCTCGCCAGGCTGCTCGACTTCTACCTGGCCACCGCCAAGGAGGCCCACCGGCTCGGCTACGAGGGCAGCCGGGTCTCCGACGGCTTCACGGTCTCGGCCACCGGGCGGGCGTTCGCCTCCGCCGACGAGGCGGTCGCCTGGCTGACGGTCGAGGCCGACGCGCTGTTCGCGGTGATCGCCCAGGCCGCGGCGACGCCGGGCCGTCCGATGCTGCCCGCCGCCGACCTGCTGCTTGCCATGGAACCGCTGCTGGAGTCCGGCACCCACGGCAGGGAGCTGGAGCGCCACACCCGCCAGGCGCTCGCCGCCGCGAACCGGGCGGGCGACGCCCGCAGCGAGGTCCGCGCCCGCTACATCCTCGGCCGGGTGCTGTTCGGCGGCGACCGCCTCGGCGACTCCGAGGAGCAGTTCCGCACCGCTCTCGACCTGGCCGAATCGACCGGCGAACGGATCGTGTACGGCGAGACCCTGAACGCCCTGGCCGTCGTGGCCGGACGGCAGCGCCGCCACCACGAGGCGCTGGCCCACTTCGAGGCGGCGATGAAGGTCTACCGCGAGATGGACGCGCCCGCCGGTGAGGCCCTGGTGCTCAGCTACTCCGTGCGCGACCACCTCGGGCTCGGCCACGCCGACGACGCCATCGCCGCCGCCGAGCGGGGCCTGGCCATCTTCACCGAGATCGGCAGCGGGGCGGGCACCGCGCGCGCCCGCTACCACCTGGGCATCGTGCTGTCCAAGGTCGGCAGGCTGAACGAGGCGGTCCATCACCATGCCGAGTGCCTCGCCTTCTTCCGTGCCAGTAACCAGCGGGTCTGGGAGCAGCGGGTGTGCTGCCGGCTCGCGGAGACGTTCATCGCCGCGCGCCGGTTCGGCGACGCCGTACGGCACGCCGAGCAGGCGCTGACGGTCAGCCGGGAGATCGGCCACCCGTACGGCGAGGCGCTGTCACTCGCGGTCCTCGGCAAGGCCCTCGCCGGTCTCGGCGACGCCTCCCGCAGCCGGGAGTGCCTGCGCCGCGGCTACGACATCTTCGTCCGTCTCGGCGCACCCGAGGCCGGTGACCTGCGCGTCCTGCTCGAACTCAACCAGGTCGACCAGGCCGGAACCGTCGGGAGCATGGGGACCGCCGGCACCTGAGCAGCGAGCGTCGTCCAGCCCGGCGAACAGGTCGTCGTCGAGACGTGTCATCCGCACGTGGTTGATCACGATGCTCCCGTCCTGTCTCCCGGTTCGCCGATCTTCCGGTCTTCCGGCGCGGGCCCGGCGGCTGCGTTCCACCCCGTTGCCGCCGGGCCGTCGTCACTCCGTATCCCTTTCTCGCAAGGCGGCCCGACCAGCCGCCTTACCGCCGCATGCCGCTAGGGGGCCCGGATTACCGGATGCGCCATACGACGGCTAGCCGCCTCACTCCGGCGGCCGGCCGGACCCAGGTACGGCCCTCGAACCCCCCAAGGTCCGTACCCATGGCGAAAGCGTCGCTGGCAAGGGTCAACGTCGAATCAACAGCCGATGAAACAGCGGGTCAGAGCACCCTTCGCGGCCGATACGAGCGCGGTCAGGGGACGCGGAGGAAGCCTTCGGCGACCAGTGACCTGACCGCTTCGGGCACTCCGGCGGGCGTCTCGGTGCCGGTCAGCTCGGCGATCGCGCCGAGCAGCGGGCCCAGGGGCAGATCGCCGTCGCAGACGCCGGCGAGTGCGGCCTCTGCCGTACCGACCGGGGCGACCCGGCACAGCCCGCGCGTCTGACGCAACAGGATACGCGCCGGATCCTCGGCCCCGGGCGGGCCGATCCGCTCCTCGACGACGCCGTCGGCGACCGTGAGCCGGGCCGCGAGCAGTTCGTCGTCGCCGATCCGGTGCGCGGCGGCGATCGAGCCGAGGACGTCGTCCACGTAGCCGCCCACCGGCAGCTCCACCCGCTGGGTCAGCTCCTCCACCCGCACCACGGGATCGAGGGTGCCCGAGGCGTGCAGGGTGATCCAGCCGAAGCCGATGCCGGTGACGTCCATCGCGGCGAGGCGGTCGAGCCAGGCGTCGTAGCGCGCGCGGTAGCCGGGGCCGCCCTGCTCGGCGGAGTCGCGCAGCCACAGCTCGACGTACTCGGCGGGGTCCTGCGCGTCGCGCTGGACGGCCCAGCCGTCGCAGCCGGTCTCGGCCAGCCAGCCGCCGACGCGGTCACGCCAGTCCTCGCCCTTGACGTGCAACCAGTTGGCCAGCAGGTGGCAGCGCCCGCCCGGCGCGAGGTGACGCGGGGCGCGGCGGACGAGATCGCGGCAGAAGGCGTCGGCGTCGGCGCGCGCGGCCCGGTAGGTCAGGCCGTCGGCCGGGGCGATGACGAACGGCGGGTTGGACACCACCAGGTCGAACCGCTCGTCCTCGACCGGGTCGAACATCGACCCCTCGCGGGCCTCGACCCCCGTGGTGATGCCGGACAGCCGCCAGCTCAGCCGGGCCATGGCCAGGGCGCGCGGGTTGACGTCGGTCGCCACGACCTGCCCGGCCCGGCCATTCGCCAGATGCAGGACCTGGACGCCGCAGCCGGTGCCCAGGTCGAGCGCGCGCCCGGCGGGCCGCCGCGAGACGAGCTGGGCCAGGTTGGCCGACGCCCCGCCCGCGCCCACCACGTGGTCGGGCCGCAGCGGCGGATCGCCCGGCCGTACCTTGCGGTCGGACACGACGTATCCGCCGGTCTCCCACGGCTGGAGATGGACGGTCGCGCGCAGCGCGCCGCCCTCGCCCGCCGCCACCAGCCCCGCCCCGGCCAGTTCGCGCCACAGCCCGTCCGAGGCGGGCAGCGCGCCCTCCGGGACGGCCGTGCCCAGCCACCACAGCCGGATCAGGGCGGCGAGCGGATCGCCGTCACGCGTGGCCCTCAGGGCCGGTATGAGCTCTTCCCTGGCGAGCGCGGCGGCGGCGGTGTCGCCGAGGCGGTCGCGCACGCCGTCGAGGGTGTATCCGTGGCCGGTCAGCATGTCGCGCAACCGTGCCAACGCCTCATCGGACGCCTGCTCTGGCACTTTCCCTCATCTCCGCGCCAACGCGTTCGCGCGCTCATGTTTCACCGGGAGCGCCGGTCCTGTCACACTACGGCGAAAGCGGCCTGCAAGCCGTCGGCAAGCGGACCGCTGTACATGTGGTCCGGTGGCCGCATCTCACCCGTACGACCTTGGAGTGGATCCCAGATGATGATCCCCTGCCTGGCTTGCGACTCCCGGTTCCTGCCCGATGAGTACTTCCGCGCCTGCCACGACTACCACCGTGGGACAGACCTCGTCGCGTGGACCTGTCCGCACTGTGGGAACCAGGATGACCTTCGTGTTCTACCGGGTGAGCTGGGATTCGGATATACCGGTCACGGGCGTTTCGACGTCCACGACCGGGTTCGCGTGCCCGGCCTGCGTCGCCGGCGCCAGGACCTCCGGCTCGACATCTCGCTGGACCAGAAGGTCTGGCGGGTGCCGACCAGGTCGCGGCGACCGGCCGGGGCACGGTGCTCCTTCTGAGCCCCGGTCTCTTCGGGTGCCGCTTCAGGTGAGCTCGGCGGACGGCTGCCGCAGGCTGTGCCAGGCCGCCCCGCACAGCGCGGCGATCTCCTCGGCGGTCGGGTGGTGCGCCCCGGCGAACCACAGCCGGCACATCTCCTGGGCCGGCCCGAGCCACAGCACGTAGCACATGGTCGGGGGCACCGGCTGGAGCAGCCCCGCCTTCATGTGCGGACGCCACCACTCGGCGACCTTGCGGAAGAACGCGCGGCGGGCGTCGCCCACCTCCGCGCCCCCCGGCTCCTCGCGGCGCGGCGGACGCTCGCTGATCAGCAGGCGGGCCCGATCCGGGTGGTCGCCGCACCAGGTCATGTGAAAGGTCACGATGGCCTCGATGCCGGCCCTGGCGTCGTCGTGCCGCATCAGCTCGCCGAGGAAGGCGTCCTGGTACATCGTCAGGATCTCGGCGTAGAGCACTCCGAAGACGTGCTCTTTGCTGGCGAAGTGGTGGTAGAAGCTACCGACGCTGACGCCGCTCTCCTCCCGGAGGCTGGCGAGCGTGGTGGCCGACACGCCGTCCTGGCTGAAACGGCGCAACGCGCCGTCGATGATCCGGGTACGGCCGTCGCGTCCGCTCTTGACACTCTTCACGAGCACAATGGTGAAGTAGCAGAAGGTTGCTCCGCAAACGCCGCAGTCGCGACCCGACCTATACCCTCACCAGCACGGCTCCGGGTTCGGCGGTCTCCACGGGGGCGAACCGCACGGCGATCTCGATCACGCCGCCCGACATCCGCGTGGTCGCGTCCGGCCAGCGGGCGTGGATCACCGCGAGCACCCGGCGGGCGTCGGCGCGTACGTCCATCCGGAGCCCCGTCACGCCGTCCGCGCGGGCGAGCAGTTCCTCGACGAGCCTCGTGCCGTGGCCGCGTCCCTGCCAGGCGTCGGCCACCACGGCGGCGATCTCCAGCGGCGCGTCCGGCGACTCGCGGAAGCCCATGGCGTGGCCGACCACCTCCCCGGTGCGCGGCCGGACGGCCAGAAGCGCGTCACATCGGCCGTCCACGGCGCACATCACGCGCACCAGCGCGTCCGCGGTCGGGCCGGTCGGAGAGATCGGCGCGAAGAACCGCCCCGCCGCGGTGTCCGCCGACAGTCCCGCGACGAACGCGCGGACCCTCTCCTCGTCGCCTGGCGCCACGGGCCGCACCTGAGTTTCGTTCACTGACTCAGCCTCGCCCGAACCATCTGAGTATGTCAAGTAGACCCAGAGAGATTGGAGCGGGCCGCGTGACGACCTACGATGCGGGCATGGCACCGACCACGACCTCTGACGTGCCCTTCCGCCAGGGCGAATGCTCCATCGAGGCCACCCTGGCCGTCGTCGGGGAGAAGTGGACCTTCCTCGTCCTGCGCGAGGCGTTCGCGGGCGTCCGCCGGTTCGCCGACATGCTGACCGGCACCGGCGCCCCGCGCCAGGTGCTCAGCGCCCGCCTGGCCCGCCTGGTCGAGGAGGGCCTGCTGCGCAAGGTCCCCTACCAGGACCCCGGGCAACGGGTGCGCCACGAATACCGGCTCACCCAGAAGGGCCTCGACCTCTACCCCATCCTCATCGCCCTGATGAAGTGGGGCGACCACTACGCCATCGAGGGCCGCGAGCCCTCCGTGGTGCTGACCCACCGCGACTGCGGCGCGCCCGTCGACCTGCGCATGCGCTGCTCCGCCGGCCACGAGGTCGAGTCGCCGCGCCAGGTGACCCCACGCCGGGGGCGAGGGGCCCGGCGCCTACCCTGATTTCGTGTACCGGTTCCTGCTGACCCCTAGATGGCTGGTGTTGCACCTGGTGGTGCTGCTGGTCATCCCGTCCTTCGTGTTCCTGGGGCAGTGGCAGTTCGGACGCTACGAGGAGCGCTCCGATTCGAGTCACCGGATCACCGCCAACCTCGCCGCGCCCCCCGTGCCGCTGGCAGAGCTGGCCGCACCCGGCGGACCCGCCGTACGCGAGGCCGACCAGCACCGCACGGTGCGGGTGTCCGGCACCTTCGACGCGTCCCACGGGCTCCTGGTACGCCGCCGCCCGCAGGACGGCATGACCGGCTTCTACGTGCTCACCCCGCTCGTCACCGGGCAGGGCCAGGCCGTGATCGTCAACCGTGGCTGGGTTCCGGCGGGCGAGACCGCCGACACCCAGCCCCAGGTGCCACCGCCGCCCACCGGGCAGGTCACCGTCACCGGACGCCTCCGGCTCGGCGAGACCGAAGAACGCTCCGGCCTGCGCAACCGGCCCGGCCTGCCGCCCGGCCAGGTGCTGCTGATCGACACGGCGGCGATCGGGGCGGGCCTGCCGTACCGGATCATGGACGGCTACGTCGAGCTGACCGAGCAGAGCCCGGCCCCCGCCAAGGCCCCCGCCCCGGTGCCCGCGCCCGACGTCGGCGCGGGCGGCGGCCTCAACCTCGCGTACGGCGTGCAGTGGTGGCTGTTCATCGCCATCGCCATCGGCGGCTGGCTCCTGCTGATCCGCCGCGAGGTCGCCGACCGCCGCTCACAGCAGGAGGGTGGGCACGACGGCGAGGAACGCGAGGACGAACCCCTGGCGTCCGTCGAGCGGCCGGGCTGAGCGCGGCAGCCGCGCCAGCAGGGCCGCGACGTAGAGCGGCATGCCGTAGCCGCTCAGGAACAGCCACAGCCACGCCCAGCGGGTCGCGTGGGGCGGGCCGCCGGGCGCGAACAGCATCAGCATGAGGGTCACCCCGGCGGCGGCCGTCCCGAACGGCGCGAGCGGCGGCCAGAGGCGCCACAACTCCGCCGTGGCCCACGAACCCCCGGGCGCCCGCTCCACGACCTCCACGGGGCGTACGGCCCCGCCTGCGGCTCCCTGAGCCGCCTCCCCGGGGAGTGAGCCTCGCGCGCCGAGTTCCTGCGCCAGCCGTCCGTTCGAATCCGGGCCGGGACGGCCCGCGGCCTCGTCCGCCACCCGGAAGGGACGCCCGCCCGCCTCGGCCGCCGCGACCAGCGGGCCGAAGTACCCCGCGCGGACCGCGTCCAGCCGCGCGTCGTCCAGCCCCGACGTCTCCGGCCGCCACACTTCCGGCTCCGGCTCACCGAACACCCGCCACCACGACGTGGGCCCCGTGGACCAGACCAGATCCCCGTAAGCGGGCCACACCCCCGACACCACCAACGTCTCCACGGCGCCCGCCCGGAGGTCCGCCTCCAGCCGCCCGATCGGCGCGGGCGCCGGTGACCCGTTCACCGTCACCGCGAAGAACGCGATACAGAGCGACGCCAGCAGCCCCCACAGCGCGACGGCGGGCGCGCGCCGCGACACAGCGCGCAAAGCCCGCTCCGGTCGGTGATTCCCATCACGTGAGGCCTGGTCGTCCGGGCCCTCACCGGCCGCGATCGGGCCCCAGTGGTGAAGGAACGGATACCAACCGGAGACCTCCCAGCTTGTTCTGTGTGATGCCAGCGTCATACGGTTTCCCATGTGACTTCGCCGCTGCTTCCCGACCCGGAGCCGAGGCGGCGCGACTACGTGATCGTCTCGGCCGACGATCACCTTATCGAGCCGCCCGACATGTTCGAGGACAGGCTGCCCGAGAAATACGCCGAACTGGCCCCTAAGGTCGTCGAGACCGAGGCGGGCCATCAGGTGTGGCGCTACGGCGGAGCCACCTACCCCTGCGCCGGGCTCGACGTCGGCGCGGGGCTTCCGCGTGAGCAGTGGACCCTCGACCCCGTACGGTTCGAGCACATGCGCCTCGGCTGCCACGACATCGAGGCCCGGGTCGAGGACATGGACCGCGCCGGTATCTGGGCCGCGCTCTGCTTCCCCGGCATGCTCGCCGGACAGGCCGGAATGGTGTTCTCCAAGACCCGCGACCAGGACCTCGGACTGGCCGTGCTGCAGGCGTGGAACGACTGGCACGTCGAGGTCTGGGCGGGCACCTACCCCGAGCGGATGATCGCCCTCCAGCTCCCCTGGCTGTCCGACCCCGAGATCGCCGCCAAGGAGATCCGCGCCAACGCCGCCCGCGGCTTCAAGGGCGTGGTCTTCCCCGAGTTCCCGACCCGGTTGCGCCTGCCGTCGATCCACTCCGGCCACTGGGACCCCCTGCTCGCGGCCTGCGAGGAGACCGGCACCGTGGTGTGCCTGCACACCGGCGCCGCGTCCTGGGCGCCCGTGCCGTCGCCCGACACCCCGATCGAGGCGATCACCACCCTGATGCCGACGAGCGCCATGTTCGCCTGCGCCGACTGGCTGTGGTCCGGCGTGCCGCTGCGCTTCCCCGCGCTGCGCATCCTGATCGTCGAGGGCGGCGTCGGATGGCTGCCGATGCTCGCCGAGCGCGCCGACTACGCGCTCGACCACCCCGTGGCGGGCGAGACCTCCTGGGAGGGCGGGCTCAAGCCGAGCGAGGTGCTGCGCCGCAACTTCTACTTCGGCACGCTCAACGACCACGCGCTGTCGGGGGTCCGCCTCGCGGTCGGCCTCGACCATGTGTTGCTGGAAAGCGGCTACCCGCACTCCGACTCCACCTGGCCCGACACCCAGCGGGCCGTCGCGCGCAACCTCGGCACCCTGCCGCCCGCCGACATCGCCCGGGTCGCCTACGGCAACGCCGCCCGCCTGTTCGGGCACCCCCTGCCCTCCCGGGCCTGGCTGCGCATGGAGGAACTCTGAGCCCGCGCGGCACCGGGGCTCCGGCCGGGAACGGTCCGGAGCCGCTGTCGGCGTCGGCCGGCGTCGGCGGTCATGGCGTCCTGATCTGATTCACCGGCACCCCGTGCCGGGTGCGCTCCCAGTCGACGAACCGGCCGCTCTCACCGAGCAGCGAGGTCATCAGCCACAGGAAGACCCCGAAGTCGTCGGCCACGCCGATCAGCAGCAGGAAGTCGGGGATGACGTCGATCGGCGAGATCATGTAGACCACGCCCAGGCCCATCATGGCCAGCTTCCCCTTGGCCATCCCGGGGTAGGTGCCCCGCAGCACGCTCCCGACCAGCCTCGGAACGGCCCGCAGCCGCGTCAGCGGCCCCACCGACCCGGCCCGGCTGCCCTCCCGATAGGCCCGCAGTAACGCCGCCCCGCGCGCGACTTTCGCCATCGTGACACCTCCAGAGAGTCCCCCGGCGATTTACCCCGCCGCTCCTTGACATAACGCCCGGCAGGCCCTTCGCGGTTCCGGCGAAGGCAGTGCCCCAAGGATTTCCCAAGAACCCGGAGCATCGCATTACGTGATGTGTTACAAACACAAAGTGACCCACCGCAGGAGGACCACCCCCACTCCCGGGCCCCCCGCCCCACCCTCGGCGGCACACCCCGGCCCCAACGGTCCGATGCCCAACGGATCGCGGCACGATGCGCGCGACGGTTCGAGGCCCAGCGGTCCGGGACACGATGAGCGACCCGAGTCCCCCCTGACGGCACCCCCCACCCCGCCTCCCTTCCCCGCTTCCCCCGCCCCGACGCCGCGTGACCTCCCCACCCAACCCGCGCCGTACGCGGGTCTTGCCGGACGCCGGGGCGGGGCGGCGGGCGGGCGGCGTGGTGGGGCTTTGGCGGGCGCGGTACTGGCGGCCGGGTTCCTCGCGGCGGCCTGCGCCCCGACCCCTTCGGCGAGCGGCCCGGGCCCCTGGGAAGGGCACTCCGCCCCCCACGCGCGCACCTCTCCTCCAGCCGCCGCCCTCGGCCCGGGGAGCGTCGCATTTACCACGTTGCTCATGCGTCCGTTCCGGCCGGTGGCCGGTTCCGGTGCCGCGACACCGGTACGGCGGGCCTCCGGGGCACGCATGGAGAGCGCCCGGCGGGCCGATGGAGTCGTGGCCGCAGGGCGGGTTCCGGCACCCGTCTACGACCCCGGAGGAGCAGCGTCCGCGCACCCCATACTGCAAGTCCGGCTCGGGCACCCGGAGCCGCCGGAGGTGTCGATCCACATCCACCTGCCGCTCAAGCCGTGCCCGCACCCCGACGATCATCCGCCCAAGACCCCGACCGACCCACCGCCGGAGCCTCCGCAGACCTCTGAGCCCGGTGAACCGCCCAAGCCGCCCACCATCTCCGAGCCTGGCCACCCGCCGACACCGCCGAAGCCCTCGCCGACGCCTCCGCCCGAGCCGCCGACGCCTCCACCCCCGCCGAAGCCGTCCCCGGAACCGCCGCCGCCCGTGGAGCCGCCGACACCGACGCCGCCTCCGGTCGCGCGTCCCGCCGTACGGCCGACGCCGTCCCCCTCACCCAGCCCGACGCCCACGCCGACACCGACACCGACACCGACACCGACACCGACACCGACACCGACACCGACGATGTCCTACCGCGCCCACGGATCGGTCCTGGACCGGTTCGCCGACCGCCGGGCGCCCATCGACCGGAACACGATCGTCGTCGTCTTCACCGTCGTGATCGTCTCCACCGTCGCGGCGGGCGCCGCCGGAGCCGCGCGCCGCCGCCGCTGACCGGGCCCCGGATCGGGGCACGGCCCCCGTCAGGGCAGGAGTGACCAGAGGGCTGGTGTCCTCGGTGGGGTCCGTCCCGGTTGCGAAGTGTGGGTCTGGCGGCAGCGATAGCGGTGGCCGTCGTACGTCACCAGGTCACCGGCCTTGTAGCGGGTCCATGGCCGCCACGCCTTCGGGGCAGGTTCCGGTGCCGGGACCTTGACCGTCAATGTCGCCGATGCCGACATAGCGGGGCCGATGGCCCAGAAGGTCAGTGGATACGTTCCCGGTGGAGTGGCCCGCGTCGCCGCGACCGTGACCGTGGAACCCTGCCCCGGGGTGATCTCCGTCGGATCCAGGGCCGCCGTCAACCCATCGGGGGCGCCGTTCTCAACGGTCAGCCGGTAGGTGGCCGGGGGCCCGCTCATCGATTTCGTGGAGAGTGTCGCCGTGCCCTTCAAATCGCGGTCGAGGGTCAGCGTGGCCGGATCGACCGTAATTTCGAGCTTCGGCGGCGGCTCCGTCACAGTCAGCTCGAACCGGGCGATCTGATAGAAACTACCCACCGTGCCGATGAACTCGATCGGATAGCGACCAGGGCGAAAGTCGGGCCGGGTCCAGATCTGCGCGAGGGCGCGCTCGCCCGCCGTGATCTGGGGCGGGAAGATGAACAAGCTGATCCCGTCCGGGAGCCGGCCGGACGACATGGTGATCACCGCCGGCGGGTCCAGCCAGGCCAGCGTCTCGATCCAGACCTGGACCGACCCCCCGGCCGGCGTCGTGCCCTGGGAAGACTCCAACCTCATCTCGAACGGCCAGCACTCGTAAATGGGTTCGCCCGGCTGGCTGGACACCCACAGCGCCTCCCAGGCGGCCTTGACCGCGCCCGCCTCCTTGCAGGAGCGGGGGAAGAGCGTGTACGCGAGCAGCACCGTCGCGATCCGGGCCTCGCCCGGACCCCACCCGGCGGTCTTGAGCTGGAGGGCGTTGACGAAGATCCTCCCGGCCTTCTGGATCCCGATCCCATCCACCCGTGACCGGTTGCAGGTCGGGCTGGCCGGGTTGCCGTTGGTCGGGTCGGAGCCCTCGGCTAGCAGGTAGAACCAGTGGTTCAGCAGCCCGGCCCCCGCATGCGGGTCCGGCGCGGGCGGGTTCGGGTTGTAGCAGCTCACGTGGCCGTTGATCTGCGACGGGTCGTACATGTTGCGGACCGGCCCGGTGCCCAGCAGGTCGACCTCTTCGCCGACCAGGTAGTCGGGCTCGTCAAGCGTGTCCGGATGCCCGACGTAGTGCTCCAGCATGGCGCCGAGGATGTCCCCGGTGGACTCGTTCAGCGCGGCCGTCCAGCCACCGCCGCCGGCCCCGCCGGAACCGGAGGTCTGGAAGACCGCGTGCCCGTACTCGTGGCCGACCACGTCGAGGGACGTGGTCTGCTTGGTCCCGGCCACGTTACGGCCCAGGTTCACCTCGGTGCCGGACCAGGTGGCGTTGGGCATGTCGAAGCCCACCCTGGCGGGAAAACCATTGCCCTTGCCGTCGATCCCGTTACGGCCGGTCCATGCGCTCAGCATGTCCCACTCGTGCTGGACCCCGAAGAGCGTGTCCACGCACGCGGTCTCCGGGTCGGTGCCCGAGCCGTTGCCCCAGTCGTCGTCCGCGCCGTCGAAGGTCCCGCTGACGGGGCCGCACCGGATGCCGGGACGCAGCGGGTCGGTCAGCGTGTACGCGGAGTCGGTGGCGGTGGTGTCGATGTCGACCGGGTCGCCGTTGTAGTTGGAGTGGCCGACGCCGCGCCTGACATCGTCCCAGGTATCCAGGACCTTGCCGTTGGCGGCGTCGACGAACACGTGCGGCCGGGTGGGCACGCCGTCCCGGCTCATCCCTTCGGCGGTGACCTCCCAGGCCGTCCGCGGGGTCGCCCCGGTCGCGTGGACCACCAGGCGAGCGGATCGGACGGCGACGCCTCCACCGCTGCCGGTCCCGGCGCGTGCGATCGACGACGCCTGGGCCTTGTCGATGGCGGGCGTGACCGGCACATCGATCTCGGCTCGCTGGGCCGAGGTGGTGTAGAGCAGGTTCCGGCCGTCACGGCTGATCATGAAGTTGACGTCGCCGCCGTAGACCGGCAGGCCATGGTGGGTGCGTGGGAAGGAGAGAAACTGAAGCCCGCCGGCGCCGAATACGATCTTGGGCTCCCCGAACCGGTCATCCGGCGACCGCTCGACCGCCGCATGCCCACCACCGGACAAGGTCCGGCGAGCGAGATCCAGGGCCCGCGCTCTGGCCTTCTCATCCGGCGGCGCGTCCGTGGGGGACGCGGCAGCGGATTCGGGTCCAGGCGCGGTGAGCGCGACCGACCCCGCAGCGCGTACGGCCGGCGCGGCCAGTGCCGCTCCCCCGGCCTGTGAGCCGGCGGCGGCGCCCGGCGGCGACACCAAGGCCACCACCATCGCGGTACCCGTCAACATGGATAAGATCCCGCTGCTCGCCATGCGTTTCATTCGCGCTGACCCCTCTCACGAGATCCTTCACCGAGGACCGAGGAGAGCCTCATCGACCGAGCTTCACTCAAATTGACAGCGGGCGTGAAAACTGCCCACCCTACGCCTTTCCATAACACCGCCTGATGGCGACTACGGAAATAGGGACTTTCCGCTACCGGTGCTGATGTGCGGCAGATCGGTTCACTGAACGGGCCGCAGACGAGCGAAAGCACCACCTTGAGGCGTCCCCCGTGGGTGCCGTCCTGCCGAACTCCACGATGGGCGGTTGACCACCGACAGCCGCTGCCGTCCGAGGACCGGATCTTCGCCCGGCACCACGATCCCGTAGTCACACGACTCGACGGGACGCCATCCGGGCCTGCCAGGGTGTTCCGCTGCTGTACTAGATGTGCTCCGCTCTGCGGAGCGGCGGAACCCTACGTCCCGCCAAGGCGGACCGGCCGCTCCCGGCGGGACGCACTTGGGCGACCATCGCCGGGTGTCGTCCCGCCTCCAGGCGTTGCACCGCCTCCGGCGAAGCCCGCGCTACCGCGCACCCAATGCCCCTCGCTCCCGCTCGGACTGTTCTTCTAATGTCAGGCTTCGCCCGACGCTTGCGCCCGGTCATTGAATATCTGGAGACGACCACCAAGCCCGAACCCAATTCTTTGCAGGCCACACAATTTGCACAGTCGGCCATTTCGGCCAGAGGGGTCGCACCATTCCTTATCGAGCAGTCGAATTCGGCATGGCGCCGTCTCTGACACGGTGGACTTTCATCCGCCGATCTTCACAGAGGGTGACGTACGGCGAGATGACGAAAGCCGGTCGGCAGGCGAACCCTCATCGCAAGCGAGCGAGGGCACCACACTCGGAACCCGCACACTCGCGACGCTCAATGGCAATGCCCTCCCCCGGCTCCGCGCGGCACGCGCTCAACGGGCCGCTGTTGGCGGCAGGAACCCGCAAGCCCCCCGTGGCCAAAAGGGGTCAGCCCTGGGGTGGGACCGCTAGTTGGCGGTCTATGCGGTCGTATTGCTGGAGGGCCGTGTGGAAGGCCGTCGGCTCGACCGCGTTGAGGCCGCTGTATGGGTGGCTGCTGAGCTGGACGAAGATGACGCCGACCACGACCACCGTCACCCGGATCGCGTCGCTCACCGCGGTGGCGAAGCTGGGGCGGATGCCGAGGGTCCAGGGCATGGCGATCACCAGGGCACCGGAGATGGCCATGGAGATCATGAAGACGTCTTCGAGCCGGTTTCCGGCGTCTTCGGCGCGGACCGTGCGGGCGTGGCTGAGTTCGGACGCGCGGGCGAGGGCCTCCTGGCGGAGGTTCTCGTGGGTGTCGTCGGCCGGGCGCATGCGCAGCAGGGTGCCGCGGATCTCGTCGAGCGTGCGGTCGGGCAGCGGCGACAGTTCGTCGTCGGTCATCAGCGGCCAGTCGAGGGTGATCGACTGGGTGGTGTACTCGCGGACCTGCGTCTTGACGGCCGCGGCCTCCGGGATGGGCGAGACCGCCCAGTACAGCTCGGTCAGGGTCTCGCTCTCCGCCGCGGCGTCGCTGGCCGCGGCGGTGACGGCGTCCTTGCACAGCACGACGGCGTAGGCGAGGACCAGCAGGTAGACCGCGAGGGCGAGGTTGGCCGCGAAGTCGACCGCGCCGAACCGCTGTTCCTCGTTGTCCTGTCCCTTCTTCCTCAAGGTGACGATCATCAGAACCAGGATCACGAACGCGGCCGACGCGGCGATACTGACCCAGCCCATGGGGACCTCCCAAGCGCACACCAACGGTGAGACTACTGAGGGTAATCGCACGAGTACGCGATTTCTCGCGTTTCGGCGAGGTCCACCAGATTCAGGTGCGCAGCTCGTGAACTGCGGCGATGAAGTCGCGGGTAACTCCCCGCAAGCCCGGCAAATGAGACAGGCCCACGAGACGGACCACGAGCGGCACCGTCATCTCGATCAGCCGGTACGAGCGCGCGCAGTCCGGCGAGGTGTCGTGCACCCAGAACAGCACCACGCCCATGGACATCAGCCACAGCAGTTCCGGCAGTTCGGCCCGCAGTTCCTTGTCCATCCGGTCGGCGGATCCTTCGACGACCTGCCGGTAGATGGCGATCGACGCCTCGCGCGACGGACTGGACTCGGCGCTGAACGGACTGAGCGGATTGCTCGGCTCCGCCGCGTGTTTGAAGAACTTGACCGCGAACTCGTGGTACGGCTCCGACACCCGGACCCACGCCCGCAGCACGCCGGACAGGCGCGCCTCCAGCGAGGTCTCGGCGGCCAGTACCTCCTGGCATGCCTCCTCGTGCTTCTCCTGGGCGCGGTCGTAGTACGCCTGGATCAGCGCCTCTTTGGAGGCGAAATAGTAGTAGGCGTTTCCCACGGAGATACCGGCCTCGGCGGCGATGGCGCGCATTGTCGTGGCCTCGTAGCCCCGGGCGCGGAAGAGGCGTAGCGCCGTCTCGACGATGAGCTGGCGGGTTGCCTCCGAACCTCGGTTCCGTTGGGTCGGTTCAACCACGTTCGTCACTGTACGTCCCGTCCCCCTGCTCGGTCATGAACCCTAACGGTGATCACCAGCGCACCGCAAAGACTCGCGCCCCCCAGGACTCAGTCCGCCGGAAACGTGGGATTGATCCTCCTGCGGAAGGGCAATCCGCGAAAAGGGATCAACATGGGGACCAGTCCCTGCAAACGGGGGCCCGTGCGGTTCGCCGCGTGTTTGTTGCTCGCCGTACAGACTTCCATCATCGCGCCGACCCCGGCAGGAGCCGACGCCGCACACGCCCGCGTCGCCGCCGGCACGGGGACGGATACGGGAACGGACCCGGCCGGAAGACCGGGCACGTCCGGGATGTCGTACATGCCACACATGCCATACATGTCGCATGTGCCGCACGTGCCGTACATGCCGGACGGCGACCAGCCGGTCGCCGAGCCCGTCCCGGAGCTCACGTTCGACCTGGCCGAGGTACTGCCCGCGGACTCCGCACTGGGGACGGCCCCGCCCATCGGGACCGTCGAGCCGGTGCGGGCGGCACAGGTGGCCGAGGCCGTCCAGGCACTCAACCACGGCCGGACGACCCACTCCGCCGGAGCGGCCACCAGAGCCACGGGAGCCACGGCGGCCACCCGGTCGGTCTACGCCGCCCGGATGCGCACTCGGGCGACCGGGGAGGCCACCGGGAACGCGAAACGGTCCCGCGCCAAAGCGGCCCGCGCCAAGGCCGGCGCCGTACGGCTCGCCCACCGCACCGCCATGCGGCGCGTCAAGCGGGCCGGGGTGAAGTGGCATTCGTCGGGCGGGTGCGTCGATCGCGACGTGCGTTCCTGCACCTCGCTCGCCTCCGTGCGCGCGGGCACCATCTCCTCCGTGATCGCGCTGCGCAAGA
This sequence comes from Spongiactinospora sp. TRM90649, assembly GCF_029382225.1. GTDB lineage: Bacteria > Actinomycetota > Actinomycetes > Streptosporangiales > Streptosporangiaceae > Spongiactinospora. The sequence goes on from NZ_JARLTC010000025.1 coordinate 62,841, forward strand.
GCAGCCAGTGCCCGATCAAGATCACCGGAGGCACCGAGGCCGGTCACGCGCCCGGCCCGTTCAGCCACGGAAATGGATACAAACTGGACATCACCCTCAACGCCTGCGTGGACCGCTTCATCACCCACAACTACCCGCTCTACAGCGTGCGTGGGGACGGAGCGCGCCTCTACCGCGGCCCGAGCGGCGACGTCTACGCCAGAGAGAGCGACCACTGGGACATCCTGTTCCGGTGATCGCCCTCCCACGGCTTCGGGCGTGCCGCCCTCGCGTCAGCCGCTGAGCTCCGCCGCCAGCAGCTCGGCGATCTCGGCGGTGTTGAGCGCCGCCCCCTTGCGCAGGTTGTCGCCGCAGACGAACAGGTCGAGCGCGTTGGGGAAGTCGAGCGCCTGGCGGATGCGTCCGACGTAGGTCGGGTCGGTGCCCACAACGTCGGCCGGAGTCGGGTAGATCCCGGCCGCCGGGTCGTCGAGCACCACCACGGTCGGCGCCTCTTCCAGCACCGCCCTGGCGTCGGCCACCGTCAGCGGCTCGGCGAACGTCGCGTGGACCGCGACCGAGTGGGTGGTGATGACGGGAACCCGCACACAGGTGGCGGAGACCTTCAGGTCGGGGATGCCGAGGATCTTGCGGGACTCGTTGCGGACCTTCAGCTCCTCGGACGCCCAGCCGTCCTCCTTGAGCGAACCCGCCCACGGCACGACGTTGAACGCGATCGGCGCGGGGAACGGCGAGTCGGCCAGGTCGGGGACGGCCTTGCGCACGTCACCGGCGACCGTGCCGATCGTGCGGTCGCCCGCCAGGGCCGCGACCTCGTCGTAGAGCCGCTCGGCCCCGGCCGCGCCCGCGCCGGACACCGCCTGGTAGGAGGCGGCGACCAGCTCGCGCAGGCCGTACCTGCGGTGCAGTGCGCCGAGCACGGTCATCATCGACAGCGTCGTGCAGTTCGGGTTGGAGATGATGCCCTTGGGGCGCTCGCGGACCGCCTCCGGGTTGCACTCGGGCACGACCAGCGGCACCTGCGGGTCCATCCGGAACGCGCCGGAGTTGTCCACGGCCACCGCGCCGCGGGCGGCGGCCACCGGCGCCCACTCCGCGGACACCTCGTCGGGAACGTCGAACATGGCCACGTCGACGCCGTCGAACGCCTCGGGCGACAGCGCCCGGACCACGACGTCCTCGCCGCGCACGCGCAGCACCTTGCCGGCGGAACGCGGCGAGGCGAGCAGCCGGATCTCGCCCCACACGTCGGGACGGCTGGACAGGATGTCGAGCATGACGGTGCCAACCGCACCGGTCGCGCCGACAACGGCCAAAGTGGGCTTGCTCATCGTCCGGTACCTCCGTAGACCACGGCCTCTACCTGATCGGAGTCAAGGTCGAAGGCCCGGTGCGCGGCGCCGACCGCCGCGTCGACCTCGTCCTGCCCGACGATCACCGAGATGCGGATCTCCGAGGTGGAGATCATCTCGATGTTGACCCCCGCGTCGGCGAGCGCGGCGAAGAACGTCGCGGTCACGCCGGGGTGGGAACGCATGCCCGCGCCGATCAGCGACACCTTGCCGATCTGGTCGTCGAACAGCAGCGACTCGAACCCGATCTGGTCCTGCACCCGCTTCAGCGTGGTGAGCGCCGACGGCCCGTCGGCGGCCGGGAGCGTGAACGAGATGTCCGTACGGCCGGTCGCCGCCGCCGAGACGTTCTGGACGATCATGTCGATGTTGATGTCCGTGTCGGCGAGGGTCTTGAAGATGGCGGCGGCCTCCCCGACCTTGTCGGGCACGCCGACGACGGTGACTTTCGCCTCGCTCCGGTCGTGTGCCACGCCGGAGATGATGGCCTGCTCCATCTCGCTTCCCTCGCTGTCGGTGGTGCTGGTGCTGTGCTCGGGCGCGCGGGTGGTCACCCAGGTGCCCTCTCGCTGGCTGAACGAGCTGCGGACGTGGATCGGCACCTCGAACCGGCGCGCGTACTCCACGCAGCGCAGGTGGAGGACCTTGGCCCCGCACGCCGCCATCTCCATCATCTCCTCGTAGGAGATGCGCGGGATCCGGCGCGCCGCCGGGACGATGCGCGGGTCGGCGGTGAAGATGCCGTCCACGTCGGTGTAGATCTCGCACACGTCGGCGTCGAGGGCGGCGGCCAGTGCCACCGCCGTGGTGTCGGAGCCGCCCCGGCCGAGCGTGGTTATGTCCTTGGTGTCCTGCGACACGCCCTGGAACCCGGCCACGATCGCGATCTGCCCGTCGTTCACGGCCTCGCGGATCCGGCCGGGCGTCACGTCGATGATCCGGGCCTTGCCGTGCTTGGAGTCGGTGATCACACCCGCCTGCGAGCCGGTGAAGGACCGCGCCTCGTGCCCCAGGTTGGCGATGGCCATCGCCAGCAGCGCCATGGAGATGCGCTCACCCGAGGTCAGCAGCATGTCCAGCTCGCGGCCCGGGGGCAGCGGCGAGACCTGCTGGGCGAGGTCGAGCAGCTCGTCGGTGGTGTCGCCCATCGCCGAGACCACGACGACGACTTCGTTGCCGGCTTTTTTCGTCGCGACGATCCGCTGCGCGACCCGCTTGATGCTGGCCGCGTCGGCGACGGACGAACCACCGTATTTCTGAACAACGAGCGCCACGGGATGTCTCCGATGGACGTAGGTGACTGTGGAGCTCACAGTTTACGGGGCGTATCGCGAGCTCCTTCTGGGCAGCCCAGCATGTGGGACGGCCCCGCCGTCACCTCGGCGTTCGGCGTGTGCCGAATGTCACGCCCCGGTGCGCTCCTCCACCACGTCGAGACGGGTGTGCGCGACCAGCGCCTGCAGCGCCCGCATCGCCGCGCCCGCGTGGTTGCCCCAGGTGTTGAAGTACGAGTACTGCCACCACCACAGCGCCTCCAGGGGACGGCCCGCGCGGTGGTGACGCAGCCCGTGGAACAGGTCGGCGGCCACCGCGGTCAGGTCGTCGGACAGGCGGTAGGCGGTCACGCCGGTGTCCTTGTAGGGGTCGAAGACCTCGGCGTAGTCGTCCACCTCGCCGAACCGCTCGGCGAGGGCCGCGCGGACCTCGTCGAGGTCGGGGTCCTCGCTCATCGGAGGCTCCCAGTTGCCGGAGAGGATCACGTCCTGGCTGGCGCCGAGCTGCGCCCCGGCCAGGCTCACCTGGGCGACCTCCATCAGCAGCAGGGCCAGCGTGGCGTCGCCGCCCTCGCCCCCCGCCAGCCGGCTCAGGCCGTCGAGGTAGTTCTCGGCGTGCCCGGCGATGACCTCGGCGAGCTCGCTCCATTCGTCAGACATCAAGGAGTCTCCGTCCTTCGAACGCGCGGCCCAGGGTGACCTCGTCCGCGTACTCCAGGTCACCGCCCACCGGCAGACCACTGGCAAGTCGGGTAACTTTCACGCCCATCGGCTTCACCAGGCGGGCGAGGTAGGTCGCCGTCGCCTCCCCTTCGAGGTTGGGGTCGGTAGCGATGATCAGCTCGGTGACCTGGCCGTCGGCCAGGCGCGTCATGAGCTCGCGGATGCGGAGATCGTCGGGGCCCACGCCGTCGATGGGGCTGATCGCGCCGCCGAGCACGTGGTAGCGCCCGCGGAACTCGCGGGTCTTCTCGATCGCCACGACGTCCTTCGGCTCCTCCACGACGCAGATCACATGCAGGTCGCGGCGTGCGTCACGGCAGATCCGGCAGTCCTCCTCGGAGGCGACATTGCCGCATACCCGGCAGAACCGGACCTTGTCCTTGACTTCGAGCAGGGCGTGCGCCAGCCGTTTGACGTCGGCCGGATCGGCCGCCAGCAGGTGGAACGCGATCCGCTGCGCGCTCTTGGGACCGACGCCGGGCAACATGCCCAGCTCGTCGATCAGGTTCTGGACGACCCCTTCGTACATGGCCTAGAACCCTGGAAGCTGCCCGAGGCCGCCGCCGCCGAGGCCCTGCGCGAGCGGGCCGAGCTTCTCCCGCTGCAGATCCGAGGCGGAGCGGACGGCGTCGCGGACCGCGGCGATCACCAGGTCGGCGATCGTGTCGACGGTCTCCTGCGGGTCGCCGGAGTCGACCACCTCTGGCTTGATCTTGAGTTCCTGCAGCTCGCCCGTGCCGTTGACGGTGGCCACGACCAGGCCGCCGCCCGCCGTGCCCTCGACCCGCGCGTCGTTCAGCTCCTGCTGGGCGCTCGCGATCTGCTGCTGCATGAGCTGGGCCTGCTCCATGAGCTGCTGCAGGTTGACATCGCCTGGGTTCACCGTCGTGCGCTCCTCGTGGCCTTCGCGTGAGTGGGGTCCGTGCCGTCGCCACGAGCCTACGGTGTTTGGACGGGGCGGCGCACCGGCGGCGCCTCCTCCGTGTTCCGTCAGTGTGCCCCTCCGCGCTCCGGACGCGTGCCGTCCGCGGTCCGATTCGAGTGCCAGCCGCGTGCCGGCCTGTGTGCCGGCCTGTGTGCCGCCGACCGGGCCCCGACGCCCCGCGAGGCGTCCGGGCCCGACCGCCACATCCGCCGGATCGGCCGCACCTGGCGGGTGCCCGAACCCAAAGTAACCGGGGCGAGGTTGCACACACGTTGCGGTCACCCCCTCACTCTTCGCATCCCGATTGGCCGAATCGGTTGCGCGGCGGGGCCGAAAACCCGATGCTCGCCGATGACGCGATTACTGGGGGTGGTCTATGCGTGACAGTCGCGCGCCTGCCGTACCGGCCGTGGCGGCGCGAGATCTGGACGAGTACGCCTCCCGGCTCCGCGCCTGGCACGAGGCCGCCGTCAACGGCGCCACGGACGGCGGAGCGGGACGCCCTGATCCAGGTGACTCAGGTGCCCATGAAGGGAACGGCACGCCCGGGCGCGGCCGGGCCGGGCGCCGCCGTCCGAACGCCTCACCGCCAAAGGAGGAAGAACCGCGCGGCGAGGTGGAGCACCGTCCCCGGGGCGACGGCCCGCGCGGCGTCATCGCCGCCTCCTGGCGGCGCTCGCTCAACGCCGGGATCGACCCCGAGACCCGCGCCGCCCCGATCGTCTACGAACACGCGGACATGACCGACGTGCGTGGGTCTCATCCACTCAACCCACATCTGCCGCTCCTGGTGGGAACCCTCCTGCAGACCGTCCGCGACACCGGCATGGTCATGGCGGTGGCCGACGCGAACGGCCGCGTCCTGTGGAGCGACGGCGACCGCCGGGCGGTCGCCTACGGCGAGAGCCTCGGCCTCTGCGACGGCTTCGACTGGGCCGAGGCCGCGGTCGGCACCAACGGCATCGGCACCGCGCTGGCCACCGGCCGTCCCGTCCACGTCTACGCCGGGGAGCACCTGGTCCGCGCCCTCCAGGCGTGGTCGTGCTCGGGCGCGCCCATCATCGACCCCGGCACGGGCGAGGTCGTGGGGTGCGTCAACGTCAGCGGCGCTCCGGAGCGGCTGCACCCGGCGACGGTCGCCCTCGTCCACGCCGCGGCCCGGCTGGCGGAGAGCCACATCGCGCTCGGCGTCGGCGCGCGCGACGATATCCTGCGCGCCCGGTACGACGAACGCGCCCGAAGCTCCCACGCCGCCGGTCGTGGCGCCCTGGTCGCCCCTGGGGGGCGCATCCTGGCCGGTGACCTCCCCGGACGCTGGGGGCCGAAGATCGGCCTGCCCGCGTCGGGCGACACCGTGCTGCTGCGCGACGGCACGGTCGGCGTCCTGGAACCGATCGGCGAGGGCTACCTGATCCACCCGGCCGAACGCATCCGCTCGCACGTGCTCGCGCTGTCGTTCCTCGGAGCCGATCATCCGTCCGCGTCACTGGACGGCTTCCCGGTGCAGCTCTCACTGCGGCACGCCGAGATCCTCGCCGTGCTCGCGCTCAACCCCCGCGGCATGACGGCCGACCAGCTCTCCTTCCAGCTCTACGGCGATCTGGGTAACCCGGTGACCATCAGGGCGGAGATCCACCGGCTGCGATCCCAGCTCGGCGCGGCCATCGCGGCCAAGCCGTACCGGCTCGCGTGCGAGGTGGAAGCCGACTTCATCGACATCCAGCGGCTGCTGTCACACCGCGACCCGGTGGCGCTGGCCCGCGCGTACCCGGGCCCGCTCCTCCCCCGGTCGGAATCGCCCGCCATCCGCCGCGAACGCGACGAACTGGAAGGCCAGGTCCGCGCCCACATCCTCCGCGACGCCTCCGCCGAGGCGCTGTGGACCTACGCCCAAACCCCCCACGGCCACGACGACCCTCAGGTCCTGGAACGCCTGACAACCCTCCTCCCCGCCCACGACCACCGAGCCGTGGCCGCCCGCATCCGCCTCGCCGCCGACTCCGCCTGACCCACCCAAACCCCCTCCCCGGTCAGGCCCGACCACGTCCCCCGCCGTAGACGTGCCCCCCGCCCAACGGCCGTCGTTCCGCATCCCTCAACCACACACGGCCTCTGCCAATCGGCCGCTTGGCCCACGCCCCGCCCAGCAGGGCACTACGACCAAGACCACCGACTCACCTCCCGCACCGCGAACGCGCCGGGTCAGCCGGCGACCACCCGTGGCGTCCCGCCCGTAGGCGTGCTCCGCCTCAGATCCCCCTCTGCCACCTGGGCTCTACCCCGGGCCGGCCCAGAAGGCAGCGGTTCCCGTTCCGCGACGGGGGCGCTGCGGCCGAGGCCGTCCGCATCATGAACGGGGCACTGCGATCGCCGGGACCCTCCAGTGGGCCGGGCGGTCGGCCGAAAGGGCCTTGAGTCAGGTGTGGTCGATTTCGCCGATGATCTGGCCGCCCAGTTCGCGTTGGATGAGGGCCATCCCGGAGAGTTCGTCGACGTCTGCGTCGGCGTCGTTCTCGGGGTCGACCTCGTCGTTGACCTGGCCACCGCCCGTGCCCTGCCGGCCGGGGACGGCATCGGGCCATCCGCCTGCGGACTTGCCGCCGCCGTTGCCTCCGCTACCGCCGTTGCCGTTGCCTCCGCTACCGCCGTTGCCCTGCCCGCGGGTGCGGGAGTGCGCCTGGGCGGCCTGGGCCGCCGTGCGGGCGGCGGCCATGCCGGCGCTGGGCTTGGCCGAGGGGCGGGTGGTGGTGCTGCCCGTGGTCGGCGCGGGCGGGGAGCCGGGGTCGTCGGGGGGCGGCTCGCTGGGCCACGACTCGTCGGTGGTCACCCGGTCGGGAGCGGCCTCCGGCGCGGCGGACGCCTGAGCCGGACGGGCCGGCTGCGCCTGAGCCTGCGTCTGCGATTCGTCCTTGCGGCCCTGGGATCCTCCCTGCGGGCCCGAAGGGCCGCCGGGCTGAGCGGGAGACGGCGCGCTCGGCTGCGGCCCGCGTGAACCGCCTCCGGGCCGCGAGGGCGGGCCGACGCCCGCGCCGAAGGGTGCGGACGGCCCGCCCCCCGACCCGGCCACGGCCTCGACCCGCCAGTGGCCGCCGAGCACGTCTCCGAGCGCCGCGGCCACCACGGTGTCCTTGCCGCCGCCGACGAAGTTCTTCATCGCGCCGATCTGCGCGAACCCTAGGGTGACGAGGTTGCCCTCGACGCCCACCACCTGGGCATTGGTGTTGACGTTGGCCCAGACGACGATGCTGCGGCGCTTCAGCGCGCCGAGCACGGCGGGCCACGACTGCTGCAGGTCGCCTCCCGGGCTCGCCGCGGGGGCGGCCGGTGCCGAGGCAGGGGCGGACGAGGGGGCGGCCTCAGGGGAGGACGGCGGCGCGCCCCCTCCCCCGGGACGAACAGCGGCGGGCCAGTCGTCGCCCCCGCGCGGGGCCGTCTCGGCGGGCGCGGGAGCCGTACGGCCCGGCTCGGGATCGTTCCGCACCGGCGGAGCCGCCGGAACAGCCGCCGGAGCCGGGGCCTGCCGCAAAGGGGCCTGCTGAATGGGAGCCTGCTGCACGGCAGCCTGGACGGGCGCCGGTGCCGGGCCGCTGCGCTCCAGGCGCTCCAGGCGGGCCAGCAGCGCCGCCTCGCCCTGCGCGGCCGACGGCAGCAGCACCCGCGCGCACATCAGCTCCAGCAGCAGCCGGGGCGAGGTGGCCCCGCGCATCTCGGTCAGCCCGGCGTTGAACACCTCGGCGGCGCGCGTCAGCTCGGCGGGGCCCATCGACGCGGCCTGCTCGCGCAGCCGCTCCAGCTCGTCGGCCGGGCGGTCGAGCAGGCCGCTGCCCGCCGCCTCCGGCACGTTGGCCAGGATCACCAGGTCGCGGAACCGCTCCAGCAGGTCCATCGCGAAGCGCCGGGGGTCGTGGCCGCCCTCGATCACGCGGCCGACCGTCTGGAAGACCCGCGCGCCGTCTCCGGCGGCGAACGCCCCGACCACCTCGTCGAGCAGGTCGCCGTCGGTGTAGCCGAGCAGCGAGACGGCCCTGGCGTAGGTGATTCCGGCGTCGTCGGCGCCCGCCATCAACTGGTCGAGGATGGACAGTGAGTCGCGCGCGGAACCGGCGCCCGCGCGCACGACCAGCGGCAGCGCGGGGGGCTCGAACGGCACGCTCTCACTCGTGAGGATCTCTTCGAGCAGCGCGCGGAGGGTGGTGGGCGGCATCAGCCGGAACGGATAGTGGTGGGTGCGCGACTTGATCGTGCCGATGACCTTCTCGGGCTCGGTGGTCGCGAACACGAACTTCAGGTGGGGCGGGGGCTCCTCGACGAGCTTGAGCAGCGCGTTGAAACCCTCGCGGGTCACCATGTGCGCCTCGTCGATGATGTAGATCTTGAACCGCGCGGACACGGGGGCGAAGAACGCCCGTTCACGCAGGTCGCGCGCGTCGTCGACACCGCCGTGGGAGGCGGCGTCGATCTCGATCACGTCCAGATGGCCGGGGCCGGTGGGGGCCAATGCCACACACGACTCGCACTCGCCGCACGGGTCGGGGGTCGGGCCCTTCTCGCAGTTCAGCGACCGCGCCAGAATACGCGCGCTGGACGTCTTGCCGCACCCGCGAGGGCCACTGAACAGATACGCGTGGTTGATCCTGCCCGTCCGCAGCGCCTGGCGTAGCGGCTCGGTCACATGCTCCTGGCCCTTGACCTCGGCGAATGTCCCGGGCCGGTACTTGCGGTACAGCGCGAGGCTCATGCGGGGTCCCTCCAGAGCTGAAGAGACCCCCCGCACACCCGCCAGAGCCCGCTTATCCTTGCTGCCTTCCGGCCCTGGGGAGGTTCACAGGATGACGCCGCGCGAGGGGTCCACGGACAGTCTAGCCGTGCCCACGAGTACTCGGGGCAGAGAATCACCGTCCCCGTGGCGCCGGACTTCCGGTAAGCTGCTCTACGGAGGATTCGCCTAGTTGGCCTAGGGCGCACGCTTGGAAAGCGTGTTGGGGGCAACCCCTCACGAGTTCGAATCTCGTATCCTCCGCTCCTGGTTGAGACAGGGAACGCCAGAGGGGCCGGTCGATCCAACCGGCCCCTCTCGCATGTCACCGTCTCACTTCCCGTCTCAATCCGTGTCCGCACGTGCCGTGCCCCTGTCCTCCCCACGTGCGATCTTCCGCGCGCCCGCGAACGTGGACATGACGACCTCGTCACCGGTCCAGTGGAGCAGCATCGGGAACACTCTCGGCGTGCCGTCCGCCGCCACGTACGCCAGCCGTCCGCGCCACGCCCGCAGGAACGTCTCCTGCACCAGGTCTTCCGACTCTTCGAACGAACCGAGCATGCGGTAGCAGTGCACCCGCAGTTCCCGCCGGTGGCGCTCGATGAGTTCGCCGAAGGCACGCTCGTCGTCCATGATCATCCCCCTGCATTCGCCGCACGCTCGTTCCATTGAGACCGGCGGACAGCCCGAAAGGTGTCAGCGGGCGGGGAGAGTCGGGTGGGTGGGCCAGGGACCGGGGGCGAGCATGGTGGTGGTGATGGACCAGCGTTGGTGGTCACGCCAGGCGCCGTCGATGAAGAGCAGGTTCGGGGAGAGGCCCTCGTAGTGGAAGCCGAGGCGGCGGACGAGGGCGAGTGACGCCTGGTTGTCCGGCTGGATCTGGGCCTCCAGGCGGTGCAGGCGCAACTGGTGAAAGGCGTAGCGCACCACCATTCCGAGGCCCTCGGTCATGTAACCGTGGCCCGCGTTCGGGGCGAAGGCGGCGTAGCCGAGGGAGCCGCCCTGCATGCGGCCGCGGATGATGCTGTTGATGTTGACGACTCCGGCGGCGGCGCCGGTCTCGCGGACGCGGATCAGCAGGCCCTGGGCGTTGACGTGGTCGAAGCGGTGGAGGTAGGTCCGGAACTCCGCCGGGGTGCTCGGGAGGGTCATCCAGGGGTGGTGCAGGTCCTTGCTGGCGCGGGTCAGCTCGACGAACTCGTCGCGGTCGTCGGCGGTGATGGCGTTCAGGGTCACGCGGGAGGAGTCCTCCTGGCCGCCGGCCAGGTAGGCGGCGATCTCGACCGCGGTGCGCCCGGCCGCGCCGTCCGGGTTCATGAACGTTCTTCCGAGGTCATGGAGGGCGACGACATGGAGGGCACATTAGCGCCGAGGGCGTATGTCAGGATCGGAGAATGAGCACGGTCTCCCGACGACCGATCGACACCGCGCGCCTGCGGCGGCTCAGGATGGCGAAGGACACCATGGACCGCGAATGGTCGGGGCCGCTCGACCTTGACGCCGTCGCGGCGCGGGCGGGCTATTCGCGCTACCACTTCGTGCGCAGTTTCAAGGACGTGTACGGCGAGACGCCCGGCCAGTACCTCAGCCGCCGCCGGATCGAGCGCGCCCAGGAACTGCTGCGGTCCGCCAACCTGACGGTGACCGAGATCTGCATTCTGGTGGGGTTCAGCAGCCTGGGCACCTTCTGCACCCGATTCAAGCAGGTGACGGGGATGACGCCCGGCGAGTTCAGGGGCAGGGCACGGGAGCACGGCAGTCCGTCGATCCCGGGGTGTTTCGTGCTGTTCTGGGCGGGCGGGTTCCGCGCCAAGGAGACCTGAGACAGGAGTTCTGAAATGCGCTCCTAGCTGCGCAACTTTCGAGAAGGCCCGCCCCCGGCCCACCGCCTAGCGTGGACGGCAGGACGACGAGCCGACGATCGAAAGGAAAGATAGAGATGATCACGGGACTGCGGATCTCCACCGTGTGGGTGCTCGACCAGGACTCCGCGAAGGAGTTCTTCGTCGACAAGCTCGGCCTGGAGGTCCTGACCGACATGACCCTCGGTGAGGGCGGGATGCGCTGGCTCACCGTCGGCACCAAGAACCAGCCCAATGTGCAGATCGCGCTGATGGTGCCGGGGCAGCCGTCGCTGGACCCGGAGTCGGCCGAGCAGCTCCGGGGGCTGGTGAGCAAGGGGGTGCTCGGCGCGGGGGCGTTCAACACCGACGACTGCGAGGCGGATTACCGGCGGCTGTCGGAGCGCGGCGTCACGTTCCTGCAGAAGCCGGAGCGGCGCCCGTACGGCATCGAGGCCATCTTCCGCGACGACTCGGGTAACTGGTTCAGCCTCACCCAGGCGTTCGACAAGCTCGACGAGAGCGCTGACTGGGCATAGATAACGAAATTTCAGGGAATGTCACCCTTGGTGGTCAAATGACCACACCGCGCGAGCATCGGGGGAGACATGCCGGACTACCGCACGCCGCCGCACGGGAGGAATCGAACGGCGTGGCGACTGCTCGCGCTCACCGTGGGGACGGCGATCACCGTCGCCGCCTGCCCCAGTCCGATCCTCGGCGGCGACGACCCCCCGGCCGACAAGGCGGGTGGCCAGGTCAGAGGCCAGGCGAGAGGCGCGTGGCAGAGGCCGACGCCGCTGCCGAGCGCCGGTCCGGTCTGCGAGAAGACCGCCAAGCGGCCGGAGGACTGCCGGATCGCGCGGATCGTGGCGAGCATCGAGAGCTACTGGAAGGGCTACTTCGAACGGCGCGGCGAGAAGTACCGGCCGGCGAAGACCGTGTTCTTCGACACGCGCACCCGCACGCCCTGCGGACCCGCCACGCCCGCCGTCGGGCCCTTCTACTGCCCGACCAACGAGGTGATCTATCTCTACCGGACCTTCTTCGACACCCTCGAACGCGAGCACCCCACGACCGGCGGCCCGCTCGCCCAGGCGTACGTGATCGCGCACGAGTTCGGCCACCACGCGCAGGACCTGCTCGGCCAGTTGCCCGACGGCGGGCGCGAGGACTCGCAACGGGAAGAACTACAAGCCGACTGTTACAGCGGGGTATGGGGGAAATACGCTGTGGGCACGAGGTTCTTTCCCCGGCCGTTCAGCGATCCGGAGATCCGCCAGATGTTCGACACCGCCGAGAAGGTCGGACAGGCGACCATCGACATGGGCCCGAACGGCAGCGACTCGGAGTGGGTCGGGCCCGGCCAGCGCACGTTCGACCAACGCCGGAAATGGTTCACCATCGGCTACCAGACCGGCGATCCGGCACGTTGCGACACGTCAAGGGACACATCAGAAGACACGCCGGAAGACCAGTCAGGAGAGTAGTCGGGCACGCCGGAGAACCATGTCCTCCTCGCCGTCCCGTTCATACCGAACGCGCACCGGATGCGCCCACACGACGCCAGTAATCCCGCTCATCTCATAAACTGCATGGCGTGATCTTCAAGCTGGTCGGCGACGGACGCCCTTATCCCGAACACGGTCTATCCAATCGCGACTGGGCCCAGATACCACCGCGACAGGTCCGGCTCGACTCTTTGATCACCACGAAAGCCGTGCTCGACCTGCACTCCCTGCTCGCCAAGGACTCCACGTTCTACGGAGACCTCTTCCCCCACGTGGTCCAGTGGCAGGGCGAGTTCTATCTCGAAGACGGCCTGCACCGGGCCCTGCGCGCGGCCCTGCACCAGCGATCGGTCCTGCACGCCCGGGTCCTCGAACTCGCCTGACGGCGCCGCCGCCCCACGACGGACGGCGCCTTCCCACGACATACGAAAGGGCCGCTGACCTGCGCTCAGGTCAGCGGCCCTTTCGGTGGCGGTGGAGGTGGGATTTGAACCCACGGTAGGTTGCCCTACACACGCTTTCGAGGCGTGCGCCCTCGGCCACTAGGCGACTCCACCGTCGAGCAGCCTACCGGAAAACGCGGTGTGCTCGTTACCTGCGCCTGGTGAAGAAGTCGCCGAGGAGCGCGGCGCAGTCGTCCGCCAGGACGCCCATGAGCACCTCTGGCCGGTGGTTGAGCCTGCGGTCGCGCAGGACGTCCCACAGGGAGCCGGCCGCGCCCGCCTTCTCGTCCACCGCGCCGTAGACGACGCGCTCGACCCTGGCCTGGACGGCCGCGCCCGCGCACATCGTGCACGGTTCGAGGGTGACGACCAGGGTGCAGCCGGACAGCCGCCACTCGCCGCGCTCGCGCGCCGCCTGGCGCAACGCGAGGATCTCGGCGTGCGCGGTGGGGTCGGCGGTGGACTCGCGGGCGTTGGCGGCGGCGGCGAGCACCGCGCCGCCCGCGTCGAGCACGACCGCGCCCACGGGGACCTCGCCGGCCTCGGCCGCCGTCCTGGCACGCTCCAGGGCCAGGCGCATGGGCGGCTCGTAGTCCGGCGGGGGCCCGCCGTCCGGCGCGGAAGCGGTCACCGCAGCCGGTCGAGCTCGTCGGCGAAGGCGAGGCGTTCCGCGATCACCGACAGCGTGTCGGCCGGCAGGACCCCCTCCTCCATGCTGAGCTCGATCAGCTCCTCCGAGCCGACGCCGAGGTCGCTCAGCAGGTCGAAGTCGCCGGCCGGGCGGATGCCGAGATCGGCGGACTCGCGGTCGGGGGCCACCCCGGCCAGCTCGGTGAACAGCTCGCCGAGGGCGTCGGTGAGCCCGGCCCGGTCGTCGGAGATGAACGCCCGTGGCTCCATGTCGCCCTGGTAGCGGGCGATCGCGAACCATTCGTCCTCGACCTCGACGCAGAGCAGGGCTATCTCGTCGCCGCTCAGGTCGAGGCTCTCCTGCACCGCGTCGCTGAGATCGTCCACGATCTCGGCGTCACGCAGATCCACCTCGGCGCCGCTCCATCCATCGCCGGTCTGGACGAAGGCGGCCGCGAACAGACTGCTGCCAATCGGTCTGGAGGGCATGGAGATGCTCCCTGAAGATCAGCCGAACACCGAGTCGAGAGCGCGTTCGAAAGGCTCGGAGAACCCGAGCCTGGTCGCGATGCTGGAGAGCACCTCGTCCGGAAGCAGCTCGAAGTCGCCCGAGAGCGCGCCGAGCTCCATCTCGTCGAGCCCCAGGTCGGCGAAGATCGACAGGTCGCCTGCCGGAAGCGCGATCTCCTCGTCCTGGAGGATCGCGTCCAGTTCGGCCTCGTCCGGCACCGGTACGTCGAGGTAGTCCAAAGCCTGCCTGGCCAGCGGCCAGTCCCACGACGCGGTGATGTCGGACAGGAAAAGGTTCACCCGGTCACCAAACACCCGTAATGCCACGAAGAACTCATCCCCCACGGCGACCAGGCCAATCGTCCCGCTCATACTCGGCTGCTGGCGAAGCGCCTGGATGAGCCCGTGCAGATCAGAGGTCAACGCCACCGGCAGCATCCCGGCTTCCCAGTGGTCGTCTTCCCTAGAGACCACGATGGCGAAGTCGAGCGCGTCTTCGTCTGTCATCGTCACCCCACCGACGTGGTCACTTGCCATGTTCAATCGTCCCAGACGCAGCGGGTCCCCGTACGGGTCTCTGCCCAAAATGTGATCAAAAACCGCAGGCACCACTCGGCACATACCGTCTCCAGTGCCCCAGCGACTACGGTGGACGCCCATGGAGACACTCGTCGTCGATCACCCCCTGGTCGCGCACAAGCTGACCGCGCTGAGGGACGTGCGCACCGACTCGCCCACCTTCAGGCGGCTCGCCGACGAGCTGGTCACCCTGCTCGCCTACGAGGCCACCCGCGACGTCCGGGTCACCGAGGTGACAGTCGAGACGCCGCTCTCCCCGGCCCACGGCGTACGGCTGGCCCGCCCCGCCCCGCTCGTCGTCCCGATCATGCGTGCCGGCCTGGGCATGCTGGACGGCATGACCCGGCTCATCCCCACCGCCGAGGTCGGCTTTCTCGGCATGGTCCGCGACGAGGGCACCCTCACCGCGCAGACCTACGCCACCCGCCTGCCCGAAGACCTCTCGGGCCGCCAGTGCTATGTGCTCGACCCGATGCTCGCCACCGGCGGCACGCTGTCCGCCGCGATCCGGCTGCTGCTCGACAGAGGCGCGACCGACGTGACCGCGATCTGCCTGCTGGCCGCCCCCGAGGGCCTGGCCCACCTGGACACAGTGTTCGCGGGCACCGGCGCCCCGGTGCGCGTGGTCACCGCCTCACTGGACAAGCGACTCAACGAGCAGGGCTTCATCGTGCCGGGCCTCGGCGACGCGGGTGACCGCCTGTACGGCGTCGCCTGACCCCGGGCCGCGCCAAACCCGACCCCTGAGCTCGGCGAACACCCTCTTTCGTTCTCCTCGATGCCGGTACAGTTACATACTGTTGTCACATGGGTACAACAAGTGAGGAAGGCATCTCTGCCGTGTCCCGTCCATGGCGACAGGCACACATCAGGGAGAACGATGAGCGAGCAGATCGGCCGATTCCCGGTATGCCTGGGAGTGGCGGAGTGAGCCCGCCCGGCGACGCCGAGAACCCCCCGTACTCGGATGTCGAGGTACGGCTCCGCGACGAGTTCGCCGGCGTGCATCCGCCGGCGACCGTCACCCGCTGCATCGAGGCGGCGCACTACGGCGCCCTTGAGGTGACGGGTGACGCCCACCGGGGGCTGGTCGAACGGATCGCGCGCAAGCACCTTCAGGTACTCGCCATCGTGGCCACCGAAAGCGGCTGATCCGCCGATCAACTGAGGTGGCCCTGAGAAGACCATGCCGTCTCGGCAAAAGCCCGGGAGTGTCGTGGTTAAGGACGCTTTACCCCAGCAGCAGCGTGGGTAATGTATACGGCGGGTGCAGTGGGCCGAGCGGTAACGGGAGACGACAGTGCAGGTCAAGAAGGTTCTACAGTACACAGGCATCGCCTTCGTGGCGTTCTACCTGTTGTCCAGGCCGGGTGACGCCGCCTCCGCGGTGCGGGGCGCGATGAACTCCGTGTTCACGGCCGCGGACTCACTGGCGCAGTTTGTGACGCAGCTGTCATGAGACTTGTGACCCACGGGGACTCAGCTCCGTCGTCGGTCAACCGCTACCTGCTCCCCCATGAACATCAAGTCATCATGGTCCGGCGTCACCCCGCCATCCTCCTCCGTCCTGTCGCCGAGGTATTCGGCGGCCTGATTCTCGCCGGGCTGCTCAGCAGGTGGCTCGGCGGGAGCGTGGGCGGCCAGGCCCTCGTTGTCGTCTGGTGGGCCTGGCTGCTGCTGTTGATCCGCTTTGTCTGGAAAGTCGCCGAATGGTCAGTCGACTACTTCGTCGTGACGTCCAAGCGGATGCTGCTGACCTACGGCCTCATCACGCGCAAGGTCGCGATGATGCCGCTGGGCAAGGTCACCGACATGAGCTTCCAGCGATCGGTGCTGGGGCGCATGCTCGGCTACGGAGAGTTCGTCCTGGAGTCGGCCGGTCAAGATCAGGCCCTCTCGACCGTCAACTACCTTCCGTATCCGGAGACCCTGTATCTAGAGGTCTGCCAGATGCTCTTCCCGGGCGCCGATCCGGGCGATGATTAGTACCTGATCGTCCCAAGTCCCCGTGTGTGAACGATCGTTCACACACGGGATTCCTTCACGTGGGGTTACCCATTTCCTCGCCTTTATGCAATCATGACGAGAACATTGACCATTACCCCGCCCTGAGAGATCAGATGCCGAGTCAGGGAACCATTGGTGACCGCGTCCGAGGATTGCGGCTGAGCAGGCGGATGTCCCAGGCCCAACTGGCCGGGCCCGACCTCTCCGACAGTTATGTCTCTCTCATCGAGTCGGGGAAGCGCACCCCGACTCCCGTGGTAGCGCGGCTCCTGGCCGAACGGCTCGGTTGCACCACCGAGTTCCTGTTGCACGGCATCGAGCCGCGTCAGCGGATCGACACGGAGCTGGGATTGCGTCACGCCGAGCTGGAGCTCCAGCACGGCGACCCGGCGGTGGCGGCCGACCGGTTCGGTGAGATCATCAAGGCGGCAGGCGAGGAGAACGCCATGCTCGCGGCACACGCCCGCTTCGGGCGTGCCCGCGCGCTGAAGGCGCAGGGCAAGCTGGGCCCTGCGGTCGAGGCGTTCGAACGGTTGAGGCGAGAGGCCGCGGCGCACCCGGAGCGTCTGGCCGACCTTCCCCTGACCATCGCGCTGAGCCGTTGCTACCAGCGCGCAGGAGACACGCTCCGAGCCCGTGACCTGGCAGGACACGCTCTGCGCCAGGTGTCGAGGCTCGGCGTCACCCACGGCGAGATCGCCGTCGACCTCGCCTCCGCCCTGGTGGAGGCGGGCGCCGTACAGGGCCAGCAGAACGGCACGCTCGCCTACGTACGGCAGGTTCTCGCGGACAACGACATCCCTCGGGCGATCGACCGTGAGCAGGAGATCCGCGCACTCTGGAGGGCCAGCGTGACGGCCGCCCAGGGCGACGACTCCGCGCTCGCGGTGCGCCTCGCGGACGACGCCATCGCCACCGGCAGGCCCGCCCGCATGGCGCTGCGACTGGCGAAGATCGCCATGGAGTGGTCGCGGCTCACCGTCGGACCGGTCGGTGAAAGCCGTCCCGGCGAGGCGCGCGAGCACGCCACCACGGCGATGCGGATCTTCTCGGCTTTTCCCGGCCACCTGGAGGACCGTGCCACGAGCATTGTGGTACTGGCCCATATTCACCTGAAGAGCGACGACCTCGACGAGGCGGCCCGCCTGGCCGGCTCCGCGCTCGAACTGCTCGCCGGTTCCTTCACCGCCACCGGGGCCACCGCTCACCTGGTGCTCGCGGAGGTCGCGATGGCCTCGGCGCAGGGCGACCCGGCGACCAGCCTGGCCAGCGCCCGCAAGCTGCTCGAAGGGGTTCCCGAAGCCGAAACCGACCGGCAGCACGCCCGCGCCTGGCG
This sequence comes from Spongiactinospora sp. TRM90649, assembly GCF_029382225.1. Lineage (GTDB taxonomy): Bacteria > Actinomycetota > Actinomycetes > Streptosporangiales > Streptosporangiaceae > Spongiactinospora. Next base: position 80,731 of record NZ_JARLTC010000025.1, read on the forward strand.
CGAGCTCGGCGACCTGTACGGCAAGGTGGGGGCCCACGAGAATCAAGCCGGCGCTTATCATAGAGCGCTCCAAGCGGTCGGGGTCAGGTCCGCGCTCACCGGGCTGACCGTCGACTCGGTGCTGACCGTCTGATTCATCGGTGCCGGCCGGGCCGTAGGCGCCCGGCCGACCACCGCCCCCTCTTCCGGAGCAGCGTCCTCCGTCTGGAATAATCGGGGTCTACCAGTCATTGACTCATGGGATGATTGGTTTCCCCGGAGGAGGCGGGACTGTGAGTCTGCGTACGGCACAGCGGGCTTCCCTGGTAGACCAGGTGATCGAGCAGCTCAAAGAGCAGATCATCACCGGTTCCTGGGCGTTGCACGCCAAGATCCCCACTGAGACCGTTCTCGCCGAACAGCTCGGCGTCGGCCGTAACACCGTGCGCGAGGCCGTACGGGCCCTCACCCACGCCGGCCTGCTCGACTGTCGCCAGGGCGACGGCACCTACGTGCGGGCGACCAGCGAACTCTCCGGCGCCATGCTGCGCCGGCTGCGCCAGGCCGAGCAACTGGAGATCCTCGAAGTCCGGCGCGCCCTTGAGGTCGAGGCCGCCCGGCTGGCGGCGACCCGGCGCACCGAAGGCGACATCAAGCTCATCGAGGCCGCGCTGGCCCACCGGGAGACCGCCTGGGAGAGCGGCGACCCCGACGCCTTCGTCGAAGCCGACCTGGCCTTTCACATGGCCGTCGTGCGCGCCACCCACAACCAGGTGCTGCTCGACCTCTACGAAGACTTCTCCGCCGCCCTGCGGGCCAGCATCACCGCCGCCGGCACCTCGCTGAACAGCACGTACATCCCGCACGACGCCATCGCCCGGGCTATCGCGGCGGGCGACGCCAACGCCGCCGAGCGCGCCGGGCACGCGTGCATGGAGCACATTCTCATCGCGCTCACCGAAGGCGAGTAGTCGGGTAAACCGATCTCTTTTCCGGTCAGTAACGAATGACTAACTCACATACTCGCGATGTAAACCTGATCACTAATCGGCGCGTCTCGGCGAACCGGTCAAGGCCGGACAATCAGCCGAGGCGTAGCGACATTACGAGGTAACGGAAGTCAGGGTCGGCGTCACCGGGCACACCGGAGATCAGTGCGGGCCGGGTCGGCGACTCCATGTTGATCCGGACCAGCTCGCCCTCGACGCCGCCCAGGCCGTCGAGCAGGAAGTGCGGCTGGAACGCGATCTCGATGTCGTCGCCGGTCAGGTGGCACTCCACCGCCTCCGCGCCGCGGCCGATGTCGCCGCCGCCCGCCTGGATCAGCACCCGGCCCTGCGTGAAGGACAGCCGGATCGCGGTGTTACGCTCCGCGACCAGCGCCACCCGGCGGATCGCCTCGACGAACGGCCCCACCGGCAGGTCGGCCCGGATCGACCACTCGTGCGCCAACCGCGAACGGTAGTCGATGAACTGCTCGTCGAGCAGCCGCACGGTGGTGCTGCGACCGGCGCTCTCGAAGCCCGCGATGCCGTCGCCCAGCGCGACCGCCACCTCCCCGCCGCGCAGCGAGCGCGCGATGTCGACCAGTACCTTGGCGGGCACCATGGCCGCCGCGCCCACGTCGGGCTTGACCGGCCGCCACTCCAGCTCGCGCGCCGCGATCCGGTAGCGGTCGGTCGCGGCCATCGTGACCTGCTCGCCCGCGAAGTCGAACCGGATGCCGGTCAGCATGGGCAGCGTCTCGTCACGGCTGGCGGCGGGCGCCACCTGGCCCACGGCCACCGCGAACACGCCCCCGCCGACGGCCCCGACGCGCTCCGGCATGGCGGGCAACGCCGGGAAGTCTTCGACCGGCATGGTCAGCAGCGCGAACTCGGCGCTGCCGCAGGTCAGCACGGCCTCCACCCCGGCGGTCGAGATCTCGACCGGCTCGTCGGGCAGGCTCTTGCTGATCTCGGCGAGCACCTTGCCGGGGATCAGCACCCGGCCGGGCTCGACCACCTCGGCATCGACGGAGCAGCGCGCGGACACCTCGTAGTCGAACGCCGAGAGCATCAGCTCCTCATCGGCCTCCAGCAGCAACCCCGTCAGCACCGGGACCGCCGGCCGGGCGGGCAGCACCCGGGCGGCCCACGCCACGGCGTCGGCCAGGACATCGCGGTTCACCCGGAACTTCACGTGGTTCCACCTTCCCTCGCCAGGACCTCATCTGGGGCACTCCCTGAAAGGTAGCTCCTCACTCCGACAGAAGACACCGGTTGATCGGCCGGGGGCGCCGTTGGGATCATGGTCGGCTGACGCTCAGGTGATCACCGGACCACCGCGCACTCGACTCAGGAAGACGGCGATGCACGACTTACGAAACGAGCTCCCGGCCGACGACCAGTACGGCCTGCTGGCCGCACACGGTTTCGCGGGCGCCTTCGGCGGGCTCTGGATGGAGCGTGACGACCGCGACGAGATCGCCCACATCCTGCGGGCCGATCCGCTGACCCGGCACGACGCCGCCCTCGCGGAGTGCGTCCGCAGGCAGAGCGGCCTGTCGCGCCCGCTGGCGATCTGGATCGGTCCGCACGCCCCCGGGTGGTCGGTCGTGGTCAACCTGCTGCCGGTCGGCGGCGCCCTGACGGACAAGGCCCTATGGTCCGAGGGACGGCGTGCCGTTGAGGTGAGCTGGCTGACCGACATCGACGGCCTGTACGACCTGGACTACTACCACGACGGTCGCCTCGCCGAGGAACTCCCCGCCTTCTGGGACGGCAACCTGCCGCCGGACTCGGTCTTCGCCCCGCACACGACCGGCCTGGTCCGCGACTACGGCGACGACGCCGACGAGAAGGACCTGACCGCCGCCTTCCTCACCATCACCGGCCGTATCACCGGCCGCTTCATCGACACCCCCTGGTTCAGCACCCCCGGCAGCGCCTACGACCTGCTCCCCCGCGGACACGGCTGACCGCCGCTCAGGAACGGGCGGCGTTGAGGTAGGCCAGGACGGCGAGGACGCGCCGGTTGTCGTCGTCGGACTGGGTCAGGTCGAACTTGGCGAAGATCCCCGCGGTGTGCTTGCCGACCGCGCTCTCGCTCAGGAAGAGACGCTGGGCGATGGCCGCGTTGGAGCGGCCCTCGGCCATCAGCGCGAGCACGTCGCGCTCGCGGGGGGTGAGCCGGGCGAGCGGGGCGCTGCGCGCGTTGCTGGCCAGCAGCTTGGCGATGACCTCTGGGTCCATGGCGGTGCCGCCGCCCGCGACGCGGCGCAGCGCGTCCACGAACTGGTCGGCGTCGAAGACGCGGTCCTTGAGCAGGTAGCCGACCGCGCCGGAGCCGTCGGCCAGGAGTTCCCGGGCGTAGAGCTGCTCGACGTGCTGTGACAACACCAGGACGGGCAGGCCGGGCACCCGGCGGCGGGCCTCCAGGGCGGCCTGCAGGCCCTCGTCGGTGAAGGTCGGCGGCAGCCGCACGTCCACGATGGCCACGTCGGGGGCGTCCTCGGTGAGGGCCTTGAGCAGTTCGGGGCCGGTCTCGACGGCGGCCACGACGTCGACGCCGTGCGCGCGCAGCAGGTGGACGAGGCCCTCCCGCAGCAGGTACAGGTCCTCGGCGATGACGACCCTCACTCCGCGACCTCCGCCTTCAGGGTGGACGGCGAGGCGGTCGACCCCCTGGCCTCTCGGACGTTCTGGACACTGAGCACGATACCCATGGTGAGCAGCGCCGTCCCCAGCAGCACCATGGCGATCATGAGCGGCCATTCCATTCCGGTCATCCCCAGCCACCGCACCCAGACGATCTCCGGCACGCCCGCGAGGGCGAACGCGATGGACACGACGCCCAGCGGGAAGAGCGGCAGCGCGAAGGACGCGAAGCAGACCCCGGCGGCCCAGCGCCTCCAGGCGGGCGGACCGGCACGGCGGGGCGGGTCGCGGTGCGCGACGGGCGGACCGACGGGAATCCGCAGGGTCGCCACGGTGGGGCCGCCCTCCGGGCTGTCGAGGGTGAGCGATCCGTCGAACGACGCGAGCCGCCGTCCGATGCCGCGCAGGCCGCTCCCCCGCTCGGGGTCCGCGCCGCCCCGGCCGTCGTCGGTGACCACGACGGTCAGCGTGCCGTCCGGCTCGCCGCCGAGACGCAACTCGACGGTGGCGTGGGCCGCGCCGCCGTGCCGTACCGCGTTGGTCAGCAGCTCGCTGACCGCGAAGTAGATCGCCGACTCGGCGGACGGCTGGCAGCGGATCGACGTGTCGGCCCGCAGCGTCACCTCCATCGGGCTGTCGATGGCCAGCGCGTCCAGCGCCGCGACCAGCCCGCGTTCGGCCAGCACCGGGGGTTGGATGCCGCGCACCAGCCGCCGCAGCTCGGCCAGCGTGGCCGCGGACGCCTCGCGGGCCTTGGCGATCAGCGCCTCGGCGGCGGCCGGGTCGGTTGTCAGTAGCTGCTCGGCCGCGCCGAGGGTCATCCCGACCGCGACGAGCCTGGCCTGAGCCCCGTCGTGCAGGTCGCGCTCGATCCTGCGCAGTTGCGCGGCCTGGGAGTCCGCCGTCTCGGTGCGGGACTCGGCGATGCTCCGCATCCGCCGGGCCAGCAGGGCCTTCTCGGTGGGGCCGAGCAGCCCGCGCAGCCACAGGCCGTGCAGCCGGAGCGTCCACGGGGCGGCGTACAGCCCGGCGGCCGCCAGCGCCACCCCCGCCACGGCCCCGACGGGTGCGGCGAGCCATGGCAGGGACACCAGGCCGAACGCCAGCACCCCGCCGTAGCCGATCATCAGCGCGGGCGCGAGCGGCAGCAACGGCCCGCCGAACGCGTAGGTGACCACCCAGGCCAGGTCGCGCCAGGTCGCCGGGTCCTTGAGCACCCAGTTCATCCGGCGGTTGAAGTTCGGCATCCGGGGCGTGCGGTAGAGGCTGCGGCCGTCGCGATACCAGCCGTCCGGCTGGGGCGTGGCGGGCGGCGGCTCCGGCAGGTACGGCACCGCGATCTCCACCCCCGACCAGTCGCGCGCCAGACGGCGGGCCAGCCCGGTCCACCTCCGCACGAGCCGGAGCGCGGGAAGGAGCAGCACGGCGAACACGGCGGTGGCGCTGAGCAGCAGGCAGACCACGACCACCACGGCCACCAGGACGTGGACCACGCCGATCGCCCCGAGCCCGAGCCCTCTGGCCAGGGCGACGGCCGTCCGCCGCACGCGCGGCACCGCGCTCACCATCCCCAGAACCAGGGACGGCCGGGCGACGGCGTGGCCATCCAGCGTTCGCGGGAGTGCAGCAGCGGCATCGCCGCGGCCATGCCGTACAGCAGCACGCCCAGCATGATCATCAGAATGATGAACGGCCACTGCAGCACCTCGGGCAGGTGCAGGGCCAGGAACCAACTCCGCTGCTCGGGCGCGACGACCTTCATCACCCCGGCCACGATGCCCTGCGGGAACAGCGGCAGCCAGCCGATCGACCAGCCCAGCACGACCAGGAAGGTCTTCATCGGCGGCATGCCGGGCGGGGCGTGCGCGGTGGTGTGGGCGAGGGCGTGCGGCAGCTCGATGGTGATCATGTCGCCGCTGACCGCGACCACGCCGTCGAACACGCCGAGGCGGCGTTCGATGCCGTCCAGCACCTCGGGGGCGGGCGGCGACGTGCCGTCGTCGTCGACGAAGGTGATCCGCAGCGCTGACCAGCGGTGGCTGACGTCGATACGCACCCGCTCGGCCCGGCCCTGCCGGGCCGCCTCGGCGAGCAGCTCGCTGACCGCGAAGTAGGCCGCCGACTCGACCGGGGCGGTCGGCCGCACGTCGAGGTCCACCACGACGTCCACGGTGAGCGGGCTGTCCAGGGCCAGCGCGCGGACGGCGTCGCCGAGCCCGCGTTCGGCCAGCACGGGCGGGTGGATGCCGCGCACCACGCGCCGGATCTCGCCGAGGGCCGCCGCCGACTCCTCCCGCGCCTTGCCCAGGAGGGTCCTGGCCGCCGCCGGGTCGGTCCTGACCAGGCCGTGCGCCGCGCCGAGGGTCATGCCGACGGCGACCAGCCTGGCCTGCGCCCCGTCGTGCAGGTCGCGTTCGATCCGGCGCAACTCGGCGGTCTGCGCGTCCAGGGCGTCGCTGCGGCTCCTGACCAGCCGTCCCATCGCCTGGGTGAGCCGGGCCCGCCGGGTGCTGCCGAGCAGCCACCGGCACCAGTGCGCGTACCCGCGCACGACCACCGGGGCCAGCAGCAGGCCGCCCGCCACCAGGGCCAGCCCGAGCGGTACGGCGAGCGGGTCCACCCCGGGCGGCGAGTCCGGACGCCACGGCGAAGGCAGCGCCAGCCCGTAGCCCACCATGAGCACCGGCACCAGGCCGAGCACGCCCGCCACCACGGTGTCGGCGACCAGGAACATCATGTCGCGCCAGGTCGCGGGGTCGGCGAACAGCCACCGGTAGCGCATGTTCATCGCCGGAACCCGGGGCGTCCGGTAGAGCACGCGGTCCGCGCGGTACCACCCCTCGGCGTCGGGGACGGGCGGCGGAGGAGGCGGTTCGTAGGGCGCCTCGATCCGCACCCCGGCCCAGGCCAGCGCCCTGCGGCGGGCGAGCCCGGTGAGGCGGCGCTGGGTTCGCACCAGCGGCGAGAAGATGACGACCATGCCCTGGCCGATCGCGAGCACCAGGGCGACCACGCTGACCAGCACCATCAGGGCCTCGGCGACGGCGGTGAGCAGGAGGAGTACCGCACGCGCGAACGCGCGGGCATGATGCCGCACCACGTCGTCTCCTCCCTTCATGCCTGACCGAATCCCTTGGCGCCTGACCGCCCGACCGACTCAAGTGTCCGTTATCGGGGTGTCTGCGACATTGACCCTAGAACCCGAAGGGGAGTGTGGCTAGGCACACCCCCGCTGGGCAGCCAACCCGATTCCGCTGTGACCTGCGTGTTCCTAGCGTCAATGGCATGGCAGTCATCGATGTCCACGATCTTCGCAAGACGTACCACGGCCGGGCCGTGGTGGACGGCGTCACGTTCTCCGTCGAGGAGGGCGAGATCTTCGGCGTGCTCGGCCCGAACGGCGCGGGCAAGACCACCACGGTGGAGTGCCTGTCCGGCCTGCGCACCCCCGACGCCGGCGACCTCCGCGTGCTCGGGCTCGACCCGCGCCGCGACGGCGCGGAGCTGCGGCAGCGGCTCGGCGTGCAGTTGCAGAGCGCGGTGCTCCCCGACCGGCTCAAGGTCGGCGAGGCCCTCGACCTGTACGCGTCCTTCTACCGCGAGCCCGCCGACTGGACGGCGCTACTGGAGCGGGTGGGGCTGGCCGACCGGCGGGACACGCCGTTCGGGAAGCTGTCCGGCGGCCAGAAGCAGCGGGTGTCCATCGCGCTGGCGCTGGTCGGCGACCCGCGCGTGGCGATCCTCGACGAGCTGACCACCGGACTCGACCCGCAGGCCCGTCGCGACACCTGGGGGCTCATCGAGGACGTCCGCGCGATGGGCGTGACCATCGTGCTGGTCACGCACTTCATGGAGGAGGCCGAACGGCTCTGCGACCGGCTGGCGCTGATCGACGCGGGACGCCTGGTGGCCCTCGACACCCCGTCCGGGCTGGTCAGGCGGGTCGGCAAGGAACAGCGGCTGAGGTTCCGGCCGGCCGAGGGCGGAACCGGCGACGAGGAGATGGCCGCCGCGCTGCGGTCGCTGCCCGAGGTGACCGGCGTGACCAGGGCGGACGGCGAGGTGGTGGTCACCGGGACGGCGTCGGCGGACGGCGGCTCCGGCGGGCTGGTGCTCGCGGTGAGCACCACGCTCGCGGCGCGCCGGATCGTGCCGCTGGACCTGCGGATCGAGCGGGTCACGCTCGACGACGCCTTCCTCGCGTTGACCGGCAAGAAGATCGACTCCTGACCCGGGCGAGCCCCGCCCAGACCCTGAGGAACCCACCATGAATAAGATCATCTTTACCGAGCTGAAGCTGCTGCTGCGCGAGCCCGCCGCGCTGTTCTTCTCCATCCTGCTGCCCGTCGGGCTGATGCTGGTGCTGGGCAGCATTCCCGCCTTCCGCAAGCCGTCCCCCGACCTGGGCGGCATGCGGATCATCGACAACCACTTCCCGGCCATGATGACCATGCTCGCCGTGATGACGCTCGCGTTCGCGATCGTCCCGGCCACGCTGGCGCTCTACCGGGAGAAGGGCGTGCTCCGCCGCATGTCCACCACCCCGGTCCACCCGGGCCGCCTGCTCGGCGCGCAGTTGCTGATCAACGCGGTCATCGGGGTGGTCGCCGCGCTGCTCATGATCGTGCTGGGCGGGCTGGTGCACGACGTGCCGTTCCCCCGCCAGTTCGGCGGGTTCGTCGTCGCGTTCGTACTGGGCAGCGCCTCACTGTTCGCCATCGGCCTGGTCATCGCGGCGATGGCGGGCCCCAAGTCGGCGCCGGTGATCGGCAACGTGATCATGTTCCCGCTGATGTTCGTCGGCGGCATGTGGATGCCCAGGGAGACCATGCCGGAGTTCCTCCAGCGGGTCGGCGACTTCCTGCCGGTCGCGCCGTTCGGCCAGGCCATTCGCGACACCTGGGCGGGCGCCTGGCCCCAGCCGGTTCACCTGGTGGTCATGCTGGTGACCCTGGTGGCCGCCGGTGTCCTCGCGGTCAGGCTGTTCCGCTGGGAGTGACAGTTGGGAGTGACAGTGGGCGACACGTTCACCGGCTCGCCCCGATCACCGTCGATACGCTGTGCTCATGCTGACTCTGGCACACGTGAGCGACATCCACATCGGCGGTTCCGAGGAGAGCGTCCAGCGCGCCGAGGCGGTGGTCCGCCACCTCGCCGCGCTGCCCGGCTCCGTTGACGCCGTGGTCGTGACCGGCGACATCGCCGACCACGGCGCCGCCGAAGAGTACGAAATAGCCCGCGACCTGCTGAAACCGCTGCCCTACCCGATGATCGTGTGCCCCGGCAACCACGACGCGCGGCCCGAGTTCCGCAAAGTGCTGCTCGGCGAGGAGACCGCCGCCGAGGGCCTGCCGGTCAACCAGGTGCTCCGCCTGCCCGACGCCACCATCGCGCTGTGCGACTCCAGCATCCCGGGCCGCCCCGAGGGCTACCTGGACGACGCCACCCTGACCTGGCTCGACGACATCCTGGAGACCAGCGACACGCCCGTGTTCGTGGGCATGCACCACCCTCCGGTCCCGCTCGGCATCCCCTACGTAGACGAGATCGCGCTGCGCGAGCCGGAACGCCTGGCCCGGCTGCTGCTGCGCCGCAACCGTTCGGTGGCGGCGCTGCTGGTCGGCCACGCGCACACCGCCGCCTCCGCCAACTTCGCCGGGCTCCCGGTGCGGGTGGCGCCCGGCGTGATCTCGACCGCGCTGCTGCCCACCGAGACCAACCTGCGGGTGCCCCTTTCCTACGACCTGCCCCCGGCGTACTCCCTGCACGTGTTCGAGCCCGACGGCGGGCGCCTGATCACGCACTCACGGCCCGTCTTCCCCGCTGCGCAGCCGAGGTGAACGAGGCGTAGACCGCGTCCAGCCCCATGGCCCGGCGCATGTCGCGCACGGTCGCCCGCACCGCCGCGCGGGTGGCCTCGGTGCCCTCCACGATCAGCCGATCCACCAGGCCCGGTTCGCCCTCGAACCGGGCCCGCCGCTCGCGCATCGGGTCCAGGAACGCGTTGATCGCCGTGGCCAGCCGGGTCTTCACCTCCACGTCTCCCACCCGCCCCGTCCGGTAGCGCTCCTTGAGGTCGTCCACCTCGGCGGTGTCGGGGTTGAAGGCGTCGTGGTAGTGGAACACCGGGTTGCCCTCGACGGTGCCCGGGACGTCGGCCCTGGTGCGGTTGGGGTCGGTGTACATGCCGCGCACCTTGCGCCGCACCTCGTCCGGGGAGTCCGACAGGTAGATGGCGTTGCCCAGGCTCTTGCTCATCTTGGCCCGGCCGTCGGTGCCGACCAGCGACGGCACCTCGGCCGGGATCAGCTCGGGCACCGGGAAGGTCTCGCCGTACAGGTTGTTGAACCGGCGGGCGATCTCCCTGGCCACCTCGACGTGCGCCGCGTTGTCCTTCCCCACCGGTACGGCGTGCGCCCGCACGCACAGGATGTCGGCCGCCTGGAGCACCGGATACCCCAGCAGGCCGTACGGCATCTCCTCCTTCCCCGCGTCCCTGGCCATCTCCTTCAGGCTCGGCACCCGTTCCAGCCGGGGCACCGTGACCAGGTTCTGGAACAGCGTGTTGATCTCCATCACCTCAGGGATCGCCGACTGCAGGTAGAACACCGACAGCTCGGGGTCGAGCCCGGCGGCGAGGGAGTCCAGCACCATGTCCCGCGCGTTGGCGCCGGAGTTCGCGATGTCCTCGCGGGTGTTCTTGGTGGTGAGCATGTGCAGGTCGGCGATGATGAAATGGCTCTGGTAGTCGCGCTGCAACGCGCACCGGTTGGCGATGCTGCCGACGTAGTGGCCCAGGTGGAGCCGCCCCGTCGGGCGGTCGCCGGTCAGCATCCTGGGCCGCGCGCCCGTGGTGGTGGTCATCTCTCGTGTCTCCTCGCTGGTCATCCGCCTTCGAGGAGCCCCTTCGGAAACGACGAAGGGCCGCCCGAAGGACGGCCCGATATCGCTCGCGCGTCAGGTGACCGTCCTAGGACGGCCACCACCAGTTCGACGCGCGGATCATGGGCACAAGTGTAGGCGATCAGCCCCGGCGCAGCGGCTCGCCGATGGCGTGCATGTGCGCGAGCGCCCGCGAGTAGGACTTGATCAGCCCGCACTCGCTGTACTCGATGTTCAGCTCGGCGCAATACTCCCGCACGATGGGCCGGGCCTTGCGCAGGTTCGGGGTCGGCATGCTGGGGAAAAGGTGGTGCTCGATCTGGTAGTTGAGCCCGCCCAGTGCGTAGTCCACGAGCCGCCCGCCGGTGACGTTGCGGGAGGTCAGCACCTGACGGCGGAGGAAGTCCGGCCGGTCGTCGCCGCGCAGCATCGGCATGCCCTTGTGGTTGGGCGCGAACGTGCACCCCAGATAGACGCCGAAGACGGCCTGGTGGACCAGCAGGAAGAGCACTCCCTCGGCCGGCGGCAGCGCCAGGAACACCGCACCCACGCCGAACACCACGTGACCGATCAGCATCGTGGCCTCAAGCCCGCGCCGCTTCAGCGACGGCCGGAACAGCGCGCGGAAGCTGGACACGTGCAGGTTCAGCCCTTCGAGGGTCAGCAGCGGGAAGAACAGGTACGCCTGCCTGCGGCCGATGAACCTGGCCAGGCCGCTGCTCTTCTCCGCCTGCTCCTTCGACCAGATCAGCACGTCGGGCGAGACGTCGGGGTCGAGGTCCTCGTGGTTGGGGTTGGCGTGGTGCCGGGTGTGCTTGTCGGTCCACCAGCCGTAGCTCATGCCGATCAGCAGGTTGCCGACCACCAGGCCGGCCACCTCGGTCGGCCGCCGCTTGCGGAACACCTGCTTGTGCGCGAGGTCGTGCGCGACCAGCGCCACCTGGGCGAAGACCACCGCCAGCGCGACGGCCAGCCCGATCACCACCAGCCAGGACTCGGCGATCAGGAACAACGCGGCCCATCCGACCACGTAGAGGCCGCCGACCAGGCCGAAGCGCGCCACGTAGTAGCCGGGGCGGGGTTCCAGCAGCCCGGCCTCCGCGATCCGGCGTGAGAGCCGTGCGAAGTCGCTGCCTCGCCCGCTCACCGATCGATCGGGGGGGTCGATCATAGTTGAGCCGGTCACGGGTCTCCTTCGCTTGGTTCCTTTGACTGACGTCTAAGGAAACTCTGCCCGACACCAGCCTGTCGCGCTCGTACAAGTATCGAGACGCACCGCGAAAAACGACATACCGGGCACACCCGGGCCCGAGGTAGGGCCAGCCCTACCCCCGGCCTACCATCACGAGCGAGAAGCGCAATAGAACCACCTGTGCCATGACGCCTGGCATATCACCAGTCAGTGCCCCTGAACAGGGCTAATGCGTAGCCATATCCACGAACCTGCTGTAATGCCCCTGGAAGGCCACCGTCACCGTGGCGGTCGGCCCGTTACGGTGCTTCGCCACGATCAGGTCGGCCTCCCCCGCCCGGGGCGACTCACGCTCATAGGCGTCTTCACGGTGCAGCAGGATCACCATGTCGGCATCTTGTTCAATAGATCCGGATTCGCGGAGGTCGCTGACCTGGGGGCGTTTGTCGGTGCGCTGCTCGGGGCCACGGTTGAGCTGGGAGATGGCGATCACCGGCACCTCCAGCTCCTTGGCCAGGAGCTTCAGCGCACGGGAGATCTCGGAGACCTCTTGCTGGCGGCTCTCGACCTTCTTCGGGGAGCTCATCAGCTGGAGGTAGTCGACGATCACGAAGCGGAGGTCGTGGCGCTGTTTGAGGCGGCGGCACTTGGCGCGGATCTCCATCATCGACATGTTCGGCGAGTCGTCGATGAACAGCGGGGCCTCGGCCACCTCGCCCATGCGTTTGGCCAGCTTGGCCCAGTCTTCGTCACCCATGTTGCCCGAGCGCATGTTGTGCAGGGCGACCCTGGCCTCCGCCGACAGCAGCCGCATGGTGATCTCGTTGCGCGACATTTCCAGCGAGAACACCACGGTCGTCATCTGGTGCCGGATCGCGGCCGAGCGGGCGAAGTCGAGGCCGAGGGTGGAGTTGTGGGTGGGCACCCACGACGGGCCCGCCAGGTAGAGGTGGCCGGGGGCGTCGACCTCGACGCAGCGCACCGGCACGGAGGCGACGGACCGCACGGCCCGGACGCGGTGCGGGGCCGGCCGGCCGCCGTGGGCCTGCGCGGCCAGCTTGCGGGGGAGATGGAAGACCTTGTCCACCGGTGTGAAAGTGAGGGCGTGGCGGTCCGCGCGCGGGGTGACCGGGGTGACCGGGGTGGTGGTGTGGCCCAGGCTGTGGATCAGTTCGCGGGCGTCGTCGGCGAGCTCCCGCCCGGCGAGCGAGAGGGTCACCTCACCGGACGGCCCGACCCGCCCGCGCACGTCGAGCAGGCCCGCCAGCAGGGCGCGGCGCTGTCGCTCCGAGGCGCGCAGGTAGGCGGCGGGGATGCGGCCGGGCCTGACGCCCTCCGGCATGACCGTGGGGATGTCGTGCTCGACGGCGAGGGCGACCTCCGGGTCGGGCGGGGCGGACTCGCCCGCGCCGGCGAGCCACGCGCCCATGGCGTACGGCGGGACGGGCAGCTCGCGCTCCGGCAGCCGCGCTGGTTGCGCCGCGGCCAGTGAGCGCCCCCCGGCCGACCCGGCCATCCCGGCCGCGATCTCGGCCGTGGTCAGCACCTCGGGCGGGGCGCCGGGCACCGCGGGCGTAAGCGGCCACTGGTGCTGGGCGTCGGCCACCAGGACGGTGCCGTCGCAGAACTCCAGCTCGTAGCAGGGACGGCCGTGCATGATCTCGGTCGTGGCGGTGACGCGGACCGGCGTGCCGTCGGCGCCGAGCAGGAGATCGCCCGCGCGCACCTCGCCCATGGTGGTCCACCCGGTGGGGGTGGGCAGCGGGGTGCCGAGCGCGAGCGCCTTGCCGATGGCGGGACGGGCCGCGACGACGATCATCTGGCCGGGGTGCAGGCCGTTGGTCAGGGCGTCGAGGTCCTGGAAGCCGGTGGGGACGCCGACGAGCTGGCCGCCCCGGCTGCTGATCGCCTCGATCTCGTCGAGCGCGCCGGGCATGATGTCGGAGAGCGGCAGATAGTCTTCGGAGGTGCGCCGCTCGGTGACCCGGTAGATCTCCGCCTGGGCACGGTCGACCAGATCGTCGACCTCTTCGTTCTGGCCGCCGTAACCGAAGGAGACGATGCGGGTGCCGGCCTCGATGAGGCGGCGCAGGATCGCCTGCTCGCGTACGATCTTGGCGTAGTAGCCCGCGTTGGCCGCGGTCGGCACGACCGCGGTGAGGGTGTGGATATACGCGCCGCCGCCGACTCGCCCGAACTCGCCGCGCTTTTGCAGCTCGTCCATCATCATCACGGAGTCGGCGGGCTCGCCCCTGCCGTAGAGGTCGGTGATGACCTCGAAGATGATCTGATGGGCCGGACGGTAGAAGTCGTCGGAGCGGATGACCTCGATCACGTCGGCGATGGCGTCCTTGGACAGCAGCATGCCGCCCAGCACGGACTGCTCGGCCTCGATGTTGTGCGGCGGAGTTCGTTCGAACCCCGCCCCCAGACCCGGCGCCGACTCGACGTCCACGGCGGCACCCCCTTCGCAACCGAAGCTGTCGGTCCACCCCCCGTTTTAGTCGACCGGTGAGACAGTTTCGCGGCTGTCGCCGTGGACGGCAACGCGGCCTGTGGATAACCCTGTGGTTAACGTGTGGCTAACATGTGCACTTCTTCCCCATAGGTGGGGACACCCTGTGGACGAGCCTGGGGATAACTCATACACAGATCATCAGAACCCTTGCTGAGCAGCGAAAACTTCATCCACCTCCTGTGGAGGGAAGAAAGTTGGCGCGACACGCGGGGGTCGCCGTAGATCACCCAGACGTAATAGGCAAAATCGATATATGCCCCTTACGTCGGGATCCCCCCGGTCCACCCCCTCCTCTCAGCCTCCGGGAACCCCACCCTCCCGGGCCTCGCGGCGGGCGCACGACCGGGAAATCCTCCGCCTGGCCGTTCCGGCCTTCGGCGCGCTGGTCGCCGAGCCGATGTTCCTGCTCGCCGACTACGCGATCGTCGGACGCCTGGGGACGACCGCGCTCGGCGCGCTGGGCGTGGCCGGGGCCGCCCTCACCACGCTCGTCAACCTGTGCGTGTTCCTCGCCTACGGCACCACCGCGGCCGTCGCGCGACAGGCCGGGGCCGGGAACCTGGCCCGGGGCGTCAGGCAGGGTGTGGACGGGCTGTGGCTGGCCGGGGCGATCGGGGTCGCGGTGATCGCGGTGGCCTGGCCCGCCGCGCCCGCGATCGTGGCGGTGTTCGGCGCGTCGCCGGAACTGGCCGCCTCGGCGATCACCTACCTGCGGATCAGCCTGTTCGGCGCGCCCGCCATGCTCATCGTGCTGGCGGGCACCGGGGTGCTGCGCGGCCTCGCCGACACGGTGACCCCGCTCGCCGTCTCGGTCGGCTCCTTCGCGCTGAACGCCGTGCTCAACCTGTGGTTCGTGCTCGGCCTGGGCTGGGGCATCGCCGGTTCGGCCTGGGGGACCGTGCTGGCGCAGGTCCTCGGCGCGGCCGTCTACATCGCCGTGCTCGTACGCGGGGCGCGCAGGCACGGGGCCTCGCTACGCCCCGACCTGACCGGCATCCGCGCCGCCGGCACGGCGGGCGTCGCCCTCATCGTCCGCACCGGCTGCCTGCGGATCGTGATGATCGTCGCCGCGATGGCGGCCACCCGGATGGGCGACGCGCAGATCGCCGCGCACGCGATCGCCGTCCAGATCTGGTCGTTCCTGGCCTTCGCGCTGGACGCGATCGCCATCGCCGGGCAGGCCATCACCGGCCGGGCCCTCGGCGCGGGCGACGTGGCGGGCACCCGGGCCGCAACCCGGCGGATGGTCTGGTGGGGGGTGTGGTGCGGGGTGGCCTGCGCCCTGCTGGTGCTGCTGTCCCGGCCGCTGGTCCCCGGCGTGTTCGACGCCGACGCGGCGGTGGCCGCGGCGCTGCTGGCCGTCCTGTGGCCGGTCGCGCTGCTCCAGCCGATCGCCGGGGTGGTCTTCGTCCTGGACGGCGTGCTGATCGGCGCGGGCGACCGCCGGTATCTGGCGTGGGCCGGGGTGTGGACGACACTGGCGTACCTGCCCGCCGTCCTGGTGGTGGTCGCAACCGGCGGCGGGCTGGTGGCGCTGTGGGCGTCCCTCGGGGTGTGGATGGTCGCGCGCCTGATCACGCTCGGTGCGCGGGCGCGCGGCGGAGCGTGGCTTATCACCGGAGCGTGATCGGTCAGTGTCCATGAATTGACGACCACGTGACACTCGCCCCCTTGTCGGTGACGAACGGTTCAGGAGATGGTTGAGCGTCCGGCCTATGGGGCAAGGCCGTCAAAACTCAACCGAACTCCACCAAAACTCTCAACCGAGTTTGTCGAGTACAGCCGAGTCGCCACCGCACGAACAGGCACGCCACTGACCCGCCTACCCGGCAGGCGATAGCCGCACCGCAGGTCAGCGCCGACAGGCCGGTCCTTCGACCGTGTCTCTCATCGGCATGCCCGCTCCCGCGACCGAACCGGCCGTGCCCGTGAAAGCCGCCGAGGATGGTTCCGTAGTGTCCCTAGACCGCTCCACGTCGATCTTCCGCCGCCTCCCGGCGGACGCGGCCTCGGGGTTGCGCACCACAGCCCGTCACGAGCTGGCACGCGTCTACCGGAGCAACGACCTGATCGTGCTCGGCCTGGGTGCCATGATCGGCGCCGGGATCTTCAGCATCGCGGGCCGGCAGGCCGCGACGACCGCGGGGCCGGGGGTGATCCTCTCCTTCCTGATCGCGGGCATCACCATGCTGCTGTCCGCGCTCTGCTACGGAGAGCTGTCCTCCACCCTGCCGGTATCCGGAAGCGCCTACAGCTACACCTATGTCATCTTCGGCGAGGTATGGGCCTGGATCATCGGCTGGGCGCTGATCCTCGAAATGCAGGTGGCCATCGCGGTGGTGTCCCGCGTCTGGTCGATCTACTTCGCGCAGACGCTCACCGACCTGGGGGTGAGCTTCCCCGACAGCGTGGCGTGGATGATCGGCAAGCCGGAGGGCTTCGACCTGCCCACGCTGGTGATCATCGGACTGCTCACGCTGATCGTCGCGGGCGGCGCCCGGGTCGGCATGCGCGCGCTCTACATCCTCGTGGGCGCCAAGCTGCTGGCCATCGGCGCCGTCATCGTGGTCGGAGCGCTCAACTTCGACCAGGCGAACATCGACGGCAAGATCCCCGCGCCGCTCGGGCCCGCGCCCGAACAGGTGGACCTGCTGCACTCGACGGTCATCGGAGCGTTCTTCGGCGAGGCGCAGACGTTCGGCTGGTTCGGCATCTTCGCCGCCGCGCCCGCCATCGCCTTCGCCTACATCGGCTGGGACATCGTCGCGACCGCCGCCGAGGAGACCTCCGACGCGCCCCGCACCATCCCCACCGGGGTGATCCGCAGCCTGGTGCTGGCCACCGTGCTCTACATCGGCGTGGCCGTCGTCATGGTGGGCATGGTCCCCTACGACCAGATCGACCCGGGCTCCCCGCTCGGCGCGGCGTTCCGGCACGTCGGCGCCGACATCATGCCGCACATCATCAACATCGGCGCGTTCCTCGGCCTGACGTCGGTCATCCTGGTGCTCATCGTCGGGCTCACACGCGTGGTCTTCTCCGTGGCCCGGGACGGCCTGCTGCCCCGCGGCCTGGCCAGCATCAACCGGCGCTACCGCTCCCCGTCGCGGCTCACCATGATCATCGGCGGGACCGCCATCGTGCTCGCCGAGACCGTGCCCGTCCTCACCCTCGAACAGCTCACCGTCATGGGGACGGTGTTCGCCTTCACGTTCGTGGCGGCGGGCGTGATCGTGATGCGCCGCACCATGCCGGACCTGCCGCGCGGGTTCCGGGTACCGCTGTCGCCGGCGGTGCCGACGCTGGCCGTCCTGGCCTCGGTCTGGCTGATGATGAACCTGCAGGTGGTCACCTGGCTGTACTTCGCCGCGTGGATGGCCTTCGGTCTGATCATCTATCTCGTCTACGGCCGCCCGCACAGCATGCTGGACCCCCGGGCCCGCGCCTACGCCCAGGGCCGCCATCGCAGATGACCCGCCGCCGACCTTCGACCGACCCCTCGCGCCCGGGGAGCCACGTGCTCCCCGGGCGCGAGCCGTTCATGCCACCGTGCCAGATGGAGCCCGCTACGGATCGAGGCGGTCGGCCTTGATCGTGGCCAGCAGCCCGGCGAACGCCTCGCCGTCGACCACGAGCGCGGGCCCGCGGGCGTCTTTGCTGTCGCGAAGGGCGACCCGGCCACCGCTCAGCCTGGCGATCTCGACGCAGTTGCCGCCCGCGTTGCTGCGGCTGGACCTTCGCCAGGCGGCGGTTGACAACTCGGCGTCGGGGCCCTCGGTGGCATTGTCCATCGTCACACTTCCTTGGCGAGCTTCACCAGAAAATTCCGCGTCTGTTCTTTCGTGAGAGACTTCGCATGAAGGCTGTCGTAGACAGAATCATAGCTTTCCACCTGAGCCGGTTCTTCCAAGTAGAGTCCGTTCAACTGGCTCTCGATGTACACCACGTCGGGATCGGGCGGTGTGAACCCCAGCAGCACGAAACCACTGTCCATGCTGGAGTGCATCCCCGCGCTGAACGGAAGGATATTAATACTGATATGCGACTTATCAGATAATTGCACAAGGCGATCAAGCTGAGCGTGGCACACCGAAGTGGTGGCCGCGAGACGACGCAGGCTCGCCTCGTTGACAATGAAGGTCAGGTCCAGGGAATGATTATGTAGCATGCGCTCCTGCCGGGCCGTGCGCAGCTCGATCATCCGGTCGATCTCCGGTTCACCGAAGCCCGCGCGATGACCACGCAGGTAACTTCGGTAGTAGTCCGGCGTCTGCAGTAACCCCGGTATCAGCTCCATGTCGAATGAACGCAGCCGCCGCGCTTCGGCCTCAAGTCCGATCATGATCTGAAACCATTCGGGAACGGCGTCGGAGAAGGAGTGCCACCAACCGCGTTGCCGGGATTGCTGGGCGAGCGCGGAGAGCTCGTCCCGTCGTTCTTCGGGCACGCCGTAGATGTCGAGAAGCGCCCTCAGGTCATTGTGGCGGATCCCCTGTCGTGCCGATTCGACCCGGCTCACCCATGACTGCGCGAGCCCCACCCGGCGAGCGACGGCCTCCGCCGTGAGACCGGACTCTTTGCGCAGCCGTCGAAGTTCGGCGGCGAGCCGTCTGCGTCTCACGGTAGGACTGGTATCGGCCATGATTCACCTCACACTACGTCTTTGTTGTTCAGAGCATTCCGCAGTTCGAAAGAGCGAACAAAGCGGATGGTCTAAATTAGATATTGCAGTCCAGAAGATCCAGACGTGGTCACGAGGCCGAAAGCTACCACACGTGGAGTCGGTCAGTGTCCCCTTTTTGCTGGATATCGGTTACGGAACAAAGCATACGGACGACTGCGCAGCCGCCATCCAATCCTCCATTTTGGTCTTCCACCCTGAATACCTGTGCTCTCCCCCCAATAGCGTGAGGAGTGACCGAGAATGGCGGCTTACCGGGAACCCAAGCCGAGCACGATCGCGGTGGTGACGCTCCCCGGGACGGCCCGCGCCGTGACCGTGGTGCGCCACTGGGCCGCGCTGGTGCTGGAGACCGACGGCTGGACCGAAGTGGACGACACGCTGCTCGTGGTGACCGAGCTCGCCGCCAACGCGGTCCGGCACACCGCGTCCGGGCGGCCGGGCGGCCGGATGGAGGTGGTGCTCATCGGCGAGGCCGACGGACTCGTGCGGGTCGAGGTCGCCGACGAGGGGGCCGCCACGATCCCCACCGTCGGCCGTGCCGACTGGGACGGCCTGGGGGGCCGGGGCCTGCGCCTGGTGTCCACCCTCGCCGCCGCCTGGGGCGCCCGCCTGGCGGGGCGGGGCCGCACGGTGTGGGCGCTGATGCGACTGCCCCCCGCCGAACCGGTGGCCCGCCCGGCGGACGATCCGTGCGGGGAGCACGCCGAGAGCCACTGAGGAAGTCACCGAAGAAGTTCCTGAAAGAGTTTCCGCCGGGTCGTCGAAGCCGGGCGCTCCCGTTCGAGGTGTGGTCAACGGAGCGTCCGCGACCCGCGAGGAGACCCACCATGACCCCCCACACCGCCACCGCTCACACCGCCGCTCACACCGCCACCGCCGTCCCCGCCTGCGACCGCCGGACCCGGGTCACCCGGTCCCTGCTCGGCTACGGGATCATCGCCGGTCCCCTCTACGTCACCGTGTCCCTGGCCCAGGCCCTCACCCGTGAGGGCTTCGACCTCACCCGTCACGCGTGGAGCCTGCTCGCCAACGGCGACCTCGGCTGGATCCAGATCACCAACCTGCTGGTCGCCGGGCTCGCCGTCATCGCCGCCGCCCTCGGCATGCGCCGCGGCCTGGCCGGCGGCCCCGGCGCGCGCTGGACCCCCCGCCTGGTCGCCGGTTACGGCCTGGGCCTGCTGGCGAGCGCCGTCTTCACCGCCGACCCCTCGATGGGCTTCCCGGCGGGCACCCCGCAAGGCCCGGGGGCGGTGAGCACGCACGGCCTGCTCCACCTGGCCGCCGGCGCCGCCGGCGCCGTCGGCTTCGCCGCGCTGATCGCGGCCACCCTCGTGCACGCGCGCCGCCTGGCCGCCGACGGCCGTCCGGCCGCCGCCGCCTGGTCGCGCACCACCGGCGTCCTGTTCGCGCTCGCCTTCGCCTGCGTCGCCACGGGCGGCGGCGCGGTGTGGGCGAACCTGGCGTTCACCGCCGGGATCCTGATCGCCTGGACCTGGCTCTCGGTGACCTCCCTGCGCCTCTACCGCGCTGCCGGCCGCTGACGGGCCGGCGCCGCGGGCCGGGGACTCAGCAGGACGACCCGCTGGCGGCGGGCGACCATCTGGGCGGCACGGCCGGGCGCAACGGCTGGGCGTCCGCGGCCGGGAACGGCCGTGGCGCCCGGCCGCCCAGCGACCTGACCCGCGCCACCAGCTCGGCGAACGCGAACGGCTTGGCCAGGCAGTCGTCGGCGCGGGGAGCCCGGCCCTCCTGGCCGGACGTCCCCGCCACCACCAGCGTCAGCACCCGCGCCGAGTGGTCACCCAGCGCCAGCGCGGTGCCCACGGCGTCGTCGGGCGAATCCCGATCGAGATCGAGGATGACGACGTCATAGGGGTTGAGCGAGGTCCACCTCATCGCCCCGTCGCCATCCAGAGCCACGTCCACGGCCATGCCTTCCAGACGCAGCCCGATGGCGACGGTCTCGGCCAGTTCCTCGTGACCATCGACAATCAGCACGCGCATTGTCAACCTCCACCGCAGATCCTGCCCTGGTGAAGGTTGCGCCGACGTAACACGCGTCGCACGCGCCACTCACGATCGCCTGGCCTCAGCTTCCAAGGACGAGCAGGTCGCACTCCTCCTCCACCGGAGCGGGCTCCCGCTCGGCGGCGACGTCGGCCTCCAGCGCGGCGAAACCGGCGGCCGTGTCCTCGTCGTCCAGGTGCTCGAACGTCGAGTAGGGCCGCAGCCGCAGCCGTTCGGCGTAGGCGGCCAGGCTCGGCGCGACGCGCTGCCGTACCCGCTCAAGGGCGATCCGGCGCACGCCGTGGACGGCGAACATGTCCAGCACCTCGGGCAGCGAGGGGAACAGCTCCTCCTCGATCTCGCGGCCCCTGGGAAAGTAGCGGTGCCAGGGCAGCATCGGCATCCGCCCGGCGAAGGCCCCGCGGATCAGCACCCGCCCTCCGGGCACCAGCACCCGGGAGATGTCGGCCGCCGCCGACGGCCGGTCGCGCACGTGGTGCAGGACCAGATACAACAGCACCAGGTCGCAGGACCCGCCCGGCAGCGGGATCCGCTCGGCCTTGCCCGGCAGATACACCACCTTCGGGTGGGCGGCGGACAGCTCCGCCGTCTCGCGCATCCGGTCGGACGGCTCGACGCCGTAGACCAGCGCGCCGAACGTCTCCGCCAGCGCCGGGGTGAAACGCCCGATCCCCGACCCGAGGTCGAGCACCGTCCCGGTGCGTCGTGGTGCGTGCCGACGGAAGACGCTCATCCACCGCTCGACGGCCTCGGGCGACATCGCCCGGCCCGTGGGGTAGACCTCGTGTTGCCGTCGGTCGTAGTCAACTCTGCGTTGCACTCCGGCTCCCCGCCATCGGACTGCTCGGCCCCTCCCCCGCCAGTCTCCCGTGGTTTCCCGCCTGGATTCTTCTCGTATGCCTGCTCCTAGATGAACTTCGCGTGAAGAGAAGATGCCGCGAGTTACCGAGTACCGCACTTCATGCGGCTCGTAAAACATTCGCGCGAAATTGTCCGCTACGGACTGTGATGTCGCATCCACGGGGAGGATTCAGCCCGTCGGTCTCGCAGCCATCGATCGGAGCCCGGACTGGTGTCGGCCACATCCACTGACCAGCGCGGCAACGGCCTGCCCGGCCTGCCGCTCGCGACACTGCGCGGCGTCGCCCAGGTCGACTTTCAGAGCAGTTACTGGACCGCGCTGCTGTTCGTGCTCGCGCTACTGCTCGCGGGCTGGCAGTTCGCCGTGTTCGCCCTGCTCGGCACGTTCGTCAGCACGCTGACCGCGTGGTTCCTCGGCGCGAACCGGGACCGGATCACGCTCGGTCTCGAAGGGTTCAACGGCACGCTGATCGGCGTCGCCGTGGTGCTCTTCTTCGACGTGCGCTGGATCACGGTGCTACTGACGATCATGACGTCGGTGATGGGCGCCGTGGTCACCTCTGCGCTCAACTCCATGCTCTCGCCGTACAACGTGGCGACCCTCACCGCGCCGTTCTGCGCGGTCACGACGGCGCTCGTGGTGGCCGCCCCATCGTTCGAGCGGGTGTGGCGCGGGCACATCATGGGGCCGCCGCCGTCGGCGGGCCATCCCGGCACGGCGCTGACGTTCACCGACGTGTGGCAGGGCCTGCTGAACGGCATCGCCCAGGTCTTCTTCCAGGGCAAGTGGTACGTCGGGCTGACGTTCCTGATCGGCCTGCTGGTCGCCAGCCGGGTGGCCGGCATCGCGGCCTTCGTCTCCAGCGCCATCGGCATGATCGTCGCCTGGATCCTCGGCGCCCCCGCCGCCGACATCGGCGCGGGCCTGTACGGCTACAACGCGGTGCTCGCCGGGCTGGCGCTGACCGGGGTGTTCGTCGCGGTCACCCCCTGGGGCGTCCTCTACGCGGTCCTCGCGGCCATCGGGGCGACCGTGCTCACCGCAGCGCTCAACAACTTCTTCGAGCCGTTTCAGGGAAGCACCCTGACCTGGCCGTTCGTCCTGGTCACCTGGTTCTTCCTGGCCGCGGTGCCGGTTCTCTCACGGATCCACCGCACATCATAAGTCGCAGCAAGGGAGCGTCTCATGAACCTCGCGCCACGCGAGATCGACAAGCTGATGATCTATGTCGTCTGCGACATCGCCGCCAAACGCCGCGACCGCGGGCTGAAGCTGAACTACAGCGAGGCCGTCTCGCTCATCAGCGTCGCGATCCTGGAGGCCGCCCGCGACGGCAAGTCCGTGGCCGACTGCATGGAACTGGGCAAGAAGATCGTGAAACCCGCCGAGGTCATGGACGGCGTGCGGGAGATGCTCAAGCTCATGCAGATCGAGGCGTCGTTCAAGGACGGCACCAAGCTGGTCTCCGTCCATGACCCGATCGGCGGATGACATGACGGCGGCCCGGTGCACCGAGCCGGGCACACGCCGCGTCGTCCTGGTGGGCGGGCACGAGAGCGGCCGGGGACGCGCCCTGACCGGCACCGAGCCGCGCGCCGCCCCCGGCAGGGAGCTGGCGGCGCTGCTCGACGCGCCGGGCCCGGTCACCGTCGTCCCGATGACCCTGGGCCGCGACCCCGACCTGATCAGAGACGCCGCCCAGACGCTGGCCTGGGCCCGGCGCGGGCGCGACCGAGGCGAACTGCTGCTCAGTGCGCCGCTGGCCGAGGTGTCGCACCTGGTGAGCCTGCTGCTCTCGGCCGCCAGGGACAACGCCGTCGAGGGGCGCGCGGCGCTGATCGTCGCCCCGGCCTCGACGGTCGAGGCCGACGCGGAGCTGTTCCGCGTCGCGCGGCTGGTCCGCGACGGGGCCC
This sequence comes from Spongiactinospora sp. TRM90649, assembly GCF_029382225.1. Classification (GTDB taxonomy): domain Bacteria; phylum Actinomycetota; class Actinomycetes; order Streptosporangiales; family Streptosporangiaceae; genus Spongiactinospora. The sequence continues at coordinate 104,427 of NZ_JARLTC010000025.1, forward strand.
GCCTGGTGGAGGTCGCCCTGCTCGGCGGCGACCCCGACCTCCCGGCCGGGCTGGAACGGTGCCACCGGCTGGGCGCGACGTCGATCGCCGTGCTGCCCGCCTCGTTCGTGCGCCCGGCGATCCCCGCCGAGGCGGGGGTCGTGGACGCCGGGCCGCTGCTCGGCCCCGCCGCCCTGTCCCGGCTCATCCGGGTACGCGTCAGCGCCGCCGAGCGCCTGTTCGAGCTGACCGGCGAGGACGGGATCACGGCCGGCCTGACCGTCCACGGCCACGGGCACCACCATGATCATCATCATCACGCGGAGGGAGCGGATCACCATGGCGGTTAGCAGAATCCAGTACGCCAACGAGCCCATCGAGATCAACACAGGCAGGCCCACGGTCACTCTGACCGTGCGCAACACCGGAGACCGGGCGATCCAGGTAGGCTCCCACTTCCACTTCTTCGAGGCCAACCGTGCGCTCGCCTTCGACCGTGAGAAGGCGTTCGGCAAGCACCTGGACATCCCTGCGGGCACCGCCGTCCGGATCGAGCCCGGTGACACGCACCGGGTCACGCTGGTCGAGTACGGCGGCGGCACGCGGATCATCGGGTTCAACAACCTGCTGGACGGCGGCATCCGGGCCAGGGACGCCCGCACCGAGGCGCTGCGCCGGATGAAGGAGTACGGCTTCACCGACAAGCCCGAGCCGTCCGCCAAGATCACCCCGGCCCAGGGGAAGGGCGCGGCCGCGAAGGCGTCCGCCGCGAAGACGCCGAGTGCGAAGACACCAAGTGCGAGAACGCCGAGCACGAAGGCGTCGACCGCGAGAACGCCGAGCACAAGGACGTCGAGTGCAAGAACGTCGAGCGCGAAGGCGTCGAGCACGAGGACATCGAGCGCGAGAACGCCGAGCGCGAGGGTGTCGAGCGCGAAGGCGTCCACTGCGAAGACGTCGGTGAAGGCGTCGGTGAAGGCGTCCACGCGGAAACCGGCCGCCAAGGGCGGCAGAGGTAAGAAGGGCTGACGGCAGATGGCCACGATGAACCGCAAACAGTACGTGGACATGTTCGGCCCCACAGTCGGCGACCGCGTACGCCTGGCGGACACCAACCTGACGATCGAGATCGAGAAGGACTACACCGCCGGCCACTACGGCGACGAGGCCGTCTACGGCGGCGGGAAGACCTGCCGGGACGGCATGTCCGCCGACCCCAGCGCCAGGAACGCCACCATCGCCCTCGACCTGGTGATCACCAACGCCGTGGTGCTCGACCCCGTCCTGGGCGTCGTCAAGGGCGACATCGGGGTCAAGGACGGCAAGATCGTCGGAATCGGCAAGTCCGGCAACCCGCACACCCAGAATGGCGTCGACCGCCGCCTGATCATCGGCGCGGGCACCGAGTTCATCTCCGGCGAGAACATGATCGCCACTCCCGGCGCCATTGACCCGCACGTGCACATGATCGCGCCCCAGCAGGCCAGGCAGGCCCTGAGCAACGGCATCACCACGCTGATCGCCGGAGGCACCGGCCCCACCGACGCCACCCGGGGCTGCACCACCACACCCGGCCCGTGGAACCTCAGCCGGATGCTCCAGGCCATCGAGGCCCTGCCGATCAACGTCGGCCTGATGGGTAAGGGCAACAGCAGCCTGCCCGGCTCGCTGGAGGAGCAGATCAAAGCCGGGGCCTGCGCGCTGAAGGTGCACGAGGACTTCGGGGCCACCCCTGCCGTCATCGACTGCGCGCTCAGCGTGGCCGACGTCTTCGACGTCCAGGTCGCCCTGCACTCCGACAGCCTGAATGAGTCCGGCTACCTGGAGGACACGATCAGCGCGATCAACGGCCGCGCCATCCACACCTTCCACACCGAGGGCGCGGGCGGCGGCCACGCCCCCGACCTGATCCGCATCGCCGGGGAGCCGAACGCGCTGCCGTCCTCGACGAACCCGACCCTCCCCTACACCGCCGACTCCATCGACGAACTGCTCGACATGGTGATGGTCTGCCATCACCTGAGCCACGACATCCCCGAGGACGTCGCGTTCGCCGACAGCCGCGTGCGGGCGGAGACCATCTCCGCCGAGACGGTGCTCCAGGACATGGGCGTGATCAGCATGGTCTCGTCCGACTCCCAGGCGATGGGCCGCGTGGGAGAGACGTTCACCCGGGCGTTCCAGGTCGCCCACCACTGCAAGGACCAGCGCGGCAAACTGCCCGAGGACTCCCCGCGCAACGACAACTTCCGGGTGCTCCGCTACCTGGCGAAGCTGACCATCAATCCGGCCCGCACCACCGGCATCGCCGACACGGTCGGCTCGCTGGAGGACGGCAAACTGGCCGACATCGTGCTCTGGCCGTTCACGTCCTTCGCCGCCAAGCCCGCCATGATCGTCAAGGGCGGCATGATCAGCTGGGCGCAGATGGGCGACCCGAACGCCTCACTGCCCACACCGCAGCCGGTCTACTACCGTCCCATGTACGCCGCGATGGGCGAGGCCCTGTCCAAGACCACCGTGACCTTCATGTCGGACGCGGCGATCAGCGAGGGCGTGCCGGAGAAGCTGGGCCTGCGACGGCTGATCGGCCGCGTCCGGCACACCCGCTCGGTGGACAAGCGGCACATGATCCGCAACTCGGAGCTGCCCACGATCACCGTGGACCCGGAGACCTACAAGGTCACGGTGAACGGCGAGCACGCCGCCATCAAACCGGCCACCGAGCTGCCGCTGAACCACCTCTTCTACATGGTGTGAGCCGGTGCCCGAGATGAGCGGGATCCCGCTCGCCGCGCTCCAGCTCACCGACTCGGCGTTCCCGAGCGGCCTCTACACGCTCTCGCACGGGCTGGAGGGATACCTGCGGTCCGGTGACACCGACGTCGCCGGACTGCTCGCCGACCTGCTGACGCACTCGGCGGGCCCCGGCGACGGGGCCGCGCTGGCCCTGACGCACCGGGCGGTCACGGCGGACGACTGGGACACGGTGGCCGAGGTGGACAAGCGCCTGCACGCCATGAAGCTCAACCGCGAGGTGCGCGCCGCCGCCGTCCGCACCGGACGGCAGGTGCTCCAGACCGCCGCGCTGGTCTTCGGCCACCCGGCGATCGGACGGCTGGCCGAGCTGGTCGAGCGCGGGGACGCGCCCGGAAACCACGCCGTGGTGGTGGGCACCGTCCACGCCGCGCTGGGCGTACCGGTCGCCGACGCCGTGACCTGCGACCTCTACGCGTTCGCGGCCAGCCTGACCGGCGCGGCCGTCCGCCTCGGGGCACTGGACTTCCGGCAGGCGCAGGCCGTCCTGCACGGCGCCGCACCCGCCATCCGGCGGGCCGCCGACCTGGCCCTCGCCGCCCGGGGCCCGCGCGACCTGCACGCCTCGGCCCTCATGGCCGACACCGTCGCCGCTGGTCACGAACGTGCCGAGGCCCGCCTGTTCACCACCTGAAAGGCATCCGCATGGACAACCTGCTGAAGATCGGAATCGGCGGCCCCGTGGGTTCCGGCAAGACCGCCCTGATCGAGGCGCTGACCCCGCTGCTGATCGAACACGGACACAGCGTCGGGATCGTCACCAACGACATCTACACCCAGGAGGACGCCCAGCACGTCCGGCGCACCCTCGCCGGGGTGCTCGCGCCGGAGCGGGTGGTGGGTGTCGAGACCGGCTCCTGCCCGCACACCGCAGTCCGCGACGACCCGACCATGAACCTCGCCGCCGGGGCCGAGCTGCTCGACCGCTTCCCCGACATCGACACACTCCTCTACGAGAGCGGCGGCGACAACCTCACCCTCACCTTCAGCCGCGCCCTCGCCGACGTCTACGTGTTCGTGCTGGACACGGCGGAAGGCGAGAAGATGCCGAGGAAACGCGGGCCGGGCATCACCGACTCGGACCTGCTGGTCATCAACAAGACCGACATCGCGCGATACGTGCGCACCGATCTGGGGATCATGGAAAGCGACGCCCACCGGGTCCGCGAAGGCCGCCCGGTGATCCTCACCGACTGCCTGACCGGGGCCGGAGTGCCCGAGGTCGCCGCGTTCGTGAACAGCAGGAGGGCGGTCGAATGCTCACCGGCCCAGTGACCGACCCCACCGGCTCAGCGACCAACCTGACGGGCTCGGTGACCGACCGCCTGGCGGCCGACCGGTACACGATCGACGACATCCCCGAGAGCGTCGCCCGGCACGGCGGCCCGCTCGACATGCTCCCCGTCGGCAGCCCCGGAAAGGTCGGCGTCCTCGACCTGATCTTCGCCCGGCGCGGCGACCGCACCGAACTGGTCGGCCACTACCAGAAGTCGCCGCTGCAGATCATGCGGCCGCTCTACTACGACCTCGCCCGGCCCGACATACCGTACGTGATCCTCATGACGGCGGGCGGCGGCATCGTCCAGGGCGACCGCTACCGGTTCGACTTCACCTGCGAGGCCGACACCTCCGTGCACCTGACCACCCAGGCCGCCACCAAGATCTACCGGATGGAACAGGACTACGCCACCCAGCTCGTCACCCTCCGCGCCGGCCCCGGCGCCTACCTTGAATACCTGCCGGACCCGGTGATCCCCTACGTCGACTCGCGCTTCTACCAGCGGGTCACGCTCGACCTCGACCCGACGGCGAGCGCCGTCACGGCGGAGACCGTCCTCGCCGGACGGCTGGCCCACGGCGAGCGCCACGCCTACACCGCCTACTGCAACGACCTCACGGCCCACGCCCCGGACGGGCGGCTGCTGTTCACCGACTCCATCCACCTCGAACCTGGCCGCGACCCCGTGCACGGACCGGCCACCTTCGGCGACCACGGCGCGATGTCCACCTTCTACGCGATGACCTCCGCCGTCCCCGCCACCGACCTGGCCGACCTCCTGCACGAGGTCGCCACGGCGAACGGCGACGTGACGGCCGGCGCGAGCGTCCTCCCGAACGGCGCCGGCGCCTGGGTCCGCCTCCTGGCCCCCGAATCCCCCGAGATCACCGAAACCATCACCCGCCTCTGGACCGCCACCCGCCACCTCCTAACCGGCTCCCCCACTCCGGACCGCCGCCGCTTCTAGCACCTCAGGGCCGATGAACGCCGCGCCGTGGTCATGCTGAAGCCCGTTCCTGTACGGCAAGCAGCGGTACCCCCCGACGCCCGTGCATGGCAAAGGTCCGGTGCCCGAGCGCTTCTCAGGCGTGGTCGCTTCTCACCGTCACGGCACCGGCTGGAAGGGGTCCTCTACTTGAACGGCCGTGTTTGAACGGCCGTGTTTGAGAGGTTCCTTCCCGGGGTGATCGCCCGTGCCGGTGCTGGTCTGACCGTTACCCACCCGCCGCCCCCACCGCCCCTTCGGGGCGTTGCCCCCCACCGGGGGCGGCCCAGCGCTCCGCGCGGCCACGCCCCTCCCCGCGCCCGCTCCCGGCCGCACTCCAGTTCCGGCGAAGGGCGGTGCCGTCAATAGCAACGCAGTCGCGTGGCGTTCACCGAGGAGCAGGTAGTCGTCGGATTCGGACAGGCGAAGAAGGAGAGCCCGCGGGCTCTCTATGTCCACGGCTGGGCTGTTCGGGAAATGCCTGTTCTCCGTCGCGAACGGAGAACAGGCATTTTCCGAACGACGCGGGCAGGGTGGTAGGTCTCACGCCTGCCAGGGCCCAACACCAGCTCCCGCTCCCCTGCGCTTCATTCGGCGGGGACGGGTTGGCGTGGGTTGGCGGGCGGAGGAAAGTGCTCTTCGTCGAACACCACCCATGCCTCCACTACCACCTCGTACAGCCGCGTGGGGCCGGTGGGCATGGCGTCGAGTGCCGCTGCCGCCGCAGGCCAGCGTTCGGTGAAGGCGTGGACCTCGGCGTCCGCACCGACGACGGGCAGCTCCCTGGCGAGACCGGTGAAGGACACTCCTCGCACGTTCTGTCCGAGCGTGTCGAGTGGGATGGTGACGATCACGCCCGCGACGTTCGGGTCGGTGGCGATGGCACGGCTGTGCTCCCGGTCGTGGCGGGAGATCCAGCGCAGCCGGTCAGGACGGAAGGCTGCCTGATACCAGACAGTGCAGACGCGGGGCATGCCGCCGGTGAGCGTGGCCAGTTGCATCACCTTGCCGCCGCTGACGTACTCCTCCAGCAGCGCCCGTGGCGTGGTCACAACCCCATCACCAACAACAGCCCCGAAGCGAGCGAATCCCGCTCACGCGGCGGGTGTACCCCTGCATGATGCCAACTGTAGAGACAGGCGGGCCAGGCTTCGGCTTCTTGGGTCGACCCGACCCGTCAGAAGAACCTCGGCTACGTGAGGTCGAATTGCCCACTCTTCACGGCCGCGATGAAGGATTGCCATTCTGCCGGGCTAAAGGTAAGGAACGGGCCGCCACCTGGTTGTTTGCTGTCACGCACCGCCACGCACCCGGACGCCAGTGCCACCTCTACGCAAGCCCCGTTCTGCTGCGAACGGGTGCTCTTGCGCCATTCTGCAGCTGACAGGTCTAAGCGGGTCATTCATCACCTATTATCACCTATTGAGCAAAATGTCTCTAGCTGCGACCAGCATAGCGCGGGTGTCATCGGGGCTCAGAGCCACTGCACGCAGGTGATCAAAGGCGGCGGTGAAGTGCCGGACCTCGTCAGGCTTGTCCACGGAGAGAGATCCACCGATGGTCTCCATGTAGACCACATCGATCTCACCGGGCTCCGCGAATCCCAGGACGATGAAAGACCCCGCCGTCCCCGGGTGCGCGCCCACGCCGTAGGGCACGACCTGAATGGTGGTCTTCCCGGCCTTGGAAGCCGTGATCAGCGCTTCCAACTGGCCTCGCATGACGCTCGGCCCGCCGACCACCCGACGAACAGCGGCCTCGTCGAGGAGCACCCAGAGTCGCGGCCGATCCGGCTTGGCGAGCACCCGCTGACGGGTCATGCGGACTTCCAGCCGACGTTGCACCTCGTCCGGGTCCAGTTCCAGTGGGCCACCGCGGATGAGCGTGCGAGCGTAATCCTCGGTCTGAAGTAGACCGGGAACAACCGCCAGTTCCCATGTCTGGATGACGCTCGCTTCCTGCTCCAGTCCGATCAGAAACTCGTAGCGACTCGGCAGGATGTCCTTGTAGCTGTACCACCACCCACGTTTGCGGCTCTCCTTGGCGAGCTGAACCAGAGCCTCGACCTGCGCGGCGTCCGCGAGGCCGTACACGCCGCAGAGTACGCGGACGTCGTTGGGATGTGGCGCGGTGCGTCCCGTCTCGATGCGGAACACCTTGGTGTGGTGCCAGTCCAGACGTTTGGCGACCTCCTCCTGCGTGAGCTCCGCTCGTTCGCGTAGGCGCTTCAAGTTGGCAATCAGTTGTCGGCTCCGCACCACACCATGCCCTGCAGTCAACGACTTTCCCCTCCCATCACTCACACATGGCTCTATTGTGGAGCACTGCAAGATGCAGGGCTGCACGACAAAGCCATGCGTACGGTTTGGCCGATATGAGCATGGCAGTTCCTCGAAGAGCCTGCGACCGGGATTGGAGGTCTTTGGATGATGCGCGTCGGTCGACAGTCCATGGACGTGGCCTGGGTCCCCGATGAGGAGACGAGATGCCTGAGTTCCTAGGTGCCGTACATCTTCCGACTGCCACGTCATCGGTCCCAGTGTCCAGGGCCTTTGTGCACGCGCTGCTCAACGTGCACGGCTACGCGAACGACGAGTGCAGCGTGGTCCTGGTCATCAGTGAGCTGGTGACGAACGCGGTTGTCCACGGCAGCACACGGCCAGGCGAGCGTCTTCGGTTGATAGTCACGAAGATCACCGATGGCGTACGCCTCGCCGTGATCGATCCCGGCCGAGGCGGAGGTATGCCACATGTGCGGCATGTGAGTGCCGAGAGCACTGGAGGGCGCGGCCTGGATCTCGTGCAACACCTCGCCGTCGCTTGGGGCGTGGATGAGTGCACGTGGGGCCGAATCGTGTGGGCGGATCTGGCGGTACGCGCAGCGTGATGCCAGGGCGAGTGACCGGCCAGACCATGGCGGAATACGCCAAACCCGTAGAGCGTGCCCCTTCCAGGCACGCCTGGCGTGTGAGCGTTCTCCTCAGAAGCAGGCGCGGTGGTGCTGAGAGAGAGCGGTGCCGCCGCGCCGTAGATCACGGGCAGCCGGTGCCCGTGGGGCGCGGGCAGGCGTGAGACCTACCACCCTGCCCGCGTCGTTCGTCCGAGTCTTACGTTGGCCACCGCCTATGCGGTCGTGCCACTTTGACGGCACTGCTCCGCCGGGAGCGGAGTGCGGCCGGAGCGGGTGCCCGGGGGGTGGCGTGGCCGCGCGGAGCGCTGGGCCGCCCCCGGTGGGGGGCAACGCCCCGAAGGGGCGGTGGGGGCGGCGGGTGGGTAACGGTCAGACCAGCACCGGCACGGGCGATCACCCCGGGAAGGGGCCTTTCAAGGAGGGACCTCTCCTAGCCGGTGCCGTAACGGCGAGAAGCGACCACGCCTGAGAAGCGCTCGGGCACAGGACGGTCACTGCGCACGGCCGTCGGGGGGTAGCGCTGCTTGCCGTACAGGCGGAGACCTGAGCCGGACCCCAAGCGGTCAGGCGAGGGTGCCGGCCAGGAAGGCGCGGGTCTGTGGGTGGCTGGGGTTGGTGAAGAGGATGTCTGGCGGAGCGTGTTCGAGGAGGACGCCGTCGTGGAGGAAGCAGACGACGTCCGCGATCTCCCTGGCGAAGCCCAGTTCGTGCGTGGCCAGGATCATCGTCATCCCGCCCGCCTTCAGTTCGCGGATGACCGACAGGACCTCGCTCACCAGGGTCGGGTCGAGGGCCGAGGTGACCTCGTCCAGGAGCAGGAGTCTCGGTTCGGGGGCGATGGCGCGGATGATGGCGACGCGCTGTTGCTGGCCGCCGGAGAGGCGGTCCGGGTAGGCGTCGGCCTTGTCGGCGAGGCCGAAGCGGTGGAGGAGGTCGCGGGCGCGAGCCTCCGCCTCGGCCCGGTTGGTGCGGTGGACGCGGCGCGGGGCCAGGCAGATGTTCTCCAGCACGGTCATGTGCGGGAACAGGTTGTACGCCTGGAACACCATGCCGATGCGACGGCGGACGGTGTCGGGGTTCGCGCGGACGGCGGTGATCTCTTCGCCGTCGAGGTGGATGGCGCCGTCGTCCACGGTCTCCAGCAGGTTGGCGCAGCGCAGCAGGGTGGACTTGCCCGAGCCGGAGGCGCCGATGAGGCAGATCACCTGGTGGGGCTGGACGGTGAGGTCGATGCCGCGCAGCACGCTGTGGTCGCCGTAGTGCTTCCAGACGTTCTCGATCTCAAGAAGCGGCGCCGGCGGCGGGGTCATGCGCCTCGCCGCCTTCTGGTGCGGGCGGCGAGGTGGTCGGTGAGGCGGGCCATGGGGATCGTCAGCAGGATGAACACGAGCGCTGCCACCAGGTACGGGGTGTAGTTGAAGTCGCGGTTCGCGTGGATCTGTGCCTGCCGCAGGGCTTCGACGACGCCGATGGTGGAGGCCAGGGCGGTGTCCTTCTGCAGCGAGACGAAGTCGTTGAGCAGCGGCGGGACCACCCGCCGCACGGCCTGGGGCAGCACCACGAAGCGCATCGCCTGGCCTTGGGTGAGGCCGAGGGAGCGGGCGGCGGCCTGCTGGCTGGGATGGACGGTGTCGATTCCGGCGCGGAAGACCTCGGCGACGTAGGCGCTGTAGGAGAGGGTGAGGGCGATGACGGCGAGCGTGATCTCGTCGCTGGGCACGCCCTGGAGTTCCAGCGCGGGCAGGCCGAACCCGATGAGCAGGATCACCAGCAGGGTCGGCACGCCGCGGAAGACGTCCACGTAGACGACGGCGAGGATCCGCAGCGGAAGGAACACGGGGGCGGTGAGGCGGCGGATCAGCGCGATGAGCAACCCGAGGATCAGGATCAACGGCTCGGCGATCAGGAAGATCATGACGTTGTTCCAGAAGCCGTCGAGCACGTCGGGCAGCGCCTTGGTGAACGCCTCGGCGCTGAAGAAGGTCGTCTGGACGCGTTCCCAGCCGGGGGCGTTGGTGACGGCGAGGGCGACCAGGACGAAGAAGACGAACGTGGAGGCGGTCGCCACCGATCCGGACCGGAAGGCGTGCCTGCGGCGCTGCCGTTCGCGTTCGTGCTGCCGTTCGCTCTTGACCCAGCCGCCCTTGTCCTTGTCCAGGCCCAAGCCGGCGTCCGCGTCCCGGCCCATACCGGCGTGGGTCACGTCAGTTCCGGCGCGCCGACCGCGGAGCCCAGCCACTCCTTCTCGATCTTCTCAAGCTCGCCGGACGACTTCAGCCGCCCGATCGCCTGGTCCACGCACGCGGCGAGGGCGTTGCCCTTCTCGAAGACGAGCCCGAACTCCTCGGCCGTGCCGCCGCCGGAGCCGAACTGTCCGACGATCTTGCTCTTGTCCACCTGCGCGGCCGTCACGTAGAAGGCGGTCGGCAGGTCCACGACGATGGCCTCGACCTGCTTGTTCTTCAGCGCGTTCACCACGTCCACCTGCTGGCTGAAGATCTTGGGCTGCTTGCTGGGCTTGATCACATCCTGGACGGCCTGCAGCGACGTGGTGCCGACCTGCACGCCGACCACGGCGTCCTTCAGCCCGGCGATGTCGCTCACCCCCGCGATCTTCGATCCCTCGACGGTGACGACGGCCTGCTTGACCGTGTAGTAGCCGTCGCTGAACGCCACCACCTTGGCGCGCTCCGGCGTGATCGACACCTGGTTCACGTCGAAGTCGAACTTCTTGGCCCCGGGGGCGAAGGAGACGTCGAAGGGCACGGTGACCCACTCCACGGCCTCCTTGGCGAACCCCAGCTCACGCGCCACCGCGTACGTCACCGCGCTCTCGAAGCCCTGCCCGTTGGACGGGTCGTCGTCCTTGAACCACGGGTCGTAGGCGGGCTTGTCCGTGCCGACGGTGAGCTTGCCGGGGGTCTTCAGCGTGAGGGCGTCCTTGGTGCACGCGGCGGCCGACGGCGACCCGCCCACCGTGGCGGCGTCTTTGGTGGTGTCGTTGACGGGTGCGCACGCGACTGCGGCCGTCACCAACGCGCCGAGGGCGAGCAGGAGCGGGGAAGGGCGGACCATGACGGCCTCCGCGAGGGGATCAAGGGGGGCGGCGAACCAACGGGCGGCGAACCAACGGGCGACGAACGGGACGGACGAGCCAGACGAGCTAGACGAACTATATGAACGTGCACGAGTGTATGACTTACCCCTGGTCGGCCCGCAGGGTGATGACGTCTCCGGGGGCGATCCCGAGCCGGCGGGCGGCCGATCCCTGGTTCACCGCGACGCCGAGCCAGCCCGAGGAGTCTTCGTAGCAGAGCGGCTGCCCGGCGGGCACGGCGCCGTAGGTGTGCTCGAAGGGCACGGCGACGGTGCGGGGCTCGCCGTCCGGGCCGGTCCAGGCGACGACGACGCGGGTGCCGGCCAGCTCGCGCAGCCCGAGCGCGGCGGACAGGTCGGCCCGTTCGCCGCCGAGGACCAGGCTGCCGAACTCGTCGGTGTACAGGACGGGCAGCACGAGCTCGCCCTCCCCGACCTGCGGCGCGGGGATGTCCAGGGTGACCAGGTCGTCGGCGGCCAGCTCCACGCCCAGCGTGTCGAGGTCGGCGCCGAGCGCGATGTGGGCGGCGGCGGGGGCGAACACGTCTCTGCCGTGGAAGGTGCCGGAGACCCGGGGCAGGCGGTAATCGGGGTTGTCCAGCCGGTGCACGGTCGCGATGCCGCCGAGCAGTTCCGCCGCCGGGACGAGCAGCCCGTTGTCGGGGCCGACGAGCACGTCGCCCCTGACCGTCTCGACGGCGACGGGCCGCCGCGAGGTGCCGACCCCGGGATCCACGATCCCCATGTGCACCCCGACCGGCAGGTACGGCAGTGCGCGCCGCAGCAGCATCGCCCCTTCGACGATCCGGTACTGGCCGATCTCGTCGCTGAGGACCAGCACGGTCGCGCGCGGGGCGATGGAGTGGACGACACCGGCGCAGATCGCCGTCGAGGACGCCCCGAAGTCGGTGGACAGGCTGACGAACACACCGCGAGCATATGGGCCGGGCCGGATACGCAAAGACCCTCCCCCTGTGTGGGGAAGGGCCTTGGCGAAATGATTCACTCTGGCAGGCACGCCGTCAGGCGGCCACCACCTCGATCTCGACGGCGGCGGAGACCTCCGGGTGCAGGCGAACCGACACGCGGTGGGCTCCGGTGCTCTTGATCGTGTTGGTGATCTCGATCCGGCGACGGTCGAGGTCGGGACCGCCGGCGGCCTTCACGGCCTCGGCGACGTCACCGGTGGTGATGGAGCCGAACAGCCGGCCGGACTCGCCGGCGCGGGTCTTCAGCGTCACCTTCAGCTGCTGGAGCCGCTGAGCGACCTCCTGGGCGGTGCCCAGGTCGCGGATCTCGCGGGTGGAGCGAGCCTTCTTGATCGTCGCGATCTGCTTCTCGCCGCCACGGGTCCACTTGATCGCGTAACCGCGGGGGAGCAGGTAGTTGCGCCCGTAGCCGTCCTTGACCGTGACGACGTCACCGGGGGCACCGAGGCCGGAGACCTCGCTGGTGAGAATGAGCTTCATCGGTCCGGACCTCCTTAGCGAGCGGTGCTGGTGTAGGGCAGCAGGGCCATCTCACGGGCGTTCTTGATCGCGGTCGCCACGTCGCGCTGGTGCTGGGTGCAGTTGCCCGTCACCCGGCGGGCACGGATCTTACCGCGGTCGGAGATGAACTTCCGCAGCAGCGCCGTGTCCTTGTAGTCGACGTAGGAGATCTTGTCGTGGCAGAAGAGGCAAACCTTCTTCTTCGGCTTGCGCAATGCCGGCTTGGCCATCGTGGTGCTCCTTTCAGAGCCCCGTCGTCAGACGGGAATGGTCATCGGATGGATGGGTGTGGAGGAGAACGAAGGCTAGAACGGGGGCTCGTCGGAGAAGTCGCCGCCGCCCTGACCGCCGCCGCCGCCGCCGAAGCCGCCCTGGCCCCCGCCGCCGCCGTAGTTCCCGCCACCGCCGCCGCCGTAGCCGCCGCCACCACCGGAGGGGGCGGGGCTGGCCGTGGCCCACGGGTCGTCGGCGGGACCGCCGCCGAAGCCACCGCCGCCGCCACCCTGGCGCGACGTGCGGTTGACCTTGGCGGTAGCGCTACGCAGGGACGGGCCGACCTCGTCGACCTCGATCTCGTAGACGGTGCGCTTCTCGCCTTCCTTCGTCTCATAGGAGCGCTGACGCAGCCGCCCCTGGACGATGACCCGCATGCCGCGCTGCAGGCTCTCGGCGACGTTCTCCGCCGCCTGCCTCCAGACGTTGCAGGTCAGGAAGAGCGCGTCGCCGTCCTTCCACTCGTTGGACTGCTTGTCGAGGAACCGCGGGGTGGACGCGATGCGGAACTTGGCCACAGCCGTCCCCGTGGGGGTGAAGCGCAGTTCCGGATCGTCGACCAGATTGCCGACGATGGTTATCTGGGTGTCGCCTGCCATGGCTCGCGTTCGCCTTCCTGCCGCACGGCTTCTTTGGATTACGGCCCAGCGTACGGCGGTGCCCCGACAAAAACCGGGGAACCGCCCGCTGAGGACCAGGAGAGCCTAGTGGGCGTCCGGACGCAGGACCTTCGTCCGCAGAATGCCCTCGTTGAGGTTCATCTGACGGTCGAGCTCCTTGACCGTGGCGGGCTCCGCCGTGAGGTCGATCACCGCGTAGATGCCCTCGGGCTTCTTGGCGATGTCGTACGCCAGGCGCCGGCGACCCCAGACATCGACCTTCTCCACGGTGCCGCCGTCGTTGCGGACCACGGCGAGGAACTGATCGAGGGACGGGGTCACGGTGCGCTCGTCCAGCGACGGGTCGAGGATGACCATCACTTCGTATCGACGCATATGGGCTTCGAGCCTCCTTCGGACTGTTGCGGTCACGACACGGTGCCGTGACAGGAGGTAGCTGACGTGTCGTCACGGGGCGCGTGCCTTCCGAACCCCGGGTGTGCCGGTGCGGGAGCACCCGTTCGGGTAGCGAACACCCAGCACAACGCAGCAGGCCCAGGCTATCAGGCCGGCGGGGTTGCCTCGCGCATGATTGCGACGGCGCGGGCAGGGGAACCCCTCATACCGACGCATTGCCCAGAGGGGGTGGCGTACATGCCACATCTGCTCGGCCCATCACAGAGCAGGCCGTTCCGGCTCACTCTGAACAGCGATGGGCTTTCCCACCCGGTGGAGAACCTGCTGAGCATCGCGACCCTACTGTGCGGGCTCGTCGCGTTCGTCACCGGTTTCATCCCACAGGCCCACGTCATCGCCTCATGGGCGGGGGCCCTCGGCTTCGGAGGCGGACTGTACTCGCAGTACGTCTCCGCGACGACGGCCGAGCGGGCGGTCAACATCGTCGGCATCGTGGCCTCTTTCGTCGGGGTCACCCAGGGCATCTTCCATGGCGGTTTCGTACCGTGACGCCCTGAAACTCCTCCCGCAGGACGGAACGGCCCTGCGGGAGATCGTCGTGCGCCCGGCCGGAGTCCCGCGCCCGGCGGGATCAGCCGCCGAGGTTGAGGTTGACTCCGAGCAGCACCAGGAACCACAGGAAGACGGCGAGCAGCGCCTCCGCGAGATCCCTGAGCAGTCCGGGGGTGATGTAGTCGTATGTCCACGCGACGTAGAGGCCGACCAGCATGTAGATCAGCCCGATGAGGCTGATACCTCTCCGATAGAGAGCCACCTCTGTCTCCTTGGGGTGGGGGGATTCGCCCCTGCGACTGCCCGCCGAACCCCTCTCGAAACGCGCGCCGGACCCCCGCGAAACGCGCGACGCCCCCGCGCGGACGTCGGATACGCTCGGTGCCATGGTGCGAATCGGTGCTCACGTCGATCAGCAGGACCCCGCCGCCGCCGCGGCGGCGGTCGACGCCGAGGTGGTGCAGTTCTTCCTCGGAGACCCGCAGGGCTACAAGGCGCCGAAGATCCCCGAGAAGGCCGCCGACCTCGGCGGAACCGGGCTCGACGTCTACGTCCACGCGCCCTACCTGATCAACGTGGCCACGCTCAACAACCGCATCCGGATCCCCAGCCGCAAGCTGCTGGCCCAGCACCTGCGGGCGGCCGCCGACATCGGCGCCAAGGGCCTGATCGTGCACGGCGGCCACATGGGCAAGGACGACGACCCGCAGGCCGGTTTCGACAACTGGCGCAAGGTGTTCGAGCGGATGGAGTGCCCGATCCCCGTCCTCATCGAGAACACCGCGGGCGGCGACAACGCCATGGCCCGCAAGCTCGACAGCATCGCCCGGCTGTGGGAGGCCCTTGACGGCTTCGACGTCGGCTTCTGCCTCGACACCTGCCACGCCCACGCGGGCGGCGAGGAGCTGGTGGGCCTGGTCGAGCGGGTGAAGGCCATCACCGGCCGGATCGACCTGATCCACTGCAACGACTCGCGCGACGCCTTCGGCTCCGGCGCCGACCGGCACGCCAACCTGGGGTCCGGGCAGATCGACGGCGAGGCCCTGCTCGCGGTCTGCCGGACGGCGGGCGCGCCGATCGTCGTCGAGACGCCGGGCGACGGGCAGGCCGACGACATCGCCTTCCTGCGCAAGAACCTGGCCTGAGCGAACGCCGGCCGCAGAACCCCGCCTAGAAGGGCGAGAAGACGAAGGCGCTGCCGCCGCCCCTGGGCCCGCCGCTGACCAGCGCGACCCCGGTGTCGCCTTCGTAGACCGAGCCGCCGCTGTCGCCCTCGGCCGCGTAGACGGTGGTCAGGGCCAGGCCGTAGACCGGCCCGTCACCGTAGTTGGCCGTGGCGTCGAGGGCCGTGACCCGCCCGCAGGTGGTGCCGCTGGTGGCGCCCGTCTTGCACAGCCGCTGGTCGAGGTACGGCCTGCGCAGCGGCCCGATCCGCTGGATGTCGCCGTTCTCCTCCCGGACGGCCGACGGCAGGTCCCAGCCACCCGCCGGAGTGATCTCCGACAGATCGCCGCCCGGGTAGTTGACCCCGGTTATGTCGCCCAGCCACAGCCCCTGATACGACCATGACCTGCCGAGGTTCGCGCAGTGCCCGGCGGTGAGCACCCGGGGCCGCCCACCGCGGTCGGTGACGTTGAAGCCGGTCGAGCAGTAGGTGTCGCCCGAGGTGATCCGCTGCCCTCCGTAGACGGGCGCGGCCCGGGTGGCCAGGGCGGTGGCCGCCGGACGGCTCACCTGGCCCGCCGCCCGCGCCGTGCCGACGAACCCGGTGACGGGCTCGCTCACCGTGACCGTGCGGGTCAGGGCGGGCGGTCCGGCGGTGGTGAACAACCTGGTCGTGGGGTCGAGCGACCCTCTCAGCACGGCGATGTGCACCTTGCCGGCCCGGTGGTCGATGTACCAGTACTGGGCCTGCCCGGCCCTGCCCTGTTCGGCGAGCCGGTCGAGCCGCTCCTTGAGCTCGGCCAGTTCACGCGGTGAGGCCGCCGCGCGCGCCGGTTCGGCGGACGCCGCGGCCGGGAGAGAGCACGCGAGCGTCGAGAGGGCCAGCACGACGAGGCCGGCCCGGAAACGAGGGTGCATCGGGGGGAGTCCCTTTCGGTTGGGGCTGTCGGGACTCTGATGCCCTTCTGGGGTAATGACAGAACGTAGCTGTGAAGTTACTAATGGTTGCCCTTGCGCATGGCGGCGGGCCGCCATCGCCGTCCACAGTCCACAGCCTGTGGATAACTTTTGCGGATTACCGTTGCGGAAAAGTGGGTAGGGCCTGTCTTCGCGCTGCTCAGCCCGCCCAGCCGCCCTTGAGGTAGGTAAGCGTGTTGACCACCATCAGCGGTCCGAGCACGAATCCGTAGACCGCGATCACGCCCGGCCGTAGCGGCTGCATCCAGCTCTCGTCGTTCTCACGCGCGGTGCCCAGCCGTGCGAGCGCCAGCCACAGCGGCCACCACAGCAGCGCCGAGCGCGGGATCGACAGGTAGTAGGCCGAGCAGACCAGTGCGCCCACCTGCAGCCCCACGTACGTCAGCTCGCTCCACCTGCGCCGGACCAGCAGCCACAGGGTGAACAGCACGCCCACGATCGCCCCGGCGATCTCCATCCGGAACGCCCAGGAGAACTGTCCGTCACCGGTCGCCGACGCCCACGTCGTGGCCCACGACTCCCACGGCATGACCAGGCTCCGGCCCCACCCGGCCTCCTGGGCGTGGTTCCAGGCCAGCCAGTCGCCGGTCCTGCCGTACTGGTAGGCCGAGTACAGCGCGAGCGGCACGAACGGCGCCAGCAGCCACGAGATGTTCCGCCGGTACGGCGGGCGCGCCGCGCGCTCCGCCCGCCACGGCCCGGTGAAGTACTCCACGATCAGCGCGATCGCCAGGAACAGCCCGGTGATCCGCACGCACGAAGCGCCCGCCCCGAGCAGCCCCGCCGACAGCCAGTCGCCGCGCCGCGCGGCCAACCAGGCGGGGATGGCGAACGCCAGGAACAGCGCCTCGCTGTACCCGGCGAACAGGAAGACCGCCGTGGGGCAGAGCAGCAGCAGGAGCACCGCGTGCCGTCCGGTGCCCACCGGGCCCTCGAAGTCGCCGAGCCGCACCAGCGCGACGGTGGCCACACCGCCCGCGACCAGCGAGATCAGGATGCCCGCGAGGGTCCAGTCGGACACCACGAGATGCACCAGGCGGAGCATCAGCGGCATCCCGGGGAAGAACGCGGGCAGGCCGGGATCGTCGGGTTTGCCGGGTTCGCCGTCGTAGCCGTGCTCGGCGATGACGATCAGCAGGTTGGCGTCCCAGGCCCGCCAGCGCTCCAGCAGCGGCTTGGTCTCCTCGCCGAACAGGACCCCGGCCCCCACCACGGCGAGGAGCAGTATCCCCAGGCGCGAACTTATCCACAGGGTGAGGCCCTGGTAGAAGGCCCGCTCCAGGGGGCCGGGCGATGGCTGCTCCGCAGAGTCGGTCGCCGGTGGCGCGGAACCGGGAAGCGCCACCTCAGGTGGTCCGGGCACCGGAACCGGAGCCGGCCCCGGCCCCGGCACTGGCACTGGCGCCGACTCCGGCGAGCGCCGACCGCAATCGGTCGGGGGCGCCGTCGAAGACTCCGCCCGCCTGGTCGTCGACGCCGCCCTGGCGTACCAGGTCGCGCTCCGGGCGCAGGATGTCGCGCACCACGAGGGCCATCATCAGCACGATCGTCAGGGCGCGGCCCCACACGGCGGTGTAGTAGGTGTCGCCGGTGATGCCCAGGTGCGCGTTGCCCTCCTGGAGACCGACCAGGTACAGCCAGATCGCGAAGAAGTACCAGACCTCGGCGACCTGCCACAGCGCCAGCGGCTTCCAGTTCGGCCGGGCCAGCACGGCGAACGGCACCAGCCAGAGCACGAACTGCGGCGACCACACCTTGTTGGTCAGCATGAACGCGGCCAGCGCCAGGAAGCAGAGCTGCATCAGCCGGGGCCGGGTCGGCGCGGTCAGCGCCAGCACGGCGATCAGCAGGCACAGCGTCCCGAGCGAGGCGATGCCCAGGAAACTCAGCCGATCGGGATCACCGAGGAGCGGCCAGCCCTTCTGCTGGAAGAAGAACCACAGCGAGCCCCAGTCCGCGCCGCGCTCCTGGCTGAAGACGTAGAACCGCCGCCAGCCGTCGAAGGCGAAGATCATGATGGGCACGTTGACCACGATCCAGGTGACCGCTGCGGCGGCCATGGTCCGCAGGAACGGCGCCCACTGGAAGGTGCGCAGCGCGAGCAGGAACAACGCGCCGACGAACATCAGCGGATAGAACTTGGTGGCGATGGCCAGGCCGAGCAGCACCCCGGCGAGCACCTGCCGCTGACGCGCCCAGGCCAGCATCGCGCCGAGCGACAGCGCCCCGGCGGCGAGGTCCCAGTTGATGTAGGCGGCCAGGACGACACCGGGGGCGATCGCGTACCAGAGCGCGTCCCACCGGCGTCCCGGGCCCGCCAGGCGGGCCATCATCAGCACCCCGGCCACCAGGCACGCGGCCATCAGCAGCACGGTCAGGTCGTAGAAGGTCGCGGCCCTTGAGGCCACCTCGGCCAGCAGCGCGGCCGACCGCGAGACGGCGTGCATCACCCAGCCGAGCACCACCGGGTACTCGACCTGCTTCTCGAAGTCGACGTCGGCGAAGTAGGGGACCTTGCCGTCGGACAGGCCGCGGTCGAAGTAGAGGGGGTAGATGTCGGTGTAGCAGAAGTTGGTGAACTGCAGCGTCCCGTTGTTCCAGGCGCCGCCGAACCGGCACGGCCACTTCCACAGATAGGCGAACATCGCGCCGAGCACGGCGACCACCGCCAGCGGCATGTACGGCAGCGCCCGGGCGCTCACCCCGGTGACGAACCCCGCCGCCCGGAACCCTTCCCCATCCACCGAAGCGGCGCGCGCGGGCCTGTCGCCATCCTCATCCGGCGAATCGACGGCCTCATCCGGCGAATCGGTGACCGCCTCCGCAGGGGTGTCTTCTTCCGGCGGACGGGTCTCGGTATCGGTGGGATTGACCGGGGTCGGTGGGGCGGATGGGGTCTGCTGGGGCTCGTTCCGCTTGGGCTCGTCTTCGGTGGTCATGGGATCGCCGGCCGTCTATCGGTCGTCGCCGGTGCCACGGCCGCTGGGAGCCGTGGTCGGGATCGAGTGGTTGGACGTTGGTCGGCCCTGGCCGCCGTTCCCGCCGTCGTCGCGGCTGGTGCCCGACTCCTCGGGGGAGTCGGCGTTGGCGTCGCAGAACAGGTCGTTCTCGGCGCAGCCGCTGTCCTCGGGGCCGCCGTTGTCCATCGGCTCGTCCGGGAACTGGTCGTCGTCGACCGGGGGCCAGCCGTTCTGGTCGTTGGGGTCTTCCGGCTCCTCGGTGTCCTCAGGGTCGGGCGTGGGAGTCGGGGCCGGGCTGGGAGCCAAGTTCTCCGGCTGTCCGGTGTTGGCCCTGGGCGGGAACTGCTCGATCTTGGCGTCCTTCAGTGCCTCGGCCATGAAGTCGTGCCAGATCTGGGTCGGGACGCCGCCACCGCCGATGGCACCGGGCAGCGAGCGCTCCGCCATCACGTACTTCTTCTTCTTGTTGAGCGGCTTGCCGGTCTTGGGGTTGTACGGCAGTTCCTTGCCGGTCTTGGCGTCGACCGGCACCTCCTGGTACATGCCCACGGCCGTGGAGAGCTGCGGGGTGAACCCGACGAACCAGGCGTCCTTGGACTCGTTGTTCGTGCCCGTCTTCCCGGCCACCGGACGCGCGCCGAGGTTGGCCGCGCCACCGGTACCGGCCTTGACGACCTGGGTCATCGCGTAGGTCGCGTCGGCGGCGACGTCGGCGGAGATCACCTCGCGGGCGGTCCGCTGCTCGCGGTACTTGGTGTCGTTCCTGCCGGTGTCGCGGTCGCGCTGGTCCACCCTGACCACGGTGTGCCAGTCGATGTGCTTGCCCGCGTTGGCGAAGATGCCGTAGCCGTTGGCCTGCTCGACGGCGGTGACGGTCGCGCTGCCGATGGTGGCGGCGTAGCTGTGGTTCTTGATCGCCCAGTCGACCGAGTTCTCCTTGAGGATGGACGTCGCCTTCTGCCCGACGCCCGCCCCCTTGGCGATGTTGGCGACCGCGTCGAGGCCGACCTTCTCGCCCATCTGCACGAACACGGTGTTGACCGACTTGGCGGTGGCCGTCACCAGGTTGATGGACCCGAACGAGGCGCCGCCGGAGTTGCGGATCTCCTTGGTGTTGTCGGCCTGGTAGGGCGACTTGCCGCTGATGTAGCTGCTCAGGCTGTGCCCGTCGGCCAGCCAGGCGGCCAGCACGTACGGCTTGAACGCGGAGGCGGCCTGCTTGGTGGCGTCGAAGGCGCGGTTGTTGAAGTCGCCCAGGAAGTTGCGCCCGCTGTAGAAGCCGACGACCTGGCCGTTCTTCGGGTTCACCGCCGCCAGGCTGGTGTGCACGGTCTTCGAGTAGACGCCGGTCCGCGACTCGACCGCCCGCTTGGCGGCGGCCATCACGGCCGGGTCGAAGCTGGTGGTGATGGTGTAGCCGCCGGAGGCCAGGTCTTCCTTGGAGATGCCGTACTTGGAGGCCAGCTCACGCTCGACGATGTTGAGCATGTAGCCCTCCGCGCCCCGGTACTCCTCGGTCACCCGGGGCTTCCTGGGCTTGGGGAACTTCAGCCCCTGGACCTTGGCGGTGTACTCCGGGTTCACCACGGGAAGACCCTTGAGCACGTAGTCGAAGCGCTCCATGGTCGGGCCGTACTTGCCCTCCGACTCATACCGGTCGAAGTCGCCGGGGCGCTGGATCCGGCCGGCCAGGTAGATGCCCTCGGCGAGGGTCAGGTTCTTGGCGCTCTTGCCGAAGAACTCCTGGGCGGCGGCCTGGATGCCGTAGGTGTTGCGGCCGAAGGAGATCGTGTTCAGGTAGTACTCAAGGATCTTGTCCTTGTCCCACTCGCGGTCGATCTTGACCGCGACGAAGATCTCCTTGACCTTACGCTTGATCGCGACCTCTTTGCTCAGGCCCTCGAAGTAGTTCCTGGCCATCTGCTGGGTGATCGTCGAACCACCCTGGGTCTGCTGCCCCGTGGCGGTCATCCACACCGAGCGGGCCAGGCTGGGGATGCTGATGCCGACGTCCTGGCGGAAACTGCGGTTCTCCGCGGAGATCACGGAATCCTGGACGTGCTTGGGGACGTCGGCCAGCTTGATGATGGTCCGCCTGGTGCCGACCTTGGCGAAGGTCTTGCCGTTGGCGTACTTGAAAATGCTGCCCTGGGCGACCGCGGACTCCTGGTAGTCCTTCTCGGTGGGCAGGCTGGTGTTGGCGTAGGCGATCGCGATCATGCCGAACACGCCGGCGGCGACGACCGCGCCACCGGCCATGACGATCTTCCAGCTCGGGATGAAGCGCGTCCACTTCTTCTTGCCGGGCGGCTGCCCGTGACCGCCGGACGATCGTCGGCGGCCGGGGCCGCCTTCGCCTCCGTCTCCGCCACGGCCGCCGCCGCCGCGTCCGCGGCCACCGGGGCCACCGGGGCCACCGGGGCCACCAGGCCCGCCGGGGCCGCCTCTGCCCGGGCCGCGCGGGCCGTCCGGGCCTTCCGCGCCGACGGACCTGCTGCGCGTCGTGTGTGAGAGCTGCGTGTCGCCGTCCGCCGGACGGCCGCCAGGCCGACCAGGCCCGCCGGGCATCCCCGGACGCCCGGGACCGCCTGGCCCACCCTGACCACGGCCCGTGCGCGAGGACGAGCGCGTGGGCCTGGACGGCGGGCCGCCGTCGTGGTACGACGGCTGCCCCTGACCGCCTTGACCGCCTTGACCGCCTTGACCGCCCGGCCCACCCGGGCCGCCTCTGCCGCCGGGACCGCCCTGCGGGCCGCGCGGCGCTCCCGCCGCCGCGGCCATCATCGTCTGGGTGTCCTCGAACTCGGCCTCCGCCCGGCGCCCGCCTGACGACGGCGGCGGCTCGGGACGGCGGCGCCTTTCGGGAGCCCGATCAGGTGCCCGATCAGGTGCACGGTCGCGAGGCGAAGGCTGCGGGGAGACGTTACGGGGTGCGGGTGCGCTGGACGGGGATTCCTGGGGGGCGGGACCGCCCGCCCGGCGCCGTCCTTGGCGAGCCGACGGCGAGGACGCCCCTCGGGGGGCGGGCCCTCCGGTCGGCTCCGGGCCATAGCTGCTGTAACTCACGCGCGTCCTCGTTCAGTCATCGGCGATGTGGGTGTGGGCGACGGCCAGCGGCAGGCGGTGAGGCGTCACCCGGCATTATCGTCTTCAGGACTCCGTCGGGGGGTCTCCGTTTCCGAGGACGAACGAGACCGCCAGATGATTCCAAGAACAACCTTGGCAGACCTCTACCACGTACACCCGGAATTCGCGGTATTCGTGGGCCATCTCGGCAAGGTCTGACTTCGTCTTTACCCGGCCTACGGATTGACCTAGCTCGTCTCCATATACGTACGTCACGTGCGTCACGTTCAGTCGCTCGCACACCGGGCACAGGCGATCGGTCGCCTCTCCGTGGAACCGTGCGGCGCGGAGGAGATAGGGATGTGCGTCACACACGTCGTCGAAGGACGATCGGCCCGTGCGTAACGAGCGCACCGTCGCCCGCTTCGCAAGGCCGTAGTCCACGACCGCTCGTTGTGACCACATGTGGGCAGACTACGGCTTTTTACCGATTGCTCCCAACCTCTTGGGGCATTCGTGAAAGTCGGCCCTGGTCGTTGCGGGGTATGCCACGGCGACGTATCCTGCAGATGTATCGGTGCGATACATCGACGCGAAAGGGGGTCGGTTCCAGTGGTCGGAGGCAGAAGCAACGTGCTGGAGCTGGCCGTCCTCGGGTCGTTGCACGAGACCCCGCTACACGGCTATGAGCTGCGCAAACGGCTCAACACGCTACTCGGCATGTTCCGTGCCTTCTCCTACGGCTCGCTCTACCCCTGCCTGCGCTCGTTGCTCAACGACGGGCTCATCGCGGAGGAGGAACCGGCCCAGGCCGAGGCCGTCGCACCACTCGCGGGGCGTCGATCGAAGATCGTTTACAAGCTGACGGCGGAGGGCAAGGAGCGGCTCCAGGAGCTGCTGACCCAGTCCGGCCCGTCGTCTTGGGAGGACGAGAGCTTCGGAGTCCACTTCGCGTTCTTCCGGCACATCGAGGCGGAGGTACGCCTTCGCATCCTCGAAGGCCGCCGCAGCCGTCTGGAGGAGCGGTTGGAGGGCGTGCGCACCGCGCTCGCCCGCACCCGGGAGCGGCTCGACGCCTACACGCTTGAGCTTCAGCGGCACGGCCTGGAATCCGTCGAGCGCGAGGTGCGCTGGCTCAACGAGCTGATCGCCACCGAGCGGCGCGGCGGGCCTGACGGCACCGGGCCGCCGCATTCCACGGGGCGAACGGGCCGGCCGGAAAGACACGAAGGCACGGACGTTCCGGACGTGAACACGGGGACAGACGCAGAGGACGGCCCGAGCAGGGCTGCGAATACAGATCATGAGTAAGGGAGCGAGTGCCATGGGTTCGGTGCGCGTAGCGATTGTCGGAGTCGGCAACTGCGCGGCGTCGCTGGTGCAGGGCGTGCATTACTACAAGGACGCCGACCCGGCCACGCGAGTGCCGGGCCTGATGCACGTGCGCTTCGGCGACTACCACGTCGGCGACGTCGAATTCGTCGCCGCCTTCGACGTCGACGCGAAGAAGGTCGGCCGCGATCTCTCCGAGGCGATCGTCGCCAGCGAGAACAACACCGTGAAGATCTGCGACGTGCCGCCCATGGGCGTCACCGTGCAGCGCGGCCCGACCCACGACGGCCTCGGCGAGTTCTACCGCGAGATCATCGAGGAGTCCGACGAGCCGCCGGTAGACGTGGCGCAGGTGCTCCGTGACACCGGGGCCGACGTGCTGGTGTCCTACCTGCCGGTGGGTTCCGAGGAGGCCGACCGCTTCTACGCGCAGTGCGCGATCGACGCCCGGGTGGCGTTCGTCAACGCGCTGCCGGTGTTCATCGCCTCCGACCCCGAGTGGGCCGCCAAGTTCACCGAGGCGGGCGTGCCGATCATCGGTGACGACATCAAGTCCCAGGTCGGCGCGACGATCACCCACCGGGTGATGGCCAAGCTGTTCGAAGACCGCGGGGTCGAGCTGCTGCGCACCTACCAGCTCAACTTCGGCGGCAACATGGACTTCATGAACATGCTGGAGCGCAGCCGCCTCCAGTCCAAGAAGATCTCCAAGACCCGCTCGGTCACCTCGCAGATCCCGCGTGAGATGGGCAAGGGCGACGTCCACATCGGCCCGTCCGACCACGTGCCGTGGCTCGACGACCGCAAGTGGGCCTACGTGCGCCTGGAGGGCAGGTCGTTCGGCGACACGCCGCTCAACCTGGAGTACAAGCTGGAGGTCTGGGACTCCCCGAACTCCGCGGGCATCATCATCGACGCGATCCGGGCGGCCAAGATCGGCCTCGACCGGGGCATCGGCGGCCCGCTGCTGTCGCCCGCGTCCTATTTCATGAAGTCGCCGCCGGAGCAGTACTCCGACGACGTCGCCCGCGAGGCGGTGGAGAAGTTCATCCGGGGCGAGGTCGAGCGCTGAGGCACTCGGCGACACGGCGCCGATGAAAGCCCCCGCCCGGCGGCGGGGGCTTTCACGCGTCAGGGCCGGTCAGGGCCGCTAAGGCGCTGAAGACCGGTCAGGGCCGGGCCGCCGGCGGGAGGGCGGCGGGGTCGGCCGGTGCCCAGGCGAGCGGATCGTCGCCCAGTTCCAGCAGCAGCGGGACCTGCTCCCGGCACCAGGGCGAGATCGGCAGGCGGCCGGACACCACTCCCTCGGCGAACTCGTGCCAGGGCATCCACTCGACCTCGCCGACCTCGTCCGGGTTGGGGACGGCGTCGGCGGCCACGACGACCCGGTAGACCGGGCACAGCTCGTGCTCGACGATGCCGTTCTCCATGACCGCCCGGTAGGAGAAGGCGGGGAGCATCAGGTCCACGCGCTCGACGTCGAGGCCGAGTTCATAGGAGAGGCGACGGGTGACCGCCCCGTCGAGCGGCTCGCCGGGCAGCGGGTGACCACAGCAGCTGTTCGTCCATGCGTCGGGCCAGGTGAGCTTGTGCGCGGCCCTCCGGGAGAGCAGTACACGCCCCGCGGAGTCGAAGACGTAGCTCGAAAAGGCCAGGTGCAGGGGCGTGTCGGTGCCGTGTATCGATGCTTTTGGTGCGATACCGGTTGCGTTGCCCTCGCGATCCACCAGCACGACGAGTTCGTCAGTCATCACCCGTTTGAGGGTACGTGATCATGATGCGTAACATGACACCAATCCCACACTTCGAAGCAGACACCAGGGGTGAAATCTCCCCTATCTTGGGGTTTGCCGGTAAAGTCCCCCAGCTCCGGGCCCTTCCCATCAAGGCCCTTCCCCTGCGGGACTACGGGATCTCCCTGATGTCCGGGCGCTACCGGGCACCGTAGGCTGGCGTGGTGTCGTTCGCCTCCGATCTGCGGGCCGTCCTTCGGGAACGGGACTTCAGGCGACTCTTCGCCACCCGCCTGGTGTCGCAGTTCTCCGACGGGATCTTCCAGTTCGGAGTCACCGGCTACGCCTTCTTCAACCCTGAGACGCAGACCAACGCCCTGCAGATCGCCGTCGGGCTGGCCGTCCTGCTGCTCCCCTACTCCGTGCTCGGGCCGTTCGCCGGGGTCTTCATCGACCGCTGGTCCCGGCGGCAGATCCTGGTCATCGGGCCGGTCATCAAGTGCGCGCTGCTGCTGCTGGCCGCCGGGCTCGTGGCCACCAGCGCGCCCGACGCCTGGTTCTACGTGGTCGCGCTCGGCGCCCTGGGCGTCAACCGGTTCTTCCTGGCCGCGCTCGGGGCGTCACTCCCCCACGTGGTGACCAAGGACAACCTGATGGTGGCCAACGCCGTCACGCCGACCTCGGGCACGGTCATCACCTTCGTCGGCGCCGGCGCCGGATACCTGCTGCGCCTGGTCTTCGGCTCCGGCCACGGCGGCACCGCGCTGCTGCTGGTGACCTCCGGGATCGTCTTCGCCTTCTCCGCGACGATCGCCCTGAGCATGGCCCGCGACCTGCTCGGCCCGGCCTACGACCCCGAGCGCCCGCAGACCCGCGAGGCCCTGCGCAACGTCGTCCGCGGCCTGGTGGACGGCCTGCGCCACGTCGCGCACCACCGCGCCGCCGCCGCCGCGCTCGGCGCCATGGCCACCCACCGGTTCATGTACGGCATGTGCACCGCCCTGTTGCTCATGCTCTACCGGTACCACTTCACCCTCGACGACCCCGACCGCGCCCTGGCGGGCGTCACCCTGGTGCTCGGCACCTCCGGGCTCGGCTACTTCGCCGCCGCCCTGGTCACCCCGTGGGCCACCGCGCGCTTCGGCATCACCAACTGGGTGCCGATCATGCTGGCCGCCGCGGGCGTGATCGGCTTCGCGCTGGTAGCCCCCTTCCAGGAGTGGGGCATGCCGGTCGCCGGGTTCGTACTCGGCCTCGCCGGGCAAAGCGTGAAGATCTGCGCCGACACCACCGTCCAGCGCGACATCGCCGACGCCTACCTGGGCCGGGTCTTCTCGCTCTACGACATGCTGTTCAACGGCATGTACGTGCTCGCCGCCGCGTTCGCCGCGATGCTGCTCCCGCCCGACGGCAGGTCACTGCTCGTGGTCACCGTCATCGCCGTCGGTTACCTGCTCGGCGCGCTGGTCTACCGGCTGGTCACGCCCACCGACGACCAGCCGCGCCGGCAGGTGCCCGAACGGGTCTGAGCACCGGCCGTCGCGTCAAGAAGTCTCAGGCGGTTCAGGAGTCTCGGCCGGTTCAGGAGTCTTGGTCGGCCGCCCAGGCGAGCAGCGCCTCGGTGGCCGCCTCCTTGCCGATCATGCCCTTGTCCAGGCGCATCTCCAGCAGGAACCGGTAGGCGGCGCCCACCTTCGGCCCGGGCGGGATGCCGAGGATCCGCTGGATCTCGTTCCCGTCCAGCTCCGGACGGATCTTGGCCAGCTCCTCCTCCTCGGCCAGCCGGGAGATCCGCTCCTCCAGGTGGTCGTAGGTGCGCGACAGCGCCTGCGCCTTGCGCTTGTTCCTGGTCGTGCAGTCGGCCCTGGTCAGCTTGTGCAGGCGGTCGAGGAGGTGGCCCGCGTCGCGTACGTAGCGGCGCACCGCGCTGTCGGTCCACTCGCCGGTGCCGTACCCGTGGAACCGCAGGTGCAGCTCGACGAGCTGGGAGACGTCGGCCACCACGTCTTTCGGGAACTTCAGCGCGGTCAGCCGCTTCTTGGTGAGCTGCGCGCCGACCACCTCGTGGTGGTGGAAGGAGACCCGGCCGCCGGGCTCGTGCCTGCGGGTCTTCGGCTTGCCGATGTCGTGCAGCAGCGCGGCCCAGCGCAGCACCCGGTCGCACTGGCCGTCGTCCTCCAGGCCGATGGCCTGCTCCAGCACGATCAGGGTGTGCTCGTAGACGTCCTTGTGCCGGTGGTGCTCGTCGATCTCCAGGCGCAGCTTGGGCAGCTCGGGCAGCACGTGCTCGGCCAGGCCCGACTCGGTGAGCAGCTCCAGCCCGGCACGGGGCTGGGGACCGCAGATCAGCTTGTCCAGCTCGGCCTGGATCCGCTCGGCGGAGACGATCTCGATCCGCCCGGCCATGTCCTTCATCGCGGCGAAGGTGGCGGGATGCACCCGGAAGCCGAGCTGCGCGGCGAACCGGGCGGCGCGGAGCATGCGCAGCGGGTCGTCGTCGAACGAGCGCTCGGGCGGCCCCGGGGTGCGCAGCACCCGCGCGGCGAGGTCGGCGAGCCCGCCGTGCGGGTCGACGAAGGTGTGGTCGGGCAGGCGCACCGCCATCGCGTTGACGGCGAAGTCGCGCCGCGCGAGGTCGTCTTCGAGGTTGTCGCCGTACATGACCTCGGGCTTGCGCGACTCGGGGTCGTACGCCTCGCTGCGGTAGGTGGTGATCTCCAGTTGCAGGCCGTCCTTGCGAAGGCCCACGGTGCCGAAGTCGATGCCGATCGTCCATACGGCGTCGGCCCAGTCACGGACGATCTCCAGCACCCGCTCGGGCCTGGCGTCGGTGGTCAGGTCGAGGTCGTTGCCGGAACGGCCGAGGAAGACGTCGCGGACCGGCCCGCCGACGAGGGCGAGCTCGTGCCCGCGCGCGGCGAACAGTTCGCCGAGCTCATCGACTACGGGGGGGAGGCGGCGAAGTAGCGCGTCAAGTCCGCGCCGCTGGCTTCCGGTCAGATTCGATTCGGACAAGCTGGGTAGGTCCTTCGGTTACGGAGGATGTTCCCCCGGGCCAGTTCCGGTGTAACCCGCGGGAGATACACCGTCAGCGATCACCTGGTCACGGTCGCTCGGGGGACCGTAGGGGGTCGTGCGACGAGGCAAGGAGCGCATAGATGAAGGACGCCCTCGCGATCCACCGCTGGCTCCTCGCACACCAGGTCCACCATGAGATCGTACGCCTTCCGCGCGCGCTGACATGCGCGGGTGAGCTGCCCGAGATCATGCACGCCGACGCCGGGCACTGCCTGGAGGTGTCGGTGTACGAGGTGGACACGAGGGTAGGGCTGGAGCCTGTGGCCGTGCTCAGTTCGGTCGCCACCCCGCCGCGTCCGGGTCTGGTCGGCGCGCTGCTCGGCGCGCGCAAGGTCCACCCCGCGTCGGCCTTCATGGTCAACGCCGCGACGGAGTACGCGGCCGGGCTCGTCTGCCCGCTGCTGCTGCCGGACGACCTCGCGCTGCTCGTGGACGATCGCCTCTCCAACGACCTTCCTGGCGACACGCTGGTCCACACCCCGACGGGCGAGCGGCGCACCGCCCTGTCGCTGCGCGCGTCCGACCTGCTCAGGCTGGTGTCCGGGAAACGGCTCGACCTCGCGCCACAGGCGCGTCTGCCCCTGCAACACGGGCGCCGGCGGTCGCATCCGCTGCCGCACTGACCCGGCATCCGACCCGCCTCGACCCGATCCGGCCGCGTGGAGGCCATAGCATTGCGGCGTGCGCCGTACTCCGATCCGGGCCGGCTTGTGATCAGAAAAGCCGCTCTGCTCACCACCGTCACCGCCGCGCTGCTGGCCGTACCAGCCGTGGCGGTGCAGGGTACGGCTGCCGCGACGGCCCCGGCGCTGACGAGCGCGAGCGCCGCGCGGCAGGAGCCCCCGCTGGTGATCGAGTCGCTCACCCCCGACGCCCCGCGCGAACGCGACCGGGAGATCAAGGTCTCCGGTTACTACACCAACACCACGGGTGCCCCGCTCTACGGCGCGACCATCCGGCTGCGCTATTCCAACCAGGCGTTCACCAGCCGGGCCGAGATGCAGACCTACGCCGACGGGCAGATCGCCTGGCGCGATCGCGCCTCAAGCTCGAACGCCACCACGGTCCCGGTGATCGCGGCCGGTGCGAAGCAGCGGTGGGAGTTCACCGTCACCCCCGCGGTGATCGAAATGTGGAAGTTCGGCGTCTACCCGCTCGCCGTCGAGGTGCTACAGCCCGCCGTGGGCACCCTGGCGCTCCAGCGCACCTTCGTGACGTTCACCCCGAAGGACACCCAGGTCGCCCGCACCCGGCTGTCCGTCGTGCTGCCGCTCTTCGACCAGCGTCCACGCCGCAGCACCGACCAGACCTTCCTCAACGACGACCTGCGCGCCGCGCTGGCCCAGGGCGGCAGGCTGGCCGACCTGCTCGCGCTGGTGCGCGAGTCCGCCAGGTCCAAGGGCGTCGCCTGGGTCGTCGATCCGGCGCTGCTCGACGACGTGAACGCGATGACCCGCGCCTACGACGTGGGCGCGGGCGGCGACCGCAAGCGGCGACCGGCCGAGGCCGCCGCGCCGTGGCTGTCCGAGCTGCGCACGGCGCTGGCCAAGGCGTCCGTGACCGCCGCGCCGTACGCCGATCCCGACGTCACCGCCCTGACCCACCAGGGCCTCGACGGCGTGACGCGCACCGCGCTCACCACCGGCGCCGAGGTCGCCAAGACCCTGCTGGGCCGCGACGTCCCCACCGACCTGAACTGGCCGGTCTCCGGCGTGCTCGACCTCGACGCGCTGGACGAGCTGGCCGTCGGCGGGGTGAAGACGGTGCTACTGGGCCAGGACAACCTGCCGGCCGACCCCACCGTGACCACGACCCCCGACGCCGCCGCGACGGTGGCGTCCGTCACCGGCCCGGTCACGGCTCTGGTCGCGGACAGGACACTCAGCGAGGTCCTGTCCGCGAACGTGAGCACGCCCGGGGCGGCGCTGGTGGCCAGGCAGCGGTTCCTGGCCGAGACCGCGATGATCACCGCGGAGTCGCCGCAGGTCGCGCGCACCGTGGTGGCCGCGCCGTACCGGCAGTGGCACCCCGACCCCGCGTTCGTGTCGACGGTCCTGTCCGACGCGGCCAAGCTCCCCTGGGTGGCCCCCACCGCGATCTCGTCGATCAAGCAGGCCAAGCCCCCGGTGCCGCGCTCCGCGCTGACCTACACCGACACCCAGCGCCGCGACGAGCTGGGCAAGGGCTACCTGGCCACGGTCCGCAGGACCGGACGGCAGGCCCAGCTCACCGCCGACATCACCGACGCCGACGACCGCCACCCTTTCGAGCGCCCGCTGCTGCGACTGGCCTCCTCCGCCTGGCGCGGCAAGACCGGCGAGGCGCGCACGGCGGTGGAGCAGATCGGCGACGCCATCGGCGCCCGGATCGACGAAGTGGAGATCACCGGCACCGAGCAGCCGCGCACCCTGGCCGGCGACAACGGCGTGGTGCCGATCAGCGTGCACAACTCGCTGGACAAGCAGGTCTCGCTGCGCATCGAGGTCAAGTCCACCAACCCCCGGCAACTGGAGATCAAGGACTTCTCCCAGCCGATGAAGATCGGCGCGCAGCAGAACCAGACCGTGCAGGTGCCGCTGACCTCCCACATCAGCGGCGAGACCACGGTGTCCGTGCAGTTGCGCACCCAGGACGGCAAGCGCTACGGCCCGCCGATCAAGCTGACCGTGCGCACCACCGGCTACACCGGCATCGCGATGGTGATCGTGGGCGGCGCTCTTTCTGTCATGCTTGCGGCCGTGGTGCTCCGGGTGCTGCGCCGCCGCCGTCCCGGGGGCGCCCGCCGTCAGGGGCAGCCGCAGGCTCCCGCCGAACGCCCGGTGGAGAGCCGGGTGGAAGGCCGGGTCGAAAGCCCGGCCGAGTCCGCCGCCCCGGCGGGTGCTTCTGCGGGCACCGGCACCGAGGCCGCCGCCGAGGCGGCCACCGAGCACAACCCACCCCAGGCGGAGCACGCGACCGGCCCCAATCCGGGCCACCGCGCGTGACGCGACGGACGACGGCCCTGCCGCAAGGGCTGGAGGAGAACCATGAGCAGCGGCGAGAACGCATCGGTGAGCCCCCCTGACGATCAGGGGCGCGGCACATTCGGCCCGGCAGGGAAGTCCGTGCGATGAGCCGCGTGCTGCGCGCCGGCGCGATCATGGCCGCCGGCACGATGGTGTCGCGTGTCACCGGCTTCCTGCGCACGGCGGTGCTCGCCGCCGCGATCGGCACGGCCGCGCTCGGCGACGCCTACAACGTCGCCTACACGATCCCGCTGATCCTGTTCGACCTGCTCATCGGCGGGGTGCTGAGCAGCGTGATCGTGCCGATGATCGTGCGGGCGAAGATGCGCGACCCCGACGGCGGCGTCGCCTACGAGCAGCGGCTGATGACGCTGGCCATCCTCGCCCTGGGCGTGGTCGCGGTCGGCGCGGTGGTGCTCGCGCCGCAGATCGTGGACCTCTACACCGACGACTGGACCGGCGCGAAGCGCGACGTGGCGATCTCGCTGGCCCGGTTCATCCTGCCGCAGATCGCGTTCTTCGGCGTCGGCGCGCTGGCCGGGGCGATCCTCAACACCCGCGACCGGTTCGCCGCGCCGATGTGGGCCCCGGTGCTCAACAACCTGGTCATGATCGCGGTCGGCCTGCTCTACCTGGTGGTCAGTGACGCCGGTTCCTCCGCCGAGGCGGTGACCCCGTCCGACCTCGCCCTGCTCGGCCTGGGCACCACGGCCGGGATCGTGGTGCAGTCGGTGGCCCTGGTGATCTCGCTGCACCGGGCCGGGTTCCGCTTCCGGCCTCGGTTCGGGCTGCGCGGCGTCGGGCTCGGCGAGATGGCCAGGACGGCCGCGTGGACCTTCGCCTACGTCGGCATCACCCAGTTCGGCTTCTGGGTCACCACCAAGCTCGCCACGGGCGCGGGCGACCGGGTGCCCGGGGCGGGCAACGCCGCCTACTCCTACGCCTGGCAGCTCTTTCAGCTCCCCTACGGCGTGATCGCGGTATCGGTGATCACCGCGATGCTGCCCAGGATGAGCAGGTCGGTCGCCGACGGGCAGTTCGGCCAGGTACGCGAGGAGTTCGCCTCCGGCGTGCGCCTGGTCTGCTCGGTGATCATCCCGGCCGGGCTGCTGCTGATGGTGCTCGGCCCCGCGGTCACCGTGCTGATCTTCGGTCATGGCAACATGACCATCGACGACGCCGTCTACATCGGCAACGTGCTCCAGGTGTTCGGCCTGGCGCTGGTGCCGTTCTCGATCTTCCAGCTCCTGCTGCGGGTGTTCTACAGCTTCGGCGACACCCGCACCCCGGCCTTCGTCGCGGCGGGCAACGTCGCGGTCAACGCGCTGCTCAGCCTGGTGGCCTACCTGGTGCTGCCGGACCGGTACATCGTGATGGGCCTGGCCTCCTCCTTCACCATCGCCTACGTGCTCGGCACGGGCGTGGCCTGGGTGCTGGCCAGCCGCCGCGTCGGCGGCCTGGACGGCCGGCGCGTGGCCGGCGCGCTCACCCGGATGTACGTGGTGTCGCTGCCCGCGGCGGCCCTCGCCCTGGCGGTGCTGTGGGGCGGGCAGAGCTGGGCCGGGCTGACCGCGCTCAGCTCGCTGGTCATCCTCGCCGCCGGAGGCGGCCTGGGGATGCTGCTCTACCTGGCGGTCGCGCACCGCGCGCGCATCCCCGAGGTGGGTTCGATCGTTGGACTTGTCGCAGGGCGGGTAGGCCGTTGATGGGGAAGTTTGGTGCCGGGTGAACCTGGAGCCACCCCTCGGACGTCATGTTCAGGGAGTGCGGAGTCTCATGGGGCTCCTGTGCTTTCAGAAGGAACACGCAAGAAACCAGTACAGCACTAGCATGGTGCCCGACAAGCGGCGGAATGGAAGCAGGAGGGGCGTGGGCGCATCCAACCGGCATCGCAGGATAGATGGCGATATGCCTGCGTGGCCCGCGTGGTTCGGCCATCGCGCCACCTCCTCTGATCATGGAATGGTGATCGCCGCATGAGCGCCCCCGCAGTCGAGCCCGGCTCAAAGCTGGCCGAGCGGTTCCGCGTCGAAGACCGCGTCGCCGAACAGGACGGCGCGACCCTCTGGAAGGCGATCGACGAAGTGCTGGCCCGTCCCGTGGCGGTCCACACCTTCGACGAGTCCTATCCCCGCACCAGCGAGGTGGTGACCGCGGCGCGCGCCGCGAGCCGCCTGTCCGACCCCCGTCTCACCCAGGTCTTCGACGCCGCCGAGGAAGACGGCCTGTCCTATGTGGTCAGCGAGTGGGTCACCGGCGAGACGCTGGCCGACATGGTCGCCGCCGGCCCGCTCGACCCCGAGCGCGCCGCCGCGCTGGTCGGCGAGGCCGCCGAGGCGCTGGCGCACGCCCACGAGGCCGGGCTCGCCCACCTGTGCCTGCGGCCCACCAAACTGGTGTGGACCTCCGGCAGCACGGTCAAGGTCCTCGGCGTCGGCATCGACGCCGCGCTGGCGGGCCTGGTCAGCGACGACCCGGCCGGTGAGGACGCCGCCGGGCTCGGCCGCCTCCTCTACGCCGGGCTCACCGCGCACTGGCCGGCCGACGGCGACTCCGGCGGCCTGCCGCCCGCGCCGACCACCCAGGACGGCCACGCGTGCACGCCACGCCAGGTCACGGCGGGCATTCCCGGTTATCTCGACGCCGTCACGGTGCGGGCGGCGCTGCCGTCCGCACTGCGCGGGCAGGCCCCGCTGGCCAGCCCGGCCGAGGTCGCCGACGCCCTGGCCGGGGTTCCGCGCCCCGCGCCGGTGCCGATCGCGACGCTGCCGCCGTCCGTGCCGGTGCCCGCCGAGCAGGACGTCCGGTTCGAGATGTCCCGGCCCGCCGCCGAGCCGATGCAGCGGCAGCCGACCCAGCACACCACGCCCGCCCACCAGCAGTACCCGGCCGCGCGGGGGCAGTACCCGCCCGCGCGAGGCGGTGGCGGCACGCTGAACCGGGCCGTGATGACCATCGTGGTGCTGGTCGTGATGGCCGCGGTCGGCATCGGGGCCTGGACCCTCGGCCGCAACATCGCCGGCGGCCCCGAGACGCCCAAGGCCAGGGCGACGACCAGCTCCACGCCGACGGCCAAGCCCGAGGCCGTGCGCGCGTCCGGCGCGAAGGGGTTCGACCCCAAGGGCGACGACCGCGAGGAGAACACCGACCTCGCGCGCAACGCCATCGACGGCAAGCCCAGCACCGAGTGGCACACCCAGAGCTACGCGAGCGCCGAGTTCGGCCGCCTGAAGGACGGCGTCGGCCTGCTGGTCGACATGGGCAAGTCGGTGAAGGTCTCCGAGGTGAGCGTCACGTTCGCCAAGGCGTCCGGCGCCGCCGCCGAGATCCGCGTCGGCGACTCCCCTGAGCTGGGCTCTCTCAAGACCGTGGCGAAGCGGGAAGACGCCTCGGGCAAGACCACCTTCACCGCGGAAGAGGTGACAAGCGGCCAGTACGTTTTGATCTGGTTTACCCGTCTTCCGGCCTACCAAGGGGAATTTCGTGGCACCATCTACGACGTAGTGGTCTACTCCCCCGGATCGGCATAGCAGGACTCTCCTTGTGAATTCCCCACCCGAGACCCCATCAGAAACGGATCGGCAAGAGCGGTCGGGCAGATCCGACGCCGAGCTGCTGACCGGCCACATCAACGGGGATCCGCACGCCTTCAGCGAGATCGTCAAGCGGCATCGCGACCGGATGTGGGCCGTGGCCCTGCGCACCCTCGGCGATCCCGACGAGGCCGCCGACGCCGTACAGGACGCCTTCGTTTCGGCCTACCGAAAGGCCGAGAGCTTCCGCGGCGAGGCCGCCGTCACCACCTGGCTGCACCGGATCGTGGTCAACGCCTGCCTGGACCGCATGCGCAGGAAGTCGATCCGCCCCGTCGCCGACGACGAGCTCATCGAGGCCGCCGAGCGCGACACCCCGCTGCCCGACCAGACCGGCGAGCGCGAGGTGTCCATGGAGGTCACGGCCGCGCTGCGGGTGCTT
The DNA here is from genome assembly GCF_029382225.1 of Spongiactinospora sp. TRM90649. GTDB lineage: Bacteria > Actinomycetota > Actinomycetes > Streptosporangiales > Streptosporangiaceae > Spongiactinospora. Next base: position 140,116 of record NZ_JARLTC010000025.1, read on the forward strand.
CCCGCCGACCAGCGCGCCGCACTGGTGCTGGTCGACATGATGGGCTACTCCGTCGAGGACGCCGCGGCGGTGCTCCAGGTGCCCAGTGGCACGGTGAAGAGCCGATGCGCCAGAGGGCGCGCGAAACTTGCCCCAATTCTTTCGCATCTGCGGAACCGATCAGACCTAACTCGCGTCTCATCCGCGAAGGGAGCAGAACTTCGTGACGGGTGACACGCACTACGACCTGGAGATCCTTGCCGAGTTGGCAGAGGGTCTCCTTGATGACGCCGAAGCCCGGCCGGTCCGCGAGCATCTCGCGGTCTGCGATCCCTGCGGGGAGAGCCTGGCCGATCTCGCGGCAGTGCGAGAAGTGCTCGCGGCCACCCCGACACCGGCCATGCCGATGGGGGTCGCGCTACGAATAGACCAGGCGCTGGCGGCCGAGGCCGGCCGTACCGGGCGGGCGGGGACGGCCGTGGCCGTCGCCGAGGCGCCCGATTGGGAACGTCTCATGGCGGACGCCCCGTGGGAGACCGTCGGGGCCGGAGCCACCGGCCCTGCCCGCATAGAGCCCGCTGAGACCAGCGCCCCGGAGATCGCCGAACCGGAGCCGGTACGCCTGGGTGTCGTCGCGGACGACGGCACCGTGGTGCCGGCCAGGCGGCGGGAGAGGACGAGCAGAAGGCGCAGATGGGCCCTGCCGGCGACGGCGGCCGTCGCCGCGGCGGCGGTGGTCGGATCGGTGGCGCTCTCGACGAGCCTGATCAGCGCGTCGGGCGGGCAGCAGGAGGCGCCTCCGGTGACCGTCGCGGAGTCACCGGTGCAGCCCAAGGTGGAGTTGCGGCTCGCTTACAAGATCACCAACAGCGACTTCAACTACAGCAACCGCGACCTGCGCGGCTCGCTCAGCGACTACTTCGCGCCCGCCGTGGTGCTCAGTGGTCCCGAGTCGGTCAAGGACAAGCTGCTGCGCTGTATCGGCGGCGTGTCCGACAAGCTGGGTCAGGACCCCTTCCAGGTGGACCAGGGCTACTACGAAGGCCAGGAGGCCGCCCTGATGCTGTTCTGGAAGAACCGCGAGGCCAACAAGGTTCAGGTCCGCGTGGTGGACCCCGAGTGCAAGAACCTGCGCAAGCCCGCGCTGGCCAAGTGGTGACCGGCCCGCGCTAGCCGTCCGTTGGTTCGTCCGTTGGCGAAAGGGCCCGCTTCCGCGGGCCCTTTCGTCGTTTCCGGCGTGTCGCCAGGGGATGACGACAGGTCGGCGGCCGTACTTTGGCGTCTGACGGCGGCACTTCGGCATCTGGTGGCCATGCGGGAATCCCAGACGCCTAGGATCTGTTGACGCGACTGGCAACGGCAACGAAAGGCGTAGAGCGTGAGCGACGTCCGTAATGTGATCATCATCGGTTCGGGCCCGGCCGGTTACACAGCGGCGATCTACTCCGCTCGTGCCGATCTCCGTCCGCTGGTCTTCGAAGGTTCGGTCACGGCGGGTGGTGCCCTGATGAACACCACCGACGTGGAGAACTTCCCCGGGTTCCCCGACGGCATCATGGGCCCCGACCTGATGGACAACCTGCGCAAGCAGGCCGAGCGGTTCGGCGCCGACCTGGTCGCCGACGACGTCGTCGAGGTCGACCTCGCGGCCAGCCCGAAGGTCGTCAAGACCGCGACCGACACCTACTACGCAAAGTCCGTCATCGTGGCCACCGGTTCGCGCTACCGCGAACTGGGCCTGCCCAACGAGAAGCGGCTTTCCGGGCACGGTGTGTCATGGTGTGCCACCTGTGACGGGTTCTTCTTCCGCGACCAGGACATCGTGGTGGTCGGCGGCGGCGACTCCGCCATGGAGGAGGCGACCTTCCTCACCCGCTTCGCCCGGTCTGTGACGATCATCCACCGCCGCTCCGAGCTGCGGGCCAGCAAGATCATGCAGGACCGCGCGTTCGCCAACGAGAAGATCCGCTTCATCTGGGACTCCACGGTGGACGACGTGCTCGGCGACGACCGCGTCTCCGGTGTGCGCGTGCGCAACCTCAAGACCGGCGAGACCACCGAGCTCGCGGTCACCGGCCTGTTCGTGGCGATCGGTCACGACCCGCGCAACGAACTGATCAAGGGCCAGCTCCAGCTCGACGACGAGGGCTACATCCAGGTGCAGGCACCCGGCACCGGCACCACCCTGGAGGGCGTCTTCGCCTGCGGCGACGTCGTCGACCACATCTACCGCCAAGCGATCACCGCCGCGGGCACCGGCTGCCAGGCGTCCCTTGACGCCGAGCGCTGGCTCGCCCTTCAGGAAAGTTAAGGAGAGTACCAATCGTGGGCACCATCAAGAGCGTCACCGACGCGACCTTCAACGCGGAAGTCCTCAAGAGTGACAAGCCCGTGCTGGTCGACTTCTGGGCCGAATGGTGCGGGCCGTGCCGCCAGGTCGCGCCCATCCTCCAGGAGATCGCCAACGAGCAGGCCGACAAGCTGACCGTGGTCAAGCTCAACATCGACGAGAATCCGGTGGTTCCTCGTGATTACGGTGTACTCCAGATCCCGACGCTGAACGTCTATAAGGACGGAGAGGTTGTGAAGCAGATAATCGGCGCGAAGCCGAAGGCCATGCTGCTTCGCGAACTCGAGGGCATCATCTAGAGCTCGACCCCACGGGGCTCTGGGTGAGCCCCCTGCGGTCGGACGCTGCAGCGCCTGCCGTACCAACCGCTCTCCCGAGCGGGCACCCACCCAACCAGCGGCCCCTTCCCCCAAGGCTCACCACCATCCGGCGAAGGGGCCGCTGAAACCCCCAAGAAATCGCTCTCCGGCTTGCCAGGCCCCCATGAGCGAGCCTCCGGCCATCACCACGGCAAGCAGGCGATAGCACCACCGCACCAGCCCCCTCCTGGGACCACCGCATCCCGCCCGGCCGCTTAGCCGACGGCAGCGCCCCCTTCCCGCACCACCGGGGACCGCATCGCACAGCTCCCCGGACGGCATCCCTCCCGCCGACCACCACACCGCGTGGCCGTCGACACCGCTGCACCAGGAGCCGATCCACGCGCCCACGCCCGGGGGGGGCACCCCCACAACATCCCGCCTGGCCGCGCAGGCAACGGCACCACCCATACCGGCAGCCCATCCACGCCCTCTTCCCGCACTGCCGGGTCACACCGAGCCACGTAGGCGATGGCACCGCCCGTACTGGCATGCCTTCCGGGCCCCTCGCCCCACCATCGGGGTCACCATCGCACCGCCATACGCATACCTAGACCGGCGTCGCGCCCACCGCCGTATCCACCGAGCTCCCGCAGCACCGCCGTAGCGCACCGCAGATGGGCCATCGCTGCGCTCGGATCGGCATCCTCGGGTCAGGCTTCCCCTGACGCCGGCGCCACCTCGGCCGGCCGCCGCCGAATAGGCGCTCCCGCCGTTCACGCCTCCGACGCATGCTGAACAATCCGCAGCCCGTAGAACCGTCCGCATGCGCCCCTTTCGCGGGGCACCGATCACCGCAGGGTGGGCAAACTTCGTGGATGGCCCTCAGACGGGCCGTAGTGCACGCTCCGGGCTCATGGAGCCGAGCAGGCGCTCCAGGGCCACCTCGACGTCCTCGCGCCAGGAGACGGCGGTCTTGAGCTCTAGCCGAAGGCGCGGAAACCGCAAATGCGGCCGAACGGTCTTGAATCCCACCGCGAGCAGATACTCAGCCGGCAGCAGGCACCCCGGCTGCTCCCACTTCAGGTCGCCGAACGCCTCGATCGCCTTGACGCCGCGCCGGGTCAGATCCTTCGCCACGCCCTGCACCAGCATGCGGCCCAGCCCGCCGCCCGAGAACTCGGAGATGATGTGTGCGGTCATCAGCAGCACGGCGTCGGCGCTCACCGGTGAGGTCGGGAAGGCCACCGAGCGAGGCACGTACAGTGGCGGCGCGTAGAGCACGAACCCCGCTGGGACACCGTCCACGTACGCGATCTTGCCGCAGCTCCCCCACTCCAGCAGCGTCGCCGAGATCCACGCTTCCTTCTCCAGGCCGGGATCTCCGACCGCGTCCGCGCGCTCACCGCTGACCGGGTCCAGTTCCCAGAAGACGCATCGCCTGCACCGACGTGGCAGGTCGTCAAGGTTGTCCAGCGTGATGCTGGCGAGGCGACGCGACAACTGGTGGCCCCTATCCTGACGCGGGTCTTGGTGAAAACCGCATCAATACGACGTCCCCGACTGGCATCGTAGCCCAGAGGGAGTGCGATAACGCGGACCAGCAAGGGCAGGTCCGCGAGATGCCTCCCTCCGAGGGACCGTTACAAATGGTGACGTACTCTGGTTTTCTCCGGCAATTCGACCGAGGAGGTGGACCGTGACAGAGGAAGCGGATCACGGTCAGACCAGCGCGACCCACGGGTCACGCATCGACGCATATGTCGATCGGTACGCGGCGCGAGCCGCCGGGATGGTCGCCTCTGAGATCCGAGCTCTCTTCGCCGTCGCGTCGAGGCCCGAGGTGGTCTCACTCGCCGGCGGCATGCCGTACGTCACGGCTCTTCCCCTCGACGTGGTCGGCGAACTGGTCGCCGACCTCGTGGCACGGCGCGGCCCGGTCGCGCTGCAGTACGGTTCCGGCCAGGGCGACCCGCATCTGCGTGAGCAGATCTGCGAGGTCATGCGGCTTGAGGGCATCGAGGCAGACCCGAACGACGTCGTCGTCACCGTCGGTTCACAGCAAGCACTCGATCTGATCACCCGGATCTTCATCGATCCCGGTGACGTCGTGCTCGCCGAAGGCCCCTCCTACGTGGGCGCCCTCGGCACCTTCTCCGCCTACCAGGCCCACGTCGTCCACGTCGCGATGGACGAAGACGGCCTCGATCCGGCCGCGCTGGCCGAGACCATCGAGACGATGGCCCGCCAGGGGCGGCGCATCAAGTTCCTGTACACGATCCCGAACTTCCAGAACCCCGCGGGCGTCACCCTCGACCTTTCCCGGCGGCGCCAGATCCTCGATATCTGCAACCGCGCGGGTGTGCTCGTGGTCGAGGACAACCCGTACGGCCTGCTGGGCTTCGACGGCGAACCGCTGCGCGCACTGCGTGCCGACGATCCCGAGGGGGTCGTCTACCTCGGTTCGTTCTCCAAGACATTCGCACCGGGGTTCCGGGTCGGGTGGGCGCTCGCGCCGCATGCCGTGCGCGACAAACTCGTGCTCGCGATGGAGTCGGCCGTGCTGTCGCACTCCTCGTTCTCACAGCTCGCCGTAGGGCAGTTCCTCGCCACCCAGCCGTGGCGGGAGCAGATCAAGTCCTTCCGCGAGCTGTATCGCGACCGCCGGGACGCGATGCTCGGCTCGCTTGAGGCGCTGATGCCCGCAGGCTGCACCTGGACTCGCCCGGCCGGCGGGTTCTTCGTATGGATGACGCTCCCGGAGGGGCTGGATTCCAAGGCCCTCCTGCCCCGCGCGGTCGCGGAACGGGTCGCCTTCGTCCCGGGCACCGGCTTCTACGCCGACTCCCAGGGCGCGCAGCACCTGCGCCTGTCCTTCTGCTACCCGGAGCCGGACCGCATCAGGGAGGGCGTTCGCCGCCTGGCCGGTGTGATCGAGCAGGAGCTCCGCGTCCACGAAACCTTCGGCACAAGTTCCCCCATCGGCCGCAACGGAGTTCATACTCCGGCGCCCGACATCGCCTGAGTCCCAACCCACAGCCGGTCGCCCTACCCGGGCGACCGGCCGTACTCCACAACGGCAAGCGCCCGCGCACCGGCCCGCGCTTTCACCCCGCCGGGAGCGGCACCATTCACACCGCTCGACTTTGGCAGGACACCACAGCGGCGTACGCACGCCGGCTGATCACCATCGTGATCTCCTACGGAGTCCACCCGGCGATCCCTCCTCCCCTAACCACCAGCCGCGTGGCGCGATGCCCAATCGCAGGTGAGCAGAGAAGGCATCGCCATGGTCCAACCGTCACTCGTCACCCATGTCAACCGACCGGAGTGTGCTCGACGGCGGGCATCAGCCTGCCCAACAGGCGGCCGGGAGTCCGCCCTTGAGCTCGGGCACCGAGCCGTCCACGACGGGCGCGTCGAGGGCGCCCGCGACAGTGCGCGCCCCCGTGCACCTTCGCCACATGGGCGACCGCACCGCACGACACCACACGACTTCGACGGGACGGACACACCCGCATACCGGACGCTCATCCCCTCTCCACCTCGCGGGTGGCATTGGGCTAACCTGTCCTGCATCCGCTGGCCACGCTGCCGCCGCCGGCGCTCGCATCACCCGCCCGTGCGGCACCGACCGTGTCGCGACTTTTCCCCGAAGCCGATGCTCGGGGCTCCACGCTGGAGGGATCCTATGAGCGATCTCGGTCATGTGCTGGTTCTCGCCGGTGGGCTTTCATACGAGCGGGAGGTCTCTCTGAGATCGGGACGGCGGGTGAGCGAGGTCCTGCGGGCAGGCGGTTTCGATGTCGAGACGCGAGACACCGACTCCTCCCTCGTCCCTTCCGTGCTCGCCGACCCACCAGACGCGGCGTTCGTGATGCTGCACGGCGGCTCCGGTGAGGACGGCGCGATTCGCTCGGTCCTGGAACTGCTGGACGTGCCGTATGTCGGCGCAGGGCCGGACGCGTGTCGTATCGCGTTCGACAAGCCCAGCGCGAAGGCGATCATTCGTTCTGCCGGGCTTCGCACCCCCGACTCCTTCACGCTGCCCAAGGAGACCTTCCACGATCTGGGGGCCTCGGCGATGCTGGCGCGTATCGTCGAGCGTCTGGGCCTTCCCCTGTTCGTGAAGCCCGCCCGTGGCGGGTCGGCTCTGGGGGCTTCTCTCGTCAATACGGCCGACGAACTGCCCGCCGCGATGGTGGGATGCTTCGCCTACGGAGACACGGCGCTGATCGAACGCTATGTCTCTGGCGTGGAGATCGCCATCTCGGTCATCGACGAAGGCGACGGTCCCAAGGCGCTCCCGGCCGTCGAGATCGTGCCCGACGAAGGCGTGTACGACTACGCGGCGCGCTATACAGCGGGGCATACCGAGTTCTTCGCCCCGGCCCGACTCTCCCCCGCCGCCGCCACCGCGTGCGCCGAGACGGCCATCACCGCCCATACGGCTCTACAGCTCCGCGACCTCTCCAGGACCGATCTCATCGTGGACGACGAGGGCCAGCCTCATTTCCTCGAAGTCAATGTCGCGCCGGGCATGACGGAGACCTCACTCTTCCCGATGTCCGTCGAAGCCTCGGGGCGGGATCTGGGCTCCCTCTGCCGCAACCTCCTCGAAGTCGCGGCATCCCGCCGCTGAGCCGCCTCCAGCGGTCGTCCCCACGCAGCGCCGTCGGCTGCCAATGTTTCACGTGAAACCGGCAGCCGACCGAAGCCGAACGCCCGACCCGCATCCGAGTCCCGCGGCGCCCCGGACGTAGCCTTACGGAATGCCGATCGACTCCCTGTATCCCAAGAGCTTCGCCAGCGACAACCATGCCGGAACCCACCCGGACGTACTCGCGGCGATGGCCCGGGCCAATGAGGGAGACGCTCCCGCCTACGGTGGTGACCGCTGGACGCGAGAATTCGAGGATCACATCAAGGATGTGTTCGGCGGCGCCGCGGCCGGATTTCCCGTCTTGAACGGCGCGGGAGCCAACATGGTCGGGCTCGCGGGCACTGTGGGCCGCTTTGACTCCATCATCTGCCCGGAGACCGCCCACATTGCGACCCATGAGACTGGAGCCGCCGAGCGCCTGCTGGGCAGCAAGCTGGTCACGGTTCCCACCGAGGATGGCAAGCTCGTCCCGGACGACATCAGAACCCGTCTCCCGGTAGCGGGCGTGGACTTCGAGCCGCTGCCACGAGTGGTGTCGATCTCTCAGGTGACCGAACTGGGCACCTGCTACACACCCGACGAGATCGCCGCCTTGGCGGACGTGGCGCACGCCAACGGGATGCTGCTTCACGTGGACGGGGCGAGGCTTGCAAACGCGGCTGCGTTCCTCAAGTGCCCGCTCCGCGAGTTCACCACTGACGCCGGGGTGGACGTGCTCAGCTTCGGAGGAACCAAGAACGGCGCCCTGGCCGCCGAAGCCGTCATCGTTCTCCGGCCTTCCCTCACCGCCGCCATTCCCTTCCTCCGCCGGCAGTCCCTCCAGCTCGCTTCCAAGACTCGCTTCATCTCGGTGCAGCTCTCCACGCTCCTCACCGACGACCTCTGGAGCAGGAACGCCACCCACGCGAACGCCATGTCCCACCGCCTGGCGGACGGCGTCACCGACCTCCCTGGCCTGACCATCCGGTACCCAGTGGAATCCAATGCCGTATTCGCTGCCCTACCTAAGGAGGCGATCAGCATCCTGCAGGAACAGTTCACTTTCCACGTCTGGGACGAATCGGAGAACGTGGTGCGCTGGATGACCGCCTTCGACACCACGCCAGAGCACGTGGACGACTTCATCGCCGCCATCAGGAAGGTCCTCTCTCCCTGAGCACCCCCCCCCAATGTTTCACGTGAAACGACAAACCCACCCGGCCCTCACCCGGCCCCAGAGCGACGCGTACGACTGAACGACCTTGACCGCAAGGACTCGTTCCTGCTTCCCTCACACGGCGGCTGCCAGAACGCGGTCCTGCAAGCCGTACGGGCCGAGGGCGTCGTGTTTCACGTGAAACATCCGGGGCCGCCAGCCGTCGAGGGATGGGGCATGAGACGGAGTCTGACGTCGGCATCCAAAGCACACCGCGCGCCATCAACACCGCTCGACCGAGCTGCCTGACGTCGCCGATGAGGCCGTCAGTCGATCTGCAGCCGCGTACCCCAGGGACCTCCAGACCTACGCTCCGGGAGCAGATCGCCTGAGCATGGCTCACCCCTGTCGCCCTCGGCAACGTCGCCCACAGGGCCGCCATGACCACCCACGTGTGCCCACTGGGCGCACACCCGCGCCGTGCGCCCCTCAGCGGGGGGAGACACCGCAGGCGAGCCATGGCGCATCTACAGAGGGGGCACCGGTCAGGCGATCTCACACTCACGCGACGGCAGCGCAGGAGCGTGCGCACCCTGGCAGTCTCTATCGCACAGAACTCCGACCGACGGCGCGTCATACGTTCCGGGAAGCGGATCGCCGCCAGGTGTTCCCCTACCGCTATCCCCTGCCACGGCAGGGCGACCCCGCTATCCCCCGGTTGGCGCAGCGACATGTGCACAGCGAAACACCGCTCCAGAGCGACACCCCCGTCATCCCTATCCACGCCGATCAGAATGGTGACGTCCCATCGCCGTGGCCCGCCCCTTCCCGATCCACCACTGACGAGCGCACCAACGCCCGCCCCTCTTCCCACGGCACCCGGGCCGGCCGGCATGGGCGGAACAGTGACGAGACAACACCATACGCACCGGTCAGACATCTATCAGGCCACACACCGCCAAGCCCTGGAGGCCTTCCTGCGCAGACGGACCCGACGCGATCGACAAGTCGCTCGAAAGACACCCGATCCAATCCCGGGGCCAGAAGCGAGGAGGGTCAGATCCCGCCGAACCGCCTACCCCACAAGTCTCACTGAAGCGAGGGCGATTGCGCGCGCAGCGCGCTCCAGGACGGCAGGCCCACCGGGCTTGAACCGCTTTGGCGGCCAGACGATAGCCCCGCGCCAGGACGGCCGACAGCATCGCGACTTGATCCCCTTTGCGGGATAGGCGGCAACGCGCACCAAGGAACGCAAAGGCACCGGGTGAAGAAGCGGCCCAGGACAGGCGTGGCACCGCCGCTTGATCCGCTAGGGCAGGTAGTCGGCAGCAGCGGGGCTTGATCTGCGTTGGGTGGAGATGTGGGAGCGCGCAAGGGCACGGCTGGGGGATCGGCCGACCAGGGTTCTACGGTCTCAAGGCCGGTGGGGTGAGGCGCTGGGCAGAGGCTGAATCTGGTGGGATTCAGTAAGGTGCCGGTTGTGGATCATATGGAGCGGGTCGCAGGGGCCGTCGTTGGGGCGGTGGTGGGGGATGCGTTAGGTGCCCCCTTTGAGTTTGGGCCGCCGGGAGCGTATTCGGCCCGGTTTCCAACGTCCGATAGCGGGAGCGAGATGTGCGGGGGTGGCCCCTGGAATCCCGGGGAGGCCACGGATGACACGCAGATGGCCGTCCACGTCGCCGACTCGCTCTTGGAGCACCACGCCCTGGACCTGCCTGACATCTTCGTCCGCTTTCAGCGCTGGGCGGACGACTCTCCCAAGGACATCGGGCTGCAGACCCGGGCTGTCCTGAGCCGTGGGCTGCCGTGGGATCAGGCCGCGGCCGACCACTATCGCAGCGGTCACCAGGCGGCCGGCAACGGGTCGCTGATGCGGGCCACTCCCTCAGCGGTGTACTTCGCCCCCGATGGACTGCAGGTCAGCATGAATGCGGCCCGCCAAATAGCCGCGCTCACCCATGGCGATCCGGCCGCCTGGGAAGGCACCGCGATCTTCCATGAGCTGGTGCGGGTCGCGCTGAGCGGTGAATCCCCGCTGGACGCCGTCCCTGAGACGCTTGCCGCTATCCATCCCGACCAGCGCGAGCGCTACTCCGTCGTGCTGGACAAGGACTGGCACCCGACCCAGGCTACCGAGTTCAACGGTGCGGTGTGGCCGTGTCTTGGGTCGGCGGTGTGGGCGCTGCGCACCACGAGCAGCTACGAAGACGCGCTGCGGGCCGCCGTCGATCTGGGTGGGGACACCGACACCGTCGCGACGGTCACCGGGGGGCTGGCGGGGGCCGTCTATGGACTGAGCGCGATTCCGGTGCGCTGGACGGAGCCGCTGCACGTCCCACTGCCCGGTGGTGGTGGCCGAGTTCTACGTCTGCCGCACCTGCTCGATCTCGCTCGCGCGTTGGCAGGATAGGGAAGGAACGGCGCTCAGTGCCAGGTCCGCACCCCAGGCTTTGTCGTGTTTCACGTGAAACACGACAAGAGAATGCCCGCAGGAAGCGACCTGCGGGCATGCCGGACAGACGCGAGGTCAGTCGTCAGAGCGGACGATGCGGGCGGCTTCGGGGGCCATCGTGTCGATGATGCGCTCAAGGTCGTCCATGGTGGCGAACTCGACGACGATGCGGCCCTTGCGAGTGCCGAGGTCGACCTTCACCTTGGTCTCGAAATGGTCGGAGAGACGGTCGGCGAGGTCGATGAGGGCCGGTGCGGGAGGCTTCTTCTGTGCTTTCTGGCGCGGCCCGGGGGCGGACTTCGCGTCGCCGATGGCGACGATCTCTTCTACCGAGCGCACGGACAGGCCCTCGGCGACGATTCGGCCGGCCAGGTGCTCCTGGGCGGCGGAGTCGTCGAGGGTGAGCAGGGCCCGTGCGTGGCCAGCGCTGATCAGGCCGGCGGCGACGCGCCGCTGAACTCCGGGCGGGAGGTTGAGCAGGCGGAGCGTGTTGGTGATATGCGGGCGCGAGCGGCCGATGCGCTGAGCGAGTTGCTCGTGGGTGGCACCGAAGTCGTCAAGGAGCTGCTGGTAGGCCGCCCCCTCTTCGAGGGGATTGAGCTGTTCGCGCTGGAGGTTCTCGATCAGGGCGTCGCGCAGCAGCTCGTCGTCCTGGGTTTTCCGCACGATGGCGGGGATCTCGCTCAACCCGGCGCGTTTTGAGGCGCGCCAGCGGCGCTCCCCCATGATGAGCTCGAACTTGCCGTCCACCATGGGCCGGACCACGATCGGCTGGAGCAGACCCACCTCGCGGATGGACTCCGCCAGCTCTTCGAGTGCGATGTCGTCGAAGACCTTGCGGGGCTGACGAGGGTTCGGCTCGATCGCCTTGACCGGGATCTCCTGGAAGTGCGCTCCCGGCACGGGCAACGGCCCCGGGCTGGTTACGCCGCTTCCTTGCGAAACCTCCGCCGTGATGGTCCCGACGGACCCCTCGGCCGGGGCGATGCCCGCCGAGGTCTCTATGACGGGGGCGGTCGGGATCAGTGCCCCGAGCCCCTTGCCCAGTCCGCGCCGCTGCTGACCCACTACAACTCCCTCATCCGCCCGTCCGCCTACGGGCCGCCGCTTCTGCGAGGTTACCGCCGTACCAGCCGGGGCCACGACCAGACGCGAGGCCCCCGCCGGTGTTCTATGCCTGTACGGCAGCGCCCCGGTACGCGATCTCGCGGGCCGCGTCCATGTACGCCATCGCACCGCTCGACCCCGGGTCGTATGTCATGACCGACTGGCCGTAGCTGGGCGCCTCCGATACCCGCACGCTCCGCGGAATCACCGTGTTCAGCACCGTATCCGCGAAATGCGACCGCACTTCGTCCGCCACCTGCGACGCCAGGCGGGTGCGACCGTCGTACATGGTCAGCACGATGGTGGAGAGGACGAGCTCCGGGTTGAGGTGAGCCCGGACCAGATCGACGTTACGGAGGAGCTGTCCCAGCCCTTCGAGCGCGTAGTACTCGCACTGGATGGGGATCAGCAGCTCTCTCGTGGCGACCAGCGCGTTCACGGTCAGCAGGCCGAGGGAGGGCGGGCAGTCGATCAGAATGTAGTCGAGCTCGATGGAGTCGAAGGCGTTGATGGCACGGCGCAGCCGTGTCTCACGGGCCACCAGCGAGACCAGCTCGATTTCGGCGCCGGCGAGGTCGATGGTCGCGGGCGCGCAGTAGAGCCCGGGCATGTCGGGCACCTCTTTGACGATCTCCTTGAGCGGGAGGTCGTCGACCAGCACCTGATAGACGTCGGGAACGTCGCCCCGATGCTCTATGGAGAGTGCGGTCGAGGCGTTGCCCTGGGGGTCGAGGTCGATGACCAGGACCCGCTGGTTGTGCATGGACAGGGCTGCTGCGAGGTTGACCGACGTGGTGGTCTTGCCCACGCCGCCCTTCTGGTTCGCGACGGTAATGATCCTGCGCTCAGGGGGGCGCGGCCAGTCACCGTTTCGCGAGGTGCTGACGGCGGTGGGTGCCGCCGTCGCCGTCTGGGGAGCCGATGTTTCACGTGAAACCACTGAGCTGAGTGCCTCTCGTACCAGCGGCGAGTCGCCGGGGTTAAGGGGAGTGTCGGTCACCGTCGTCGTCCTTTCAACCGGCTCGGCGGCACCGTTCGGGCTCGGAGTCTCGCGCCGCTCCCCCGGGGCGGCCGGCCAGCCGAGGCCAGAACGATTTCCGGACTCTGCGGTTTCGGCGCGGGCGGCAGGCCAGCCAAGGCCGCTAGCCGTACTGGCCAAGACGTCACCTCTTCCGTCTGCGCCGAGGGTCGCGCCGACCTCGCTCGGGCGGGCGACCGGCGACCACCCGGACGAGAGTTGCGGGCGGCTCGACCTTACCGTGCCCGACCGCGACAAGCTCGGCCCTCTGGACCCCACAGGCTCGTAATTGCGATTCGGCCTCGCCGAGCTCCGCCGCGGCCCGCTCCCCCTTCATCGCGAGCAGCTCGCCGCCCTCGTGCAACAACGGCATGGACCAGGTCAGCAGCCGCTCAAGCGGCGCGACCGCGCGAGCCACCGCGACGTCGAAGGAGCGCTTGCCGGCGAGCTCCTCGGCGCGCCCCCGAACCACCTCGACGTTGCCGAGTTTCAGCTCCTCGGCGCACTCCTCCAGGAACACGACCCGGCGCAGCAACGGCTCCAGCAGGGTCACCGTGATGTCGGGCCGCACGATCGCCAGCACCATGCCGGGGAGACCGGCGCCAGAGCCGACGTCGACCAGGGTGACGTCTCGCGGGACGGCCTCGGCCACCACCGCGCAGTTCAACAGGTGGCGATCCCACACCCGGGGGACCTCCCGGGGCCCCAGCAGGCCGCGCACCACGGCGGGACCGGCGAGCATCCGGGCGTATGCCTCGGCCAGCGGCCATGCGTCACCGCTGAAGACCTCACGGGCCACCGGGGGAGGAGCGGGCGTTTCATCACTCATGAGGACCTCCCGCACGCACGCCGCCGCTCGAACCGGCTCGCACCGCTGCCCTCCCCTTCACTCCGCGGACGGATCACACGCTCATGCCCGCCCGCCGGTCGATCGTGCCGGTTGATCACCCGGCCACCGCCGGCGCCTGCCCGACCCGACGACCATATCCAGCTTTCGCCCGCACCACCGACGGCGCGCCGCAGCCTGTGGATAACCTTCGGCCACGCCGGGGCGCGAGGGAACCCCTCTAGGCTAACGGTCCGGATCGATCACTAATCCGGATGAAACCGATGCGCAGGTCCGGCGGGTCGTGCGGCACGCCCGCCGTCCGCTCATCAGGGCGCGAAAGTTGTCCACAGGCTGGGGACATATCCCACGCCGAGCGGGGTAGCCCGCACGGCGCAGAAACCGTTCACGACCGGGTCAGCGGGGGAATCATGGACCGGCCACGCCCGGCGGCCCTGGGTCCGCGGCGCGGCAAGTTTTCCACAGGCTGGGGATAAACAGCCGCCGATGCGCCGGTATCGGAGGTCACAGGGCCATGGAAAGCACTCGGCCCTGCGCTCGTGCGTTCGCACGGGGCAGGGCCGTAGGTTAAAGCGGTAAGCGGGTCAGACGGGCATGACCACGACGAAGCGGTTGGGCTCCTCGCCCTCCGACTCGCTGCGCAGGCCGGCCGCCGCCACCGCGTCGTGCACGATCTTGCGCTCGAACGGCGTCATCGGCTGCAGCGGCTTGGCCTCGCCGCTGCGCTTGACGTCGTCGGCGACCTTGCCGCCGAGCTTGGTCAGCTCCGCCCTCCGGCGCTCGCGAAAGCCGCTGACGTCGAGCATCAGGCGGGACCGCTCGCCGGTCTGCCGGTGAACGGCCAGCCGGGTCAGCTCCTGGAGCGCCTCCAGGATCTCCCCGTTGCGGCCCGTGAGGTCGCTCCCCTTGACCCCCACCACCGACACCATGGCGCGATCACCCTCGACGTCCATGTCGATGTCGCCGTCGATGTCGGCGATGTCCAGCAGTCCCTCGATGTAATCCGCGGCGATCTCACCCTCCTGCTCAAGCGCAGCGAGATCGGGAACGGTCGCGGTGGGGGTTCGCGCCGTCTCCTGTTCGGCCTCGGTCACGTCCGGCATCTCCTTTGTGTGTCGGGTCGCGCGCGCGGACCCGGCGGCCTGCTAGGTCTTTTTCGTACCCGTGCGCTTGCTGCGCGACTGCCGCGTCGGCTGCTGCCGCACCACCTTGGGCTCCGGGGACGGCGGAGCGTCCTGCTCGACCTCGACGTCGGCCTTGCCCCGGCTGCGCAGCTTGGTGATCAACCCCGGCTTGGGCTCGGGCTCGATCACGTTGCCCTTGGCATCGAACGTGGGCATCGGGTGACGACTGTAGAACCAGTGCTGCTGACCGAGGGTCCACAGGTTGGTGGTGACCCAGTAGAGGATCAGACCGAGCGGGAAGTTCAGGCTGAAGACGGCGAACAGCGGCGAGATGTACATCAGGATCTTCTGCTGCTGGACCATCGGATTGTCCGGCATCTGCGCCATGGAGCGCTGCACGCTCTGCCGTACCGTCAGGAAGGTCGTCAGCGAGCTGATCGCCACGAAGATCACGAGGACGATCTTGCTGATCACCGGGTCGGCGCCGAGCTTGATGATGTCGGCGTCGGAGGTGAAGAAGGTCGCCGGGATGGGCGCGCCGAAGATGTGCGCGCTCCGGGCGCTGTCCACCAGTTCCTGGGACATGCCGAACTTCGGATCGCCGTGGGCCATCGCGTTCAGCACGGTGAACATGGAGATGAAGATCGGGAACTGCGCGACGAGCGGCAGACAGCCACCGAGCGGGTTGGCCCCGCCCTCCTGGTAGACGCGCATGACCTCTTGATTCATGCGCTGCTTGTCGTTCTTGTACTTCTTACGCAGTTCCTGCACCCGTGGTGCCAGCTCCTGCATCTTCCGCGAGGAGCGCATCTGCTTCATGAACAGCGGGAAGATCAGCAGTCGCATCAGCACGGTGAGCGTGATGATGGTGAGCGCCCAGTTGAGGCCGCTGTCCTCGGCGAGGAAAGTGCTATATCCCTGGTGAATCCAGGTGATTACGGCCGCTACGGCTGTGTAGAGCCAATTCAGCCAAGACAGCTCCACCGAACTAGCTCCCTTGCTTTTCGTGGGATCGGATCGGGCGAGAAGGCACGGGGTCAACGCCTCCGGGATGGAAGGGGTGGCAACGCCCGATTCGCCGGATCGTCAGCCATGAGCCGCGCAGCGCGCCGTGGACGGCGATCGCCTCAAGGCCGTACGCACTGCACGAAGGGTAGAAACGACAGCGAGGCCCGAGGAGCGGCCCGATGAACGCACGGTAGAAGCGGATCGGACCCATCAGGATCCTGGCGACGGGGCTCGCCTCGGCGGCCTGTTCCGCCGTGATCACGCCCGTCGCCGCCCGCGCCATGCTCGGTCGGTCCGTCATCGATGCCCATCCGTCCGGGCCTGTGGGGCAGGCCCTCGCCGCCTGAGTAAACGATTCAGCGCGACGTCGAGTTCGGCGGCTAGACGCTCGAATCGCGCGGACGCGGCCGATGGATTGGCGCGTACCACCAGCAGGCTACCCTGCGGGAGCAGATGCAGACGGTCACGCATCAAGTGTCGCAACCGGCGCTTGACCCGGTTGCGCTCGACGGCGCCCCCTACCGCGCGGCTCACCACGAACCCCACCAGGGGCGGGCCCTCGCCGCCGGTCTCCTTGCTGAGGTGCACGACCAGCGTGGGCCGTCCGGCACGGTCTCCACGACGCACCGCGGTGGTGAACTCCTCACCTCGGCGCATGCGTGACCGGGACGGCAACACGAGCAGACCTCCGACTGAGCTGCGATCAGGTACGGCTAATCGCCCACCGGGGCTCGCCCGGCGGGCGACGGGAAGCCCACCCGACGCGGCGGCGTCAGACCGCCAGCTGCGCGCGTCCCTTGCGACGGCGGGCGGCCAGGATCGCGCGGCCGGCGCGGGTGCGCATGCGCAGCCGGAAGCCGTGGGTCTTCGCGCGGCGGCGGTTGTTCGGCTGGTAAGTACGCTTGCTCACGAGTGGGCTCCAGGCTTCGGGTCGCGCCCCGCTGGAAAAGCAGGGACACCTGACACACATGGTCTTGGTCGCCGGCACTGGTGCGGGCATGCCAAAACGCCGTCACACGTTCGGCCGACCGTCGTACGTTACGGGCACGACGGCGCCCAGGTCAAACCGAACGGCCGCGGCCGCCGGGCCACCGCCCCGCTGCGCTCGCCCTGGCCAGGCGTTATCCACTAATCCACAGGCGGGTTATCCACGGGAGCCACGCCATCCACAGCATGTGCACCCAGCCTCCCGCATCCTGCCACTAGGCTGTGGACAACGTCTTGAACACAGATGTGCACACGGCTACTGTCGGCCCTCCGGATCTCCCTTCCGTTCTGCCCGGATGCGCTCGAAGGTGACCTCGTGGGCTGTGCATACATTGTGGATTCCCTGTGGATCTCCGGTGGACGACGCGCGACCGGCGAGCTGTGGACACAGGAGGGCAGCCGGGCCGTCCGCGCGAAGGCGTCAAGGCACCGATGTGGATAACACATGGGTGTGGACAACGAGGACGCGGGGGGCCGCGGCAGGAAGGAGGGGAGCCGAAACCATGGACGGTGTCGATCTCGACGCGGTGTGGGGCCGGGCGCTGGGCAGCATTCTCGACGGCGACGTGCCCGTGCACTACCGGGCCTGGCTCGCCATGACGCGTCCGCTCGGCCTGGTCAACGACACCCTTCTGCTCGCCACTCCGAACGAGTTCGGCAAGGACGTGCTGGAGAGCAAGCTGCGCCCGCTGATCGCGCACGCGCTCTCCCAGGAGTTCGGCCGGGCCATGCGGGTCGCGGTCACGGTGGACCCCTCGGCGGCCGAGTCCGAAGACGAGGACGCGCGGCAGGCCGACTATCCGCAGGGCAGGCAGCAGGGTTATCCCCAGGGTGGAAATCCACCGCGCGCCTATGGACAACCTACGGATCCCCAGCACAGGCAGGGTCTCGGCGGACAGCGCGGATATCCCGGGCCCACCCCTCATCCACAGTTGTCCACAGACTTTCCACAGCACAAACCACAGGATCAGCCCGGCCGTCCACAACGACCCGCCCCTTATAGGGACGAGCCCGCGCAGCACTACCGCCCGTCGGGGCAGGGGGAGCAGCCGAGGGGCGAGTCCGGGCGCGGTCACGGCGGTTTCCCGACTCAGGCGCCGGGCCGGCCTTACGGCGAAAGCCCGGCGCAGGGACAATCCGGCGGCGGCCGGCAACGGTACGGCGAGCCCCCCTTCGACGGCGCCCAGCAGCGCTTCGACGTGCCCGGCGGCTTCGGCGAGATCCCCTTTCCCGAGGACGACTTCGGCGGCGAGGCGCGGCCGTACCCCGGTGAGCAGCAGCCGCCGAAGCCCCCCGGCGTCGTCGAGCAGAGCCAGGACCAGCAGAGTCGTCCGCCCGCCGCTCCCCCGCAGCCGCTTCCGCAGGCCGCCCCGCCACCCCAGCACCGCTGGGAGGGTCGCGGCGCGCGCGGCGGCGAAGCGGCCAGGCTGAACCCGAAGTACACGTTCGAGACATTCGTCATCGGTTCCAGCAACCGGTTCGCGCACGCGGCGGCCGTCGCGGTCGCCGAGGCCCCGGCCAAGGCGTACAACCCGCTGTTCATCTACGGCGACTCGGGCCTGGGGAAGACCCACCTGCTGCACGCGATCGGCCACTACGCGCAGAGCCTCTACGACGGTGCCCGGGTGCGTTACGTGAGCTCGGAGGAGTTCACCAACGACTTCATCAACTCCATCCGCGACCACAAGGCGGACGGTTTCCGCAGCAGGTACCGCGCCGTGGACATCCTCCTGGTGGACGACATCCAGTTCCTGGAGGGTAAGGAACAGACGCAGGAGGAGTTCTTCCACACCTTCAACACCCTGCACAACGCCAACAAGCAGATCGTGATCTCCAGCGACCGGGCGCCCAAGCAGCTCGTCACGCTGGAGGACCGCCTGCGAAACCGGTTCGAATGGGGGCTGATCACCGACGTGCAGCCACCCGAGCTGGAGACGCGCATCGCGATCCTGCGCAAGAAGGCCATTCAGGAAGGGCTCGCCGCGCCGGGCGACGTGCTGGAGTACATCGCCAGCCGGATCTCCACCAACATCCGGGAGCTGGAGGGCGCGCTGATCCGAGTGACCGCGTTCGCCAGCCTGAACCGCCAGTCGGTGGATCTGCAGCTCGCCGAGGTGGTGCTGAAGGACCTGATCACCGAGGACTCCAGCCCGGAGATCACGGTCGCCACGATCATGGCGCAGACCGCCGCGTACTTCGGCATCTCGATCGACGACCTGTGCGGCGGCTCGCGGTCGCGGGTCCTGGTGACGGCCCGGCAGATCGCGATGTACCTGTGCAGGGAGCTGACCGACATGTCGCTGCCCAAGATCGGCCAGCAGTTCGGCGGGCGCGACCACACCACGGTCATGCACGCCGACCGGAAGATCCGCTCGCTGATGGCGGAGCGGCGGTCGATCTACAACCAGGTCAACGAGCTGACCGGCCGGATCAAACAGCAGTCCCGCGATGCGTGACCACCCGGCGACGCTCGATTCACAGCCTGTGGATAACGCTGTGGATCAGTCTCGAATGCCCCACTTGGCCGACAGGACAGTGCTTTTGGGCCCCGGCACCGCGCTTACGGAGCGCACACATCCCGAACATGGGGTGGGGATAACTCTGGGGACATCCTGGGGAAAGGTTGTGGACCACTGGTGGACAACCTGGGGAAGCCCTGTGAAGACACGGTCAACCAAATCGCAAACCGGACACCTACCCCGTGGAAAACCGGTGGAAACCTTGTGGACCGACGGTGGACAGCGGACCCCTCACCTGGGGACGGCCTGTGCACAGTCGTCGTTCATCCCCAGCCGAACGAGTTTCCAACAGGCGTCATGCACAGGTCCGGTGGATGAAAACAGCCGTGATGAGCTGCGGAAACGGCCTCTATCCACAGTATCCACCGCCCCTAAGAAGATGACCTGTTATCTCTCCTTCCAAGAAACTCAAAACCCATAGAAGGGTTCCCGCCCGACCCAGGTGCGGGACAGGCGACACTTGACCCACACCCGATGGGCCCACGCGCACATCCCCGCGCCCCCATCGAGAACCGATCCACAGGAGGCGGATCCACGTGATGTTCAGAGTCGACCGAGACGTGCTCGCGGAGGCGGTCGCATGGACGGCACGCAGCCTTCCGGCGCGCCCGTCGGTGCCGGTCCTGGCGGGCATGCGCCTGGAGGTCACCGACGACCAGCGGTTGAAGCTCTCCGGCTTCGACTACGAGGTCTCCGCCGAGGTGACCCTCGAACTGCAAACCGGTGAGCCCGGCGTGGTCCTGGTCTCCGGCCGCCTGCTGGCCGAGATCACCCGCGCGCTACCCGCACAGCCTGTGGACTTCGTGGTGGACGGCGCCAAAGCCGTGGTCACCTGTGGCAGCGCCCGGTTCACACTGCTGACGATGCCTGTGGAGGACTACCCGTCGCTGCCGTCCATGCCGCCCGCGGCCGGGCGGGTGGGCAGCGACGTGTTCGCGTCCGCGGTGGGCCAGGTGGCCGTCGCCGCCGGGCGCGACGACACGCTGCCGATGCTCACCGGCGTGCGGATGGAGATCGAGGGCGACACGGTGACCCTCGCCGCGACCGACCGTTACCGGCTCGCCGTCCGTGAGCTGAAGTGGCAGCCCGACCAGCCGGAGTTCTCGGCGATCGCGATGATCCCCGGCAAGACCCTCGCCGATACGGCCAAGTCGCTGACCACCGGCGCCGAGGTCGAGATCGCGCTCAGCTCCGCCGGCGGCACCGGCGAGGGCATGATCGGGTTCTCCAGCGCGGGCCGCCGCACGACCACCCGCCTGCTCGACCCCGAGTTCCCCAAGTACCGCTCGCTGCTGCCCACCGAGTTCTCCGCCCACGCCGACATCGCGACCAGCGCGTTCGTCGAGGCGGTCAAGCGCGTGGCCCTGGTCGCCGAGCGCAACACGCCGGTGCGGCTGGCGTTCCGCGGCGACGAGGTGGTGCTGGAGGCGGGCAGCGGCGACGAGGCGCAGGCCGTCGAGGCGCTGCCGGTGGAGTTCGACGGCGACGAGATCAACATCGCCTTCAACCACCAGTTCCTGCTGGAGGGGCTCGGCGCGATCGACTCCGACGTGGCGCGGCTGTCGTTCACGACGTCCACCAAGCCCGCGATCCTCACCGGCGGCAAACCCGACGCCGACGCCGCCCCCGACTACCGCTACCTGATCATGCCGATCCGGCTGTCCGGCTGAGCCCCTGGCCGAGAGCGGCCGGCCCCCCGCCGTCCGGTCGAGATCCGGGGCCCTGGGCCCGCCGGGCTCCGTCCACGGCTAGGCTTTGTCCACGGTGGCGGGCGAAGGCCCCGGTTCGGCGGCCCGCCCACGGGTATTCGGGGCGTGGACCGTAGGCGGAAACCCTTCGAGGGGGTGCTCGTATGCAGATCGGCATGGTCGGGCTCGGCCGAATGGGCGGCAACATGGCCGAGCGGCTGCGCCGTGGTGGCCACGAGGTCGTCGGGTACGACCGCGATCCCGCGATCAGCGACGCCGAGAGCCTGAAGGACCTCGTCGAGCGGCTGCGCCCGCCCCGGGCGGTGTGGGTGATGGTCCCGGCGGGCGGGCCGACGCGCTCCACCGTCGGGCAGCTCGGTGAGCTGCTGTCCGAGGGCGACATCGTGATCGACGGCGGCAACTCGCACTACGTCGACGACCGTGAGCACGGCAAGGAGCTGGCCGTCAAGGGCGTCGGGTTCGTCGACGTCGGCGTCAGCGGCGGCGTGTGGGGCCTGGAGAACGGCTACGCGCTGATGGTCGGCGGCGAGGACCGGTATGTCCAGGCGCTCTCCCCCGTCTTCGAGACCCTCAAGCCGGAGGGCGGCGGGTTCGTCCACGCCGGCAAGGTCGGCGCCGGGCACTTCGCGAAGATGGTCCACAACGGCATCGAGTACGGCATGATGCAGGCCTTCGCCGAGGGGTGGGAGCTGCTGGAGGCGGCCGACGTCGTGGAAGACGTCGAGGGCACCTTCAAGAGCTGGCGGCACGGCACCGTGATCCGCTCCTGGCTGCTCGACCTGATGGTCCGGGCACTGGATGAGGATCCCGACCTCTCAGACCTCCGTGGTTACGCTCAGGACTCCGGAGAGGGTCGCTGGACGGTCCAGGCCGCGGTGGAGCACGCCGTACCGCTGCCGGTGATCACCTCGGCGCTGTACGCGCGGTTCAGGTCGCGGCAGTCAGACTCGCCCGCGATGAAGGTGATCGCGGCGCTGCGCAACCAGTTCGGCGGGCACGCCGTCACGGCGAACGCCGGGGCCGAGGGGCTCGGCGCCGACTCGCCGGGCGCCGACGTCGCACCGCCTCGCGAGGCGGGCTGATCGTCGCGCCGATCACCAGATGATCGCCACGATGATCGTCGGCTGATCGCCGATAACTGTGACATATCGGACGACACGGGTGTGACCCCGGTGGGCCGTGTGGCCCAGTAGCCTTCGTGAGTGCATGTCGCCCACCTGTCGCTGACCGACTTCCGGTCATACCCGTCCGTCGAGCTGGCCCTCGGGCCCGGCGTGACGGCGCTCGTGGGGCCCAACGGGCAGGGCAAGACCAACCTCGTCGAGGCCATCGGATACGTCGCGACGCAGTCCAGCCACCGCGTGGCCGCCGACGCGCCGCTGGTGCGCCACGGGGCGTCCAGAGCCGTCGTGCGCGCGTCCGTCATCAAGGAGGACCGCCGGGCCCTGGTGGAGCTGGAGATCAACCCCGGGCGGGCCAACCGCGCCCGGATCAACCGCTCCCCCGTCTCACGCGCTCGCGACGCCCTCGGGCTGCTGCGCACCGTGCTGTTCGCCCCCGAAGACCTCGCGCTGGTCAAGGGCGACCCGTCCGAGCGGCGGCGTTTCCTGGACGACCTGCTCGTGGCGCGGGCCCCGAGGTACGCCGGGGTCCGCGCCGACTACGACCGGGTGCTGAAGCAGCGTGGCGCGCTGCTGCGCACCGCGCTGTCGGCCCGCCACGCCGGCAGGCGCAACGGCCACCGCGCGACGCGGCGGGCCGCCGACGAGTCCGGCTTCGCCGAGGCCGGAGCGGGCGACGTCCTCAGCACGCTCGACGTCTGGGACGCCCACCTGGCCCGCCACGGCGCCGAACTGCTCGCCGCGCGGCTGGAACTCCTGGAGGTCCTCCGCCCGCTGGTCGCGATGGCGTACGCGGCGCTGGCCCCGGGGTCGGCCGAGGTCGGCCTGTCCTACCGGGGCACCCACGCCGGGGGTGAGGACGGCGAGGCGGAGACGACGGCGGAGCGTGCCGTCCTGGAGGAACGCCTGCGGGCCCGGCTGCTCGAGGTCCGCGACGCTGAGATGGAGCGCGGCGTGACGCTGGTCGGGCCGCACCGGGACGACCTGCTGCTGAGCCTGGGGGAGTTGCCCGCGCGCGGATACGCCAGCCATGGGGAGTCCTGGTCGTTCGCGCTCGCGCTCCGGCTGGCCGCCTACGACCTGCTGCGGGCCGACGGCGGCGACCCGGTGCTGATCCTCGACGACGTGTTCGCCGAGCTGGACGCGCAGCGCAGGCGTCGCCTGGCGGAGACCGTCGGCGGCGCGGAGCAGGTGCTGGTCACCGCGGCGGTGCCGGAGGACGTGCCGTCCGAGCTGACCGGCGTGCGGTTCCAGGTCGCGGAGGGGAGCGTGACCCGTGTCGGCTGAGTCCACACCCGGCGGGCCCGCGAGGGAGTCGGGGCTTCCGAGAGGGTCAGAGCTTCCGAGAGAGTCCGCGGAGCGGATCGCCGCCCGGGGCGCGGCGCTGGCCAGGGAGAAGCTCGCGCAGGCGAAGGCCGACGCGGAACGGCGCGGCCGGCTTCCCCGCCGTGAGCCTCGGCGCAGGCGCGCCGGGGTGGGCCGTGACGCCGCCGATCCGCAACTGCTCGGCAGCGCGATCCGCGACCTGCTCGCCTTCCGGGGGTGGGAGCAGGAGGTCGCGGTGGGCGGGGTGTTCGGGCGCTGGCGCGACATCGTCGGCCCCGACCTGGCCGCGCACACCAAGCCGGAGACCTTCACGGAGGGTGAGGTCGTCGTCTCGGCGGACTCGACGGCGTGGGCGACCCAGGTGCGCCTGCTGGCCGCGACGCTGGTCAGGCGGCTGAACGAGGAGCTCGGCGAGGGCACCGTGCGGCGGGTGAAGGTCCAGGGGCCGCAGCGGGGGCCGCGTCCGAGGGGCGGGCTGCGGGTCACCGGCAGCAAAGGGTCACGCGACACGTACGGATAGCGACAGGGTGGGAGGTTCGCCGTACGACGGGCACCGGGCCCCGGCGGAGAGATGTCCGTCCCGCGCGTGGCGGCCCCGGCGGCGGCGAGCATCACCCGGCCGGCGGCCCTCGAACCCCCGAAATTACGGCTGGATGGGCCAGCGAGCCGTCTGCGGCGATGACCCCCATCTCTGTGGGGGGACTCTTGAGAGAGGGGTCGACGCCCGACAGGGCCATCACAGGGGCCGTCAATGCCACATCATGCGCTTGGGGCCGGTAGAATGAAAGCGATTCCGGACACGTCCGCTTGCGCGTCACCCCGGCATGCACGGCCGCTTCCCCTGGGTGAACGCATCGGGGCACTCACATCGGTGACGGGCACGGCTGGGAGCACGTTTTTTCGTGGTCCTCCCCGCCGCGTGTCCGCGGCAGGAGGATTTGCACTTGTCCTACGACGCTAGCTCAATCACCGTACTCGAAGGGCTGGAGGCGGTCCGCAAGCGCCCCGGCATGTACATCGGCTCGACTGGTGAGCGCGGGCTCCACCACCTCGTCTACGAGGTCGTGGACAACGCCGTCGACGAGGCTCTGGCAGGCGTCTGCGACAACATCGAGGTCACGCTGCTGGCCGACAACGGCGTCAGGGTGATCGACAACGGCCGAGGCATCCCGGTGGGCATCGTCGAGGCCGAGGGACGGCCGGCGGTCGAGGTCGTGCTGACGGTCCTGCACGCGGGCGGAAAGTTCGATAGCAAGTCCTATGCCGTCTCCGGCGGCCTGCACGGCGTCGGCGTGTCGGTGGTCAACGCGCTGTCCTCCAAGCTCGCGGTCGAGATCCGCACCGAGGGCCACTACTGGCGGCAGTCCTACGACCAGTCCAGGCCCACCGCGCCGCTGGCCAAGGGCGAGCCGGCCGCCGACACCGGCACGTCGATCACCTTCTGGGCCGACGACACGATCTTCGAGACCACCACGTGGAACTTCGAGACGCTGTCGCGCCGCTTCCAGGAGATGGCCTTCCTCAACAAGGGCCTCACGATCACGCTGCGCGACGAGCGGGCCGACCACATCAACGGCGAGCCGCATGTGGTGACCTACTGCTACGAGGGCGGCATCTCCGACTTCGTCTCGCACATCAACTCCAAGAAGGAGCCGGTCCACAACTCGGTGGTCGACTTCGAGTCGCACAGCGAGGGCATCTCCGTCGAGATCGCCATGCAGTGGAACAGCAGCTACACCGAGTCGGTCTACACCTTCGCCAACACCATCAACACCGCCGAGGGCGGCACCCACGAGGAGGGCTTCCGCGCGGCGCTGACGTCGATCGTCAACCGCTACGCGCGTGAGCAGCGGTTCCTCAAGGAGGGCAAGGACGACAACCTCAGCGGCGAGGACATCCGCGAAGGGCTCACCGCGATCATCTCGGTGAAGCTCGCGGACCCGCAGTTCGAGGGGCAGACCAAGACGAAGCTGGGCAACACCGAGGCCAAGTCGTTCGTGCAGAAGGCGTGCAACGACCACCTGCGCGACTGGTTCGAGCGCAACCCGGGCGAGGCCAAGGAGATCATCAACAAGTCGCTCCAGGCGTCCAGGGCGCGGATCGCCGCGCGCCAGGCGCGCGACCTGACCCGGCGCAAGTCGCTGCTGGAGTCCGGGTCCGGCCTGCCCGGCAAGCTGGCCGACTGCCAGTGGAGCGAGCCCGACAAGTGCGAGCTGTTCATCGTCGAGGGAGACTCGGCGGGCGGCTCGGCCAAGGGCGGCCGCGACTCGCGTTTTCAGGCGATCCTGCCGATCCGCGGCAAGATCCTCAACGTGGAGAAGGCGCGGATCGACAAGGTCCTGCAGAACGCCGAGGTCCAGGCGCTGATCACCGCGCTCGGCACCGGCGTGCACGACGAGTTCGACATCGCCAAGCTGCGCTATCACAAGATCATCCTGATGGCCGACGCCGACGTGGACGGCCAGCACATCAACACGCTGTTGCTCACGCTGCTCTTCCGGTTCATGCGCCCGCTGATCGAGGCCGGTCACGTCTACCTGTCCCAGCCTCCGCTGTACAAGATCAAGTGGGACCGCCGGGGCGACGACGCCTCCTACGCGTACTCCGACAAGGAACGCGACGCCGTCATCGAGGCGGGCATCGCCGCGGGCAAGCAGGACCCTCGGCCGCGCGACAACGTGCAGCGGTTCAAGGGTCTGGGCGAGATGAACGCCGCCCAGTTGTGGGACACCACCATGAACCCCGACACGCGTCTGCTGCTGCAGGTCACACTGGACGACGCGGCCCAGGCCGACGAACTGTTCAGCGTGCTCATGGGCGAAGACGTCGAGGCCCGGCGCGACTTCATCATCCGCAACGCGCGTGACGTCCGCTTCCTCGATGTCTGACGTCGACGACGACCTGGGCGGACTCGTATGAGAAAAGGAACCTTGATCCCGTGACGGAAGTGAACACCACTCCTCCGGCCGACCGCATCGAGCCGGTCGACATCCAGTCCGAGATGCAGCGCAGCTACATGGACTACGCGATGTCGGTCATCGTCTCGCGGGCGCTGCCGGACGTGCGTGACGGCCTCAAGCCGGTGCATCGCCGTGTCCTTTACGCCATGTACGACGGCGGTTATCGCCCCGATCGCGGCTACTTCAAGTGCTCGCGCGTCGTCGGTGACGTGATGGGGTCCTACCACCCGCACGGCGACACCTCGATCTACGACGCGCTGGTCCGGCTGGCGCAGCCGTGGTCGCTGCGCTACCCGCTGGTGGACGGCCAGGGCAACTTCGGGTCTCCGGGCAACGACCCGGCGGCGGCCATGCGATACACCGAGGCCAAGCTGGCCCCGATCGCGATGGAGCTGCTGCGCGACATCGACAAGGAGACCGTCGACTTCCAGCCCAACTACGACGGGCGCTCGCAGGAGCCGTCCGTCCTGCCGTCCCGCATTCCGAACCTGCTGGTCAACGGCTCGGGCGGAATCGCGGTCGGCATGGCCACCAACATCCCGCCGCACAACCTGCGCGAGGTGGCCGAGGCCGTCAAGTGGTGTCTTGAGCACCCCGACGCCACCGACGAGGAGCTGCTCGACGCCACCGTCGGCCTGGTCAAGGGCCCCGACTTCCCCACCGGCGCGCTGATCGTGGGACGCCGGGGCATCGAGGAGGCCTACCGCACCGGCCGCGGCTCGATCACCATGCGGGCGGTCGCGGAGTTCGAGGAAGACGCCAAGGGCCGGCAGTGCCTGGTCGTCACCGAGCTGCCCTACCAGGTCAACCCGGACAACCTGGCGCTGAAGATCGCGCAGTTGGTGCGCGAGGGCAAGGTCAGCGGCATCGCCGACGTCCGCGACGAAAGCTCCGCGCGGGTCGGTCGGCGCCTGGTGATCGTGCTCAAGCGCGACGCGGTGGCCAAGGTCGTGCTGAACAACCTGTACAAGCACACCCAGCTCCAGGACACCTTCGGGGCCAACATGCTGGCCCTGGTCGACGGCGTGCCGCGCACGCTCCGGATCGACCAGTTCATCCGCCACTACGTGGTGCACCAGATCGAGGTCATCGTCCGGCGCACCCGCTACCTGCTGCGCAAGGCGGAGGAGCGGGCGCACATCCTGAGCGGGCTGCTGAAGGCCCTGGATCGCCTCGACGACGTCATCGCCCTCATCCGGGCCTCCGAGTCCGCCTCCGTGGCCCAGCAGGGCCTGATGGGGCTGCTGGAGATCGACGAGGTCCAGGCGCAGGCGATCCTGGACATGCAGCTGCGCAAGCTCGCCGCCCTGGAGCGCCAGCAGATCCAGGACGAGCACGACACGCTGATGGCGCAGATCGCCGACTACAACGACATCCTCGCGTCCGAGGCGCGGCAGCGGCAGATCGTCGGCGACGAGCTGACCGAGATCGCCGGCAAGTACGGCGACGACCGCAAGACGGAGATCATCGCCTACGACGGCGACATGTCCATGGAAGACCTCATCGCCGAGGAGGACATGGTCGTCACGATCACGCGGGGCGGATACGCCAAGCGCAGCCGTACCGACCTGTACCGGGCGCAGAAGCGCGGCGGCAAGGGGGTGCGCGGCGCGCAGCTCCGCCAGGACGACATCGTCGACCACTTCTTCGTCACCACGACCCACCACTGGCTGCTGTTCTTCACCAACAAGGGCCGCGTCTACCGGGTCAAGGCCTACGAGCTCCCCGACGCCGCGCGCGACGCCCGGGGCCAGCACCTGGCCAACCTGCTGGCCATGCAGCCCGACGAGGTGGTCATGGAGGTCCTCGACCTCCGCGACTACTCCGTCGCTCCCTACCTGGTCCTCGCCACCCGCAGCGGCCTGGTGAAGAAGACCCGCCTGGCGGAGTACGACTCGCCGCGCTCCGGCGGTCTGATCGCCATCAACCTGCGCGACGACGACGAGGTCATCGCCGCCCGGCTGGTCTCCGAGGACGACGACCTGCTGCTGGTCTCCCGGGGCGCCCAGTCGATCAGGTTCACCGCCTCCGACGAGGCCCTGCGTCCCATGGGCCGGGCCACGAGCGGGGTCATCGGCATGCGATTCGTCGGTGGAGACGAGCTTTTGTCGATGAATGTGGTCGGAGACGGCGATGATGTGTTAATCGCCACGGAGGGCGGGTATGCCAAGCGCACCCCCGCTGATCAGTATCCGGTGCAGGGACGAGGCGGTAAGGGAGTCCTGACAGCGAAGATCGTCAGTGCCCGTGGCAAGCTGGTCGGTGCGGTCATGGTCCGCCCCGAGGACGAGGTCTTCGCCATCACGTCCGCTGGAGGGGTGATCCGGACGAGCGCCGCGGAGATCAAGCAGTCGGGACGTCAGACCATGGGAGTGCGTTTGATGAACCTCGCGGAGGGCGACAGCGTCGTGGCCCTCGCCCGCAACGCGGAGTCGTTGGAGACTGTGGAAGATGCTGTTTCCGGGGGAGAAGAAGCGGTTTCTGAAGCTTCCGGAGCTTCCGAGGCTTCCGGGGGAGGAGACTAGTCCATGAACGCCCAGGCGAAACCCGGCGGGGGCGCGGGGCCGGGCAAGGGGCCGGGTGGCCCCGGCCAGGGCGCCGCGGGTTCTGCAGGTTCGGGCGGGAACTCGCAGCGCAAGCCCCCGGCCGCTGCTTCAGTACCGCGTAACCAGGTGACGGAGAAAATGGATAAGACCACCGAAAGTGATAGAACCGAGGTGGCGGAGTCTCCATCTCCCGGCCCGGGCAGCCACGGTTCCAAGGGGCCGGGTGGCCCCGGCTCTCAGGGCGGGCCCGGCGGCAAGGGGGGTCCGCACGGCGGTCCCGGTCAGGGCAGCCCGGGTGGGCCTGGTGGCCCTGGTGGCCCTGGTGGTCCGCACGGCGTGCCCGGCCCCGGTCCGGGCGGTCCGGGCGCTGCCGGCTCGCTCGGCGGCAAGAGCCCGAACGGCCCGGCGGGCGCCCGCGGCGGCTCCGGGGTGAAGCCCGCCCCGCCCGGTTCGGCACCCACCCAGAACCCAGGACGGCCAGGCCCGGTCGCCCCCTCGGGAGACGGCGCGCGCTCGTCCGACCTCCAACTGCGCGGCCTGGGCGACTCCCTCACGTCCTCCAGTTCCACCTCGGGCTCCAAGCAGGGCAAGGGCGCCGGCGGCCGTGCCCCGCGCAAGGCCCACCTGGTGCTCCGCCGCATCGAGCCCTGGTCCGCCATGAAGTTCAGCTTCGTGGTGTCGCTGGTCTGCTTCGTGATCCTGTTCGTGGCCGTCGCCGTCCTGTACGGCGTGCTGAGCGCCGTCGGCGTCTTCGACTCCATCATCGACACCGTCAACCAGCTCACCAACCCGGACGGCAACGCCACCAACGCCATCGACGCCTCGGCCTGGTTCGACCCGGTCCGCATCCTCGGCTTCACCGCCCTGGTCGGCGCGATCAACGTCGTCCTCATCACCGCCCTGGCCACCCTCGGCTCGGTCATCTACAACCTCGCCTCCGACGTAGTCGGCGGCGTCGAGGTGACCTTCAGCGAGGCCGAGTGACCTTCCCAGCCCCACCCCCCGCGGGCATCCACCCGCGGGGGCAACGGCCCACCCACCCAGCGAAACACGGTAAGCTTTTCCCCAACGGCCACCGGTTCGCCTCAGCCCCCCTGATGCGATAACCTCGGTGGGCCGCACCACGAGGGGCTATAGCTCAGACGGTTAGAGCGCTTCCCTGATAAGGAAGAGGTCCCAGGTTCAAGTCCTGGTAGCCCCACATCGACAAACGCCCCGAAGCGATCAAGCTCCGGGGCTTTTTGCTGCAACGCGTACTGCAACGGCCTTCACGTGAACAGGTCGTTGACCTTGCCGATCGCGCTCTGGCGGCTCTCCTCGTCGCCGTGCGTGTAGATCTCCATCGTTACCGCGATCCGGCTGTGGCCGAGGATCTCCATCGCATCGCGGGGAGCGACCCCGAGCTTCTTGAGCAACGACGCTGCGGTGTGCCGGAGATCGTGGACCCGGATCGGCCGGAGCCCTTCGGCCGCGATGATGCGCGCGAACGAGCGGGCGAGGTTGCGCGGCTCGATCGGACGGCCGGACTTCGTGGTGAACACGAGCCCGGTCTCCACCCAGCTCTCCCCCGCACGCTCCCTGCGGATCTTCTGCCCGCCTCGCTGGATCTCCAGGGCCTCCCGGACGATGCCCACCATGGGCAGCGAGCGTTTCCTCGCCCGCGTCTTGACGGGTGCCTCGTGCAGGTCGGTGCCGACGCGAATGAGCTGCTGGCGGATGTGGACCTGGTCCTCGTCGAAGTCCACGTCGGCCCAGCGGAGGCCGAGGGCTTCGCCGCGCCGCAGGCCGTACACCAGGAGCAGTACGAAGGCCGGGTACAGCGGATCGAAGCGGGCCACCTGGAGAAAGGCCCGCGCTTCGGCCGCCGTCCACGGCTGATCGCGCTTGGCTTCGATGGGTGGGAGGGTCGCCAGCCGGGCGACGTTGCGGCTCAGGATCTCCTCACGCATGGCCCTGGTGAGAGCGGTACTCAGGACGTTCCGCATGGCATGGATGGTGCCGATCGCGTGGTCCCCGTTGAGCCTGCCGTTGAGGAACCCCTGAACGTCGGCCACGGTCAGGCGGTCGAGCTTCTTACGGCCGAGCCCCGGCTTGAGGTAGAGCCGGACCATGGTCTCGTACTTGGCGAAGGTCGTCCTGCGGACCGAGTGGCGAGCCACCTCGTTGAGCCAGTAGTCGAGGTACTCCCCCACCTTCCACGGACGGTCAGCGGCGGGAACGCCCCGCCTGGACTTGATCTTGAGATCGTCGATCTTCGCGCGCACCTCGTCGGAGGTCTTGCCGTACACGGTCTTGCGCTTCTCCGTGCCATCGGTGATGAGGACGTACACCTGTCCACACCACTTGCCGTCCGCCCGCTGGTACACGGTCCCCTCGTTGTTGGCCCGCCGCCGTCGGCTTCTCTTCTTGCGCTCGTCCGGGATGGTGGTCATCACGCCGCGTCCTCCATGAGCTGATCGATGAGTTGGGTGATCGAGGCAACCGGCACGAGCCGACGTCGACCGGCCTTGAGGGTCTTGAGCTGTCCCGTGCGGATGAACTTGTAGGGGTCCACCGGCTGACGCGGAGCTGGCCGGCGGCTTCATCGACTGTGAGAACGGGTCCGTCCATCGCTGCTCCTATGCCGCTTCGGGAGTTGCCGAAAGACCGAGTGCGCTGGCTTCCAACCGGCGCAGGTGTTCGCGCCAGCGTTGGCGTTCGCTGATGGAGCGCAGGAGCCGTACGGCCAGCGGTGGTACGTTGCCGTCTCCGGCCGGGACGGGTTTCCATGTGTAGCGGTGTGGGTCGGTGGGTTCGTTATCCAGGCCGAGGGCTTGCAGGACCCAGGTGCGGCGGTCCTGCTTGTGCTCGGCAAGGGTCTTGTTGGACCACTTGCGGCTCACGAGGACGCGGCGGCCCGCGTAGCCGAGGTGGCCGGGCTTGTGGGCCTTGCCCCGGCACCGTCCGGGGACCATGCCGGGTTGGCGTGCTTGGGCTGGACGCCGTAGCGCAGCCAGTTCGGGCAGGACGGCGAGCAGGGCTCGTAGCGCAGAGCCTCCACCAGCCGCGCCACATGCTCACGCCGGGGCCGGGTCCATGTCGTCGAGGGTGTCGCCGAGGCTCTTGGTCAGGTACCGGATCGCCTGGTCGGCATCGGGGGTACCGGCGAGCACGCCCTGAACATCGAGCTGGTCGCCGAAGCGCAGCACGTGGGCCGGTTCGACTACGTCGTCGAGGGCTTGTTCCCAGGTGGGCAGGATCTCGCCGGTGGCCGGGTCGAGGTAGCCCGCGCCGTCCTCCCACTGCGGCAGGTGATCGCCCTCGAAGATCACGCGGTCGGTGGTGGGCCACCACACCTGGTGGTAGGTGGCCGCCGCGATCTGCCGCATCTCCCTTCTTGGGAGGGTGCCCCGGATGGCCATGTGCAGATGCGGCGCGAGCCGTTTCTGCGGTTCGACGGTGGCGAAGTACTGCACGTCATACCCGGCCACCCGGCGCAGGTTCTGCACGAACCGGTCGATCAGCTTGGAGAAGTGCAGCGCGTCCCGCGCGGCGCGGGCGTAGTCGTAGGTATCCGGGGCGATCGGCACGCCATCGCGCACCTTGCCGTAGGAGGGCAGGGTCAGGGTGCGGAACAGCGAGGGCCGGTAGGTCTTGCCGCCGGGGCCGGTGAAGGTCCGGCCGAGGGCGGTGGCCGCCATCGCCCGCTTGGGCAGGTCAGGGGCGTCCTGTCTGCGCCGGGTCGAGCGGTTGCGCTTGCCCGTGGCACGGCCGAGAACGTTGCCGCGCATCCCGGCTTGGTTGATCTCGGCGTCGATCCCGGCGATGGCCGCGTCCAGATCGGCGGTGTCCTGCCCGTTGTCGGCGCGTGGTCGCGCTGGGCCTGGACGTCGGCGCGGAACTCCACCAGCCACCGTTGAGCCTCACTCGGCGGGTCGGGGGTGATGGCGGGTTCGTCCTCCAGGTGCCAGCCCTCCCGGCACTGCGCCATGCGAAGCTGCCGGTTACGCCGGGCGCACGGCTCGCACACCGCTTCCAGGGTGGCCCCGCATGGAACGTCGATGATCTCGGATGCTCCAGTGCGGGTGTCGGTCCTGCGCAGCGGGACGGGGCGGATGCACACCCCGTGCTGCTTGGCGACCTCGATGGCGACGTCGCGGGCCTGTGGCATGGCCTGGCGGACCGCTCGGGGAAGCGAGCGATCGGGGTTCATTCGGCCTCGCCCCCCACGGTGTGCTCGGCGGTCATGGCGCGGATGTCGGTATCGGAGACGTAGGCCGCGCGGACCCGGACCGGATCGGGGGAGGTCTCCAGCCGGACGTAGGCGACCCCGGCCCCCAGGCGCGGGATGGGCGAGATGTGGTCGGCGAGCGCTCCCCGGTCCCGTGCACCGTCGCCGAGGACCATGTCCACCTGCTCGGACTCGTCCAGTCTGAGGGCGATCTTGTCGGGGAACAGGTTGCGGATGTTCATGACCTCCTTGCGCGGGTCCTGGAGGGCGGCCAGGACGCCGACACCGACCGCCCGGCCCTGCGTGGTCAGCGTCGCCAGAGCGGCGGTGATCCGCAGCTTCAATCCCTTGTCGGATTGGTAGGCGGTGAGGAACGCCACCTCGTCCACCACGACCAGGATGAACGGGCCATCGGTGGTGGGGGTGTGGTTGCGCCGGTGGCCCGCGAACCGGTCGGCTCGTTCCTGCATCAACTTGACGGCGTCTTCCAGCAAATCAGCGCAGTCGGCCGGGTCGGCGGCGTAGCGGGAGCCGAACAGGGCACGGCCGTAGGACAGTTCCATCCGTTTGGGGTCCAGCGCCCAGATCTGCACCAGCCCCGCGCGGACGGCGGGCAGCAGGCCACGGATCACCGACCAGATGATCGAGCCTTTGCCGGCCCCGGTCGCTCCGGCGACCAGGACGTGCGTGCCGTGCAGGTTGAGCCGCCAGGGCGTGCCGTCCTCATACCGCCCGATCTCCACCGCCCCCACCGCCGTCACCACGTCCGCCGATCGGGGCATGGGCAGCGCGGGCAGTGGCACGGCGAGCGGGTCACGGCGGAGGAAGGTCAAGGTGAGGCGTCCGGCCCGGCTGATCGCGACCCGGCAGGAGGGGGCGCCGAAGGCGTGCGCGAGGTGCTCGGCGCGGTCGGCCCAGTCCTTGACGGCCTGGCCGGTGAGCATCTTGACGGTGACCTGGTCACACCAGGACGTGCAGGCCACGCGGAGCAGGTGGGGCAGGTAGTCCCGGCCGCGCAGGTGACGGCCCAGGCCGGAGATCATCATGGCGGGTTGCCAGTGCCGCCGGTAGACCCAGACGCGTCGCCAGAACGCCAGCAACGGCATTCCGATCCAGCGGGCGAAGACGGCCGGATCGATCAACGCCCAGCCGGTCAGACATGTGGCGATCGACGCCAGCGCGACGGCGGCGACCTGCCAGCCGAACGCGACGGTGAGCCCGCCCAGCGCTGTCGTTGCACCGACCGCGATGGGGTGGGCGATGACCAGCCGCACGCACGCGGCCAGCAGCCGCCACATCGTGATGACGATGGTGAGCACGGCGGGGGTACGGACGACGGCCGGGCGGAACACCACGGCGGTGTCGGGGGTGGTGGACGAGGCTCCGGGCCTCGTCGCCGGGCAGCTTCTTGAACATTAGACTTCGGGTCCTCTCGTGATGTGGAGCATCGGGAGAGATCGTTTGGGGGCCGCCGGAAGTTGGCGCTTTCGGCGGTCCCGCCCAGACCGTTCAGGCCGCGCCGCGACCGTTTCGCGCGTGCTGGTTGTGCCGGTGGAGGCGTTCGCAGTCGGCCAGGTACCGCGCGGTCGCGGCGTGCAACCGGCGGGCCAGCGCCAGGTCATCGGCGGTGACCATCACCCCGCCGGTAGTGGAGACAGACACGCGGGCCTGGTCGGTGGCCAGGTCCAGGCACGGCCGGGCGCCGTCCACCAGGAGGGTGCCGACCCGCAGGTACGGGGTGCGGAACGTCACCCCGACCGAGGTCGCCCCATCGGCCTCGATGGAGATCGTCAGGAACGTGTACGGGTCGATGACCGGCACGACGTCGGAGAGCCCGATCTGGGTGGTCATCACGCGGCGTCCTTTCCGGCAGCCGCGACCTTGCCGGTCGTAGTGGCAGGCGCGGTACCGGTTGCGGTGGCGCGCGGGGCGTGGACGGCACGGACCCGGATCGAGTACGCCAGCCGGTTGGTACCGGAGTGGACGTACGGCGTGACGGTGATGTCGTCGAACTCGACCGGCGTGAACGGCAGCCCGGCGACCGCAGGCGGCAGGACCGGCTGCTCGGCGGCGAGGATCTTCACCGACACGGTCTTCCGCGCCGCCTTCAGCGTCGGGTCGGCGTCCATGACCGCGACCTGCCAGACCGGCTCGCCGGTGTGCTTGTCGCGGGACTGCACGAACCGCTCGCGGGTGGAGGCGTCGAAGTCCTTGACGGGCTCGACCTCCCCGACGAGGTAGCAGCCGTGCGGGAACAGGTGGGCGAAGGTGACGGGGATGGGGCCGTGCAGTGCCATGGTCAATCTCCATGATCTCGATTACTCGACAACTCGTATTGTCGAGTTGCCAGAACGGTACCCACTGTGAGCGCACTCGACAAGGCGAGTTGGCGGCCAGCACGTGTGACTTACATCACACTAGAGTGGATAGGCGTCTTCCAGCTCATGGAGATGACCTGGCATGACGAGGTCGGCGACGAGCACAGTCCGAGCGCTGGAGTCGAAGACGCTGGCAAGCACGGTCAGGACGGCGGCGGACCTGCTTAGGCCGAGATGCTTGGCCTCGTTGCTCGTTGGATGTCGCGCAGCGAGCCGTTCCACCACATTGGTGAGCCGAACGCCCTTCGCGGCTTGCAGGTGATTGCGTATGCCGACGTTCAGAGGCTCGAACCCTCCAAGCGCCGTTCCCTGCGCCACGTCCACAGGCGTCCAGATCGTCAAAAGGTCGATCGGTTGATCGTTATCGGAGAACAGAACACGTCGCATCGCCACCGCGGACTTGACGGGTACGCCCAGCAGGTTCGCGACGACGGCGGGGGCCTGGTGCTCGCCTGAGTCGATCACGCTGCCTCTCTCGTCCGCTTCGATACGGTCGAGCGCCGCGCGGCCCGGCCGCGTTCCTTCCTCAGGGATGGGAGGGGCGGCCTTGACGTAGGAGCCCTTGCCGTGTTCGCGATCAATGACCCCCCGCAGTTGCAGTACCTGCAGCGCGCGCACAACCGTGGGCCGGGAGACGGAGAACTCCCGTACGAGTTGAGTCTCGGAAGGCAGCAGCGAGCCAGGGGGATACGTGCCATCGTCGATCTTTCGCCTGATCGCTTGCACTATCCGGGCATATTTCGGTGGTGCGTACTCCTCGGGCGCCATGACGACCTCACAACAACTCGACTTGTCGTTAAGGCTACCTGCGATCAGTTCCGATGTCTGCCCCTACCGAATTCCGCGAATGCGCTGATCAGAACGCCGCGCCGCACTCCCGATGCCGAGGCCGCCCCCGAGCGCGTGCCAACGCGTGCCCTCGGCTTCGTCAGCCTGCCCCAGGGTGTGAGTGACGCATCCGGTAGGACCCTGGTGGATACGCGAGGCGAGCAGACACTGCTGAGCAGGTCGCGGTATGCAGCGACCTGGGGGCGGAACGGGCCGTGGCGTAGCCCGGCGAGCGCGGTGACGTGGGAAGAGATTCCCTTGCATTCCCTATGAGGGAGAGGGACTGCACGTCCTGCCGCGCTGGTCGGTGATCATGTGCCACTCCGCGTCGGTCACCGGCGGAAGGTCGAGTCGGTGGGCGGCGTCGTTCAGGGCGTCGCGGGACAGGTCCCAGCTTCGCACCAGGTCGACGGCGTAGGGGTTGGGATGGCGGGCGACGATCACCGCGATGGAGGCGCGGGCCCGGGCGAGGATCGCGCGGGTGACCGCGATCTCCTCCGCTGTGGGGGGTGGATGCTCACTGCGGTTCCACTGTGGACCCATCCACATGCGCGGCCTCCAAGCCGTAGAAGTGATCTTTGCTTCGCAGGACCTGGTAGCGGCGCGTGAGGGTGCGCGCGGCGGCCGGAAGGTCGTCGGCGTTGTAGTTGGTGAAGAGCAACCGCCGGGTACGAGGCGAGACCTTGCCGTTCCACCAGCGCACGCATGTTCCGTCGGTCCACACGACAAGATCCGTCCAGAGCGACACCAGTGCAATACGATCTCCGGCGTGCAGATCAGTACTAATACCGTACTCCGCCAGTAATACCTGCAATCGTTCCGCTAGCTGTATCGCAGGTGATGCTTTCTCGCCATACCGTCCCATGATTCGTTCATCGCCACGCCAGAGGCTGAATACGACGGTGTCCTTCGCGGGTCGCACAAGTCTTACCTCCTTTAACACGACCGGTTGTGCGGCCCGGACCTTCCGCGACCCTTTTCGGGGGCCGATGGCACCGGGGCCGGGCCGAACGGTGGGATCTCGGTCGATGGGTCAGCCGACACCGTGTCGACGGTCATCCCGCCCGCCGCCGCCTGATCACCGGCATCGCGGCAGTACAGGCAGGCGGTCCGGGTTCGCTCCCCAGGCATGACCTCGGTGGAGCCGTCGGCGACCAGACCACGCCGGGCAGCGACGTACTTCCAGCCCCGGCCCGCACAGTGTCCACACCCCTCAGCCATGGCTAAAGGATCGTGCCGGGCCATGTCGCGTCTCGACCGCGCGAATGCGTCTTCTTCGTCCGTGCTGTTCCTCATCGTTTCGTCTTCGTGTCGTCTTGGACGCGAAGCGTGGTTACGCTGGAAAACGATGACCGGACAAGCCCAGTCGCAGGCGGTGGCCGAACCACCGATTCTGTTGAAGACGCTGCTTCGCCAGCGCCATTGGCAGACGTACAGCACCTTCTGTGCGGAATACGACAAAGCCGCGCAGACGGTTGATCGTACTCTTATGGGAAAATGGCCCAGCCGTACGCAACTTCACCGCTGGCTGTCCGGTGAGCTGAAGGGCCTGCCGTACTCCGGGCACTGCCGCGTCCTGGAGGCGATGTTCCCCGACCGCACCGCCGAGGAACTCTTCGCATCGGCCGTCGTCGAGGTGCCCGCACCCCGGCAGGAACCGGCCCCGCTCCCTGCCGAGGACGGCCCGCGATTCGCGGATGTGACGGCGGTGTTCAGCAGCCGATCGGCGTTCACCGCCGCCTACCCGCCCTCATCACTGTTCGACGGAGCCACACGGATCAGCGCCGCCGGCCTCTCCCTCAACATCCTCTGCCAGAGCTACCCCGACCACCAGCTCCGGCGACTCCTGGACGGCGGCACCCACATCCGCTGCCTGTTCCTGGACCCACACGGTCAGGCCATCAAAGCCAGGGAAGCCGAAGAGGGATACACCGACTCCGGTCTCACCACCCTGACCGCCCTGAACATCGGCATCCTGACCAGGCTCCGAACCCGCCTGACCTCCGACGCCGCCGAGCGGCTTCAGATCGCTGTCTATGACGAGACCATCAGATTCAACATCCTGATCGTGGACCAGGCGACCTGCGTCGTCCAGCCCTACCTGCCCCAGGCTCGGGGCGTCGACTCACCCACCTTCGTGATCAGCGACAACACCGCCGCCGAGGGCCTGTTCCCGATCTTCGACCAGGTCTTCACCTCACTGTGGGAGCGGAGCCGCCCCGTATGACCACCGACACCAAAGCCCTGCTGCCGATCGCCGGGCGGGCCGTGGCCATCGCCCACGAAATCGTCCGCACCCACGCCCCCAAGACCATCAGCCTCAAGGGGGATCGCGACATGGTCACCGAGGTCGATCTCGCCGTCGAGCACGCCGTCCGCGATTTCCTCACCGAAGAGACACCCGAGATCGGCTTCCTGGGCGAGGAGGAAGGCCCTATCATCCGCGACGGCGGCGGCCTGCTCTGGGCCCTGGACCCGATCGACGGCACCGCCAACTTCACCCACGGCATCCCCCTGTGCGGCATCTCCCTCGGCCTCATCGACGACGACCGCTCCATCCTCGGCGTCATCGACCTGCCGTTCCTGGACATGCTCTACGCCGCCGCCGACGGCCACGGGGCCACCTGCAACGACGACCCCATCCACACCGGGGGAGTCGCCGACCTGGACGCCGCCATCGTGTCCCTCGGCGACTACGCGGTAGGGGAGAACGCCGAACGCAAGAACCGCGTCCGTGTCCCTCTCACCCACCACCTCGCTGCCCGCGTGCAGCGCGTCCGCATGTACGGCTCGGCCGCGATCGACCTGGCCTGGGTCGCCGAGGGCAAGACCGACGCCTGCGTCATGCTCTCCAACAACCCCTGGGACACCGCCGCAGGAGTCGCCATCGCCCGCGAAGCCGGAGCCCTGGTCACCGACGCCACAGGCCGCCCCCACACCATGCGCTCAACGGCCACCATCGCCGCAGCCCCGGCCATCCTCAGCCAGCTCATCGCCGTCCTCGCCGAATCAGGCGCATAGCTCTGCCGAATTGTTCTCATAGGTATCAAGCGCGGCGCTCCGCGCCGCCCGTGGCCCGAGCCGCAGGCCGCACGCTGCGCTTGCGGCCTGGAGGCCGTTCTCGCGCGCGCCCGCGCTCGGGCCACGGATCCAAACGGATGAGGGTAAACGGGGCCGCAGGTCCAATTAGCCGACGTGAAATGTCGCAGCAACCTAATCAATGGTTC
This sequence comes from Spongiactinospora sp. TRM90649, assembly GCF_029382225.1. Classification (GTDB taxonomy): domain Bacteria; phylum Actinomycetota; class Actinomycetes; order Streptosporangiales; family Streptosporangiaceae; genus Spongiactinospora. The sequence continues at coordinate 179,909 of NZ_JARLTC010000025.1, forward strand.
GATCCGCGTCGGCGAATTCTCCGACCGGACGTGTCCACTGTTCTATCAGTACATAACCGTCCTGTAGGGAGCTGAGAGCCCGAGTCAGCTTGTTGAGTGGCCTGCTTAGATCTCTACTGACATTCTTGCTTCGGTTGATATTCTGGACCAACTCATCCATTCCACGCACTACCGGATACATGTTCTGAGCCAGGTCGCTCATTGTCCTGATGAAGGTCGCCCGCTCCTCTGCTGTACTGGCTCCCGAACCCTCTTGAAGCTCTCGAATGGCGGCGAGCACAGCAGGATTGATGGTTACGATCTGATCTGCGTAACGGTTCGCAATTGCCATCAGACGGTCGGCGATCGGATCTATTTGTGTTGCAAACTTACGCATCAGTTGAAGACGACCCGTAAAACCCTTGCCTGCTTGGTCATTTGCACGTAGCTCTTCGGCCATGGGGACCACAGCCTCTTGCAGTTCATGCATCAAGCGTACGAGGTCCTCCATGCTCTGGACCCATATAGGAATAGCTGCTTCCGCGTCGGCCATGATATCGATGATCCCTGGACCATCCACAATCGGCGCGTCCTTCGCCAGTCCCTCGGCAGTCGGTAGTTCGGGAGGGTTCTCCTGTAGTGCGTCTGCAATATCGACCAGGCGGGTTGCGAGATGGTTCACCGCCTCGCGGTATGTCGACGAATTCTCATCTAGTAGGCGGAGTTGACGCCAATCGGAATACTGGGTGCGCCTGATCAGAGAGACGATCTCATCGTCGCTATCTTCGGAGTCGTCCAACTGCCTGATGGGCGCGTAAATTATGGGTAGAAATAGCTCCTTCAACCCCAGGCTCTCCGCTTTGCCGACGAAGTTTAGGAGTTCCCTGCGGCATTCTGTCGCCCGCAGGCCGCGTCGGCCTACCGTGCCCTCACGGATGAGCACAGCCTCCTCCCGAGGGGGGATGCGCGTAGCGCCGGGGCGCTGCCAGGGTTGGAAGTAGGCGGCCGCGGGGCCGCCCTGATCCGGAAGGACTCCAGCAGTGTTATCGGGACACACCAGGGTGATGCGGGGTTCGGCGCTGATCGCGGGCCTCGCGCTCGCGGGCGGGCTCACCGCGACCGCTCCCGCCGTGGCGGCGGAGCAGGCCGAACTCACCGCGCCGACTCTCACCGGCCAGTACGACGTCGGCACCACCGACCTCCACCTCGTCGACCCGTCCCGCCCCGATCCGTGGAAACCGGAACGGCGCCGGGAACTCATGGTCACCGTCACCTACCCGGCCGACCGGTTCGCCGGGGGCCCGCGGGCACCGTGGGTCACGCCCGGCATGAGCACTGTCATCGACCAGGCGCTGGCGAGCGAGGACTTCCTCGATCTCCCGGCCGGCTCCATCGACTGGGCATCGGCGAAGCGAAGAGCCAAGACCGGCGTCCCCGTGGCGCACGGCGCGCCGAAGTCGGTCGCGCTCTTCTCTCCCGGCTTCGGCTACCCGCGGGAGATGTACACGGCGATCGTCGACGATCTGGCGAGCCGCGGCTACGTGGTGGTCTCGCTCTCGCACACCTACGAGAGCCTGGCGGTCGACTTTCCTGGCGGGCGGCTCGAACTCGCGGTGTCCGAGGCTGATGACTCCGAACTCAAGAAGGCGATTGACGCCCGGGTCGCCGACAGCCGGTTCGTCCTCGACCAGCTCACGGAGATCACCCAGGGCAAGAACCCCGACGCGGGGAAGCGGCCGCTGCCCCGCGGGCTCGGCCGGTCGCTCGACCTGTCCCGGGTCGGCGCCTATGGGCACTCATCCGGCGGGTTCACCGCGGGCGAGACGATGGTCCACGACCGCCGTGTCGACGCCGGGATCAACCTGGACGGCGCGATGGCGACCGCGATCGGCTATCCCCCGGGAAATCCTTACGTGCCGGGCGAAGTCACGAAACGCGGCCTAGACAGGCCGTTCCTCCTGATGGGCGCCGTGGGCATCGACGCGAACGGGAAACCGCTCGAGCACACGCACCGGAATCCAGAATTCGACCGCAGCTGGGCGGACTTCTGGGCCAGCCAGCGAGGCTGGAAGCGGGATCTGCTCCTGCGCGGCGGCAGCACACACCTGGCTTACAGCGATCTGCAGAGCATCGTGCCGCAACTCGGCGCGCGCGTGGCGCCGGAGAAGCGTGAGGCGGTCATCGGCACCATCGATCCCCGTCGTTCGCTGGCCGCGCAACGGGACTACATCGGCGCGTTCTTCGATCTGCACCTTCGCGGACGGGACCGGCACCTGTTCGACGGTGAATCCCCTGGGTACCCGGACATTGACTTCATCGACTAGGCCCTCCACTCGAGTCGCCGTCACCAGGGGCAAGGTAGCCCTGCGTGACGATGGTGACGGTGAGTGATTCGCAGAACTCGATTGTGCGAGGTCAGGGTTGCCCTTGTTCGACGAGGCGTTCGCCCAGGTCACCGTTCGCAGAACTCCTCTCACAACCGACGTTCTGAAGACGGTTCTGAGATGTCCACGACCTGCGCGAAAGCTCTACTTCGCCCCTGGTGACACCGGGTCGAGGAACGAGAGGACAGCCACTAGCGGTGAGATGGATCATGGTGCAGATGGCCACCACGACCTGCGGAAATACTCAAGGTCGCGTTGTCGCGTCAGACTCTTCCGCCACGTTCAGGCCGACGCCGGCTCACGTACACAGACATACGGCGATCATGACACGGCGATCATGAGCATCAGGGCGGGCCGTGGTCGGCCGCGCTCGTCTTTTCGCAGCGACGGCAGGACCGGTGACGGTCGGCAGCGGCCGACGCAGTGCCCGGTGAGTGCGGTGAGGGCCGGCCGTTTCAGGGTCGTACCGGCCGCCGACCTGCTCGGCGAGGCGTGGCGGGTGGCGGAGACCGTGGCGGGCATGTCCACGCCGATCGTCATGATGGCCAAGGAGAGCGTGAACCGCGCTTTTGAGACCACGCTCGCCGGAGGCGTCCGCTTCGAACGGCGGAGCTTCCACGCGACCTTCGCGACCGCCGACCAGAAAGAGGGCATGGCCGCCTTCACCGAGAAGCGCCCCGCCGTCTTCACCAACCGCTGAAAACCAGATCAGGAAAGGTGCCGTTCGGCACGCGAGGCCGGTTCGGAGGCACGTTTCGGCGGGCCCTATGCCGTGCCCGTGGCGCGCAGGCTTCATGTCTCTCGCATCGGGAGAGCTCGTGTACGCCTGCGTGGTTACGGCACTGGATGATCACTGTTCGAGGACGGTCTTACGCATGATCACCTGTGCCGGGCCGCGCACGGCCACGGCCTGCCATCCCCTGCTGCGGTAGAGGCCGATCGCGGCCCGTGCACCGGCGTGCGTGGACAGCCATTTGGTGCCACCGGTGGCGGCGGCGAGGACGGCGTCGTGCAGGGCCAGGCCGAGTCGGGTTCCGCATGATTCGGGTACGACGGCGAGTTCCCTGAAAGTGAAGTCGTCGTCCGGCGGTTTCGCGAGCGCGAGGGCCAGCGCCGAGCAGCGGTGGCCGTAGGCGAAGCCGTGCACCTCGTCATCGGTGAGTGCCAGGGCGAGGACGAAACCCGGGCGTTCGCTGTCGGCCAGGAGGCGGGAGGCGACGCTTCTGGCGACCGGGCACGGTTCGCGCCACGGTGGTCTGGTGAAACTCCGTTCGCCTATGTCGGCGATCGAGAGGATGTGGCGCTCCACATCGTGTGGGGGAACGAGACGGACCACGGCACCCGGTCGTCCGGGCGGGCCGATCGGACGGAGCCGCGGGCGGGCGGGTGCCGGGTCCATCGGCTCAGGCGCCCGTGGCCTCGGTGTAGCGCGCGATGACGTCGTTCCAGTTGACCAGGCCCCACAGCTTCTCCACGTAGTCCGGGCGGACGTTGCGGTACTGCAGGTAGTAGGCGTGTTCCCAGGCGTCGAACACGAGCAGCGGAGTGGTGTTCATGCCCACGTTGCCGTGGTGGTCGTAGATCTGCTCGACGACCAGGCGGCGGCCGAGCGGCTCCCAGGCCAGCACGCCCCAGCCGGAGCCCTGGACGGTGGCGGTGGCGGTGGTGAGCTGCTTCTGGAACGCCTCGAAGGTGCCGAAGTGCTCGGTGATGGCGTCGCCGAGCGCGCCGTCGGGGCGGTCCCCGCCGTCGGGTGAGAGGTTCTGCCAGAAGATCGTGTGCAGCACGTGGCCGGACAGGTTGAAGGCGAAGGTCTTCTCCAGGCCGACCAGCCCGCCGAACTCGCTCTTGTCGCGGGCCTCGGAGAGCCTCTCCAGGGTGTCGTTGGCCCCCTTGACGTAGGCGGCGTGGTGCTTGGCGTGATGGAGCTCCAGGATCTCCCCGGTGATCGCCGGCTCCAGGGCGGCGTAGTCGTAGGGCATGTCAGGAAGCGAGTACTGACCCATCGTCTATCCCCTTGTCCCAGTAACTGCAAGCTATATGCAACAACGTCAGTATTGCAGGAGGACGCCGTACGGGCCCGCAGCGACCCAGGGCACGATCCGCAGGCATTGCCCGGGTAACTCGCCAGGTGGGGGGTTAAGACGTATAGGTCCCATACGCCCAAAGTGCGGATAGATTGCAGATGCAAGGGGATTGCAGTGAGGAGGTGGCTTTCATCAGGGTGCATGGAGGACCGATGGGCACGGCGATGGACCCGGCCCTCGCGGAGCTGCTCGTCAACCGGGGGTTACGCCGGACGAGCCCGCGAATGGCCATTCTGCGGATCCTTGAGCAGGCCGCCACTCATCTGAGCGTCGCGGAGCTGCGCAGCCGAGCCCACGAGGAACAGCCGACGATCAACATGTCCACGGTGTATAGAAACGTCTCGACAATGAGGGAATGCGGCGTGCTGCACAGCGTCGACCATGCGGGAGAGACGCTGTTCGGCCTGGTCATGCCGCCGCATCACCACCTCGTCTGCGAGCGGTGCGGCGTGCTCGTCGAGATCCCCGTGGAACGACTCGACTCGTTCGTGGCACAGCTTGCCACCCGGTGCGGCTTCGACCTCAATCCGACCGGGCAGGTGCTGCACGGTCGCTGTCGCCGGTGCCAGACCGGTCGGCGTCCGCCGACGCCTTCCGCCGTTCGCTGAACTCCCGCAGGACCGCCTCGCGTACGGCGGCCGCAAGCCGGTCGACGTACAGCATGCCGTCGAGGTGATCGGTCTCGTGCTGGAAGCAGCGGGCCAGCACACCCGTGCCCTGGACGGTGATCGGTGCCCCGGCGACGTCGAAGCCGTGGCAGATCGCCCGGTCGGGCCGGCCGTCACCAGGAGGTCGCCAACCGCGGCGATCATGGCGCCGTTGTCGGTGCAGAGCGCGGCGGACGGAATGCGAAGCGCGATGCCGGCGGGCATTCGGGCTGTTCGCCACGAAGGCCCTGGCTTCGCATGAGTACTCCACCACGCGCAGCGCCGCTCAGCGCGGCCTGTACGAACGATCCGCCCGCACCCGGGCCAACCTGGGCCGCGGCCAGGGACTGGCCCGTTCGGGCGAACTGGCCACGCTCGCCCATGACGGCCGGCCGTCCACCGGGCAACGCCGCGACGCCCGCGGGAACTCGCCACCGGACGCCGGACCCGAACGACCGCCGCCGAGGCCCGCCTCTCCCAGGGCTTGCGCGACCTGGGGTTCGAGCAGGTGGGCGACGGCCTGCGCCACCTGTACGCCGAGCGGCGGCACAGCATCGAGGACTTGGCCGCCCGGCTCGGCGTGAGCCGGGCCGTACTGCGCCGCAACCTGCTCGCCCACGCCATCCCCGTACGAGCCATCGGCACGAACAGCGCCGCCGGCAGGCGCTCCCGGACCGGCACGAACATCGCCCGAGCCGCCGCCCGGGTCGGAAGGGCCGATCTGCACCAGTGGCTCACCGAACACCGCGCCCAAGGCTGGACGCTCACCCGGTTGGCCGCGGCCGTGGGCCACAGCATCCCTGGGTCCGTGCCCGTCTGGCCGAGACCTAGAGCGGGCCGAACGTACGGGCAGCTCCGGGATCAGCACCAGGCACGGGATTCCACCGAGGCGTCTTCCGGGAAGCCATCAGGCCGACGTACGCCTGAACGACCAGGAGGGTGCGGAAACGGATTCAAGCCACATGCCGATCCGCCTATCCCCTGAAAGCCCACCGTTCCGTCTCGCGCCGAAGAAGATCTGCGGATCTTCGGGAACCAGCCGGGCTCTTCGCCCGACTTGTCGGTTGTCCGATGCCCAACCGGGAGCCGGCCGAGCCGCTTCCCAGGAAAGGAGGAAACATCATGATCAAGAAGCCCCTCGTGATCGTGGTCCGTCGGAAGAAGACCCGCAGCCGGTTGCTGAACAACCACATCTGACGGGTCGAGAAGGGGGGGGGGGGGGGGGCCGGCGGGGCCCCCCGCTCCGGCGGGTCGGGGGCTCCGGTCGCCCGTCACCGCCACCGGGGCTCCCGACCTCCTGCCGCCCGCCGCTGGGG
>NZ_JARLTC010000026.1 GCF_029382225.1 Spongiactinospora sp. TRM90649
TCACCTTCGAAGGCCGGCTGACCCCGACCACTCGATAACTAGTCAAGATCGAGATACACCGAAAACTGGACACACCCCCAAAGTCATGGTCTCGGACGGCGAGCGGCCGGACGCGGTGATGCCGAGGTATGGCGTATGCCCGAAAGCGTGTGACTACCCCGTGGTGAGGGCCTGGGTGGGGGTGAGGCGGGCGGCGCGGTGGGCCGGGTAGAGGCCGGCGGTGGTGCCTAGGGTCAGGGCGGAGAGGACGCCGGTGAGGAGGGCCTGCCAGGGAAGGAGGAGGGGCCACTCCTGGTAGGCGGCGTAGGCGAGGCCGATGGTGAGGCCCAGGGTGACTCCGGCGAGGCCGCCGAGGAGGGCGAGGGTGACCGACTCGGTGAGGAACTGGACGCGGATGTGGGCGCGGGTGGCGCCGAGGGCGCGTCGGAGGCCGATCTCCTGGCGGCGTTCCAGGACCGAGATGACCATGATGTTGGCGATGCCGACGCCGCCGACCACCAGGGCGACCGCGCCCAGTCCGAGGAAGAGGGCGGTGAAGGTGGACATCGCGGCCAGGCGGGCGGTGAGGGCATCGGAGGGGCGGGTGACCGTCACCTGTTCCGGGTGCCGGGGGTCGGTGGTGGCGGCGAGCACGGAGGCGACGCGGGCCACCATCGGATCCGCCGCGCGGACGTGGAGGGTGGTCGGGCGGCCGTCGAAGCCCAGTGCGCGTTCGGCGGCGGGCCAGCCGATCAGGGCCGAGCGGTCGAGGTCGGGGAAGAGCGGGAGCGGGTCGAGCACTCCGGTGACCGTCCACCAGCCTCCGGAGATGTAGACACGTCGCCCGGCGCGGTCGATGCCGAGGCGGGCGGCGGAGACCGCGCCGAGCACGACCGCCGGGTAGCGGGCGGTAGCCGCGTTGAGCCAGGCCCCGGAGCCGACCGTGCCGCCCACCGCGTCGAGCAGGTCGAGCCGGGCGGCCTGGACGGCGATGCCCCCGGTCACCCGCGGGTCGATCAGGTCCGTACGGCGAGCCGTCGCCCCCGGCACCACCCCTACCCCCGTCACCGAGGTCACCCCCGCGACCCGGGAGATCATGCCGATCGCCTCCTCCGGCAGCTCCGCCCGCCCTCCGGTGAGGCTCTGTCCCGAGGTGACGGTCAGCAGGTTGGTGCCCAGCCGCTGGAGCTGGTCGGCCAGCCCGGCCTGCCCGGCCGTGCCGATGGCGAGCACGGCGACCAGCGCGGCGACGCCGATCGCCACGCCGAGGGCGGAGAGCACGGCGCGCCCCGGCCGTCCCCGTACTCCGGCGAGGCCGAGCCCGAGGGCGTCCCGGCCGCGCAACCGGGTCGGCTCCGGCAGCCCGTCGCGGGTCATGCGGGCACCACGCCGGTGTCCGAGTGGATTCGGCCGTCGAGGATCTCGACGCGGCGGGGGAGGGCCGCCGCGGCCTGCCGGTCGTGGGTGATGATCACAATGGTCGTCCCTTCGCGGTTGAGGTCGGTGAGCAGGTCCAGGACGCCTGCCCCGGCGGCCGAGTCGAGGTTGCCGGTGGGCTCGTCGGCGAGGATCAGCGCCGGACGCCCGACGATGGCCCGCGCCACCGCGACGCGCTGCCCTTCCCCGCCGGACAGTTCCGCCGGGCGGTGCCCGAGCCGGTGTCCCAGGCCGACGCGGGCGAGGGCCGCCGCCGCCCGGTCCCGGCGTTCGGCGGCCGGAAGGCCGTGGTAAAGCAGCCCGGTGGCCACGTTCTCCAGGGCGGTGAGGTGGGCGGTCAGGAAGAACCGCTGGAAGACGAACCCGATCCAGCGGCCCCGGACGGCCGACAGCCGCCGGTCCGGCAGCCGGGCGACGTCGTGCCCGAGCAGCCGCACCGCACCTTCGCCCGGCACGTCCAGCGCCCCCATCAGATGCAGCAGCGTGGACTTGCCCGACCCGGACGGCCCGGCCACCGCGACCAGTTCGCCCGGCCATACCGTCAGCGACGCCGCGCGCAGCGCCCGCACCCCGCCCGGATAGGTCTTGGAGACGGCGTCCAGCCGTACCGTGGGCTCGCCGTTCACGGCGACGGCACCTCCACCCGCATCCCGGCGGCGAGCCCCGGCCCGGAGACCTCGACCTTGCCGTCCGCGAACAGGCCGAGCCGCACCGGGATCGGCCCGCCGGGCACCGCCTCGACGGCGTAGCCGCCGGTGTCTCCGGCCGTCAGCGCGTTCACGGGCACGGCCAGCACTCCCTTCCGTGTCGCGCCCGCGAAGCCGACCGTGACCGGCGCTCCGTCCAGGCGGCCCGCCGCCGACGGCCGGTCGAGGGCGATCTCGACGGGAACGGTCGCCGTCCGGGTGCCCTCACCCGCGCCCGGATCCTCGCTCGGGGCGGCGGTGGCGAGGGTGCCGATCCGGGTCACGCGGCCGGTCGTGGCCCGGCCGCCGGGCAGCTCGATCCGGACCTTCGCCCGAACCTTGGCCAGCGCCTGCCGCGTGACCGGGAGCCGCACCGTGACGCGCCGCTCCGTGCCGGTGCCCGTCAGCACCGTGCCCCGCGCGGGCGCCCCGAGGGTGCCGCGCACCGCCGTGATCCGCAGCGGCCCCGGCGCGACGACCGCGTCGCCCGGGTTCACCACACCGGTCCGGGGCATGCGCAGCTCGCGCTGCCAGCTCCGGACGGCCCGCGCGGTCGTCCAGGTGTAGTGCTCGTCCACGGTCAGGTGGTGGCCGAGCGCGGCCAGGTTGCGTTCCAGCAGGAGCACGTCCCGGCCCCGGCTGCCGACGCCTAGCGCCCGCCACAGTGGGACGGACCCGTACAAGAGGGGGACGGCGTGCCCGTCCACGCCGTGCACCCGCTGCCCGCGCCGGATCACCGCTCCGGTCCTGGGCAGCCAGGTGAGCGTGCCGCCGTGCCCCACGATCACGCTTGGACGCGCGTGGCCGAGCGTGCCGTCCACGTCGCTGCGGTCCACCAGATCGGTCCTGACCACCTCGGCGGTCGCGACCGAAGGGGGAGCGACCGAAGCGGACGCGGCGGGAGAAGTCGGCGCCGAGGCGGGCAGCGCTACGGCGGCCACCGTCGCGCCGACAGCCGCCGCCGCGACCCCCGCGATCACCGCCCACCTACGGCGCATCACTCGGCCTCGCGCGTGCACGCCTGGACGAGCTGCTCGTTCCGGTCCCCATCAGGTATCCGCACGCCCTTGCCGGGCTGCGGGTCGGCCACGTCGAGCCCGCGTTCGCGCAGGCACCTGGCCAGTTCGAGCATGTCCTCGTCGTCATCGGCGTTGTTCGGGCCGCCGCCGGTCTTCGGCGCGTGCTGCTTGCACGCCTCCTGCGCGGCCTGGCCCTTCTCCGGAGAGCCGGCCTTGATCCGGAGGCTGTTCTCGCCGGGCGGCGGGTCGGGGGCCTCGACGCCGTGCTGCCGCAGGCACTGGACGTACTTGATGATCTGGTCGTGCTCCTGGGCGGGGGACACGCCGGGCGTTCCGGTCGTGCCGCAGCCGGTGGCGAGCAGCAGGGCCGCACCGGCGAACAGGGTTCGTCGCATGGCCCCAGACTGGCGACGATGATGTTGCCGGGATGCGAGCGGAAACGTTAACTCCGTGGCAACGCCCCGGCGGATAGGAACACCACATGCGAGTGCTGGTGGCCGAGGACGAGCAGGTGCTGGCCGACCTGGTGGCCGAAGGGCTGCGACGGTACGCGATGGCGGTGGACGTCGTCTACGACGGCGAGGCCGCCTCCGAGCGGCTGGCGGTCAACGACTACGACGTGCTCGTGCTCGATCGCGACCTGCCGGGCCTGCACGGTGACGACCTCTGCCGCGAATTGGCCGGTTCGGGGGCGCGCACCCGGATCCTGATGCTGACGGCGGCGGCGTCCGTGCCGGAACGGGTGGCCGGGCTGGGCCTGGGGGCCGACGACTATCTGCCCAAGCCGTTCGCCTACGAGGAACTGGTGGCCAGGGTCCTGGCGCTGGGACGGCGCAGCCAGGCCCCGCTGCCGCCGGTCCTCGAACGCAACGGGATCACCCTGGACGCGCCCCGCAAACAGGCGTTCCGCGACGGCCGTTACCTGCCGCTTTCGCGTAAGGAGTACGCCGTGCTGGAAGTGCTGATGCGCGCCAGGGGAGCCGTGGTGAGCAGCGAGCAACTGCTCGAACAGGCGTGGGACGAGAACGCCGACCCGTTCACCACGGCGGTCCGGGTGACCGTCAGCAAGCTGCGGGCCAAGCTGGGCGAGCCGTCCCTGATCGAGACGGTGCCGGGCACCGGATACCGGCTGTGATGCGGCGGCGCACGATCCGGGTCCGGCTGACCGCCCTGTACGCCGGACTGTTCCTCGCCACCGCCACCGTCCTGCTGGTCACCGTCAACCTGCTGATGGAGGGCATCCTGCGGGTGCAGATCTCCGGTACCCGCGGGCCCGACGGCGCGGAGATCCCGCAGGACGCCGCCGCCCGGGTCGCGATCGGGCTGCACTACAGCGTGCTGCGCTGGCAGTGGCTGGTCACCGGGGTCGTCATCGCCGTGCTGACGGTGGTCTCCGTCGCGGTGGGCTGGTGGCTGGCCGGGCGGGTGCTGCGGCCGATCCACACCATCACCGCGACCGCGCGGCGGCTGTCGCTGTCGAGCCTGCACCAGCGGATCTCCCTGGACGGCCCGCGCGACGACCTCAAGGAACTGGCCGACACGTTCGACGACATGCTCGACCGGTTGGAGCGGTCGGTCGAGAGCCAGCGCCGGTTCGTCGCCAACGCCTCGCACGAACTGCGCACTCCGCTGGCCATCCAGCGGGCCGCGATCGAGATCGGGCTCACCGCGCCGTCCCTGGAGCGCCTCCCCCAGGTGCGGCGGGAACTGCTGAACGCGACCGAGCGCAGCGAGCGGCTGATCGAGGCGCTGCTGACGCTGGCGCAGAGCGAGCACGGCCTCGACAGCCGGGAGCCGGTCGCGCTCGACGAGGTGGTCCGCAAGGCCGTGCGCGAGGTGCGGGCCGGGGAGATCGAGGTGACGGCCGACGCGGAGCCGGTCACGGTCGCCGGCGACCCGACCCTGCTGGCCCGCCTGGTCACCAACCTGCTGGACAACGCGGTCCGCTACAACCGGCCGGACGGTCAGGTCGCGGTGGGACTGTCCGCGGACGGCACGCTGACCGTGCGGAACACCGGCCCCGCGGTGCCACCCGACCGGGTGACCGAGCTGTTCGAGCCGTTCCGGCGGCTGCACCCCGCCCGCTCCCGATCGAACGGCGGCGCGGGCCTGGGGTTGTCGATCGTCGCCGCCATCGCCCGCGCCCACGACGCGGAGGTCACCGCCCGCCCCAATGCGGGAGTGGGCGGGGGGTTGGAGCTGACCGTGCGGTTCGTCAGGCCGTGAGGTCGAGGAAGTCGCGGACGGCAGGCGTGTCCCGGTGTGGGTGCATCTGGTCGCGAAGGTCGGTGAGGGCTTCGGTGGGGCGGATCGATTGAAGCCCCTCGGCTGCCTGGATTGCCTGACGGCCGGTGGCGCACGCCTCCTCAAGCTGCCCGAGGGCGAGGTGAGCCTGCGCGCTCCGGGCGCAGCCGGACCGGGAGGCGGTGACGTAGTCGTCGCCCCCGTCGGTGAGCCCGGCGATCCGGTGTTCGGCTCGTCGTCAACGACGAGAACGCGCGCGGGGGCGGGCTCGTCCATGCATCAGGTTGTACGCGGCGAATGTATGAAGAGCCTTAAAACGAAGCTCCGCCCCGGGCGATCGCCCGGGGCGGAACTCAGCGGGAAAATACGATCATCCCCACTCGATGTTGTAGTTCTCCTGCAGGTACGTGCGGATCTGCGCGTCCGAGTAGCCCTCGCCGCGCATCTGCGCGATCACGTACGCGGCGACCTCGGCGACGGTGTACGTGGCCCCGCCGATGACCAGGACCGCCGCGCCCTGGGCCACCGCGTTGCTCAGCGCGGGCAGCAGGCTCATCGCGCTCTGCCCGAACAGGTTGCTCCCCAGTGCCTGGATGGCGGTGCTGCCGGCCTGGTGGGCGACCGTCGTGGCCACCGCGCCCTTCGCGGCGAGCAACGCCTTCAGTGCGGCGAACCCTTTGAACAGTAGGATCTCGACGCCGGGAATGTACGGCATGAACTCAACCCCCCAAGGGTTTTCGCTGCTTACACCCGCCAGATCTGGCCGTGCGAGCCGACCAGGTGCTTTCTGATCGCCTTGACGCGTGCCGATTCCGAGCCCGAGGCCCGGAAAGAGCAGTACGGGCACTTGTTGAAGTCGCCGGTGTTCTTCCGGAGCGACTTCACCTCGGCCTCGCTGAGCGCCTCGATACCCTTCTTCGCCAGATGTGCTACGGCGTGGACCAAGATGTGCGCCACCATGGCGACCCCCTCCCTGTGAGGTCGAACTGAAAAGTGCGGTCGCGGTGGACCTCTTTCAGGCTGGCATCGCCGGAATCGCGGTAACAGTACGCGGCTGTTGTCACTTCGAAGTGACATCATTTGGGGTGGCGTACAACCGAAATTCGGGCCCGTAGCATTCGCCGGAACCTCAGCCCGCTGGGGTACTTTCTGGCTGTGCGCGTGCGACACAAGATCTTCATCAATTACCGCCAGACCGATGCCGGGGACGCCGCCGCCTTCATCGACCACGCGCTGACCAGGACCTTCGGGCCCGACACGGTCTTCAAGGCCAGCCGGTCGGTGGGCGCGGGGGCGACCTTCCCGCCGGTCATCGAGGCCGGGCTCGACGAGATGTGCGTGATGCTCGTGCTGGTCGGGCGGCACTGGCTGGACACCAAGGCGCCCGAGGCGGAGCGGGCGCTGTGGCGCGATGACGACTGGGTGCGCCGGGAGATCGGCTACGCGCTGGCCCTGGATCCGGAGATTCCGGTGATCCCGGTGCTGCTGGGCAACCTGCGCCGGGTGCCCGAGGAGAAATACCTGCCGCCCGAGCTGCGTTCGCTGACCGAGCGGCAGACCGTGCACTTCCGGGCCAGGCATGTCGTGGCGGACCTGCCGGGGCTCATCGCCAAGCTGCACAAGGAGGCTCCGGAGCTGGCCGTCCGGCACTTCGTGCGGGCGGATCAGGAGGCGCCCGCCGGGGCGCTGCCCAGCACGCTGCTGCTGCCCGAGCACGGGGTGGTGCCGTTCCACGGGCGGAAGAAGGAACTGGCCCGCCTGGAAGCCTGGCGCGACGCGCCGGATCCGCTGGGCGTCGAGGTGATCGTCGGGGCCGCCGGGCAGGGCAAGACCCGGCTCGCCCTGGAGTTCTGCGAGCGCTCGCGCCGCGCGGGATGGGTCGCCGGGGCGCTGTCCAGCGAGGTGACGCTGAACGACGTGGTCGCGCTGAGCGAGAGCGGGGTGTCGGCGCTCGCGCTGATCGACCGCGCCGAACCGGCCACCGCGCAGGTCGCCGACATCCTGTCCGCGCTCACCGGCCGCGGGCCGGACGCCGCGCCGGTGCGGATGATCCTGATCAGCCGCACGGCCGGGGCCTGGTTCGAGGAGATCGTCGAGCGGAGCAACGACGCGGCGGCGGCGCTGCTGCTCGGCGTGCGCCCGCTCGAACTCGGCGGACTCGGCGGGGCCCTGGACCACGACGCGGAGTTCCGGGACGCGGCGGCGCTGTTCGCCGAACGGCTCGGCCGTCCCGCGCCACCGCCCGCCGCCCCCGCGCCGGTCGAGCTGATGGGCACCGACCGGGTGCTCGACGTGCACGCCGCCGCGCTCGGCGCGGTGCTCGGCCCGGTCACCCGGCCCGACGACCTCACCGCCGAGGAGACCGACCCGGTGATCAGGCTGCTGCACCACGAGCGGCAGGACTGGAAGCGCGGCGCCCTGGCGGCCGAACTGCCCGACCCGCACCGCGAGCGGCTGGCCGTCGCGGTCGCCGCCGCCACCATGTACGGCGGGGCGCGCGAGGACACCGCCTACCGGGTGCTGGCCGTCCAGCAGACGTTCTGCCAGGAGCCGATGCAGGTGATCAGGCGCTACCAGCGCTGGCTGGCCCGGCTCTACCCGCCGGGGGAGCAGGTGCTCGGCACCACCGCCCCGCACGCGTTACGCCCCGACCGGCTCGGCGAGGAGCACGTCGCCCTGACCGTCGCCGAGCACCCGGAACTGGTCAGGGGCCTGGCCGAGCACCTCGACGCCGAGCACGCCCAGCGGGCGCTGCTGGTCCTGGGCCGGGCCGCGCCGCGCCACCCGCACCTGGTGGAGCGCATCGCCGAGCTGATCGAGGGCGACCTGGCCAACCTGCCCCGGATGGCCCTGTGGACGGCGCAGCGCCTGGAGGACCCGCGCCCGCTGATCCAGGCGCTGATCGTGATGGCCCGGCGGTGCACCACCATGGGCGTCGCCCACTCCATGCTCCCGCTGATCCCGCCGGAACCCGAGTACGGCGAGCTGCTGGTGATCACCGCCCGGTTCCTTCTGTCGGCCGAGCACACCCGCGCGAACCCCGACCGGCTGACCATCGCCGAGGTGTCGCGGATGCTGGGGCTCGCGCACAGCGTGCTCGGCGAGCACGAGGCGGCGGTCCGGGCGCTGCGGATGTCGCTCGAAGCGTACGGTCCCGGGTTCACCGAAGCGGTGATGGACCAGCGGCGGGTGGAGGTCCACACCCTGCTCGCGCACAGCCTGGGCCGTATCGGACGGCGGGCCGAGGGCCGCGAGATGGCCCGCAAGGCGGTCGAGCGGATGCGTCCCACCCTCGCCACCGACCCCCTCTCGCCGATCGTCTCGCGGCGGATGCGGACCAGCCAGCAGGCCGAGGAGCGGCTGCTCACCGACGCGCTGCGCGCCTACCTCGACCTGGTGGACGACCCGGACGCCGAGTCGGCCGCGCTCGCCGGTCTGCTCGACCGGCTGCGGCGGATCGCCCGGCTGCGCCAGCAGGACCGCCTGCTGCAGTGGGCCCTGGAACGGCTCGGCTACATCTCGGCCAAGGACGTCCCGGTGCCGCCCGACCTGGCCCCCGACGTGCTGCGCGACACGCTGCCCGCGCGCCACGCCACCAAGGAGGAGCTGCACGAGGCCAGGCGGCGGCTCGCCGAGCAGATCACCCTGCTGCTCGACGCCCCGGTGGACGCCACCGAGCCGACCCCCGTGGACGACGTGGTGGCCGCCGCGCGGGTGGCGGGGATCTACCGGCGGCACGGCACCCTGACGACGGCGACGGAGCACGGCGAGGAGTACCCGCTCACCGTGATCGCGATCGCGTTGGGCGAAGGCGACCTGCGCGCGCTCTACTGGAGCCCGCTGAGCGGCTGGTGGATCCTCGACTACCTGTACCTGGACCCGTACGGCGACTACGAACGGGTCGGCAACCTGGGCATGATCCTCGGCCCCGCCGACCTGGCCCCGGACGCGATCGTCGCGGCGGTCACCGGCGGCATGGCGCCCCCTACACAGGGCTGGGGGTCACTCGCCTGAGCCGAGCGTCAGGCGGGAACTCGCAGCAGGTCGCTCAGCGCCCGCGCCAGGTCTCCCGCCGGGGCGTAGCGGGCCCGCCAGGCCGACAGCTCGCCGGTCAGCAGGCGCAGCTCGGTGGCGAGCGTCGCGGAGGCGACGCCGTCGCCCCGCTCGATCAACCGGAACCCGGTGGCGCACGCGGCGTCGGCCCGGCCCGCGCCGAGCTGGGCCCTGGCCAGCCGGGAGCCGAACCGGCCGCGTGCCCGCCGCGCCCACGGGGGCAGCCCCTCGACCACCGGTTCGAGCAGATCGACGGCCCGGCCGTAGCGGCCGAGGTCGTGGTAGCACCAGCCGGCGACGGCGGCGTCCTGGTCGAAGACGGTCGCCGAGCCGAGCGCCATGCCGTCGCGGTACGGCCCGGCCGGGCGCGGCGACAGCACGGCGGCGCCGTCGAGCAGCCGCTCCACCTCGCCGGTCTCGCCGCGCAGCGCGTGGCCCTGCGCCTGCCGCTGGGTGGCGAGCTTGTGAATGCGTGAATCGCCGGGGGCCGCCGCCAGCGCGCGCAGCGACAGCCCGATCACCTCGTCGGCGTCGCCCGCGTACAGGGCGAGCCCGGCGCGGCGGACGTGGGCGTGGGCGGCCATCGTGCGGTCACCGGCGCGGCCCGCGAGCCGTACGGCGTAGGCCGTCCACCGCCAGGCCAGCGGCACGTCGCCGGACTCCTGCGCCATCCACCCGGCGTACTCCGCGTAGCGGGCCGCCAGCAGCAGCACCCGTGGCCGCAGCGGACCGGGGACGGCCAGCGCGCGCAGCGTCCGCACCTGCTCGGACGCCTGGCGGAGCACGAGCCGCGGGGGCAACTGCTGACCGAGGCGGCGATGCTGGCCGAGCATGGTCTCGAAGGTGGCGACCACGTCGCCGTCGGGCTCGTAGCTCTCGCCGGGGCCGTCCGCCGACCAGCGGGGGTCGCTGCCCGCGCCGCGCCCGGCGCGCTCAGGGGACAGCCGGGTGAGCGCGCCTTTCGCCATCAGGTACTCGTCGCAGGCGTCGGCCAGGGCGCGGCTCGGCGCGCGCACGCCGGTCTCCACCTTGCTGAGATAGCCCCGGTCGAACCGGACGCCGTCGCTCAGCTCGCGCAGCGAGAGACCGGCGGCCAGCCGCCGCCGTCGCAGCTCACGTCCGAACTCTGTGCTCATGAATCATCGCTCGCTCACCGGCGCGGTCTACATATCCATCTTTTCAGATACATCGGCCACCGAACAGGACCTGCGAGATCATGCCGAGCGTCGTCCAGTCCACCAGCCGCTGGGACATCACCGCGTCGAACGTGTGCAGCGCGGGCCAGGTCACCTCGCCCCTGCCGGTGTCGCCGCCCGGCCTCGCGCAGCGCCGGAACCACTCCAGCTCGGCATCGGTCAGCTCAGCCGAGTACAGGTGCGCGTGGTGGGCCGACACGGTGGCCGCGACCGGGCGGTGCCCGTGCCGGCGCAGCCGCGCCGGATCGAGCCGCAGGCCGGTCTCCTCCCAGACCTCGGCGGCGGCCAGGTCGTGCATCGCCGGATGCGGGCCGGACCCGCCAGGCAGCTCGTGCACGAAGCCGTCGGCGGCGGTGCCCGGAGAGCGGTACTCGCGGACCAGCACGAGTACGGTGTCCGCCGGGGACGGGCCGCCGTGGTGCAGCAGCACGCTGGCGGTGTCCGGGCGGGCCAGCACCACCTCATTCTGCTTGGTGCGGCGCTCTGCCGCGACGTAGACGGTGACGTGCAGCGCCCAGAAGAACAGCAGGCCGGAGCGGGAGTGGAAGCTCCACACCGGACGCGCTCCGACCAGCCGGTTGCGGGCCGTGCGCTGCACCGCGTACCAGCGGCGGAAGGTGGGGGTGCGCCAGATCTCCAGCGGCACCTCGCGCTCGCCGTCGCGGCGGGCGGCGCCGGGGCCTAGCGCGCGCAGCACGGCGGGCACGACCGTCTCGGGCGCACCGGGCGGCGGCACGAAACGGCCGGGCGCCCGCTCGTGGCGGCCCACGTCGGGCGGCCCGCCGAGCACCGCGTCCGCGTAGGCGGTGTCGCCGCCGGTCACCAGCACCAGCCTGCCCGGGCCCTGCCAGCCCGCCCGCAGGCGCGCCACGGCCTCGTCCATGGCCGTCCCGGCGCCGGCCAGGCCGACCGCCGCGTGAAAGCTGTCCGGCACCTCGGCGTCGCCCCCGGCCACCACCACCTCACCGCGCATAGGGCCCAGCATGCGCGAGCACCGCGCGGATCGCCACGGGCCGAGACGGATTAACCGAATCAATATCGCCGCCGGATAGCGTCGCGCGCACGGCGGCGGGAGATCGGAGGGGGCCGTCGCCGTGGTCACGACCCGGGGGGACGCCGGCGGTGGGAGACCCGATCGAGTTCCGGATCCTCGGACGGCTGGACGCGGCTGTGGGAGAACGGCCGATCGGCGTACGGGGCAGGAGGACCCAGCTCACGCTGGCCACGCTGCTGCTCGACGCCGGGCGGGTGGTGCCGGTGCCCCGCCTGATGGAGGCGGTCTGGGAACACGATCCTCCCGCCTCCGCCCGCACCCAGATCGCCATGGCGGTCTCCAACCTGCGCCGCGCGCTCAGGCAGGCGGGCGGCCCCCCGGACGTGATCGAGACCAGCGGCCCCGGCTACCGGATGCGGGTGACCGGCGTGCGCCTGGACGCCTGGACCGCCGAGGAACGCCTGCTCTGGGCACGGTCCGCGGTGGCCGACGGCCGGGCCGAGGAGGCCGCGGTGCTCTACCGCGACGCGCTGAGGCTGTGGCGCGGGCCGGTGCTCGACGGTCTCGGCGGCCTTGACAGCACGATCGTGACGGCGGGCGCGCGCCGCTGGGAGGACCTGCGCCTGGTCGCCACCGAGGAACTCGCCGACGTGCAGTTCGCGCTGGGCCGTCCCGCCGAGCTGATCGAGCGGCTCTCCGGCCTGCTCGCCCAACACCCCTTCCGTGAACGGCTCCGCGCCCAGCTCATGACCGCGCTGGCCAGGACCGGCCGCCAGACCGACGCGCTGGACCTCTACCAGGACGGCAGGCGCCTGCTGGCGCGCGAACTCGGCCTGGAACCCGGCGGAGACCTGCGCGAGGTCCACCTCGCCATCCTGCGCGGCGACCCGTCCATGCACCCGGCCGCCCCCGCGCCGCGACCGGTGCGCCCGGCCCAGCTCCCGGCCGCCGTCGCCGCGTTCGCCGGCCGCGACGCCGAACTGCGCGCCCTGGACGGCCTGCTGGCCGTCCAGGGCCTGCCGGTCAGTGTGATCAGCGGGGTGGCCGGGGCCGGGAAGACCGCGCTGGCGCTCCACTGGGCGCATCGCGCCGCCGACGTGTTCGCCGACGGGCAGTTGTTCGCCGACCTGCGGGGGAACGGCACCGGGCCGGTGAGCCCCGGCGTGGTCCTCGAACGGTTCCTGCGGGCCCTCGGCGTCACCGGGGACCGAATCCCGGCGGACCCGGAGGAGCGCGCCGCGCTGTACCGCAGCGTGCTGCGCGGGCGGCGGGCGCTGATCGTGCTCGACGCCGCCGCCTCCGCCGACCAGGTGCGTCCGCTGCTGCCAGGCGGCGCGGGATGCTGCGTCGTGGTCACCGCCCGCAGGCGGCTGGCGGGGCTGATGGTCTCGCACGACGCGCGGCCGGTGCCGCTGGGCGCGCTCGGCGCGGGCGAGGCGGTGCACCTGCTGCGGATGACGGCGGGGGCGGCCCGCATCGACGGCGACCCGGCCGCCGCGCGGCGGCTCGCCGACCTCTGCGAGCGGCTGCCGCTGGCGCTGCGGATCGCCGGGACGCGGCTGGCCGTCCAGCCCACCCTGACCGTGGCGGAGGTGTCCGCGCTGCTGGCGGGCCGAGAAGGGGCCATGGGACTGGGCGACGACGCGGAGCTGTGGTGACGGTCATGGCGCGCCTCGGCTACGGCGTGATGAGGACCTTGATCGCCTCGCGGGCGTCCATGGCGGCGTAGGCGGCGGGCACGCCGTCGAGGCCGACCGTGCGGTCGAAGACGGGGGAGGGGTCGAGCCCGCCGTCCAGGATCTCCGGGAGCAGCTCCGGGATGTACCGCCGCACGGGGGCGACGCCCCCGGCGAGCGTGACGTTGCGGCGGAACAGCCCGCGCGTGTCGATCCCGGTGTCCTCCCGGGGCACGCCCACGTATCCGACCGCGCCGCCCGGCCGGGCCGCGTCCAGCGCGGTCCGCAGCGACGCGACGGTGCCCGCGCACTCCAGGACGGCGTGCGCGCCGTGCCCGCCGGTCAGCTCATGGACGCGCCGCACGGCCTCCTCGCCCCGCGCGGCGACCACGTCGGTCGCCCCGAACGCCCGTGCGACCTCGGCGCGGGCCGGGTGGCGGCCGAGCACGATGATCCGCTCCGCGCCCAGCCGCGACGCGGCCAGCGTCCCGCACAGGCCCACCGCGCCGTCGCCGACCACGAGGACGGTCGCCCCGGGACGCACCCGCGCCGCCAGCGCCGCGTGGTGCCCCGTGCCCAGCACGTCGGCCAGGGTGAGCACGGCGGGCAGGCGCGGGTCTCCCGGCTCGACCGGCACCCGCACGAGCGTGCCGTCGGCGCGCGGCACCCGGACGGCCTCGCCCTGCCCGCCGTCGAGGGCCCCGCCCCACGACCCGCCGGACAGGCAGGAGGTGTGCAGCCCCTCACGGCAGAACTCGCACGTGCCGTCGGACCACCGGAACGGCGCGACGACCACGTCGCCGGGCCGCACGCCGGTCACCTCGCCGCCGGTCTCCGTCACGACCCCGACGAACTCGTGGCCCAGCCGGACACCCTGGCCGGTGGGCCCGAGCGTGCGATAGGGCCACAGGTCGCTGCCGCACACGGCGGCGAGCAGCACGCGGACCAGTGCGTCGCTGGGCGCCTCGATCCGGGGATCGGGCACGTGCTCCACGCGGACGTCGGCCGCGCCGTACAGCAGGGCGGCCCGCACCCTACCGGCGCGGCTTGATGACGGCGGTGCCGACGTAGGGCACCAGCGCCTCGGGCAGCTCCACCGTGCCGTCGGGACGCTGCCCGTGCTCGATGATCGCCGCCCACAGGCGCGGGGTGGCGATGGCCGAGCCGTTCAGCGTGAACACCGGGGCGGTCTTGCCGCTCTCGGTGCGGTAGCGGATGTTGCCCCGGCGCGCCTGGTAGTCGGTGAAGTTGCCGACCGAGGAGACCTCCAGCCAGCGGCCGACGCCCGGGGCGTACGCCTCCAGGTCGAAGATCCGCGAGGAGGAGAACGTGAGGTCGCCGGTGGCCAGATCGACCACGCGGTACGGCAGGCCGAGCACCTGCAACGCCTTCTCGCAGTCGGCCAGCAGCCCTTCGTACTCGGCGTCGACCGTCTCCGGCGTGCAGATGCGGACCAGCTCCACCTTGTGGAACTCGTGCACCCGCTGGAACCCCCGGGTGTCCTTGCCCGCCGACCCGGCCTCGCGGCGGAAGCACGCCGTGTGGGTCATGTAACGCTTGGGCAGCTCCTCACGGGTGAGGATCTCGTCCTGGTGCAGGCCCGTCAGCGGCACCTCGCCGGTGGGGACGAGCCAGTAGTCGTCGGGCTGGATGCTGTAGGCGTCTTCGGCGAACTTGGGCAGGTGCCCGGTGCCGACCATCAGCGGGCCGCGCACCAGGTGCGGCACCGTGACCTCGGTGTAGGTGTCGCGGTGCAGGTCGAGGCCGAACTGCACGAGCCCGCGCAGCAGGCGCGAGCCGTCGCCGAAGAGCAGCGCGAAGCCCGAGCCGCTCAGCTTGGCGGCGCGCTCGGCGTCGAAGATGCCGAGCTCCTCGGCGATCTCCCAGTGCGGGCGGTAGCTGCCGCCCTCGTACTGCTCGGCGGCCGGGCCCTCGTAGCGGAGCACCACGTTGTCGGCCTCGTCGGCGCCCTCGGGGGCCTTGGGCGAGGGCAGGTTGGGCAGCCGCAGCATCAGGTCTCTGAACCGCTCGTCGGCGTCGCGGTAATCGGACTCCTGGGCCGCGATGCGGGTCTTCAGCTCGCCGAGACGCTCGCGTTCGGCCTGCGCGGAAGGGTCCTTGGCGGCCATCAGGCGGCCGACCTCCTTGGACCGGCGGTTCATCTCCGAACGCAGACTCTCCAGCTCGGTCAGCGACGCCTTGCGAGAGACGAGCGCGTCGTGAGCCGCGTGGACGTCTTCGACCGCCACGCCCTTCTTGGCGAGGGCCGTGGCGACGGCGTCCACGTCTTCCGTCAGCAGATTCGGATCGATCATCCTGCCCCTCCGAGGCTGTTCAAGACGTCAAATCTTACGCGCAGGTCAGGTGAACCGCGCCCAGGTATCGCTGATCGAGGCCCCGGCGTAGGGGCCCAGTTCGCCGCCCAGCCGGTCGGCCGCGCGGCGGTTGAAGGCCCTGGCGCGGCCGGCCGTCCAGTGTTCGGCGGCCCGTCCGAACGGCACCGCCCACAGCGGCGTCGCGGTCGCGCCCCGGCGCACCTTGGGCTCGATCGACTTGATGCCGAGGTGGACCCTGTCCCGGCCGGTCGCGTACGCCGTGGCCACCAACTCGTAGTAGCAGACCACGAAGTACTCGGCCGCGCCGAGCAGGCGCGCGTAGTCGTAGCCGGTGCTGCGCAGCCACAGCGTGCCGCCGAAGTCGTAGTAGTGGCCGTAGCCCACCAGGGCGTCGTCCAGGTGGCAGCGCAGCACCGCGCCGGGGGCGCGCACGCCGTCGGCGAGCGAGGCCAGGTAGCGCGCGGCCGAGGCGGGGTCCATCTCGTGGCCGTGCCTGCGCTGGGTGCCGCACAGCAGCCCGGCCAGCTCGTCCAGGCGGTCGCCGAGCGGGGCCAGGTCCAGGCGGTAGCCCGCGGCGCGGAACGCGGCCAGCTCCTGGCGGACCCGTGCCCGGCGCTTCCTGGAGAAGGCCCCGAGGTAGTCGTCGAAGGAGTCGCCGGGCAGCGGGATCGAGGCGTCCAGGTCCAGCAGCAGCGGCACCGCGCAGCCCGCCGACGCGGCCAGCTCCGCAACGGCGTCGTCGCGCACGTAGAGCCACCAGCCCTCGTCGGCCCCGTGGTCGCGCATCACGTCGAGGACGCCCGCGGAGAGGAAGTCGAGCGCGGTACGGCGCGCGTCCGCTGACAGGCCCGGGCGCAGCAGCGGCGCGTTGTGGTGGCAGCGGCGGCTCCCGGCCAGGCAGATCGTGTCGGAGTCGTGCTCGGTGAGCCCCAGCGCGCTGAGGGCGTACAGCGGGCTGCGCTCGCCGGGCACCGAGTACACGGGGGCCGCGGCGACCAGGCCGCCGTCGTCGTGGGCCAGTACGTACCGCACCCGCACCGAGCGGTTCTGCTCCATGTAGGCCAGCCAGTCGTGGCTCAGGTAGAAGCTCGCCCCGGTGGCCAGTGCGTCCCAGTCGCGGGCGGGTATCCCCCCGATCGCCAATGCGACCTTGACGTCATACACGGGAGACCGTCCTTTCGCTTCTCGTGACGGGCCTGGACCTGTGGCCTCTGCCCTTGACATGGCGGGGGCGGTAGCGGTGCCAGGCCCGGTCCACCGGTCCCCAGGCGGCCAGCGCGGCCCCCGCGCCCGCGACCGCCGGGGCGAACATCAGCGCCGCCCGGCCGGTGCCGGCGGCCGAGCCGAGCACCAGCGAGGACAGCGGAATCGCCGCCATCACGAACATCCTGATGATCGAGTTGACCCGCCCGGAGTAGGCCGCCCTGATGACGTCCTGCCGGAACGACAGGGTGGCCACGTTCATCCCGCCCTCGCCGAGCCCGATGGCGTAGACGCCGATCAGCACGGGTACCGGATGACCGGCCAGGCCGAGCAGTCCCCCGGCGGCGCACACGGCCAGCCACAGCGTGATCCGGCGCTCGACCGAGGCCCGGGGGAACATGCGCCTGGACAGCAGCGACCCGGCCATGGTGGCCAGGGCGGACGCGCTCCAGGCGAGGCCGACCTGCTCCACCGGCCAGTGCCAGGTGCCGGTGGCCACCACCACGAACAGCCCGGCCAGGCCCCCGCTGCCCAGGTTGTAGGCGGCCAGCGCGAACGTCAGCCGCACGATGCGGTGGTCGCGGCGGAACTCGGCGACCCCCGCGCCGAACATCTCCCGCAGGCCCCCGGGCTCACCGGCAGCGGCGGCCCCCGAGCCCCGGGGCAGCACGCCCGCGACGGCGGCGGTGAGCAGGAAGGTCGCCGCGTTCAGCCAGATCGTCGCGCTCACGCCCAGGGCGCCGACACTGACGCCCGCGAGGGCCGGGCCGGCGAACCTGGCCACCTGGAGCAGGCCGGAGTGGCGGCCGTAGGCCCACTCCACGCGGTCCGGCGGGACAAGGGTGGGGATCAGGTGGAAGTCGCTGGTGATGGAGGCGGCGGCGCCCGCCGTGCCGGAGACCAGCAGGACGGTGAACGCGGCGGCGAGGTGCCCGCCGTCCAGCAGCGGCGGGAGCAGCGCCACGGTGATCGCCCGCGTGATCTCGGCGGCGGCGAACACGGCCCGCCGGTCGTACCGGTCGATGATCACCCCGAGCAGCGGGGACAGCAGGTACGGCGCGTACATGACGCCGAGGCTGAGCACGCCGAGCAGCATCGACCCGGAGGCGGACAGCACGGTGATCGGCAGCGCCACGGTGAGGAGCTGGTCGCCGACGCGTGAGACGCAGGCGGCCAGGGTCAGCAGCCAGAAGGGTCGCATCATGCGCCGACGGGCTCCAACCGGCCGACCAGCGACAGCGCCTGCCTGACCTGCTCGGCGCGCCCGGCCAGCACGCAGTGGCCCAGCCGGTCCCCGCTCGACCTGACCATCGGCGCCCGCGCGCCGTCGCGCCACCAGTAGGCCAGCTCGATCGCGGCGCCCCCGAGCACCGGGTCGGCGAGGACCGCGTGGACGTCCGGGCGGGCGATCACGGCGTCCGGTTCGCCCTGGAAGAAGGCCACGGCGGCGGCCTGGCACGACGGTTCGCCCTCGGGTGCGCGCGTGCCGGTGACCGCCGCGAGTTCGAGCAGGTGCAGGTCGCGCCCGGTGGCCAGGCGGACCAGCTTGGGGATGAAGTCGCCCGCCGGCCGCCCGGCCACCTCGATCACGTACGGCGTGCCGTCCACCACCCGGACCTCGGCGTGCGAGACGCCGGCGCGCATGCCGAGCGCGGTGAGCGCGTCCGTCACGACCTGCCCGATCCGTGCCGCCAGGTCGTCCGGCACCTCGGCCGGGAAGTAGTGCGCCAGCTCCACGCAGTACGGCGGGCTGGTGCAGGTCTTCTCGGTGATGCCGACGATCTCGTGTTCCCCGGCCCCCCACGAGACGGACTCCACGCTGAACTCGGGCCCGTCCAGGTAGCGATCCACGACGACCCGGCCGCTGTGGCCCCGAGGGGCTGCGGCCCGGAACGCGGCGGCGACCTCACCGGGCTCGCGGACGATCTGCACGCCGGAGCTGCCCGAGCCGTCGGCGGGCTTGACCACGGCGGGGAACCCGGCCGCCCGGACCAGCCGCACGCATTCCGCCAGATCGGACGCGTCACCGAGCTGGGCGCTCGGCACGGACGCCGCGCGCAGCCGCCGGTGCATGGCCGCCTTGTCACGGAAGCACACCGAATCCATCAGCGGACGCGGCAGGCCCAGCCGTCCGGCGGCGGCGTGCGCGGAATCGAGCGCGGAATCCTCCCAGCACAGCACCGCGTCCCATGGAATGTCCATTGTCTCTATCGCTTTCACCACTTCAAGGGTGTCTCGCGGATTCGCCGCCGAATACCGGTCGCACCATTCGACCGGTATTCGATGGAGCAGGTCCACGATGCCGACCACGTGCCCGGCGTCGCGTAGCGAACGCAGCCCGAACTCGCGTCGCACCCCCGTCCCGACTATCAGGACTCGCATTCCCGTCTCCCTTTCCAGAGCATCGCCTGTATAAGGTTCGACGGGGGGATCAACTGAAATGTTCGCCGAGTTCCGGCGTTTCTCAAATGGCGATGCCCGCCTCCGCGAGAACGTCGGAAAGGCTCAGCCCGGCCTCGGCCAGCTTGCCCTCAAGTTCGGCCCGGTCCGCGCCGCACACCGTGATCCGGCTCGTGGCGAACACCTGGCGGTCCGGGTCAAGCACCGCCGCGCCGAACCACGGGGCCTCCACCGCCGACGTCAGCGACGGCAGGTGGCCGCGCACCGCCGGGCTGGTCGGCAGGTCGAAGGCGCGCAGCCCGGTGACCATCGCGCCGATCCGCAGTGTGCCCGACACCCGCGGGTTGATCTCCAGGACCAGCGGCTCACCGTCGTCGGGGACGATGAACTCCACCTCCAGCCAGGTCGAGCAGCGGGAGTCGGTGGCGATCAGCCGCGTGATCTCCATCATGCGCGCCTCAAGCGCCGGGTCCACGCCGACGGCGGGGCAGATCCGCCCCCGCATGTGCGGCGGCAGCAGGTCGAAGCGGGCGCGGCCCTTCTGGATGAGCGGGAACGTCACCACCCGGGTCGCGTCCGCGTAGGCGATGACGGAGTACTCCTCGCCGTCCACGAAGCGCTCGACGTACTCGTCGGCCGCGGCGGGCTGGGCGTGCCTGCCGTCGTCGGCCATTCTGTTGTGCAGGCCCGCCGTACCGGCGCGGTGCTTGATCACCCAGCGCTCGCCGGGCCGGGCGGGCTTGCCCGGCGACCGCAGTTCCGGCATCGGCACGCCCCGGCGGGCCAGGAAGTCGCGCAGCGCCAGTTTGTCCAGGCCCAGCCGGGCGCATCGGCCGCTCTGCGCCAGCGCGGGAATGCCGAGGCCGCGCAGCGTCGTGGCCAGCTCGATGTCCCTGGGCAGCGAGTAGTGGTTGGAGTGGAACACCACCAGCCGGGGCGCGAGCGGCAGCAGCCGGTCCTCCAGCAGGACCCGGGCGCTCACATGCTCGCCCGCGTGGTGGATCCGCTCCACCGGGGCCGAGCAGAAGTACTCCAGCCACGGCGCGACGCTGCGCGAGGCCACGACGTGGTGCACCTGTTCGTGTGACGGCTCCCGCCGGAACGCCTCGGCGGCGGCGCCCTCGGTCAGCCGCTGGTTCACGGCGCTCTGGGTCACGGCCTGTCGGTTCACGGCCTGCTCCAGCGGAGCGGGCCGACGCCGGGGGCCGCGCCGGGCAGGTCGTCGTTCCACCGGGCCAGGGCGGTGTCGGCCAGGCCGCGGTTCTGCTCGGCGAACAGCGGGCGCAGCTCGGGGGCCAGCCGGGCGAGTTCGGTGGCGTGATACTCGGCCGCGCGCCGTACCGGGCGGGCCCACGCCGGGCGGTACGACGCGGCCAGCATGCGGCGGCTCCCGCCGGCGGTGTTCGGGCCCGCCGCGTGGAAGACGCGGTGGTTGATCACCACGGCGTCGCCCGCCCGGCAGAGCACCTGCCGCTCCTCCGGATGCTCGCGGTACCTGCGGTACGGCATCGCGTCGCGGTGCAGGCTCAGGTGCGAGTGCGGCACCACCCGCAGCGGGGCGCGTTCCGGCGTGAGGTCGTCCAGGTAGTACAGCACCCGGACGATCACCGGCGACGTGCCCTTCGCGCCGAGCTGCTCCGACCCGTAGGGATGGCTGTCGGTGTGCAGCACCATCCCCGGGTAGCCGGGATCGGAGCGGGAGTACGTCATCCCGATGCAGATCACGTCGTCGTCGAACAGCGCGGCCAGGAAGTCCATCGCCGGGCCCGCGCCGAGCGTCCGGGTGATCAGCGGGTCGGCGTCCCACTGGATGTCGTGCGCGAACCACTGCCGGTCGGTGTAGCCGGACCGGCGCAGCCCGATCCGCCCCGCCGCCTCGCCCAGCGCGCGCACCTCGTCCTCAGCCAGGAGACCCGGCAGCACGACGTAGCCCTCGATCTCCAGATTGCGGACGCGTTCCCCGGTGCGCAGGGACGTCCAGTCGCGTTCGTCGGTCTCCATCGTCCACCTCGTCGTCGTTCGCCGTCCCCGGCCGGGCCAGCGCGTCGAACACGTCCACGGCCGAGAGCAGCACCTCCTCGTCGAAGTCGAACGCGGAGGTGTGCAGATCCGGGGGCTGCGGGCCGTTCCCGCAGCCGAGCAGCAGGAGCGCGCCCGGACGGTCCTGGAGGAACCAGCCGAAGTCATCGCTCACGCCGAGCGGGCCGTCCGGGTAGCGCTTGTGGGGCGTCCCTGTGGCGCGGCACGCCATCAGCGCCCGCCGGGCGGCCTCCGGTGCGTTCTCCACGGGCGGGCGGATGCCGGCCTCCACGAGCACCTCGACGGCCGCGCCGGTCTCGTCGGCCACCGCCGCCGCCACCTCGCGGATCCGCCGCACGGCGCTCTCCTGCTCGCGAAAGGTGAGCGCCCGCAGCGTGCCGCGCAGCTCGCACCGCAGCGGCACCCGGTTCGGGTGCTCGCCGCCCTCGATCCGCCCCAGCGCCAGCCCCTGCCCCGCGCCCACCTCCCGCCCGGTCGGATCGGAGGTCAGGACCGTGTAGAGGCGGACGGCGGCGGCCACGGCGTTGACGCCGCCGGACTCCGAGCGGGTGCCGTGCGCCCTGCCCTCCCGGCCGGTGACGTGGAAGGTCAGCCCCGCCACGGACGCCAGCAGCGGTCCCTCGCGCACGCCGATCACCCCGGCGGGCAGCTCCGGCCACAGGTGGACGGCGTAGAACTCGTCCGGCAGCACGGCGGGCGGCAACCCGCGCAGCACGCGCGGCGCGCCGGACGGATGCGCCTCCTCGCCCTGCTGGAACACCAGCAGGGCCGACCCGCCCCAGGGCGCCGCGCGCGCCAGGCGCCGGGCCAGCAACAGCAGCGCCGCCGTGTGCCCGTCGTGGCCGCACGCGTGCATGACCCCCGGGACGCGCGAGGCGTACGGAACAGTCGTCGTCTCGGTCACCGCCAGCGCGTCCAGGTCGGCGCGGAACCCGGCGCGCGGACGCCGTGCCGGATCGCCAGCCACGACCGCGACGCTCGTCGGCGCGGGCCGGAACGGCCGCAGCCCGAACAGCCTCAGGACGCGCTCGACGTACGCCGCCGTCCGGTGCTCGCGATGGGCCAGTTCCGGACGGCGGTGCACCGCCCGCCGCAACCGCCGGGCGAGCGCCGGCTCCGCCGCGTCGCGCCTCACGCGGGCCGCTCGGCCAGGAGCTGCCCGCATCCGGCCTGGATGTCGCGCCCCTTGCTGGGCATCGCCTTGGCCATCAGTCCCGCGCCGGACAGCAGGTGCCGGAACTCCGCCACCCGCTCGTCGCCGATGCGGCGGAACTCGAAGCCGGGGATCTCGTTCCAGAGCAGCAGATGGACCTCGAACAGCTCAGGGTCGAGCAGCTCGACCAGGCGGCGGCCGTCGTCGGGTGAGTCGTTGACCCCCTCGAACAGCAGGTAGTTGACGATCACCTGGCGCTCGCGCGTCGTGGCGAAGTGGCCCGCCGCCTTCAGCACCTCGGCGATCCCCCACCTGCGGGTGATGGGGATGAGCCGCCGCCGCGTCTCGTCCTGCGTCGCGTGCAGCGAGACGTGCAACTGGACGTAGGTGTCCTCGTCGGCGAGCTGGTAGATGCGGGGCACGATCCCCGAGGTGGTCGCCGACACCACGTCGATGGAGGTCCACTCGTAGAGCCGCCGGGCGGCCTCCACGGTATGGGCGTAGTTGAGCAGCGGCTCGCCCATCCCGGACAGGGTGACGAACCGCCAGGGCACTTCGGCGCCGCGCTCGGCGCAGTCCCGGTCGACCCCGACGGCCTGCGCGACGATCTCGTCGGCGGTCAGATCGCGGGCCGGGCGTTGCAGCGCGGTCGCGCAGAAGGTGCATCCCACCGCGCACCCGGCCTGCGTGGACAGGCACTGGCCGGGCCCCGCGTGGTGGGAGAAGAAGACCGTCTCGACCCGGCGGCCGTCGGCGAGCGTCCACAGGTACTTGACGGTGCCCTCCTCGTCGGCGTGGCGCTCGGTGAGCCGGAGCGGGCTGTCGGTCGTCATCGGGGCATCATCGGGCATCATCGCCTCACATCACGTCACAGGAAGAAGCTGTGCGCCGGGCGCGGCAGCAGGGCGCGCAGGTCGTCGATCCAGGCGCGCACCTCGGGGAGGCGGTCCTCCCGGCGGAACGCCTCGATCTCGCGGAACACGCGGTTGAGGAAGTGGCCCCGGCCGTTGCTCGGGCAGTGGGTGGCGTAGCACTCGGTCTCGCGGACCATCTCCAGCACCGCGCGGCGGCCCTGGCCGTTCCACAGGTCGCCGATGCCGCGTTCGGCGACGTTGCCCACGAAGTAGTCGGGATTGCCGTACCGGTCCGAGCACACCACCAGGTCGCCGGCGGGCGTCACCTCGCCGAACCAGCCCGCCGACAGGCAGCCCCGGCCGTCGGGTTCGGGCGGCGCGGGAGGCGTGCCGGAGCCGTCCGGGACCACGACGTCGATCCCGGCCTCCTGCATGCGGACCCGCCACGGGGAACCGGGGCCGACCTCCGCGAGGAAACGTTCGACCGTGTCGGAGCGCACGTCGAGCTGCGCGCTGTAGAACGGGAAGGCCGGGCGGAAGATGGCGTAGTCCACCGCGCCAGGGCCGTACTCGCCGACCAGGTCGCACAGATACCGCGCGGTCGGCCCGAGGTCGGCCAGGTTGCGCTCGTCCACCACGACCGAGACGCCCACCAGCGTCCCCGGCCCGCGCTCCACGCGGGTCTCGGCGAGGTACCGAAGGTTCGTCAGGACGCGCTCGGCGTATCCGCGCCGCTTGTCGTAATCGTGATGCACCTCGTGGACCTCGGGCGTCACCGCGTTCAGGCTCACCCGGACGAACACCAGCCCGGCGTCGAACAGCTCGCCGACACGGCGCCGCCCGAGCAGGCTGCCGTTGGTGAACAGGCACTGCGCCAGCCCGAGCCGGGCCGCCCGCAGCGCGGCCGGGTAGAGCAGCGGGTTCATGGTGGGCTCACCGCCCACCCACATGATCCCGACCTTGTCCTCGGCCAGGTGGTCGAGGACGTGGTCGATCCGGTTCTCGCGCATCACCGTCAGCGGGGTGGCGCGAGGATGGTTGAAGACGTCGGCCTCCGACCAGTCCTCGCGCGCGCTGCGGCAACTGCACCACGGGCAGGCGAAGTTGCACAGGTACGTCGGCGACAGCTCGACGTGCAGCGGCCGCACCTCGTCGTACCGGCCCTGGAGGACCAGCTCGACGCGGTCCTCCCAGAAGACCCACTGCCCGGCCTCCAGACGCGCGGCGCGGAACCGCTCCTCGTCCCCGTAGGCGGCGACGCGGTCCGGCAGCGGCCATCTCGTGCGCGCCCTCGTACCCGTGTCCATCAGACGAAGAAGGAGTGGCCGAGGGGGTAGGTGACCTCGCGCACGTCGTCCATCCACTGCTTGACCCGGCCGAGCTCACCCGCCTGGCGGAGCCGTTCGATCTGGTGGAAGACGCGGTTGTGGTGGTGCCCCCTGGAGTTGTGCGGGCAGGCGGTCTTGAAGCACTGCTTGTCGTTGATCGTGGTCAGCACCTGGCGGCGGCGGTCGGAGGTCCAGATGTCGGCGAGGTCGGTCTCGAACAGGTTGCCGATGGTGTACTCGGGGTTGCCGTAGGAGTCCGAGCAGAGCTGGACGTCGCCGTTGTGGCGGATCTCGCCGTACAGGCCGTAGGACAGGCACTCGGTGGCCTCGTAGCCGTCCTCGGGCGGCGGCGGGTCGTAGGAGTCCTTGATCAGGATCAGCGGGATGCCCAGCTCGTTGAAGATCCGCCAGACCTCGCCGCCCTCGCTGACCAGCTCCAGCGCACGTTCCTTGGTGCCGTCCTTGACCTGCGCCCAGTTCTTCTCGAAGTGCTCGTAGTTCATCACCGGGCGCGCGATGACGTAGTCGATCCCGGGCCCCGCCTCGTCCACCACCGCGCGGATCTCCTCGGCGGCGGCGATGGTGTCCGCCATGTTGCGCTCGTCGGTGATCAGCGAGATGCCGACCAGCGTGCGCGCGCCGCGCTCCAGCTTGCGCCGGGCCAGCGCGCGCATGTTCACCTTGACCCGCTCGAAGTAGTCCCAGCCGCGCGGGTAGCCGTGGAACTTGCGGTACGCCTCCTCGGTCCCGCAGTTCAGGCTGATCCGGATGAGGATCGGGTCGGCGTCCAGGCACTCGTCCACTTCCAGGAACGTGCCGTTGGTGAGGAAGCTCGCGGTGATGCCCTTGGACCGGGCGTAGGCCATCCCGTCGTACGTGAACGGGTTGGCCGTCGGGTCACCGCCGCCCCACACGATGCCCATCTGCCCGTCCTCGCGCTGCCCGGCCAGCTCGTCGATGACCCGGCGCAGCCCCAGCGGGTGCATCGTGTTCTTCTTCTCGACCTCGGTGTTGTGCTCCCACGTGCCGCCCTCGACCCACCTGGTACGGGTCACCCGGCGCGTGCAGTGCGGGCACATGAAGTTGCAGACCAGCGTGAAGATCCCCTCGAAGTGCGCGGCGGGGATCTCGTGGTAGCGGCCTTCGAGCACCATGTCGGCGCGCCGCTTCCAGTGCAGCCACTGCGCCATGTACTTGGGCGCCTTGACGAAGTCTGAGTAGGAGCCGTACTCGCCGACCCGGTCGGGCAGCGGATACCGGTCCCGGCCCGCCAGTCTGGGCAGCCAGGCGCCCGCGTACGGCTGCAGCGGGCTGATCAGTTCCTCGTTGGAGAACAGCGCCTCGTGGTCGTTGACCTGGAACACCTGGCGTCCGTCGATGACACCTTCGGGTCGCAGGGGCTGCAGGTCGGCCCGGTCGATGATCGGCAGCCGCCTGTCCGAGACGCGCTTGCCATGGGAGTCTGTCAATTCGGCGCTCCTGATCTCGTTCCGCTGTCAGTGCTCGATCCAGCCGTGCCGGTCGAGCAGCGCGCACACGTCGCACACCCCCGGCCAGTCCCCGGCGGATGGTTGCGCGACCACGGTCCCTCCGCAGTTCTCGCAGGTCAGGAACCGTCCGGCGCGGTCCGGCGCGGTGCGCGCGTGGGCGGTGAACATCCAGGTCTCGACGCCCGGCCAGCACCACTGGATCTGGTCGGCCAGGTAGTAGTAGAAGTTCCGGTCGCCCGGGTTGAACTCCCACTGGTTCGGCGTGGTCTGCTTCGGCGTGTGGCCGGTGCGGTGCGTGTAGTAAAGGTGCAGCTCCCGCTTGGGCACGAACGCCAGCGGCAGTACGTACGTGTACGGCCCGACCGGGCGCCTGGGCACCGGGCCCACGTCGAAGCCGGTGGTCTGCGCGTTCAGCATCCCGGCGAGCAGGTCCGTGGTGTGCAGGCCGAGGGCGACGGTCGCCGCCCCCACGTCGTCGGCGTAGACCTCAAGGACGCGCCGCGTCGAATGGTGGTCGGCGTACATGGCCAGATGGGAGTCCTCGGTCTCCATCAGATGCATCAGGATCTGCGCCATCGGCCGGTTGAGGTGGAACACCTCCTCGGCGCGCTCGGCGGGGACGACGTCGTGCCGTACGCCGTGGCGATCGGCCAGCCGCGCGGCGAACTCGAAGGTCTCCGACCACTTGCTGTCGAAGTCCTGGAAGGTGGCCGCGTTGATCTCGATCCCGGGCGCGCCGATGGCGTCGCGGTAGGCGGCCAGCAGCATCAGCAGCGACCCGCTGTCCACTCCGCCGGACAGCCCGAGCACCACCTTGTCCCCTGCGGGGAGCAGCCCGAACTCACCGATGGTGTCCCGGACCACGCCCTCCACGTACTCGGCCGCGCCTTCGAGGTCCAGTGGCGTCCGCTCCATGTCGAGCGCCCCGGTGGGCGACACCCGAAGACGGCGGCGCACGTACTCCGCGCTGGTGTCGCGGCTCTCGAACAGCCGGCGGATGCCCTCGATGTCATAGCCCTCGATCAGCCGGGCCACGTAGGTCTCGGCCGGATCCAGCACATGGCCGTCGGAGACGATCGTCTCCTCCCCGCGCGTGGTCACCACCGACGTGGGCGGGATCGAGTTGCGCAGCAGCGCGGCCGCCACGGTGTCACCCGGCTGGGCGATGAGAGTGTGCAGTCCTCCCCGCCGGTCCAGCAACGACAAGATTGGCATGTGTCCTCCACCCAGGTCGGCCCGCCCGTTGGTGGGTGCCCGGTCCGGCCGACCGGGCACCCGAACCGCTACTTGCTGGCCCGGGGGTCGGCGCAGCAGGTGCGGAAGCGGATGAGATCCGCCGCTCGCTTCTCCGCCACCTCAGAAAGCACGGCCGAAAGGCCGGTCGGACGCACGGGCGAGGTCTTCGTCGGCTGCGTGCTCAGGGTCTGCCGGGAGTCGGTGGAAACAGACATCTAGCCTCCTCATTGCCTCTGCCGGCAACGCGACGAGCCGGTCGCGTTGCCTGGCGAACACCACACGGAGCCCGACGGCCACGCCGGAGCGAACCCGATCAGGCCACCCCCGACACGCGCGCACCACCGCGGCCCCGCCATGACATGGATGCTAGGAAACCTCGTTATCGCGCCGATAAATCCCGCCGATATGCCGTACTCACCGCGGGCAGGCCAGGTGGCAGCCGCCGAAGCGCTGGGCGTCGGGCGGGGTGAACCGGCTCCTGGGCGTGCCGCGCACGGCCTCGGCCATCGCGTCCTTCCACACCGATGCGGGCGGCCCCAGGCCGTCCACCAGGTCGTAGTGACGCCCGCCGATGGTGACGTCGGCCAGGTCGTGCTGGAAAATGCCCCGCGGATCGCCCAGGCTGACGGCCGCGGCCAGTTTCGGGGTGTAACCGGCGTACCAGGCCGCACCATAGAAGTCGCCCGTGCTGTGCATGCCCGCCGCGTCACGGCCGAAGCCCCGCAGGGGGCTCCGGCGCGGGCCGTCCGACAGCACCCCGGTGACGGCGTCGGCGACCTCCGGCACGAGAACCTGACGGCAGTCGGCAGGGAAGGAGCGCAGCACCCGCGAGCCCGCGCGGATCTCGGTGACGATCATCGGTTCGCAGTACCGGCCCCGCGCGGCGAAGGCCGCGTAGGAGGCGGCCACCGAGACGGGATCGGTCTCGTTGGTGCCGAACGGGAACGTCAGGAACACCTTCAGCGGCGTTCCGTCGGTACGCCTGAGCCCGAGCCGTTGGGCCATCGTCACCGACTCGCACAGCCCGACCCGCTCCAGCAGACGCATGTAGAAGGTGTTCACCGTGTCGCGGGTCCCCGTGCGCAGCGTGACGAACCGCTGCCCGCCCTTCATGGCGTTAAGGACCGTGAGGCTGGGATCGGCGACACCCTGGCCCGCGCAGTTCCGGATCGCCCCGTAGCCCGCCGCCCGATATTCGTCAGTGACGAGGAACCCGTCGTCGTATCGCAGCCCGGCGGCCAGCGCCGCGGCCAGTGTGTACGGCATCGCCGTCGTCCCATGCGGGAACCCTCGCCCTTCGCCCGCTCCCCGGCTGGTGGCCAGCGCCCTGATCGCCCCCTGCCCCGGCTCGACCATGGCCAGCGCGGCGACGGGCGCGTCGTCGGTGTGCACGTGCGCGTCGATCCCCTGCTGCGCCGCCCGCTGGAGCCGCAGGTCGATCGTGGTCGCGATGGTCAGGCCGGCGCGCGAGGGCAGCAGCGGGTCCACCGCGCGCAGCCGCTCCACGGCGTACCGGCAGACGTAGGGATGACGGCTGCCCGCGCAGTCACCGGTGAACTCCTCGATGACCGTGCCCCGCACGTCCACGAGCACGTTCGGCCCGGCGGGCGGGGAGGGCGCGGGGGCGACGGGCGCGACCGCCTCCACCCGGTCGGCGCGCTCCGGCCCGCGCAGCAGCAGGAACACCGCCACCATGGCCCCCAGCCCGGCCAACCCCAGCAGAACCGATATCACCCGCATCGCGCCACCACCCCCGTGCCGACCCGTGATCACGGCATTGTTCACCGGGCCGGCCGCCGCGTCCATGGGGTGACCGGTACTCGCCGAGGCTTTGTCAGGTGCGTCGTGCGGGCCCGTCGCGTCGGCCACACGGTGTGGAGCGAGCAGGTGCCTGGCGCGCAGGGCCGGGGTCGAGATCATGAGGCGGAGGCGGGCGAGCGCCAGACCATCGACGCGAGCGGCGGCCTGTTCCTCCGGCCACGCGCGGTGGCGGCCACGGCCGGGGCCGGATGAAGAAGTTGCGGCGCCTTTACGCCGACCGCCGGTGACTTCGGCTCGGGTCCAGGCACGATCGACGCGTTGGGGATGGCTCGCGCGTCGGGGAGGGGATGAAGGGCCGTGCTGAGCGCGTCCGATGAGGAGCGGGTCGCCCATCTGCCGATCCGTGAGCTGGCCCGGTCGCTGGACGCCGGGGAACTGAGCGCCACCCGGCTGGTGGAGCTGTACCGGTCGCGGATCGAACGGCTCGACCACGCGGGCCCGGGGGTGAACGCGGTCCTGGAGGTCGATCCGGACGCTCCGGCCGTCGCGGCGCTCGCGGTGGCGCTGCCGGTGAACCGCCCGCCGTACCTGATCGACGTGGCGGCGCAGGCGCAGCCGCCCGCGGTGCCGTCCACGCTGCCGTCGTCCATGTCTGGCTACCCGATGGTCACGGTGCCGTCGGGTTACGCGTTCGGGCACCTGCCGCTCGGCATCTGCCTGCTGGGCAGGCCGGGCGGCGACGCGGCTGCTGGCGCTGGCCGAAGTGTTCGAGCGCGTGTCGGGGGTGCGCCGCCCGCCGTCATTTCTGGCCACATTGGGCACCACCCCGCCAGCCGCTTGAGTGATTGCTGAACAATTAGCCGGTATTCGGCGTGAGGCGGCGCGAAAATGCGTGATTCGTGCGCGCCGTCGCCGTCTTTTCTGGCCACCTGAAACGCGCTGACCTGGGATTTCATATTCTCATTCAGCGCATTGGTCACTTCAGTCACAATGGTAAAGTGTCTTTTCTGTTATCGTTCGGCGGTTCCCTGAAGATTTCATGGCGGTTATCGTATGGAAGCGATCACGCCAGCGGGAGAAATCCGCCATCACGGAACGCGACCATTTACTTCGGCACGATTTCGAGATGCGCGAAATCCGCCGATGGTGGTCGCGGGAAAGGTCATGTCCGATGACATCAATGCGTGTGAGACGAGGGTTCTGGGTGCGCGCGCTCGCCGTCGCGCTACCCGCCCTCCTGCTGCTCGTCGTGGCGCCCGCCACGCCCGCCTCCGCCTCCGTCACCATCGTTCCGCAGGTGGAGTGCGTCGGCGACGGCACCAGCGGCCACCGGGTCAAACTGATCTACGCCTACGAACCGGGCTTCAACCGGTTCGCCGAGAAGGAACCGCTGATCCGGCACGCCGCCTGGGTCACCCAGCAGAACGTGAACGACAGCGCCCGCCGCGACGGCGCCGAGCGCTGGGTCCGCTTCGAGACCACCGGGTCCACCGGCTGTGACGTGGCGATCGACAGCGTTCAGGTACCCGCCGGCTCGTCCCCCGAAGGGTGGAAGGCGGCGCTGCAGAACGCCGGCTACACCGACGACGACCGCATCTACATCGGCTACTTCGAGAACGGCGGCGGCTGCGGCAAGACCAGCAGCGACGACCGGATCGACAACGACGACAGCCCGGGTTCCACCAACAAGCACAACTCCTTCGCGACCTGGATCTCCCTCGAACCGAACTGCGCCACCGGGCACGAGATGACCCACGAACTCGCGCACGCGCTGGGCGGCATTCTGGAGAACGCGCCCAACCACGTCGACGGCTACCACTGCAGCGACTCCAACGAGACCCTATGCCAGGGCGGCCCGACCCCCCTGGCCTGCCCCGACGGGCTCGCCACCCGGCTGATGGACTGCAACAAGGACGACTACTTCGGCGTCACGCCGGTCGGCACGTACCTGAACAACAACTGGAACGCCGCCAACGACAGCGCCTACCTGGAGCACGGGTCGTCCGTACCGACCATGACCACGATCCCGGCGCTACCGGCGCAGTTGCTCAGCGGCGTGGACGTGCAGGGCACCGAGATCGCCTTCACCTTCGAGTCCAGCAGCAAGGTGTCCGGCGCGGGCATCACCCACGAGGTCGATCTGCTGCGCGACGGGACGGTCGTCGCCACCGTCGAGCCCTGGCGTCCCACGATCCGGGTGACCGGCCTGCCGACCAACACCAGCGCGGGCTACCAGCTCCAGGAACGGGTCACCCAGAACGGGGTCACCCGCACCTCCGACCTGTCCGAGCAGCTGATCATCCTGACCGGCAGCGGCACCGGCGTCGCGGGCGGCGTGGACGATGGCATCGCCACCATCTTCACCAGCGACGTCCTGGACGGCGAAGGCAAGCCCATGGGCATCGACGTCTACGGCCACAGCACCGACGAGAACGCCTCCATCGTGCAGTACGGGCTGAACAGCTACCGCAACCAGCAGTGGCGCCTGGACGACGCGGGCGGCGGCACGTACACGATCAAGAGCCGGTTCAGCGACAAGTGCCTGGCCCCGCTCGGCGGCAGCGGCACCGCGGGCACCACCGTGGTCCAGGTCACCTGCACCGGGGCGGCCCCGCAGAAGTGGACCTTCCCCACGATCAGCGGGGTCACCTACCAGCTCAAGGCGGGCGTGGGCACCAACATGTGCGTCCAGTCCGCGGGCGGCAGCGGCGGCTCCGGCGCGGCACTGGTGCTCGCCACCTGCGACACCGCCACTCCCAGCCAGCGCTGGACCAGCAACCAGATCTTCTGATCCGATCACCCGTCCGGGCCGGTCCTCCTGCGGAGGGCCGGCCCTCTGGCGTCCATGCCGGCATCCCCGCCCCGACCTTCGCCGCCGGAAATCATGCTTCTGACCGATGGAGGCGCGGCCGGCGATCGGCGAGCCTTACAGCGGTCGATCCGCGGCCGGCGGCACCGGGACTCCGCGGCGGCACCGATCGTTTAGTGTTGGGTGGCGGAACGCCGAAGGAGCTGCGACGTGGATGCCGATCCGAACACCGTCACGGCGATCAGCCGGCGGCTTCGACTCCCGTCGGGGCATGGCTTCCCCAGCCATTCGCACACCACCTGGTCCTTCGGGCTGGCCTGGACGGGCAGCGCCCGGCTGCGCAGCCGGGGCTCGTGGCACACCGTACGGCCCGCCGTCGCCACGGTGCTGCATCCCGACGAGGTCCACGGGGGCGTCACCGCCTCCGGTGGAGCGGAGTACACCGCGATGTCGGTCGCGGCGAACCTGGTCGCCGAGATCGTCGGCCACACCGCGACCCCGACCTTCGACGACGTGCTCCAGTCGCCGGTCCCGGTCCGGCGCCTGGCCGAGGCGCTCCAGGGGAGGAGCATCACGGGTGCGGACGAGCCCGCCGGGAGCGACCGTGAGGAGCGGCGCGAGCTGGCGCTGAACGCGCTGGTCCGGATCTTCGCCGGGGCCCGGCTCGGACGGGCGGCCGCGCCGGGCCGCACGCTGGCCGTGGCCGTGCGGCGGGTGCTCGACGCCCAGTACACCCAGCAGATCTCCGTCCGGTCGATGGCCGAGCACTTCGACGTGGCGATCGGCAGCCTGATCCGTTCCTTCCGCGGGCACACCGGGCTGACGCCGTACGCGTACGTGGTCTCCCGGCGCATCGATCTGGCCCGGCGGCTCCTGGCCGCCGACGTGCCACCCGCCGACGTGGCCCGGCGGGCGGGCTTCTACGACCAGGCGCACCTGAACCGGCACTTCGCCCGGCTGGTCGGAGTGTCGCCCGCGGTCTATCGCCGCGCCTGAAATGTCAACATCGTCCAAGACACCCGAGGACGGACACCCCCATGCTGAGCTATGGATCCTGACCGTGCGCCGTTGCGCCTGACGGCAGAAGAGATGCGGCGGTTCGGATACGCCGCCGTCGACCTTGTGATCGATCGTCTGACGGGGCCGCGTGCGCCCCGGCCTGGCCGTCCCGATACCGACCGGCTTCGGCGGGAGCCGATTCCCACCGGGCGGCGGCCCCCGGAGGAGGTCCTTGGGCAGGTCGCCGCCGACATCCTGCCGCCGGAGGCGGTGACCGACGATCCGCGGCACTTCTCCTACCTGCCCGGGGCCGGGAACTACGTGGGGGCGATCGCCGACTTCATGGCGTCCAGCGCCAACGTCTCCACCGAGCACTGGCTGGCCGGGGAGCGGGCGGCCAGGGTGGAGGAGGTGGTCCTCGACTGGGTCCGCGTGGCGTACGGGCTGCCCGAGACGGCCGGCGGGCTGTTCACCGGCGGGGGCATCGCCTCCACGCTGACCGCGCTGCACGCGGCGCGGGCGGAGCGGCTCGGCCGTCCCGACGCGCGAGGCCGGGTGTACGTCGGCGACCAGTCCAACCCGGCGATCGCCCGCGGGCTGGCCTACCTGGGTTTCGGGAGCGCCCAGGTGCGCACGCTGACCACGGACGGCCGGGCGGCGCTCGACCCGGCGGACCTCGAAGCCGCGATCCGCGCCGACCGCGCCGAGGCCGGCCGCGACGCCGGGGCCACGCCGTTCTGCGTCGTCGCGACCGCCGGGACGATGAGCACCGGTGCCGTCGATCCGCTGGAGGAGATCGCCGACATCTGCGCCGAGCACGGCGTCTGGCTGCACGTGGACGCCACCTACGGCGGGGCCGCGACCGTGGTGCAGCAGGGCAGGCGTCTGCTGCGCGGGCTCGAACGGGCCGACTCCATCGCGGTGGACCCGTACAAGTGGTGGTCCCGGTCCTACGACGTGGGCTGCACGCTGTTCCGCGACGGCGGGGTGCTGCGCCGGGCGTTCCCGACGTTCGCCGGGCACCCGGCCGGAGACCGCGACGCGCACGACCCGGCGAACGTCCACGACAACGACGCGCGGCCGTCCCACGGCTTCCACGCGCTGCACCTGTGGATGTCGCTGCAGGTCTTCGGCCTGGACACGATCCACGACGCGGTCGAGCACGGCATCGCCCTGGCGGAGTACGCGGAGAAGCTGCTCAGGGAGCGGGCGCACTGGCGGATCGTCACGCCCGCCCAGCTCGGCATCGTCACCTTCCGGCCGCACCTGCCGCAGCTCCCGCCGGACGCCGTCGACCGGATCACCGGGGCGGTGGCCCGCGCCACGCTGGACGACGGGCACGCGCTGGTCCTGACCACCGACGTGGGCGGGCGGCCGGTGCTCCGGCTGCGCACGACCCACCCGGAGACGGTGCTGGAGGACCTCACCTCGACCATCGCCCTGCTGGACCGGCTGCTCGACGCCGAGACGACGATTTCCCTCACCGGGTCTCATACCGAGTCCCATACGGAGCCGGGTCCGGTACAGCCCCGGTTCCCGCGCGGCCCGGAATGAAGTCCCTCCAGGTCCCCGCCACCGGCGGGGACCTGCGGGGATCATCGGTCGCTGCGCGTCCGGTTCAGGCCGTGCATGGGTCGTCCGACCTGCGCAGCGGTTTCAGTGGTGGCAGGTCGCCGGAGGGCGGGTTCGCCGCCCGCCTGAACGTCTGCCGGTAGGCGCGGGGGGAGATCCCCCGGTGTTTGATGAACTGCTCGCGCAGCACCGCGACGGAGTTGTAGCCGACGAGCCTGCTGATCTCCTCCAGGTTGAGATCCGTGGTCTCCAGTAGTTCCTCCGCGTGTTTGAGGCGTTGTGCGAGCAGCCAGGCGTGCGGGGTCGTGCCGGTGACGGCCCGGAACCGGCGGGCGAAGGTGCGGGGGCTCATCAGCGCGTGGGCGGCCAGTTCGCTGACCGACGTGCGCTTGTCGAGGTTGGCGCGGGCCCAGTCCATGGCGTCGTGGAGCTGCCGTTCGGCGCTTGAGGGGACGGGCGTGCTGAAGTACTGGGCCTGATCTCCCTCGCGGTGCGGCGGGGTGATCATTTCGCGGGCGATGGTGTTGGCCACCGCGGTCCCGTGCTCGCGGCGGACGAGGTGGAGGCACATGTCGATCCCGGCAGCCTCACCGGCCCCGGTGAGGATGTTCCCCTCGTCGATGTAGAGCACCTCGGGGACGACGGTGACCGCCGGGTAGCGGGCGGCGAAGTCGTGGACCAGGCTCCAGTGGGTGGTGGCGCGGCGCCCGTCGAGGAGACCGGCGGCGGCCAGTGTGTAGCTCGATGTGTAGAAGCCGGCGATGATCGCCCCACGACGGTGGGCGGTGTGCAACGCGTCGCGGAGGTCGCCGGACAGAGAGAGCGGGGGATTGTCAGGAGGGAGCAGGATGACGAGGTCGGCCTCGGTGAGCCGGTCGAGCCCCGCGTTCACTCGTATGGGCAGAGCCAGATCGGTGTAGATCAGGCCAGGCCGCTCGGCGCAGATCGTCAGGTCGAACCCTGTTCCACCCCTGTCAGACCGATCCGCGAAACCTTTGCCAATGCTCCCCAGGGCGAATGTGCTCATGCCCTGTGTCGCGAAGGCCACAACTGAACGGAACGATGTCACTACGTCATTATTACAGAACGGGTGTCGCCGGAATAAGAATGTACGGCGTCAACCTAGAACCTTCCAGGATTCCTGAAGAATGTTACGCCAGGTCATCGAATTAAGGATCGCGATAGCGCGCCGACCGGCCTTCTATTTTTTATGAACAATCGCTCCTAAGGGGTTGAGCGTTTCGGCGCGGCGGTGGCCGTCCCCCGCCGACCGGGCGGCTGGGGGTCAGGTTGGCAGGAAACCGTGGGTATTAGGCACGTGTTCGACTGGTGGGCTGGGATTTTCGGGTGGGAGGCTGGACGCTCGATATCTCGCACACGGGAGGAACCATGCGACGCACCATTGGGGCGCTGCTCGCCACCGCCGCCTTCTCCGCCGTTCTCGCCGTCGTCGGCGCCGCTCCGAGCCTGGCCGATGACAGCGTACGGATCACCGATAGCGTGCGTATCACCAATGGCGGTGTCGTGGTCGCCGGAAATCGCGACTGGTGATTTCACCATATCTGGAAACGAACGGGATGGATATCCCTCTGATGGTTGGCATCGGGGCCCCGACCTGAAGAGGGAGCAATAGTTGAGATATATCAGACATACTGCGCTGGGCTCGCTGCTCGCCGTGGCGGCCGCCTGTACGGTGGCCGCCACGGCGTCGGCGAGCGCCACGCCCACCCCCAAGCCCGCCCACACGAGCGCCCACTCAAAGAGAGCGGAAAGCCTCTGTGGTCCACCAAGACCGGCGGTAACTGCGCCGACCGAATCGGCGAACCTTCTCGGATGAACGGCCGGGCGCGGTGCACCGCGCCCGGCCTGTTCGTGTTCCGGCGGCGAACCGCCGTTCCTCGGTGCGTCAGATGACGCCTCGCCCCGGTGACGTACGGTGAGCGATCCCGCCGCCCAGCCAGAACAGGTCCAGCAGCGTCTGCGCGCGGGACGTCCGCTCGATCCACACTTCACGCCCCCGCCGATCGCGTGAGATCAGCCGCGCGTCCTGAAGTCGGTCGCAGTGGTAGGTGATTCCGGCCGGGGTGATGTTGACCAAGGCCGCCACGGTGCCCATGGTCATCGGCCGGTCCAGCAGGCACAGGAGTTCGGCCCTGGTGTGCCCGACGAGTGAGGCCAGTTCCCGGAAGGCGAGCGCTTCGGTCAGGGAACGGGGGTCACCGGGACCGGGCAGTGCCGTCGAGGGGAACCCGTTCTTCTGATCAAGCATTGTGCGCTCCTGCCATGTTTCGTACTGCTCACCCCGATAAACCGCACCCTAGCTGCGGAAACATCCGCTCGGTGGAATGTGGCAGGGAGTCGGTGAACATTGGCAGGAAAACGTGGACGCCCTCGGGTGATTCAAGCCGGAGTCAACCGACTCATTCAAAATGGGAACACCAGTTCTATATCAAGCCCGATTCAAGATCGATTGCCTGGCGGTCTTCCCGTTTCGGGAAAAATTCGTTATAACAACCTAATGATGTAACGACATCGCCTCTGTCGGCGGCGTCGTGGTGGGGAGGAGGTACCCCCTTTGAGGATCAGTACGAGGCGTGCCGCGTTGACCGCGGCGGCGCTGGTCGTGGGTGTCGGCTCGATGGCGGCCTGCGGCGGACAGAACGACGACGCGGGCGGAGGCTCCGGAGGCAAGCAGACGATCTCGTTTCTCACGCACTGGGGACCTGAACAGGTCAAGGCCCTGAAGACGGCGGCGTCGGAGTTCGAGAAGAAGAACCCCGGCATCTCGGTGAACGTGCGCGCGGTGCCGTTCGCCAACCTGCTGAGCACGCTGCGCACCCAGGGCAGCAGCCCGAACGGCCCGACCATCGCGAGCATCTACGACCTGTGGCTGCCCGAGCTGGTGCGCGACGGCCTGGCCGCGCCCGCCCCGGCCGACGTGAGCAAGGACCTGTCCGCGGGCTGGCCGGAGAACCTGGTGCAGGGCGTCACCAAGGACGGGCAGCCCCGGGGATACCCGAACGAGGTCGACCTCTACGCGCTCAACTACAACAAGAAGCTGTTCGCCGCCGCGGGCGTGACCGAGCCGCCGAAGACGTGGGACGAGCTCGTGCAGACCGCCCGCAAGCTCACCAAGCGCGAGGGCGGCAAGGTCACCCAGCAGGGCTTCGGCGTGATCACGAGCTGGCCCGCCGGAGTGGCCCACCCGTGGCTGTCACTGGTCAACTCCAACGGCGGCGCGATGCTGGACGGCGACGGCAAGCCGACCCTCACCGACCCGAAGGTGAAGGCCGCCGCCGAGCTGTACGCCAACCTGATCAAGGACGGCGCGACCCAGCCCTCGATGAGCAACGCCAACGCCAACACCACCGGCCCCTACCTGGACAACTTCGTCAACGGCAAGACCGGCATGATCGTCATGGCGAACTGGTGGCAGAGCGCCCTGAAGGACGCCATGGGCTCCCGCTACTCCGACGTGGGCGTGGCCCCCATCCCGGTCGGCCCCGACGGCGAGAAGTCGGCCGCGGTGTCGTACTCCTGGCTGACCGTGGTCAACGGCAAGGCCGCCAAGCCGCGCCAGGACGCCGCGTGGAAGTTCCTGACCTATCTCAACGGCCCGGACAGTGGCAAGCAGGGCTCCTCGGCCATGGGCGACATCCTGACCTCGATGGGCATCCTGCCCAGCAGGACCAGCGATCTCACCGCGCACCAGGACGAGCTGTCCGACCCGTTCCTGGCCGCGTACATCAAGGAGCTGCCCAACGCGGTGCCGTTCCCGTCGGTGCTCGGCGGTGAGGCGATGAGCCAGGCGCTGCAGAAGCACGTGGAGAACATCGTGTTCGGTAAGGCGAGCGCCGAGGAGGCCATGACGGCGGCGCAGCGCGAGATCGCCGACATCCTGACCAAGGCAGGCGCGTGAGGACGCGCCGGGGGCGGGGGCCGGCCGTCGGCGGATCGGGGAGAGGTCTCGCGACGACGGCGCTGCTGTC
This sequence comes from Spongiactinospora sp. TRM90649, assembly GCF_029382225.1. Lineage (GTDB taxonomy): Bacteria > Actinomycetota > Actinomycetes > Streptosporangiales > Streptosporangiaceae > Spongiactinospora. The sequence goes on from NZ_JARLTC010000026.1 coordinate 38,455, forward strand.
GCCCGCGATGCTCATCCTCGGCCTGTTCGTGGTGGTGCCGATCGGGTTGACCTTCTGGATCAGCCTGCACGACTGGTCCATGTTCACGCCTCTCTCGGAGATGACGTGGCGCGGGCTCGGCAACTACCAGGATCTCCTGGGTAACGAGGGCTTCTTCACCTCGCTGCGGAACACGCTGGTGTACGTGGTGCTGGTCCTGGTGATCACCCTGCCCCTGGCGCTCGCGCTCGGCATGCTGCTGTACTTCCCGAAGATCATCGGGAAGGGACTGGCGCGGGCCGTGCTGTTCTCCACGTACGTCGTGCCGACGGTCGCGATCGCGATCGTGTGGGGCGCCCTGTACGCCCCGGACTACGGGCCGTTCGCGCAGATGTTCAGCCTGATCGGGCTGGATCCGCCGGACTGGCTCAGCGATCCGGGCACGGCGCTGGTCTCGCTGGTGATCTTCCACGTGTGGCAGATGATCGGCTACTACACGATCCTCATCGTGGCGGGCCTCACCCAGATCCCGGGTGACCTGTACGAGGCGGCGCGCATCGACGGCGCGGGATTCTGGCGGCAGACGGTGAGCGTGACACTGCCGCTGCTGCGCCGTACGACGACGTTCGTGGCGCTGATCGCGGCGATCAACGCGATCCAGGTGTTCGACCCGGTCTACATCCTCACCCAGGGCGGGCCGGCGGAGAGCACCACGGTGCTGTCGTTCGCGATCCAGCGGGCGGCGTTCCAGAACGGCCTGGCGGGTCAGGCCAGCGCGATGGCGTTCAGCCTGCTGGTGGTGCTGCTGGCGGTGGGCGGCCTGTTCCTGGTGGCGATGCGGAGGCGGTCATGAGGACGGTCGTGGGTCGCGTCGCGGCCTTCGCGGCGCTCGCGCTGGTGATGCTGCCGCCGTTGTTCCCGCTGTACTGGATGCTGATCTCCAGCCTGAAGGGGCCGGAGGAGCTGCAGCGGATCCCGCCGTCGTGGTTCCCGTCGGCTCCCGGGTTCGGGGCGTTCGGCGAGGTCTTCGAGGTCGTGCCGTTCGGCAGCGCGTTCCTGAACAGCGTGCTGATCGCCGGGGTGTCCACGGTGTCGGTGCTGGTCACCAGCGTGATGGCGGGCTACGTGTTCGCGAAATATCACTTCAAGGGACGGGATTTCCTGTTCTGGGCGGTGGTCGCGACCATGTTCCTGCCGCCGGTGGTGACCCTGGTGCCGCTGTACTGGCTGGTCTCCACGATGGGCCTGGCCGACAGCTACCTCGGCGTCATGCTGCCCTGGCTGGCCAACGCCTTCGGGATCTTCCTCATGCGGCAGTTCATCGCCGACATCCCGGACGAGCTCATCGACGCCGCCCGGGTGGACGGCGCGGGCGAGGGCCGCATCCTGCTGCGCGTGATCACCCCGCTGGTGCGCCCCGCGCTGGTGAGCCTGGCGATCTTCGCATTCGTCTTCTACTGGAACAATTTCCTGTGGCCCCTGTCGATCCTGCAGGATGACTCGAAGTTCCCGGTGGTGCTCGCGCTCAGCCAACTGCTGTCCTACAGCACGAGCGTGCAGTACCAGAACGTGGTCATGGCCGGAGCGCTGATCGCCAGCGTGCCCACGATTCTGGTCTTCCTGCTCGCCCAGCGGGTGTTCGTGCAGAGCATCTCCCGTTCGGGAGTGAAGGGATGAGAGAGGGTGAGCGGATGAGCGGCGCCGTCCCGGCCACGGGGGCCCGCGTCGGCGTCGACATCGGCGGCACCTCCGTCCGGGTCCTGCGGGAGTCCGGCGGGGTGCGCGGCGAGGTGCGGGCCGTGCCGGTGCCCGGGTCCTACGACGAGCTGCTCGGCCTGCTGACCGAGCTGGCCGGGCCCGGCCCGGCCGTGATCGGCGTGGGGCTGCCTGGCACGTCGGACGGCGGGCGGCCGATGTTCGTCCCGGCGCTGCCCTGGCTCCAGGGCCGCCCGTTCGCCGAAGACCTGCGGTCCCGTACCGGCGCTCCGGTACGCCTCGGGCTGGACGGTCACCTCACCCTGCTCGCCGAGGCCGCTGAAGGGGCGGCCGAGGGCGCGCGCTCCGCCGTCCTGGTCGCCGTGGGCACCGGGATCGGCGGCGCGCTGATGATCGACGGGCGGGTGTGGCGCGGCGCGCACGGCAGCGCCGGTTCGTGGGGCTGGCTGCCCTCTGGCGACGAGGGCGTGGAGCGGGGGCACGGGCCGTACGAACTGGCGGCCTCGGGCACCGCGCTCGGCCCGCGCGGCCCGGAACTGGTCTCCGCCGCGCGCGACGGAGACCAGGCCGCCCTCACCGAGCTGCGGCCCTACGCCGCCCGGCTCGGACGCGGGATCGCCGCGCTGGCCAGCGTCCTCGACCCCGAGGTGATCCTGGTCGGCGGCGGGCTCAGCGGCGCCATGGACGTACTCGCACCACTGCTGGACATCGACAGGTTCGCCTCGCCCGACGGCCGGCGGGTGCCGGTGCGCGCCGCAGCGCTCGGGCCGTACGCGGGGGTGGTCGGCGCGCTGCTCGCCGCCGGGATGGGAGACGAATGGTGATCGTGAAAGGGCTCGACCCCGCCTCGGGCCTGCCGCTCTACCTGCAGGTCGAGCGAAGCCTGACGCACCGCATCGATGCCGGGGAGTGGCTGCCCGGCGCCCGGCTGCCCACCGAGGGCGAACTCGGCACCGCGTACGGCGTGAGCCGCGTCACCATCCGGCAGGCCCTGGCCCGCCTGGTGGACCGGGGCGTCCTGGTCCGCGAGCAGGGCCGCGGCACGTTCGTCCGCGACACCAGCCTGACCGCCGGCGTCCGGGGCGTCACGTCGTTCACCGCCGAACTCGGCGACCTCGGCCACACGGCCGGATCCCAGGTCCTCGACCAGGAGCTGACCACCGCCGCCGAGGCCGGGGTGCCCAAGGAGACCGGCCTGGCCGGCGAGACCCCGCTGCTGCGGCTGCGGCGGCTGCGCACCGACGGCACCCGCCCGGTCGGCGTGCAGACGGCGTTCTTACTCGTCGAGCGCTTCCCCGGCGTGGCCGACCTGGACTTCTCCGACCGCTCCCTCTACCAGGCCCTCCGCGAGGTGTACGGCCTGGTCCCGCGTGAGGCGATCGAGACGTTCACCGTGGGCGGCGTGCTGAACGAGGACGCCCCGACCCTCGGCGTGGCCCCCGGGGCGCACGCGTTCTACGTGGAACGGCTGACCTACGACGCCCACGGCCCCTTCGAGTACGTCCGCAGCGTGATGCGCGGCGACCGCTACCGGGTCCGCCTCGCGTTGCGGAACCCCTGAGACCCCCTCATGAAAGGAAAGACAGTGACATACACCCGGAATCTCATCGAGATCCTGGAACGCCTGGACACCCAGAGCGAGGTGCTGGACACCGTGGCGGCCAAGTGCGCCGAGGCGGTGCGCACCGGCGGCCTGATCCACCTGTACGGCAGCGGCCACTCGGTCATCCCCACCATGGACGCCTTCCCCCGTTACGGCAGCTTCGCCGGTCTGCACCCGCTGACCGACCCCCGCCTGATGTGGCACAACGTGCTCGGACCCGGCGGGGTGCGCGAGCTGCTGTGGCTGGAGCGGACCGAGGGCTACGTAGAGCAGTACCTCGACCACGAGCCGATCTCCGAGGGCGACGTCCTGATCGTCTACTCCCACGGCGGTCGCAACGCGGCCCCGGTCGAGGCCGCCATGTACGGCGTCAAGCGCGGCCTGTTCACCGTCGCGGTGACCTCGCGGGCCAACCTGGACCGCCCGGCCGAGCACTCCAGTGGCCGCCGGATCGCCGAGATCTGCGACGTCACCGTGGACACCGGCGTTCCCGTCCAGGACGCCATCGTCGAGGTGGACGGCTGGGACCGCCCGGTCGGCGGCGCGTCCACCGTGGTGGCGTGCGTGGTCAGCCACGAGATCGTCACCCGCACGGCCGCCGCGCTGGCCGCCCAGGGCGTCGTGGTCCCGACCTTCGTCTCGCCGACCGTGCCCGGCGCCACGGTCTCGTCCAACGACGAGGTCTTCGCCGACCACCGTCTCCGGCTGCACAACGCCGAGGCCCGCGGCCTCGCCTGATCCGCGCCGCCGCCTTCCGCTTCCCGCCGGGGAGCGGAGGGGCGGCCGGGTCGGGACCCGGCCACCTGATCGGGCGATTCGGACAGTACTCTCGGCGGAACGTTCCCGAACCGCCAGGTGACGGGCCCGAGAAGGAATGCAGGCGTGCAGCGGACACCCGACCCCGAGCAGGACGGTGCCGCCGTGGTGTTCGTGCTCGACCGGCGTTCCGCCCCGGACGACGACGCGGCCGTCGCGGGCTGACCCGCGGCGCTATTCCACGGTCAGCAGTCCGGGCGTCGGGACCGTCGAGACGTCCACCCGGTCCGCGGTCGGGACGGGCAGCTTGTGGCCGGGGATGACGATGTCGCGCCTGGGCAGCACGCCGTCCACCAGGTAGGCCGCGCCGATCCGCTGGGCGTCGGTGTTCCGCTGCGCGATCGGGTTGGCGAACACGCCGTGCCGTCCGGCGTTGAGCGCGGTGACCAGCACCGACGTCGGCAGCGACCGGTGCATCCCCAGCGCTCCCCGGTAGGGGGTCGCGGGGTCGTCGACGTTGTTGAACATCAGGATCTTCGGCAGCCCCTTGCCGGTCGGCAGCACCCGCTCCTCATGCCCGGCGGGCCAGTTCGCGCACGACGTCGCGTTGCCGATGTTGTACCAGGCGAACTGGAACGACTTCGGGAACCGAGCGGCGTCGCTCTCGTACGCCGCCCGCTCGGACGGCCAGGCCGCGTCCACGCACATCACCGAGCTGAAGGCGGCGATGCCCTGCTCCTGGGCGACGCTCGGCGTGGACCCCGCCAGCTCGACCAGCCCGGCGTCGTCCTGGCGGAGCGTGAAGTCCGCCACCGACTGGGCGAGCGCCTGCCAGCCGCTCTCGTCGTACATCAGGCCGGACACCGTGCCCAGCAGTTCGTCGGCGCCGACGGTGCCGTGCGGTGTGCGGAACGCCGCGAGGGTCGCGTCCCAGGCCGCCCTGGTCTTCTTGCGCGTGTCACCGAGGTGGAAGACGTCGTCGTAGCGGGCCGTCCAGGCCAGCCAGGCGTCCACCCGGCGTTGCAGCGGCTCTACCTGCGCCACCGTGGCCGCCCGGTAGAACTCCCTCGGCTCGGGGTTCATGTTGCTGTCCAGGATCATCCGGCCGACCCGGTCCGGGAACAGCGTGGCGTAAACGGCCCCGAGGTAGGTGCCGTAGGAGTAGCCGAGGTAGTTCAGCTTCTTCTCGCCCAGCAGGGACAGCACCCGGTCCATGTCCCGCGCGACGTTGCGGGTGCCGAGGGTTTTCAGCCGGGTGCCCTGCTTTCGCCCGCATTCCTGCGCGAAGGTCTGCCAGTCGTTCCAGATCTTGTCCCGGTTCGCCTGGTCGTCCGGGTCCGGTCGCGGCCCCTGCCAGAAGTCCGGGTGGACGCAACTGACCGGCTGGCTGAGCCCGACGCCGCGCGGGTCCATGCCGATGATGTCGTAGGCGTCCAGGACCTCCTGGGGCAGGCGGGTCCGGCCCTGGGCGTCGGCCTTCGACAGGCGTCCGGCCCGCTCGCTGGACGAGCCGCCGGGGCCGCCCGGGTTGACGAACAGCACGCCCTTGCGCTTGTCCGGATCGGTCGAGGCGCGCCGCGACACCATCAGGTTCACCGTGCCGCCGTCCGGATTCGCGTAGTCCAGCGGTACCGGAACGACGGCACAGGTCAGTTCCGGATAGGGCTTGGCGAGTGGCTCCGGGCACGCGCCGAACACGATCGGCTCGCTCTCTCCGGGGGTCGCCGCCGTCGCCGGGACCGTCGTGAGCCCCGTCATCCCGGTCAGCATGGCCGCCGCCAGCCCCACCCCGATTAACTTGTTCATGTGTCCCCTTTTCGCGTTCCACCACGTCAGGTGGGCGCCGAATTGGCGTGGTGACGCTATCAGGGGAATTGCGGCCGAATAGCCGGGTTCAGCTATTCTAGAATTCTTGTATTTTAGTGTTTAGGGTAATGGCTCAGCCTCGGCCGTAGGAGGCCTCGGCGCGCCAGAAGTACCAGAGGCCGAAAAGCAGCATGAGCACCGCCCAGCCCGCGCAACTCGCCCAGATCCACGGCGGACCGGCGTACGGAGCGTCGCGGTACCCCGTCATGAGGATCTCGCGCGCCGCCTCCATGAAGGAGGCGGCGGGGTTGAGGTACATGAGGTCGGCGACCCACTGCGGCAGGTTCGCGCCAGACCAGCCGTTCCCGGCCGTGGGGTGGCCCACCGCCTTGTCCTGGATCGAGAAGAAGACCCCGGAACTGTAGAGCCATGCCCGGGTGACGAATGGGAGCAACTGATTGATGTCGCGCATCGAACTGCCCAGCCTGGCGACCACCAGGCCCGCGCCGAGGTTGAACATCGTCTGCAGGGCCAGCAGCACCGGCAGCAGCAGCCAGTGCCAGGTGGGGAACTGCCCGGTCAGCACCAGGAGAACCGCCAGCACGCCCATCGAGTAGCACAGTTGCTGCAACTCCTGGATGACGCAGGAGATGGGCAGCGACACGCGCGGGAAGTGCAGCGCGCGGATCAGCGACAGGTTGCCGGAGATCGACTTGGCGCTCGTGGCGATCGAGCGCTGCGTGAAGGTGAAGACGAACATCCCGGTCAGCAGGAACGCCGGGTAGTCCTCGATGCCGACCCGGCCGCCCAGGATCACGCCGAACATCACGTAGTAGATGGCGGCGTTCAGCAGCGGCGTGAGGACCTGCCAGAGGCGGCCGATCGGCGAGCCGGTGTAGCGTGCGGCGTTGCGGGAGGAGGCGTACTCCAGGGTGAAGTGCCTGCGGTGCCACACCTGGCGGAGATAGGCCCCGATCCTCGGCCGGGCGAGGGCCGGACGAAGCCCATGACGGGCCGCGAGGGCCGCCATGGGCTCGTGCTCATCGGCAGATCGCACGCACTGGCTCCTCGCCGTCGACCGCGTGCGGCCAGCCTATGCGATCGTGCCCGGCCGTGCCGGTCGTGTCCGCCTCAGGAACCGGCGGGGCGCAGCGCCGGAACCCGGTCCCGGACGAGGTCGGCGAGTGCCGCCTGTCCCGGCTGGTTGAGGTGCAGGACCGCCTCCTGGCCCTCCTGGCCCGGGGCGAGGGAGTCGAAGCCCCGGTAGAAGGTCGGCTCGGCCTCGCACTGGGAGTGACCCTCGAACTCGGGACGAACCTCGCCCGAACCCGTGTAGGGGCTGACGTACTTGACCCGGACGCCGTGCGCCCTGGCCCACCGGGCGGCGCCGCTCAGCGTGCCGTCCAGGGCGGCGGCGACCCGGTTGCCCTCCACCCGCTCCTGGGCGCTGAACACATTGGCCCCGCAGATCGGGTCCAGCGGTACGTCGGCCGCGTTCTCGCCGGGGGTGACCTGCTGGCCGTACCCAGTGAGCACGATCTGGGCGCGCGGGCTGCGGGCCCTGATGTCGGCGAGGGCGGTCTTGACGCTGGTCCGCATCGCCGGCATACGGTCGAGGATCGCGCTGGTGGGCGCCCCCGTGCAGTCCGCCTGCATGCAGATCCCGCCGTATCCCGCGTAACCGATGTCGTTGGTGCCGATGCTCAGCAGCACCACATCGGTGTTCCAGGCGAGCGCGTCCAACTGGGGCGCCTGGCCCTTGAACGACTCACGCAGGTGCTTGGTGGTCGCGCCGCTGCAGGTGGCGTTCGTGAATTTCACCGGCCGGTTCTGCTCGCGCAGTTCCCGGACGACGACCTCGGAATATGAGTTGGCGCTGCGCCAACAGTTCCCCTCGGTGCCCGGCTGATAGTCTCCGGCCCCGGTGCCGGACCCGTAGGAGTCCCCCATGGCCACCACGTTCAGGGCCCGCGGCCCGGATCCGGTGGCCGTTGCGGCCATCGCGGCCGTACCCGGTACCGAGACCAGCGCGCCCACGGCGATGGCTGACAGCAGTAGTTTCATGATCGGCACCTTATGGGGTTCACGCATGGCCGTAAATGGTTTTAAAGAATGTCCGTTCCGTGATTAACTAATTTCGGATTGCGACTATCCTGCCTTTCTCGCCGAGAAAACGTTTTCTCGCGCCCGGTTTCGGCGGAGTCAGCCGAACAGCGTGAAACCACACCAGACGGCCGGGTGGTCGAAGGCCGGATCGGATCGGAGCGCCGCGCGAGCGGAGGCGAACGCCCGGCCGGGGGAGAGCCCCTGGCTCAGCTCGGCGAGGTAGGCGGAGGTGAGCAGCGCGCCCGCCTCCAGCGTCACCGGCCACAGTGACGCGACGACCGCCTCGACGCCCGCGCCCAGCAGATCGACGGCCAGGCCCTCGACCTCCATGTGGGCGAGGTTCTGGTCGATGTGCGCCGACCAGCAGCCCAGCAGGACCACCGTGCGGGGCGGCTCGGCGAACTCGTGGAGCCGGTGGGACAGGCCGTGCCCCCGGCGGCCGTGGCCCAGCAGCACCAGCGCGTGGGCCGGGCCCGCGACGGACAGCTCCGACTGGGGAACGGCGATCACTCGGGCGTCGTCCGACGGCTGCTCGGCCGCGATCAGATCGGCCACCTGCTCACCCGCCTCCGCCAGCCGCGCGTTCTCACGGTCGGAGTGGTCGTCCTGGACGGCGACCACGATCGAAGGGGCCGGATCGACGGCCCCCGGGCGCTGCCCGGCCGTCGCCGTGGTCGCCAGGACCCGCACCACGGGCTCCCGCTCCGCCGCCACCAGCGCGGCGGCCGACCAGGGCAGCAGCAGCGCGTAGTCCTCGGTGCTGATGAGCAGCTCGCCGAACCGTCCGGCGCCCTCGCCGAGGGCCTTCCAGAGGGTGCAGAGCCGCGCCTCGGCGTCGGCGGCCGGGACGTGCTGTTCGAGGATCGCGGTGTACTCGGCCATGGTGGCGACCCGTGCCCGGCGCACCGCCTGCGCCGCCTGCTGCATCTGGTGGGCGAACCACAGGTGAGTCTCGTACAGCAGTTCCGGGGGAGTGGTCTCCTGCGCCCATGCGCCGGCGCCTCCGGCAGAGGTCCCGACCGCCATCCACCGTCCCGGCACGCGGACCGTGTGGGGGTGCAGGCCGACGCAGACGACGGCGTGGCCGTCCGGCAGCGCGGCCGAGGCCGAGTCGAGCGGGGCCACCAGCCAGCGGGACGGCTCGGTCCCGGAGCGGGCGATGCCCAGCCGCCGCAGCTCGCGGGCGCGGTGCCGTTCGAGGGCGTCGGCCGCGAGGAAGGCGTCGCCGAGGTCGCCGCCGGACAGGAACCGGGCGAACAGACAGCGGGAGAGCCGGATGTACGGCGGGCTCATCGCGGCCTGCGCCCACAGCGTGAGCGTCCGGTTCAGGAACACCGAGCGCCGCTTCTCGGCGCGGGGGATCAGCTCCCGGTAGAGGTCGATGACCTTGTCGAGTTCGCCGGCGGTCTCCAGGGTCAGCGCGTAGGAGGTGAGGACGGCCTCGGTCAGCGATCCGTGGTCGGTCATGGTGAACCGGCGCAGGCCGTCCAGCACGCGGTCCAGCTCGTAGGCGACCTTGCCGGTGAGCAGGGCCAGGCCCCACAGGTAGGCGCCCAGGTCGCCGGTCGAGCCGCCCCGGGCGAAGATCTCGTCCGCTCTGAGCGCCTCGGTCACCGCCACCTGGCAGGCCGTCGCGAAGGCCAGCGCGACGTCCGCCACCACCGGCAGCGGCGGGTCGTCCCCGGCCGCCCGCATCGCCATCGCGACGAGCTGGTGCACGTTGCGGACCAGCGTCATGTCCACCGTCTCGCGGAACTCGCGCCCCGAGCCGAGCAGGTACGCCTCCACCTGCTGCACCGCGAGGAGCAGCCGCAGTCGGTCGGCCGGATCGTCGTCGTCGGCGGCGGCCAGCAGCCGCACCAGTTCGTTCAGGCCCCGATTGCCGATGATCATCGTGCTGGCGGACTGGTCGGGCTGTCCGGGGGCGCGGAACTCCACGATGATCCTCGACGGGTGACCGTCCCGTTCCACGACCCTGGTCTGCCCGTCGCCCAGGTCGCAGACCAGCTCCAGGCCGGGTTCCTCGATGGACGCCATGGCGCTGAACATCCGGGCCAGCGGCTCCCTGGGCACCCTCGGCCAGAACTCCTCGTTGTCCAGTAGCAGCGCGATCTGGAAGGCCTCGTCCTTGCGCCCGAACGCCACCAGCGACACGACCAGCGCGGGCCCGACCTCGGAGAGCCAGCCCCAGTCGGACAGGGTCAGGTAGAGGTCGAACGCGGTGAGCTGGTAGTTGAGGGACCATTGGAACTCCCCGACCTGCCGTTCCACCTCACCCAGCACCCGCTGGACGTGCGCCAGCCCGGTCAGCTCGTTGACCTCCGCCTGTCCGGTCTCCTCGATGCTCGCGACCGTCGCGGCGATCGCGTCGCGGGCCAGGCCCCGGCCGTACGGCCGGTCGCACTCCAGGGTGAGCATCGCGGTGTAGAGGGCGCACAGCCGTACCTGGTCGGGCTCGCAGGAACGTTCCGCCAGCAGCGCGCGTTCCAGCGCCTCCTCGTACCGGCCGTCCACGTACGCGGCGACGGCCTCCTCCAGACCGGGGGGCGGCTCGACGGCCTCGGGGAGGAGGTCCCAGGCGAACGGCCGGTACTCCCCGCCGCCGACGCGGCCGACGACCTCGCGGAGCGCGTCGCGCCCCGGCGGCTCGGCTGGAGGCTCGGGCGGCTCGGCGCCGAGCCGTTCGAACACCTCGGCCAGCCCTTCGAAGCGCGCCGCGGCCTCGGCCCCCGCCCCGCCGAAGCGCTCGGCCTCCTCGGGGGTCAGCGTGATCGCCCGGTCCACCAGCACGCCGAGGGCGCGCTCGGTGCCGATCAGCTCGCCCTCCTCGGCCGTGATGACCTCGGCGGCCTCGGCGAGCGCGGCGTTGAACCGTTCGCGGGCGGACGGCGGCAGCCGTCGCGGCCTGAGCCCGGGGGTCGCCGTCTCGTCCTCGGGGTCGAGCCCGTCGGCGAAGATCGCCCGCAGGCTCTCCGCCTGCTCGCCCTGCCAGAACTCGGCGTGCCCGAGCAGTTCGGCCGAGCGCTCGTAGTCGCCGATGAAGAAGACGGGGCACGCCTCGACGTCCCGCAGGATCGCCTCGACCCTGTCCGCGCCGAAGAGGCCCATCCTGGCCTCCCGCATTCGCGACGCGGTGACGGCCAGGTCGAACAGGTCGTCGTCCATCTCCAGGAAGTCGATCAGTTCCATGAAGTCGCGGACGGTCAGCGAGCTGCCGCGCAGCGCCTCGACGTCGAACCCGTCCAGCTCCGCCAGCTCGGCGAAGATGTCCCGGCGGATCGCGGACTCCTCCCGGGAGGCGGTGAAGGCGTCGTAGACCAGGATGCTCCGGCCAGGCTCGGCCCACAGCACGGGCACGTTGAGGTCGCCGATCTGGCCGCAGACCGCGCACGTCGCCAGGTTCAGCTCGCCCCGCTCGACCAGGTCGAGCAGGGCGGGGTCGCTGTCCGGGGTCAGCACCATCCAGCACTCGGTCTCGGGCAGCGGCTCCCCGCAGCGCGGGCAGGAGAGGTCACCGAAGGCGCCCGGCGCGTACGGCACGGCCATGGCCCTCAGACCTGGGTTCCCGAAGCGAGGTACACGGCCATGGTCGTCTTCTTCTGCTCCTCGTCGAAGCCGGGATCCTGTAACACCTTCAGGAGCCAGGCGAGCCGGGTCTTCTTCTCCTCCGGCGTGAGCAGCGCGTCCAGGTTGATGTCCAGCCGGATCTGGTTGCCCAGCGACTTCACGTCGTGGTCCTCGATCAGCCGCCGGGCCAGCCGCGCCCGGTCGGCCTTGACCGCCTCGTTGATCCGTTTGAAGACGAACTGGCGCCCCGACTCGTAGAAGGTGTCCAGCCCGACCGGGATCTGGGTGTTCTGGTACGAGACGGTGGCGAACTTCAGCCTGACCAGCGCCAGGTAGGAGACGCCGATCCCGGCCGCGAACAGCCAGGAGTTCCAGTCCCTGAAGGCGGGCACCGCGGCCAGGCCGAAGTACACCACGGCGGCGGTCGCGCAGTTGACCAGGACGAAGCCCCACCACCAGGCGGATCGGTGGACGCGGTAGCCGGACACGTCGCCGACGATGAACGTCCGGTCCATGTCGAAGAGTGTCACTCCGCCGGCGACGGCCGCCGACAACAGGGACAACCACGGGGAATGCTGCATGGCCGGCCGTCCTAGCGCTCGGGTTCCGCTCTGGGATCCGCACTGGGATCCGCACTGGGTTCTGGGGCGGGCTCTCGCTCGGGTGTGCCGAGCGCGTCGTCGAGCGCGCTGTTGAGTTCGGCCTCCGAGGCGCTGCTCGCCGCCTCCTCGATCTCGTCGTCGAGGAGGAAGACGCCGGAGGATCGGTCGCGGGTGTCGTCGGGGGCGGCGTGGAGGCTGGTCTTGACGCCGATGTCGGTCAGCGAATACCGGCCTTCGCCGGTTTCGGCGACCAGTCCCCGGCGTCGCAACGTGGAAAGGGACTTTCGCACCTCTTCCGGCGACAGCCCGGAGTGCGCGACCAGCGCCTCGATGGGGCTGTCGCGGTGTTTTCGCAGGACCGGCAGCAACCGCGACTCCACCGATCGGATAAAGAAGGGCATGGACACCTCCTGTACCTGATTATGGCGAGATATCCGAGGCTTTGGTGGCGCGGCTCGATTATTAAGTAATAGGGTCACCCTAATTACCGAATTCGGGCATCCATGGCTTTATGTCTGATTAATCCCCGTCAATGACGACAAGGCCAGGAATTCCGATCAAGCATGTCGCGGCGGGCCTGCAGTGGTCGCTCTCGGCCTCGTGACGGTGACATGTCAGAGGACTGCCCCCTGCTGGTCCGGCAGGGGACAGTCCGCTCCGGCCTCTCGTCAACCCGGGCGACGAGGACCGGAACCCATGGTGGTCACGTGCCGCGATGGCGCGGCGGCAGGTACGCGTTCGCGATCCCGGGAGCGGTGACCGCGCGTCAGGTCACGCGGCGATCGGCAGGCTGCGGTCCAGGCCGGTGATGCGCAGCAGCCGGGCCATGAACGGGCGGGGCGAGCTCAGGGCCAGGGTGATGCCCATCGAACGGGCGCGCCGCTGGATGCCGACCAGGACGGCCAGGCCGGAGGCGTCGCAGAAGGACACTCCTGACAGGTCGACGATGAGGGTGCTCTTGCTGTGCCGCAGGACACGCAGCAGGCTTTCGCGAAGCGCGTGGCTGGTGAAGATGTCGATCTCACCGGACGGCCGGATGACCGTCGCGATGGTGCGCCGGACGGCGCTCAGGTCGGTCCTGCCGACCGTCAGGCCTTCCATGCCGACACACGTGCGACTCATGGTGGTGCTGGGACCGTTAAGACTGATCATGTATTTCCGTTCCTGGGCCGCACTCAACGGGGTGGCCGGGCGATCGCTGATGGGATCGCCGTTTTCGTGGGCGGCCGGGCCCGGTGCATGAAAGACGAACATCGGCGTCATGGCCATGGTCGACCGACCTGTCAGGCCCTTGAGAAACAGGACCGCTGGTGGTGGTTCGCCGGGGGCGACGCCGACCTGGGTGCCAACGCTCGAAAAGACCTCGGTGACCTCCACCCTACCTCACGTCTTCCGGAAATCTGTGATTCCGGAAGTAGAATGACGAGATGACGTCAGGGAATCCGGCCTCGGACAGCACGCCACCGCGCGTAGCGGCTCCCGGAAACACACGCCGGTCGCGGGCCGTACCGCTCCCCGATCCTCAGGCGGCCGTCCTGGCCGAGTACGCCGTCGCGCTCAGGCACGCCCCGCTGACCGACTCGACCAAGGAGAAGTACATCTCCCGGCTGCGCGGCTACCTCGCCTGGCTGGCCGACCGGGCGGCCGGTGAGACCCTGCCCGGCGACCCGCTCACGGACTCCGCAGCGGCGGCCGGCGCGGTGCTCGGGTTTCACCGCCACCTCAAGGACAACAACCGTGCTTCCAGCACCATCGACACCTATCTGTCGGCCATTGACGACTTCTACGCCCGTTCCGGCCTTGGCAGGCCCGGTGCCCGTCGCGAACGCGACGCCCGCCCCGCTCCCCCGCGCGTCCTGGACACCGGGCCCATCCGCCACTACCTCCGTCACGTCGGGGTCGCCGCCTCCCCGCGCGACAGGGCCATCGCCCTGCTGCCCTACTACGCGGGTCTGCGCATCTCCGAGGTCGTCGGCCTGGACATGGCCGACGTACGTCTCCAGACCGGGAAAGGGGAACTTCGCATCCGTGGCAAAGGCCGGGACCATGGCAAGGTCCGCCTGGTGCCCGTCCACCCGGACCTCGGCGGCGCCCTGGCCGACTGGTCGCGGACGCGTGCCCAGTGGAAGGGGGCCGACACGCACGACGCGGTGTTCCTCAACCATCGGGGAGCCCGGCTCAGCGACCGTGCCGCCCGGGAGATCATCACCGGTCTCGGCGCGGCGGCCGGCCTGGGCGACGATCACGCCGGGCCGCTGAGCCCGCTCGTCCTGCGCCACACCTTCGCCGCTCGGCTGATCCGTGACGGCAACGACCCCATCCTCGTGGCGGAGTTGCTGGGGCACGGCTCGCTGGACACCACGCGCCGCTATGTCCAGTCCACGGAAGCCGATCGGGAAGCCCTTTTGGACGCTCTCGTCACCGAGCTATAGGCCGTGGTAGGGGCAGCCCTACCTGAGCAAGGGTGTTGGCGTGACTGTGGGCAGGCCGGGGCTCCGACAGAGTCGTAGGCATGTCCTCACCGCGTTCCCTCGCTCCCCGCCGCCTGCTCGCCCTCGCCCTCGCCGTCCCGGTGCTCCTGGCTCCCGTGGCGCCCGCGTTCGCCGCCGCGGACCGCCCGCCGTCCGTTCAGGACCGCCTCGACGCGCTGACCACCGCGCCTGAGATCCCCGGCGCGCTCGCCTACATCCGGCACCCCGGCGGCAGGACCGTCACGATCGTCTCCGGCACCGCCGAGCGCGGCGCCGAGCGCCGGATGCCCGGTGCGTCCGGCCGGTTGAGGATCGCCAGCGTGAGCAAGTCGGTCATCGCGGCCACCGTGCTCGAACTGGCCGACCAGGGCAAGGTGGACCTGTCGAAGCCGGTCGAGACCTACCTGCCCGGCGTCATCCGGGGCAAGGGCATGCACGGCAAGGACATCACCGTGCGCATGCTGCTCCGGCAGACCAGCGGCCTGCCCGACTTCACGCCGGTCGCCGACTGGTCCAAGATCGGACGGCAGGACCTGCTGAAGCTGGCGCTGACCCTCGCGCCCACGCCGCGCGGCGAGTTCGCCTACTCCAACACCAACTACCTGGTGCTCGGCAAGGTCATCCGGGCGGTGACCGGGCGCGACTTCCGCGTGGTCAGCCGGGACCTGGTGTTCAAGCCGCTGGGCATGCGCGACACCTACTGGCCGGCCAAGGGCGAGACCGGGATCCGGGGCCCGCACGCGCGCACGTACGGCGTGCACCCGCTCAAGCCCAAGGACGGCGTGGTCGACGTCACCCGGCTGCCCGGCTACGAGTTCGACGCCAGCGGCGGCCTGATCTCCACGCCGCGCGACCTGGACAGGTTCTGGCGCGCCCGCAAGCCCGCCGGCACCGAGTTCGTCAAGATCGGCGAACAGGGCTGGCCCAAGGGCGCCCGGTACGGCTACGGCGTGATGTCGATCCCGCTGAGCTGCGGCGGTGACCTCCTGGGCCACGGCGGCGACCTGCCTGGCGTGTCGGTGTTCAGCGGCCGGGACCGGGCGGGCCGCACCGCCACGGTGTACGTCACGGGCTCGGCAGAGGGCGAGTCGCGGCAGCGGCTGATCGCGGCCTTCGACACGGCCCTCTGCTCCCGCTGACGGGCTCCGCCGGATCACGGGATCGGTGGGCGGGCGCCACGAACGGGGGCGCGTCCGAACGTCCGATCGCGTGATCCGGTCGGCGAAAGCGGTTCATACGGCTTAGCGAATCGCCGGGTGCTTGACGATGACGGGTCCTTTGCCGATGCTGGCTGATACGTCGTCCGGTGCGCGCTCGACGATTCGAAAGTGGTAACCATGCGACGTCGCGCTGCCCGCACCACCACGCTCGCGCCCGAGCCGCCGAGCGTTCCAGGGCATCCGATCCTGGGCAATGCCCTGCAGTTCATGCGCGATCCGGTGGCCCTGCTGCGCCAGGGCGCCGAAGAGCACGGCCGGGTCTTCTCGGTACGGCTGGGCAACAAGCCCGCGGTGGTGCTGCTCGGCCCCGAGCACACTCGGTTCTTCTTCGAGGAGACCGACAAACTGCTGTCCATTCGGGAGGCGTATCCGTTCTTCCGGAAGATGTTCCACGAGAACCTCTACTTCTTCGCCGATCCCCCCGAGTACAAAGAACAGCGGAAGATCCTGATCCCGCCGTTCCAGGGCCGCAAGCTGTCCGGATACATCGACGCCATGACGAAGGAGATGCGCGCCTTCGGGACCAGGCTGGGCGACTCCGGGGAGTTCGACCTCGCCCCCACGCTCGCGCCGCTCATCATGGACATCAACGCGTCGTCCCTGCTCGGCTCTGACTGCCGCGAGGAACTGGGGCCGTCCTTCCTGCCGGAGTTCCACAGATTCCGCGAGGGCACCGAGTTCGTGCTGCCACTGTGGCTGCCGATTCCCCGCCTGCTGCGCAGCCAGGCCGCGAAGAAGCGGCTGCACGCGATGCTCTCGGACCTGCTCGCCCGCCGTCGCGCCGTGCCCCGCGAACCGGCCGACCTGATCCAGACGCTCGCCGAGGCCCGCTACTCCGACGGCCGCGCGGTGCCCGACCACATCATCGTCAACATGATCCTGGTGCTGCAGTGGGCCGGCTACGAGACGACCACGGGACAGACGAGCTGGGCGCTGATCGAGCTGCTCCGCAACCCGGAGTACCTGCGCTCGGTGGTGGCCGAACAAGACGCCGTGCTGGCGGACGACCCCGAGCGGCGGCTCGACACGCTGACCCGGCTGGAGCGGCTCGGGTGGGGCGTGTCGGAGAGCGTCCGCCTGCACCCGATGGCCTTCCTGATGATGCGCGCCGCCGCCGCCGATTTCGAGGTGGCCGGATTCCACGTGCGGAAGGGGTCGCTGGTCCTCGCGTCGCCCGCCGTCTCGCAGCGCCTGTCCGACGTCTTCCCCGACCCGGACGCTTTCCACCCCGAGCGCTTCGCCGCAGAGCGCAGGGACGGCACGCAGCACAGCGGCATGATCGCCTTCGGCGGCGGCCTGCACCGCTGCGTGGGGATGCACTACGCCAACCTGGTGATGAAGGTGGTCATCGGCTACCTGCTGGAGAACTTCGAGCTTGAGCTGGTCGACCCGGATCCGGGCAAGGGATCGGGCTCCAAACCGCGCTGGCCGATCTCTCCGTGCCGGGTCCGCTATCAGCGCCGCAAGAGCGAGGGGGCGCTGTGATGGACGTCCATCGGTTACTGCTGGAAATGCCGGTGTGGGCCTATTTCGTGGTCGCGCCGCTGTTCACCGTCGCCAATCTGGTCATCGCGTCCGCCCTGGTGAACGCGCTCAAGCGGCGCACGCCCCGGATCCAGGAGGATCCGCCCGAGGCGGCCAAGACGAAGAACGTCGGACTGACGCTGGCGGTCAACTACACGCTGCTGGCCGGGTTCGCCGGGGCCACCCTGTACGGCATGGCGCACCTGCCCAACGTGTCGTGGAACCAGGTGACCCTCCTCAACACCGTCGTGGCCGCGGCCCTCGTGCTGCTCGGCAACGACCTGCTCTACTACTCCTATCACCGGCTCATGCACACCGACTTCTTCTGGTACCGGCTGCACTACATCCACCACGAGGCGACGTCGCCGGGCGGGCTGCGCGACACGTTCTACGAGCACCCGCTCGACTTCTTCGTCGGCACGCTGTGCGCGGTGCTGCCGCTGGCGGTCGTGCCGATCCACGTCTCGGCCGCGGTGACGTGCCTGTTCCTGCAGACCTTCCTGGCCGTGGCCTACCACTCCGGCCACGAGATCCGGGTTCCGGTGATCTTCACCGCGCGGCGGCACGACGACCACCACCGCTACTACCGGGGGAACTACGCGCAGAACTTCGCGCTGGTCGACATCCTGTTCGGCACGGTGATCCGCGCGCGGGCCGTCCCCGATGACACCGGCTCTGACGACGACCGCAAGGTGTCGGCCGGATCGGCCGGTTAGCGTGCGCGACCTCGCGGGCAGGCGGATACTGCTCACCGGAGCCACCTCGGGCCTGGGCCGGGCGGCGGCGAGCGAGTTCGCCGCCCGCGGGGCGACGCTCACCATCGTCGGACGCGACGAGACGAGAACCCGGAGCACGGCCGACGAGCTGCGGCGGGCGACCGGCAACCCGGCCGTCGACCACCTGATCGGCGACCTCTCCGTCATCTCCGACATGCACCGGGTGGCCGCCGATTTCCGGGCGCGATCCGATCGCCTCGACGTCCTGGTGAACAACGCGGGCGCGATCTTCGACCGGCGCGCCACCACCCCCGACGGCCTGGAGACGACGTTCGCGCTCAACCACCTGGCGTACTTCGTCATCACCACCGGCCTGCTCGGCCTGCTGCGCGAGACCCCTGGCGCACGCGTGGTCAGCACCGCGAGCGTCTCGCATCGGCTGGGCCGTCTCGACCTCGACCGGGTGGCGACCCCCGGCCTGCGCTCCGGGTTCCGGGCCTACTGCGATTCCAAGCTGGCCAACGTGCTGTTCACCCGGGAGCTGGCCCGGCGTCTCGCGCCCGCCGGCGTCACCGCGAACTGCATGCATCCGGGGTTCGTCCGCAGCCGGTTCTTCGCCCGCGACTCCCGGTTCTGGACGGCGGTGGCCGGGAGCCCGCTCGCCGCGGCGCTCGCCCGCGCCCCCGAGCGGGCCGCCGACACCCTGGTCTGGCTCGCCGCCGACCCCGGGGCGGCGGCGCACACCGGTGAGTACTTCGTCGATCGCGCGGTGACCCCGGTGAGCCGGATGGCCCGCGATGCCGCCCTGGCGTCGGATCTTTGGGCGCTGAGCGAGCGTCTCGCGTCCTAGTGACGCCAGCCCGACGTCACTCTTCTATCCCTGGTTGACCATGCCTTTCGTGGTATGGCGTCATTATGCGCAGAATTGCACTTGTCTTGACGCCATAGTGGCGTCATTATGAGGTCAGGCGCCAAAGTGAAGGAGAGATCCCATGCCCCCTGCGATCGAGGCTGAAGGACTGGTCAAGAAGTACGGCGACGTGACGGCTTTGGACGGGCTGAACCTGTCGGTCCCCCAGGGCACGGTGTTCGGCCTGCTCGGCCCGAACGGCGCGGGCAAGACCACCACGGTGCGAATCCTCACCACCCTGCTGAAGCCGGACGGCGGGCACGCCCGCGTGGCCGGATTCGACGTCGTCCGCGACGCCGGTCGGCTGCGCTCCCACATCGGTGCGTCCGGCCAGTACGCCGCCGTGGACGACCACCTCACCGGCGCCGAGAACCTGGAAATGGTCGGCCGCCTCTACCACCTGGGCGTAAAGCGCAGCCGGGCGCGGGCCCGCGAGCTGCTGGAGCGCTTCGACCTGACCGACGCCGGCGACCGTCCCGTGCACGGCTACTCCGGCGGCATGCGGCGGCGGCTCGACCTGGCCGGTGCGCTGGTCGCCGATCCACCGGTGCTGTTCCTCGACGAGCCCACGACCGGGCTCGACCCCCGCGCCCGGGTGGGCCTGTGGGAGGTCATCGCGGAACTCGTCGCGGCGGGCACGACCGTGCTGCTCACCACCCAGTACCTGGAGGAGGCCGACCGGCTCGCGAGCCGGATCGCGGTCGTCGACCACGGCCGCATGATCGCCCTCGGCACCCCCGACGAGCTGAAGGCCCAGGTGGGCGGCGACCGGATCGAGCTGTCGCTGACCAGCGCGGCCGACCTGATGGCGGCGGAGCGGGCGCTCGCGCCGCTGGCCGCCGGAGAGGTGCGGACCGACCTCGCCGTGCTCCGGCTGACCGTCCCGGTCGCGGGCGGCGTCGCCGCGCTGACCACGGCGCTCGGCCACCTGGCCGCCGAGCGCGTCGCCGTCCGCGACGCCGGCCTGCGCAGGCCGGCCCTAGACGACGTGTTCCTGGCCCTGACCGGACAGCAGACCCGCGAGACGCACAAGGAGACCGTCCGATGAACACCCTCCAGATGGCCGTCGCCGACGGCATGACCATCGCCAAGCGCAACGCGCTGAAGATCAGGCGGGCCCCCGACCTGCTGGGCGGCGTCATCATGCTGCCGATCGTGTTCGTGCTGCTGTTCGCCTACGTGTTCGGCAGCATGATCGAGCTGCCCGGCATGTCGTACGGGGAGTACCTGCTCCCCGGCATCTTCGTCATGACGATCGTGAGCAGCGCGCAGATCACCGGCTATACGCTCACCCTGGACCTGCAGAAGGGCATCTTCGACCGGTTCCGCACGCTGCCGATGTCGCCGTCGGCGGTGCTGACCGGCCAGACCCTCAGCGACGTGATCATGAATCTGACGAGCGTCGTCGCGATGGCGCTGGTCGGGCTGCTGGTCGGCTGGCGGGTGCACTCGTCGCCGCTGGAGGCCGCCGGAGGGTTCCTGCTCCTGCTGTTCTTCTCCTACGCCTTCTCATGGGTGACGGCGACGGTGGCGCTCAGCCTGCGCACCCCCGAGGTCTTCAACAACGTGGCCACCATCATGTCGTTCCCGCTGGTCTTCCTCTCCAACGCCTTCGTGGACAGCGCCCGCCTGCCCGGCCCGCTGCGGGTGATCGCCGACTGGAACCCGGTCTCCACGCTGATCCAGGCCGCGCGTGAGCTGTTCGGCAACACCAGCCCGGCCATGGCGGTGCCCGACGTCTGGCCGCTGCGGCACGCGGTGCTGGTGTCGGTGCTCTGGTCGGTGCTGCTCCTGGCGGTGTTCGCGCCGCTGGCCACGCGGCTGTACCGGCGGGCCGTCAGCCGATGAACGGCGGGCGCCTCTCCGACGAGGACCGCGAAGACGCGGTGGACCGGCTCCAGCGGGCGTACGCGGACGGGTGGTTCGGCCCGGCCGAGCTGGAGCGCCGGCTGGAGCTGGCGCTCACCGCCACCCGCGGGGGCGAACTGGAACCGGCCCTCGCCGACCTGCCGGACGAGGCGGACGAGGTGACCGAGATCGTCTCCACCGCCGGGAACATCGTCCGCACCGGCGACTGGCAGGTCCCGAGGCTGCTGCGGGTGGACTCCGAGTACGGCAAGGTGCGGCTCGACATGTCCCGGGCCGCCCTCGGCTCCCAGACCGACATCGAGCTCTGCCTCACCTACGGCTCGGCCGTCATCCTCCTGCCGTCCCTGGCGACCGCGAACGCCGACGGCACCCGAACCCGGTGGGGCACCGTGACCTGCACGGCCCCGGGCCGCACCCGGCAGGGACGGCCGCACGTCAGGGTCACCGGGGAACTGACCTACGGCAACCTGGTGATCCGCCACCCGCGCGCCTGGCGATGGAACGCCCGCTGAGCCGACCGCTTCCGGACGGCACCGTGGGCGACGAGCTCGACGCCACCCGCGCCCGTCTGGAACAGGACGCCCCAGCGCCGGAGCTGGAAGCGCTCTGGCGCGACCGGCTGCGCCGCCTGCTCGACCTGGATCCCGGCCGCGCCCTCGCCCTCGGGCCGCTGACCGAAAGCCTCGCGCCCAGCGGAATGAGCGCGGGCCGTCCGGGGACGGCCCGCGTCATCACGGCCTCACAGGTTCTTCAGGGCCTCACAGGTTATTCAGGTAGGCCAGCGAGGGCATGAAGAAGTACTCGCCGCCCTTCATGGTGACCGTCTGCGCCACCTGCGGCTGGGCGGGCGACATCTCCGGCTTGCCCCAGACCTTGGGGAACGTGACCTTGAGGCTCCTGGTCCCCTGCCCGATCACCGCGTCGTGCCCGGTGCCCGGGTTCTGGAAGTCCGGGTTGTTCGCCCACGACTGCTGGGTGAACTCGAACTGGTCGATCAGGCGGGCGTTGAACGCCATGAACAGCAGCCCGACGCCCGAGCTCGGCCGGTTCTCCGGCGGGGAGTCGTCCGTGGGGTCGTCGGTGCGCTCGCCGTAGGTCTGCCCGCGCCGCGCCATCAGCACCTCACGGCCGAACGAGCGCGGATTGGTCTTGCGGACGTGACCGCTGAACGGGCACTTGCTCCCGGTGTCGGCGTCGAAGTTGAAGTCGTTGCTCACCGGACCGCCAGACGCCTTGGGCTTGCTGGTCAGCGGCGTGCCATCGCGGAACCGGCCGATGAGCATCGCGCCCGCCCGGTCCCGGTCCGCGCCGACCAGCCCCAGCTCGTCGGCCAGGTTCCGCTCGATCTCGTGGAACGCGCGGACGTCCTGCTCCAGCTTGCGGAACACGAAATAGCTGCCGAAGTGGCGGTTCCGGTTCGGCGCGAACGGGTCGGCCACCAGGATGTTGCTCAGCGGGAACGCCGGGTTCCAGTGCTCCTTGGGCTCCCGGTCCACCTCGTCCTTGACGAACAGCGGCTGGCTGCGGCCGTCCACGTAGCCGAAGTGCTCGATGCCGTCACCAGCGTCGTTGTGCAGGCCCCGGCCGGTCTCCTCGCCGAGCAGCCTGGCCGACTCCGGCAGGTCGCCGAGGATCTCCTCGCGCAGCGCCGCGACGGGCCCCGGCCGGGCGTCGCCGATCACGATCACCGCGTGGATCTCCCGCTGGTACGGCTTCTCCCACTGGTCCACCGGCGGGTCGTCGACCACCGCCACCCTGCGCTTCATTCCATCGCGGAAGACCGGGTCGGCGAACTTCCGAACCTCCTCCACCGAATGGCCGAGGTCGCGGTATCCGGCTTTGCTGATACCGATGCCGACATAAGGAGTACCGGGCCGCGCGTTTCTCGCGAAGTCGCGCACCTCCTCCAGATGGCGGCGCGCCGTCTTCACCTTCGTCTCGGCGAGTTCGCGCAGGAAACGACGCCCTTCCTTGACGTCGTTGAACCGGACGAACAGCACGCTGAGGTGCTCCCGCACATGCGCGCGCAGGATGTTGGCCTGCAGGTTGTTCAGCATTCCCTTGGTGTCGGCGTCGAGCGTGGCCGAATCCCAGTCCAGGGGTCGCGCGTTGTTCAGGTCGACGGGCATCGTCGACTCCTCCCCGTATGTTGATGCGTTTCGTCTTCACTCGCGGGTGAATCCGAGCCCCCTACGCATTTCTACATATTACGACTATCGGGGGAGTGCGAAGGTTTCCGGAATTCGGGAAATCTCGATTTTCATTTCGCGGAGCCGTGGGCCCGATCCCGGCCGAGGTAGGCGGCCAGGCGGTCGGCGGGGGTGGCGTCCGGGGACGGCTCGCGGGCCGGGCCGAGGGAGCCGCCGGGGGTGCGGGGCAGCGCGCCGTAGATCCCGCGCACGGCGGGCATCGGCGCGCCGACCTCCGGGGCCAGGTCGGTGGACGCGCCGGTCGCGACGGCGAGGTCCCAGCCGTGCACGAGCATCTCGATGACGACCTGCTCCACCAGCCGCCACCCCGGCGCGGGCCCGAACCGCTCCTCCAGCATCCCGGGACGCCGGAACGCGGCGAGCGTTCCGGCCGCGGCGTCCCGGAAAGCCGCGACGTGATCGTCGCCGAGATGGTCGGCGTCGTGGTCGGCGCGCGGGCTTCCCAGGGCCAACCCCGTCCACATCAGGTTCTCGTACGTCAGATGGTCGAGCAGCGCGCGGACGTTCCACCCGGCGCACGGCGTGGGGTCGTCCATCTGGCCGGGGGCGACGCTCTCGACGAGCGCGCCCACCTCGTCCAGGATCCGGGCGCAGCCGTTGAGCAGCTCGGCCGGGGTCATCGCGGCGGGCGCCTCCAGCGCCCAGGCGACGTCGCTCTCCAGGCGGCGGCCTGCTCGGCGGTCGGCTCGCCGGGGAGGCCGGGAGTGGCGGCGAAGATCCCCTCCCGGTACGGGGACGGGCACACGTCCCGCATCGTGCGCGCCACGAAGCCGTGCACGATCGCGTCGCGTTCGGCGGCGGGCAGCCGGGCCAGGTCGGTCATCGTCGTGAGCTCCTCGATGTCGGGCCGCCGGTGGGTGGCCGATCTCAGTACCGCCAGTTGCAGTTGGAGGGTCGCGATCCGGGCCTCGATCGCGTCGGCGTGGGCTCCGGCGACCTCCGCGAGGTCGCGCCGCTCGCCGACGACGTCGCGGATCACCGCCATGCCCATGCCGAGTTCGCGCAGCGCCCGGGCCAGGCGCAGCCGGGCGACCGCGTCCGCGTCGTAGCGCCGGTACCCGGCGCCGGTGCGGGTGACCGGCGCGACCACGCCGATGTCGGACCAGTGGCGGATCGTCTCACCGTCATGCCGGTGAGCCGGGCCACCTCACCGATGCTCAGCAGAGGATCGTCGTCCGCGTTGCCTGGGTCGGCCGCGTTGTCCATGGGACCAAGTCTCCGGTCTCCTGGCGTGGGAGAGTCAAGCCCGCCGCCATAGCACGGCGTAGATGACTCATTGGTATCGCCGAAAACACCCGTGAGATGCCCTGGAAAAGCCGATGCCGCGATTTGCGCGGGCTGGAAAAGCCTGTCTTGACAACGTGATCCAGGTGGATGGTCATGACGATTGAAGCGGTTCGTGTTAGGAGTGTAAGAGTCGCTTTGACAAAAGAGCGACCTACCGGCCGACAGGAGGATCCGTGTCGCACCCCCCACAAGAGCAGGGTCCGGAGAAGGGACGTCGCAGATGACCGGGAAAACCAGGATCGCGACGTTCGGCCTGGCCGTCACCCTGGGGCTGATCATGCCGCTGGGTTCGGCGAACGCGACCCGCACACAGTATGCCGCCGATCGAGCACATAGCGATTCCAAACGTGCATCCAATCATTCGCCGGAAACACGAAAAGCCGGAGCGTCGATATCCGGCGCGGCCTCGGTCACGCTGGTGACCGGAGACCGGGTCAAGCTGTACGCGCAGGGTGAATCGGGCCCCACCTACGAGATCGAGCCCGGCCCCGGCCGGGAAAAGGTGCGGTTCAGCGCTCAGGAACGCGACGGTCACTTGAGCGTCCTTCCGCTCGACGCGGCGCCGCTCGTCGCGCGCGGCCTGGTGGACGCGCGCCTGTTCGACGTCACACGGCTCGTCGCGTGGGGCTACGACGACGGCCACAGCGCCGAGGTGCCGTTGATCGTCCGCTCGGCCGCGGCCCCCCGGCTCGCCGCCAAGGCGGCCAAGGGCGGCTGGCGCAGCGACGCGCTCGACCTCTCCACGATGAAGATCGCCAAGAGCGGCGCGGGACAGGCGTGGCGGGAGCTGACGGCGGGCGCGTCCGGCCGTTCCCTCGCCGCCGGGGTCACCCGGGTGTGGCTGGACGGCAAGCGCACGCCGTACCTGGACCGCAGCACGCGCCAGATCGGCGCGCCCGCCGCCTGGAAACGGGGCCTCACCGGCAAGGGCGTAACGGTGGCCGTGCTGGACAGCGGCTACGACGGACGCCATCCCGACTTCCAGGACACCGCCGTCACCGGCGCGGACTTCTCCGGCGAAGGCGACTTCATGGACGCCATGGGCCACGGCACCCACCTGGCCTCCATCATCGCCGGATCTGGAAAGGGATCGGGCGGCAAGTACCAGGGCGTGGCCCCCGGCGCCGACCTCGCCATCGGCAAGGTCGCCGGAGCCTTCAGCGGCTACACCGACTCCTCCATCCTGCGCGGCATGGACTGGGCCGCCGCCGACGCCAAGGCCAGGGTCGCCCTGCTGAGCCTCGGCACGAACGGCGACGACCAGGCGTCCGATCCGCTTGAGGAGGCGGTCAACACCCTCACCGAGCTGTACGGCACGCTGTTCGTGGTAGCCGCGGGCAACGACGGCCCCGGCAAGGCCACGCTCGCCAGCCCGGCGGGCGCCGACGCCGCGCTCACCGTCGGCGCGGTCAACAAGAGCGACCTGCTCGCCGGATTCTCCGCCCGGGGGCCGCGCACCGGCGACCACGCGGTGAAGCCCGACCTCACCGCGCCCGGAGTGGCGATCACCGCCGCGACGACCGTCGGCCTCGACCAGAACGGCGTCTACACCGCCGAGAGCGGCACGTCGATGGCGGCGGCGCACGTCGCGGGCGCGGCGGCGCTGCTCGCCGAGGCGCACCCGGACTGGAAGGCCGAGGAGCTGAAGGGCGCGCTGATCGGCACGGCGACGCCGCACTCGTCGCTCGGCGCCTACGAGCAGGGCGCGGGGCGCGTCGACGTGGACCGGGCGACCGCACGGCCGCTGACGGCCACGCCGGGCAACGTGTGGGCGACCCTGCCGCACGGCGAGGCCGCACCGGTGACGAAGACGATCACCTACACCAACGCGGGCGACCGCACCCTCTTCCTCGACCTGCGCGTGGAGAGCGCGCAGCCCGGCGCCGAGTTACCCGCCGGGCTGCTGAAGCCGTCCGCGACCCGGGTGAAGGTGCCCGCGCGCGGGCAGGCGTCGGTGACGCTGACCCTGAACCGCGCCGGCGCCGAACCCGGCGAGTACCCGGGTGTCCTCGTCGCGTCGCTGGGCAAGGACGTGGTGCTGCGGACCCTGGCCGGCGCGTACGTCGAGCCCGAGTCGTACGACGTCACGTTCCGGCTGCTCGGCAGGGACGGCGAGCCCGCCGTCTTCTCCGGCGCTCTGGTGTACGACCTGGAGCGGGACTGGCTGGAGAACGTGGCGCTCTACGAGGGCGTCGGCCAGGCCAGGCTGCCCGCCGGGAACTGGACGGTGCAGGGCTACATCACGAACCCGGACCCGACCATGCGCGACCCCTACAGCGTGCTGGCGCACACATCCGTGCAGGTGGACGCCGACCACCGCGAGGTGGTCGTGGACGCGCGGCAGGGCCGCAAGGTCGGCTTCACCCTGGACGACCCCGGCGCGGTGCAGAACGCGACCGTGATCACGACCATGACCCACGCGGCGGCGGGCCGGGTGTTCCGGTCGATGCAGGGCGGCTCGGTCGCGGGCCCCGAGGGAAGCCTGTACGTCATTCCCTCGCAGGTCCCGGGGGCCACGTACCGGGCGCACAACGTGTGGTTCAGGGGCACCGACGTCCGGTATGACCTGGTTCAGGAGCGCCGGGGCGGCCTGCCCGAGGACCCCGTCTACGGCGCGGCCGTCAAGGACCTGGCGAAGATCACCATGGTGAACCGGGGGCCGGGTGTGTCGTTCCCCGGAGCCGTCGCGGCGGCCCCCACGGGAACGCCCTTCATGTCGACGCGGGCGCAGGTCCCCGGCACGCTGGTCAACTACCGCACCTATCGGCCGGGCACCCTGCTCTGGGACACGGTGCTGCACGTCGGGCCCGGCCACAACGTGCTGAGCCTCGGCCGGAACATCGTCGAACGGTCCGCCACCGAGACGTGGAACCGCGCCGCCTACGGGCCGGGCCTGCAGCCCAGCGGCCTGGTCAGGGACGGCAACGAGCTGAGCTTCTCCGGCGGCATGCAGTACGCCGACCCAGAGCCCGGCCGGATCGGGATGGAGATCTACAGCGAGGGCGAGGCCACGCTCACCTCGGACGGCGAGGTGCTCGAACGCACCGACTGCGTGATCCCGAGGGGCGGCATCGCGTGCGGGCTTGAGGCGACACTCCCGGAGGAGAACGCGTCCTACACGCTGACGGAGGTCAGCAAGCGGAACGTCCCATACGCCTCGCTGGCCACGCGGGTGGAGACGAGCTGGACGTTCGACTCGCAGGGCACCGCGGACGCCCGGCCGATCCAGCGGCTCGCCGCGCGGATCGCCCCGGCCGGGCTGGACGAGCTGAACCGGGCCAGGCGCACGGTGAACATCCCGCTGGGGATCACCATCGACTGTGTGCCGAGTGACCACTACTTCTGGTTGAAGCGGCTGACGGTGGAGGCGTCGTACGACGACGGGGCGACGTGGCAGCCGCTGGCCGTCCGGAACAGTTCGGCGCGGCAGTACTCGGCCGTGGTGAAGCCGTCGGCCACCGGGGAGTTCGTGTCCCTGCGGGTGACGGCGACCGCGTCCGACGACAAGCGGCTGACCCAGACGGTCATCCGCGCGTACGGGCTCAAGGACTGAGACCGGCCCCCGCCCCGGAGGCTTCCAGTGTTTCCTGTGTTTCCGGTGTCTCTCCGGGGCGGGGTTCAGTTCACCAGCAGGGTCACGCCGAAGTCGGTGAAGGCACTGGTGATCGGCTGGAACAGCAGATGCGAGCCGTTGACGGCGGAGACGGACCCCTTGGCGATCACCTTGCCCCCGGACGTGGTATGGACGGGGCCGCCGCTGTCGCCGGGCATGGCCGCCGCTCGGCCGCTGATCCGGACGGCGTCCACCAGGTTGGTGACATATGTGGACCCGCCGTAGTTGTCGGTGAGCACGGCCGCGTAGACGTGACCGGTCACCCGCAGATCGGCGATGCCCCGGCTGGCGGCGCCCGACGACTCGACCACCTCGCCGGGGTAGACGTAGTCCCAGCCCGCGACTCCCGCCTTGGTGTCGGCGCCCACGCCGACATAGACGGTCGCCGCGCCGCTCGACTGGATCAGCAGCAGGTCGTGCGGGGCGCTCTTCTCCTCGGCGACGCCGACCACGCGGCGGTTGTCGCCGTTGTGCCACCCGCCGCCGACCCGGCCGCAGTGCCCGGCGGTCAGCAGGAAGGTCCGGCCGTTCTTGGCGACCGGGAACCCGCTGGTGCAGCGGGGGAGCGGCAGGCCGGGGTCGTCGTTGGACAGCACCGCGCCGCCGGAGAACGGCGGCGTGTCCGCCTGCCGCGAGGTCAGCGTGGGCACGTCGGAGACCTCGGTCGTGTACGGCACGCCGATCTCGGGTGTGCCGAGGTCGGCGGGGTCGGCGTCCTTGCGGATCCACAGGACGAGCCCACTCGAATCGGGCGCGAGCCGTACGCCGATGACCGGGCCCTCTGGGTTCGCCTGGATGGCTCGCGCGATGATCTCGGCCTGCGAGCGCAGTTCGGCCAGCGAGTGCGCGGCCGGGGACACCTCGACCGGGGCGACCCGGCGCGCCCGGTCCAGCGCGGCGCCGATCGGGGGGACGCCCTTCCAGTACAGGCGGACGCTCTGGGCGGTGACGACGATGCCGCCGAAACCGCCGTCCTCGCCACCGCTTTCCTGCTCGACGGCCGTGCGAATGATTCCGGCCGCCGCGGTGACCGCGTCCGGGCCCGCCGTCGCACCGGCCGGAGGTGGAGTGAGCCCGACCGCGACGAGGAGCGCGACAATCGCGATGGTCAGACTTCTGGACATTGGAGTGGCCTTTCAGAAAATGGCCAGGGAAATCGCCGTAAAAAGACGGGTCCCCGGCGAGTGGAGAGGCTACTCGCCGGGGGGTGTGACGGGGATCAGCCGCTGGGGCCGACGTGCCGCCGGGAATGGAGTTAGGTGTTACCGGTTTCGCTACCGGTTTTCATTGGCGGGGTTCAGCGCACTGGGCGCGGAAGGCCCGCCGGTTCAGGAAGGCCAGCCGGTTGGGAAGGCCGCCCGGTCGGGAAGGCCGTCAGTTCACCAGCGGCGAGACGCCGAAGTCGACGATCGCCGTGGAGAAGGGCTGGAAGAACAGGTGGGTGCCGCTGACCGCGGAAGCGGAACCCTTGGCGACCACCTTCCCCGTCGCCCCGTAGTCGACGAAGATGGGGGCGCCGCTGTCGCCGCCCTGAGCCGGCACCTGCCCGTTGAGCTGGACGGTGTCGACCTGGTTGGTGATGTACGCGTTGTTGCCGTAGGTGTCACGGACCACGAGCGCGTACACGTAACCCGTCACCCAGAGGTTGGAGACGGTGCCGCTGGTCGCCCCGGAGGACTTCACCACATCACCGGTGTAGACGTAGTCCCAGCCGGCGACGCCCTTCTTGGTGTTGGTCGTGGTCGAGCCGTCGTAGATGTTCCCGGCGGCGTTGGCCGGCACCAGCAGCAGGTCGTGCGGACCGTTCTTCTCGGTCGTCGTGCCGATGGTGGTGGTGCCGTTGCGGAACTGGCTGCCGACCTGGCCGCAGTGGCCGGCGGTCAGCAGGTACTTCTGGCTGTTCTTGGTGACCGGGAACCCGCTGGTGCACGAGTACTGCGCGCCGGGGTCCTGGTTGGTCAGGACGATCCCGCCCGAGTGCGGAGCCGTGTCGGCCTGCCGCGAGGTCAGGGTGGGCACGTCGGAGACCTCGGTCGTGTACGGCACGCTGATCTGCGGCGTGCCGAGGTTGCCGGGGTCGGCGCCCTTGCGGATCCGCAGGATCAGGCCGCTCGAATCGGGGGCCAGTTCCACCCCGATGACCGGGCCGTCCAGGTCGGCCTGGATGTCGGCGGCGATCACGTCGGCCTGGCCCTGCAGCTCGGCCAGCGAGTGGTCGGCGGGCAGGACCTCGACCTCGGCGACCTCGCGCGCCTGGCTCAGCGCGGCGCCGAACGAGGCGGGCGGCGTGCCCTTCCAGAAGAGCTGGACGCCGTCGTCGGTCAGGACGATGTTGCCGAAACCGCTGTCCTTCTCCTTCTCAACGGCCGCGCGAATGATCTTCGCGGCCTGGCTGACCTCGGTCCGGTCGGCCTGCGACTTCGCGTCCGGACGAGGAATCTGATAGGTGGACGCCGGCGTGGTGGTGCCCGGCTTGGGGTTCTGTATCTGGCTCGCCATCGCACTGGCGGCCGGCAGGGCGAGCCCTGCGGCGGTGGCTAACGCGACAACGGTAAAAGTAAGTCTCTTACGCACCGAGTAGTCCTTTCGGATTCTCACTTGAGCGTTTTCCCGTGTGACGCTTCCCGCCGTCGTACGCGACGGCACCAGGATATGGCGCTCATCGAAGGCGGGAAACGACGGATATTAGATGACCACTTCCCGACATACCCGTTCGGCCTTTTGGGCCGCTGTCCCAAAGCCGACAGTACATAGTCTCGCCGCAATCTTCAAACAAGATCACCGGGCGGACATTTCGGCATTCTTATTAGTCCCCTTACATCCCGGTCGATTGTTGCGGAATCACTGTGGCGGGCAGTGGTCTGCTCCGTTGGGGTAAGACCGGCCTTACCTTTACGTCAAGGCTCGTCACCGAGGGCATGGACGGCGGTGCGGAGAGTGGATAGGGCCGCTATCACGCCGCGGGTAGAGCGAGGAATTATGACCTTCGTCACATGGCGCTTCGTGTCAGGGAATGCCCTTTCCGTCAACGGCGGCCCCATCAAGGAAAGATCGTGTCAATCCACAGGTCAGCGCGCCGCCGACCGGGTGATAAAACGGTCGAGAGCGTAATCCGGTCATCATCCGATCGGTCCGGAACCGGCCTTTATGGCCAGCCGAACAATTTGTTCGACAATCAAAATCCCGTCCAGATAATGCGATAAGGGGGTGGCCGGCCGTGCCGGGCCCTCGGGCGGGCGCGGTTAGATTGGGCCTCGTGACAGGCTCGGACCCGACCGCCACGCCCGGTCGATGGCAACTCGTGCACGCCCTGCTGGCCGAGATGGACGCGCAGATCGAGTCCCTCTACGTCGAGCGCGGCATCGAAGGGGTGCGGCCCCGGTACGCCTATCCGCTGATCCGCCTCGCGCACACCGGGCCGCTGACCATCCGCGAACTGGCGGACTCGCTGGGCCGTACGCACTCGGCGATCAGCCAGACGGTCGCCGCCATGCGGCGTGAGGGCCTGGTCGAATCCGAACCCGGGGCCGACGCCCGCACCCGCCGTATCCACCTGACCGACCGGGGCCGCGCCCTCGTCCCCTTCCTGGCGGCCGAGTGGCGCGCCACCGAGGCCGCCGTCGCCGAACTCGACGACGAACTGCCTCACCCGCTCAGCGCCGTCGCCGCCGAACTGGAGGCCGCCCTGCGGCGGCGTTCGCTCCGCGACCGGATCCTCGCCCACCTCGACGCCACGGCCCCCGGTAGCTGAACGCTCACTCCGCCAGGCCGAAGGCGGTGGAGACCAGCCCGCCGTCGATGATCAGGTCCTGGCCGTTGACGTAGGACGCCTCGTCCGAGGCCAGGAACGCCACCGCGTCGGCCACGTCCTCCGACGTGCCGAGCCGACCGGCGGGCACCGCCGCCACCACGGCGGCCCCGTCCTCGGGCGAGACGTTCTCGTGGAGCATTGGCGTGGCGATATAGCCCGGGCTGACGGAGTTCACCCGGATCCGGCGGGGGGCCAGCTCGACCGCGAAGGTGTGCGTCAGGTTGTGCACCGCGGCCTTGGTCGCCGCGTAGACGGTCGCGCCCGGCAGGCCGCGGTTACGCGTCCAGGAAGAGTTGATCACGATGGCCGCGCCGTCGGACAGCAGTGGAAGCGTCCTGGTGATGGTGAAGAACACCCCCTTGAAGTTGGTGTTCACCATCCGGTCGAACTCGGCCTCGGTGACGTCGCCGCCGTGCTCGAACGACGCGACGCCCGCGTTGGCGAACAGGACGTCCAGCCGTCCGTACCTGTCCCGGGCGGCGGTGGCCAGCGCGTCCAGGTCGGCGAGGTCGGCCACGTCGCCGCGCACCGCGAGCACCCGATCGTCCCCGCCGAGCTCCGCGACGGTCTTGTCCAGGCGGGTCTTGTCGCGCCCGGTGATGATCACCTGGGCGCCCTCGGCGAGCAGGCGTCGCGCGGTGGCCAGGCCCATCCCGCTGGTGCCGCCGGTGATGAGCGCGATCTTGTCGATGAAACGGGAGTACTGCCGGGTGTCGATCAGTGCCATGGCACCCAGACTGCCGCCCGCCGTCCGTGGCAAACAGTGCCGGCTTATCCGGGGAGCGGCACCACCACCCTCACGTCACCGGGTTGTACAGCTCCAGATACCAGTCGGGGCGGTCGGCCACCGTCAGGGTGGTCACGTCGAAGAACAGGTCACCGGCCTCCGGATGGCGCACCGCCTTCATCGCCTGCGCGGGCGGCCCCACCTCCTGTCGCGCCCACAGCTCGGCGAACTCCGGGCTCACCGCGCTGAGGCCGTCCACCACCCGCCTGAACTCCGGATCGTCGGGAGCGTGCGCCGCGTCGGAGCGGTAGGCGGCGACCACCGCCGGCGCGATCGCGGCCCACTGTGGGTGCATGCCCCGGTATCTGGCATTGGTGAAGAACGAGTTCAGGCAGTTGTGATCGGTGTCGTCGTACCCGAACACCATCCGCGTGGCCTCGTTGATCACGACCAGGTTCCAGTACCGGTCCCGCAGGATCGCCGGACGCGGCATCCAGGCGTCGAGCAGTCGCCGCAGCTCCGGGGTGACCGATCCGCCGCGCGCCCCACCGACCCGCGGCGGCGGGTTGAGCCCGGCCAGCAGATAGAGGTGCGCGCGCTCCGGCTCCGTCAGCCGCAGCGCCCTGCCCACCGCGTCCAGCACCTCGGGCGACACCCTGATGTCGCGCCCCTGTTCCAGCCACGTGTACCACGACACCCCGACCCCGGCCAGCACCGCGACCTCCTCGCGCCGCAGCCCCGGCGTCCGCCTCCTGCCCGCGGCCGGCATCCCGACGTCCTCGGGTGTGAGCCCGGCCCGGCGGGCACGCAGGAAATCCCGGAGCTGTTCACGCCGCCCCACGGTGTGGATCTCAGTGCTCATATGTGCAGGAACAACGACACGCGGCCCATACTTCCAGGCTGGGATAAATACTTTTACAATGGCGCGGCCGATTAATCGGTCTTTACCCGATACGAGTCCGCTGAATGACGGCTGAACGCCGGGGAACCCTCGCACTCCGCTCTTCCGTCCCCGATGATGGACCGCATGACAGAGTCCTCCTCTGTGTCCCCCTCTGTGTCCTCCTCTGTGCCCCCGGGAACCGGCCCCCTCGCCCCCCAGTTCTCCGGGATCGACCCGGTCCTGATGGGCGCGTTCATCACCGAGTTGGAACGCGCGGGGCAGGTCATCGCCGAACAGGCGGAGAACATTCGCCGGGAACTGACCACCGTCGACCTCCCCGCCGCCGGACTCGCGCCGATCAGGGAGATCGGCGGCTGGGCGGAACAGGAACTCCCCCGGCTACGGCAACGCCTGGAGACCATCACCAGCCCCATGCCCGGATTGGCCGGACTGGCAGGGGTGCCGGGGCTGCCCGGCATCGGCCTGCGGGCGTACCAGGAGACGTCACTCCTCACCCCCGCCGAGGCGCGCCGCCAGGGCACCGCCCTCGGCGAGCGGTTCGCCGCCATCGACCCGGATGAGTTCCGTCTCACCGGCCCCTACGCGTCGGACAGAATCGCCGAGGCGCTCAAGGAACTGAGCGCGCATCGGCATGACGCCGTCTACAACGCCGCGTTCTTCGCCGCTCTGGGCCCCGAAGGCCCCCGGAAGATCGCCGCCGCCGTGGAACGGCTGCCCCGTGAGGACCGTCCGGACGCCATCATGCTCGCCGGTACGGCCTTCGCCGCGGCGATCACCGGCGGCGCGTCGGTGGCCGGATTCGCCGCCGTGCTCAAGGCCGCAGAGAAGACCAAGACCGCCGACCCCGGAGACCGCGACGACGCCGAGGACATCGACGCCGTCGCCGCCCTGCTGAGCCACGGCGACTACCCGGACGTATGGCTGGCCGAGTTCGCCCGCCCCGCGCTGTCACCGGACAGCCGGGTCAGCGCCTCCGCCCTCACCGACCTGCTCAACGCCCTGGGCAACAACCCCGCCGCGGCCCGCCTGGCCATCGGCTCCGCCGTCCGCTTCGGCCCCGGCCCCGGCATGCCGTCCCTCGCCCTGCCCTTCGGCCGCATCCCGGCCACCCCAGAGAAGTGGGAACGCTGCCCCGACCTGGCCACGTTCCTGCGCGGCCTCCACGACCGCGCCTCGACCTCACCGCAGTCAGCCGACGCCTTCGGCCGCCTCCTCGCCGCCGCCTCCTCGCCGCCGCCTCCGGAGCCTACGACGAACAGGACGGCGAGCACGGCAAGGAGTCCGCCGCCTTCGCCTACACCGTGATGATCTCCGCGGACGGATGGCCCCTCCCCGACGCCACCCGGATCCACCTGGGCGAGATCGCGGGCGCCTACGCCACAGAACTCACCCTGGGCGCCGACCTCGGCGACCCCGACATGACCCAGGACAGCGCCCTGCGCACCACCCCCGACCCCTTCCAGCCAACCAGGATCCCCGGCCTGTACGGCGCCTTCCGCCTGAGCCCCGAGGACACCTTTCGCTTCATGACCACCTTCACCGCCACCGCTGACTCCCGCCGCCCCTTCGACAACGGCATGGACACCCTCCTCCAACGCCTCCTCCCACCCATCGCCGAACAGTCCCGAACCACCGGCGACATCACCCGCATGGACCGCCTGTTCC
Source organism: Spongiactinospora sp. TRM90649 (assembly GCF_029382225.1). GTDB lineage: Bacteria > Actinomycetota > Actinomycetes > Streptosporangiales > Streptosporangiaceae > Spongiactinospora. The sequence continues at coordinate 73,517 of NZ_JARLTC010000026.1, forward strand.
GCACACTGGGCAACGTGCGCGGCTTCGAACTGGCCGCCGCCGTCAGAGTCCTCCAGCCCCAGGACGAGCGGGCCGAGGAGGCGAAGGACGCAGAAAGCCTGCTCGCGGGCACCTTGATGGGAGCGTTCGGCCTGATACCTCCCTTCTCGATCATCCCCAAGACCTGGACCGCCCTGTCCACCGGCGTGGCCGTGAAGGACACCTACGGACCCCAGCCGAAGAACCTGGTGCAGGAGACCGAGAAGCTGGACGGGGTGGAAACCCTGGCTCGCCAGCACGTAACTGCCCAACTCCTGATGGAACAGGGGTTCGTCCCGAAGGTGCCGCCATCCGGTTTCCTCGCCGGGCCGGACGGTGCCCTTCGCCCGTTCAGCGAGATCATCGAGGACGGGAACACGGGCATGCAGGCGTTCGAACAGTGGCTTATCGAGAACGGCATGGGCACGAACGACGAGTTCTCTGTGGGAGAGTCCAGTCTTCGCGTCGCGCGGAACTTCGATGGTGGAAAGGACGGCGCCTACCACAGAGCGCGGCTCTACACGAACACTCTCACGACGGACTAAGGCAGTAGGTCTCCCCGCTTGCCGAGTATGTTCCATTCTTGGAGGAGTTCAAATGAATTGAGGTTCGTGTCGCCTTGTTGATGAGATCGAAATTCGGATCCCCCGGGCCGGTGAGCCGATAGTCGGCGAACTCCTTCACGGCGCTGAGCATCATGGTGTTGAGAGTCCGGGGATCGCTCTGCTCGGCGCTGTCCGGGCCAGTCGCGGCGAAAGTCCGTTTGACCCTGCCGTTGCCGCAGGGAATGTCCTTCCCTCCGGGGTCGGTGACCTGCGGGCTCTCGTAGCTGACCTCATCGATGAGCCGAAGAATATGGGACTTGAGGGTCGCGCCCGCCTCCGAGGCCGTTGGTTCGCGTTGGCCGCAGCCGGTCGTGGCCGGTACGGCCAGCAGGAGTATCGCACCGAACCACGCGAGAAGGCTTCGGTTGGAACGGGGCACTGGATACCCTCCTAAGAGTCGGCCGCCTGAGCGCACCATCTCACATCGCCTGGCGAAGGGCGCAGTCGTTCCATGGAGAAAGGGGACGCGTTTGACCCCGGGATCACAGGATATGGCCGCTAATCTCCGTAGAGAAGAACTGCTGCGGGCCCTGGCCCAGGTGCGGGCGCACGCCGCGCGGCTGGAGGTGGCGCTGGATTCGGCGCACGCCACGCTCACCGGCAAGGCCGTCTGGGTAGGGCCGGCGGCGCAGGATTTCATCGGGGAGCTGACCGGTCGCAGGGCCCGGCTCCGGACGCTCACCCAGCGGATCGTCGAGGATCTGGAGGCCCGGCTGCAGGCCATTCCGGAGAAGGCGCCACGCTGAGCCCAGGCTGTAGGGCCCGCACGGAAACGAAACAGGAGAGCGGTATTGGGTGAGACGATGCGTGCCGTCGTGCTGAGCGGTCCCGGTCCGGTGGAGAATCTGCGGTTGACCAAGCTGCCCAGGCCCGAGCCGGAGCCGGGGTGGGTGCGGATCCGGGTGGAGGCGTTCGGGCTCAACCGGTCCGAGCTGCACACCAGGCTCGGCCTGGCCGAGGGTGTGATCTTCCCGAGGGTGCCCGGGATCGAGGCCGCGGGGGTGGTCGACGCGGTCGGGCCCAGCGGCGCGCTGAGTCCCGGTCGGCAGGTGGTGACCATGATGGGCGGGATGGGCCGCGTCTTCGACGGCGGCTATGCCGAGTACACGTGCGTCCCAGAGGCGCAGGTGCTGCCGATCAGTACGGACCTGCCGTGGGAGGTCGTGGGCGCCCTGCCGGAGATGGTCCAGACGGCCAACGGCTCGCTCACCGTCGGGCTCGACCTGCGCGCGGGGCAGTCGCTGCTGATTCGCGGCGGCACGTCCTCGGTGGGGATGGCGGCGGCGGCGTTGGCCAGGCGGGCCGGGGCCACCGTCCTGGCCACCACCCGGCGTGCGGAACGGGCGAAGGACCTGGCCGCCGCAGGGGTGGATCATCCGATCGTGGACACCGGCGAGATCGCCGCCGCCGTCCGCCGTATCGTGCCCGGCGGGGTGGACGCCGCGCTCGAACTGGTCGGCACGCCGACCCTGCCCGACACGCTGCGCGCGGTCCGCGTGCACGGCACGGTCTGCTTCACCGGCATGCTGTCCAACCAGTGGATCGTCAAGGACTTCTACCCGATCGGCTACCTCCCCAACGGCGTGCGCCTGACCGCGTACGGCGGCGAGGCCGCCGACCTGCCCGCCGTGACCTTCCAGTCGATCCTCGACGAGATCTCCGCCGGACGCCTCACCATCCCGGTCCACCGCGTCTACCAGGGCCTGGACGACATCCGGCAGGCCCACACCGACATGGAGGCCGACACCGCGGTCGGCAAGCTCGTCGTCCGCGTCACCTGATCCGGTTTCTGGGTCGTGACGGGGCACCCGACGCCGTCGAATGTGAGATGCCAGTAGATCATCACAGCGGTCCGCGAGGCGGTCGTGAGTGTGCTCAATCGCAGGGAAGTGATGTCCTGGCCGGCCGGGGGCGCGTTCGGCGCGGTCGCGGCGTCCGTCTGGCCAGGCGGGTCGGCCGCAGCCGCAGCCGCCGACGACGGCGTCATCGTGCTTCTGCGGGCCACGCTGATCGACGGCATCGGCGCGCCGCCTCGGCCCGGCGCGGGGTGAACGTGCGGTACATGATGCGGCGATAGCGGGTGTGCTCGGGCGGGTCCTGGTTGACCAGGGACGCCGGGTCGTCGTCGATGGCGGTGCCGGTGACCATCCGGGGCAGTCCGGGCATGCGCAGGTTGCGGCTGGCCGTGGGGGCGGCCAGCAGGGCGCGGACGTCGTCGTACCTGACGGCGACCGGGACGCGGTCGCCGCTCGGCATGGCCGCGGGCGCGAGCGGCCCCGACTCCCGCCTGCGGTCCAGCTCAGGTGATGGTGTGCCCAGCGGCCCCGGCACGATGTCCGGCCACGACTCTTCCGGTTCAGCTCCGCCGGCCATCGCAGCCTCCGCGATTCCTTGATGCCTGGAGGACAACCCAGACTGGAACGTACGAAATGCCGCGACGCCCGTCAACACTCGCTACTGGGGGACGCCTTACTGGGCCGACTTGACCAGCTCGTCGATCGCGTACGGCAGCGACAGCAGCGTGCTCTGCGACATGGCCGCACCGATTGCCGGGCCCTCGCTGTCCAGCAGGTACGACACCTTGCCGCCCTTGACGGCCGGCAGGTTGGCGAACAGCTTGAACTTCTTCAGCGCGTCCTGGTCCGCCTGGTCGGCGATGACGAAGAGGCGATCGACGTCGATCAGGTCGATGCGCTCGGGCGACAACACGGTGTAGAAACTGCCCCCCGCGATCTTGTCGATCTCGGTGGCGCCCTTGAACCCGATGCCGGTCACCATGCGCCCGCGCACGTCGGTCGTGGTGAACGGGGCGACCGAGTTCTTGTACCAGGACAGCGCGACGGCGGTCTGGTCCGCGAACTCCGGGTTCGCCTCGCGGGCGGCGGTGAGCTTGTCGTCGATCGATTTCACCAGCGCGGCGCCTTCATCGGCCTTGCCGAGCGCCTTGGCGATGTGCAGCGCGTTGTCCTGCCACGGCGCGCTGAACGGCTCCTTCTCGGTCTTGGTGCGGCCGACCGTGGGCGCGATCTTGGTGAGCCGGTCGTAGGCGGCCTGGTCGATCTCGGAGTAGACCGCGATGATCAGATCCGGGCGCAGCGCGGCGATCTTCTCGTAGTTCGGGCCGGAGTCGCCGTTGCTCATGACGACCTCGGGGCGGGTGTCGCCCCACTTGTCCTTCACCCAGGGCCACTGGGTGTTGATGTCGGGGGTCTTGCCGGGCGGGTTCGGGTACTGGTCGACCATGCCGACCGGCTTGACACCGAACGCCAGGATGGCCTGGTCGTCGGTGTAGCCGACGGAGACGACCCGCTGCGGGGCCTTGGCGATCTCCGTGCTGCCGAACGCGTGCTCCACGGTGACCGGGAACGCGCCGCCGGCGGTGGCCGTGGTCTCGCCGCCCGGCCGGTCGGCCGCGGATCCGGCCGCCGAATCGGATCCTGATCCGCATCCCGCCAGGAGGCCGGCGCCGAGGGCCGCGGCGGAGATCGCCGTCGCGAACCGTCGCAAGGACTTCGTGGTCGTCGTTCGTTGGTGAAGCATTCGAATTCCTTGCTCACTTCGTGCTGTCTAGGCGAGCCCGTGCAAAGGGCAGGCAAACCGTAGCACGCACGATAAGGCTAGGCTAACCTAACCCTGCCCACGTCAAGTTACCCGTGTATGGGCCCGGCCGATCGGCACGATGAGCGGCCGGTCGCTCACCGGATCGTCGATCACTCGGGCGCGCAGCCTGAACGCCTCGTGCAGCAACTCGGCGGTGATCACGTCACGCGGGTGTCCCTGGGCCAGGATCGACCCCGACCGCATCACGATCAGGTTGTCGCTGTAACGCGTGGCCAGGTTGAGGTCGTGCAGCACCATGACCACCGTGCGCCCCGACTCGTGCAGGTCGTCCACCAGATCGATCACCTCGATCGCGTGGGCCAGGTCGAGGTAGGTCGTCGGCTCGTCGAGCAGCAGCAGGTCGGTGCCCTGGGCGAGGGTCATCGAGATCCAGACGCGCTGGCGCTGCCCGCCGGACAGCGCGTCGATCGGACGGTCGGCCAGGTCGGTCACGCCGGTCATGGCCAGGGCGCGCTCCACCACGTCGGCGTCGTCCGACGACCACTGCCGCAGCCAGCTCTGGTGCGGGTGCCGGCCCCTGGCGACCAGGTCGGACACCGTCAGCCCCTCCGGCGCGACCGGGGCCTGGGGGAGCAGGCCCAGCTTCTTGGCCACGTCTCTGGTCTTGAGCTTGGCGATGTCCTCGCCGTCCAGCACGACCGTGCCGCCGGCCGGTTTGAGCAGCCGGGACAGGGTCCGCAGCAGGGTGGACTTCCCGCAGCCGTTGGGGCCGATGATCGTGGTGATCACCCCCGGCGGTATCACCACGTCGAGATCGTCGATGACGGCCCGGCCGCCGTAGCCGACGGTGACGCCGTGGGCGGCCAGGCGCGGGGTGGTGATGTGGTGCGTGGTCACAGGGACACTCTAGTTAGGCAAGGCTTGCCTTCACATCCCTCCTGAGGTTCGCGCGCACCAGCAGGTAGACCAGGAAGGGACCGCCGATCGCGGCGGTGACCACGCCGACCGGCAGGCTGAACGGCAGCGCCGTCCGCGCCACCAGGTCAGAGCCGATCAGCAGCAGTGCGCCCACCAGGCCGGACGCCACCAACGGCGGTGTCGCGCACCGCGACAGGCGCATCGCCACCTGCGGCGCCACCAGCGCAACGAACGGCACCGGTCCCGCCGCGCCCACCGCCACACCCGCCAGCAGCACCGCGCACAGCAGCAGGGCGGCGCGCACCGCCGAGTACCGGACCCCCAGGCCGGCCGCGATGTCGTCGCCGAAGTGCATCGGCCGCAGATGGAACGCGCAGTAGCCGACGACGGCCAGCAGCGCGGCCGTGGCCCACGGCGCCACCTGGACCTCGTCCCACGTCCGGCCGTCCAGCGAGCCGACCAGCCACGCCTGGGCCCGGGCCACGTCCCGGATGTCCGCGCTGACCAGCAGCCAGATCGTGACCGCCTCCATGACGGCGCTCACCGAGATGCCGATGAGGATGAGCCGCAGGCCGTCGACGCCGCGCCGCCACGCCATGAAGTAGACCAGCAGGCCGGTGCCGAGGCCGCCCGCGAGCGCCGCCGCCGACAGGCCCACCGAGCCGGTGATCGCCGTGGCGACCCCGCCCGACGCCGTCACCAGGAAGATCGCGACCGCGCTCGCGCCCCCGGTGATCCCCAGCACGTCCGGGCTGGCCAGCGGGTTGCGCGCGACGGACTGCGTGATCGCCCCGGATACCCCGAGCGCGACGCCGACGACAAGCCCGGCCAGGGCGCGCGGCATCCGCAGGTCCATGATCACGAACTCGTCCACCCGCTCGCCCCGGCCGAAGATCGTGGCGATCACCTGGGGCAGGCCGATCGGGAAGTCCCCGACGGCGATCGACAGGCAGAACACCACGAAGGCCGCCGCCGCCAGCAGCAGCGCGACGAACATCATCCAGGGCCGCCACACGAACGACGTACGGCCGAGCCGTACCCCCGGCGCGACCGGCCGCTTCACCACGATCTTGCTCATGCCTTCTTGAACTTTCCACGCCAGACCAGCACCGCGAAGAACGGCGCCCCGACGAGGGCGACGACGACGCCCGCCTGCAACTCGCCCGGCCGGGTCACCACGCGTCCCGCGATGTCACAGAACAGCAGGACAAGGGCCCCGAGCAGCCCCGCGTACGGCACCAGCCAGCGATAATCCGGCCCGGTGAGATACCGGGCCACGTGCGCCACCATGAGCCCGAGGAACGCGATCGGCCCGCACGCCGCGGTCGTCGCGCCCGCCAGCAGGGTGATGGCGACGATCCCGACGGTCCGGCTCCGCGCGATGCTCACACCGAGCCCGCGCGCCACGTCGTCGCCCAGGTTGAGCAGGTTGATGGTGGGCAACGTGCTCAGCGCCAGGACCAGCCCGGCCGCGACGAACCCGGCCACCGGCCAGATGACGTCGAACCCGACGCCCGCCACGGTGCCCGCGTTCCAGAACCGCAGCGCGTTCATCGACGCCTGATCCGACAGCGAGACCGCGATGGTCATCGCCGCGAGGAACACCGTCACCCCCTGACCGGTCAGCGCGAGCGTCAGCGGACTGCCCGACCCCCGGCCGAGGCTCGCCAGCCCGAACACGATGACCCCGGCGACCGCCGCGCCCAGAAAGGCGAACCAGACGTACTGGTACGGATTGGAGAACCCGAACAGCAGGATCACCGACACCACGGCGAACGAGGCGCCGGAGTTCACCCCAAGCAGCCCCGTGTCCGCGATCGGATTTCGCGTGTAGCCCTGGATCAGTGCCCCGCTGACGCCCAGCGCGACGCCCGCGACGACGGCGAGCACGGTCCGGGGCGTCCGCACGGTCTGCACGATGAGCGCGATCTCGGTAAGCCGCTGATCCGCACCCGGGGTGGGGCCCGAGGCCGCGAACAGCCCGAACCAGACCTCACCCGGACTCAACCCCCGAGCGCCCACGGCCAGCGACACCGCCCCGGCGACCACGAGGCCCACCAGCAGCACCCCCGCCCCCACGACCCGCCGCCGCCGGACCACCCCGCCCTCGGAAACCGGCCGCTTCCCAACCGTCGCACTCATGGCGACGTACCGTATCCGGTGATCCCCCAGCCCCTCACGCCCAGGTCTTCAACCATCGCCGCTCATGCCGAGCGAGAGTGACGGGGCCAGCTGAGGCGGAGGCTGGGATGGGCGGGGCGCATCATCGCGACCTGTGTAAGCGCGTCCCTTCCGCAGGCGGTATAGGCGGTGGTTATGGGGGAAGCGTTGGGTGGGCGGGGGCGTGGGGCGGTGTCATCGTGGGGTGGGTGGGCGCTTGTCTCGCGGTAGTGGAGGAGACCGGTATGAGGAAGAACCTCATGAGGGTGATCGCGGTCGTGGTGCTGGCGTTCGGGGTGGGGATCGGGGCGCCCGGGGGGCAGGCGTGGGGGGTCTCGTCGGAGGCGGGGCTCGGGATCTGGCTTGATCCGGCGGCGGGGAGTGTCGTGCCGGGTGGGTCGGTGGTGACGACGCTGCACACGGACACGGCTCCGACGGGGATCTTCGTCGCGGGGTTGCCGGCGGGGGTGAGCATCGGGCTCGGCTCGGGAAGGCCGACGGTGTTCAGGATCTCGATCAACACTGCGGCCTCGACGGTGCCCGGGGTGTATTTGATCAGGTTCGGGGCGTCGGGATCGACGGCCACGTACACGCTGACCGTGATCGGCTGAGCTACTGGGGCGTCCCGAGGCCGGAGGACGGGGTCACCGCCTTGTTTCAGGTGCTCGGCAGGGGTGTGTCGCAGGTGGGGCAGACGAAGTGATCGTCTTTGACGATGCTGGACGAGGCGCATCGCGGGCAGTGGCGGAAGGTGATCGGGTGGGTGAAGGCGCCCGGATGGGGGATGCCCGCGTGGTCGAGGGCGATGGCGACGGCCGGCCATGATGTGACGGCGGGGCAGTAGCCGGTGGACTGGTTGCCGATCTCGCGGACCGACCACCGGCCGCCCTCGTGGGAGAAAGTGATCTCTCCGGCGCTCAGGACGGGATCGCCTCCGGCGCACGCGACGTGTTCGCTTCGGCGCGGGGCGAGGCGGAGCACCCCGTGTAGGTCGATGACGAAGGTGAACGGCTCGTCCCGCTCATTCGCGGCCTGGCCCGTCATCCAGCGGCGAGGTCGGCCGGTGCGGTGATCGGACATCCGGAATCGCCGGGCCGGGCACGATCGCGGATCTCCTCGGGCCCGACGTAGGGGGTATCGCCGGCTCACATGGGGATCATGCCGGGACATCGGGTGGATTCCCGGGCGGTGGCCCGCCTTCCACCCGATCCGCGGGTGGGAGGCGGGCGGTGGCGCAGGTCAGGTGTGGGTGACCGGGCAGCCGTTGGTGAGGGTGCTGAGGAAGGCGTTGGGGTCGTAGTAGTGCTCGACCTCCAGGAGTCGCAGGTCGTCGCTGACCTTGGCGACGCTCATGCCGTACATCTCGATGCGCTCGCCGGTCGGGCTGTGGCCCTTGTACTCGCCGGAGAAGGTGCCCCAGTGCCGCCACTTGAAGGCGACCACCGGCGGGGGCGAGATGACCTCCAGCACCTCCCAGAAGAAGCCCTGGGGGAAGGCGGTATGGAAGACGTGGTGCTGGGACTCGAAGGTCTCGTCCTCGCGCCGGTAGAAGGCGCTGTCGCCAATGAGGATGTTGTAGCTGCCCTGCTCGGCGATGTCCCGGGCGGAAGCCCATTCGCCGCCGTTGACGCGGGTGCGGAAGTGTTCGGTCACCATGGAGACCCATGTTTCCGGGTCCTTCTTGTGGGAGACCTCCATCTCGAAGACCTGCACGATGCGTTCGACGATGGCCTCTAGTTGGTCGGACTCGAAGCGGTGGGTGCGTTCACCGGGCATGACCTCGTGTGACAGGTGGTAGTCCGGCGCGCTTTCGCGCCAAGCGCCCGGCTCGGCGGCGGCGATGACCGCTTCCCGGCCCTGGAGCCACAACGGGGCTTCGGTGGTGTCCGGCATGATGCCTTCCTTTTCGGCGAGGATCGGCGGGGCGCACCGGTACGATCACAGGCTTCGGAAAATCATGCACCGTTCGAAACCGATAGACAAGTTCACCGTCGGCGTCCATTCGGAAAAGTACGGACGGCGATGCGGCCACTCCGCTCCGAATTCACCGTCGCGGGGGCGGTCACCGCGGGTTCCGGTCGTGTCGCACGCTGATTCGGGATGGCCGGCGGTTGGTCACGGACATGCGTTTGTGACACCTGCGGAGAAGTCCGAGTTCTATATGGTCGTGTTATAGGGTCCGCTCGCGCGGTTCGGCAAGGCCGATTTTCCATTATGTCCGATGCCGGTCACCGGCCTGGCAACTTCCGGACACATCCAGGGTGATGCCGTCCGGGCGCTTTGATGAATCGGCTGGTCCGGGCGCATCCGCCGACGCGGGGCGGCGTCGATACAGGGTGAGAACGACCCCTGGACACCACGTGATGATCGATGTTATCGATTAGGCGCGAGTCTGATCACTTTATGTCTTTCTTATGCCAAGTCCGCACCTCAGTCGTGCATTTTTCCCGAGCTTGGAGTCGGTGAACGTGATCAGTATCATTTCGCGCTTCTTATGCGTGTTCACCTGTTTGGCGTTGCTGGCCACCGGGGTCGCGCCGATGATGCGGCCCGCCGCCGCGCAGACGGTTTCTCCCGGCTGTGCTCCCGGTTCCCCGGCGTCCTCCGCGGCCGAGGCCGCCCGGCCCGCCTACCGTGCCACCGCCGAGGGCGGGACGGCGAAGACGATCACCTATGACGACGTCCGGCTGGAGATCGGCGCCAAGGCGCTGGGCGGCCGGACCGAGATCGGAATAACCCCGCTGGCGAAGGGGCAGTTGCCGGTGCTGGGCGCCGGGATGGAGAACGTGACCGAGGGGCCGCGCGCCGGTTACCGGTTCACGCCGACGCCGTTCCGGTTCGAGAAGGAGATCACGATCAGCCTGCCGTACGACGCGGCGAAGCTGACCGCGGCCGGACTGACCCCGCAGGACGTGCGGACCTTCTACTTCGACGAGCGGGACGACTGCTGGCGGGCGCTGACGCGGGTCGGAGTGGACACCGAGCAGGGGCTCATCGTCTCCAGGACCGACCACTTCACCGACATGGTGAACGCCACGGTGAGCGCGCCGGAGGGCCCTGACCAGGTCTCGTTCGACCCGACGAGGATCACTGGTATCCAGGCCGCGGACCCGTCGGCGAACCTGAACCAGATCGCCGCGCCGACCGCCAACGAACTCGGCGAGGCGCGGCTGTCGTACCCGATCGAACTGCCGGGGGGCCGGGCGGACCTGGAGCCGTCGCTGGCCGTGGAGTACTCGTCGGCGGCGGTCAACGGCTGGATGGGCGTGGGCTGGGATCTGTCGGTGCCGTCCATCTCGATCGACACGCGCTGGGGCGTGCCCCGCTACGACGCGCGGAACGAGTCCGAGACGTACCTGTTCGGCGGGGAACAACTGACCCCGGTGGCGCACCGGGGGGCGGTGCGGCCCCGTACCGCCGACAAGGTGTTCCGTCAGCGCGTGGAGGGCCGGTTCGCGCGCATCGTGCGCAAGGGGGACTCGCCGAAGACCTACACCTGGGAGGTGACCGAGAAGTCCGGCACGCACCGGCGGTACGGCGGCGAAGGGGCCGTACTGGCGGATGACGCGGGCAACGTCTTCTCCTGGGCGCTCCGCGAGGTGCGCGATCCCAACGGCAACACGATGCGGTACCAGCACACCACCGTCGAGGACACCGGGGTGCCAGGTGGATCGGTCGCCGGGCGCGCGCTCTATCCGAAGAAGATCACCTATACCGGGCGCGGCGACGCCGACGGCCCGTACTCCGTGACGTTCGTGCGGGACCGCGAGCTGGCCGAGGAGCGGCGCTCCGACGTGTCGATCGACGCGCTGGGCGGATTCAAGCGTGTGGTGGCCGACCTGCTGCGCCGCGTCGAGGTACGGCTCGGCGACAGGCCGATCCGCCGCTACGACTTCGGCTATACCCAAGGGGCGTTCCAGAAGACGCTGCTGAAGACGATCCAGCAGTACGATGCCGCCGGGAAGCTGTTCAACACTCACGAACTCGGCTATTTCGACGACATCCGCGACGCCACGGGCAAGTACACCGCGTTCCAGCGGGTGGACTGGTCCTCGCCGGACGACGACCTGTCCAACCGGGTGGTCAACGGGGTACGGCCCGGCGCGGGCGAGGCGGGCGCGCTCAACGGCAACACCTCCCGGAGCGCGGGCGGTCACCTGTACGTCGGCTGGGGGGCGTCGGCGAGCAAGTCGGGTTCCGTCGGCGTGAAGGCCGGGTTCGGCAAGGGCTCGGACGAGGGACTCCTGGCGCTGGTGGACGTGGACGGCGACACCCTGCCGGACAAGGTCTTCAAGGGTGGCGGCGGATACGTCTTCCGCAAGAACCTGTCGCGGCCCGGCGGCGAACCGCGCTTCGCCGCGCAGACCACACCGCTGCGAAACCTGCCGGGGATCTTCGCGCAGAGCTCCAGCACCCGCACCATCGGTGTCGAGGCGTACCCGGGCGCGGCGGTGCAGCTCGATCACGTCGACACGATCAGCACCACGAACCGGTATTTCACCGACGTCAACGCCGACGGCGTCGTCGACCTGGTCAACGGTGAGAACGTGCTGTTCGGGCGGGTCGGCGCGGACGGAGTGCCGGTGTTCGGCGCGGTGTCCGACACCCCGGTGCCGATCGGGGCCAGCAAGGTGGACGCCGAGGGCCTGCTGTCGGACTACTCGGCCGACATCGAACGGCGCAAGCAGTCGTTCCCGCTGGTGGACACCCTGCGCCGGTGGACCGCGCCGTACGACGGCACGGTCAGTGTCACCGGCGCCGTGCGGCTGGCCGAGGTCGAGGGCGAACTGCCGGCATTCGCCAGGCCCGACGGGGTCCGGGTGGCCGTGCAGCACGAGGACTCCGAACTGTGGTCGGCCCGGATCACCGATCACACCGAGCACACCCCGCAGGGGGTGGACGCCGTCCAGGTCGGCAAGGGCGATCACCTGTACTTCCGGGTCGGCTCGGTCATGGACGGGGCGGCCGACCGGGTGACCTGGAACCCGAAGATCACCTACACCGGCCTGCCGGAGACGGCCGACGCCAACGGCCTGCCGCTGACCACCTACACCGCCGCGGACGACTTCACCCTGGCCGGGCGCGCGGCCAGGGTCACCGTGCCGAGGGACGGCACGCTGACCCTGGGCGGCGCGCTCACCAAGAGCGCGGTCACCACCGACGACCTCACCGTCCGCGTCACCCGGGCGGGGGAGACCGTCTTCGAGAAGCGGGTGGAGGCCGCGTTCACCGGCGAGGTGCCGGTGGCGGCGACGGTGCCGGTCACCAAGGGGCAGGTGCTGGCGTGGCGGGTCCAGACGGACTCGCCGATCGACGTGACCGCGCTGACCTGGACCCCGACGGCCGCCTACGCCGAGACCTCACCCGTGCCCGGCGAGTTCGGGCAGGAGTTCAGCGCGCCGTACGACATCAGCACCTTCACCGCGGCGAGCGGGGCCGCGCCACCGCGGCCGTACACCGTGTCCACCGGCGGGACCCTCACCGTCACACCGCGGCCGGTCGCCGCCGACGGCGCCACCGGCCAGGTGGTCTTCACGGTCAAGCGGCGGGGCGCGCTGCTCGCCAAGCAGGCCGTCACGCTGGGCGCGGAGCCGGTGCCGATCCAGGTCGAGGCAGCCACGGGCGACGGGCTGTTCTTCGACTTCAGCACGGCGGCGCCGGGGGTGCTCACCGGAGCGTCGGTACTGGTCGGCGAGGCCGAGGCGGCGGCGACGGTGCACAGCCCGGAGCCCGAAGGAGTGTACGGCCGGCCGTACCGTGGCTGGGCGTACGCCGGTTACAACGGCAACGGCGATCGGGCCACCCGGCCGATCCGGCAGGGCGACCTGGAGAAGGCGGACGACGTCCAGGCGCAACTGCCCCAGAGCGTCGATCCGGAGCGGGACCGGGCGGAGTTCGAGCAGGACCCGAAGGTCACTCCGCCGAACGCGGTGCTCTTCGTGCCGCAGCCGGACCGGAAGCGCTGGGCGTCGGGTGAGGACCTGTGGATCTCCGGTGGCACGGTGACCAGTTCGCGGCTGGGCGGGCAGGCGATCGGGCTGCCCGCGGCCTCCGACGTCTCCGGTCCGCGGGCGGTGCCGAGAATGTCCCGTTCGCAGCAGATCTCGGTGACCGGCGGAGTCGGCGGCGGTGTCGGGACCGTCGGCGGCAGCGTCGCGACCGGTACCTCCAGGGGGGAACTGGACTTCATCGACATGAACGCCGACGGGTTCCCCGACGTGCTGGGACCGGGCGGCATCCAGTACACCGGCCCGAGCGGCGTGCTGGGCGAGACGCGCGGCGACATGCCGGGCCGCGCCGTGCGCACGTCGAAGAACGTGTCGGGCAACGCGAACGCGGGCAGCGCGGCCCGGACGATCACCACCGGCCGCGGCGAGGCGGCGCCCGGCGGGACGAACACCGCGAACACCTCCGCGAGCGGCAACGACATGCCACCGCTGGGCATCGGCGGCAACCTGGGCTCAGGGACCTCCGACGCCGAGTCCGACCTGCTGGACATCAACGGCGACGGCCTGCCCGACCGGGTGTACGAGAACGGCCGCGCGGCGTTGAACCTGGGTTACCGGTTCGCCGCGCCCGAGCCGTGGCCGGGCGGGCCGCTGAACGACGGCAGCAGCGACAACACCGGCGTGAACATCGGCTTCAACACCGACTTCTACGGCTTCGCCGGCGGCGCCTCGCTCAACCAGGGCGACAGCTCGACCTCGGCCACGCTGGCCGATGTGAACGGCGACGGCCTGGCCGACCGGGTCTTCGCGGGCTCGCCGATCCGGGTGGCGATCAACACCGGCAGCGGTTTCGCCGCCCCGGTCGAGTTCGGCGGCAGCCTGTCCGGGGTGAACGCCGACGTCAACGCCAGGCTGGGCGCCGGTGTGTACTTCACCATCTCGATCCCGATCCTCTTCGGGTTCATCATCGTCAACCCCGGCGCCGACACCTCCACCGGGGCCTCCCGCGCCGCGCAGATGCTCCGTGACATCAACGGCGACGGCTTCGCCGACCACCTGGCCTCCAGCGCGGACGACCGGCTCACCGTGGCGGCCAACCAGACCGGCAGGACCAACCTGCTCAGGTCCGTCGAACGGCCGCTGGGTTCGGCCATCGAGCTGGATTACACCCGGGACGGCAACACCTATGATCAGCCGGGTTCCCGGTATGTGCTGAGCTCGGTCAAGACCGATGACGGCCTGGCCGGGGACGGTGCGGACGTCCAGCACACCACCTTCGGCTACGCGGGCGGTGTGCACGACCGGCTGGAGCGCGAGTTCACCGGGTACGCCACGGTGAAGGCGCAGGTCCGATACCGGAACGGCGGCGTCTACCGGACGATCACCTCCGAGTACGACACCGGCGGCCACTATACGCGCGGCCTGGTCACGCGTGTCCTCACGGCCGACGGGCAGGACCGGCCCTTCACCGAGACGCTGCACACGTACGAACTGCGCGATGTCGCCACCGGCGAGGCCGGCGACGGCGACAGCACCACCGCGGCGATCTTCCCGATGCCCGTCCGCAAGGACCAGCGCTGGTACGAGGGCCAGAACCAGCCGGGCAAGCAGACCCGCACCGAGATGGTCTACGACGGTCTCGGCAACGTCACCAAGACCACCGACCAGGGCGAGAGCGGCGTCGCCGACGACGTGGTCGCCACCACCGGCTACGCCGACTGCGCCGACGCCTACATCGTCGGCGTGGCCAACAGGTCCGAGGTACGCGGCGGCGGCAGGGTGATGCGGCGGAGCGAGGCCACCGTGGACTGCGCCACCGGCAACGTGACCCAGCATCGGGCCAGGCTCGACGACGCCGGGCCGGTCGCGGTGACAGACGCGACCTACCATCCCGGCGGGACCCTGGCCACGCTGACCGGTCCCGTCAACCACCGCGGACAGCGCTACCAGGCGACCTACGGCTACGACGAGGTGACCGGCACCTACGTCACCTCGACCAAGGACAGCTACGGCTACGAGTCCTCGGCCACGTACGACCTCAGGTTCGGCGAGGCCGAGACGTCCGTCGACATCAACGGCCAGCGGCTGGTCTACGCCTACGACGACGCCGGGCGGGTCGCGACCGTGACCGGCCCGCACGACCACGGGGCCGGCAGGCCGACCATCGCCTTCGACTATCACCCCGAGGCGGCGGTCCCGTACGCCACCACCCGCCACCTGGACCGGGCGGCGGACGGATCGGTCAAGGCGGACACCATCGACACCGTCACCTTCACCGACGGCCTGGCCAGGGTCGTGCAGACCAAGAAGGACGCCAGGATCGGCGGCGTCGACGGGATGACGGTCTCCGGCCGGATGGTGTTCGACGAGTTCGGCCGCACGTCCGAGCAGTACTACCCGCTCGGCGAGCCGAAGGGCGCGGGCAACGTCGCGTTCAACCCGGCCTTCGACACGGTGCGCCCGACCACGAACGGTTACGACGTGCTGGACCGGCTGGTGCGAACCGTCCTGCCGGATCGAACGGGCAGCAGCACGGCCTACGGCTTCGGCGCGGACCGCTCCGGCACGCGGCAGCTCTCGACGGCGGTCACCGACGCGGAGGGCAACACCAAGACCACCTATACCGACGTGCGGGAGCAGATCACCTCGGTACGCGAGCCGAGCGCGGTGAACGGCGGCCCGCCGATCTGGACCGGCTACACCTACGACCCGCTCGGTCAGCTCACCAGGGTCACCGACGACAAGAACAACCACACCATCAGCGCCTACGACGGCTTCGGCCGCCGTACCACGGTGACCAGTCCCGACTCCGGCCGGACCAGCACGGCCTACGACCTCGCCGGCAACACGATCAGTAAGATCACCGCCAACCTGGCGTACCAGGGCAAGAAGATCACCTACGGCTACGACTTCAACCGGCTGGTCTCGATCGACTATCCGATCTTCCAGCACAACGACGTCCGCTACACCTATGGCGGGCCCGGCGCGCAGTACAACACCGCCGGCCGGCTGGCCAAGATCGAGGACGCCGGGGGCGTGACCACCCGCCGGTACGGGCCGCTCGGTGAGATCGCCTTGGAGAGCAAGACGCTGCCGGGGCCCGGCCACTATCCGAGGACCTTCACCACGGGCTACAGCTACGACAGCCTCGGCAGGGTGCTCCAGCTCACCTACCCCGACGGGGAGGTGCTCAGCTACGGCTATGACTCCGGCGGCCAGGTGATCTCGGCCACCGGCGTCAAGGGCTCCCACACCTACTCGTATCTGCGCGACATGCACTACGACGAGTTCGAGCAGCGCACCCGCGTGTCGCTGGGCAACGGCACCACCACCACGTTCACCTACGACGCCGCCGACCGCAGCCTCGCGCTGCTCAACTCCACGCTGCCCACCGGGTACGAGTTCCAGCACCTGCGCTACGGCTACGACGACGTCGGAAACATCACACGCATCCAGAACGACACCGACATTCCCGGGTCGTCGACGACACCCGCGCTCGGCGGGCCGTCCACCCAGACCTTCGCCTACGACAACCTCTACCGGCTGACCCAGGCCGGCGGGCAGTACACGCCGGACATTCACCGGACCGACACCTACGCGTCCCGCACCACCTACGACACCATCCACAACATCGTCGGCAAGCAGCAGCGCCACGCCATCGTCGCGAGCAACGGCAGCGAGTACGTGCGACCGGACACCACCTACTCCCACGTCTATGGTTTCGGTTCCCGCCCGCACGCGCCCGTCGACGTGGGCCCGCAGAGCATGCGGTACGACCACAACGGCAACCTCGTCGACCAGTACCCGGCCCTGCCGGGCAAGCCCCGCCGCCAGTTGATCTGGGACGAGGACAACCGGCTGGCCTGCTCGCACGACACCATCACGTTCGACACCAAACCGCAGACCCCCGCCGCCTGTGACGACTACTTCCTGCCGCCCACGGTGCGGTTCACCTACGACAGCCAGGGCCAGCGGGTCGTCAAGGACGGTCACCAGACCACCCTGTATCCGAACCAGAACTACACGACGCGCAACCTGACCGATTACAAACACGTTTTCATCGGCACCACCCGGATCGCCACGAAGACCGCCAGACCGAGCACCGTCTACGAGAAGGACCAGTTCTTCTATCACGGCGACCAGATCGGCTCGACCACCTTCGGTACCGACGGCGGCGGCCGGCTGGCCGAGCACCTCAACTACTTCCCCAGCGGGGAGACCTGGATCGAGGAGAGCCCCGGCCGGCCCGACCCCTATCAGTTCACCGGCAAGGAACTCGACCCGGAGACCGGCTACTACTACCACGGCGCCCGCTACTACGACCCTCGCCTGGGCCTGTGGAAATCCGCCGACCCGATCATCGGCGACTATCTCGACGGCCAGGGCAACGACGGCGTCTACAACCCCGGCAATCTCAACCTCTACGGCTACGGTTACAACAACCCCGTCCAGAACACCGATCCCGACGGCAACCTGGTCTTCCTGATCCCGGCCGCCATCCTGGTCGGCAAGGGCGTCATGTGGGGCATGACCGCCTACGCGGCCTACCAGGGCGCGCGATCGGTGGTCAACACGGCCACCGACATCGCCGAGGGACGTAAGACCTGGCAGGAGGGGGCCACCGAGGCGGGCTGGGCCCTGGCCGAGGCCGGCGCGGAGGCAACCCTCGGCAGGCTCAGGGTGGTCGAACGCACCGCCGAGTGGGTCGGCAACACCCAGGTGGGCAGACGCGCCACCAACTGGGCCGCCGAGAAGGCGGGCGACCTCTACGACGCGGCCCGGCAGAAGTGGGGCAGGTCCGGTGGTTGCCTGAACAGCTTCACCCCCGGCACCGGCGTGCTGATGGCGGACGGCACGGCCAAGCCGATCGAGGAGGTCGAGCTCGGCGACGAAGTCCTCGCCACCGATCCCGAGACCGATCGGACCGAGGCCAAGGCGGTCACCGATCTGATCCTCGGCGAAGGGGACAAGGATCTGGTCGAGATCTCCGTCGACATCGACGGTGATCGCGGCGACCGTACCGCCGACATCACCGCGACCGACGGCCACCCCTTCTGGGTGGCCGGGGAGAACCGCTGGGTCGATGCCGGAGAGCTCAAGCCCGGCATGTGGTTCCGCACGTCCACCGGCGCGTACGTGCGGGTGGACGCGGTCAGCGAGCGGACCGCGCAACGACGGGTGCACAACCTGACGGTCGAGGACATCCACACCTTCTACGTGCTGGCGGGCACCACACCGATCCTGGTCCACAACAGCGGCCCGTGTCCGATCGGCACCGAGGTCCGTGTCAACAGCGGTGGTCTCGCCACCCTGGCGTTCGAATTCCGCAGAAGCCAGAAGATGAACACGTCCGGGCGGAACGTCGCGGTGGCGCGGGTGTCCGGATCGGACAAGCCGATCTACGGCCGAAGCGGTGACGGCGCCCACTCCGAGGATGAGATCATCGCGCAGTTGAAGCCGGGGCAGAAGATCCTGGAGCTGTACTCTGAGCGCCAGCCGTGCCCCCGGTGCAACGGCCGCCTCGGCCCGCACATGGCGGACGACGCGGCGGTGACCTGGTCCGTCCCCTGGGGCGACCCGGCCACCGAGGTGGGGAGACTGATGAATTCCCAGTCGAACGAACGGCTGAGAGAAATGCTGGCCAGGGCCCTCGGCTACAAGGACTGATTCCTGTCGCCGGGTGACTCTCGGCAGGGCCGGCGTCCATCGGGACGCCGGCCTTGTCAACGACGCACAGAGGATCGCATTGATTCAGCACCGAATCCTGGCGGAGAAGGTAAAGTCCGCACTGGCCAGAGCCGGCCTGCCGATCGCGGCGACGCTCGATGGCGCGCTTTCCAGTGGCGTGTTCGTGGAAATCGTGGATGATGAGCGGCTTCCACCGGAGCTGTTGCTCAAGTGGCGGGTCCACCCGATTCTGCGGGAGCATTTCCTGGAAGTGGCCGCCGACCGGCTGCAGGGCGATCCGGTGGTCCGCGAGATGAAGCACGCCGAGCGGGCGATGAACACGGCGATCATCGCGATCCTGGAATTCTCCGGCTTCTCGGCGAGGGTGCTGGAGGATGAGCGGGTCGGCGAGATCCTGGTCGGTGAGTCCGGCCGTTCCGGTGCTGCTGGATAGATGATGGCCAGTGAATGGGCGGTAGAACGGCCTGTTCGCTCATGGACGGCGCGACGCATGCTCTTTCTGACCGAACCGGGAAGGGGTAAAGGACGTCACTCCCTTTCCTGGATCTTTCAGCGGAAAGGGCGAAATGAACAAGCGTCTTTTGGTCGCGTTATCCCTCTGCGTGGCCGTACCCGCGTCCGCGGGCGTCGCGAACGCGGGTAGCGCCGCTTCGGCGACCGGCGGCACTTCGACCGTCGTGCTGACCCGGGATCGGCAACCCCTGCTCGAACACCCCACGGTGGACAGGCTCCTCCAGGACGCGCGCGCATCGAAGACCCCCTTCAGGAAGGCCCTCGACGAGTACGCCAGGGAGACGGCGCGGCGGATCCCGGCGGCTCGGTCCGCGCTGCCCGACGGACCTGTCTCGGACCCGGTCGTCAAGATCGACGGAATCCCGCTGGCCGAGCTGATCGACCTGGCCCGCCTCGCCGAGGGCATGGGCATCACTCCGGAAGAGGCCGTCGGCCGGTACGCCTGGGCCCCCGCGGTCGCTCGGGTCGCCCAGCGGCTGACGAAGGAGCTCCCGGCCGAGGTGGCCGGGGCCGCCCTGGTCAAGGACGGCCGCGCGCTCCGGCTCGGCTTCAAGGGAGCCGTCCCGCGAAGGGCTGTCGAACTCGCGAGGACACTCCCCGGCGAAGTGCAGCTCGTCGGTGACAAGGGCTTCTCCACGGCGGAGCTCAAGGAGATCCGCGACAGCAACCACGCGGTACTCGCCGCGCGACCCAACGTGGAGCGGGTGAAGGGCACATACGACGCCGAGACCGGCACCGTCTCATTCAAGATCCAGCCGAAGCGGCCCGTCGGCGAGGACCTTCGCGCCGACCTGCGACCGGCGGAGCCGGCGAATCCCCGCATCACGATCGACGTCAGTGTCGTCGATGACCTGGGCATCAAGGAGAAGGACGACAACCTGCGCGGTGGCGGGTTCTCCTACCTTGAGGACGACACCCCATGGTGCACAATGGGCTTCAGCGTCATCCGCACCAACGGCACGCGAGGCATCACCACGGCGAAGCACTGCGCCGACGATGCGGCCATCCAGTACGCCAACCACCCCGACGACGACACCGGCAGGACGACGGTGACCCGGTCGGCCCGCGCCGCCAGCTACGACATGGCGCGGTACCAGGGGGGCGACTTCACCTACACCCGCACCTTCTACTACGAGCTCAACCAGTCGCGCTACGTGACCCACGCCGCCTATCCCACGGTCATCGACATGCCGATGTGCGCGTTCGGCCGGGCCAGCGCGGAGGACGACGGGGTCGGTACGGCGTGCGGCGTGGTGACCGACACCGACGTGTGGTGGGACGAGGGTTACGAGGACAACTTCGAGACGAACTTCGACCGGATCGGCGGCGACAGCGGCGGCCCGGTCTACTGGGGCTCCACAGCGTATGGCCTGGTGTACGCGGGCACCGAGGGCTTCACCTTCAGCGCGAAGATCGCGAACGTCGACCAGCCCGGCGGCTTCGGCGGCAACTGGCGGGTCTGGACCTGCCCCACCTGCTGATCAAAGCGTCACCGGCCGGCGCGTCACCGGCGGGCCTTGAGCACGGCGTCCACCAGGCGGTCCACCGGGATGCCGGGCGAGCGGCGGCCGAGCCGTCCGGTCATGGTGGTGGCCGCGACCAGGGTGTTGAGGACCGCCTCCTCGACGGCGTGTACCACGGCGGCGAAGAAGCCGTCGATCCGGTTCCACGGGATGTGACGAAGGTGGTCGTAACCGGGCTCGCCCCGAGGAAACTCCGAAGGGGTGAGCACGTTGCCGGTGGAGAACGCCAGGAAGAGGTCACCGGAGAAGTGGGATCCCGTGGTGCCGGTGCGGGCCAGGCCGAGCGGGACGCGTCTGGCCAGCGCCGCGCACTGGCCGGGCAGCAGCGGGGCGTCGGTGGCGACGACGACGATCACCGAGCCCGCGCCGGGCGGGTTCCGCGATTCGCCGCGCTCCATCGGGTTCTCCTCGGCGAGCAGCGCGCCGACCGGCACCCCGCACACCGTGAGCTCCCCACGGGAGCCGAAGTTGGCCTGCACGAACGCGCCGACCGTGTAGGCGTCGGCGCCGTAGCGCACCACCCGGGAGGCGGTGCCGTTGCCGCCCTTGAAGCCGTAGCAGTTCATCCCGGTGCCGCCGCCGACCGAGCCCTCCACGACGGGGCCGCCGGTCGCGGCGTCGATGGCGGCCACGGCGTGCTCGGGCCGCACGTGCGGGCCGTTGATGTCGTTGAGGTAGCCGTCCCAGGTCTCGGCCACGACGGGCAGCAGCCACTCCTCGGCGACCTGCGGCTTCTCCCGCGCGACCCAGTCGATCACGCCCCGGTGGCAGGGGCCGATGGCGTGCGTGTTGGTGATCAGCACCGGGAGCCGCACGGACCCGATCTCGTCGAGCAGCGCCGTGCCCGTCATCTCGCCGTTGCCGTTCAGCGAGAAGCGTCCGGCCGCGACCGGCAGGTGGACGTCCTCGCGGCGGCGCGGCAGTATCGCGGTCACGCCGGTGCGGACGTCCTCGCCCTCGATCAGCGTGGTGTAGCCGACCTCGACGCCGGGCACGTCGGTGATCGCGTTGAGCGGGCCGGTGTCTCCGGTCAGGGGCAGGCCGAGGTCACGGGCGCGCATCAGTTCTCCAGTTCGCAGCGGGTGGCGTCGGTGGCGTAGGCGATGAGCATCGCCTCGGCCGCGGCCGGGGTGAACGTGGGGACGGCCTGCGTGAGGTGCAGGCCCAGGCCGTCCTCCATGGCGACGAGGCCGCGCGCGATGGTGGCGGCGTCACGGGTCAGGTCGAACACGCCGGTGGCCGCGCCGGTTTCGAGGATGGCGGTGTAGAGGCCGGCCTGGCGCTCGTACAGGCGGATGTGCTGGGCGGCGTAGGCGGGGGTACGGCGTGCGTGCGCGCCGAGTTCGTAGAGCAGCACGCACAACTGGTCGTCCTGGCCGCTGGGCAGGCCGGCCTTGATGGTGCCGACCAGCTTGCGGCGCGGGTCGGGCTCACGCCGGGCCGCCTCCTCGCGGTCCACGCAGAAGCGTTCGACGGCGTCGCGCTGCACCTCGTACAGCAGGTCGGCGAGCGTCGGGAAGTAGTACAGGACCGAGCCGGTGGACATCTCGGCCTGGTCGGCGACGTCGCGCAGCCGCAGGTCGAGCACGCCCCGGTCGAGGACGGCCTGACGGGCCGCGGCGACGAGCTCGCCGCGCCGCTGATGTGCTCGGCTTGGTCGTGGCATGACGGTCATTTTTCAACCGAACATAAAGGAAAGCAAGACCGTGTTTTGCGATGACCTACCGTGACCTAGTCGTGCTCAGGTGTGGTATTGACGTCACCGGGGGGCGAGTTCTTTGATGGCGACTCAAAGAACTGCGAACGAGGAGGCCGCCATGTCGGATCCGTCGTCGTCACCCTCCGCCCCGCCCCTGCGCCGAGGACTCAAGCTGCTCGGCACCCTGCTCATCACGCTCTCCGCCATCACCCCCGCCTCGTCCGTGTTCATCATCGCGCCGGGCGTGGTGGGCCAGGCGGGCAGCGGCGCGTTCTGGAGCTTCGTGATCGCGGCGGTCGTCGGCGTCTTCATGGCCTTCGTCTACGCCGAGCTGGCCTCGGCCTATCCGCTCAGCGGCGGCGAGTACGCCATCGTCGGGCGCACCCTGGGCAAGCTGCCCGGGTTCATCATCCTCGGGCTGCTGGTGATCACTCAGCTCCTGATCATCGCGGTCATCGCGCTGGGCGTCGGCACCTACCTGGCGGTGCTGATCCCTGGCGTGCCGGGGCCGGTCGTGGCCGCGGTGACGACGGCGGCGGCCACCGTGCTCGCGGTGTTCGACATCAAGCTCAACGCCTGGATCACCGGCGTCTTCCTGGCCATCGAGATGATCGCGCTGGTCGTGGTGAGCGCCCTGGGGCTGTTCGACCCGGCGCGCTCGCTCGGTGACCTGCTCACCGCGCCCGTCGTGGCCGTGGACGGCGGCGGCGTCACCTCGGCCTCGGCCGGTCTGATCGTCGGCGCGGCGGCGGTGGCCATCTTCGCCTACAACGGCTACGGCTCAGCCGTCTACTTCGGTGAGGAGACCACGGACGCCCACCGGGGCATCGCCCGCGCCATCCTGTGGGCGCTGGTGATCACGGTCGTGGCGGAGCTGGTGCCGGTGACCGCCGTGCTGCTGGGCGCGCCCTCGCTGGAGGAACTGTTCGCCTCCGACAACATGATGGGGCTCTTCGTCGCCACCCAGGCGGGGGAGACGGTGAACACCGTGATCAGCCTGGCCATCGCGCTGGCCATCATCAACGCGGTGCTGGCGATCATCCTGATCTCCTCGCGCATGGTGTTCAGCACCGGCAGGGACACGGCGTGGCCGGGCGCGGTCAGCCGGGCGCTGGCCGCGATCCACCCCCGCACCGGCACGCCGTGGATCGCCACGCTCGTCACCGGCGGGCTCGCCACCATCCTGTGCTTCGCCGACGAGCAGCTCCTGCTCGTTGTGACCGGCACCTCGCTGGTCGCCGTCTACGCGGCGCTGTGCCTGGCGGCGATCAACGGACGGCGCAACGGCACCACCGCGCACGCCGTCTACCGGATGCCGTGGTTCCCGGCCGCGCCGGTGCTCGCGCTGGCGGCCCTGGCGTACGTCATCTGGCAGAACGCGATGGACCCGGCCGTCGGGCGGACCAGCCTGCTGATCACGCTGGGCGTCTGCGCCGTCGCGGCGCTGTACTACGCGCTGGTGCTGCGCGGGCGCGACCAGTGGGTGCTGCGCGGCCCGGCGCAGGACGAGGAGCCCAGCACTTGGCCGGAGGCCGCGGCGCACTAGCGACCAGCCGACGCGGCCGACTGGGCGAACTCAGCCGCGGAGCCGCGCGGTCTGGTCGTAGGCCAGCACCGCCAGGTGCAGGGAAAGCCGCGTCTCCGCGTCGGTGATATCGCGCCCCAGCACGTCAGAGAGCCGCCGCAGCCGCGCGTACACCGCGGGACGGCTCAGGTGCAGGTCACGGGCCAGTTCGGCGACGTTGCCGGTGACCGCGAGATAGGCGCGCAGCAGGCCGAGCAGGTCCTGTTCCTCGCCGGGCCGGTGCGCCCGGTGGTTGAGCAGGGCCTGCAACTGCAGTTCGGCGAACCGGTGCAGCCGGGGGTCGGCGCGCAGCGACCACAGCAGGCCCCTGGCCCCGAGGTCGCGGCTGCGGTAGACCTCCTGCCTGCCCGCCCGGCCGGGCGCGGCGGCCACTGTGTCAGCGGCTACCGTGTCGGCCACGTGGGCCGCCTCTTCGAGCGCCGCCGCCAGGCCGGTGAGCCGGGTGGCCGGGGCCGAGGCGGCGGCGATCACGTCGGCCGGCAGCCGTGGGTGGGCGGCCATCGCCGCCAGGAACGACCGGACGGCCGACGGCTCGTCGGTCTCGGCGGGGCAGGAGAACACCACCGCGACCCGGCCGGGGCCGATGCCGCCGGTCAGCGCGCCCCGGCCCTGACCCCGGGCGGTCGCCGCGGCGACGTCGAGCACGGCCTGGTCGACGTCGGCCGACGGCGCGCCGGTCGGCCCGACGGCGAGCACGAGCACCGCGTAGGCGCGGCCAGGACGCAGCCCGAGGGCGCGCAGCCGCACGCTCATCCCCCGCTCGTCGGTCACCTGCCCGGCGAGCAGGTCGCGGAGCAGGCCGCCGTGGGCGTCGAGGGAGACGTCTCTGCCCTCGCCCTGGAGCATCCGCGTGATCGCCAGGGTGTCGGCGGCGCGGTCGAGCACCGAGGTCAGCCGGTCGGCGTCGGGCGGGGCCACGGCCAGCGGGACGACCAGCCTGCCCCAGCGGCCCCGGCGCGGGCCGACCGGCGCGCACAGCCACCGCTCGGGACCGGCCACCGTGGTCTCGTCGCCCGCGACGGCCAGCCGGGAGCGGGCCTCCCAGTCGCGCAGCAGGTCGTCGGCCCTGGTGGTGCCGCTGAACGCGACCGCGTGGTGGGCGAGGTCCTCCAGCACCACGGGGTGGCCGCCGAGCGCGCTGGCCTGGGCCAGGATCTCCTCGACCCGGGCGCCCTCCACGGTCAGCGTGGTGAACACCTCGCTGACCTTCTGGGTGAACCGCAGCCGCTCGTGCTGGACGTTGAGGATCCGGGCGTGCACCGCCTCGGTGATCTCGACGAACCGCACCGTGCGGCGCAGCTCCACCAGCGGGAGGCCGAGCCGCCTGGCCGTCCGGACCATGGGCTCGGGCAGCGCGGGCAGGTGCCCGCCCAGCTCGACGATCAGCCCGCTGGCCCCCGCGTCGCGCAGGCCGGTGACGTAGGCGACGAGGTCGGCGCCGGGGGCGGCGGCGACGATGCCGGTGGACAGCAGCAGCTCGCCGCCTTCGAGCGTGCCGGCGACGTTGGCGATCTCGCTGACGTGCACCCAGCGCACCGGCTGCCGCAGCGCGGCCTCGCCCGCGCGCACCAGCGGGTCGCCCGCCTGGACGCTCGGCGTGGCGAGGACGTCCGCCACCGTGGGGTACACGCCTCGGACCCTAGCACGGGCTTTACATATCGTCGGTCATGGCCGCAGATTCGCGTCACTGTGAAACTGGCAGGGGATCCCCGCCGGACGGACGCTGATGGCACCGAGTGCGGCGAAGGGAAACATATGAGCACGGGTGTCCTCGGCCACTGGATCAACGGCGCGGAGGTGCCAGGCGCCTCGGGCCGGACCGCCGACGTGTACGACCCGGCCACCGGAAAGGTCGCGCGCCAGGTGGCGCTCGCGGGCCCGGCCGACGTCGAGCGGGCCGTGTCGGCGGCCGTCGCCGCGTTCCCCGGCTGGCGCGACACGGCGCTGTCCCGCCGGACGCGCATTCTGTTCGAGTTCCGTGACCTGCTCGACGAGGCCGGGGACGAACTCGCCCAGATCATCACGGCCGAGCACGGCAAGGTGATCTCCGACGCGCGCGGCGAGGTGGCGCGCGGGCTGGAGGTGGCGGAGTTCGCCTGCGGCATCGGGCACCTGCTCAAGGGCGGTTATACCGAGAACGCGTCGGCCGCCGTGGACGTGCACTCCATCCGCCAGCCGCTCGGGCCGGTCGCGGTGATCAGCCCGTTCAACTTCCCGGTGATGGTGCCGCTGTGGTTCGTGCCGATCGCGATCGCGGCGGGCAACACGGTGGTGCTCAAGCCGAGCGAGAAGGACCCGTCGGCCGCGCTGCGCATGGCCGAACTCTGGCGGCGGGCCGGGCTGCCCGACGGGGTGTTCACGGTGCTGCAGGGCGACAAGGAGGCCGTGGACGGCCTGCTCGACCACCCGGCGATCAAGGCGGTCTCGTTCGTCGGCTCCACCCCGGTGGCCCAGGAGGTCTACCGGCGGGCGAGCGCGGCCGGCAAGCGGGTGCAGGCGCTGGGCGGGGCGAAGAACCACATGGTCGTCCTGCCGGACGCCGACGTGGACGTGGCCGCCGACGCGGCGGTGAGCGCCGGGTTCGGCTCGGCGGGCGAGCGGTGCATGGCGATCAGCGTGGTGGTCGCCGTCGGTCAGGTCGCCGGCCCGCTGGTGGCGGCGATCGCCGAGCGCGCCCGCGGCCTGCGCACCGGGGACGGCAGGCAGGGCTGCGACATGGGCCCCCTGGTGACCGCCGCCCACCGGGACCGGGTGGCGGGGTACGTCGCCGAGGGCGAGCGGTCGGGGGCGAGCCTGGTGGTCGACGGCCGCGACGTGGTGCCCGACGCCGACGGCTCCGGCTTCTTCCTCGGCCCGACGCTGCTCGACCACGTGACCCCGGAGATGTCCGTCTACACCGACGAGATCTTCGGCCCGGTGCTCTCGGTGGTCCGGGTGGACACCTACGACCAGGCGCTGGCCCTGGTCAACGCCAACCCCTACGGCAACGGCACGGCGATCTTCACCACCGACGGCGGCGCGGCCCGCCGGTTCGAGAACGAGGTCGAGGTCGGCATGGTCGGCGTCAACGTGCCGATCCCGGTCCCGGTGGCCTATTACTCCTTCGGCGGCTGGAAGAACTCCCTGTTCGGCGACACCCACGCGCACGGGGCCGAGGGCGTGCACTTCTTCACGCGGGGCAAGGTGGTCACCTCCCGCTGGCCCGGCGGCGGGCGGACGGGTCTGAACCTCGGCTTCCCGCGCAACGACTAGGGCACCCGCACAAGGAAAGGATCGTCGATGACCCTCATCGAGCGCGACCCGGCCACAGCCGACACAGCCGGCACAGCCGACGCCACTAGAGCAGCCGACGCCGCCGACGCGGGCTGGGGCAACCTGTGGCCGCACTTCACCAGGCTGTCGGCCGGTCGCGGACCGATCATCACCCGGGGCGAGGGCGCGTACATCTGGGACGACCGGGGCACGCGGATGCTCGACGGGTTGTCCGGCCTGTTCGTCGTCCAGGCCGGTCACGGCCGCCGCGAGCTGGCCGAGGTGATGGCCGCCCAGGCCGCCGAGCTGGCCTACTTCCCGGTGTGGGGGTACGCCACCCCTCCGGTGGTCGAGCTGGCCGAACGGCTCGCCCACGCCGCGCCGGGCGACCTGAACCGGGTGTTCTTCACCACCGGCGGCGGCGAGGCCGTGGAGAGCGCCTGGAAGGTCGCCAAGCAGTACTTCAAGCTGACCGGCCGTCCGCTCAAGCACAAGGTGATCAGCCGGTCCGTGGCCTACCACGGCACGCCGCAGGGCGCGCTGGCGATCACCGGGCTGCCTGCGATGAAGCAGCAGTTCGAGCCGCTGACGCCGGGCGGCTTCCGGGTGCCCAACACCAACTTCTACCGGGCCCGCGAGCACGGCGACGACCTCGTCGCGTTCGGCCGGTGGGCGGCCGACCGGATCGAGGAGGCCATCCTCTTCGAGGGGCCGGAGACCGTCGCGGCCGTCGTGCTGGAGCCGGTGCAGAACTCCGGCGGCTGCCTCACGCCGCCGCCCGGATACTTCCAGCGGGTCCGGGAGATCTGCGACGCCTACGACGTGCTGCTCGTCTCCGACGAGGTGATCTGCGCGTTCGGCAGGCACGGCACCACGTTCGCCTGCGAGAAGTTCGGCTACGTGCCGGACATCGTGACCTGCGCCAAGGGGATGAGCTCCGGCTACGCGCCGATCGGCGCGATGATCACCACCGACCGGGTCATCGAGCCGTTCCTGCACGGCAAGACCGTGTTCCCGCACGGCTACACGTTCGGCGGTCACCCGGTGGCGGCGGCGGTGTCGCTGGCCAACCTGGATCTTTTCGACCGCGAGCTGCTCAACCGGCGGGTGCTCGGCAACGAGGCCGCGTTCGGGGCGACCATGCGCAAGCTGCTGGACCTGCCGATCGTGGGCGACGTGCGGGGCGACGGCTATTTCTGGGCGGTGGAACTGGTAAAGGACAAGGCCACGAAGCGGACCCTGGACGCGGGGGAGCGCGAGCGCCTGATTCGCGGCTTCCTGCCGGGGGCGCTGTGCGACAATGGCCTGTACTGCCGCCCGGACGACCGAGGCGACCCGGTGGTCCAGGTCGCCCCGCCGCTCATCTGCGGTCAGGCGGAGTTCGACGAGATCGAGCGCATTATGCGTCATACTCTCACCGAGGCCGCCGTCCTGCTTTGAGCGAATGGCCATAACGATGGCTTTTCGGGATCGGCCCCACGGTAAAGGGGCCTATGCAAAAATATGTGACTTCATACATGATTCTCCTTACGGCGCAGGACGCGCGGCGCTTCGAGGAGGGTTTTTCATGCGGTGTCCACGACTCCTGGCCGGCTTGGCGGCGATCGCTTTGCTGGCTACGGCCTGTGGCACGGGCTCGGACGGTGAAACCGGTACGGCCGGCAAGATGGCCTGCGGTACCGGAAAACCCGCGACCGGAAGCCCGATAACCGTCGGGGCGATCGTCACCGCCAGCGGCGGAATCGACTTCAGCTCGGCCACCAAGTCTGCCCAGGCGTATTTCGACTGTGTCAACGCGGGCGGCGGCATCGGCGGCCGACCCGTCAAATATCTCGTGGAGGACGACGGGCTCAACCCGCAGAAGGCTTCGGAACTGGCCACCAAACTGGCCGGCAACAAGGACGTGCTCGCCCTGGTGGCCGGCTCCAGCTTCGTGGCCTGCGGCGTGGCGGGCCCCATCTACCAGCAGAACAACCTCTATGACGTGCTCGCCGTCGGCGTCCCCCGGGACTGCTTCGAGTCGCGCAACATCGCCCCGGTCAACGCCGGTCCCCGGATCAGCGCGGTGGCCGCCGCGCGGTACGCCGTAGAGGTCGTCGGCGCCAAGAAGGTCGCGCAGATCAGCAACCGGGTGCCCAACACGGGCGACTGGACCCAGGACGGCGTGAACGCCTACCTCAAGTCCAAGGGCATGACCTCGGCCGGAGACGTCCTGCACGATCCCGGGATCAAGGACGCCGCCGCCGTCCTGCTGGAGGCCATGCGCAACCAGCCGGACGCGATCCTCCTGGAGGATCCCGCCCCCGACGCCGCCGCGCTCCTCAAGGCCGCCCAGGCGCAGGGCCTGAAGGACAAGGTCACGTTCGTCTGCCTGACCCCCTGCTACGACACCACCTTCCCCGGGCAGGTCGGCTCCTACTGGGAGGGGTTCGTCTCGAACTCCGAGTTCACCCTTCTCGACGCCGACACCCCGGACAACAAGCTCTGGCGGCAGGTCATGGACGCCTACGCCGACGAGAAGGCCCCCCGCGACTCGTTCTCGCAGGGCGGCTTCCTGGCTGCGAAGATCTTCGTGGACACGATGAGCAAGGTGGAGGGCACCCTCGACCGGGCCTCCGTGGGCAAGGCGCTGGTGGGGATCAAGGGCTTCCGCAGCGACATGCTCTGCACCCCGTGGTACTTCGGCGACGCGCAGCGGCACAACGCCAACCACGACACCCGCTACGTGAAGATGCAGGGTGACGGCTGGGTCAAGGCGCAGGACTGTACCCCGACCCCGGACCCGGACCTCGCCCCGATCCTCTCCGCCGAGAAGGAACTCGGGTTGACCGACTGATGTTGCCGTTCGTGGTCAGCGGCCTGGCCCTGGGCGCGGTGTACGCGCTGTCAGCGGTCGGGATCGTTGTGCTCTACCGCGCCACCGGCGTGCTCAACCTCGCCTACGGCGCGGTGGGCGCGATCGGCGCCCTGCTGTCCTGGCAACTGTTGCAGGACGACTGGCCGGTGGTGCCCGCACTGCTGGCCGCGCCGCTGCTGTCGGCGTTGCTGTCCGGCCTGTACGGCGCGCTGATCAGCCCGCTCGTCGCGGCCCGCGACCCCCTGGTCAAGGCCGTGTGCACGCTCGGCTACGCGCTCATGCTGCTCGGCACGTGCTTCTGGCTGTGGAGCGACGACGCGCGCACGCTCACCCTGCCCACGGACATCGCCGGGTTCGACCTCGGCACCGCCCGGGTCACGCTCACCCAGGCGCTCGCCCTGGGACTGGCCGTGACGCTGACCGTGGGCACCGCCGCGCTGCTGCGGTGGACCGCGTTCGGCACCGCCATGCGGGCTCTGGCCGACGACCGGGAGATCAGCGCGCTGCTCGGCGTGCGGATCCGCCGGGTCGAGACGCTGACCTGGGTGGCGGGCGGCGCGATCGCCGGGCTGACCGGGCTGGTCCTCGGGTCGCTGACCCGGCTGGAGGCGGGCACGCTGACCTTCCTGGTGATCGCCTCGCTGGCGGCGGCAGTGGTCGGACGGTTCCGCTCGCTGTCGGTCACGCTGGTCGCGGGGCTGGCGATCGGGCTGGTCGAGGCCATCGGCGCGGCCTGGCCGGAGACCGCGCCCTACCGGTCGGTCGCGCCGTTCGCGGTGGCCGTGGTGGTGATCCTGTGGTTGCAGCGCACGGGCGCGCGGGCCAGGCGCGGCGGCACCGTCGAGGTGCGGTCGGCCGAACGGCCGGTGGGCGCGCTCACCCGGCCGCTGCCGCCCGGCGACGCCCGCTCGGTGCTGCGGGTGCTGGGCGGGCTGGTGGCGGGGGCGGCGGCGCTGGCCGTCCTGGTGCCGCTGGTCGCCGACGGCTACTGGGTGCGGGTGCTGACCTCGGCGGTGATCTTCACGATCCCGGCCGCCGGGATCGCCCTGCTCTACGGACGGCTCGGCCTGGTCTCGCTCGGCCAGGTCGCGCTGCTCGGCGTCGGCGGCTGGGTGGCGCTGCGCCTGGCGTTCGCCACCGGCTGGCCGTTCCCGCTGGTCGTGCTGGCCGCCGGGGCGGTCACCTGCCTGGTCGGGATCATCTACGGGCTGCCCGCGCTGCGGCTGTCCGGCGTCGATCTCGCACTGGTCACGCTGATGGCCGGGGGCGCCTTCCAGATCGCCTTCTCGGCGACCGGCTTCCCGGACGGCGGGCCCGGGTTCCTCGGCAAGGTGGCGGGCAGCGGCATGCAACAGGCCATGCCGCGCCCCTCGATGGCGATCTCCGACGCCGCGTTCTTCCGGGTCGCCCTGGTGTGCGCGGTGCTCGCGCTGATCCTGGTCGTGCTGCACCAGCGCGGAAGGCCCGGCCGGGCGTGGGCCGCGATCAGGAGCGGCGAGGCCGGGGCGCTGGCTGTCGGGGTGGCGCTGACCAGGTACAAGGTGTGGGCGTTCGCGCTGGCCGCGTTCATCACCGGGACGGCCGGGGCGCTGCTCGCGGCCAACACCGGACGCCTGGACCCGATCTCGTTCAAGGCGTCGGACTCGGTGCTGCTGTTCGCCGTGGTGCTCATCGGCGGCGCGTACGGCCTGACCGGCGTCGTGCTGGCCGGAGTCGTCGGCCAGGTGGTGCCCGCCGCGCTCGACGCCGTCGGGATCAACGGGAACCTGATGCTCGTCGTGTTCGGCGCGGGCACCGTGCACGCGCTGGTCACCGCGCCGCGCGGGATCGGCGGCCAGCTTGAGGACCTGGCGGGACGGTGGCGATGAGACTGCTCGTCGAGGACCTGCTGGTGCGGTTCGGCGGCGTCCGCCCGCTGGACGGCGTCACCGTCGCGTTCGACTCCGGGCTGTGCGGGCTCATCGGCCCGAACGGCGCGGGCAAGACCACCCTGTTCAACGTGCTGTCGGGGTTCGTAAGGCCGGTCTCCGGCCGGGTCACCGCCGACGGCACGAACCTGCTGGCGCTGCCGCCGCACCGGCGGGCCCGCTGGGGGCTGCGCCGTACGTTCCAGCAGGAGCAGGTGGTCACCGAGCTGAGCGCGGCCGACAACCTGCGGCTGGCCGCCGACCACCTGGGCGGGCGCGACGCGGGCCTGCTGGACTTCTGCGGGCTCGACGATCCCCGGCGGCCCGCCGGGGAGCTGACCCTGCTCGAACGGCGGCGGCTGGAACTGGCCCGCGCCCTGGTCGGCACGCCCAGGATCGTGCTGCTCGACGAACCCGCGGCCGGGCTGTCGGACGCCGAGTCGCGGGCCCTGGCCGAGGTGGTGGTGGCCGTCCCCGACAAGTTCGACGCGCTGGTCGTGCTCATCGAGCACGACGTGGCCCTGGTCGGCGAGGTGTGCGCGACCACGGCCGTGCTCGACTTCGGCCGCCTGATCACCTCAGGTCCGACCGCCGACGTGCTCGCCGACGAGCGGGTGCGCGCCGCCTACCTGGGGGAGGGACCTTCATGACGCTCGCCGTACGCGATCTGCGCGTCAGCCGGGGCGGGCGCGAGGTGCTGCACGACGTGACCCTCGACGTGCCGCCCGGGCAGATCACCGCGTTGCTCGGCGCGAACGGCGCGGGCAAGAGCACGCTGGTGCTCACCGTCGCCGGGCTGCTGCCGGTCACGGCCGGGAGCATCACCGCCGGGGACGACCGGCTGACCGGCCTGCGGCCGGAACGGGTCCGCAGGCTGGGCGTGGCCGCGGTGCCGGAGGGGCATCGGGTGCTGCGCTCCCTGACCGTGGCCGACAACCTGCGCGTGGCCGGGCCGGACGCCACCCCCGCCCTGGAGGCGTTCCCCGAGCTGCGCGACCTGTCCGACCGGCTCGCGGGCGCGCTGTCCGGCGGCCAGCAGCAGATGCTCGCCCTGGCCCAGGCCATGGTGGGCGGGCCGCGCTACCTGCTCGTCGACGAACTGTCGTTCGGCCTGGCGCCCGCCGTGGTCGGCAGGCTCGTGCCCGCGCTGGTCGCGCTCGCCGAGCGCGGGGCAGGGGTGCTGCTCATCGAGCAGTACACCCGGCTCGCGCTGGAGCTGGCCGAGCGGGTCCACGTACTGGATCGGGGACACATCACCATGCACGGCACGCCCGACGAGGTGCGCGGCCGGCTGCATTCGGCTTACCTGGGAGAGGGCAACGGCGGCTGACGGCCGGTCGGCTCAGTCGATCAGGCGGCGCAGCAGGTCGACATGGTCGACGCCGACGCTGTCGAGCAGCCGCACGCCGCCCTCAGGCGGGATCTGGCCGAGGCGCATGGGCCGTCCGACCAGGCCGGTGGCGGGCAGGCCGTCGCTCGCGACGCCCAGGCGTGACTCGGGGGTGGCGGGTTCGGCGATCCGGTACAGCCGCCAGGCGTATCCGGCGGGCGCGGAGGCCAGCAGCAGGTTGGGCCGCCGCCAGGCGATGAACGCCCACTTCCCGGCCGAGCGGGCCTGCACCAGGACGGTCTCGTGGTGGCGGCCGAGCAGCGTGGCCGCGCGAGCCGCGATCGGGACCGGATTGGAGAAGCTGCCGGAGACCAGGTAGAGGCCGTCCTCGCGGTCGAGGTCGAGCCCGTGCTCGGCCAGCTCGCCGGTGACGGCGGCGTCGGGATCGTCGTCGAGCGCCTGTTCGATGACGGTCTCCACGTCGGTGCGCGTCACGACGACCGCGCGCGGCATGGTCGGCGGCATCAGCAGGTCCTCGGCGAGCCGGGCGTCCGCCATCGCGACGAAGTCCCGCACGCCCGCCCAGGTCTCCTGCGCGACCCGGTCGGCCGGACGGGTGCCGGTCAGCGAGGCGTCCTGCCGGACCAGCGCCGTGCAGACGGCGGCCAGCGCGGCCAGGTGATCGAGGGCCTCGCCGGGCACCTCGTCGCCCTCCTGCTCCTGCAGGGTGCCGGTGAGCCGGGCCAGCGGCTCCCGCCAGCTCCCGTCGCCGAGATCCCACACGCCCTGGCCGAGCAGCCGGACGAACAGCCTGCCGATCAGGACGCGGACCATCAGGCGCGCCGGTGGGCCGTCGCCGGGGGCGACCTTGTCCACGGCACGCCCGATCCAGGTGCGCCAGCCCCGGCGCTCGCCGTCGGACATCGGGCCGAACGCGGCCACGCCGTCATCGGCTTCCGGCAGGTCTGGGACCGGCTCGCCGGAGAGGTCCGCCCCGGCGATGAGCCGATCGAACATCTTGCTGCTGAGCGGCCGGCCGAGGGCGCGCTCGTATTCGCCGAGATAAGCCGTCCACCGGTCGTGCGGAGTCATGATCGCCTTCCTGTCGATGCCGCTCGATCTGGTCGCCGGCAAGGCGCAGATCACGGCGGAACCGGCGGGCGAGGACAGGGAAGCTCGCCTCGTGGCAGGGGGTCTCTATACCGTACGGTCGGATCCTAACCCCATCAGAGCGTCACCATCTCCCCGGGGGCGATCGGGGCGGGCTGGACCTGGTGATGGTGTTAAGGAAGTCGATAACGGACCTCCGTAGCGTGCTCCCGAAACAAGGGTGTTCCTCCGGGGTGGTCAGGCCGGGGGCGTGCTTCCGGATGTACCTGAACGTCGACACCATGATGCTCGACGGGATTCAGGTATACGCCCGCTAGCTATAGCTAAGGGTGGATTTGGGGGGATACGGGGGAGTCGTGCCTCTCGTACGATGATGGGCGTGCAGGGACTCCTCCGTTCCTTGTGGGCCGAGCCGCGGCCCCCCCATGCTCCGCGGCGAGTGTGGCGGGACTGGGCGCTGGTGGGAGTGCTCGTTCCCGTCATCGTGCTGGAGGGGGTCCTGCGGACCGACCTGCAGTGGCGGCCGGTGTCGATGATCTTCAGCCTGGTCATGCTGCCGACGCTGCTGTGGCGCCGGGCCCATCCGCTGCCGATGCTCGCGGTGCCGGTCGTGGTCACGGGCGCGGTGCAGTACCTAACCGGGGCCGATCCGGCCGAGATGGCCTCCCTGGCGTACATGCTGATCCTGCTCTACTCACTGTCGCGGTGGGGATCCGGGCGGGAGGCCGTCACCGGGCTGGGGCTGATCAGCGCGGCGATCCTGGTGGCCGCCGTCTCCGGACGGCTGGTGGCGGGAGACATCGTCGGGGCGTTCACCGTCGTGTTCGCGGCCCTC
This sequence comes from Spongiactinospora sp. TRM90649, assembly GCF_029382225.1. Taxonomy (GTDB): domain Bacteria; phylum Actinomycetota; class Actinomycetes; order Streptosporangiales; family Streptosporangiaceae; genus Spongiactinospora. The sequence goes on from NZ_JARLTC010000026.1 coordinate 109,026, forward strand.
GCGCTCGGCGGGACCTTCCGGTACCGCGCGCGGGCGCGGATGCGCGAGATCGACCAGGTCAAGCTGCTCGAACGCGAGCAACTGGCACGCGACCTGCACGACACCGTGGCCCATCACGTCTCGGCGATGGCGATCAGGGCGCAGGCGGGCATCGCGACGGCGGGGGCGGATCCGGACAACGCCGCCGAGGCCGCCGTGGACGCGCTGCGGGTGATCGAGGCCGAGGCGTCGCGCACGCTCGCCGAGATGCGGGCGATGGTGCTGGTGCTGCGCCGGGACGCGTCGCCTGCGCCGCCGGCCCTGGCGCCCAGCCCGCACCTCGCCGACCTCGAAGGGCTCGCGGACGGCCGGTCGCGGGTCGGGCCGTCCGTGGAGGTGCGGGTCGAGGGCGACCTCGACGGCGTCGCGCCGTCCGTCGGTGCGGCGATCTTCCGCATCGCCCAGGAGTCGGTCACCAACGCCCGGCGGCACGCCCGGCACGCCACCCGGATCGAGGTCAGCGTGGCGGTCGACGACAGCTCGGTGCGCCTGCGGGTGAACGACGACGGCGACAGCACCGCGGGCCGTCCCGTGGTGGCCGCCGGGTACGGCCTGCTCGGCATGATCGAGCGCGCCGGGCTGCTCGGCGGCACCTGCGAGGCCGGCCCCAACCCCGGTCGCGGCTGGACCGTGACCGCCGTACTGCCCCGGACGGGAGCCCTGACATGACCACGGCCGACACCGGCGCCATCAAGGTGATGGTCGCGGACGACCAGGAGATCGCGCGCACCGGGCTGCGGATGATCCTCGACGCGCAGCCCGGCATCGAGGTGATCGCCGAGGCGGGCGACGGCCTGCGGGCCGTCGAGCTGGCCCGGCGGCTGCGGCCCGACGTGTGCCTGTTCGACATCCGCATGCCGCGCTGCGACGGCATCGAGGCGACCGCGCGCCTGGCCGGGCCCGACGTGGCGGACCCGATGGCGGTCGTCGTGATCACCACGTTCGACCTGGACGAGTACGTCTACGCCGCGCTCAGGGCCGGTGCCCGCGGGTTCCTGCTCAAGGACGCGGGGCCCGATCTGCTGTCGCAGGCCGTCCGCGCCGCCGCGAACGGCGACGCGCTGATCGCGCCGAGCATCACCGCGCGGCTGCTGGCGGCGTTCGCGGGCACCGGCCCGGCGCCGCCCCAGGCGCAGCCGATCGAGGCGCTCACCGATCGGGAGGAGCAGATCCTGCTGGCGGTGGCCCGGGGCCGGACCAACAACGAGATCGCCGACGAGCTGCACATCTCACTCAGCACGGTGAAGAGTCACGTCGCCAGCCTGATGACCAAGATCGGCGTCCGTAACCGGGTGGAGGTCGCCATGTGGGCCTTCGAGACCAAGCGGGTGGCGCGCTGACCGGATCGCTGACCGGGGCGCCGACCCGGGCGCTGACCGGATCGCTGGCCTGGACCCCGATCGGGAGGGCCGTTCCCGGCGGATGACCCACTCGGCCACGGCCAGGTTGATCGCCCAGCCCGCGCCCAGCAGCAGCGCCCGCGTGGACCCGCCGGGCGGGCCCATGGGGACGATCCAGGCGGCCTGGGTCAGCGCCTGGGTGCCCGCGCCGAGCCCGATCGCGTACCCCCGGGTCATCCAGGCGCGGTGCCGGGCGAAGTCGCGACGGCGGGCGGCGGCGAACCCGAGCACGATGGAGCCGAGCATGGCCGTCCCGAACACCAGCCGGAACACCGTCAGCAGACCCGTGTCGCCCGGCGGGAGCACGGAGAAGAGCGTCAGCCACAACGCCGACAGCGCCCCCGCGAGGCCGCACGCCACCAGCACCCGCCCGGCCGCGCGGTGCCACTTCGGCCTGCGCCGCCGGAACCGGGGCGAGAACTGGAACGCGCCCACGAGCCCGTAGACGGTGACGCTCACGATGTGCACCGCGAGCGGGACGGCCGACCCGGCGGGCCGGTCGCCCGCTGCACCGTGCGCCCCGGTCAGGCCGGTCAGCTCGCCCAGGCGGACGGCGCCGGCGAGCACGGGCACGAGGACGAGAAGGATGAGCCCGGCGGGCGCGAGCCATCCGCCCCGGGGTTCCCGCCTGGTCGCGGGCGCGTCGTTTCGCATGTATCGATGGTGGTCGCGGGGCGTCCGCGGCTCATCACACCAACGGCCGGACTCCGCTGAGCCGATCGGCCCAGCACGGCGTAGTACCTTCGGCGGTTACGCCTCGCCGGGGCCGCGCGCACACTCGTGCCTGTCGGCAACGTAGCGGACACCGGCACCGAGGAGAACCCGATGAAGGCGTATGTACTGCGCTCGTACGGCTCGCCCGACGAGCTCCAGCTCACCGACGTGGCCACGCCCGTCCCCGGCCCGGGGGAGGTCCTGGTGCGCGTGCGCGCCACGTCCGTCCAGCCCTGGGACTGGCACCACATGCGCGGCGAGCCGTACCTGTCGCGGCTCATGCCCGGCAGCCTCGGGCTGCGCGAACCGAAGATCACCATCCTCGGCGCGGACGTGGCCGGGGAGGTGGCGGCCGTCGGCGAGGGGGTGACCGAGTTCGCGCCGGGCGACGAGGTGTTCGCGATGCCGCCCGAGGGAGGTGGTTTCGGGGAGTATGTCTGTATCGCGGAGCGCCTGCTGGCGCCGAAGCCGAAGTCGCTGTCGTTCGAGCAGGCGGCTGCGGTGCCGCTGGCGGCCGGGACGGCGCTGCTCGCCGTCCGCGACGCCGGTCGGGTCGAGCCGGGGCGGCGAGTGCTGATCAACGGGGCTTCGGGCGGGGTCGGGACCTTCGCGGTGCAGCTCGCCAAGGCGTATGGCGCGCACGTCACGGCGGTGTGCGGGGCCAGGAACGCCGACCTGGTGCGGTCGCTGGGCGCGGACGAGGTGATCGACTACAAGAAGGAGGACTTCACCCGTGGTGCGGAGCGGTACGACGTCCTGCTCTACCTGGCCGGGAACCGCTCGTTCGCCGAGTGCCGCCGGGTGCTGACCCGCAAGGGTGTCTGCGTGCTGGTCGGCGCGGCGGCCGGCCGCTGGGTGCAGCCGATGGGACGGATGATGGGGACACTCGCGGCGGCGGCGTTCACTTCCCAGAAGGCGGTGCTGGCCGACGTGGTCGGCTACCCGGACAGTCGCGGGAACCTGCTCGAACTGACCGCCTTCATCGAGGACGGCACGCTGCGGCCCGTCATCGACCGCGTCTACCCCTTCGAAGACCTGCGCGCGGCCGTCCGCTACCAGGAGGAGGGCCACGCTCCCGGCAAGGTCGTCGTCACGGTGTGAAGGACCGCCGGGCGACACGATTGATTCGTGTGACAGGGGGTAGGGGAGAGCCTCCAGAGGCATCCGAGCCAAGGACCTACATGCAACTGCATCTCAGCGTCGGCGTGTCCGCCGGCGTTCCGGTCGTCGAAGTGCGCGGTGAGGTCGACCCGCTGGCCGCGGACGACCTGTACGAGTTCGTCGTGACGGTGATCCGCCAGCGCGGGGCTCGGCTGGGCATGGATCTGGCGGGGGTGACGTTCATGGACCCGGCCGGTGTCGCCGCCATGCGCCGCGCCCGCCGGTACGCCCGGGCGCGGGGCGGCGACCTCGACATCGTCGCAGGCCCGGACGGGGCGGCCGCGCTCTCATCGCCGCCGCCCATGGCGAGTATCGGCTGACCTGTGGGTAGGGGGTGGGGCCGACCTCCGATCGGAAGTGGGCATCATGAACACCGCTCGAACCCGTACCGCGAGCAGAACGCCGGTACAACTCGCCGTCCTGGTCATCAGCATCGTCTTCCTGCTCGTGGGCGTGCTGGGCTTCATTCCGGGGATCACCACGAACTACGACAGCATGCAGTTCGCCGGCCATCACTCCGAGGCGCTACTGCTGGGGGTGTTCCAGGTCTCGGTCCTGCACAACATCGTGCACCTGCTGTACGGCGTCGTCGGCCTCGCCCTGGCGCGCACCTGGGCGGGAGCCCGCGCCTTCCTGATCGGCGGCGGGGTGATCTACGCTCTGCTGTGGATCTACGGCCTGCTGGTCGGGCAGGACAGCCCGGCCAACTTCGTGCCCCTCAACACCGCCGACAACTGGCTGCACTTCGGCCTCGCCGTCATCATGATCGGTCTGGGATTGCTCCTGACCCGCCGCCGCCCCACGACGAACCGGCTCGCCTGACCGGGGCCGGTCACCGTCCTCCTTTCGAGGAGCCGGGTGGTCCCGGTTCTCTGCCCATCCTTTCCACGACGCATAGCCACAGACCGGCGTACTTTCGGAAGCTAGGTGACATGCTCGGCGTATGACCACGGACGACACCACTCCTACGATTCCGGATGAGCCTGCCGGGGACCGGGTGGGGAACGAGTGCGTCCTGCTGGTCCAGGAGGCGCTGGCCGCGTGGCGGCTGTGCGGCCGGCTTCCCGAGGCGGCCGACGATGAGGCGCCCGCCGGGGATGGGGCCTAGTCCCAGTTCCAGCCGGTGAGCGTGGCGCGCATCGGGCGGGCGGCGGACCTCGTCCTGCCCTGGCCTGGACCTTCACGGGACGATCGGATCCGGGCGGCGTCCTTCGGACCCCGGTGCCGGACCCGTGTGGGTCCGGCACCATCGCGGGCGTGTCCGGTCACTTCTCGATGGAGATGCGCTGCGTCTCCTGTTCCCTGGGCATCGGAACGGTGACGGTCAGGATGCCCTTGTCGTAGGTGGCCTTGACGTCATCGGCCTTGACGCCTCTGGGCAGCGTCAGCGACCTGGACAGCGAGCCGTAGCGGAACTCCGAGTGATGTTCCTGCTTGCGCTCTTCGCGGCGTTCGGCGTGCAGTTGCAGCACCCCTCCGGAAACGGTGATCTCGACGTCCTTGTCGGGATCAAGTCCGGGCAGTTCGGCGCGGACGACATAGTCGCCATCGTCGACGTAGTCCTCGACCCGGATGGCGGCTTCCCCCGTCCGTGCCACGCCCCATGGCGCCTGCAGCCACTCGAACAACTCTGGGAACAGGGCGTGCGTCGTCCCCTGGCGTTCCAACGTACCCATAGCGACCCCCCTGCATGTCGCGATGTGCCTTCCCAAGGACGCCTACCCAGTTCCCGGATGAAGAGGCGTAGCCGGACGCCCGTGTGTGAATGTCAGCCGCGCGCGTCGGCCAGGGCGGTGAGTTCGCCCAGAACCTCGCGCAGAGCGGGAGATGGCCCATACGTCGGGACGATCGCCCGGCACGCGGTGAGCCCGACGTCGACGCGACCGTCGTAGGAGAAGGCGGTGATATTGAGGCCGCCGCTGATGTCGGTGACCACGGAGACCGGATAGTGGGCCGGCACCCGCGCTCCCGCGAGGTAGAGCGGAAACTGCGGCCCCGGAATGCTGGAAACGATGATATTGATCGCCGGCGGCGCCTGGCCGAGCAGCGCGAACGCGGCCCGATCCGCGAGGCCGGTCGGCGCCGCGGGCCTACTTGCGGCGAGCTCCCCCAGCCATCGCGCCGACGCGGGATCGAACCGCTCCTTGACCCGGCTCATGGCGGCGGAGACCTGGGCGAGCCGTTCGCCCGGGTCCGTGATGTGGGTGGGCAGCGGCGCCATCACCATGGTGATCTGATTCCCTTGCCCCTTGCTCGCGGCAGCGAGAAGGGGACGCCCGCGACGAGGGGCTGCTCCGGCAGCGCTTCATGCGAGATCAGCCATCGCCGGACGGCCGAGGCGGGCTGACACATCGACCCGACTCATGCGGGTAGGAAGAGGAGGTGACGCGGGGCCATGGGGGAGTCGGCGTGACAGGGCCGATCGTCGTCGGGGTCGACGGGTCCCCGTCCGCGCTGGAGGCGGTGAGCTGGGCGGGCGCGGAGGCCGTGCTCCGCGAGGCGCCGTTGCGGATAGCCTACGCCGCGCTGAGATGGAACGCCGACATGCCTTTCATCCCACAGCCTCCCAGCTGGGATGAGAACGCGCGGGCCGCGGCGCTGCGGATGCTGCGCCAGGCGGCCGGCCACGCGAGGGCTGGCTGTTCGCGACTGGAGGTCACCACCGAGATCCTCGATGGAGGGGCGGGCGACGCACTGGTCGCCGCAGCAAGGGAAGCGCGACTGCTCGTGGTCGGGAACCGCGGCCGTGGCGGATTCGCCGAACTGCTGCTCGGTTCGGTCAGCCGTGCGGTGATCTCGCGCGCTCCGTGCCCCGTGGCCGTCGTTCGGCGATCGGACACCGGCGGTCGCGGCGACATCGTCGTGGGCGTCACCGGCGGCCCCGATCAGGAACCGGTTCTGGAATTCGCGTTCCGGGAGGCGGGGCTGCGCGGGGTGTCTCTCCGGGCGCTGCACGCGTGGCGGCACCCCTCACGAACCATTCCCTGGGACGAGCGGCCACTGGTCTACGACGTCGAAGAGGTGGGCCGGGAGGAGGAACGGCTGGTCGCCGCAGCGTTGGCCGGCTGGCGGGAGAGGTTCCCCGACGTGCGGGTGACCTGGCGGGTCGTGCACGAACACCCGGCGAGGGCGCTGGCGGCGGCCTCGGCGGAGACCGATCTGGTGATCATTGGCGCTCACACCGGGCCGGGCGGGCTACCGGGCCTGGGCGCCACCGCGCACGCGGTCGTCCACCACGCACGGGCGCCGGTCGTGGTGGTGCGCCGATGACCGGCCGAGGGCGACGGGTGCCGCGGCACGTCGTCGAGCCCGACCGCCGCACCCGGCGGATGCGCGGTGCCGCCCTCCTTGCCTCATTGCCGGTATCCCAGGCCCCCCGGAGACGTGTCGTCAGTGGTGAAGGACAGATCGTCGCCCACGACTTCGACGACGCCGTCGATCGCCCGGGTCAGGGCGATGGCGAGCGGGATGTGGCTCTTGCGTTCCACGGTGCCGCGCAGGGTCACCGTGCCACCGTGCACATCCACCTCGATCCGCTCCGGATCCTCGCCCAAGGCCCGGGTGATCACCTCGGAGATGATCTCGTCGCGGATCTCGCGGTCCGGTGTGAGGAACACGCCCATCACGTCGCCACGGCTGATGATGCCGGCCAGGGTGCCGTCGGGGCGGACGACGGGCAGTCGTTTGACCCCGTGCTGGGCCATGGCGCGTGCCGCCATGACGAGCGGGGTGTCCGCCGGCACCGTCATGGCGGGTGCGTTCATCAGCTCGGCCGCGGTGTTACCCGCCGCCTTGGCGCGCGCGGCCCGGTGTCGTCGGCTCTCGAAGTAGTGCCGCGACTCTTGGGAGGCCGTCTTGAACTCCTCTTTGTGCAGGATGTCGGCCTCCGAGACCACCCCTAGGACCCGGCCGTCCGCGTCCACGACCGGAGCGCCGCTGACGCCGCGTTCCGCCAGCGCGCGGACGATCTCCTTGAAACCGTCCTCGGGCCGCAGGGTCACCACGTTCACCGTCATGTAGTCGCCTACTGTCGCGCGTTTCATCGCCCCTCATCCATCGGGGATCGCCGCCCCTCGCCGCGTCAGTGCGAGGTGGAGGAGATGGCCTGCACGAGTTCGCCGATCTTGTCCTCGGGCAGTTTCGCGGCGAGATCGGCCTGGCTGATTATGCCGATCAACTCTTCGTTCTCCAGGACCGGCAGCCTGCGGACCTTGTGCTCCACCATCTGGCGAAGCACCTCGTCGATATCGGTGGTCGCGTCGATGGACCATACCTCGGCGCGGCCGATGAGGTCGCCGGCGTTGATGTCGGCGGGGTCCTTGCCCTTGGCGATGGCCTTCACGACGATGTCGCGGTCGGTGATGATCCCTTTGAGGCGCTTGTCGGCACCGCACACCGGCAGGGCTCCCACGTCGAGCTCCGCCATGCGCCGGGCCGCGGTGGCCAAATCGTCGTCCATCCGCAGACATTCGCAGCCTGCGTGCATCACATCACGTGCTGTGGTCATGATAGATCCCGTCTTGTGTGATTTGTTCACTTTTGACGTGCTCCGCGCTCGGTGGAGGTAAGCCCGCGGCTCGTGCCGCTGATGGCAAAGAAGGGCCCGGCCTCCCCTGTGCGGCCGCCTGTCGGGATGGGGGCGCGGCTCGCTCGTCGTACCGGTTCCCCGGATGGGTGAATGCTGGCATATGCCGACAAAGGGTGGCAATTGCTATCCGATCAGGAAATACAACCGAATGGCGGCTGTTCTCACCTTAGTCGCCACATCCTTTGCCTTTCCCTTATATTGCTGGAGATGCAGTAAGTGTGCTGTCGGGAATGTAGGGATCGATCACTGCATCCGTGATCGATCTCTTCGCCCGCTCTTATGTGCGATCCATGGGAAAGTCATGCAACTTTATCGACTTTATCGACGAAGTGCCGTGCTGGCCGCCGCCATATGCGTGGCGGCCGGATCTCTGGGCGGCGTGCCCGCACAGGCCGCACAGGCCGTCGCGACGCCGCCGCCCGGCGTGGTCTGCGGTCCGCCGTACATCAGCGGCGACCCGGACCTCGGGCCCAGAGTCCTGCCTCGGTCGGGCTATCTCGGGGCTCTCATGTACCACTATGTGCCGCTGGGTGGCCTCAAGCCGCAGCACTTCCTCTCTCGTTACTGGGACTACACCACGAACAACTATCGATTCCCGCCGGACTCCGGATTCGGCCGCTCCGGCGATTACCCGAACGGGCGGCTGGAAGTCAAGACGACGTTTCTGCAGATCGGCATGAGAGTCGACCGTTTCGGCGGCTACACGGGGGCGTTCCTGTCGCCGTTGGGCGATCCGTTCATCGTACGGGCGCTGCCACCGCGGAATCTCAACACCAATCCGGCGGACCCTCGGCATCCGTGCAACTACCATGCCTTCCGGGTGCTCAAGTCGTTCCGCGTCGACGTGGGCCCGGCGGCGCCCGCGTTCGAGCAGCCGGGCGGCGGCACGCAGTATCACGTGCTCAGCAAGTACATTCCGGAGGCTCCGCAGTCCAGCGAGGAGGTCCCGGTGAGCTGGCTGCTCGCGAACGGGTACCTGGAGGAGATCGAGCCGGTCCTCCCGAAGGAACTCAGGCGCTCAGCCTGAACGCGCTCAGCCTGAGACGCGCCGCCGGGACGCGTGGACGGCTCCGAAGGCGGCTGCCACGACGGGGACGGCCACCGCGTCCACCCGCACCGACCTGCGGAGCAGCGAGCGCCGCCGCCGGACTCCCCCCAGCACCTGGAACCGGGACCCGCGGATACGCGTCGCGTGCGGCGTGCTCGGCGTCGGCCCGCTGAGGTAGTCCATGTGGCTCAACAGGACGGTCTTCGCGCCGTCGTCCGCCGCCGCGATGTACCGCCACCGCCAGCGGCCGTACCCTCAGGATTCGCCGGGTCGCACCAGGCCCTGTTCGTAGGCGAAGACGACCGCCGACACGCGGTCGCGCAGCCCCGCCTTGGCGAGCACGCGGGAGATGTGGGTCTTCACCGTCGCCTCCGACAGGTGCAGCGCGGCGGCGATCTCCGCGTTGGAACGGCCGCGGGCCACGTGGGCGAGCACCTCGCGCTCTCGCTCGGTCAGCCGTTGCAGGGCCTCACCGCCGCCCGGGGGCACGCTCAGGAACCGCTCGATCAGCCGCCGAGTCACGGCGGGGGCCAGCAGCGCCTGACCGGCCGCCACCGTGCGCACCGCCTCGGCGAGCCGGCCCGGCGGGGCGTCCTTCAGGAGGAACCCGCACGCGCCCGCGCGCAACGCCTCATAGACGTAGCGATCCAGGTCGAAGGTGGTGAGCACGAGCACCGCGGGGGCGTCGGGGGCCCGCCTGATCCGCCTGGTGGCCTCGATGCCGTCGAGCACCGGCATCCGGATGTCCATCAGCACCACGTCCGGCCGGATCACGCCCACGGCGGTCACCGCCTCGGCGCCGTCGGCGGCCTCGCCGACCACCTCGATGTCGGGCTGCACGCCGAGCATCGCGGCGAGGCCCGACCTGGCCAGCGCGTGGTCGTCGGCGACCAGGACCCGGATCACTTCGCCTCCACGGGCAGGCTCAGCCGTACGCGGTAGCCGCCGTGCCCGCTGGGACCGGCGTGCAGCGCGCCGCCGTAGAGCCGGGCGCGCTCCCGCATGCCGACGAGTCCGTGCCCCGGCCCGTCGCCCAGGGGCGCGTCGGCGCGGCCGGGCGGGGCGTCGTTGGTCACCTCCAGGTCCAGCTCCGCCGTGCCGTAGGTGAGCCGGACCTCCGTCTCGGCCGGGCCGGCGTGCCTGCGGACGTTGGTCAGGGCCTCCTGCGCCACCCGGTACGCGGTCAGCTCCACGCCGGGTGGCAGCGTGCGGCGTTGGCCGCGCACGCTCAGCCGTACCGGCAGGCCGCCCGCGCGGGCCTGTTCTACCAGCTCGGGCAGCCGGTCCAGGGTGGGCTGCGGCGCGAGGGCGTCGTCGTCCTCGCCGCGCAGCGCCTCCAGCACGTGTCGCATCTCCGCCAGCGCCTCCCTGGCCGTCGTCGCCACCGCGTCCAGGTGCGCGCGGGCGCGTTCGGAGTCGTGCCTGCCCACCTCGACGGCCGCGCCGGCGTTCACCGCGATGATCGACAACGAGTGGGCCACCACGTCGTGCAGCTCCCGCGCGATCCGCAGCCGTTCGGCGGCCACCGCCTGCCTGGCCCGTTCGGCGACGCGCTCCTCCGACTCGTGCAGCCGCACCTCGCGGCTGCGGAGCAGGCGGCCCGCCGTCCAGGCCCCGGTCACGAAGAAGACCATGATCAGTGCCGAGCCGACGTCACGAGAGTCGTGCGGATAGAACCGCAGCTCGATCGCGGCGGCCATGCCGCTCACCGTCGCCGCCCAGCCGCCGAGCGCCCACGGCAGCGAACGCACGTGCAGCGCCACCGAGAAGGCCGCCACCAGCAGCGAGGGGAACGGCGCGACCGTCGCGGGCGGCCCGGCCGCGGTGGCCGCGCGCGCCACCAGCGCCAGCGTCACCACGGCCAGCACGGCCAGCGGCGCCTGCCTGCTCACGACCAGCGGCAACGTCGTGACCAGTGCGAACACCACCGCGACCCACACCGGATCGGCCATGGGCACCAGCGCCTCGGCCACCGCCCAGACCGCCAGCAACGCCGCCACCGCGACATCGGCCCGCGCCGGTCGGCGCGGCACCCGATCGACCAGGACCAGTGGCTCCACGCCCCGAAGCTATCGCCCGCCCCCGCTGACGGCGTCAGCCCCCCGATCGACCCCCGTCAGCCCCCGGGATGACGGCTGTCATACGGGTGGCCCGGTCATCCGCCCCGGACGGCGCAGCAGGTCGCGCCCACGGGCCGACGCCCCGAAGCGGCGGCGATTCCTAACGTGGGCGCCATGAACCTCCAGCACCACCGCGTCGCCGGCCCCGCCGCCGTCGCGGGCGGTCTGGCCGCCGTCGCCACCGGCGTCATCCAGGCCATCCGACCGCAAGACACCGATCCACGCGTCATCGGCCAAGAGCACCTGGTGCTCAGCCTGTTCGCCGTCTCCCTGCTGCTCGTCATCCCCGGCCTGCTGGCCCTGGCCGCCCACGGCGGCCCGGCCGCCCGGCCCGTCGCCTGGGCGATCTCCGCCGCGCACGTCCTGCTGGCCTTCGGCGCGACCTCCTCCAACCTCAACGGCGAAGACTTCTCCTGGTTCTTCTACGTCGCGGGCTCGGCCAACGCCGTCATGCTGATCGGCGCGATCCCAATGGCGGTCTCGCTCTGGCGGGCCGGACGGCTACCGCGCCCCCTGGCCGCCGCACTGCCCGTCCTGTGGATCTTCGAGATCCCGCTGTCCCAGTTGGGCGGCGGCATCGTGGTCGGCGCCTACTGGATCCTGGCCGGCCTCGCACTGCTCTCCGGGAGTCGCGAACCGGTGACATGAGGTCCCCTCGGGCCCGGCCTCCGGTCACGCCTCCGCGTCGTCGAACGGCTCGTCACTCCAGCGGAACCAGGGGTCGTCGCCCTCGATGTGCAGCAGGAACTCGGCGACCGGCGTGCCGTCCTCCCGGACGAGGGTGAGCGCGTCGGTGATCTGCCCGCAGCCGCCATGCGGTGGAAGGTCTCGGCGCCGGAGTTGAAGGCGCCGATCAGCCGTACGGCGCCGTAGCTCGTCGCCAGGAGCGGCCCGCCGGAGTCGTTGCGGCAGGGCCAGGAGCAGGGTCGGGTGTCCCTCGACCGGCGGAGTGCCGAGCCGGACCGGCGTCGCGGACACCGGCTGGTTTCTTCCCTGTTGGAAATCAACCGCAGGTATGACAATGCGCCAAGCGGCTGGTCGAATCACACTCCAATAGGTGCTCATTCAGCTGGTGGCGCGCCAGGTGAGGGAGAGGCCGGTCGCGGCGCGTTCGGTGCGGATCTCCATCATGGTGCCCAGGATGGTGGCGTGGTCGGACACGACGGGCACGGCGTCGGGCGTGTAGGTGATCCGGGTGCTGACGAGCACGGCACTGCCCTCGGGCTCGTGCAGGTGACGCGCGGCGGCGGGGTCGAGCAGGCCGGGCCGTACCACCTCGGACGCCCGGGCGACCGCCACTCCCGCTTCGGCGAGCGCCGTGTAGAGGGAGACCTCGGCGAAGTCGCGGTCGCGGATCTGCTCGGCCACCGGCCGGCGGACCCAGGACACCTGGTGGACGGCGGGACGGCCCTCGAACTCGCGGACCCGCTCCAGCCGCAGGGCGGTGTCGCCGGGACGCAGCCGCAGCTCCGCCGCGATTCGGGCGGGGGCCCGGCGGATCGCCCGCCCTGCCACCACTGTGCGCACGTCGTGGCCCTGATCGCGCAGGTCGTCGGCGAGGCTGCGGAGCGAGCCGAGCTGGTACGCCAGGTGCGCCGGGGCCACGAAGGTACCCTTGCCGGCCCGCTGCACGATCAGCCTCTCGTCGCTGAGCTCCCGCAACGCCTGGCGCAGCGTCATCAGGGTCACCCCGTAGGAGGCGCTCAGCTCCCGTTGCGCGGGCAGGGCCGCACCGGGGGCGTAGTGCCCCGACCGGATCTTCGCGGCGAGGTCGGCGGCGATGGCGCGGTATCTCGCCTCATGCCCGGCGTCGGGGGTCATCGTGGTGCGTCACTCCTGGTCGAGGGCCCTGCGCAGGGTCGCGAGGAAGGCCCGCAGGTCGTCCGGCCCCGCCCCGTCGAGCACCCGCCGCATGACCGCGGCACCGACCACCGCGCCGTCGGCGTACCGGCCGGCCTCCCGCGCCTGGTCGGGCGTGGAAATGCCAAATCCTAGCAAGACAGGCCGGTCGTCGGCCTGCCTGAGCCGCGCGGTCAGCTCCGCCGCCGAGGCGGCGAGGGCGGCCCGCTCGCCGGTGGTGCCCATCACCGACACCGCGTAGACGAATCCGCGGCTGCGGCGCGCGATCTCGGCCAGCCTCGGGGGCGGCGTCGACGGCGACGCCAGCAGGACCAGTTCGACCCCGGCGGCGTCGGCCACGTCCATCAGCTCGTCCGCCTCGTGCAGCGGCAGATCGGGCACGATCAGACCGCCGACACCGGCCCCGCGCAGCGCGGCGCAGAACGCCTCAGGCCCGTCGTGCAGCACCAGGTTGTAGTAGGTGCTGGCGACCAGCGGCACGCCCGGATCCGGGACCTCGGCCAGGTCGGCGAGGATCCGGCGGGTGCTCGCCCCCCGGGCCAGCGCCGTCTCGCTCGCCCGCTGGATGGTGACGCCGTCGAGCGTGGGGTCGGAGAACGGCAGGCCGACCTCGATCGCGTCCGCGCCTGCTTCGGCGAACGCCTTCAGGTAACCCGTCCAGCCGGGCGTGACGCCCCCGGTGATGTACGGCATGAGCAGACCACGACCGGTGTCCCGGCGAGCACGCAGGTGGCGTTCCACCGCGCCCGGCGCGAGGATGTTCGTCACACCAGCTCCTTCAGGGTGGAGATGTCCTTGTCGCCCCGGCCGGACAGCGTCATCAGAACGGTCGATCCGGAGGGCAGTTCGTCGCTGCCCGCCGCGCGGAGCACCCAGGCGAGGGCGTGCGCCGATTCGAGTGCCGGGACGATGCCCTCGGTGCGCGCCAGCCGTACCGCCGCGCCGACCGCCTCCTCGTCGCTCGCCGTGACGTACCGGGCGCGGCCCAGGTCGCGCAGGTGGGCGTGCTCGGGACCGACCCCCGGGTAGTCAAGCCCGGCGGCGATGGAATGCGCCTCGACGATCTGCCCGTCGTCGTCCTGTAGGAACAGTGAGCGGCAGCCGTGCAGCACCCCGAGCGTGCCACGGGCCGCTCCGGCTCCGCCCTCGGCCTCGACTCCGACGAACCGCGCCGGCGTGTCGGCGAAACCGGCGAACGTGCCGGCCGCGTTGGAGCCGCCGCCGACGCACGCGACCACGTGGTCCGGCACGCCGATCGGCAGCTCGGTGGCGCACTGCCCGCGCGCCTCGTCGCCGATGACCCGCTGGAACTCCCTGACCATCCAGGGGTACGGATCCGGCCCGATGACCGAGCCGATGCAGTAGTGGGAGTCGCGGGTGGCGCCCACCCAGTGCCGCATGGCCTCGCTGGTCGCGTCCTTGAGCGTACGGCTGCCGGTGGTGACCGGGACCACCTCCGCGCCCAGCATGCGCATCCGGAAGACGTTCAGCGCCTGCCGTTCGATGTCGCGCTCGCCCATGAAGACCGTCGCCTCAAGCCCGAGCAGCGCGGCGGCGGTCGCGGTGGCCACCCCGTGCTGGCCCGCCCCCGTCTCGGCGATCAGCCTGCGCCGCCCCATCCGCGCGGCGAGCAGGGCCTGCCCGAGCACATTGTTGATCTTGTGCGACCCGGTGTGCGTGAGGTCCTCCCGCTTGAGGTAGAGCCGCACGCCCAACTCCCCCGACAACCGCCGGGCCGGCGTGAGCGGAGTCGGCCGCCCGGCGTGCAACGCGAGCAACTCCGCCAGACCACCACGAAACCCCGGATCCCCCCAAGCCTCCCGAAACGCCTCCCCGACCTCACGACACGCCTCCACCAACGACTCCGGCGCGTACCGCCCCCCATACTCCCCGAACCGCCCCCGCACCCCCGGCGCATCTCGCATCTCACACCCACCTCGTTCTATAACTCTGACGAGAGTTCTATAACAGTGAGTGTGCCACGCCCGCTGGGCCCACGCCACACCGCCGTGCTTGATGGATCATCCGGTCAGGGATCCGCCGATGAGGGCGGACGGTTGACGGTCAGCGGAATCGGGATATGGCGGCTGTGACCTGGTCGAGGAAGTGGAGGGTGGCTGAGGGGGTGTCGGAGGGCGGGGCGAGGGTGAAGGTGACGGAATCCACATCGATGGCGGCGAGGCGGTGGATCTCGGCGGGGTCGGGGGAGAGGCCGCAGGCGGTGATGGTGATGGAGCGCCCGTGGTCGGCGAGCCAGGCGCGGGTGCGGGTGATCTCTTCGGGGGTGGTCTTGGCGCGGGGGAGCCAGCCGTCGCCGAAGCGGAGGAGTCGTTGGACGGCCGGACGACTCTCGCCGCCGATGAGGATCGGCGGGTGCGGGTGCTGGACCGGCTTGGGCCAGGAGAAGATCGGGTCGAAGTCGACGAACTCGCCGTGGAACTCCGGCTCGTCGTGGGTCCAGATCTCCTTCAGCGCGGCGAGTTTCTCGTCGAGCACCGCGCCGCGCCGCTCGGGTGGGATGCCGTGGTTGCGGGTCTCCTCCTTGTTCCACCCGACGCCGACGCCGAGGAGGACGCGGCCGTCGCTGACCCGGTCGAGGGTGGCCACCTCCTTGGCGAGGTGGATGACGTCGCGTTGCGCGGCGAGCGCGATCGCGGTGCCCAGGCGCAGGCGTGACGTCCTCGCCGCCGCGGCGGCGAGGCCGACGAACGGGTCGTAGGTCCGGTAGTAGTGCGGTGGGAGTTCCGGGCCGCCCGCCCAGGGCGTCTCCCGGCGGACCGGGATGTGCGAGTGCTCGGTGACCAGGAGGCTGTCGAGGCCGCGTTCCTCGACGGCGCGGGCCAGCGCCGCGGGGGGCATGGTCTGGTCGGTGATGAAGGTGTCGATGCCGAACTTCACTGGGCCTCCCCGCCCTGAGCGGGCTGTTCGTCGGGATGGGCGTCTCGTGCGAACCACGGGTTGCCCGCCAGGAGGCCGCCGTCGACCGGCAGGGTGGCGCCGGTGATCCAGGTGGCTTCGTCAGAGGCCAGGAACAGGACGGCGGCGGCGATCTCCTCGACCTGGCCGATCCGGCCGGTCGGGTACCAGTGCGCGAGCCGGTCGAGGATGTCCGGGTGGCGTTGCCGGCGCAGTTCCCAGGCCTCGGTGGCGAACGTCCCGGGGATCACCACGTTCGATCGGATGCCGTGCCGCGCGTACTCGACGGCGATGCTGCGGCTCAGCGATTCCACTCCGGCCTTGGCCGCGCTGTACGCCGAGGCGCCCACGTAGGTGTGGGCGTTGACCGTGGAGAGGTTGACGATCGCGCCGCGCCGTCGTTCCAGCATCGACGGCAGCACGGCGCGCGCGCACAGGAACGCGCCTTTGAGGATGACGTCGACGTCGCGCATCCAGTCGTCCAGGTCGGCGTCGAGGATCGAGTCGGGGCACGACGTGAACGCGTTGTTGACGAGGACATCCATCCCGCCGAAGGTCTTGGACACCGTCTCGGCCATTGCCAGGACCTGATCCGGCCGCCGCACGTCGACGGTGAGCGCCAGGGCTTCGCCCCCGGCGTCGGTGATCGCGGCGGCGACGGACTCGGCCAGGTCACGGTCTCGATCGGCCACCGCGACCCGGGCGCCCTCCTTGGCCAGGCCGCGCGCGATGGCGCCGCCGAGGCCGTTGCCTCCGCCGCCGGTCACGATCGCCGTCCGGTCAAGGAATCTCATCGCACGTCCCTCTCATGGTCTTGTCGCAATTCAATATCATGTTATGAAATATGAATACTGTACAGTGAAACGATAGGTGGATCTTGGTATGAGTGAGCCGGCCGAGAGTGTGGTGGAAGACCTTCGGGCGCGTTGCCGTGCGGCGCTCGGCTCGTGGGACGAGCGGCTCGACGCGGTCATCGAGCGCGACCCCGGTTACGCCGAAACCTTCGTCGCGCTGGCCGAAGCGGCGGCGGCCGGCCCGCTCGGCGCCCACGCGAAGACACTGGTGCTGCTGGCCTGCGACGCCGCGATGACGTACCGCAACCGCGAGTCCCTGCCCGCCAGGATCCAGGGCGCGCTCGACGCCGGCGTGCCGCCGGAAGGGGTGCTGGAGGTCCTGGAACTGGTCAGCGTGCTGGGCATTCACGCCCTGAACGTCGGCCTGTCGATCGCGCTCGCGGAGTACCCGGACGGCGAGCGCCCGGAGTCGCCGCCCGCGCGCCAGGCGCCCGTCCGCGAGCGGTTCGAGCGCCTGCGCGGCTACTGGGACGCCGGATGGCAGCCGGTGCTCGCCCACCTGCCGGGCTTCCTCGACCGCTACACCGACTTCAGTGCCGCGTCCGGACGGCACGGCGTCCTGGACGCCAAGACCCGCGAGCTGGTCCTGATCGCGATCGACGCGGCGAGCACCCATCTGTACGCGCCCGGCATCCGGATCCACGTGCGCAACGCCCGCGCCCACGGGGCCACCTTCGGCGAGATCGTCCAGGTGTTCCAGCTCATCAGCCTGCTGGGGGTCGAGTCGTGCCTGCTCGGGGTGCCGCTCCTGGACGCCGAGGCCGCCCGGCCGCCCGCACACTAGTCCGCGGTCTGTTCGACGACGCCGAGGTAGGCCGCCCGGACCCGGTCGTCGGTGGACAGCTCCCGCGCCGATCCCTCGATGGCCACCGAGCCCGACTCCAGCACATATCCCCGGGAGACCAGTTCGAGCGCGGCCGCCGCGTTCTGCTCGACCAGGCCGATGGCGATGCCCCGCTGGTTGATCTCGCCGACCACCCGCATCACCGTCTGCACCAGCAGCGGCGCCAGGCCCAGCGACGGCTCGTCGAGCAGCAGCAGCCGGGGTTTGGCCATCAGCGCCCGGCCGATCGCCACCATCTGCTGCTCGCCGCCGCTGAGCGAACCGGCGTACACCGTCCGCTTCTCCTTGAGCGCCGGGAAGATCTCCAGGACCTCGTCTATCTCGGCGGCGATGGACGAGCGGCCGATCTTGCGGGAGTACGCGCCCAGCATCAGGTTCTCGCGCACGCTCATCTGCGGGAACAGGTGCCGGCCCTCCGGGCAGAGCACCAGGCCGCGGCGCACGATCCGGGCGGCCGGCAGCCCGTGGATCCGTTCTCCCTCGAACCGGATCTCCCCGCCGCGGATCGGGGTGAGCCCGGCGATGGCCTGGATCAGCGTGGACTTGCCGGCCCCATTGGCGCCCAGCACCGTGACCGCCTCGCCCCGATCGATGGTCAGGGACACGCCGCTGAGCACGGTGCTGTTGCCGTAACCGGCCGTGATGTCGCAGACCTCAAGCATTCTTGGTCCCCAAGTAGGCCGAGATCACCCGTGGATCGTTGACGATCTGGTCCGGTGAGCCCTCGGCGATCAACTGTCCCGAGTCCAGTACGTACACGTGGCTGCACAGCGACATCAGAACGCGCATCTTGTGCTCGACCAGCAGGATCACCATGCCCTGGTCCCGAAGCCATTCGAGCAGCCGCATCAGCCGGGGCGTCTCCGACTCGCGCAGCCCGGCGAACGGTTCGTCCAGGAGCAGCATCCGCGGGCGTACGGCCAGCGCCATGCCGACGCCGACCAGCTTCTGCTCCTCGATGGACAGGCCGCTCACCACCTCGCCCGCCTTCGCGCGCAGCCCGGTGAGGTCGAGGATCGTGTCCACGAAGCCGTCGTCCGCGTCCGCCGACCGGGACTTGCGCGTGGGGCGGTGCAGGTACCCGGCCGTGATCAGGTTCTGCAGCACCGTCTCGTCGGCGAGCAGCCGGTTGGTCTGGAACGTACGGCCGATGCCCAGCCGCGCCCGCTCGTGGACCGCCAGCCGGTTCAGCTCCTGTCCGGCGAAGGTCGCGGTTCCCGACCATCCGCCGACCACACCCGAGATCAGGCCGAACAGGGTGCTCTTGCCCGCCCCGTTGGGGCCGATGACGCCGATGATCTCGCCTTCGCGGGCGACCAGCGAGACGTCGCTCACCGCGGTCACCCCGCCGAACTTCTTGGTGAGGGCGCGGGCCTCGAACAGCACCTTGCCGGGCTGGGCGGGGTCACCGCGATCGTCCGGGCTCAGGTGGGGCAACGCGAGAAGGGCGGCGTCGGTCTCGGCCTCGGCCGCGGGGACCACGTCGGCTTCGGGCGGACGCCGGCGGGCCGTCACCCGGGACCACACGCGGGCGACGCTTCCGACGACCCCGCCCCGGAAGAACAAGAGCACCAGGAAGACGATGCCGCTGAAGATCAGGGTCTGGTACAGCTCGGTGAACCGGAACGCCTCCGTCACCCCGACGACCAGGGCCACGCCCACCAGCGGACCGGCCAGCGTCGCCGATCCGCCGATGATCACGTAGACCAGCAGGTTGAAGCCTTCCATGATGCCGGCGCTGCTCGGAGTGATGTAGGAGACCCAGCTCGCGAACAGCGGACCGGCCAGCCCGACGATCGCCGCGCTCACCGTGAACGCCATCAGCTTCGTGGCGACGACGTTGATGCCGAGCGACGCCGCCAGCACCTCGTCGGCGTGGATGGCCCGCAGGTTGCGCCCGAGCGTCGAGCGGCTGAGCAGGAACATCGCGACCAGCACCACGGTCAGCACGATCAGGCTCAGGTAGAACAGCGCGGTGGTCGAGTCGAACCCGGGGGGCGTGGGAATCCCGTAGATTCCGCTGGCCCCGTTGGTCAGGCTCGTCCACTGGGTGATCACCACCACGGTGACCGCGGCGAACGCCAGACTGCTGACGGAGAAGTAGTGCCCCCTGCTGCGCATGGTGAGCCCGGCGAGCAGGAGCCCGGCCAGGGTGCTGACCACGACTCCCGCGATCGCCGCCCACCAGTAGCCGACGCCGTACTTGGTCGTGAGGATGACCAGCGTGTACGCGCCGACGGTGAGCAGGGCGGCATGCGCGACGGACACCAGCCCGAGGTGGCCGAGGACGAGGTCCAGGCCGTAGGCCGCGATCGCGTAGATGAGGATCAGGGTCATCACCCCGACCTCGTACCGGCCGCGGATGATCAACGGCAGCAGCGCGCAGACGGCCACGATCGGGACGATGACCAGCCATTCCCGGCTTCTGGGCGCGCGCGACCTCAGTCCGGTGCCCAGACCGGCGCTCAAGGTGGCGGCGGCGCGGGTCATGACGGGTTTACTCATAACAGACCTCACCGCACCAATACGCTCTTCGTGAACAGCCCGTTGGGCCGCACCATCAGGGCAATGATCAAGAAGATGAAGGCGTACGCGTCCGAGAAGCCGACGCTCAGGTAACTCGCCCCGACGCTCTCGGCGACGCCCAGCAGCAGCGCGGCGCTGATCGCGCCCAGGCTGCTGCGCATCCCGGCCAGCACGATGACGATCAAGCCCTTGATCAGGATGTTGTCCCCCATGGTCGGGTAGACCAGATACATCGGCCCGAGCAGGGCGCCGGCGACGCCGGCCAGGCAGCTACCGAGCAGCATGGCGATCAGCGCCGTCTTCTTCGGCGAGATGCCCACGATCTCGGCCCCGCGCCGATCCTCCAGCGTCGCCCGCATGGCCCGGCCGCCCCTGGTTCCCCGGAGGTAGCCGTGCAATGCGCCGATCAGGACGAGCGCGACGACCCCGGCGAGCAGGCGCTGCTCGGTGATCCGGATGCCCGCGAAGTCCAGGAGCTGCGCCTCGTACGGGCTCGGCAGCTTGCGGAAGTCGGCGGTGAAGAGCAACTGCGCCGTGATCTCGGTCGCGGTGAGAAGCACCAGCGCCCCGATGAATCCGCTCAGCAGGGGACGGGGCGTGCTGCGCAGCCATCGGTAGACGGCGAGCTCGCTGACCACGCCCAGCAGTCCGGCGGCCAGCGCGGCGGCGATGACCGCGATCCAGTAGTTCAGGCCCAGGGGACCGGCGACGAAGTAGCCCGCGTATCCGCCGAGCATGATTCGGCCGCCCAGGGCGAAGTCGGGAATCTCTAGGATCCCGAAGATCAGCAACAGGCAGGACGCGACGAGAGCGTAGATCGCTCCAAGCGCCAGCCCGTTCGCTAGGACTTGCATAGGTAACCCGATCCACTCGGCGATGTGAGACGCGTGGGGGGCGCCTGCCCGGTGTGGGGCGCGGGATGCCCCACACCGCCGCGGCGCTAGTTCTGACCGGCCAGCGGGTCGAACGACCGGCCGTCCGGCTTGGTCTGGGCCAGGAAGGTCGTCATCTCGATGTCCCCGGTGTCCGGGAAGTACTTGGTGATGCCCAGGATGTTGGGCTGAAGCCGCCCCAGCGCGGGTTCCAGTGCCGCGTGCACCTTGGCGGAGTCACTCGTGGTGCCCGCGACGCTCACCGCCTTGGCGAACCACTCGACGCCGAAGTAGCCGAATTCGAGGATCTGCTGTTCGAGGGCCGACTTGTACTTCTCATCGCTGTACTTCTTGTGGAAAGCGCCGACCACCGGAATGCTGTCGAAAGCATTGCTCTTCACGGTGGAGACATTGCTGCCGACGAGTTGGCTGTTGCTCATGTACTTGGTCATTCCGGGGCCACCGGCGCACACCGCGTTGATGAATGTCCCCTTGAAACCAAGGTGTCGCGCCTGATCCATGACAAGGGCCGCCGACTGGCAGACCGTGGTAATGGCTATGGCATCCGGATTCCCACGCAACAGACTGGTGAGCTGGCTGGTGAGGTCGGTTGTCACGGTGTCATAGGAGGCAGTGCCGGTGATGGTGCCGCCGTTCAGCTTCCACGCCTTGGAGAAGGTGTCGGTGAACGCCGGGCCGAAGTCGCTGCCGACCTCCATGATCGCGACCGACTTGAGGGTGAGCTTCTCCTTCTTGGCGTATTCGCCGACGAGGCGGGCCAGGTCGGGGATCTGCCGCTCCAGGTTGTAGGTGGAGCGCACCACCAGCTTGTTGCCCTGCGCGGTGAACGTCGGCGTCTGGGAGGTGGACATCAGGATGAAGTCGTCCTTCTGATTGAAGCCCATCAGCGGGAACGACGACTGGGTGGCCGGAGTGTAGATCATCAGCGAGTCGCTGAGCTTCTGACCACAGGAGACGGACTTGGACGGCACGAACTGGTCGTCGCAGACGGTCGCCTTCACCTTGTGGCGCTTTCCGTTGACGAGGACTCCGCCGCTCTTGTTGATCTCGTTCTCGGCGGCCTGCACGCCGAGCCAGAAGCCGCTTCCGTACGCTGCCGCGTTGCCGGTCAGGGGAGTGATGATCCCGATCTTGATCAGATCGTCGTTCCCGCCGCTTCCGTCACCGCCGCAGGCGGTGAGCGAACCAAGAACGCTGAGGATCAGACCGAAGCTGATCGCGCGTTTCTTCATGTGGGGCCTTTCCTGGAGAGCCGGCGACTCAAAGGCGATCCTTTAGGAAACGGGAGCCCGACCCGCCGACCGATCGTTTCACGATATGACCCGGCCGTTTCATTGTCAATGTTTCAGCCATGTCAATGGCCTGGATCCGGATGGTCCGTATTTATTGATCGCGAGAAGCGGGGAAGCGCCATTTGGGCATGGTCGTCCTAAGGCGTGACGGCTCAGCCGGAGCCGGTACTGGAATATCGAATAGAGCTCATGTTCCGGCCGCCGGATATGTGGCGGCGACGGCTATTTTTCGGCTTCTCGCAAGTGACTAGCGGGTGTGAATGCGCTTGGAAATGTCTTCACCGGTTCGGGCCACCAACCTTTCGAACTCGCGGCGACGATCGTCGTTGACGCGCGACGCGGGGCAGAGCACGCTCAGGGCCGCGACCGGATTACCTCGGTCGTCGAAGACCGGCGCGCTGACGCCCACCGCCCCGACCACCCGCTCTCCCGCGCTGTACGCCGTCCCCCGGCGGCGCACGGAGTCGAGCTCCTGGCGCAGCACCTCGACATCGGTGATCGTGCTCGGCGTCATCGGCCGCATGTCCACGGTCCGCAGCACGTCTTCCAGCTCGTCGGGCGGCAGGAACGCCAGCAGCACCTTGCCCGCCGAGCCGATGTGGATGCCCGTGGCCACGCCGAGCCCGGCGGTGTAGCGGATCGGCTGCGGGCTGGGCAGCTCCTCGATGCACATCCGGGACAGGCCCGCGCGCACGTGCACCGTGATCGTCTCCCCGGTGGCGGCGCGCAGCGCCTTCAGGTCGGCGTCCGCGTCGAACGGGAAACCGGCCCGGAGGTCGATGAGGCCGGACATCATGCGGAAGCACCCCGGACCGAGCCGGTACTCGCCGTTGGGCGCCTGCAGCACCATGCCCTTGTTCTTCAGGGTCGTCAGGATGCGGTACGTGGTGGCCTTGGACAGGATGGCCGCCGCGCTGATCTCGCTCAACTGCCCGGGGCCGTCGCCCAGCACCATCAGGATGTCCACGGCTCGGGCGATCGCCCGGACAGGGGTGACGCTCTGCCCCTCGGCCTCGGCGGAGGACGACTCTTCGTCGATCTCGTCCACGTTCACCCGTTCACGCTCCCTTGCCGTCGTTTCCTGCCGCGGCGAAGGCGGCCACCACGTCCTCGGTGGCAGAGCCAGGACCAAAGTAGCGATACACACCCGCGTCGAGCATCCTACTGATCTCGTCGGGCTCGTCGATCCCGCCGGCGATCACCGGAATGTCGAGAACGTCGCGTGCGCGCAGCTTGCCGATCAGCCCGGTGGCGAAGTATCCAAGACCGCCGCTGAGACAACTGACTCCGATGACGTCGGCGTCCTCCGCGACGGCCGCCGCCACGATGTCGTCGGTGGGCACCCGCTTGCCCAGGTAAACCACCTCGAACCCGCCGTTGGTCAGCGCTTTCGCGATCAGGTTGACGCCCACGTCGTGCCCGTCCAGGCCGACCTTGGCCAGCACCACGCGGATCGGCCGGGCGGCGCTCATCGGCCGAACCCCTTTCCGGTGGCCTCGACGATCTCCTGCCCGGTGGCCCCCGCTCGCAACGCCGCGATGGTCGGCGGAACCAGGTTGTCGGTGGTGGCCGCTGCGGCCCGCACCCGCTCCAGCGCCGAGCGCGCCGGCGTCTGGTCGCGGTCGCGGCGGTGCGCGGCCACCCGCTCTCTGGCGGTCTTCTCGACCTGGGCGAAGTCGACCTCGCCGGTGCTGTGGCCGCCGAACAGCTTCGGGCCATGAGGGCTGCGCAGCAGGTTGGCGCCCACCATGACCCGCTCGCCCCGGGCGAGCTGACGCTGCCGGGTGCCGCGCAGCTCGTCGATGCGGCCGCTGATGTAGCCGTCGTGCAGCGCGGCCAGGCCGCCGCCGTGGTCGTCGATGCGGCGTAGCTCGGCCTTGATGCCCGCCGCGACGTGCTCGTCCAGTTCGGCCAGCTTGTGACTGCCGGCGAGCGGGTCCACGCTGGCCATCGCGCCGTGCTCGTAGGCCACCACCTCCATGGTGCGCAGCGCCAACGCCGCCGCGTCGACGGACGGGATGCGCAGCGCCTCGTCGTAGGCGCTGGCGCACAGGTAGTCGACACCGCCGAGCATCGAGCCGAGCACGCTCAGCGTGATCCGGGGGACGTTGACCAGCGGTTCGTCCGCCGACTCCAGGCCGTGCGCGTAGCCCATCAAGGTCATCGGCGGCTGTTCGCGGACCGGCAGGCCGTACCGCTGTTCGACCAGCTCGGCCCAGACCGTCCGGGCGGTGCGGAACAACGCCGCGCTGACGTAGAGGTCGCTGCGCTCGTTGAGGAAGAACATCATGTGCGCGAGCGCGTCGCGCACCGCGTAGCCGCGCGCGACCAGCTCGTCCAGGTAGACCTGGGCGTTGGCGAAGGCCATCGCGGTCGCGACGACGGGCCCGGCGCCGGCGACGTCGAGGTGGTTCGAGCACACGGTGAGCGCCGCGCCCGGCAACCGGTTGTCGATGGCGAAGGCGACGCAGTCGCAGGCGATGCGCACCGCCTGCTCGGGAGTGAAGATCTCCGTGCCGCGCGCGGTGAACTCCTTGAGCGGGTCGTTCTGCATCACCAGGCGCACGTGCCCGGCTCCGGCGTCGGTCAGCACCGAGTGCACCATGCCCAGGCCGATGTGCCCGATCGAGTTGGCCAGCAGCCCGACGCTGTCCACGCGGGAGAAGTCCAGCTCGGAGCAGATCTCGGCGAAGTCCGCCAGCGTCGAGCAGGAGACCCCGGCCCGGCCGACCTGGGCGTGCGCCAGTTCGTGGTCGGGGTCGAAGCCGAGCTGGGCGGGCAGGTCGGCGGCCAGCAGGAACGACTCGGCGCCCAGCTCCTGCAGGATCGCCAGCCGGCGGGCGGTCATGTCCGGAGTGCCCAGCCCGGAGTAGACCATGAACCGGGGACGGTACGGTCCAGGAGACGCGGTGAGCCGGTCGGCCCACTGGTCCAGCGCGGCCGATCCGCTGCCGCCGTACCCGCGCCGGATCGGCACCTCGCCGTCGTTGGCCCGGGTCGGCGCCTCGTCGAGGCTTGGTTGGCCGTCGTCCATGTCAGTTGCCCATTTCGTCCGACGATATCCTCGTTTCAATTCTGCCGCCCGGCGGTCGGCTCATGCAAGCCCCGGCGTGGGGGGTGAACCAGTAGCGGGCTTCGCCCACCTGAACGGCGACCGGGCAGGGCACCGCCTCCGGGTCGTCCAGGCCGAGGATCTGGCCGAACACCACCGGCCCGTCGTCGAGCCGCACCTGTCCCAGCATGTACGGCGAGTCCAGCCCGGGACGGGGCACCATGACGCGGGTGCAGCTCACCAGCGTGCCGGTACGGGCGAACGCGCCGAGCCGTACATCCGCGCCGCCGCACCGATGACAAACCGCGCGAGCCGGCCACGCCGTGGCGCGGCAGTTCGCGCAGCGCCCGCCGACCAGGGCACCGGCCGCGAGATCGAATCGTGGCCGCTCGCCGGTCGGGGCGCGGTCGAGCGCGGCAGCTAGGTCCATCGTCCCATCCGTTCCAGAAGGTGTACGTTGACGGCGGCCGATTCGCCCTCCAGCCAGCCGCCGCTGTTCTGCGCCAGCGCGATGCGCGGACGGCGGACCTGCCGCTCCCCGGCCTCGCCGCGCAACTGCCAGGTCAGCTCTGCCAACTGGGCGAGCCCGGTGGCTCCCACCGGATGGCCGCGCGAGGCCAGCCCGCCGCTGGGGTTGATCGGCAGCCGGCCGTCCAGGGCGGTCGCGCCGCTGCGGAAGAACCCGGCCGCGTCGCCGGGCGGGCAGAAGCCCAGTTGCTCGGCGTAAAGCAGTTCGGCCGGGGCCATGGCGTCGTGCACCTCGGCGACGTCCACGTCTCCGGGCCCGATTCCGGCCTGTTCGTAGGCGCGTTGTGCGCACAGGGTCGCGCCCGACGGCCCGCCGTCCGGGTCCAGGGTGAAGCCGGATCCGGACGCCGAGGCCAGGACGCGCACCGCAGGACGCTCCCCCTGCGGCAGCGCCCCGCTGCGGGCCAGCACCACGGCCGCCGCGCCGTCGCAGATCGAACTGCACATCAGCAGGGTGAGCGGGTCCGCGATGCAGCGCGACTCCAGCACCTGTTCCGCGGTGACCTCTACCCGATGCTGCGCGTACGGGTTGCGGGCGCCGTTCGCGTGGCTCTTCACCGAGACCTCGGCCAGGTCGCGACGGGTGATCGACCCGTCGGCCAGCCGGAGCCGCAGCCGCAGGCCGTACACGGCGGTGAACTGGATGCCCAGACCGGCGACGACGTCGAGGTCGGCGGCCGACTCCAGCGCGTCCAGCGTGCGGGAACGGTCGGCCACGAACATCTTTTCGAAGCCGATCGCCAGCACGACGTCGGCCGCGCCGGACCGGATCGCCATGACGGCCTGCGCGAACGCGGTCGAGCCGCCCGCGCAGGCGTTCTCCACGTTGACGATCGGCACGCCCTCGATGCCGATCTCGCGCAGCACGGTCTGCCCGCGCACCATCTCCTGCCCCTGCAGCATGCCCGCCATCGCGTTGGAGGAGTACACCATCCCCACGCGCTTCGGCCCGATGCCGGCGTCGATCAGCGCACGCAAGCCGGCCACCCGGACCAGGTCTTTCAGGGACCTGTCGGAATGCCGGCCGAAGGGGTGCATGCCCACACCGGCCACCACCACGTTCTCAGCCGTGTTCTCAGCCCTGTTCTCAGCCATGGGCCGACTCCGCCGACCTGCCGGGGCCGTCCAGGGCCGCGCGGATGGCGTTGCGATCGACCTTGCCGTAGGCGTTTCGCGGAATCCGCGGCCAGACGGCGACCCGCCTGGGCACGCGGATGCCCAGCCGGGGCCGGGCGAAGGCCAGCAGCTCCTCGACGTCGACCTCGGTGCCCGCGGACGGGCGCACCACCGCGGTCACCGCGTCTCCCCAGCGTTCGTCGGGCATGCCCAGCACGACGACCTCCTCCACGTTCCGGAAGGTCGCCAGCACGTCCTCGACCTCGCGAGGCGCCACGTTGAACCCGCCGGTATTGATCATTTCGTCACGGCGTCCGCGCAGGAACACGAAGCCGCGTTCATCGGTGATCGCGAGGTCCTTGGTGCGCAGCCAGCCGTCGCGCAGCACCTCGCCGGTCTCGGCCGGCTTGCCGTGGTAACCGCTCATCAGATGCTTGCCCCGCACGTAGACCTCGCCCAGTTCATCGGGGCCGAGCGGGGTTCCGTCGCCGTCGCGGACCTCCACCGCGACGCTGTGCCAGGGACGGCCGGCCGACAGCCGCGCCGACGGATCGAGGTGATCGCGCTTCTGCAGGCACGTGATGGTGACCGGCGCCTCCGACTGGCCGTAGTCCTGCACCAGCGTGGGGCCGAAGCGCTCCACCGCGAGGTTCAGCAGCGCGGGGGCGATGGCGGACGCGCCGTACACGATGGACTCGAAACCCCAGTTCGCGGTGCGTCCGGTGGTCGGCTCGGCGGCGAGGACGGCCTCCAGCATGGCGGGCACGGCCTTCAGGGTGCGCATGGCCGGGTTCCCCGAGAGGTGCCACACCTGCTCGGGATCGAATTGCCGCATGACATGGACGCCCGCGCCGGACATCAGATACGGCAACACGAAATACCCGGCGCCGTGGGAGATGGGTTGGGTGAGCACGATCTGCTCTTCGGGAACGACCGGGCCGACCTCAAGGAGCAGGTTGAGGGCGACCTCCCGGATCGCCCGGTGCGAGAGCACGACCCCCTTGGGGCGGCCCGTGGTGCCCGAGGTGTACGAGATCCAGGCGACGCCCTCGGGGTCGGTGTCGCGGACCCGGACGGCCGACGGCGCGTCCGCGATGAGCGACTCGACGCTGTGTCCGCCGCTCACCTCATCGGCGGCGACGTCGAGGGCGATGGGCACCACGCCCGGCTCCTCGGCCAGCGCCGCGGCGTGCTCGGCGAACTCGGCCGAGTAGAACAGCGCGGCCAGGCCCGCGTCGCTGGCCATGTAGCGGAAGTCGTCCAGGTGCAGCCGCGCGTTGAGCGCGACGCGCACCCGCCGCCCGAGCGCCAGGGCGACGTCCGCTTCCACGTATTCCGTTCGGTTTCCGGAGAGGATGCCGACCGCCGCGCCGGGCGGGACGCTCAGGCGGTCGAGCCCGTTCGCGAGGCGTTCACCCCGCCGGATGAGCTGCGCGTGGGTGCGGGCGATCCGGCCGTCGTCGACCGCGAGCGCGTCCGGGTACATCCGGGCGGCTCTGCGCAGTAGGTACGCGATGTCCAGGACACTCCTCGTTTCATTCTGCAGTCTGGCCATTTCGCGCCACGATACCCAGAAGCCCGATCAGGCACAATCGTCGGTTTTGTCCGCTGTGGACCCGAGTGCCTCCTCGACCGCGGCGCCCACGGCCAGCACCAGGTCCTCCGCGTGCCGGGCCCCGACGATCTGCAATCCCACCGGCAGCCCGCGAGACGTCACCCCGGCCGGGACGCTGAGCGCGGGCTGCTGCGACAGGCTGAACGGCAAGGTGAAGGGCGTCCACTCCAGCCAGCCGCGAGCGGTGCTCCCCGGCGGCACGTCGTGGCCGGCCTCGAACGGCTCGATCGGCACCGTCGGGGTGAGCAGCACGTCGTAATCGCGGTGGAACGCCCCCATCGCGGTGCCGATGTCGAGCATGGCCCGGCGCGCGGCGAGGTAGTCGGTGATCGAGTAGCGGGAGCCCTGCTCGATCAGCTCGGCCAGGCCCCGATCGATGCCGTGCGGCGAGCCGTCCAACTGCGAACGCAGCAGCGGGGCCATGCCGGTCGACCACAGCACGGTGAAGACGTCCAGCGGATCGGAGAACGGCGGATCGACCGCCTGGACCCGCACGCCGGCCTCGTCCAGCGCGGCCACCGCGGCCTCGACCACCTTCGCGACCTCGGGTTCGACCCGGGCGTACCCCAGCGTGGGGGAGTAGGCGGCGCGCAGCCCGCGCACCGGCCGTCGCATCCCGGTCCGGTGCGAGCCGGTCGGCGCGGGCATCGCGCTCGGGTCGCGGTCGTCAGGGACGGCCAGCACGTCGAGCAGGGCCGCGACGTCGCCGACGGTCCGCGCCATCGGCCCGGCGCATCCGAGCCGGTCGAGGTCGCTGACCGGGTAGAGGGGGATGCGCCCGTAGGTCGGCTTCAGCCCGACGACCCCGCAGAACGCGGCGGGGATGCGGGTCGAGCCCGCCGCGTCGGTGGCCACCGAGAGCGCCCCCATCCCGGCGGCGAGGGCGGCCCCGCTGCCGCCGCTGGATCCCCCGGCGGTCAGGCCGGGATCGATCGGGTTCCTGGTCACGCCGTCGATGGGGTTGTCGGTGACCGCCTTCCACCCGAACTCCGGGGTGGTGGTCTTCCCGATCAGCACCGCGCCCGCCTCGCGCAACCGAGCGGCGGCCGGGCTGTCCACCGTCCACGGCTGATCGGGGTCGACGCGTTGTGAGCCGCGCCGGGTCGGCCAGCCGGCGGTGAGGAACAGGTCCTTGATCGAGGCCGGCACGCCGTCCAGCGGGCCGAGCGGCTCGCCTCGCCGCCACCGCCGGTGTGACGCCTCGGCCTGCACGAGAGCACGGTCCTCGTCCACCAGGCAGTAGGCGCGCAGCACCGGATTGTCCCGCCTGATCCGTTCGAGCACGGCCCGCGTCACCTCGACGGGGCTCACCCGGCCGTCGCGATATGCCCCGGTTAGGGCGCTCGCCGAAGCGTGCACCACCTCTTCCGGCCGCATCGGCGCCTCCTCCTGCTAGACCACTAGATGAAATGAAGGTATCTCGGTATGGTTTGCCGAAGAAGGGGGTGCGGTGAAGGAGAACGTACAGGTCTCGCTCGTGCAGTTCAGCAGCGAGACGCTCGCGCCGGAGCGCAACGCCGAGCGGATGGCCGAGCTGGTGCTCGCCGAAGCGGGCGCGCACGGCGCCGAACTGGTGGTCTTCCCCGAGCTGAGCAACACCGGATACGTGCGGTCGGCGCGTGACGACGACTACGCCCGTCGTCTGTACGCCGCGTCCGAGACGGTGCCCGGACCGACCACCGAGCGGCTGGCCGACGCGGCCCGGCGGTCCGGCGCGCACGTGGTGGCCGGCATCTCGCAGCGGCACCCGCGGATCCCCGAACTGCTGTACAACGCCGCCGTGCTGATCGATCCGGACGGCGAGCTCGTCGGCGTCCAGCACAAGGTGCACGCGTGCCGGGACGAGAAGGAGTACTACGTGCCCGGCGACCACGTCGCCACCTACGCCACCTCGCTCGGCCGGATCGGGCTCCAGCTCTGCTACGACGTGCGGTTCCCCGAACTCGCCCGCGTCCAGGCGCTCGACGGCGCCGAGATCATCCTGTCGCTGTGGGCGGCCGCGGTGCAGCCGGGCCGGGTGCCCGAGACCAGCATCATCGCCCGCTGCGCGACCCGGGCCATGGAGAACGCGCTGTTCTTCGCCGGCTGCAACCGGACCGGCACCGACCACGACCAGGTCTTCTTCGGGCACAGCGCGATCGCCGGTCCGGACGGCGGCACCCTCGCCGCCTCGGCCGGCCAGGACGAGGAGAGCATCCGCGCCACCCTGGTGGCCGGCCAACTGTCGGCGCAGCGCCGCTACCTGACCCTGTTCCGCGA
This sequence comes from Spongiactinospora sp. TRM90649, assembly GCF_029382225.1. GTDB lineage: Bacteria > Actinomycetota > Actinomycetes > Streptosporangiales > Streptosporangiaceae > Spongiactinospora. The sequence continues at coordinate 139,851 of NZ_JARLTC010000026.1, forward strand.
CCGGCGGCCCGAGCTGTACGCACCGATCACCGCGCCGCTGTCGGACCCGTCCACCATGCCGACCGGGAAGGGGCGCTAACGTGACGATGCCGCTCCGCCGCCTCGGCCCGCTCCGGGTCGGCGCGCTCGCCCTGGGATGCATGGCGATGAGCGACTACTACGGCGCCAACGACGAATCGGAATCCCTCGCCGCCATCCACCGCGCGCTCGACCTCGGCGTGACCCTGCTCGACACCGCCGACGCGTACGGATCGGGCGCGAACGAGGAACTGGTCGGCCGGGCGATCGCGGGTCGCCGCGACCAGGTCGTGCTCGCCACCAAGTTCGGCGTGGTGCGGCACGGCGGCCGGACGACGGGCGTCTGCGGACGGCCCGACTACGTCCGCTCGGCCTGCGAGGCGTCGCTCAGACGCCTCGGCGTCGAGCACATCGACCTCTACCAGCAACATCGCGTGGATCCTGCGGTACCGATCGAGGACACCGTCGGCGCCCTCGCCGAACTCGTCGCCGAGGGCAAGGTGCGCCACATCGGGCTCTCGGAGGCGTCCCGGGAGACGATCCGCCGCGCCCACGCGGTGCACCCGATCGCCACGCTGCAGAACGAATGGTCGCTGTGGTCGCGCGAGATCGAAGGCGACCAGCTCGCCCTGTGCCGTGAGCTGGGCATCGGCATCGCGCCGTACGCCCCTCTCGGCCGCGGCTTCCTCACCGGCAAGTACCGGTCGGCCACCGATTTCGACGCCGACGACTTCCGCCGCGTGGCCCAGCCCCGCTTCGCCGACGGCAACCTGCGGCACAACCTCGCGATCGTCGACGCCCTGACCGCCCAGGCGACCCGGCTCGGCATCACCCCGGCCCAGCTCGCCCTGGCCTGGCTCCTCGCCCAGGGCCAGGACGTGGTCCCCATCCAGGGCGCCACCACCCGCGCCCACCTCGAAGAGAACCTGACGGCGGCCACCCTCACCCTCACCGAGGCGGACATCACCGCAGCGGCGCAAGCCGTCCCCGCCGACGCCATCCGCGGCGAACGCTACGCGCCGGACCGGATGAAGCTCCTCGACGACTGAACCCAAGGGCTCTGGCCGCCACGGATGAGGACGGTCGGCACAGCAGGCATCCCTATAGGGACATAAGCCGCAGACGGTGCTGGCGCTTTCGAAATTCACATTTGATCGGACATTATTCCGATTCTGCGGTATTAACCTTCTTCCATCGACGGCTGGATATACTGCCGCGAAAGCCTGTCTCTGTGGGCCAGGCAAAGCTGGCATCCGTCCATTTAAGGATGTGGCTTCTACAGCTCAACAACAATGACTCAAGGCGCATGATCGTAATGGATGATCGTTTTCCGGCCAGGTGGCCCGTCGGCACGCTCATGGACCGACTCAGCCCCCAGGACCGGACGGAACTTCTGACTCTCGCGCCATCATCCGCTAGAGCGGCCGGCGAGCCACTCATACACCAGGGAGATCAAGAGAGGTCCGAGGTCTATCTGCTGCGTTCCATGCCGGGGCAGCGTCGCACGGCGTGCGTGAAGGTGACGGCCTACCTGGAATCGGGCGGAGCGGCCATGCTGGGCATCCGCGTCAGCGGCGATGTGGTGGGTGAACTGGCCGCTCTGCGCAGGCAGCCACGGGCGGCCATGGTGACCACATGTAGCCCCTTGTTGGTACATGTCATCCGCGCACACGTCTTCACCGACTTCCTCGATCGCCATCCGGCGGCCTGGAACGCACTGGCCCGAATGATCGCCGACCGGCTCGACTGGGCCAATCGGCGAAGGTGTGACTTCGCGCAGTTCAGCGTGCCGGTACGAGTCGCGAATGTGCTCCTGGAAATCGCCGGCCGGCACGGGGCGGACCGAGTCGATGGAAGGCGAGACCTCGGAGTCGATCTCACCCATGCGGAGATCGCCAACCTTGTCGGGGCCAAAAAGGACGCCGTATTCAAAGCGATCCGACGTTTCAAAGACCTCGAACTGATCGCCCTCGGTCATCGGCGGAAGATCGTCATCGACCCGGTCGGTCTGGCTGAATTCCGGTAAAGCGTACTGGTACGTCTCGGGGCGAAGAGGTCTTCGCCAGGCTCTGTCTCCGGCGATCTCCTGGTCACTCCTGTCGATCTTCCCCGCAACCACAAGGTGACGTGATGCTTGATTCTGATTTCAGCCGCCGCTTGGTCATGGCGGTCGACGCGGAGGGATACGGCCGCGGTGATGATCTACGGCACGACTCGATTCAGTCGGGCCTGGCCCAGGTCATGGACCGTGGTGCCCGAGAGGCCGGACTGCGCCGCGAGACCTGGGCCCGCCAGGAGGCCGGCGACGGTGAGATCGCCGTCCTCCCCGAGGAGGTGCCTGAGCTCCGGGTCGTCGACGACCTGGTCCGCCGCGTGCGCAAGGCGCTCTACGACCACAACCGCGACCGCCGAGACGACGCCCGCCTGCGGATACGCGTCTCGATCGGCCATGGAGTCGTGAAACGTGGCGAGATGGGCTTCGTCGGCCAGGTCGTGGTGACGACCTGCCGACTGCTCGACGCGGAGGCCGCGCGTACTGCCCTGAAGGTGAACCCGCGCGCCGACCTGGTGCTCATTCTCACCGATCGGCTCTATGAGGACGTCATTCGACAGTTCCACACCTCCTACCGGCCGGAGTCCTTCACCCGGGTGACGGTGCCGACCAAGGAACGCACCGAGATCGCCTGGATGTGGATTCCCGCGGAAGACCTGGATCAGAAGGGAACGCTCAACATGGACAACCTGCCTGCGGTCGCCGACACCCTGTGGCCGCTGATCGTTGGAGGCGCCCTCGAACGCCTCGGCGCGTACGGCACCGAGACCGGACTCGGCGGCGCACGGAAACTACTCGCGAAGATCAAGGAGTTCCGGTCCGAGCAGGGCCGACCGGCCGACCCGGAGTCGCGCGACGACCTGCTGGAGTCTCTGGAGCAGTTGATGCGCGCCGACCCCACCGCGGAGAAGTTCGCGCAGCGGTTCAACGCACAACAGATGACCGTGAACCAGATCACCGCCCCCGTTTCCGGTGAGGGAATCAACTTTGGTATCCGAAACTGACTCGCCCGGCGAGGGAGTCATGGTCGGTGAGCCGGCCACCCCGGTCGACCTGACCGATCAGACCGAGGTGGCGGACGAGAGTTTCGCCCAGATCTCCCAGGTCCAGACCGTCATCAACCACATCCACGGCAGCATCGGAGGAGCCTCGTTCGGCATCACGGGTTCCCGCCCGGAGTCCCGCCGCGCGTCCGGCCCGGTGCCCCCGTACGAGATGGAGGAGGCCCGCACCGGCTATGTGCGCCACACCACCTACCGGGCCGCGGCGGAACGACTGGAAAGCGGCAACATGGTGGCCCTGATCGGCAAGGCCGGTACCGGCCGCCGGACGGCGGCGCTCAACCTGCTGCATGACTTCGTCGGCGGGCGGCGTGAGGTGGTCGAGCTCAGTCCGGCCTACACGCTGGAGAAGCTGGCAGCCCGGGAATACCGCAAGGCGCACGGCTACCTGCTGTGCGACTGGCCCAATGACGATGTCGATGGGAGCATCGCCGACTTCCACGTACGGGAGATCAGGCGCCGGGTTCGCGATGCCGGGGCCTACCTGGTGATCACCGGGACCGCCACTTCGCTGCCAGAAGGAGATCAGATCCCCTGGCTGCCGCCGCCGGTCCGTGACGTTTTGCTGGCTCATCGGGTGGCGTCCGAGATCGCGTGGGAGGCGGTCGCACAGATCACCAGCGACTACGCCATGACCGATGTGGTGACACTGGCGCGTGATCTGGCGGACGGGGTTCCGCTGGACGACGCGCTCGGCAGGCTGGAGTCCGCCGGCCGGCGTGAGGTGGCCACCTGGTTCGACGGCCCGCGTACCCGGGGTGAGCTCTTCGAGATGGCCGCCATGGCCTTCACCGCCGGCCTGCCGGAACGCGGCTTCGAGGAGTTGCTCGCCCGGTTGGAGTCGATCGCCGGCATCGGCACGGAAGCCGCCGAGGCCGTCTCGGCGGATGATCCGATGCCGAGCCGCCGTCTGCTCCGAGTGGCAGAGGGCTCGCTGTTCAGCCTGTCACCGGAACGCAGACTGAGGTTCAAGGTCGAGGGCCACCGGACACATGTGATGCGGGAGCTGTACCAGCGGCACGGCATGCGGCTGTGGGATCCGGTCACCGAATGGCTGCACGAGTGCGCCGCCCTGCGTAACCCGAGCGCACAGGCGGAGATCGCCAGAGGAGTTGCCATCCTGGCCTTCGTCGCCGGGTACTCGCACGTCGAGAGTGCGTTTCTCACCCCGTGGGCGCGCGGACGAGGCGTCATGCGCAGCCAGGCCACCGCCGCGATGGCCGTCTCCTGGCTGTGCCTGGACGAGACGACCCGCCCGGAGGTCCTGCGCACGGTCAGCTCGTGGACGAGGTCGTCCGCCGCCCGGCCCAGGTTCACCGCCACCCTTGCCTGGTCCGGCGAGCTGGGCATTCGGTTCCCGTTGGAGGCCGCTCGGATGCTCTGGCTGCAGATCAGGGACAGTGATAAGCCGGTCCGGCATGCGGAGATCGCACTGGCGCGGCTGTTCGCGGCGCTGACCGAGGCCACCGGCAATGCCCTCCCGATGCTTGACTGGCTGGCGCATCGGATCGGCAATGACCGGCGGATCGGCCGTGCGGTCGATCCGCTGATCCGGGGGATCCTGAGTGTGCTGTCGGCTCGCGCGGACGGTGTCGGGATCCCCACGGTCACCGTTCACCTGCGCAGCCGCCCCGATTCGGCCGCCCCCCTGGCCAAACTCTGGGCCGCGGTCCTGGTCAAGCGTCCACACCGCAAGGACGCGCTGGCCGCCCTGTATGACGCCGTCTGCGCCTTCGATGAGCGCGACGGCGACGAGTGCGACCGTGTCCGTGCGCTGTTCGCCGCGCTCGTGGCGACTCTCCCCGCTAAGGAACGGCCGCTGCTGGCCTATGACCTGCGGCGCTACGCCATCTCCCGCAACGCCGACGAGAACCGGCTGGAGATTCTCCTGTCGCTGCTCCGGGTCTTCCTGAGCCCCGCCGTACTGTCTCTCGACACCATTGGAAAGCGTCCATGAGCTATCCCGTGATCAGGCAGGTCGCTCTTGAGCCTGTCGCCAGGCAGAGGTTCCTGAGCAGACCGCGCCGCCCGATCTCCAGCCTGCCCCGCCAGCTCCCGCACCAGCGGCTCGTCTTCGAGTACGACGGCACGTTCGTGCTGGGCGACAGGCGGTTGCGCGGCGACGAAGCTCACGTGCTGCACGGCGAGAGCGTCAGCGTCGTGGACATGGCCAAGGACCACCCGGTGACGATCAACGTGTCGATCAGGTCCTCCGGCGCGCACGACTTCACGGTCGTGGTGCAGTTCCGCTGCACGGTCGACGAACCGATCAAGGTGGTGCGCGCCGGCCTGACCGAAGTCACCGAGCATCTGGTCACCTACATCCGGGCTTACCACAAGCTCTTCGACCTCGGCCGCGGCTACGGACTGCACGAGGTCCACGAGTTGTGGAAGAACGTGCACGCCCAGGTCAAGGCTTACACGACCCTGGTTCCCTGTGCGCTGCCCGGCATGTCTGTCGAATTCGCCGGCCTCGACGTGTACGCCCCCGACGAGATCGCCCAAGGGCGACGGCACTACGAGACCAGCCTGCACAACATCCACGGCGAACACGGCCTCCGCGACGCAAAACGCAAGCTCGACCGTGACTTCGAACTCGATGAGCAGGACTACCTGCACACCAAGGGCCACAGCGCGAACGACTTCACCCGGCAGGAGGCGGCCCTCGACCGGGATCAGCAGATCACCGAGGCCACGAAGGTCAAGGACTTCCTGAACAGTGGCCCCGGCGCCGCCGACGGCCTGTACGCCACCACCCCCGGTCTCAGCGATCAGCAGATCGCCGACCGCTATGCCACCTTGGGCGACCGGGAGTACACCGCAATGCAGCACGAGATTCAGCGTGAGCACGAGATGCAGGTCGTTCAGGAACGCGCCCGGGCCGACGTTGTACGGGCGGCGATCTCCCAAGGGCTGTTCAACGAGACGACCGGCAAGGAACTGCTCGCCACCTTCGACGACGTTGAGGCGGAAGCAGGGCCGAAGGACCTCGAAGGACCCGCCTACGAGGCTCGCGCCGAGGTGACGGCGGGCGACGCAGGTGACGACTTCTTCATGGAGGAGGACGTCCGTGGTTGACATGCTCCACGGCCGCAAGGCGGCTGAACAGCACGTACGGCACCCCCGGCGACGGGAGACGCCCACACTCGGAGCGTTCCTGCGCCGGTTCACGGGAGTCGACGAGAAGATCCTGGCGAGTGTTCCTCAGGAGCGTTCCCGCTACACCAGCCTCGGCGGAATCGTGGTCAGCACCGCGCTCATCGCGGGCACCTCCATGCTGGGCGGACTGACCCTGCTCTCGCAGGCGTCTTTGCTGTACCTGGTGCCGATCGCGGTGCTGTGGGGCTTGATCATCGCTAACATCGACCGATTCTTGATCACAGGTCTGCATGGCGACAATGACGGCTGGTTCCGCTGGGGCAATGTACTGATCCGGCTCGCGCTCGCCATCGTCATCGGCGTCTTCATCGCCGAGCCGCTCACCCTCAAGATTTTCCAGGAACGGCTCGACCGGCAGATCATGGAGGAACGTGACAACGCGATCAGTCTGACGGAGAGCCGGTCCAAGCAATGCAATCCCTTCAAGGGGCCGGCTCCTTCGGATGTCGACTGCACCGGTTACATCATTGAAGGCGGCGACCGGGCACTCGCCGTCGAGGGCAACCTGGCGCACCGGCAGAGCGTCCTCAAAGCCGCGGAAGATAGGTTGGCGGCGGACGTACGACAGCATGAGTCGCTGAAGGGCCTCCGCGACCGGGAGTGTTATGGCGTCAAGGTCCGGGACCAGACCACGGGCGTGACCGGGAACGGCCCCGAATGCCGGGCTCGGAAGAACGAGCTCACCACCTTCCTTGCCAGCCACGACATTCCTCAGCAGCAGGCGGAGGTCGCGAAACTGAAGGCGGAGATCGGCTCGCTCGCGGCCGATCGCGCCGGCGCTCAAGCGGAACGCGCGGCGGCCATCAGTAAGGAGATCGCCAAGCGGAAAGAGGATAAAGAGCGCACCTACGACGACATCGGCCTACTCGACCGGTGGGAGGCCCTGGGCACGGTCGCAGGCGAGAGCGGCATGGTCAACTTCGCTCACTGGCTGTTGCGCATCATCTTCGTCCTGCTCGACTGCCTGCCGATCCTCTCGAAGGCGCTGAACGGCAAGACCGAGTACGACCGCCTCCTGACACAGGAACTGCGTGCGAGTTCGGCCTGCCATGAGGCTGAACTGAACTTCACCACGCGGCAGACGACCGGCGAGTACGAGATCAGGCTGCGTGAAGAGGAGCGCCGGCTCAAAGCAGAACGTGGGCGGATCGACCGGGACCAGCGGGTCGACGAGGCCTCGAGGGACGAGGACATCGACAGCCTCGCCCGTACCTTCATGGCCTCGACGCCCCCGCGACCATGACGACCGTCCGGTCAAGGTGAGGGGCGTACCCGGCGGAGGTGACCGTGGGTGGCGAGGAGGGCGGCGATGGCCGGGAGGTGTCCGGCGGGGTCGGCGGGCAGTTCGAAGGCGATGGACAGGTGGCCGTCCGTGAGGGGGATGACCAACTGGTGGAAGTGGCCGTAGCCGATGATCAGGTGATCGAGGCCCCCGCAGTCGATGTCGCCGCGCCGGCCCGCGAGGGTGATCAAGGTGGGGTTGACCAGGAGTTCCTCGTAGAGGTCGCTCTCCGCCGCCGAGGCGTCGGCAAGGTCCGCGCGGGAGCGGGTGGTGACGCGTCCGTCCGTCGCCACCGCGACGTAGCGAATGTCCGGTGAGACGGCGAAGACATCGTCGTGCAGATCGGTCATGAGTCCTCCTTGAGCGCGCCGGTCAGGTCGCCGAGCAGGGTCTCGAACGGTTCCAGGCCGATCGACATGCGCAGCATGCCGGGCGGGATGCCGATGGCGGCCCGCTCCTCGGGCGTCATCGTGATGTGGGACGACGTCGGCGGCGCGCTGATGAGCGAGTCGGTGAAGCCGAGGCTCGTGGCCTCGAAGAAGTGGGTCAGCCGACGCATGACCGCGCGGGCCCGCTCGTCTCCGCCGCCGACGACGATGGAGAGCATCGCGCAGGCCCCGCCGTCGAGGACGCGCACGGCGGTGTCGTGGTCGGGGTGGTTCGTGAGGCTCGGGTGGATGACCCGGGTCACTTCGGGATGCCGGCCGAGCTCCTCGGCCAGGCGCGCCGCCGTCTCGCACTGGGCCCTCAGCCGCAGGTCGAAGGTGCGCAGGCCACGGCTGAGCTGAGAGGCCGCCCAGGGATCCGCGATGCCGCCCAGGGTCACCGTCTGCCTGCGCAGCCGGGTGGCCGTGGCGGAATCGGTGACCACCGCGCCCGCAGTCACGTCGGCGTGCCCGTTGAGGAACTTGGTGGCGGAGTGGACGACGACGTCGGCGCCGTGCCCGAGGGGTCGGCAGGTGTACGGCGTGGCGAAGGTGTTGTCCACCACCAGCCGGGCCCCTTGCTCGTGGGCGAGCTCCGCCAGGGCGGGGAGGTCGGCGACCCGGAGCTGCGGGTTGGAGATCGTCTCGACGTACGCGATCGTGGGCTGTGGCCGCGCCAGCGCGCGACGCCAGGCGTCGTGGTCGGCGATGGGCACCAGCACGACGTCGATGCCCCACCTGGGCAGATCCCGCTGGAGCAGGGTGAGGGTGTCACCGTAGAGCTCGCGGGCGGCGACCACGGTGGTGCCGGCGTCCGCGAGGCAGAGCAGCGTGGTGCTGATGGCGGCCATCCCGCTGGCGAACAGCAGGCCCTCCGCGCCGTCCTCCAGCTCGGCGATCCGGGCGGCGGTCGCGTCGGAGGTGGGATTGCGCAGCCGGGAGTACCAGTACTCGTTCAGCCCTTCGTGCGCGCCGATGTCGAGGTACACCTCGTCGTCGGTCCGCTGGATGGTCGAGATGTGCACCGGCGGGACGGCGCTTGTCGTGCGGGGTTGCGGGGACGGCGTGCGGGGTCGCGACATACGCACAGCCTAGGAAGGATGGGCCCGCGTTTGGCGCTGATATTGTGGCGGAATGCGGCTTCATCCCGTGCTTTTCTCGGCACTTGAGCGCATCGACCGTGATATTCTCGGTGGCCTGCTCGGCGAGGGGCGGATGACGTTCCGCGACCTGGCCGAGCTGGTCCGGCTGAGCTCCAACGCCGTCGCCGATCGGGTGCGCTCGCTGGAACGCCGGGGCGTGATCCGCGGCTACCACGCCGACGTCGACCTGACGCGGCTCGGTCTCACGCTGACCGCGCTGATCGACGTCAAGCTCGGGCAGACCATGCCCGCGGCCCAGGTGGAGGCTCGCCTGGCGGAGATCCCCGAGGTCCTCGAAGTGCTGCACGTCACCGGGGCGCCCGACTACGTCCTCCGCGTCGCCTGCGCCGACGTGGCCGGTCTCGACCGGCTGATCGGCAGGCTGGTCGACGAGGTCGGCGTTCAGTCGACCGATACGCGTGTCATTCTGCGCACGGTGTGCTGAAGACCCGCCGTGTCGCCGCGGCGGGTCTCCCGAAATCGCACGTGCCGGATGTCCGGTCTATTGCTTGTTTGTCAAGAGGTGCGCTGTCGAGGTCATCGATCCGTCATTTATGAATCGACCGGAGACGTCTGCGGCGTCAGGGGCGAATATTGATGAAGGGGTCCCAGTAGTAGTACCCCAGCTTTTCGCCCTTGCTGTTGAGGATCACGAAACGGAAGTGATAGGTGACCGACCCGGTGTCCAAGACGTCGCATTCCCAGTAGTACGTGTAGACGTTCTGGGTGGTGATTTCCAAGGGGTCGCCCTTGCCCGGCAGCGGCTGGTTGATGTGCACCAGCCTCGGCTCCGGGGTGCTGATCAGATCTCCCCCGGACGAGGCGTCGAACCGGTAGAGCACGCTGGTGTAGTTGGAGTTCAGGGACAGTGTCGTCTCACGCCACCTGATCACGTCCATCGGAGAGGCGTTGACCGTCAACTCGCTGCCCGGCGAGCTGCCGAGCTGGTTCTGCCGGGTGGTCATGTAGATCAGGTTGCTGCTGTCGGAGACGTACGCCGGGCTGTTCGGATCGGAGTTCTTACCGATCTGCTCAAGAATGGTCTCCGCGTCGATGGCGATGAGGACGTTGATGATTTCCGACATGCAGAAATTCCTCCTGACGTGCCCAACGAGAAAGGCCGGTGTACCAGAATCCCGCGACGCTGACCCGGACGCCGATCGCCGTATCGGCGGCCTCGCCGGGTCGGTGAGATATTCACATCGGAAGCGGGGACGAAGTGCGAAGTCGAAGGCCGCTGGATGAACTTCTCCACCATGACCTTTAACGTGGAGTGCTGTCAAGGCCGCATAATGCTACCTACCAGTATCGAATTATCCCGTATCGCTTCGCGCCGGTGCGATGAGCTGCCGGAATCCGTTCCCGGGAATCAGGAGGGCATGTGCTGCCCTGCGCAGAAAGTTTGAATCGGCTTGCCGTCGTCCGCCTCATCGGCACGTTGGTCGACGAGCTCGGCGTACAGTCGACCGATACCCGGGTCATCCTGCGCACGGTGTGCTGACGGCGGTGGCCGGGCGGGCCTTCGTCTTGTCCGCCTGGTCGTGCGACGTGGCGGCCTTGCGCTCGGTGTTGGCCCGCTCCCGCTCACGCCGCCGCCGCTCCGTCTCGCGCCGGGTGAGATGGGTGGAGATCCATGATCTCGGCACGTACGGCTCCGCGGCCACCCGCGTACCATTCGTCGATCGATTCCGCGCGCTCGCGTCCGCCCACGGCGATGGGCATTCATCGCGACGGTCACTTCTTCCCGCACGTCCACGCCCGCCATGGGCCCGGTGACATCACCGGCGTACTTGATCCCCAATGGGAACGGCACGGTGGTGCCGCGCCGCCTTCGGAGCGGACACGCCCCGGGGCGCACGGGGTGGACCGCACGGACCATACGCGTGGACGCCGGCCGGCGCATGCCGGATCGGCCACGGCATCCTGCCGCACGACCCGGCGAGCCCCGGCGGCCGTTCCGGCGGACGCTGGGGAGGCAAAAGCGAGGGCGGAAATCCCTCTCCGGGCTCATTTAGTAAGCGGCGGCGTATTCGACTCATTATCGAACCAGAGGAGTGCTCACTTTCCGGCGGTGCGGCTCGCATTGGCACCGATTGTTGTTTCGCGCCAGGGAATGCGTGCACGGGTACCCCCTCGCCGCTGGGTGATGGCCAGCGTGGGACGTGTCGCATAGCGATCACGGCGTGGTGGATAGGAACGAGTTCTAGTTCGCAATGACTTCGTGTCCTCCGGATGGGCGGTAATTACGTATGCCCCTTATTGACATTTCCTGTGCCGCCAATCAGGCTGTGCCCTGACGGTGCCGGGCTTGGCCCGGACCACGATTCCGGAGGAGGACCCGGTGGGGGACCGGCGACGGCCATGAGAGTGTTATGCGCGACCGCGTCAGCTCGTCACGCTGATGTCCGTACGGGAAGATCGATGCGCGCGAGGGCGGCTCCTCCGCGATTGCTCACCTCTCTCGCGGACACCAGGACGCGAAGTGGCCGTCATGGACCGTCCGCCCGCCGATGGTGAGTGGTTCGGCATGCCCGCGGCCCCGAGTGGGGCGAGTTTGGTGATCTACGGTGGTCGCACCCCGCCGCGTCACGCGATCGGCGTCCTTCCGTCCGGCGCCTCCCGGCGACGGTTTAGTGCCCACGATGCGCCCGGCACGGCGATATGAGCCGCGAAGGTGGTTCGGCCCGGCCGCGATCCCAACATCATGATCTTGACAGCGGCCTGGGGGACGTTTGAGGATTCTCATTGTCGAAGATGATCTGCGGCTGACCGCGGCACTCAGCCACGCACTGGTGAGGCGGGGCTATGAGGTCAAGCACGCGCCGGACTGTCTTTCGGCGTGTTCCACCTACGGCTACGACCTGATGCTCCTCGATCTGGGCCTGCCGGACGGTGACGGCGTGGAGGTTTGCAAGCAGATTCGCAGGTCCAGTGACGTTCCCATCATCGTGCTGTCCGCCAGGAACGGCGAGATGGACCAGGTGCGCGGCCTGCGCGCCGGTGCCGACGACTACGTCATCAAGCCCTTCGGCATCGCGGAGTTGGAGGCGCGCGTGCAGGCTGTCATGCGCCGGTCGCGAGGCTCCATGAAAGAGCGGATGATCCTGGGTGAGCTGGAGATCGACCTGCGGAGCCGTCTGGTGCGGCGGCACGGGCAGGTCGTGCAGCTCACGCCGAAGGAGTTCGCCATCCTGGTCAGGCTTGCGGAGGCCTCGAACGACGTGGTCAGCAGGAAGGACCTGCTCATGGACATCTGGCAGGACTTCAACGGTTCCGCGGGGCGTACATTGGACGTGCATATTACGCGTCTGCGCACCAAACTAGGCGAGCCGAACATCCTGGAGACGGTCCGGGGCATTGGATATCGGCTCCTCATGGCCTAGCAGGGGATTCCTTTCATCCGGGTGGAGATGAGAGTGTTATGGTGAGCATTCAAAAGCGCCTGGTCGTCCTGTTCTTCATATTTCTCCTGGCCACCACCCTGTGTCTCGCCATCCCCTTCGCCGCCACCATCGCCCTGCAGGAGACGCGCGCACTGCTCGTCGACCGGCAGGCGGATGCCGAGCATTTCTCACAGGCGGCGGTTTATAAGCTCGGCACGGGCCAGCTGTCCGAGCTATCCGATGAGTTCAGCAATTACAGGGCGCTCTATGGAATAAATGTGGTCCTGGTCAATCGCGGCGGGGAAATCCAGGCATCGTCGGGGAAGGATGTCTCGCTCCGCGACTTGAATCCCCAGTACGTGCTGCGGTTCTTGCGCGGTATTCGGGCCAGCGCCCCCGACATAGTCTGGCCGTGGACCTCGGGCGTCTTCGTGGTGGGTGTTCCCGTGGTCGTCGATGACGAGGTCAGGGGAGCGATCATCAGCATCTCGCCCGTCGGCGAAGTCCGCCGTGACGTCGTGGTCTACTGGGGGATGCTCGCCGGGTTCGCCGGTGCCGCGGTTTTCGCCGCGAGCCAGGGCCTGCGCCCCATGAGCCGCTGGATTCTGCGTCCGGTGGACGAACTCGGCAAGGTCGTCAACGAGGTGGCCCGCGGCAACATCTCCGCCCGTTCCACCGTGCAGGCCGGGCCCACGGAGCTGCGCTCCTTCGCCAAATCCTTCAACGCGATGGTCGACACCGTCGAGCGAATGGTCGAGGAGCGCAAGGAACTCGTCTCTCATGTGAGCCACCAGATCAGGACGCCGCTCACCGTGTTGCGACTGCAGTTGGAGAACATCAGGGCGCAGCCGGGCGACGTGGAAGCCGCCGATGTGCAGCTCGTCATAGACGAGGTGGATCGCCTCACCTGGCTCTGCGACGGCCTGCTCACACTCGCCCGGGGCGAGGCGCTCGCCGGGACCGCCGCCCAGACCGATCTGTCGCACCTGGCCGACGAGCGGGTTTCCATGTGGCAGACCGTCGCCACCGAGACGAACGTCCAGCTCATCCGCACCGGTGAGGACGCGGTGCAGGTCCGCGCCTCCTGGACCGCCCTGGCCCAGGTGTTCGATGTGGTGATCGACAACGCGGTCAAGTTCTCTCCGGAGGGAACGTACGTCGTGGTCCACGTCACCCGGGAGGACGAGTGGGCCGCCGTGCATGTGATCGACATGGGACCCGGACTCCCGCCCGAAGCCCGTGCACAGGCCGTCAAGCCGTTCTGGCGGGGGAAGGGCCACGAGGACCTTCCAGGGTCGGGTCTCGGGCTGACCATTTGTGCGACTTTGGCCGCGAAATACGACGGCGAGGTCAACTTCTTCAATGCGCCTACCGGTGGGCTGGACGTCCGGGTCAGGTTCCCCGCGGTCAAGGAGGCGGAGCAGTGACCCGAGTGCGGAATGTCCTCATAGTGGGCCTGTTGGTGTTATGCGTGGTATGTGACATGCCTACGAAGCCGCGCCGGATCGTCATCGCCGGTGGCAGCCCCGGCGGGGTCTACCATGCCCTGGCCGCGGCGCTGGCCAAGGAGATCGGCGAACTGCCTGATTACCGGCCCGAAGCGTGGGAGACCAGCGGATCGGTGGAAAATCTGACCGCGCTGGCGGAAGGACGAGCCGACATCGGCTTCGCGTCGGTGGACGCGGCAGTCCTGGCGATCACCGGACGCCCGCCCTTCGGTGAGAAGCGCGAGCTGAGTGCGCTGGCCCGGGTTCACGACGACTACCTGCACGTCGTTGTCAGATCGGACTCTCCCGCGCTGCGACTGGAGGATCTGCGGGGCATGCGGGTGTCGACCGGGGCTCCCCAGTCGGGCACCGAGTTGCTGAGCCGCCGGCTGCTGGACCTGGCCGCCATCGGTCCGGGCGACATCTCCGTCTCCCGGCTCGACATCACCGACTCCGCCGAGGCGCTGCGCGACGGCGGCATCGACGCGTTCTTCTTCAGTTCCGGACTGCCCAACCCCGCCATCAAGAAGCTGGCCGGTGAAGTGCCGATCCGGATTCTGCCGATGGACACCTACATCGATCGTATCCGGGCCGCCTACCCGTTCGTTTACACCAAGCTGTCGATGCCGGCCGGCCTGTACGGCCAGAACGTGAGCATTCCGACGATCGGTATCAGGAACCTGCTGATCGTGCGTCGCGACACGCCGGTGGAGGTCGCCCATGACCTTACCCGCGTCTTGTTCCAGGAAAGTGCCGAGCTTTCCCGCGCGCATCCCGAGGCATTGCGGATAGACGAGCGGCTGGCGATCGCGACGACGCCGGTCGGGCTCCATGCCGGTGCCGTGCGCTATTACCGTGAGGTCAAAGAGGCGATCACGGGCTTCTGACGGCCGCGTCGGTGGCAGCACCGAGTGGGTGATCATTACAGCCAGCCCTTGTCCCTGGCGATCAGGGCCGCGTCGACCCGATTGCGGGCCCGGGTCTTGGAGATGGCGCTGGACAGGTAATTGCGGACGGTTCCCGAAGACAGGGTCAGTTCCTTGGCGATATCGGCCACGGTCGCCCCCGTGGCGGCCACCCGGAGCACGTCCCGCTCGCGTTCGTTGAGCGGGTCGGCCCCGCTCTCCAGCGAGGCCACCGCGAGATCGGGATCGACCACCGTGCGGCCGTCGGCGACCTTGCGCACACTGTCGGTGAGGCGGCCGGGCCTGCTGTCCTTCAGGACGAACCCTGACGCGCCCGCATCCATCGCCCGGCGCAGATAGCCTGGCCGCCCGAAGGTGGTCAACATGATCACTTTGGTGGCCGGCAGTGCCTCGCGGATGCGCCTGGCGGCCTCGATCCCGTCGAGCACGGGCAACTCGATGTCCATCAGCACGACATCGGGCCGATGCTCGAGCGCGGCCCGCACCCCGGTCTGGCCGTCGCTCGCCTCCGCGACCACGGTGATGTCGGGCTCCAGGGAGAGCAGGGCCGCCAGTGCCCCCCGGACCAAGTGCTGATCCTCCACCAGCAGCACGCTGATCAATGCGAACCTCCCGGTACCTCCACCCGCATCTGGAAGCCCCCGTCGGCGGGACCGGCCGACAGACGGCCGCCGACCGGCTCCAGGCGCTCTGCCAATCCTCGCAGGCCGCCACCCGCGTGGTCGGGATGCACAGCGCGGCCGTCGTCCCGGACGGTGACCACGACCTGATCGCCCGACGTCACGGTGATCGTGCATCGGCGGCCCGTCGAATGGCGCAGCACGTTGGTCACACCCTCCCGCACGGCGTGGGCGGCCAGGCCGTCAAGGACCTCGGGCAGCGGGTCGTCCGGCAGGGTGACGGTCAGTTCGATGCCCGCCGAGCGCATCAGGGTACGGGCCGCGGCCAGTTCGCCGGACAGGGTGATCGGACGGAAGTCCGACACGGTCGCCCGGACATCGCCCAGTGCGCCCCTGGCCACCTCGGCGAGTTCCGCCAGTTCCCTGGTGGCTCGTTCGAGATCTTCGTGCACCACGCGAGTGGCGAGTTCGGCCTTCAGCACCACCTCGGTGAGCCGCTGCCCGAGGATGTCGTGCAGGTCTCTGGCGATGCGCAGCCGTTCCTCGGCCACCGCGGCCAGCTCGGCGTGCGCCTGGGCCACTTTGATCTCCTTGGACAACTGGATGATCCGGTACCCGCCGGCCACGAGCAGGCCGAACCCGCCGATCTGCGCCGCCGTGCTCAGGACGGTCTGCCCTCCCGCCCCGAACACCCACAGGCAGACCGCCACATCGGCCCCGACGATCATGACGAGCGCGGGCATCCAGCGGCGTTGCGGCTGATCCAGGAGTGTCAGGGTGACCAGGTAGTAGGAGGCAGCCAGGAGCCACGAGTGGCCCATGACTCCGACGAGCGCGGCTGCGACCGCCGTCGCCGCCGCCAGCGGGAGGGTGCCGCGTCCCTGGTGGGCGGGCGGCACCGCGCGCCAGATCACCGCGGCGGACAGCAGGGCGAAGAGCGCCGTGCCCGCCACCGCCACGGCGATCTCGGCCCCCGAGGGTCCCTCGCCGAGGAACCCGGTCAGCGGCAGGGCCAGCAGCCCCAGCAGCGTCAGCGCGCCGACGCGGGCGGCGTCGCCGCTCACCCGATTCGCCGGTAGCGCCATACCGCCAGGGCCGCGAACAGGCCCGTCCAGCCGAGCAGGATGAGCAGTCCCCAGGTCAGCGGCGACTGGTCGGAGAGGATCAACCATGACGGCTCCGCGGCTCGATAGGTCGGCATCAGCTTGCCGATGGTCTCCAGCCAGTCAGGGAAGACGATGACCGGCATCCATAGCCCGCCCAGCAACGAGAGTACGAAGTACAGCGTCATGGAGGCGATCTGCGCGACCTCGTCGCGGAAGACATAGCCGATGGCGATGCCGAGCGCGACGAAGGGCAGCGCGGCCAGCCAGATCGTGGGCGCCAGCGCCACCCAGATGCCGAACGGGAGGTTCACGTCGTTGATGAACCTGCCACAGATCATGATCAGGCCGATGACCGGCACGGTGAGCAGGGTCGCCGAGGCCAGCTTGACCGAGATGTAGGCGCTGGGCCGCAGCGGCAGCAGGGCGAGCTGCCTGGTCCATCCCCGGGTCCGCTCGATGGCGATGCGCCCCCCGATCCCCATCATGCAGATGCTCATCGACCCGTAGAGGGCCATCGAGACCATGTAGTAGGCGTCGAAATCGGTGTTCTGCACCGGGCGCATCTGGAAGAGGGTGGTGAACAGCAGGTAGAAGGCGACGGGGAAGGCGATCGTGAACATCACGAACGCCGGGCTGCGCAACGTGCGCAGCACCTCAAGCCGCAGGTAGGCGGTCACTAGGGCACCCTCTTTCTCGCAGGCACCACTACGGTGCTTGGTGAAGGGACTCGGCGGGAGCCGGGGTGACGGTCTGTGTTGGTCGCCGCTTGACGGCCTGCATGACACCACCGCCCTCGGTTCTCGCGAGGCTTCGGACCGGCCGCCGCCTGGCCAAACACGCCGACCCCGGTGACGTGCAGATCGGAATCGAACGCCCCAACGGGCGACTGGTAGACCTGCTGCCGGAGGCCGGCCATCCGGTTGTCCCGGTCTCCCCGAACGCCATCAAGGCCTGGCGCGATGGTGAGGTGCTGTCCGGGGCGAAAGCCGACGCCGGAGATGCGGCCGTGATCGCCGAATATGTCCGGCTTCGCCAGCACCGGCTGCGCGTCGCGGTGCCCTACGGCGACGACACCCGTGCGTTGCGCACTGTCGTGCGTACCCGTACCGATCTCGTCGAGATGCGGGTGGCGGCCACCAACCGGCTCTCCGCGCTGCTGGACGCGTTCTGGCCCGGCGCCAAGACCGTCTTCGCTGATGTGCGGTCGCCGATCAGCCTGGAGTTCCTGACCCGTTATCCCACCCCCGCCAGTGCTCGCCACCTGGGGGAAAAGCGGATGACCGCGTTCTTGATCAAGCATGGGTACAGCGGACGCCGACCCGCGGCCGTGCTCGTGGAGCGTCTGCGTTCGGCGCCGGCCGGAGCGGCCGGCGAGGCATTGACCGAGGCCCTGCGCGACGCTGTCGTGGCCTTGGTGGCCGTCCTGCGCGCGCTCAACGGCGCGGTCAAGGACCTCGACCGATCGTGCGCCGCCCACCTCGGGGAGCATTCGGACGGTGAGATCTTCGCGTCGCTGCCAAGGTCGGGTCAGGTCAACGCCGCCCAGATGCTCGCCGAGTGGGGCGACTGCCGCCAAGCTTACGAGAGCCCTGACTCCGTCGCAGCCCTCGCGGGTTGCATACCCGTCACCAAGGAGTCCGGCAAGCACCGGGCTGTCCACTTCCGGTGGGCCTGCAACAAACGCTTCCGCGTCGCGTTGACGACCTTCGCCGACAACAGCCGGCACAGCAGCCCGTGGGCGAAGAAGATCTACACCGCCGCCCGCGCGGCAGGCAAAGATCATCCCCATGCCGTCCGCGTCCTGGCTCGTGCCTGGATCAGAGTGATCTGGCGATGCCGGCTCGACGGAGTGCCCTACGACCCGGCCGAACACGGGGCCGCAGCGGCTCTGAAGGAGCCGATCGCTGCGTGAGGTTGACACAGGGAGTGTCATGCCGGGACCTCCTCCTGGGTGAGGGCGAACACCACGTCCGAAAGGGGGGCCGCGACCACCTCCAGATCGCGTGCCTGCGAGTACTGGGCCAGCAGCGCGCGGACGGTGGCGTCGGCGTCCGTGGAGCGCAGGGTGATGGCCATGCCGTTGAGCTCCACGCCGCTGACGCCTGGCAGCAGGCCGAGTTCCGCCTCTGATGAGGGGTCCGGCAGGGTGAAGCGGATCGTGTGCCCCTTGGCCATCGCCCGGATCTCAGTGGTGGGACCGTCCGCCACCACCTTGCCTGCGGCCAGCAGCACGATGCGGTCGGCGACCGAGTCCGCCTCCTCCAGGTAGTGGGTGCTGAACAGGATCGTGCGCCCGTCGGCGGACAGCTTGCGGATCATGGCCCAGAACGAGCGCCGGGCCCCGACGTCCATGGCCGCGGTCGGCTCGTCGAGCACCAGCAGCTCCGGATCGCCCGTCAGGGCCACGCCGAAGCGTAACCGCTGGGTCTCGCCGCCGGAGAGCTTCTCGGTGCGCCGATCGAGCAGGTCGCCCAACTGGGCATGTTCTATCACGTCGGCCATGGCCATCGGGTGGGGGTGGATGGCCTGGACCATCCTGAGCAGTTCTCCGACGGTGACGCTCTGCAGCGGCTCGCCTTCCTGAAGGACGGTGCCGACGCGGCCCGCGTCGATGGCCGCGCGCGCCTGGCCGCCCAGCAGTCGGCTCACCCCGTCGTCGGCCCGTTGCAGGCCCAGCAGGATGTCCAGCAGGGTGGTCTTGCCGGCGCCGTTGGGACCGAGCAGGGCCACCACCTCGCCTGCGGTGACGCGCAGGTCGATGCCGTCGAGTGCGACGACATCCCGGAACCGCTTGCGCAGTCCGCGGATCTCGATAATGTCGCTCATGGTTCGATGATCACCACCAAGGGTCGAACGGAGTAGTGCCTTTCAACCAGATGCCGGCCTGACGAATGTCAGATCCGGGCGATCCTCAGGCGCAGGCCGTCGCGCGGCCGGAGGTGCAGGGTCGGCAGGAGGGACAGCCGGTGATCCGCGGGGAGGGAGAAGCTGACTCGGCGGGCGAAGACGGTCAGCACCACCGCGATCTCCAGCATCGCCGGCCCGGATCCCAGGCAGCGCCGTGGTCCCAGCCCGAAGGGGAAGTAGGCCAGCCGGTGCCGGGCGGGATCCCGGTGGGGGCGGAACTCGTCGGGGTCGTCGAAGAATCTTGGATCGCGCTGGATGGTCCAGCGCGGGATGAGAAGACGCGCGCCCGCCTCGACTCGATGCCCGCTGATCACGTCGTCGCGGGTGGCCTCCCGGGTGAGGATCCACACCGGCGGGTAGAGCCGCAACGACTCCCTGACCAGGCGGCGGGCGTAGGGGAGCCGGTCCACGTCGCTCGCGCGGACGGCGCGGTCCCCGGCGACGTGGCGGACCTCCGCGGCCAGCTCCTCCTGTGCGGAGGGATGCGCGGCGAGCAGGTACGCGGTGTAGGTCAACGCCAGGGCAGTGGTCTCGTGGGAGAAGACCAGCAGCGAGATCAGCTCGTCCCGCAACCGCTCCGGCGTCATCGGATCGGGGGCGGCCAGAGCCCTGGAAAGCAGGTCTTCGCCCGTCGGCGCCGATCGCCGCTCCCGGATGAACTCGTCGATGGCGCTGCCGAGCAGCGCCGTGCGCGCGGCGAACTCCCCGGCGCCCGTATCGGCGGACTCGCCCGTACGGGGACGGCGCTCCATGGCCAGCCGCAACAGCTCCAGCGCCACGCGGGCGTGCTCGTGGATCCTTGGGGACGGCCGGCCGCCGAAGATGATCTTGATCATGACCTCCAGGGTGAGGTCGAGCATCTCCCGATAGAGCTCCGGCTCGGCACCGTCGGCCCACCGCGCCACCCGGTCATCGGCGGTGGCGGCGACGACGCCGGCCGAGATGTCCGCGTTGTCCCGGTCGAACAGCGAGGACAGCCGGTGGCGCTGGAGTACGGCGCCGTCGTCGTCATCGGCCAGCAGTGACACTCCGGCCAGGCGGCGATAGCGCTGAATGCTCCGGTCACGGACGTAGCGTTCGGGGTGCCGTACCAGGACATGTCCAATCATGTCCGGATGGCCCAGGACGTATGCGGGGCCCGAGTGCAGGGGGATGGGGACGAAATCCCCATGCTCTCGCACGCACCGGGTCATATAACCGAGCGGGTCGGCGAGGAACCGCTCTGGGCCGAGGCCGGTGATCATGGCTGTGTCAACTGCCGCAGCAAGGCGACGGCGTCCTCCCGCTTGGCGTCGGGAGCGCGGTCGCCGAGGAAGTCGCGCATCGCCGTTACGTCGTGCCCCATCGCCTCAAGCTCGCGCAGGATCCCCTCATAGGAGCGCTCGGGAAAGTATCGTGCCTTGGCCAGGGCGACGGCCCGTTCCGCGAGATCTTCGTCCACCACGCCCTGAGCCACCGCGGCGGCCAGCGCGATGCGGATGTTGACCATGGGCTCGCACACCGGGCGCAGGGTCTCGGGATCGAAGGCGATGGCCACCTCGTCGTCGGCCTCGACGGCCCCGGAGCGATACAGCTCGAAGATGCGCCCCACGCCGACCATGCCCTCTCCGGCCAGTTCGGTGGCGCGGAGCGCGCCCATGCTGGAGGAGCCGAACACCCGCACGGGCGTTCTGCGGTCTAGCGCCCGCAGGATCTCCTTGGGAGAGATCATCAGGCCGTGCAGGAACTGACCGTCCACGATCCCGATGTGCGTCGGCGGCTCGGGCTCGGCCAGCAGCGCGTCGATGTCGCCCCGCTTGATCGGGGGACGAAGCTCCACCCGAGCGATCTCAGCGACGCTCGCGGCGTCGATGCTGGGCCCCGTGAACACGACGGCGCGCATCAGTTCCCTCCCCCGTCTCGCATCTTGATGAGTTCCCGCAGCGAGCCGTCCCAGAGCGCCCCGGCCCGGGGGCCCAGCCTGCTCTGGTCCAGGCCGAACGACTCCAGCCCCGGGACGATGACCCGCACCACATGCACCGGGAAGCCGGGCGGCGTGCGGTCCACCACGAGCACCCGCCGCATGCCCTGCTCGCGGAGCCGATCCACGATGAGCCGGAGATCGGTCACCACGTCGTCGCTCGGATAGCTGGGCAACTCGCCGAAATCGACCATCCTGCCGGTCTCCCGCCACGGCCAGGCCGATCTGTCCACCTGCCCGCCCCGCGCCGCGTGCTGGTTCCAGCTCTCCACCTGCTCGCCGGGAAGGGTGATGTCCTCGCGCATTCCCTGGATGTCGGTGACCCGGCTCTGCGCGGCCTCGGTCAGCGCCCGGATGACGGCCACTTCGGCGTCGGGATGCGTGCCGTACCCGGCATGGCCGGGGGCGAACGTCTCGGCCACGTCCTCGGCGACCATCGCCGCGAAGCTGGGTATGCCGGTAGCGCCCGTGATGTCCTTGACGATCAGAGTGATCTCCGCGTCCTGGATGCGCTCGGCGAACCATCGTGCGCTCTTGGGCAGGCTGTCGAGATGGACACCGGGGTGCCGGTCCTCCAGCCACGCCTCGGCGCCCGGAGGCAGCGCGGCGCCGAGCCTGCTCGTGACGACCTGCCTGAGCCGGTTGCTGACCAGGTCGGCCAGCGTCCAGGAGTCGCGTTCCAGCACCTCGCACAGACCGTGGCAGATGGCCTCCTCAAGCGTGTTGCCCGAGGCCAGCCCGTTGCCCGTGGTGATGTAGAAGCACTGGGGCTCGTGGAAGGCGACGTAGTACCCGGCCAGGCAGAGCGGGACGTACACGTCCTCGCCGGACAGGAGGTCGAAGGCGGTGACCCACGACATGGGACGGTCGGCATGGTAGGTCGGGGCGGGCTGGAGGTTGTGCCCCGCGGGATCCATCACCGGCCGCCCGCTCTCCGCCAGCTCGTTGTAGGAGGCCAAGACCGCTGCCGTCAGGGGCTGCCAGGCGGCGAACCGCTCCACCGCCTCCATGATCGCCGAAGCCTTGGCGTCCTCGTGGGTCCGGCCCTTGCCGTTGTAGACCGACAGCAGGTCATGCGATCGGGGCGCGATGGCCGCGTACGTGGGGATGCCGACGCGGTCCAGGCCGGTGAGGTCGGCCACCCTGGTGATGCCCACGGTGCGCAGCAGCGGCGTGACGCGCTCCAGGGTACGGTCGGCCGCCTCCTCTCTGACGGGCCCGGCCTTCGGGGCTCGCTCGCGGAGCTTCATCTGACATGCCTTTCATCGAGTGGCTGGGTATAGGACAGCCGACCGCTCTCCCGGCCGACGAGCACCTGACAGAGCGGGCGCAGTCCGGTGGGCATGCCCAGTGCGCCCACGACCGTCTCGACGTCGTATGAGCACTGGATCCTGCAGCCGAGTCCTCGCGCCGCCGAGGCGAGGCAGCAGCGCTGCGCGGCGGCGCCCGCGGCGATGTTCAGCGCCGTGTACCAGCGGTCACCGGCGACCGCGAAACCGGCCTGGTAGTCACCCGCCGGGTAAATGGAGAGCGCGGCGCCGCCGTCGCCGAGCGCGCGTGAGAGACCGGGACGCGGATCGCCGAGACGCAGCAGCCGATGCTCTTCGGCGTTGTAGCAGTAGACGCCGGAGGACAACCCGCCGACCCGGCGTGCCAGCAGGAAGACCCCTGACAGGAGCGGGCCCGCCGTCACGGTCATGAGCGCCGCGACGTCCGCGAGGGTCAGCGGCTCGTCGCTGAACCCGGCGTCCGCCGTGCGCCGTGCCTCGACACCGTCGATCAGCCGGGGATCGGCGTCCGGCAGGCGTGTCGCCTCAGTGAACGACAAGGCGGGCGGGTGGGGAGCGGGGTGCTGGTGGCCGCCGGTCGCCTCACAGGCGGTGACGAGGCGCGCGAGTTCGCGCACCGGGCTGGGACTGGTCCGCGCGGTGGGGGACAGGGGCGTGCCGTCCATCGCCGGAGGCCGCTCTCCCGGTTCCACCCCTGCGACGCGGACCACGGCCATGACGCTTTCGGCGCCGGCGCTCAGACCCAGGCAGACACGGGCCCGTGCGCCGTCGAAGTTCCAGCACGGCTCGGTGTCGCTCCGGACGCTGACCAACTGGCCGGCCAGCACACCGGCGTTCAGGCACAGCAGGCGGTAGGCGAACTCCCCGTACTTGAAGGCCAGCCTCTCGACCACGCCGGTGATCACTAGGCAGAGCGCCGCCTCCGGCACCCCCAGGTCGCCCGGGGTGGCCCCGCCTCGGACGGGGGTCAGCTCGTGGGCCGCGGCGTCATAGTGGTAGGCCCCCACGGCCAGCCCCGGCACCGCGCCCACGAGGTAGAGCTCGCTGGAGGCGAGCCCGCCGCCCGCGGGCACCGGGCGGAAGGGGCGACCCTCGGAAAGGCCCGGTTGGATCACCGGCCCCGGCACACGTGTCGTCCACTGATATCTGGTCAGGCCGTAGCCTCGCCGCAGCAGATCGCTCAACGACGGCGGCACCCCTACCGCCAGCTCCCTCGGATAGCGCTTGACCAGTGACGGAGCCGCCGTCCAATCGACCGAGGCGAGCGCGTCCCTGGGGGAGCGCTCGGCGCGCTCGACATAGCTCCGGACCAGGTCCGTGGCGGTCACGGCGTGATGCCCAGGCCGAGCATCTCCGGTACCTCGACGTCGAACTCGAGCTCCACGGTGCGCGCGGCCAGGTAGCAGAGCAGGAACCGCTCGCGGGGGATCACGCCGACCCGGCCGAAGAAGAGGTACTGGTAGTTGAGCAGCGCCCGGTAGACCGTGAACCAGGACGACTCATCGAGTTCCTTTCGTATCTCCTCGTTACCGAACAACGCCTTGTGAAAGGGACTCACCCGGCTCCACTGGCCGGTGCTCTGCATCGGCAGCCCGACGCGGGGGAGCACCAGCAGGCCCTCCGCTTCGAGCCCTTCCAGACGCCGCTTGTACTCCCGCACGAGGGCGACCCACTCGGCGAGGTGAGGCAGCCGGTGTTCGCCGGACTCCAGGCCGCGCAGCACCTCGTGCAGGCGTTCGGCCAGGGCCTGCCGGTTCGTCTGGTGGATCTGCTGGAACCGGTCACGAATCGCGCCAGGCCGTGAGACGTTGGCCAGAAACCCCTCGGTGTGGGATCGGTAGGAGATCGCGCCCTTGGTGATCGGCGGGCAGGCTTCACCCGCCGTGGCGAGCATCAGCGTGAAGAGCCTCTCCAGCCGCGCGCCGCCCCGCGCGTCCTCCATGATCGCGAAGGCCAGTTCCGTGGTGTCGGCGTGGAACCGGGCGAGCAGGTCGCTCGCCTCGGGTGTTCCGAGTACGTGGAGCCGCCGGTCGAAGTCGGCGTAGTGGATGGAGTTGTCCGGGTGCCAGGGGAAGAGGGGGCCGTGCTCCTCCTCCAGCCTGGCCAGTTCCTCATGGGCCCGCATCTCGTGCTCGGGGTCGGGGTGGCCCTGTGAGGGATGGTCGCTGAGGTAGGCGCCCATGGCCTCGTCGATCATCGGCCGGAGCCGTTGGTCCCACGAGCGCCGGCTGGCCCGCACATTGATCCGGACGTGCGGTCCCTTGGCCCAGTGCCGCTGGAAGTAAGCGGGGAAGCCTTCGTTGTCGAACGACGCGAGGAGCGGGCGCACCCCGGTCAGCAGCAGCTCGTCGGTTCCGTCCGGCGCGTGGTGGAAGACGTGTGCGCTGTGCCAGATCGCCGTGTTCATCGTGACCTCCGCCCGCCGAACTCGGCCAGGGCGCGGGCCATCAGGTAGGTCACGTACATCTCATCAGCCATGGACACTCCCACGCGATTGTTGAACAGATGGGTGCAGCGCATCAGGATCCCCTCGATCGGTGTCGGACTCACCTGCCACGCGAGGGGAGAGCGGGGCGGTTCGACGTCGAGGTCGATCTCTCGCAGTTCCCGCGTGAGCCGGACGATCGAACGGCGCCACTCGCTGTCGTCATCCGCCGACCAGGCGGCGCTGATCTGGGCCCGCAGGCGGTCCCGCTGGGCCAGGTAAGCCCGGTGGAGTTCGGCGGAGCGCAGCGGCGGGCCGTCCGTCCGATCGACGCCCGCCGCGTACTCCGCGGCCACCTCGGGAAGGTCGGGACGGACCACCGCGAGCATGGTCATCGCGTTCTCCAAGGCCAGGCCGCGCCGCCGGGACGCGGACGTGCGGGACTCGATGACGGTGGCCGCGAGTCGGCTGGAGTCGCAGAAATGACGCTCTACCGCCGCGAGCGACGAGCCGTCGCCGTAGGCGTCTCGCTCGGGCCGGTAGGGGATCGACGCCACCGTATCGACCGGCCTCAGCTCCCGTTCGCAGGTGTCCAGCCCCTCGTAGGCCGCCAGTTTCCCGGCGAGGCCCGGGTACAGCTCGGGGTCTTTCCATGGGCCTGACGGGTGCGCGTCGAGGTATGAGCCGAGGCATACGGCCAGTTTCGACTCCACCGCGCCGCGACCCTCCGGTGTCGTGCTCACCCGCACCCTGACGTGACTGCCCGCCTCCCAGTAACGCAGGAAGAACCAGGAGCCGGCCAGCCCGTCTTCGACCAGCCCGCGTACGGCGGGCAGCACCGCCTCCGCGATCAGCGGATCGAGGTCTCCCTGATGGAAGGCGTGCAAGCTCACCCAGATCTCATTCATCGCACAGCTCCACCATGAACTCGGTGACATGCCGGTCAGAGTCGTAGCGCGGCGCATCGCCGAGATCCGGATGTGCTTCGGTGAAGACCACCAGATCGTCCTCCGCTGAGATCACGCGTTCCAGGAGGGCGGTGAGATGCCAGGCCGTGAGGTCGACGTAGAGGGGTTTACGGGCCTTCTGATCGGGCCGGAAAGTGGCCTCCGAGACGCCGATGGCGCGGGCGAAGAACCGGTCGGGGATCTGCTGCCGGCGGGTCCATTCCACCAGGCGCAGCCAGTAGACGGCGTCCGGCTCACCGCGGGAGCGCAGTGGCATCTCCTTCGCCGGGAACACCCAGCACTGACGCGACAGCGTGACGGCGCCGACATCGAGCCGGGGCAGCATGCGCAGTCCCCCATCGCGCGGGTCGGTTCCCCGGGGGACGAAGGGCGGCATGCTCGCGTGCAGCAGTGACGCGGGCGGTCCGAACGCGTTGATCAGGTCGCGGAGGGGCGGTGGCAGCCAGAGGTCCGCCATGATCCCGGGATGGATCGGTTTGATCCGCTCGCCCAGTGAGGCGGCACTCAGATAGAGGGTGTCGCGATCCGCGTCGTGGGCCACCACCAGATCCGCCAGCGGAATGCGCTCACCCGGCGGCCTGGTGGAGGTGACGGAAGGAAGGTCCAGCTCGTATTCGCAGCACGAGGCCCGCAGATTGAGGTTGGACCCGAATATGGCGTCGCTCTCGGCCAGCAGCGCCCCCTCGGGGGCGCGGCGCATCGGAGCGAAATCGGCCTCGATCCCCGCCTGGCGCATGAGCCTGGTCAGGCGTCCCATTCCTCGGCCGTAGCCGCCGGTGACCGAGTTCAGCACCGCCCGTGGCGGGCCCTCCTCGTTCAGCAGCTGGATGTAACAGGTGATCGGGTCCTTGGCGGTGCCGTCGTCGCTCTGCCCCAGCGCTCGCAGGAGGTGGCGCGCCGACAGGCGGACCACGCCGTCGGCGTCCGGCCTGCTGGACAGCATGAGCGCGGTGCCTCGGTCGCGCAGTTCGGCCTGCTCGCGGGCGAAGGGCAGCCGGGCCCAGACATCGGGCGGGCAGCCCATCGGTCCGGCTCTGAGCATGCGCAGCGTGGGGCCGTCCACGCCGCCTGGTGCGGTGTCGACGCCCGACGCGGCCACCTTCGTGATGAGCTGGTGGAAGCGCATCCAGCCGACCGCGGCCCCGGATCCATAGGTGGCCGTGAAAACCCTGGTCAGCGCCTTGCGTAGAGGCCGGGTCGGATCCAGCAGCCCGAGCACGCCGCGAAGATCGGCCAGATCGGTCAGAAGTGGCCGCCAGGCGGCGCTTCCGCAGGTGAGTACCGGCCGGGTGAAGACGGCGTTCTCGTGGAACAGGTTCTTACGCGGCAGCCTGCCGTCGATGGCCAGCCTGCCGGGTGCCGTCAGGCTCTCCACCCGGTGGTAGATCCGCCGCCGCCTGGCGAGGCGATCTCCGGGATCGCGAAGCGCGGGATAGGCGTGCAGCTCGTCGGCGAGGGCCTGGAGGCCGGCCGCGAGCGGCGCGGCGTCCGGGTCGCGGCTCAGCACGCGCGCCAGCCCGGTCACATGGTCCATGTCCTGGTCGCCCACCGGGGCGAGGGCGCAGAGCACGCCCGCCTCGATCAGCTTGGCCACAAAGGCGCCGACGGCCGACGCTTCCAAAGCCGGATCGGTGGCCAGCAGATGATCGACCAGTTCCCGCACGGTGAGATCGGTACGGTCGCCGAGGAACTTCAGGCAGACCTCGATGGCCTCGCCGTGGCGAGCGGTGGCCACCGAGTACTGCGGCGCGGGCGCCAGAAAGGTGAGCCTTTCCCCGTCGCTCACGAGACTGGGATTGCGCCTGATCCGCATCTCCCGCCGCAGCCGCGGTCGCCGCATCGCCGCCGCGCCCAGTGAAGTGATCACCCAGGCGTTCAGCTCGGCGACGCTCCCCCACTCGAAGTCCCCGGTCATCCGATACGTCGCGGTCTGCTCGTCGTCGAACTCGACCGGGCCGCTGATGGTGAAGGTGCTGTAGGGGCTGGTCTTGGCGACGACCCTGGCCAGGTACTTGGCGAGGCGGAGCTGAACCTGCCGCCCCGGCGCGGTGTCCGGTGGCCCGTTGAGCCACTTCTCCAATTCCTGGAAAAGGTCAGGACTGCCCTGCACCAGGCCGTACCGGAAGGCCGGAGAGTGCAGCGCGTCCCGCATGCTCTCCACCGCCTGGGCGTTCTCCTCCAGCAGGGTGGCCTCCAGCCGGGCCGTCAGCTCCTCCCGCGCCAGGTGGACGGAGGCCCACTCGTCGATGCGCCGGGCCAGCTCGCCGGGCAGGTGGTCGCGGGTCTCCGCGGGCCAGAGGGCGGACGGCAACCGGCGCATGCCGTAGATCGCGCGCCTGAGCGCGACCAGGCGGGGCCTGGCGACCGCCGCGCTCTCGGCGCCGATCTGGTCGTAGAGTTCGTCGGAAAGCCCGCGCGCCTGGTCGGCGAGCCAGCCGCCCTTTTTGATGATCTCCTCCATCATGGCGGCGGTCTTCTCGAGTCGCAGCGCCGCCAGCGTGGCCACCGGCATGGCCGCCACCCGTACGGCGAGACGTGTCTGCACGTCCGGACCTCCTAGAAGATGATGGGCATCTCGTACTGGGCGGTGATGTTCCGGTGTCCGATGCCGACCTGGAACATCGGCAGCAGAGCCGGATCGGTGATGCCCAGCAGGTTCTGTACGGCCGGTACGTGGTACCCGTTGACCGGCCGCGCCGCGAGCCCTGCGGCCCCGGCGAGCACGCACAATCGCTGGGTGACCACCCCCGCGTCGGCGTTGGCGACGCCGAAGCCCCGGTTGCCGAACCTGGTGGTCATCTCCCGGCGATCCGACACCGGGTAGCACAGGACGTTGACCGACCTCATGTCCATCACGGGCGGCCCGAGCCCGAGGCCCAGCCTGTCGGGCTGGAGATCCGTCACCCTGTCCATGTCGGGCAGCCGGTAGACGCCCGGCTCGACTCCGGTGACATGCTGCACGATCACGTAGAGCCGGCACATGGGCGCGCTGCCGGTGTCGCTGCGATACGGCAACATGGCGTCGGCGAGCCGGTGCAGGACTTCCGCGTCCACCGGCTCGTTCGTCGGTTTGAAGAAGGTCCCGCCGGAGTTGCGCTCGCGCAGGGCCCGCGCCAGGTCGGGGCCCGGCGCGGCGGCGATGGGCTGGAGTTCGCCGAGGTCGCCGATTCTTGAGTTGACGGCCATCTCGTAGGTCGCACCGGCCAGGCCGAGATCGGCGGGCACGGTCCGCAGCCGTGCCCGCCGCTCCGCCAGCCCGGCCAGCAGGCTGGCCGGTTCGGCCTTCTCCTTCGCGGCGTGCAGCGGCAGCACCGCCAGGGGTTGCTCTTCGCCCTCGGTGAGACACACCAGGCGATCCAGGACCTCGTCCAGGAAACGGAAGTGCACCGCGCCGGTCAAGCCGAGCGCCGAGGCGACCATCAGCAGGTTTCCCGCCACCATGCCCGCCTCCTGAGTGCACAGGCGGAAGGCGTAGTCACGGTATCTGAAGGCGGTCTTCCACAGGTGGGAGGTGAGGATCAGCACGGCGGAGGCGCCCGCCAGGTCGGCGTCCACCGCGTCGCCGATCAGCTCGCGGTGGTCACCGTCACGCAGCGGCACCAGGGCGTGGTGCAACTGGTCGTAGTGGTAGACACCGGCGGCGAAGTCGGGTCCGTCGGGCAGCCACAGGTAGAGCTCGGTGGGATAGAAACAGCGGGCCGATGGCACGGTGCGGTGATACGGCCAGCCCGACACCGGTCCCATGTCGACCCGGGCCAGGCCGTACCCGTAGTAGAGCAGGGTGCCCAGGGTGTGGCCCTCGATCACGCCCGGGTCGGTGATCCGTGGTGGCCGGTCGAGGAACGCGTCCGCCAGGGAACCGATGGCGTCGGGGATCCGCTGCGGGAGTGGACACAGCCGTATGCCCGGGTAACCGCGGAAGCGCGGTGGATCATCGGGAGCCCCCTCGACGCCGACGCCGCTCCTTGTGATCATCTCGGTGGATTCCAGATACGTGTCGTGCCAGTACTTGTCGCTGATCGCGATGTCCCAGTTGCCCATGCCTGGCCTGCTCTCAGGGGAAGGGGTGCGGGTGGGGGTTGAGATCCTCGGGACGCAGCGGAGCGGGCGCGTAGCCGAGCAGGTGGGGCACCTGTGAGACCCGCGGCAGCCCGTCCACCCTGCGCGTTCGGTGGCCGAAGGTCATCGGGAGCAGTCCGGGGATGGTCACCTTGACGCAGGCGAAACCGCCGAGGCGCTGTTCCGGAGTGGTCTGGTCGACGACGATCACGTCTTGCCCGAGGTCCAGGAAACGCTGGACCGTCGCGCGCAGGTCGGCGGTCAGATCATCGTGCGCCGGCTGGAAGGAGCCCGCGTAGGAATCCTCGATCGCCACCGGGGTGCGCTCGGGGTCGAACAGGAAGCCCATCCGCGCGAACGCCGCCGGATGCCCGTTCAGCAGGGAGTGATCGTGCATGGATCGAACTTCGTCGGGATCGCTCAGCATGCGCCGGATGCGGGGCAGTTCCTCGGCGTAGGTCTCGGTTCGCCATTCGACGAGCGGAGCCAGCTCAAGCAGCCCGTTCGCGATCGCCCGCTCGGGTACGAAACCGGCTCCGGCCGCGCACAGCGCTTTGGGCGCCGACTCGTCCTCACCCGGGCGTACGGCCATGACCCACACGCTGGGGACGCCGTTCTCCGTGGTGGTGTCGAAGGCGTGCACAGAAGCGCCCGTGGTCCGGCGCAGGCGCTCGGCCATGAGCGGGATCCGGCGGTCGCGTGCGGATGTCAGGTCGAGTTCTCGGACCCCCGCGCGGGCGTACCACGTCAGCAGGAAGGCGTCACGCTCGGCCAGTTCCAGGATCCCGTGGAGAATGGCCTCCTCCAGGCAGCCGCCGATCGCGCAGCCGTTGGAGATCTCATAGACGAAGGGCCTGGCCGGCACCCGGTAGTAGGCGCAGCACTCGGGCACCAGAATGGGCTCGCCGCGGGCGAAGGAGTAACCCCACACCCACGGAATCTCCAGGTCGTCGTCATAGCGGACGAAGGGGAAGCCGGGAAGGGCATACCTGTCCTCCGGATACAACCCCAGCGACTTGGGGTCCAGGGCCGTCGAGGCCAGCTCTCGGTAGGTGCCTCGGACGACGGTCCGCTTTCCGCCGGGCACGACTCCCGCGTATCTCTCCAGCGCCTCGGCGATGGCGGTGACCTGTGCCGTGCGGAAATCGAGTTCCCGGCCGAACCCCATCTCCGTGGAATCGGTGCGCGTCGAGAGGCCCATGGGGGCGGCCACGGTGGGGTAGGTGCTGTAGACCGTACGCCGCAGGCCCCGGATGAGACCCATCTCGGCGTCCACATAGGTGGCCCGCAGGTCGTCGGCCTCCTCGCGAAGGTCCCGCACGCGGTAGATGTGGGCGTCCGGCTTGGGCCTGGGCACGAGGGTGACCTTCGCCGCCGCCGCGTCGTCGTCGGGTAGGTTCCCGCAGTCGGGGCAGGAGGGTTCCGGCAGCAGATGGTGGCTGGTGACGTCGAGCGTGTCCAGGCGCATCCGGTGCACCCGCGCGGGCACGTCGTCGGACAACTCACGAGAGACCAGTTCGGCGACGACACCGGCGCCGAGGGCGGTCAGCCGTCCACTCTGGTTGGTGTACCGGCCGGGGTCGGATTCCTCCGCGCGGCGCCGGTCCTGGGCGTCCTCCCGTGCCTTGGCACTGCGGAGCCGCAGGCAGGTCGGGCATCCCGGGCGGCCTCTGACCACGATGGGGCCGATCACGACCGTGCCGAGTTCGACCCTGACCGGCAGCCACCTCGACACCGGCGGCGTGCGGTCGGACGCGATCACCACCGTCGTCAGGTCGCCCTCGTGGTGTCCGTCGCCCGGGCGGACCACCTCGGCGTGCCCGGCGAGCCAGTCGGACACCGCGTCGGCCAGCTTGCCTTCGCCGAGGACTGCGATGCTCGGGTGCCCGGCCGCGGGTCCTGACCCGTTCGCTCGCCCGGTCGTGGACGGCCGCTCAGTCATGGACCACGACCTGGACCAGGGTCGGCAGCACCCCGGTGACGGCCGGGTCGTGCCCGGCGGGCAGCGCGTGGACCTGAGCGCCCCGGCTGTGCAGGATCTCGGCCATCTCTCGCCACGAGGGGATGGTCGTAGCGGGCGGCTCCTGCCGTACCTGGGTGCCACGGACGGTGGCCGGCAGGTCGGGCACGTTCGTCCCGCCCGTCTGGTAGGCCAGCACCGCCTGTTCCAGCCCTGCGGAAAGATGCGCGCCGGCGACGTAGGCGGCGGCCTTACCGTCAGCGCACACGGCGTATGTCTCGACGCCGAGCGATCCGGTGATGTCATAGATCGCGATGTCCACCCCAGCGATGCGCAGGGCCGAGAGCGAGTCCTCCGCGTCGATCCCGTCCATGACCTCAGGGCCGAGGCGGGGGAAGGGCGTCTCGCCCGTGCGGGCCTCCAGCACGGTCCTGGCCACGCAGTGGTCCAGCAGGCCACGGGTCAGCGCCTCGTCGGCCGTCGCGCCGGAGACCAGCCCCAGCGGGATGGTGAACGCCCCCGTACTCAGGTCGGCCAGGATCGGATGGGCGAGACGGGCGTCCACCCGCTCGGCCTTGCCGAGGATCAGGTTCTGCGCGTAGGCGTACAGGACCTCCCCGTCCTCGCGGAGTCGGCCGATGTCGACCGCCAGGCTCGCGTAGGCCCGCAGCGCCGCCTCACCGCACCGGCGTCTGGCCAGTTCGAGGGTCTTGCCCGCGCCGTGGACCATGGGACGGACGCCCAGGAGCCCGAAGGGGTCTGACACCGACGCCTCGGCCAGGCGGAGCGGGATCTGGCTGTGCTCCTGCTCGTCCAGGCTGGTGAACACCCCCAGGTAGGGGTCGTACAGCGTGGCGGCCTTGGCGGAGAAGTCGTCCGAGGCGGGCGCCGTGGCGGCGGTGAAGGCGGCGTATCGGTCGGCGAACTCGGCCTCGGTCTCCACGGACGCCTCGGCGGCGCCGGGGTGCGGGTGGCATCGGTGGGAGGTGGTCTGCAGCGTTTCCAGATCGATCCGGGTGATCATCGGACGGCTGGCGTCGGCCGGGTCGGCGACCAGACGGTCGGCCGCCTCCACCCCCGTGATGTGCCGGAAGGCCAGGAAGGAGATGCGGTTAGCCACGATGCCCGCGGTGGGCCCGGCCAGGTAGGGGCTCTGCGCATACGGCCGGCTGCTGGGCCCCCGGCGCATCCAGACCGATTCCCAGCCGGGGCGTACGGCGCCGCCCACCGGACCGATCCATGCCTCGTCATCGACCAGCGCGCCCTGCACCAGCGTCTTGCCGAGTTCATGGCAGAGCCGGTCCAGAGACCGCGAGCGAGCGGGCTGGTGGACGTCGCCGATGTGCAGGACCAGGCCGGCCTGGCTCACGGCCTGGTGCAAGGCTTCATCGCCGGGCAGCAGGCGGCGGCCGGCGAACCGCTGCGCCGGGTCCTTCAGTGCCGTCTGGGCCGCGTAGTCCTCCAGACGGCCGACGTCGGTCTCATGCTCGTCGCTCACCAGGGCGGTGAGGTCGCGCAGGCCGGATCGCAGGCAGGCGTGTACCAGCGCGGTGAAGGCCAGCCCCGACCCGACGCACACCGTGGGTGTCTCCCGGTAGCGCTGGAAACGACGGGCGGCGGACGGGAGGTAATAGTCGATATAGGCGATCTCGGCCGCGTAAGTGGTCAGCAGCGAATCGTCGAGCGAGTGCGGCTCATCCTTGCTCGTGTCCTTCACCATCCCCGCCTTGGCGAGGGCGGTCACCAGCGTGGTCACCATCGTCCGCTTGCCCTCGGGCAGCCCATCGACGAGGTCGTCCAGCGGGGTCGTACCGTCGAGGTAAGGAGCCAGCCTGTCGGTCAGCGCATGGGCGCTCTTACCGCTGATGTTGAGATAGCCGCCGGCGTGAACGAAGGCCACGCCGTCCTGGCTCGGTACCCAGAAGACGTCGGGCTTGAGCTTTGGCCTCATCGGAGAGTTCCTTTCCCCGGAAGAAGGGCGCGAAGAACCCGGCCGGTCCTTCTCGACCTGGCCGGGCACAACGCGGCGGAATACCGGCCGCGAGTGAGTTCGTTTGGGACTAGTCCCAGCAGCAGCAGCAACAGCCGACGCAGCAACTGCCGCTACAGGAGGGGACGCCGACGGAGGCGGTCAGCTCCGTCATGCCATGGCCGGTGGCCATGGACTCCAGCGTGAGCCCGCCGCCGGAACGGCTCTGGAATTCTTCGATCTCCAGATCCCCGAGGTCGAGCGCGAGACGGTAATGGGCGGGCACCTGCACTCCTCTGTCAGACGTCGGCACAGCAGCAGCAGCAAACGATGCAGCAACTGCAGTACGAGCACGAAGCGGCGGCCTCGGCCATGCTGTGACCGCCGGTCAGCGACTCCAGTGAAACGGGGCCGCCATCTTCTACGACCGTGATCGGGTCGAGTGCGAATTCTTGTAAGGAACGGGCGAGTGGGTTCGGCATTGCTTGTCCTCAGCTAGTACGGCAGTATGCGTGGCTGCCGCTGCCGTGTTGCATGACGGCGCGCTCGATACCCCGTCCCCGCGCTGGCATTGCCGATCTGAGTTTCCAGCTACTAAGGGGCGGTGATCTCCGGCATCTCAAATCGCCCGCACGTGAATTCGGTGTGCGCGCGAGAGGGGCTGAGCATTCGCTGGCCTTTCAGCAACAGCAGCAGCTGCACAGGAAGATGTCCTCCGCGATGATGGACGCGGTGACCTCGGCGTTGTAAATGGGCAACGACTCAAGCGTCGCTCCGCCCGGAATCGCGGGATAGAGTTCGGTCTCGAAATCATCGAGCCGGAGCGGAATGGGAGACATGGCTTTCCTTTCACCTGACGCAGCAGCAGCAGCAAGCCACGCAGCAGCTGCAACCCGGAGCACAGGACGCGGCCAACTCCTGGATCGCACCGCCGGAGAGAGACTCCAGTGACACCTCAGAGGCGTCGCCGACGACCAGGTCCTCTATGGCCAGATCTGTCAGATTGGGAGTCTTGAGGAAGTGATCTGTCATGGCCCTTCCTTGTGCGGCTCAGCAGCAGCAACAGCACGGGATGCTGCAGCTGCAGCATCCGACAGGCAGTACGGAAGCGGCGCCTTCGTGCATGGCATTGCCGCTCATCAGCGTCTCAAGCGAGATATCGGCGTATCCCGGGGACAGGTCGAGTTTATCGACGCCGATATCGGACAGGTCGATCATTGTCTTTCACCTCCTTTTTTGGGAGCGATAGTATTGAGCATTGTCCCAGCGTGTGGGTGGAAGGTGCTCGGGTCGAACGTATTTCTGCCGTCGAAGTGAGTCAACGAAGCGGCGGAGAACATTAACATGATCGTAGGGTTACGCTGAGCGTCGGCCCGACCGCCGCACGTTTCGGCCGATTATTCGGCGGCCCTTCGTGTCGTCCGGGGCGGGCCGGGCGGCCGGTTCGTCTACCTGTTGATGGGGACGGTCGACGCGACCGGGACGTTCACCATGGTCGGTCGAGCCGGACCGTGGCTGGACGTGATCTCGGCCCAGGCGCTGGAGAAGGCCGAGGCGGACCGCGTCCTGGTGGCGCAGACGGCAGGTCGAGACCATCGTCCGGCGCGCCGTCGAGCGGGACGAACTCCCCGAGGCCCGGCCGTCCCGGCGAGTGGCCACGCTCCCGCTCGACCTGATCCGCAACGAGGTCGTGCTGTACGGCAGGCCGCCGGACACGGACGCGATCAGCGAGATCGTCGGCTCCATCGTTCTCCCGGAGATCCTGCACGCCCCCTCATCCCCCAGAGAGGGGATGCCGGAGTAACCCCGTTCCGGTGGGATGTGGGGGCCCATGGCCGAAACCTACGGTGAGGGAAATTCAGCCCCTTCTCCGTGAGGAGCGACCATGGGTTCGCACAACAGCGTCACCGAGCTCAATGAGCTGTTCGTCGAGGCGATGAACGCCGGAGACATCGACCTGGCGATGTCCTGCTGGGACGAGGACACCGTCTTCCAGACCGCGCCCGGGACCGAGCCCGTTCGTGGGGTGCCCGCCTTGCGGGAGGCGATCCAGCAGTTCATCGACACCAAGCCGCACCTGACGATCGAGGAGCTGCACCGGGTCGAGGCGGGTGACGTGGTCCTGGTGGCCCTCAAGTGGCACTTGGCCGGGACCGGTCCCGACGGGCAGCCGATCGAGATGGGCGCCGTGGACAGCAACGTCTTCTGTCGCCGGGCCGACGGCACGTGGCGCATCCGCATCGACAACCCGTTCCACTCCCAGCACATCGGCTTCTGACGTGACCGCGACCGAAGCCGTGCCGGATGCCGCCACTGGACGGCTCACGCTGACCGAGCCGCTGCCGCTGCTGATCGGCGGCCGGGAGGTCCGGGCCGACCAGTCGTTCCCCGCCGTCGAGCCCAGCACCGGCCGGGTCTGGGCGCAGGTCGCGACGGGTACGGCCGCCGACGTGGACCGCGCGGTCGAGGCCGCCAGGACCGCGTTCGAGACCTGGCGGGACAGCTCGCTCGACACCCGCCAGGCCCTGCTGTGGGCCGTCGCCGAGCGGTTGACCAAGGACGCCGCGCGGTGGCCGGCCCTGCTCGCGACCGAGAACGGCCGGGCCATCCGCGAGGCCGGTTTCATCGACGTGCCGACGGCGGCGGAGATCCCACCCGGAGTGGGCGGACGACCCGACCCACGTGGTCGGCTTCCTGCTGCCGACGCGCCAGGACGGCGCGATCACGGTCACCGACAACTGGGACACGCTGGGCATGCGTTCCACCCGCAGCAACCAGGTGAAGATCACCGGCGCGTTCGTGCCCGAGGATCTGATCCTGTGCGAGTTCGGCGACTTCATCGGCAACTGGATCGTGGCCCAGGCGCACATCGCCTGGGGCGGGTACACCGGCTGCTACCTGGGCGTCGCCGAGGCGATGGCGGAGTGGCTGCAGGAGGCTCTCGGGACCCGCAAGGCGAAGGGCCTCGACCAGCCGATGGGCTACCACCCGACCGTCAGCAGCGCGATGGGGCACATCGCGGCCCAGGTCGAGGCGGCCCGGCTGATGATGTACCACGCGGCTTGGGAGGCCGACGAGAACAGCGGGCCGAGCATCGCGACCTGCGCCGCGTTCCTGCGGGCGAAGCTGATGATCGGCACGGCGATCCACACGATCGTAACGATCGGCACGACCGCCGGCGGGCTCAACTCGCTGATGCGCGAACGGGGTTACGAGCTGATGCTGCGTGACGCCATGACCGGTCCGATCATGCCTCCCAACGCGCTGGCCTGCGCGGAGATGGCCGGTCTGATCTCGATGGGGCTCGATCCGGGCCAGGCACCCACGCTGCGCCCAGCGTCATGACCCCGGCCACCTCGTGCGAGCCGTCCCTGGGGCAGACGCCGATGCCTGACCCCGACGCCTTCCGGTCGGCGTGCGCCCAGTTCCCCACCGGGGTCGTGGTCGTCACCACGGCCTTCGACGGAAAGCTGTACGGCAGCACCGTCAACGCCTTCACCTCGCTCACCCTGGAACCGCCCCAGGTGTTGGTCTGCCTGGCGGCGACGTCTCGCACGTGGTCGGCGATCGAGCGGTCCGGGGTGTTCGCGGTGAACGTGCTCGCCTCCGACCAGGCCGCCACGGCCAAGTTGTTCGCCTCGAAGGATCCTGACAAGTTCGGGTACGTGGACCACGTTCCCGGCGCGGTCGGGGCGCCGCTGCTGACCGATACGGCGGCCCGGTTCGAGTGCGAACTCGCCGGGACGGTGCGCAACAACTCGCACTGGATGCTCATCG
This sequence comes from Spongiactinospora sp. TRM90649, assembly GCF_029382225.1. Classification (GTDB taxonomy): domain Bacteria; phylum Actinomycetota; class Actinomycetes; order Streptosporangiales; family Streptosporangiaceae; genus Spongiactinospora. The sequence continues at coordinate 177,827 of NZ_JARLTC010000026.1, forward strand.
GGCGCGTGGTCTCGCTGGCCTCCGACCCGACCCGCGAGTCGTTGCTCTTCATCCGTGGCCGGCTGACCGGATGACGATTCCCCGTCGCGCCGACCGCCGGGTCCGCTCAGCGGACCCGGCGGTTGGCGTGCGACGACGTCTTCCTGGAAGGTGGGGGCGGAGCTAGTCTGGGCGGACGCCTCGGTGCGGGACTGCCCGGCCGAGCGCATCCAGAGTGGAGCACGTCATGGGGAACCCCCTCATCGAGCCGGTCCGGCCTCTACCGCCCACGCTTGTCGCCGAACTGGTCACCTCACCCTCTCTCGAACGGCTGCTGAACCGCTTCCTCGATGAGGCGCCGCGCCGGCTGGCCTCCTTCGCCGCCGGCGTCTACGTGCACGACCACGCGACCGGGCGTCCCGCCGCCGCGGAGGTGCGGGGCCTGGGCAACTACTACGTGCGCAGCTATGAACGTCACGGCCGGGACCGGGACCCCGTCGTGCAGATCGCCCTGCGCGACCGCCGGGTCTGCGACAGCGACTCCCTGATGCCCCGTGAGGAGTGGCTGAAGCTCCCGGTCGTGCACGACGTGTTCGCGCCGCACGCCATGGCACGGGTGCTGTGCGCGCCGGTCGTCGTCGGCGCCGAGGTGGTCGGCACGCTGAACCTGGCCCGGCGCGACGGCGATCCGGAGTTCACCGAGGAGGACCGCGACGCGGCCCGTGCGGCGGCCACCGTGCTGGGCATCGCGGTGTCCTCGGTACGGGAGCGCGCCGCGGCCGAGCGTGAGCGGGTTCAGTTGGCCGAGGCGTTGGATCGTTGCGACACGCCGGTGATCCTGACCGACCTGGGGCTGGCGCGCCGTCACCTCAACGCCCCCGCGGCCGCCCTGTTCAGCCGGCTGGGCGACGCCCGCCCGGAGGTCGAGCGGCTGCTCGACTGCGACGACGACGAGATGTCGGTGGTCTCCTGGACCACCGGCGGAGAGCAGGGCTCCGGGCTGCATCTCACGATCACCTCGCAGCGGCTGCCGAGCCAGCCGGACGTGATCGTGTCGGTCATCGCCACGCGGGACGAGTCGTCGCGTGCGATCGCCCCGGCCCGGCTGGCGCTGCTCACGCCGCGCGAGGTCGAGATCGCCATGCGCGCGCTCACCGGCCGCCGGGACGGCGAGATCGCGGCCGACCTGGTCATCAGCCGGCACACGGTCAAGCACCATCTCAAGTCGATCTACACGAAGCTCGGCGTGCACACACGTGCGGAACTGCTCGACCGGCTCCTGTTCTGACCCGCGCGGCCCGCCGGCCCGTCAGCCTGTCGCCTGGAGGGTGCGGGAGATGCCGTGCGCGGCGGTGTGCAGGGCCGCCGCGAACCGGCCCTGCTTCATCCGGAAGGTGGGGGCCGTGATCGACAGCGCGCCGGCCAGTGTGCTGGAGTCCGCGAAGACGGGGACGGCCAGGCTCGTGTAGCCGAGCCTGGTCTCCTCCACCTCGACCGCGAGCCGATCGCCCCGGATCTTGTCGAGCTGGGCCGCGAGCCGTCCTGGCTGGACGATCGTCTTGTGGGTCAGGGGAGTGAGGCCATGCCGGACGACCTCGTGGAAGAGCGCCGGGGGCGAGAAGGCGATGATCACCTTCCCGGTGGCGGTGCAGAACAGCGGAAGCCGTCCGGCGACCCGGGACTGCTTGCGAAGCCCCCGGTGCACCATGAGCTTCTCGACGTACAGCACGTCGAGGCCGTCATGGATGGCGAAGTGGACCGTCTCCTGGGTGGCGAGCAGCAGGTCCTCCATGTACGGCAGGGCCGCCTCGCGCAGAATCCGCTGCCGGGGCACCCGCTGGCCGATCTCGAAGAGCCGCAGCCCGAGGCGGTAGCGGTTGCCCGCGCGCTCCAGCACCCCCCAGCCGAGCAGTTCCTGGGCCAGCCGGTGCACGCTGGCCTTGGCCACCCCGGTGCGCCGGACGAGCTCGGCGAGCGAGAGGGAGTCGTCCTCCGCCGTGAACGCCTCGATGATCAGGCGCGCCTTGCCCAGGACGGAGTTCATCGCCTCGGCGTCGCCGCCGCCCGCGGGAGTGGTGTCCGCCGCCGATTCGGGACGGGCGAGGGGAAGTGTGGTCATGGCAGGAACCTCCCGGCCGCCTCGGTGACCTGTGAAGAGTTTGGTTCGTTCCACCGGAAACCGCCACCCCCGGTCACCGCGATGATCGCCCGGCCGGAGCGGTTTGCCCATGGAAACGTCCCGTTCAGTGGAACGGCGCCGTGCCGATCAGCCGGACCGCCCCAGGGAAGATCACTCCGTCCGTGCGGCTTGCGACGATCTCGGCGGCGAGGAGACCGGCGTGGACCTCCAGGCGTCCCGCACCGCTGAACAGGTCCGCTCCCAGCCGGGCCTCGACCTTTCTGATCCGGTGGTAGACGGTCGCACGGTGCAGATACAGGTCCGCCGCGACCTGCTTGACGTTCCCCGCCGTGGTCAGGAACGTCCTGAGGGTCCGGACGAGGTCCTCCGCCGACTCGTCTTCGAGAAGCCGTCGCAGGGACGGGCTGATGAAGTGGGAGACCAGGACGTCGGTGGGCACCGCGGCGAGGCCGCGCATGTGCGCGGTCCTCTCCCAGTGCACGACCTGGTGCTTCCAGCCCATGCTCTCGGCCAGGTCCAGGCTCTGCCTGGCCTGCCAGACGGCGACGCTCGCGCGGTCGGCCACGATCGTGCTGACCGTGACGAGCCACGGAAGGTCGACGCCGTTCCGCCTGGACCGGAAGATCAGGTCGGCGGTCTTCGCGGCGAGCCGTCCCGGCAGGGTCGGCTGGATGTCGCGCGGGTGCGGCGCCAGCAGCGCGAAGCCGACGGAGCCGCTGAACGCGATGAGGCACCGGTCGCGCAGATGGTCCTCGGCGAAGCGGTTCATCACGGCGGTGAGCCGTCGCTGCGCCGCCGATCCCGAGGCGTCCGGGGCGAGCGCCGGGGGCATCGAGAGCGCCAGGCAGACGAAGGTCCCGTCGTGCACCAGCTTCCCGTCGCGGATGGCCTGGCCCAGCAGTGAGTCCAGGCCGTCCAGATCGCCCGAGGCGAAGGCGCGGCCGACGTGGTCATCGGCCCATTCGGGCGACGCGAGCAGCCCGGCCGTCTCCAGCGAGCGGACGGTGGCCTCCGCGATGCGTCCCACGCTCTCGATCCGCTCGGGCGACAGCGGCCCCCGCACGCAGGTGATCCAGAGCAGCAGCGACGGCGCGGAACCGGGCGAGCGCACCGGGATCACCAGCATCAGCGGCATCCCGAGGTCGGCGCTCCCGCCGACGTAGACGGGTTCGGAGATCAGAGCCACGGAGCGCGCGCTCAGCCCGAGGTGCCGGGGGGACACCGTCTCGGCGAAGCCCTCGTCCGCCGAGGAGTTCGGCGTCGAGCGGGCGATCCGGTGCAACTGCACGTCGGTGACCTCGACCGGCACGTCCAGCGAAGCGCCGAGGGAGTGCGCGAGTTCGTGCAGGTGCTGGGTGAGGACGCCGTTCACGCCGCTCCCCTCCGCCCGAGCGCCCTCGGCTCCGTTCCGCTCCGCGTCGCCGGCACAGCGGTCAGCTTCCGCCGGCCGACGGCGGCGTGCCGGACGCCGACGTCGACGACGTGGCAGTGGCGACGGACAGGGCGGCGTCGACGCTGGTCGAGCGGGTCGGCCGGATCGTGCCGTCGCGGATGCCCTCCGCCCAGTGGCAGGCGACCTGGTGCGCGGCGGTCGTCCCCGAGACCTCGACGACCCGCAACGGCGGGCGCTCGGTGTCGCAGCGGGTCGGCTGCTTCCACGGGCAACGGGTGCTGAACCGGCATCCGGGCGGCGGGTCCGCCGGGCTGGGCAGGTCGCCGCTGAGCAGGATCTGCTCGCGGGAGTCCTCGTACCGGGGGTCGGGCTGCGGCACGGCGGACAGCAGCGCCCGCGTGTAGGGGTGCAGCGGCTCGGCGAACAGTTCCGCGGTGGGCGCCTCCTCCACCATCCCGCCGAGGTACATCACCCCGATCCGGTCGCTCACGTGCCGGATCACGGCGAGGTCGTGCGCGATGATCAGATAGGTCAGCCCGTACGTGGTCTGGACGTCTTGGAGGAGGTTGATGACCTGCGCCTGGACGGACACGTCCAGGGCGCTGACGGGCTCGTCCGCGACGATGAGCTGCGGCTCGACGGAGAGCGCCCTGGCGATGCCGATGCGCTGGCGTTGTCCTCCGGAGAACTCGTGCGGGTACTTGCGCAGCGCCGTCCGGGGCAGCCCGACCGAGTCGAGCAGCGCGTCGAGGCGTCCGGAGACGTTCCCCTTCGCCAGTCCGTGCGCGGACATCCCCTCACGGAACATCTGCTCGACGCTTTGCCGGGGGTCCAGGCTGCCCAGCGGGTCCTGGAAGACCATCTGCATGTGGCGGCGCTGACGGCGCAGCGCCTCACCGCGCAGCGACCGCAGGTCGATCCCGTCGAAGCGGATCTCGCCCGAGGTCACGGGGGTGAGCTGGAGCACGGCGCGCCCGAACGTCGACTTGCCGCACCCCGACTCCCCGACCAGGCCGTAGGTCTCCCCGCGCACGATCCGCAGGTCGACGCCGTCCACCGCGTGCACGTGGCCGACGGTCCGGTCCACGAGGACGCCCCGGCGGATCGGGAAGTGGACCTTGAGGTCGCGCACATCGAGGAGCGGCGGCTCCCCGGCGCCCGGAGGGGTCGGGCCGGCGACGGTCGTCATGGAGTCGGCTCCTTCGCCACGATGATCGGATCGGGCAGCGGGTGGTGGCAGCGCCAGCGCCGCTCGCCGCCGGCCGACCACGTCGGCCCCTCCTGGAAGCAGAGGTCGGTGGCGACGCGACAGCGCGGCGCGAAGGCGCACCCCTCTGACCAGGGTATGTTGTCCGCGACAGAGCCCGGGATGGGGCGTAGCCGCGCCGCCTCGTCACCCAGCGCGGGCACGGATTCCAGCAGTCCGCCGGTGTAGGGATGCCGGGGGGCGTCGAACAGCGAGTAGCGGTCCGCTCGCTCGACGATGCGCCCGCCGTAGAGCACGTTGACCGTGTCGCACAGGCCGGCGACCACGCCGAGATCGTGCGTGATCATGATCAACGAGGTGCCGGAGCCGACGACGAGCTCCTTCAGGAGCGCGAGGATCTGGGCCTGGATCGTGACGTCCAGGGCCGTGGTCGGCTCGTCCGCGATCAGCAGCCGGGGTTCGCAGGCCAGGGCGATGGCGATCAGCACGCGCTGGCGCATTCCGCCGGAGATCTGGTGCGGGTACTCGTGCATCCGCCGGGCGGGGTCGGGGATGCCGACGCGCGCCAGCATCTCCTGCGCCCGCCGGGTGGCCTGGGACCGGCTGGTCCGGCGATGGCGCTGGATGACCTCCGCCACCTGCACGCCCAGCGGCACGACGGGGTTCAGCGAGGACAGCGGGTCCTGGAAGATCATCGCCACGTCGGCGCCACGGCGGTCGCGCAGCTCGCGATCCGACAGGGAGAGCAGGTCCACGCCGTCGAAGATCGCCCTGCCGCCGACGCGGGTCCCCCGGCGGGGCAGGAGCCCCATGATGGCGAGCGAGGTCACGGACTTGCCGCAGCCGGACTCGCCGACCAGGCCGACGACCTCGCCGGGGCGGACCTCGAACCCGACCCCGTCCACGGCCGTGAAGGACTCCTGGCCGGGCCGGGTGAACGTGACCGACAGGTCCTCGACCACCAGCAGCGGATCCGCTCCGGCCCGGGTCGCGTGCGCACGCGCGCTCATCTCGGTCACCTCCGGGTACGGGGGTCGAGGGTCTCGCGAAGCGACTCGCCCATCAGCGTGAAGCCCAGGGCGACGACGATGATGCACAGTGCCGGGTAGATCGCGAGATGCGGGAACGAGTTGAAGTACTGCTGCGCGCCGCCGAGCATCTGACCCCACTCGGGCAGGCCGTCGTCGGGGTTGCCCAGCCCGAGGAAGGACAGGGCGGCCGCGTCGAGAATGGACACGGCCAGGCTGAGCGTCGCCTGCACGATCACCGGCCCGAGCGCGTTGGGGACCATGTGCCGGAACACGATCGCGGTCGGCTTCACGCCCAGCGCCCGCGCGGCCAGCACGTGGTCGGTGCCGCGCTGCACCAGCATCGATCCGCGCATGAGCCGGGCGAAGACCGGGATCTGCACGATCGCGATGGTGAGGATCAGGGTCCACTCGTTGGGGTGGGAGAACAGGGCCGCGATCGAGAAGGCCATCAGCAGCGACGGGATCGCCAGCATCACGTCCACCACGCGCATCACGAGCATGTCGACCTTGCCGCCGAACACGCCCGCGAGGAGCCCGAGCGCGATGCCGCCGACGAAACCGCCGAGCGTCGCCATCACCCCGACGATGAGGGTCTGCCGGGCGCCGCCGATCAGCCGGGACAGCAGGTCGCGACCGGCGGGATCGCCGCCCAGCGGGAATCCGTCCTGCGGGAGCGGAACCGGGTTCGACTGGGCGCGCACCTGGTCGAGCAGCAGCGGGTCTGCCGGATCGTGCGGCGCCAGCAGCGGCGCGGCGACCGCGACGAGGACGAACACGAACGTGATCACCGCACCGATCAGGAACGCCGGCTGGCGGAGCAGCCGCCGCAGGGTCTGCGCGCCCGGTCGTGCGGTCTCGGCACGGTGGCGCGGAGCGACCGGGACGGCGGTCATGGCGTCCTCACTCTCGGATCGCACAGCGCGTAGGCGATGTCGACGACGATGTTGATGACCAGGTACAGGACGGCGGCGAGCATGATCAGGGCCTGCAGCACCGCGTAGTCGCGCGTGGAGAAGGCCAGCGCCATCGACTGCCCGAGACCCCGGTAGTTGAAGACGGTCTCGGTGAGCACGGCCCCGGCGAACAGGCCGCCGGCCTGCAGCCCGATCACCGTGATCACCGGCAGCAGCGAGTTGCGCAGCACGTGCCGCCCGGCGATCGTCGGGTTCCGCAGGCCCTTGGAGTTCGCCGTGCGGATGAAGTCCTGCTGCAGAGTCTCGGCAACGGACGCCCGGGTCAGCCGGAAGATCACGGCGAACGGGATGATCGCCAGGGCGATCGTCGGCAGCGTGAGGAACCGGAGGCTCTCGGTGAACGCGGCACCGCTCCCGGCGAGCAGCGAGTCCACGAGCGTCAGCCCCGTCGGCGTCGGTATGGAGCCGCTCAGGTCGGCCCGCCCCGACGGCGGCAGCCATCCCGCGCGGACGGCGAAGACGTACTTGAGGATGAACCCGGTGAAGAAGACCGGCACGGCCAGGCCGAGCACGGAGAAGCCGAGGAAGGCGACGTCGAACGTGCCGCGCCTGGTCGCCGCCCAGTAGCCGGCGGCGACGCCGAGCACCGCGCCGACGATCAGCGCGCACATGGCGAGCTCGATCGTGGCCGGTGCCCGCGTGAGGATCACCTCGGTGACCGGCGCGCCGCGCCAGACGCCCGTCGACACACCGAGGTCGCCGGTCCAGAACCGCCCCAGATAGCGCAGGTACTGCGTCCACAGCGACTCGTTCAGGCCGAGCGACTCGACGAGTTTCGCGCGGTCCTGCGGGCTGGCGTTCTCGCCGAGCAGCGCGTCGAGCGGTCCGCCGGGGAGGCTGCGCAGCCAGGCGAAGAGGATCGCCGTGAGGGCGACGAAGGTCACGACCGCTTGAAGTGACCTTCGAAGGATGAACCGGAACATGTCTGTCCAATCGGTGCCGGGGGGGGGGGGGGGGGGCGGGGGGGGGCGGCCCCCCCCCGGGGGGGGGGGGGGGGGGGCCGCGCGGGCGGGGGGGGGGGGGCCCCCCCCGGGGGGGGGGGGGGGCCCCGCGG
>NZ_JARLTC010000027.1 GCF_029382225.1 Spongiactinospora sp. TRM90649
TGGGGTTTTTTTTTTTTTTGGGGGGGGGGGGGGGGGGGGGGGGGGCCCCCCCCCCCCCCCCCCCCCCGCACTCCTCAGCGCTCGCGGCCGTAGGCGGCCCGCGCTGAGTGCCGGCTCACACGCCCTGCGAGTCGGTCGGCTTCCAGCCCGCCGCCCGGTCGGCTTTCAGCTGCGCGGTCCCTCCACCAGCGGGGTGTCCACCAGGTGCTCGATGATGAACCAGCTCTGCAGTTCCCCCGTGCGGATCACGTCGGAGACCAGCAGGTCGTTGGTGCCGTCGTCGCCCATCTCCTCGGTCCGCCGCGCCGCGTCGTGGGCGGCGACCAGAATCGTCTCGTGCGCCTCGATCAGCCGGGACAGCATGGCGGGCACCTCCTCCACCCCGTCCGGCGGACGCGGAATCACCGTGATCTCCGCCACCTGACGCGGATCCCCCACCGCCACGCCCCCGAGCGTCTGCACCCGCTCCGCGATCTTGTCCACCAGTTCGAGCTGCTCTGCGGCATGCTTGTCCAGCAGCAGATGCAGTTGGTAGAAGGTCGGACCGCGCATCAGCCAGTGGTGCTTCTTGTACAGGTTGAAGAGGATCTGCGTGTCGGCCAGGATCTGGTTGAGTCGCTGGCAGGAGTACATCCGCGCATCGTAGGAGAGTCCGAGCGGAAACATCCGCACGGTACCGAACTCCTGGATCTCCACGCTGTCCACATGCAGCCACGGCTGACTACCGGACCTGGGCCGTGGTGCCTTCATCGAGCGCTTGGTCGACAACGCCCTCTCCTTCGCTACGGCGAACCGGGACAACTGAGACATCCCCGGATGCACACCAAGAGCCGCCACACGATCCAGAAAGGGGACGTCAAGTCATCGGCCCGGTCGTCCAGGGCGGCGGGGTTACCGTGTGCATCCGCCTGCCCCGCGCCGCCGCCGGTAGCGCACGCGCTGCTCGGGATACCCCGAACTTCAGGGGAGAACCTCGTCCGCCGCTCCGGTGGCGTGGGCCGGAGCGGCGGACCTCGATCAATGGCCGAGCCCCGGGGATCCGCGGGGCGTCCCGGAGTCTTACAGGCCCGGGGGCCGGCCGTGGTAGGTGTCGAAGTACTCCTTGGGCAGCCTGTTCAGCCAGACGTGCGCGACGCCGGTCCAGCCGATGCGCACGAAGTCCTCCTTGCCGTCCCCGTCCATGTCGGCGAACTGGACGTCCTTCACCGGTACCTTCGGATCGTTGGCGATGTAGCCGAGCTCGGTCCACCCGTCGAACAAGCCCTTCGGGCCCTTGTTGATCCAGGCGTACACGCCCAGGTTCTCGTCGAGCACGACGCGGTCGGCGCGCTTGTCGCCGTTGAGATCGGCGTACCTGACCTGCACGGCACCGGCCAGCTCGTTCGCGAGCTGTACGGGTTTGTCCCATTTCAGGAACTGGCGATCATCCTTGACCATGAGACCCTGGTTGTACCAGGCCGCCGTGGCGCCGTTCGGTTCGATGACCAGGTAGTCGTCCCGGCCACCGCCGGTGACGTCGGCGAACCGGATCTGGAAACTCGGATCGATCGTCGGTTTCATGCCCTCCGACCCCTCGGAGTAGACCCCGGCTCCGCCGGCGAACTTCTCCTTGTCCATGCACATCCGCGCGCCGGCGGGGTTGTCGCCCTTCCAGGTGGAGACGACCACTCCGCCCCTGGAATCGACGACCATGCAATCAGGGAAGTCATCACCGTCCACGTCGCCGAAACGCAGCTGGTTGCCGACCGCGCCGGCCTTGGGCTTGTAGGAGTTCTGGCCCTCCACCATGGGCACCCAGCCGTTGCCGGAGGGGCCGCCGTTCCACCAGAACCGGAAGTTCTGGTCCTTGTCCACCACCACGAACTCGGCCTTGCGGTCCTTGTTCACGTCGGTCAGCCAGAACCGGGAGGAGGAGGGGAACTGTGTGGCCTGGATGACGCCATGGTCCTCCCAGTGCCGGCCCAGCTTGGAATCGCCGCCGCCTGGACCGTCGTCCTGGATCCCGCAGGCATCGGGTACCGACCCCTGCTCGGCCACGTCGTTCGGGATCCAGCCCCGCTCGCCGGCGTGTTCGGCCGCCTTCACGAAGGCCGCCCCGATCTTTTCGTAACCCCGGTCATTGGCATGGATCGCATCGGCCATATCCGACGGCTCCAGCCCGCCGACGTCGACGTACACGGCGTTCACGCCACGCTCCACCAGCCGGTCCACCAGACCGGGGATCTGTGCGGTGAACGCCTTCGCGCGCGCGTCCCGAGCCGGATCGGCGAGCCGCTGCACCCCCGCGACCAGCACCATCACATCCTGTGCGTCCCTGTCGATCTGCTCGATCAACGCCCTCAGCCGGTCGATCGCACCACCCATGTCATTGTCCTGGATGGCATCGTTCGCACCCGCCATCAGCGCGACGACGTTGGGCTGGTAGTGCTTGACCGAACAACTCGCCTTGCCGGCGATCGCGTTGATGACGAAACCCGGCCAGCCCTCGTTGTCACGGTCGGTCGCTCTGCCCACCCGGACCGAACCCACCATGTCCACCTGGGGCGTGTCGTCCTTGTCATCGGCCGTTTTGGCGGTGTCGGCCTTGGCGAGGCCTTCGCCGTCACGCTCGGCGATCCGCTGCAGCCCCTCGTTAAAGGCGTCCCGGAAACCATTGCCGTGCGAGCTGCCCTGACCATAGACGGACGACGCCCCCAGCGGCATAGCCCGGATGGAGCGCCTCAGGTCGTCGTGGGGGCGGTACACCTGCATGCCCGACACCGCCTTCACCCACTCGTACACGCAGGGCGGTCCGTCGCCCTTGCCGCACCCCGGCTGGTCATAGATCGAGGTGAACTCTTCATGGGCATCCTTCGGATCGTACGAACCGGTAGAGAGCACACCGGTGACGATCTGCACGTACGCCGGGGTGAAGTACCCGGACGGCCCTCCCGAGTCTCCGGGGTGGAGCTTGCCGTCGATGCCCCGGATTTGGTAGGCGCCACCGCCGAATACGTCTCCCGGCCGGTAGTTGTTGTCCTCCACCACGGTATTCAGGCCCTTGAGCTGGGTGGAGCCATCGCAGCCGGTACAAGTGGAGCCCCAGCCCATGAACATCAGCTGCTTCCTGACCGCCAACATCCTGTTGAGGGGCATCTTGGGGAAGGAAACTCCCTTGGTGTCCGCCTCATGGCTCAGGTCGAGAATCACCAGGTCAACGCGCTGCTTTCCCTGTGTTTCGCTGGCGAAAAACCTGTTGGCGACCTCACTCCGTTTGCCCTGCCCCTTGATTTTGGAGCCCGTCAGCACGTAGTAGTGGCGGTCACGATTCACCACGCAGTGGGCGGCCGTCATGACGCGGTACGCGGATGTGACGATCCCCGAGCAGCCGAGGTGGCCCGGTGTGCCCCCCGGCCCTTCTTCCCATATCTGCGCCACGGTGTTTCCGTCGGCCGGCCCCCCGACCACGAAGCCGCCCTCGACGGCGCGGGCCGGCGTCGCGCCGGACAACAGGTGAACACAGACGAGAAGGCTCGCCAGGGCAAGGGCCAGAAGTGAGCGCGGTGCGCTCAGACGTAATTGTTCAATCAAGGTCTACCCCCATTTGTCCCTTATCGGAGCAATACGCGGGCATCCTTTCTAAGCGCGCCGACTATCAACAGGCCGTCCCTTTACCCATGTTCTATCCACTTTCTGGCCACCCGGCGAGACAGGTGAGTCAGCGCGGACGGCGGGCCGCTGACAATGGGCTTTGGCGGTTGGAGGGGTCTATGGCCGTCACGTAGTACGTGGCGTCGCGGGGGCCCGAGGGGTCGGTCCAGGTAGCGTGGCGGGTGCCGGGGACCAGGGCGATCAGGTGGCGGGCCGTGCGGCGGTCCGGGAGCCGGGCGTCCGGCGTCCGGTAGATGGCGTACTGGCGGGGTATCGCCGCGCCGGTCGCGTGCCAGCGCAGTTCGTTGCCCCCCGCGGTACGGCGGGCGTGGGTGACCACCGGACGGCGCGGCCCGCCGCCCCCCGCCAGCCGGGGCAGCACGGGAGCCAGGGCGGGAGCCGAGTAGTGGTCGGCGACGACCTTGGTGATGGACCCGATCCGGTCGTCGCGCACGTCCGCCGCGTTGTACCAGATGTCGCCCCCCACACGCGACAGCCCTTCATTGAGCGTGAGGTGCGCCGACAGTTCGCCGGGCTCGAACCACGCCGCGGGCTGTCCCGCCGCCGTGACCTTGTAGGCGGCCTGCCCGATCCACAGTTGGGTGTCGGTGCCCGCCACCACGCCGGCCCACCAGGGGGCGAGTTTCGCGTAGTCGGCGACCGCGAACCCGATGTTCCAGTAGATCTGCGGCGCGATGTAGTCGAGCCACCCTTTCTTCACCCACCCCCGCGTGTCGGCGTGCAGGTTGTCGTACGACTGGCTGCCGTTGGTGTCGGAGCCCAGCGGGTCGGTGCCCTTGTTGCGCCAGATCCCGGACGGGCTGATCCCCCAGGCGATGTCCGGTTTGGCGGCCAGCACCCGCTGCCGCATCTCGCGGACCAGCAGGTCCACGTTGTTCCGCCGCCAGGCGGCCAGGTCGGGGAACCCGCCGCCGTGCGCGGCGAACGCGGCGGAGTCGTCGAAGGCGGGGGTGTTGACGGGGTAGAAGTAGTCGTCGAAGTGCAGCCCGTCGAGGTCGTAGCGGGTGACGGCGTCCATCATGGCGTCCTGGACGAACGCCCGCACTTCGGGCATCCCGGGGTTGTAGTACAACCGCCCAGCGTAGGCGACGATCCAGTCCGGGTGCTTCCTGGCGGGGTGATCGGGGTGCAGTCTGGCGGAGTCGCCCTGCATGGACACCCGGTAGGGGTTGAACCATCCGTGGAAGGCGAGGCCGCGCCGGTGGGCCTCGGCCACGGCGAAGCCGAGCGGGTCGTAGCCGGGGTCCTTGCCCTGGGTGCCGGTGAGGTACTGCGACCACGGCTCGTACGGCGACGGCCAGAACGCGTCGGCGGTGGGCCGGATCTGCACGAACACCGAGTTCAGCCGTCTCGCCACGGCCAGGTCGAGCCAGGCGCGCAGTTCGGCCCGCTGCCGGTCGGCGGTGAGGCCGGGCTTGGAGGGCCAGTTGATGTTGGCCACGGACGCGATCCACATTCCGCGCATCTGGTGCAGCAACGGCGGGCCGGCGCTCCCTGAAGCAACCGCCCCGGCGCTCACCGCGGCTCCCGCCGGTACGGCGAGCAGCGAAGCCAGCGGCCCCGCCGCGGCGGTGGCGGCGAGCCCGCGCAGCAGGGTTCGACGTTCCATGGCCATGGCCTGTCTCCTCCACGGGATGACACGGGATGACACGGGATGACACTGACGCTCTCAGCGGAAGATGACAGAAATCTCCCAGAGAATCAATCCCGATGAAGAAAACCGCCACAAACCCACCCCAACCAGCATCGACACAAAGAGCCAAAAGCGATCAGGCCCGGCCCCGCCCCGAGTGCAGGAAGTCGCTCACCGCCGCGCGCGTCGCCTGCAACGCCTGCTCGGAGGAGTCGAACGTCCGCTGCGCGATCCCGACGAACACGCAGTCCACCACCAGGAGCTGACTGATCCGGCTGGCCAGCGCGCCGGGCCGGAACGCCGTCTCCCGCCCGGCCGAGATCAGCACATGGTCGGCGACCTTGGCCAGGGAGGAACGCGGGTTGTTGGTGATCGCGATCGTCACCGCCCCCGCCTCGTGCGCGTTGCGCAGCGGCCCGAGAACATCAGGGGTCTCCCCCGAGGTGCTGATGCCCACCGCCACGTCGCCCGCGCGGAGCAGCACCGAACTGGTCAGCGCCAGATGCGCGTCGGCGAAGGCGTTGCTCGACATGCCGATCCGCAGCAGCTTCTGCGCCATGTCGGCGGCCACCAGCCCGGAGGCCCCGACGCCGTACACGTCGACGCGGCGGGCCCCGGCGATGGCCTCCACGACGAGGCCCAGCCGCTCGGCGGTGAGCTGGGCGACGGTGTCGTCGATCGCCTCGGCCTCCGCCCGCGACACCTTGCGGATCACATCGGACAGCGGGTCGCCGGGCGCCAGGTCGCCGGGGACCAGGCGTTCGGCGGGCCGGGTGGCCGAGGCCGCCGCCAGCGCCAGCCGGAGCTGGGGATATCCGGCGAAGCCGAGCACCCGCGCCGTGCGGACGATGGTGGCCTCGCTGGTGCCGGAGGCAGCGCTCAGCTCGGTGATCGTGCTGCGCGCGACCATCGCCGGATCGTCCAGGATCAGCCTGGCCACCGTCTGGGCGGCGGGGGTCAGGGAGGGCAGCACACCGCGCACGGTGGCCACCAGGGTCTCGACGGGAGGCCCCCCTCCCTGACGGGTGTTCTCGTCTTCCATGGCCGCCCATCTGAGGATGACTTGCGGAGAACGCCGATGATCCACTCCGCGCGCGAGGGCAGCCTACCCCCGGCGCCTACCGCAGAGTGCCGTTGGTCATCCCCGCCGGTTCCTCCGGCAGCACCAGCAGGCCCAGCTCCGCCGGCGAGGCCATCAGCGGGTGCGAGGGCACCACGCGGATGGTGTAGCCGAAGGCGCCGGTCCGGTCGAGCGGGATCGTGCCGGTGAAGTGCGCCCGGCCGTCGTCGCTGACCGACTCGATGGTGAAGTCGGCGTAGCCGGGCCTGACCAGCTCGTCGTGCAGGCCCACCTGGCCGTACGCGGCCTGGACGCAGACGTCGGCCGGCTCCAGGTCGCCCAGCGCGATGCTGGCCCGCAGTTCCAGGAACGCCCCGACCTGCGGGGTGTCGCCCAGCCCTGCCGCCTCCACGTGCTCGACCCGCACCCCCGGCCACGCCCGGGTGACCCGCAGCTTCCAGGCGGCGAAGCTCTTGGCGTCGGCGAAGTCGTTGGCCGCCAGCGCCCTGGCCGACGCAGCGGCGGGGGTGTAGAGGTCGGTCACGTAGTCGCGGAGCATCCGCCCGGCGAGCACCTTGGGGCCGAGCGAGGCGAGCGTGTGCTTGACCATCTCCAGCCACCGCCGGGGCATGCCGTCGGCCGCGCGGTCGTAGAAGCGGTCGGCGACCTCGTGCTCGATGAGGTCGTAGAGCCCGCCGGCCTCAAGGTCGTCGCGGCGGTCGGGGTCGGCGACACCGTCGGCGGTGGGGATGGCCCAGCCGTTGGTGCCGTCGAACCACTCGTCCCACCAGCCGTCGCGGATGGACAGGTTGAGCCCGCCGTTCAGCGCGGCCTTCATGCCGCTGGTGCCGCACGCCTCCAGCGGGCGCAGCGGGTTGTTCATCCACACGTCGCAGCCCTGCACCAGCAGCCGCCCGAGGTTCATGTCGTAGTCGGGCAGGAAGACGATCCGGTGCCGGACGTCTTCGGCGTCGGCGAACTTCACGATCTGCTGGATCAGCTTCTTGCCGCCCTCGTCGGCGGGGTGGGCCTTGCCCGCGATCACGATCTGCACCGGCCGCTCGGGGTGCAGCAGCAGCTCGCGCAGCCGCTTGGGGTCCTTCAGCATCAGCGTGAGCCGCTTGTAGGAGGGCACCCGCCGGGCGAAGCCGATGGTCAGTACCTCGGGGTCGAGGGCGTCGTCGATCCAGCCCAGCTCCGCGCTGGACACGCCCCTGGCCCGCCAGGACTCACGGAGCCGCTGCCGGGCGGCCCGCACCAGCCGGGCGCGCAGTGTGCCCCTGATCTCCCAGATGTCCTGATCGGCGATCTTCTGGACGCTCTCCCAGCCCTCGGCACGTTCCAGGAGCCCGGGCAGCTCGCGCCCGGCCAGCTCCATCAGCTCCCGGCCGACCCAGGTAGGGGCGTGGACGCCGTTGGTGATCGAGCCGACCGGGACGTCCTCGATGTCGAAGCCGGGCCAAAGGCCCTGGAACATTCCCCGGCTGACCTCGCCGTGCAGGCGCGATACGCCGTTGACCCGCTGGGCCAGCCGCATGCCCATGACCGCCATGTTGAACATGCCGGGCGTGTAGCCCTCCTCGGCCTCTGGCGACTGCGGCTCCGGCTCGGCCCCGAGCGCGAGGATGCGCTCCACGGGGACGGTGGGCCAGGCGTTGTCGCCACCGAACTGCCGGGCGATCATGTCGGCCGGGAAGCGGTCGATGCCCGCCGGGACCGGGGTGTGGGTGGTGAAGACGGTGCCCGCGCGCACCGCCTCCAGCGCCTCGTCGAAGGACAGGCGGCTCTCGGTCAGCTCGCGGATGCGCTCCAGGCCGAGGAACCCGGCGTGGCCCTCGTTGGTGTGGAAGACCTCGGGCTCGGCGTGGCCGGTGATCCGGCAGTAGTCCCGGATGGCCCGCACCCCGCCGACGCCGAGCAGCAGCTCCTGCATCAGGCGGTGGTCGGTGCCGCCGCCGTAGAGGCGGTCGGTGATGTCGCGGGCGGCGTTGTCGTTCTCGGCCACGTCGGAGTCGAGCAGCAGCAGCGGGACCCGCCCGACCTGCGCCACCCAGATCTGCGCGTGCAGCGTACGGCCCTGCGGCAGGCCGATCCGCACCCGCGCCGGCACGCCGTCGGCGTCCTTCAGCAGGGTGAGCGGCAGGCCGCCGGGGTCGAGGCTGGGGTAGTGCTCAAGCTGCCAGCCCTCGGGCGAGAGCGACTGGCTGAAGTATCCGTGCCGGTAGAGCAGGCCGACGGCGAGGATCGGGACGCCGAGGTCGCTCGCGGTCTTGAGGTGGTCGCCGGCCAGGATGCCGAGCCCCCCGGAGTACTGCGGCAGCGCGGCGGCGATGCCGTACTCCGGGGAGAAGTAGGCGATGGCCGACGGCGCGCCGGGGATGGTCTGGTACCAGCGCGGCGCCGTCATGTACTCGCGGAGGTCGTCCGCCGCGTCGGCGAGGCGGCGCAGGAAGCGCCGGTCGGCGGTGAGCTGCTGGAGCCGCTCGGCCTCGACCGCGCCGAGCAGCGCGACCGGGTCGCCGCCGACGCGCTCCCAGGTGGCGGGATCCACGTCGGCGAAGAGGTCCAACGTCTCCGGGTGCCATGACCAGCGAAGATTGTGGACCAGCTCGCCGAGCGCGGCGAGCTCGCCGGGAAGGACGGTGCGTACGGTGAACCTGCGGATTGCTCTCACGGTGCCAGACCCTAGTTACTCATCGACGTGAAGTGCGACCGAAACACCCGTGCTGGGCACTTGCCTCTCATGCGTCTCCCCCTCACCTGGAGCGAAACCTGACGAACCGAAGATCCTCACGTGATCCTCGGCACTTCCCGCCCGTGAACCGGCCCGTCCGCCGTCGGTGACGGACGTCCGTCGTGCCTAGCATGCTGCCTTCCGCTTCGCACCGCGCTGCGCTTGGCGGGTTACCGGTGTGTTACTTTGCGTTACGGACCCCGTGCGTGCGTGTGCGATCGGGCGCTCCCGATGCGATTCGAGCGCTCTTCCGACGCTCTCACGGATCGTCCCCGGCCTGCGACATGAGAGCAACTCGCCCGAGGGGAAGAGTTCATGACTCTTTCTTCGGCAGGCATGAAGCGGGACTATATGGGCACCTCCTTGGAGGTACCACCAGCTTTGCCCGGGCGCCACAAGGACCACATGTTGCGGCGTATGCCGCTGCGTGCCTCGACGATGACCATATAGAGATCTTTACCTTCACAATCTCCGGCGGCACCGAGTGCGCCGTCGCTACCTTGAGACGCGATGATTGGACGAATCCCCATACTGGACATTCACCCCGTGGTCGACTGTGGCCAGCGGCCTGCCAAGGCCGCAGCGGGTGAGACCTTCGGCATATCCGCGACCGTGTTCCGCGAGGGACACGACGCGGTCGCGGCGGGGGTGGTGCTGACCGATCCCGAAGGTGTGCGCGGGCCGCTGCTGCTCATGCGGGAGCTCGCGCCCGGCACCGACCGCTGGGGTGTCCAGGTGACGCTCCCCGACGAGGGTCCGTGGCACTTCCGCGTCGAGGCGTGGGGCGACCCCATCGCCACCTGGCTGCACGACGCCGCCATCAAGATCCCCCGGGGCATGGACGTCGATCTGATGTGCGAGGAGGGGGCGCGCCTGTTCGAGCGGGCCGCCAAGGCCGTGCGCCCGGCCGACTGCCGTGGCGCGGCCCGTGGCGGGAGCGCTCCACAGAGCGCGGGCGAGACGTCCCCGGCGAGCCTGGCCGTATCGGCGGGAGCCGCCTCTCGGGACGGCGGGTCGCGCGCCACCGCCACGCGCACCGCCGTGGACGACGCGCCGAACGGCGCCGCCAACGGGAACGGCAACGGCGGTTCGTGCGGCCACCGCGCCGCCCTCCAGGAGGTCGCGGCCCGGCTGCGCGACGAGAACCTCGACCCCCGGGCGCGCCTGGCCGTCGCACAGCTTCCGCAGACCGCCGCGCTGCTGGCCGCGCATCCCCTGCGCGACCTGGTCACGCGTTCGCCCAGGCAGCAGATCCTGGTGCACCGTCGCCGTGCGCTGTTCGGCTCCTGGTACGAGTTCTTCCCTCGATCCGAGGGCGCGGTCGTGGACGACGCCACGGCACCCGAGTCCGGCACTTTCCGGACGGCCGCGCGCCGGCTGCCCGCCGTCGCCGCGATGGGCTTCGACGTCGTCTACCTGCCGCCGGTCCACCCGATCGGCACCGCTCATCGCAAGGGCCGGAACAACACCCTGAATCCGGAGCCCTACGATCCCGGGTCGCCCTGGGCGATCGGCTCAGAGCTGGGCGGTCATGACGCGATCCACCCAGATCTAGGAGACTTCGAGGACTTCGACGCCTTCGTCCGGCGAACCCGGGAGCTGGGCATGGAGGTCGCGCTCGACCTGGCGCTGCAGTGCTCGCCCGATCACCCGTGGGTGAAGGAGCACCCGGAGTGGTTCAACGTCCGCGCGGACGGCACGATCGGCTACGCGGAGAATCCCCCCAAGAAGTACCAGGACATCTACCCGCTGAACTTCGACAACGACCCGGAGGGCATCTACGCCGAGGTCAAGCGGGTGGTGCGGGTGTGGATGGACCACGGCGTGCGGATCTTCCGGGTCGACAACCCGCACACCAAGCCGGTGAGCTTCTGGGAGCGCCTGCTGGCCGACATCAACGCCACGGACCCTGACGTGCTGTTCCTATCGGAGGCGTTCACCCGGCCGGCCATGATGCGGACCCTGGCCAAGATCGGGTTCCATCAGTCCTACACGTACTTCACCTGGCGGAACTCCGGCGACGAGGTCGAAGAGTACCTCACGGAGCTGTCGCGGGAAACCTCCCATTACTTGCGCCCGAACCTTTTCGTCAACACTCCGGACATCTTGCACGAGTACCTTCAGCACGGCGGAGTGCCGGCGTTCAAGATCAGAGCGGTGCTGGCGGCGCTCCTGGCGCCGACTTGGGGGGTGTACGCCGGGTACGAACTCGGAGAGAACATCCCAGTTCGGCCCGGAAGTGAGGAATACCTAGACAGCGAGAAATACCAGTACAAACCTCGGGACTGGGTGAACGCCGAACGAGAGGGCCGAAGCCTGGCCCCCTTCATCACCCAGCTCAATTTGTTCAGAAGAGCCCATCCGGCCCTGCAGGAATTGCGTAATCTACGGTTCCACAACGTCGACCAGACAGACTTCATCTGCTTCTCCAAGCGGTTGCCCGCGGAGCGGCAGGGCGGTGCCTACGACGCGCCCGGCGGACGCCGGCACGGCATAGGCGATGTCGTGCTGGCCGTCGTGAACCTGGATCCGCACCACACCCGCGAGGCGACCGTCTCTCTGGACATGCCCGCCCTCGGTCTCGACCCGCAAGCCGAGTTCGTCGTGGACGACGAGCTTTCGGGCGAGTCGTACCGCTGGCGGCAGTCCAACTACGTGCGCCTCGACCCGCAGATCCAGCCGGCCCACATCTTTACGGTGCGAGCGACTCCGGCGACCGCGAGGTAGGCCGGTGTCGCGAGCGTAGGCGAAAGCGCTCGGCGCAGGCCACCCCCGGCCGCGGAGCCGCGAGCGTACGAGACAAGCGGGGAGTCACAACGGTGAGCTTGACACCTCAGCCCGTTCCCAACACGTTCACCCACGAGAAGCCGAACGACCCACACTGGTACAAAAGGGCCGTTTTCTACGAGGTGCTCATCAGGGGGTTCGCCGATTCCAACGGCGACGGCACGGGAGACATCCGCGGTCTGACCGCGAAACTGGACTACCTCCAGTGGCTGGGCGTCGACTGCCTCTGGTTGCTTCCGCTGTACGAGTCCCCGCTCCGTGACGGCGGATACGATATTTCGGACTATATGAAGATCCTCCCGGAGTTCGGGGACCTCGGAGACTTCATCAAGCTCGTGGACGAGGCGCACAAGCGCGGCATGCGCGTCGTCGCCGACCTCGTCATGAACCACACCAGCGACCAGCACCCCTGGTTCCAGGCGTCGCGGCACGACCCGACCGGCCCGTTCGGCGACTTCTACGTGTGGTCCGACACCGACGACCTCTACCGTGACGCGCGGATCATCTTCGTGGACACGGAGACGTCCAACTGGACCTACGACCCGGTGCGCGGGCAGTACTTCTGGCACCGCTTCTTCTCGCACCAGCCCGACCTGAACTTCGAGAACCCCGATGTGCAGGACGCGATGCTGGAGGTGCTGCGCTTCTGGCTCGACCTGGGCATCGACGGGTTCCGGCTGGACGCCGTGCCGTACCTGTTCGAGCAGGACGGCACGAATTGTGAGAACCTCCCGGCCACCCACGCCTACCTGAAGCGGATCCGCGCCGAGGTCGACCGCCTCTACCCGGACCGGGTCCTGCTGGCCGAGGCCAACCAGTGGCCGAGCGACGTGGTGGAGTACTTCGGCGACCCGGTGACCGGCGGCGACGAGTGCCACATGGCGTTCCACTTCCCGCTGATGCCGCGCATCTTCATGGCCGTGCGCCGCGAGTCGCGCTACCCCATCTCCGAGATCCTGGCGCAGACCCCGAAGATCCCGGAGAACTGCCACTGGGGCATCTTCCTGCGGAACCACGACGAGCTGACGCTTGAGATGGTCACCGACGAAGAGCGCGACTACATGTACTCCGAGTACGCCAAGGATCCCCGGATGCGGGCCAACGTCGGCATACGCCGCCGCCTGGCCCCGCTTCTGGAGAACGACCGCAACCAGATCGAGCTGTTCACCGCGCTGCTGTTGTCGCTGCCCGGATCCCCGGTGCTCTACTACGGCGACGAGATCGGCATGGGCGACAACATCTGGCTAGGCGACCGCGACGGCGTGCGCACCCCGATGCAGTGGACCCCCGACCGCAACGCCGGGTTCTCCGACTGCGACCCCGGGCGGCTCTACCTGCCGGTCATCATGGACCCGATCTACGGTTTCCAGGCGATGAACGTCGAGGCGCAGCAGAAGAACCCCGGTTCGCTGCTGCACTGGACCAAGCGCATGATCGAGATCCGCAAGCGCCACCCGGTCTTCGGCTTGGGGGCGTTCACCGAGCTGAACTCGTCCAACCCCAGCGTGCTCGCCTTCGTGCGGGAGCTGGGCGACGACCGTGTGCTCTGCGTCAACAACCTGTCAAGATTCCCCCAGCCGGTGGAGCTCGACCTGCGGAGATTCGAGAGATCCGTCCCGGTGGAGTGCATGGGAGGGGTCCCCTTCCCACCGATTGGCGAACTTCCGTATCTTTTGACGCTTCCTGGGCATGGGTTCTACTGGTTCACCCTTCCGCCCGTCCCATCCAACGAGACCACCGACCGCGCCGACGGCGAGAAGCCCGTCGAGGAAGGATGCAAAGCGGCGAAGTGACGACGACCTTCGAGGAGCTGCTCTCCGGCTGGATCGCCCATCAGCGGTGGTTCGCCGGAAAAGGGCGTGCCATCGAAGGAGTCACCGTCGAGTCGGAGGTCGAGCTGGCGCCGGAGCTGAGCCACCTCATCGTGGCCGTCCACCAGGGCGGGACCCGTGACCGCTACCAGGTCCTGCTGGGGCGGTCCGAGGACATCCCGCCCCGGCTCAAACACGTGCAGATCGGCCCCGACACCTATGACGCGGCCCACGACGCCGAGGTCACCGGCGCGCTGCTGCGCGCCATGGCGGAGAACGCCGACCTCGGCGGCGGCCCCGGGACGGCCCCGCTGCGCTTCCGCCACCTGGACGGCGTCAAGATCGACGTCGCCGCGCGCAGCCTGGTCATCGGGGCCGAGCAGTCCAACACCTCGCTGATCTTCGGCGACGCCTACATCTGCAAGCTGTTCCGCCGCATCACGCCCGGGCTGAACCCCGAGCTGGAGATCGTCACCGCGCTGGCCGAGCACGGCTCGGCCAACATCGCCACCCCCTACGGCTGGATCGAGACCGAGCTGGACGGCGAGCCCACCACGCTCGCCATCATGCAGGAGTACCTCAGCGTCGCCAACGACGGCTGGGCCCTCGCGCTGACCAGCGTCCGCGACCTCTACGCGTCACTGCCCGGCGTCGGCGCGGACGAGGCCGGGGGCGACTTCGCCGCCGAGTCCTACCGGCTCGGCACCGCGACAGCCCACGTCCACCGGGAGATGGCCGACGCCTTCCCCACCGGGGTCATCGAGCCCTCCGAGGTCAAGCGGATGGCCGAGCGCCTGCGGCGGCGGCTGGAGCAGGCCGTCGCCGAGGTCCCCGAACTGGCCGAGCACGCCCCGGTCGCACACGCCGCCTACGACCGCCTCGCCGACCTCGGCGGCCCGGTCCCGGTGCAGCGCGTGCACGGCGACTACCACCTCGGCCAGGTCATGCGCACCCCCACCGACTGGATCGTGCTCGACTTCGAGGGCGAGCCCGGCCAGCCGCTGGCCGAACGGCGGGCGCTGTCCTCGCCGCTGCGCGACGTCGCGGGGATGCTGCGCTCCTTCGACTACGCCTCCCGGCACATGCTCGCCGACCACCCCGATGCCGCCGCGCTGGAGGCGCGCGCCCAGGAGTGGGCGGCCCGCAACCGCGCCGCGTTCCTCGCGGGCTACTCCGAGGGCACCGGGCGTCACCTGTCGGCCGAGGAGGCCGTGCTGCTGCGGGCCCTGGAACTGGGCAAGGCCGTCTACGAGGTGCTCTACGAGGCGCGCAACCGCCCCACCTGGATCACCATCCCGCTCGCCGCCTTCGGCTGAGCCCGCGTCACGCCCGCCCGCCGGGCGCGACGCCGCCCAGGCAGGTGGCGACGAGCCGGGCGGCGAAGTCCGGGGGGACCTCGATGTCGGACGGCGCGACGCCATGGAACAGGTGCGGCATGATCAGCTCGTGACACGCTCCGACGATCATCGTCGCCGCCGCCTCGGGGCTCGCGGTCGGCGCGACCCGTCCGAGCGCCTGCTCCCCCTGGAGGTATTCGGTCAGGACGCCCTTCAGGCCCCGGCCACGGCCCAGCGGGTTGTCGATCATGGCGAACCGTGCGAGCACGCCCGGCTGGGCGACCAGCCCCGCGAACGCGGGCAGGATCGCCCGGTGCAGCGCGACGCCGTAGTCGACGTAGGCGCGGAGGTTCACCGCCAGGTCGCCCTGCCCGGGCGTGCTCGGCAGGTCGGGGAGCGACCGCGCCACCGACGCGACGTGCGCGTGCAGGGCCTGGGCGATCAGCTCCTCCTTGTCGCCGAAGTGGTTGTAGAGCACGCCGTCCGCCACCTGGGCCTCTTTGGCGATCGCGCGGACGGTCAGCCCGGCCGCGCCCTGCCTGGCCAGCAGGCGTTCGGCGGCGGCCACCAGGTGACCGCGCAGCGTCTCGCCGTCGCCGAGGGCGGCGGCCCTGCGCGGGCTCACGGCCGGGTGGCCGTGATCAGGTAGGCGGCGCCGCGCAGCCGCACGGCGCCGTCGCGTTCGAACGGGCGCAGCGCGGGGACGGCGGCGGCGCGGGCACGGGCGGCGGCCCCGGCGTCGGCGTGCCGCAGGTGGAAGCGGACCGGCCCCCAGCCGAGCAGGAACCCGGCGGCGTCCTCGGCGTCCCGGCCCCAGATCTGCTCGGCGTCCACCGGGGTGGCGGCGACCCCGGTGAAGCCGGCCTCGGTGAACACCTCGTGGACGCGCTCGGGGTCCGACAGCGACACCGGGCCGTCCCCGCTGCCCGGCTCCGGCGCGGGCGGCGGAGGCAGGTGGGCGTCCATCGCGGCGAAGACGGCGCTGACCTCGTGGTCGGCCATGGCGCGCAGGCTCAGCAGCGCGAGCCGTCCGCCCGGCCGCAGCGCCCGGCCGATGTTCGCGAACGCGGCCACGGGGTCGGCGAAGAACATGATCCCGAAGCGGCTGACGGCCAGGTCGAACGCCCCCCGCGGGAACGGGTGCACCTGGGCGTCGGCGCGCACGAACTCGACGCCGTCCACGCCTTCGGCCAGCGCCGCCGCCCGCGCGGCCCCCAGCATCGGCTCCGACAGGTCCACTCCTGTGACGTGCCGCGCCCGCCGCGCCGCCACCCTGGTCACCTGACCCGCGCCGCACCCGACGTCGAGCACCCGGTCGCCGTCCTGGACGTGATCGAGCAGGTACTTGTTGAACCCCTGGTTGACCGCGTCGTAGCGATCGCGGTGCTCGGCCCAGTGCCCGCCCTCGTATCCGTTCCACGCCTCGGACTGGTGGGTGTTGACGATCGTCATCTGCCACTCCTTATGAACGTACGTTCATGAACGCACATTCATAATGAGGCGACAGAACGTCCCGCGTCAAACCCACAGTGAGAGCGGAGGATCCGCGCGCCGGCGGCGGCGAGGCGATCCAGAACGAGAAAGGGAGAGGAACCCCGTTCCTCTCCACTCTCAACGTATAGCGCAACGGGGGGCTTGCGGCAAGACCCCGGGCATGCCGCACAATCGACGGCCGAGGCCCGAACAACCTGCGGAAACGGGGGCCCCAGATCGGAGCCGACGACATGAACCCATCGACCGGCAGCGCCTTCCGGCTGC
This sequence comes from Spongiactinospora sp. TRM90649, assembly GCF_029382225.1. GTDB lineage: Bacteria > Actinomycetota > Actinomycetes > Streptosporangiales > Streptosporangiaceae > Spongiactinospora. The sequence continues at coordinate 16,772 of NZ_JARLTC010000027.1, forward strand.
CCGGACGCCTGGCCGCCAAGGCCGACCCGAAGCTGATCGCGGGAGACGAACGGCACTTCGCCGCCATCGCGCGAACCCTGGAGGAATCGATCGCCGAACTGTCCGAACGCCTCGACGAGGAACGCAGACTGGCCGGCGGGGCGGGCCCGCGCGCCCTGGAACGAGACCTGCGGGTCCACGAGATGTCCGCCCGCCTGCGTGCCCTGCGCCGCTTCGGCCTGGACCTCTGCCTCGGGCACATGGTCACCGAGGACGACCCCGACCCCGTCTACATCGGACGGCTGGGCCTCACCGACAGCGAGGGTCGCCGCCTGCTGCTCGACTGGCGCTCCCCCGCCGCCGAGCCGTTCTTCGGCGCCACCCACGCCAACCCGATGCGACTGACGAGCCGCCGCCGCTACCGCTGGACCCTCGGCCGGATCAGCGACTACTGGGACGAGGTGTTCACCCCCGACGGGTTCGAGGGACACGCCGCGCTCGACGACCAGTCCGCCTTCATCGCCAGCCTGGGCGCCAACCGGTCCGGCCGGATGCGCGACGTGCTCGGCACCATCCAGGCCGACCAGGACGCCATCATCCGCGCGGGATCCGGCGGCGCGCTCGTCGTGGACGGCGGGCCCGGCACCGGCAAGACCGTCGTGGCCCTGCACCGTTCCGCCTACCTCCTCTACGCCGACCCCCGCCTCGGTCACCGCAGGGGCGGCGTGCTGTTCGTCGGCCCGCACCAGCCGTACCTCGCCTACGTCGCCGACGTCCTGCCCAGCCTCGGCGAGGAGGGCGTGCAGACCTGCACCCTGCGGGACCTCGTCGCCGAGGGAGCGGCGGCGGCACCCGAGGACGACCCCGAGGTGGCGCGCCTGAAGTCGTCGGCCGACATGGTCAAGGCGATCGAGACCGCCGTCCGCTTCTATGAGAACCCGCCCACCAAGGGCATCACGGTCAGCACCCACTGGGCCGACGTCCGGCTGACCGCCGACGACTGGGCCGACGCCTTCCGCGCTCCGGACCCCGGCACCCCGCACAACGAGGCGCGCGACCAGATCTGGGAGGAACTGCTCACCATCCTGACCGACAAGCACGGGGAGAACGAGGAGATCTCCCCCGAACTGCTCCGCAGGTCGGTGCTCCAGGACCGGGAGCTGCTCACCGCCTTCAACCGCGCCTGGCCGCTGCTCGAAGCCGCCGACATCGTCGGCGACCTGTGGGCGGTCCCCGCCTACCTGCGGCTGTGCGCGCCCTGGCTCGACCCCGACGAGATCCGCCGGTTGCGGCGCGACGACCCGCAGGCGTGGACGGTGTCCGACCTGCCGATCCTGGACGCGGCCCGGCAACGGCTCGGCGACCCGGAGGCGTCCCGGCGCGAGCGTCGCCACCGCGCCGCGCTCGCGGTCGAACGCGAGCAGATGTCGCACGTCGTGGACAACCTGCTGGCGGCCGACGACGACGGCGAGGCCGCGGTCACCATGCTGCGCATCGGCGACCTGCCCGAGATGCTGGTGGGCGAGAGCGCCGCGCCGTCGGCCGAACCCGACCTGCTGGCCGGGCCGTTCGCGCACATCGTCGTGGACGAGGCGCAGGAACTCACCGACGCCGAGTGGCAGATGCTGCTGCTCCGCTGCCCGTCACGCAGTTTCACCATCGTCGGCGACCGCGCCCAGGCCCGGCACGGCTTCACCGAGTCGTGGGAGGACCGCCTCAAGCGGATCGGCCTCGACCGGATCACGCTGACCTCCCTGAGCGTCAACTACCGGACCCCCGAAGAGATCATGATCGAGGCCGAGCCGATCATCCGCACCGCGCTCCCCGACGCCAACGTCCCCACCTCCATCCGCACCGGCGGCATCCCCGTCCTGCACGGATCAACCGCCGATCTGACCTCGATCCTCGACACGTGGGCCACCGGGAACCCCGACGGAATCGCCTGCGTCATCGGCGACCCCGCCTTCCGCGCCACCCCCCGGATCCGCTCCCTGACCCCCGAACTGGCCAAGGGCCTGGAGTTCGACCTGGTGGTCCTCATCGACCCGGAGGGTTTCGGCGAAGGCATCGAAGGAGTCGTGGACCGCTACGTCGCCATGACCCGGGCCACCCGGCGGCTCGTCATCCTCACCACCGGCACCCGCTGACACCGCCCGCGATAAGCGGAAAGGGCACGAGCAGGCGCGCTAACCCGCCGGTCGCCGCCGGCGTGCCATGAAATCGAGAACCCGCACGTCACACTCCGTTTCCGCACCACAGGGCGTCCTTGGACGTCGCCTGTGCCCGCCGATGTATGTGACACGCCGCACAGGAAACTTCGTCTAATATGTCCAAATTTCAGGTGGACAGTGCGACACGGTGTCTGACGCGGGGGACGGTTCCCGCGAACGTGGGGCAGACCACCAGCCGCACAGCTGATGACGCGGCCATCGGAAGGCTCACGGGATGACCGTCCTGCCCGATGACCACATGCTGGCGTACACCCCTCCAGGGGCTTTTCGTCCTTCGTATGGGCCATGTTTTGCATCCGGCCCGCATGCTGGCACCCGGCTTTGCCAGAAGGACCGTTATCGACCATCTGGGGCCAGGCAAGTCCTGTGGTGATAACCGCAGGTATCCACTCCAGGCCGGGAGGTCGAATTGATTACCCTGTCCGCGCGCTCACTCATCACCGGCGCGCTCACCATCGTGCTCGGCACACCCATCGGCGTTACACTCGCCGCTTCACCCGCACCGGTGAACCCTCCCGGCTCGCAGACCCGGAAGGATCTGGAACAGTCGATGCGCGGTGAGGCGTTCGCGAACGCCTCGTACCGCCTGTACGCGGCCCAGGCTCAGCGCGAGAAGCTGCCGGCGGTGGCCCGCCTTTTCGAGCGCATCGCCGACGTCGAACTGGGCGAGCACTTCCGGGAAGCGGCCGAGCTGAGCGGCCTGGTCCACGGCGATGCCGAGAACCTGCGTGCCGCGCTGGCCGGGGAGATCTACGAGTCCCGGCGGATGTATCCCGACTTCGCACGGCAGGCCAAGGCCGCGGGCGACAGCGGGGCCGCCGCCCTCTTCGCCGAGATCGCCCGTGACGAAGGCAGACACGCACGGGCGTTCGGTACCGCGCTGCGCGTTGTCGAGTCCGGCCGGGGCGAGGTGCCGGAGCCGCCGCAGGCCGACGCGGTGCAGGTACCGCAGGGGCCGCCCGAGGTCCGCTCGAAACAGACCATGACCAACCTGGACACGGCCATGCACGGTGAGGCCCTGGCGTACGCCAACTATCAGCAGTACGCCGAGCACGCCAAGGACCCGGCGGTGGCGAAGCTGTTCCGCGGTACTTCCGACGTGGAGTTGCACGAGCACTTCGCCGGTGAGGCCAAACTGGCCGGCCTGGTCGGCAGCACGCGTGCCAACCTGACCAAGGCCATCGCCGGCGAACGGTACGAGTCCCGGACCATGTACCCGGCCTTCGCCAAGCGCGCCGAGGCGGCGGGCGACATCCAGGCGGCCGAGTACTTCTCCGACACCGCCGAGGACGAGGCCGGACACGCCCGCGCCTTCCTGAAGGCCCTGGAGCGGCTATCCAAGCGGTCTTCGGAGGCGGGCACATCCGAGAGGACCTGACCCGGCTCCGCTCGAATCCAGACGCCATGGCCGCCGGCACCGCCCGCGGCCATCGGCAGTTCCTCAGCAGCCGCAATCCGGCGCCCGGCGTCGTGCCCGATGAGAACGAACATGTTCTTCGGCCTGCCCCTGCACCCGCTGGTCGTGCACGCCGCCGTCGTATGCCGCGCATCCACAGGTCGGAGGCCTGAAATGTCGATCTTGGCGAGCGCCCCGGCAGGATTCGAACCTGCTCCCCCGCCTTAAGCCCGTGCCGCCCCCCCGGGCGGACCGTCATGGACGGCGCGGGCAGGTTCGTAGGTCCGATCCCCTGCCCGCGCCCGCGAGCGAGGGCCGCTCGCGCCTTGCGGCATGACGGCGCCGCGCCGCGCCGCCATGCCCGCTCAAATGAGCGGCGTTCTCCTGTCTCCGGCCAAAATCACGATCACACCATCGGCGTGGTGGGCGGTGAGCGGCGTCGTGCCGTACAGGTAGCTCTGCCGCGGGCTCGTCACCCACGCGAACCGCGCCCGCCCCTGCCCGCCCGGCATGGTGTCGAGTACGGCGAGCATCGCCTTCTCCGCCTCGGCCGGATCGCGGGTCACCCCCGATGCCCCGCGATCACCCGCCCACACTTCCCACACCACCAACGGCCGGTCGGCGAGCGGGACCCCCGCGTACACGCGGCGGTAGGCGGAGCACGGCGGTTCATCCTCTTGCATGGGGCGTAACCCTTTCCGCGTCGGCGGTTCTCACATTTCCCTGCGGCGCCCTCCATTACCTGGAGTAAGTGCCATAGTGGAGTCCGCTCGGTGATGACGGCCATACATTCGGCGCTGATACGTTGGAAATCAGCACGTGAAGTATCGGAGGGCTTTCGTGTCCGCCAAGTCTCAGCAGGTCGATCCAACGGTTTCGCTGTGGCAGCTCCTGGGGGCCACCATTCGGATGTGGCGCGAGGAGATCGGCGAGAGGATGCCGCAGCGCGAGCTCGCCAAACGCGCACATGTGGACGATGCGGCCATCTCCCGGTGGGAGCGTGGCCTGCAGGAACCCCCGGCCGACGCCATCGCCGCGATCGATGAGGCACTTGGTGCGAATGGTCATATAGTTGCATTGTATGCGGCTATTGCTGAATTGACACGATTGCGTACGATGGCAGCAGGCCGTCCTAAGGAGGACGTCACGGAACGCCGACATCTTTTGCGCATGGCCGCGGCGGGCGCGTCATTCGGCGCCATAAAAGGCGATCTCCTCCTGGAACTGCTGGGTACGACGGTCGGACCCCGTTCCGTTGAGGAGTGGGAGGAGATATGCGCGGATCACCTTTATGCGCTGCGCACCCGGCCGCCCTCGCAGGTGACCACCGCACTCACCGCTGACCTGCACGCCGCCTGGCAGCAGTTGACGGACGGCCCTCCGGCCGAGGCGTCCCGGATGCAACGCGTGATCTCCATGGCAACGCGAGCACCCGCCTGGGCGACTACAGCGGCGCGCTGCGCTGGTGCCGCCACGCGCGGAAGGCCGCCGACGCCTCTGGCGACCTGGAACTACCGGAGACGACGCGGTCCGGGAGTTCGCCTCCCTCCTCCCCACTCCGCGCGGGGAAGGGACGTCCGCTTCGGCCACACGGGTGTGAACGCGGAATTCTCGGAGGCCGGGACGCGGTGCCGCGCCCCGACCTGCCGCCTGAAAAGCGCGATGTCCTGGACCATGCGTCCGGCATCGCCTCCGCCGTTCCCGGCATTGGCGTGAAAGGTGAAACACCACTGGTTACCGAACCGCACCCCGAGCGCCGCACGCCCAGCCGGGACGACATTTTCCACCGCCGCGACCTCGTCGGCGGGACGTTGGGTGAGGATCGCCATGTCGTTGCGGTTGCCGCCGGTATCGGTCTCCAGCCCGTAGAGCTCGTAGGACGCGTGGTCGCTGGGAGGCCTCCACCGGGTGTGGAAGATGGGGTCGCCGTTCGGCAGACCGCTCGGCAGATCGGGCTGCGGCTCTCCGGGAAGCCCGGTCCGCCGCCCGTCGGCCCGGAGGCGCATGGAACCGGCTTCCTGCACCGCGACGATCTCCGCGGCCCGGGCGTATCGGGCCACGTCGGAGGGGGGCGGTCTTCGCGGAAAGTGCGGAGCGCACTGTCCTTCCTTTCTTCCAAAGTGGCCATGTGACCGCGTCCAGCGGGCGGACTTGGGGCCGCCTCGGAACCGGCGCGACTTCATGAGCTCCTTCTTCGTCGTGCTCCTGGGCTGACCGGCCCCACGGCGGCACATATCGGTACCGACAGCGGTTGAACCCACAAATCGGTCATACTCATGACACCGTGCAAGCCGCACGCGATCAACGACGAATCAGCGCGTATTCCGACAGGCTGCGCCTGTCTATCCTTTCCAAGCCTGTCAACCCACTGGACCATGAAACCGTGGATCTTCGTCAGCTTGAGTACGTCATCGCGGTCGCCGAGGAGCTGCATTTCGGCCGCGCGGCGGTGCGGATGCACGTCGCCCAGCAGTCGGTCAGTGAGCAGATCCGCAGGCTGGAACGCGAGATCGGCGCCCCGCTGTTCATCCGCACCAGCCGGCGGGTGACCCTGACCGCGGTGGGCGAGGCGTTCCTGCCCGAGGCACGGCGGACGGTCGCCGCCGCCCGTCACGCGCTGGACACCGGCCGCCGCGCCGCCACCGGCCCCGCCGGCGAACTCCGCCTCGGCTACGCCGAAGACCTCGGCCCCCGCCTGTTCCAGCTCGCCGTCCCCGAACTAAGGAGCCGGTTCCCCGACATCCGGCCGCTCCCCTGCCCGATGACCACCGCCGACCAGGTCACCGCCCTCTGCGACGGCCGCCTGGACATCGGCTTCTGCTGGAACGCCGAGACCGGCCCCGACCTGGACTCGCTGCTGGTCACCCGCGAATCCCTCGTCGTCGCACTCGCGGCCGGACACCCCCTGGCCGCCGAGACCGCCATCGACCCGGCGCGGCTGTCGGAGCTGCCGCTCATCGTGGTCGAGCGAGACATCAACCCCTGGCTGCACGACCACGTCGTCGGCCAACTGCGGACCCGCGGCGCCACCGTGCGGATCCACCGGGAGATCTCCAGCCTCGACCGGCTCCTGCCGCTGGTCCTCGCCGACGCCGCGATCGGGATCACGATCGGCGGAGCCGCCCTGGCCCGGATCCTGGCCGGTATCGTGTACCGGCCCTTCACCGAGCCGAGCCCGCACGCCGACCACCGCATCCTCTGGCGCCGCGACACCGCCGACCCCGCCGTACTGGCCTTCGTCGAGATCGTCCGCCAACTCCGCGACGCCGGAGCCTTCCGCCCCGGCCTCCCAGGCCTCCTGGGCTTCCCCGGCCTCCACGGTGAACCGCCAAAGTCCCCCGCACACCACCGCCGCACGTTCGGACGGTGAACCACCTGTGGAGGGTGCTGACCCGTGAGCCTGCCGAGGCTGCCGGCCCGCTGCCAGGCGGAGTCGCCGCCTCGCCGGAGGCCGGGGGCATCGGCCCGGAGGGGCGGTGGGGGTGGGTAACGGCGGAAAGGCCACGGCACGGACGGCGAGCCCGGGGAGGGCCTTCGTAGCCGGTGCCGTAACGGCGGGAGGCGACCACACCCGGTGAGCGCCGGGCACGAGGACGTCACCGGGTACGGGCGTCGGCTGAAGGGGGCTTGCCGTACAGCGGCGAAGCCCACGTTGGGCTCAGGCAGCCGTCGCCATCAGCCAGCCCAGAGGACTCGTAACACGACGACGCGACGCTCCTCTTCCATGATCAGATAGAAGACGAGCCCCTCGGCCTGCTGACCGAACGCATGGGTGCGTATCTGACCGTCCTGCTTGGAGCGATACAGCGCGTTCCCCGCCCACGGTTGCAGTTCCAGGAGGCGGATGAGTTCGCGGAAGTGAGGCAACGCCTCCTTCGGCAGAGCCGCTATCGCTAGGGCGGCCTCGTCGTCGTCCTCAACCTGATACACGCCCTAACATCTACAGGCCGCGCTGGTCCAGCGTCTCCCATATCGGCCTGGTGGACACAGCCTCACCACGAAGCAACCGTTCTGCGGTGTCCAACATGTCCCGATGTCCCTCCGGATCGGCGGAAGACCATGCGACGCGCCACCAGCGTTCGATGAAGGCCACGAGAGGGGTCAGGTCAAGAGTCTCCATCGCCTCGGTCATCACGGCGCGATACTCGCGGTCAAAGTTTCCGGCGTCCTCAGGCAACAGGGCGGCACGGATCGCACGCGGGTTCTTCTCCGGGGTAGCGAGGAACGGCGCCCGTGCGGGCGGCTGATGGTCGTGCGGCTGCAGGGTCACCACGGGCCTCCTGAGATTGTCACGAGCCACCACTGCCAGAGTCGGCCCCATGCCCGAGAGCACCGGCGTCTCGCGTAGGTCGTTGCCCATCCGATCATCCCCACGGCACAGGAGAGCACTCACCACCAGACTAGCGACTCTGCCAGCGCCGCGCTGTTCACCCCGCGATGCGCGCTCCCTGTCAATGATGGCCTTCCGAAACGGAACGGCCACTGGCCGCCGTCTCCCCGGCGTACGCGCGCCTCTAGCCCGTCCGGCAGCCTTCGTTAACGTCCGGTGGACGGGTCTGGCTGGAGAGACGGTCCACGTTTCCAGTCTGCTGCCAGGCGGAGTCGCCGCCTCGGCGGAGGTATTACGCCGAGCGGCGGCGGGCGACGGCACGGACGGCGAGCCCGGGGAGGGGCCTTCGTAGCCGGTGCCGTAACGGCGGGAGGCGGCCACGCCCGGTGAGCGCCGGGCACGAGGACGTCACCGGGTACGGGCGTCGGCTGGAGGGGGGCTTGCCGTACAGGAAAGGGCCCCGCACAGGCTCCGCTCCCCAGGACGGCCCCGCGCTGTCAGTGGCGGGCCTCGATTGGGTGGTGGTCGACGGCTCGGGCGCCGTCCACCAGGTGCAGACCGCTCCACATGTTGGTGGTGCCGCAGGCGTGGTTGGGGATGACGCGGAGCAGGTCGCCCACGCGCAGGCCGTCCGTGCCCGGACCGGTCAGGAAGCCGTGTTCCTCGTGGCCGGTCGTGAACTCCACCCCGTCCAGCGGCTTGCCCTCTAGGTCGCAGACCACGCCGAGGACGCCCGCCGTCGCGATGGCGTCGGAGCTCATCGCCTTGATGCCCGCGTCCACGATCACCGTCCCCGCGCGCTGCGTGCTCACGACCCGGGTCAGCACGGTCTGCGCGCACTGGTCGAACCCGGCGCTGCCCAAACGGACCTGGTTGGCGTCGTAATAGACATACGTGCCCGGCCGGGCCTCGGTGACGCCGGGCGCGAAAGGCGCCGAGTTGGCCCCCGGGGTGGAGCCGACCGAGACCAGTGGGCAGGCGTGGCCGTCGGCGCGCAGCGCGTCGGCGACCTGGACCAACGTGCGGCCCGCGAGCGCGCCCGCGGCCTCCAGTCCCGCACGGTCGGGGCCGTAGGCGGCGAGGTGGCCTTCGTGGGTGATGACGCCCCGCAGACTGAGCGCGGGCAGCGCGGCCAATGCCCCGGCGACCTCGACGGCACGCCCCGGATCGACGCCCGCCCGGTGCAGCCCCGTGTCCACCTCCAGCACGTACGGCACCGCGACCCCGGCCGCCTCCGCCGTCCGCGCGAGCGGTTCCGCCGACTCCACCGAGTCCAGCGCCACGGTCAGCCCGCCCCGTCCGAGCGCCCCGACGGCGAAGGCGACCTTGGCGGGCCCGACCGGCTGGTGCGCCCACAGCACGTCCTCGACGCCCGCGTCCTGGAGCAGCGCGACCTCGGCCGGGGTGGCGCAGGTGAACCCGGCAGCGCCGTGCGCGAGCTGGCGGCGCGCGACCGCGACGCACTTGGAAGTCTTGAAGTGCGGGCGCAGCGCGACCCCGGCCGCCCGGTAGGCGGCGGCCATCGCGGCCAGGTTGGCCTCCATGCGCTCCCGGTCGACGAGCAGCGCGGGCGTCGGCAGGTCCGCGAGGGCGGTGGTCACGCCAGGCCCATCTGCGGCCGGGGGTCGCCGTCCAGCAGCCATTCGACGGTCTCCTTCCGGATCTCCGGGAACCCGGACGGCCGCTGCCCGACCATGTCGCGCAGCCCGGCGACGGCCTCCTCCGGCGTCCACAGCGGGTAGTCGGACCCGAAGACCAACCGGTCGACCACGTCCCATTCCTGGGCGCGGGCCAGCGCCAGGTATCCGTCCATCGGCCGCGCCCAGGACGCCGACACGTCCGCGTAGACGCGGCGGTTCTTGCGCAGCGTGACGATCGTCTCGCGCTGCCACGGATGCCCCAGGTGCGCGATGATCTGCACCAGCCCGGGGTGGCGGCGCGCCACGTCGTCCACGACCAGGGGGTTGCTGACCGACAGGTCACCGGCGGGGCTCGGCGTCGCGCCCATGTGCCACAGCACGACCAGGCCCGCGTCGGCGGCGGCCCGGTAGAACGCGTCGTGGACGGCGTCGCGCGGGTCGAACAGCGCCAGCACCGGATACAGCTTGATCCCGCGCAGCCCGCGCGCCACGCCGTCGGCGAGCTGGTCGAGCACGTCGGGGTCGGTCGGGTCGAGCGCCATGAACCCGATCGTCTCGGTCTCGGTCTCCGCGCAGAACCGCTCGGTGTGGTCGTTGGGGGTGAGGACCCCGGCGGCCGTCGCGCGGATGCCGAACACGCACGCGGCGGTGACCCCCTTCATCGCGCGGTCGTAGTCGGCGGGCCCGAACTCGTGGGCGCCGCGCCCGTAGACGGGCGCCCAGTGGTCGTCCCACTCGTGGCCCCAGTGTTCGGGCCGCTGGCAGTGGGTGTGAAAGTCGATCAAGGATTCTCCTGGACTTGTGGTGCTCCGGAGCGCAGCGAGGAGTGCAGGTATTCCAGCGCGGCGACGACGTCGGCGTCGGAGGCCAGGGCGGACGCCGCCGCGCGCAGCCGGTCGAGGTAGCGGGTCCGCTGTTCGTCGTCGAACTCGGCGGACGGCCCGGACACGCTGACGGCGGCCACGCAGACGCCGTCCACCTCGACCGGTACGGCGACGCACCGTAATCCGACGCTGCCCTCGTTGTCGTCGAGCGCGTAGCCGCGCTGGGCGACGGCCCGCAGGTCGGCGGTCAGGGCGTCGAGCGTGGTGTGGGTGTGCTCGGTGCGGGGCTGGAACGGTTCGGACGGCAGGTGCGGTGTGATGTCGGCCGGTTCGAGGCGGGCGAGCAGCATCTTGCCGAGCCCGGTGCAGTAGGTGTCGTCGCGGGTGCCCGCCGTGGTGTGGAAGCGGATCGGCCGGTCGGGTTCGCGGACGCACACGTGCAGCACCTGCCGCCCGTCCAGCACGCCGAGGTTGGCGGTCTGCCCGGTGTCGGCGGCGACCCCGGCGAGGTGGTCGCCGGCGATCTGCGACAGGTCCAGCCCGGACAGGTAGGCGGTGGACAGGGTCAGGGTCTTGTGGCCGAGCCGGTAGGCGGGGCGCTCGTCGGCGCGCACCACGTAACCCATCTCCTCCAGGACGCCGAGGAGCCGCACCAGGGTGCTCTTGGGCAGGCCGGTGCTCTGGTGGAAGTCGGTGAGCGTGAGCGTGGCGCGCTTGGTGGCGAGCCGTTCCAGCAGGAAGAGGCCGCGGGCCAGGGCGTTGGTGTGGTAGTCGGCCGAGGCCGGGCGGTCGTCGTCCACGTCGGTGCGGCGGGCCGTGGTTCGTGTCATGATGCCTCGTCTCCGATCAGGGGATGCGCAGGATCTCGCCGGGACGCGCGCCGCCGTGCGCGCCGTCCTCGACCACTCGGCGACCGCCGACGATGACCGCGCGGATCCCGTCCGGATACTGCTGGGGTGCTGTGAACGTAGCCCGATCGGCGATCCGTTCGGGGTCGAACACCGCGATATCGGCGATGCTCCCGGCCCGCAGGACGCCCCGGCCGGCGAGCCCGGCGCGTTCGGCCGGGGCCGAGGTGCATTTGCGGACCGCCTCGGCGAGGGTGAGCCCGCCGGGGCGGCGGACGTATTCGGCGAACAGCCGGGGGTAGCAGCCGTAGGAGCGGGGGTGGGGGGCGCCGCGGCCGGTGGGGCCGTCCGGGTCGAGCGCCTGGCCGTCCGAGCCGATCACCGAGGCGGGGTGGGTGAGCGCGTCCAGCAGGTCGCGTTCGCTGCGGCCACCGGCCACCATCAGGACGGCGTTGCCGTGCGCGGCGAGCAGGTCGAGCGCGGCCCGCGCCGGGTCGCCCTCGCTGAGGGCGGCGACGGTTCGCCCTGTGCCCAGGTCGTCGGGTGTGCGGCTGATCGTGATGTCGTCCCAGGTGAGCGGCATGTCAGCCCATTCGGCGACGACGCGGGCGCGGACGCCCGGCTCGGCCAGCCGTTCCCGCGTCGGGCCGTCGCCGCCTTCCTGGGCCCAGGCGGGGAGCAGTTGCGAGAGCGGCGCGTTCCCGGCCAGGTAGGGGTAGACGTCGAAGGCCACGTCGGCCCCGGCGGCGCGGGCGTCGTCGATCAGTTCGAGCGCGCGGGCGACCGATCCGTGGTTGCGCCTGCCGACCGCGACCAGGTGGGAGATCTGAGTCCGGCAGCCGGTGTCCGCCGCGACGCGCAGCGCCTGGCTGACGGAGCCGAGCAGCCCGTCGGCGTAGTCGCGGACGTGCCAGGCGAACATCCGCCCGTGGGCGGCGGCGGTGGCGCCGAGCGCGGCCAGTTCGTCCTCGTGCGCGTAGCAGGCGGGGGCGTAGACCAGGCCGGTGGAGACCCCGGCGGCGCCCGCCGCCAGCGCGTCGCCGAGCAGGCCGCGCATCCGGTCGAGTTCGGCGGCGCTCGCGGGGCGGTCGCCGAACCCGACGGCCGCCGCGCGCAGCGGGATGTGCGCGACGAGCGCGGCGACGTTCACCGACGGCCGGGCGGCGTCGAACGCGGCCAGGTAGCCGGGCACGTCGGTCCAGTCCCAGCGGACGGCGGGGTCCAGGTCCAGGTACGCGGCGGCGGCCCGCAGCGCCCCGGAGTCGGCGGCCACGGGTGTGACGCCGAGGCCGCAGTTGCCGACCACGACGGTGGTGACGCCCTGCCGCACCGCGCTCTGGGCGAGCGGTCCCGACAGCAGGGTGAGGTCGGAGTGGGTGTGCACGTCCACGAATCCGGGCGTCACGACGTGCCCGGAGGCGTCGATGGTCCGTGCGGCGGGACGGCCCGTCAGGTCGCCGATCGCCTGGACGCGCCCGTCCGCCACGGCCACGTCGGCGGGGCGGGGCGGGGCACCGGTGCCGTCCACGACCGCCCCGCCGGTGATGAGCAGGTCGGTCATGGCGTGGCCGACGTTTCGCCGGGCCGTTCGGGGTCGCGCAGCCGGAAGCGCGCCTGCACCTCGACGGGGCTGCCGGTGGGCAGCGCGGCCACGCCGAGGGCGGCGCGGACGTGCCGTCCCACCTCCTCGCCGAGCACCTCGACGAACAGGTCGGTCGCGGCGTCGGCCACCAGGTGCTGGTCCGTGAAGCCGGGCACGGAGGCCACCCACACGGTGACCGACTCGACGCGTTCGACCGCGCCGAGGCCGCCCTCGCCGGCCAGGCCGTCGCGGACGGCGGTGAGGACGTTGCGGGCGCACTGCCGCGCGCACGATCGGGCCGTGTCGAGCGTGACGTCCTCGCCGACCCGTCCCTCGGCGAGCAGCTTGCCGTCCCGGACGGCGACCTGGCCGGAGGTGACCAGCGTCGTCCCGGACCGCCGGACGGGGACGACCTGGGCCCGCGCACCGGCGGGACCGGGCTCGGCGGGGGCGGCGGCCAGGCGGGCGTCGGCGTCGTGCATGGTGTCTCCTCGATTCGAAATGGAAGGGGTCAGGCTCGCGCGAGGACGTCGGTGACCTCGGCGAAGTGGCAGGCGACCGGATGGGCGATCCCGTCGCGCGGCGTCAGCGGCGGCGTCTCCGTCGCGCAGACGTCCCGGGCCTTCCAGCAGCGGGTCCGGAACCGGCACCCGGACGGCGGGTCGATCGGGCTCGGCACGTCCCCGGTCAGCGTTATCCGCTCGCGCCGCTGAGCCGCCCCGGGCTCCGGGCGAGGGACGGCCGACAGCAGCGCCTGCGTGTAAGGGTGGGCGGGGGCACGGAAGATCTCCTGACGGGTGCCGGTCTCCACGATCGTCCCGAGGTACATCACCGCGATCTCGTGGGACACGTGCCGGACCACCGACAGGTCGTGCGAGATGAACAGGTAGGCCACGCCCAGCTCGCGCTGCAGTTCGCGCAGCGTGTTGACCACCTGCGCCTGGATCGAGACGTCCAGCGCGCTGACCGGCTCGTCCAGCACGAGCACCCTGGGACCGAGGGCCAGCGCGCGGGCGATGCCGATGCGCTGCCGCTGCCCGCCGGAGAACTCGTGGGCGTAGCGGCGGGCGTGGGCGGGCGCGAGCCGGACCATGTCGAGCAGTTCGGCGACCCGCGCCGGGCCGCCGTCGTCGTAGCGGCCCTGCACGCGCAGCGGCTCGGCGATGATGTCGTGCACGGTCATCCGAGGCGACAGCGACGCGTACGGGTCCTGGAACACCAGTTGCAGGTCACGGCGGAGCGCGCGCAGTTCGGCGCCCCTGGCGTGGGTCACGTCGCGCCCGGCCACGACGATCCGCCCGGCGGTGGGTTCCAGCAGCCGCACCACCATCCGGCCGGTGGTGGTCTTGCCGCAGCCGGACTCGCCGACGAGGCTGAGCGTGCGGCCCGCGCGCAGGCTGAAGTCGACGCCGTCCACCGCGTGCACGCTGCCGGTCCTGCGGCGCAGCAGCCCCGAGCGCACCGGATAGTGCTTGGCCAGCCCGGTGACGCGGATGACCTCGGCGGCCTCCTCATGATCACTCATCGCGCTCCCCCTCGGCCAGCTCGTGGTGGAAGTGACAGGCGCTGGCGCGCCCCGGCCCCGCCTGGGCGAGTTCGGGCCGTTCGGTCCGGCAGCGGTCCCTGGCCAGCGCGCAGCGCGGGGCGAACGCGCAGCCCGCCACCGTCTCGCCCGGCACGGGCGGCGCGCCGGGGATCGGCGTCAGCTCGTCGGCCTCGTCGTCCAGCCGGGGCAGGCTGGCCAGCAGCCCCCGCGTGTAGGGGTGTCGGGGGGCGCCGAAGATGTCGGCGACGGTGCCGTGCTCGACCACCCGGCCCGCGTACATGACCACGACCCGGTCGGCCAGTTCGGCGACCACGCCCAGGTCGTGGGTGATCAGCACGGTCGCCGCGCCGGTCTCCCGCCTGGTCAGCCGCAGCAGGTCGAGGACCTGGGCCTGGACGGTGACGTCCAGCGCGGTGGTCGGCTCGTCGGCGATGAGCAGGTCGGGGTCGTTGGCGATGGCCATCGCGATCATCGCCCGCTGCCGCATCCCGCCGGAGAACTCGTGCGGGTACTGCCGCAGCCGCCGCTCCGCGCCCGGCACGCCGACCAGGGTCAGCAGTTCGGCGGCGCGCTCGCGGGCGGCGGCCCGGGACATGCCCTGCCGGTGCAGCCGCAGCGCCTCGGTCAACTGGGCGCCGATGGACAGCACCGGGTTGAGCGCGGTCATCGGGTCCTGGAAGATCATGGCGATCCGGCCGCCGCGCAGCCGCCGCAGCTCGCGCGGCGGGATGGCGCGCAGGTCGATGCCGTCGAACACGATCCGGCCCGACGTGATCCGGCCAGGCGGTTTGATCAGCCCGAGCGCGGACATCGCGGTGACGCTCTTGCCCGATCCGGACTCGCCGACCACGCCGAGGGTCTCGCCCGGCGCGACGGTGTATCCGGCGCCGTCCACGGCGCGGACCACGCCGTCGTCGGTGGTGAAGTCGACGACCAGGTCCTCGATCTCCAGCAACGGCCGCGGTTCAGCGGTGGTGGTCATCGGTCGCCTCCCCGTCCGGCCGGGTTGACGGCGTCGCGCAGGCCGTCCCCGACGAAGTTGACGGCCAGCACCGTCACCACGATCGCGATGCCCGGCGGGATCCACAGCCACGGCATCGTCTGGATGAGCGTCAGGTTCTGCGCGTCGTTCAGCATGTTCCCCCAGCTCGCCTGGGGCGGGCGGACGCCCAGCCCGAGGAACGACGCGGTGGTCTCCAGCATGATCGCCTGCGCGACGGCCAGCGTCCCGGTCACCGTGACCGGCGGCAGCGCCGCCGGGACGATGTGCTTGCGGATCAGCCACCACGGGGTGGCCCCGGCCGCCTCGGACGCCTGGATGTACTCGCGGTCGCGCAGCGACAGCGTCACGCCGCGCACCACCCGGCCCGCGACCGGCCACTGGGTCAGGCCGATCGCGGTGATCAGCACGGTCATGCTGGGGCCGACGATCCCGGCCAG
Source organism: Spongiactinospora sp. TRM90649 (assembly GCF_029382225.1). Lineage (GTDB taxonomy): Bacteria > Actinomycetota > Actinomycetes > Streptosporangiales > Streptosporangiaceae > Spongiactinospora. Next base: position 32,588 of record NZ_JARLTC010000027.1, read on the forward strand.
CACCAGGATCACCACCACGGTCGGGAACGACATCACGATGTCGGCCGCCCGCATGATCACGTTGTCCGCCCAGCCGCCGAACAGGCCGGACACCGCGCCGAGCAGGGTGCCGACGGTGATCGCGGCGAGCGCGGCGATCAGCCCGACCAGCAGCGACACCCGCCCCGCGTAGAGGGTGCGGGCGAACACGTCGCGGCCGGAGGTGTCGGTGCCGAACCAGTGCTCCCAGGAGGGGCCCTGGCGGACCGCGTCCAGATCGACGGCGTTCGGCGGATGCCGCGCGATCAGCGGCGCCAGCAGCGTCACCAGCACCACCACGCCGAGCACCACCGCCCCGGCGACGGCCATCCGGTTGCGGCCGAACCTGCGCAGCGCGCGGACCCGGGGCGACGCGGACGGGGCCCGCTTGCCGGGTACCTGCCCGGCCGTGGTCGTGGTCGCGGTCACCGTAGGCTCACTCTCGGGTCGACGGCGGCGTAGAGGATGTCCGCGATCAGGTTGCAGACCAGCACCAGCACCGCCACGTACAGCGCGAACCCGACGATCACCGGGTAGTCGTGCTGGCCGATCGAGCTGACCGCGAGCTGTCCCATGCCGGGCCAGGCGAAGACCTGCTCGATCACCACAGCGCCGGCCAGCATCTGCGGGATCTGGTACATCACCACCGTGATCAGCGGGATCAGCGAGTTGCGCAGCGCGTGCCGCAGCACCACCCGCGCCGGGGACGCCCCCTTGGCCTCCGCCGTCCGCACGTAGTCGGCGCCGAGTTCGTCCACCAGGCCGCCGCGCACGTACCGGGTGAACGGCCCCGCCGTGACGAACGCCAGGATCAACCCCGGCAGCACCAGGTGCTGTAGCTGGTCCAGGGGCCCGCCGTCGCCCGGCGTGGTCATCCCCGCGGACGGCAGCAGGCCGAGCTGCAGCGAGAACACGAAGATCCCGATGATGCCCAGGAAGAACGGCGGCACCGACACCGCGGCCAGCCCGAGCACGGTCGCGCCGTAGTCGACGGCGGTGTTGCGCCGTACGGCGGCGGCCACGCCGAGCGCCACCGCCACCAGCAGGGCCACCGCCAGCGCCGCGCCCATGAGCTGCAGCGTCGGCCCGACCCGCTCGCCGAGCACCTCCCCGACGGGCCGGTGCCCGACGTAGGAGTACCCGAGGTCGCCGCGCAGCGCGCCCGCCAGCCAGTGGCCGTACTGCGCCACCACCGGCTGGTCCAGGCCCAGCTCACGCCGTTTGGCCTCGATGAACGCCGCGCCGCCGCCGCGCATCTGCTCGGGGTCGACCATCATCCGCACCGGGTCGCCCGGAGCGAGCCGCACCAGCACGAAGATCCCGATGCTGATCACCATGAACACCAGCACGTTCACCAGCACGCGCCGGATGATGTAGGCCGCCATGCCTCACCTCCTCTCGGTCCCGCCCCGCCCGGCCGGGGGCGCGCGAGGCGTCCCCGGCCGGCACGGCCCGGCTCAGCTCGCGGAGCCGAGCTTCCAGTTCGCGAAGTCCCAGAACCCGATCTCGTTCGTCGGCACGCCGGACGGCTCGAAGCCCGACAGGCGGGTCCGGTACGCCCAGATCGTGTCTGGGTTGTACAGCCACAGGTAGGGCACCTGGGCGTTCTCCAGCTTGGCCGCCTGCTGGAACAGGCTCTTGCGCTCGGCCTGGTCGCCGACCGTGTCGGCCTTGGCCATCAGCTCGTCGAACGACTTGTCGCAGAAGTGGCTGATGTTGCCGCCCACCGGGTATCCCTGGTCACAGGCGTCGATGACCGACACGGTGGACGGTTCGGTGGCGTAGTTGCCGCCGCCGAACAGCGCCAGGTCGAAGGTCCGCTTCTCGTACGACTGCAGCAGTTCGTCCACCTGCACCTGCTTCAGCTCGACGTTCACCCCGACCGCCTGGAGCTGGCTCTGGATGACGGTCGCGGCGGTGTCGCGGTCGCGCTGGCCGGGCACCCACGACAGCGAGACCGGCTTGGCGGAGTCCCAGCCCGCCTCGGCGAGCAGGCTCTTGGCCTTCGCCGGGTCGTAGGCGTAGGCCGCGTCGGCCGGGGCCAGGTCGCCGTAGAAGCTGGAGTCGATGACGGTGCCCGCGCCGCCGATCACCTTGTCCACCAGGCCCTTGCGGTCGATCGCGGTCAGCAGCGCCTGCCGGACCCGCGCGTCCTTGAACCGCTTCTGGGTCTGGTCCACCGCGAGCCGGGTGAACCCGGGGCTCTTGGCGGTGACGACCTTGACGTCCTTGAGCCGCTGGACGCTCGGCAGGTCGGTCGCCGAGATCATCGCGAGGTCCATCTCACCGGTGCCGAGCTGCGCGGTGGCCACGTCGGAGGTGACCGGCTTGAGGAACACCTTCTTGATCGAGACGGGCTGCCGGTAGGCGGGGTTGGCGGCCAGCTCGACGTACTGGTCGGTCTTGTACTGGACGAAGGTGAACGCGCCGGAGGCGACGGTCGGCTTGGTGAAGAAGGCGTTGTCGCCCAGGCCCTCCGCCGGCTGCCCGCCGAGCACGTGCTGGGGCAGGATCGGGAAGTTGCCGATCAGCCCGACCAGCCCGGCCGAGGGGCTGGAGGTGGTGATCTTCACGGTGGTGTCGTCCGGCGCGGTGACGCCCTTCAGGGTGTCGGCCTTGCCGTCCGCGAGTTCCTTGGCGCCGACGATGGCGGCGAACTTGCCGGACTGCGCGCTGCCGGTCGCCGGGTCGGCCAGCGCGTTGTAGGTGAAGACCACGTCCTTGGCGGTGAGCGGCTGCCCGTCGCTCCACTTCAGGCCGGGCCGCAGGGTGAAGGTGAACGTCTTGGCGTCCTCCGACACCTCCGGCGGCCCGGCGGCCAGCTTCGGGCTCAGCGCGTAGTTGGCGTCCGCGCCGAAGAGCGGGTCGAAGATGAACGACATGACCAGCAGGTCGGGCCCGTTGTTGGGCGCGAGCGGGCTGAAGGTCTTCGGCTTCTGGTAGAGGTACATGTTGAGCACGCTCGTGTCCGCCGTCGCTCCGCCCGACGCCTGCCGCGTGGGGTCGGAACTGCACGCGACGAGCGCGCTGAGCGCCAGCACGCCGCTCACCGCGGCCGCCGCACCGCGCCTGCCGGCGGTCGCGACGAACCGCCGAGCCGATCGATCCGCGACAGGCCGCCGGGTCGAACGAATGATCATAACTGCCTCTTTCCGGCGTAGACCGGGCAGTGCCCGGCCGGCGTCCGCTCAGCGGACACGGTTGACCAGGCTGCCGAGCCCGGTCACGCGGACCGTCATCTCGTCACCTGCGGACAGGAACTCCCCCGCGGCCAGACCGACCCCGGCGGGCGTACCGGTGTAGAGCACGTCGCCGGGCTCCAGCGTCATGAGCCGGGACGCGAACGCCACCAGCTCGGCGATATTGAAGATCATTTGGCCGGTGTCGCCGCGCTGCCGGACCTGCCCGTTGACCGAAAGGGTCACTTCGAGCTTCTGCGGGTCGGGCACCTCGTCGGCGGTGACCAGGTAGGGGCCCATCGCGGCGAACCCGTCCGGCCACTTGCCGTTCAGCCAGTCGAAGAACGCGACCGCCGGATCGTCGGTGTCGCGCTCGTGTCCGTAGTCCATCCTCCTGGCCGATACGTCGTTTCCGATCGTGTACGCGCCCACGTGGTCCAGCGCTCTCTCCAGCGGGATGTCCTTCCCGCCGCGCCCGATCACCGCGACCAGCTCCGCCTCCCAGTCCACGCTGGGGCTGACCGACGGCAGCGCGATCTCCTCGCCGGGCCCGCTGACGGCGGTGGACGGCTTGAGGAACAGGCGCGGCGAGATCCGCGACTTGTCGATCGGGTCGCCGCCGGTCTCGGTCACGTGCTCCTGGTAGTTGGCGGCGACCGCGAGCACCTTGCCCGGCCGCGGCAGCGGCGCCAGTAGCGTCACCTCGTCCAGCGCGTGCGTGCCCACCGGGGACGGCAGCGCGCCGAGCGCGCCGATCACCGCGCCCAGGTCGCCCGCGCCGAGATCGGTGACGCGGCCGTCGCCGACGATCTCGCCGTGGCGGACCCCGCCGTCGCCGGGCAGGCGATAGGTGGCGAGTTTCATGGATCAGACCTCCGAGGGCTGCGGCGACACGGGTGTGCCGAGGGTGATTGAGCGGGCCGCGGCGTCGGTGACGCGCAGCGCGGCGAGCGCGTCGCCGGGCCCGATCTCGGGCGGGCGGCCGGTGACGATCGCGGTGTGCAGCGCGGTGAGCATCCGGTCGACCGTGCCGGGGCCTCGCCAGGCGCTGTGAGTACCCGACGCGGTCCGTAGCGTCGCACCGGGCCTGGTGGCGTCGATGTCCATGACGCCGCCGGACCCGCTCACCCGGTAGCGGTGCAGCGCCATGCCGGGCGCGGCGGCCGTGCCCGGCAACCGGCTGACGGTGATCGTGCTGGTCATGCCGTGCTCGTGGTCGAGCAGCAGGACGGTGGTGCGCCTCGGGTCACGGCTCGGCAGGGCGTGCACCCGCCGGACGGCCTGGCCGGTCAGGGCCAGCACCACGTCCACCGGGTAGAGGCCGAAGTTGACCAGCTCGCCGTCCGGGCAGGGGTCGCCGCCGTCCACGACGAAGTCGGCCTGGACGTTCCACGGCAGGCCCACCCGTCCCGAGGCCAGCGCACCCCGGGCGGCCTGGACCGCCACGCCGAACCGGTGGTGGTGGGCGGGCAGGCAGACCAGGCCGGTCTCCCTGGCGGTGTCGGCGACCCGCTCGGCGTCGGCCAGGGTCAGCGTCATCGGCTTGTCGGCCAGCACGTGGCAGCCCGCGCGCAGCGCCTCGACGATCCGGTCGGCGCGCTCCCCGGGCGGCGCGCACAGGCTGACCACCTGGGCGCCGGTCTCCGCGATCGCGGCGGTGAGGTCCTTGGTCTTCGGCCCGCCGGCGGTCGGCTCGACGACGGTGAAGCCGGGGTGGTCGTGGAGCGCGGGCACGTACATGTCGCGCTGGTGGTTCTGGGTGCCGAACCCGGCCTGCCCCCAGGGCAGCGTCCGCAGCGGCGCGTTCACGCGGCCTCCTTCAGCACCTCGGCGACCGGCACCGGCCGTCCCTCGGCGATCGACCTTTCGGCGGCTACGCCCATCGCGACGGCCAGCAGGCCGTCCTCGGCCGTCACCGCGGGCGGGCCCCCGGTGACGGCGTCGGCCCAGGCCGCGATCTGCGTGGCGAACCCGTCGGTGCCGCCGGGCGGCAGCAGCGCGGTGCCGGACTCGTCGGTGACGCTCCCGGCCTCGGCGTCCCAGGGCAGCGTGAGGATCCCGCCGCTGCCGCTGACCAGCACGTCACGCCGGGCGTAGGAGGTGGGACGGTGACCGCGGCTCATCTCGCACACCGCGACCGCGCCGCCCGCGAAGGCGACCGTCATCTCCAGGTAGTCGTAGACCCGCAGCTCCGCCGCCGTCTGGCGGCGGCCCCGCGCGTAGACGGTCTCGGGGATGTCGCCGGTCCACCAGGTGACCAGGTCGAGCAGGTGGACGCCGTTGTGCAGGGAGTGACCGCCGGAGCGGGCGGGGTCGAGCATCCAGCCGCGCCAGTCGGGCCAGATCCAGCCGCCCAGGAGGGACAGCCGGACCAGGTCCACCGCGCCGAGCTCGCCCGCGCGGATCACGTCCCGCACGGTCAGCGCGTAGTCGTAGTACCGGTGGCTGTGCGCGGGCATCAGCACCCGGCCCGCCCGGGCGAACGCCTCGGCGGCGCGCCGCGCCCCCGCCACGTCGGTCGCGAGCGGCTTCTCGATCAGCAGATGGGCGCCGGCCTCGGCCACCTGGACGGCGAGGTCGGCGTGGGTGTCGTTCGGCGTGCACACGACGCAGGCGCCGGCGCCGGTCTCCGCCAGCGCGGCGCCCAGGTCGGTGAACCAGGGCACCCCGCCGTTGGCTCGGGACGCGGCGGCGGCCCGGCCTGGGTCGATGTCGACGACGCCCAACAGCTCCAGCCGGGGCTCGGCGTGGATCGCCGCGGCATGCTGCGCGGCGATGAAGCCGGTCCCGACGACCAGCACCCCGACGGACGCGGAATGGGATTCCATGTCGAGGGATCCTGATCCCAAGGTGATTCGAATGTCAAGAGGCAATCGCGTTCTTCTTTTGCTCGTGCCTGCTCAGAGCGGGACCGGTCAGCACTGGATATTGACATGGAATGGATTTCCATGAACCATCCCTGCGAAACACAGATGCAACAGGACGCCAATTGACTGGGGGCTACCATGATCACCGCCGATTCGGCCGAGCAGACCTCCGCGGGCGCGCACCTGCTCGCCGCCGCGCGGAACGTGATCCCGGGGGGCGTCAACTCCGCCACGCGCCTGGTCGGCCCGCCGTACGCGATCACGGCCACGGCCGGGGCGTACGTCACCGACGCCGACGGCAAGCGCTACCTCGACTACCATGCGGCGTTCGGCGCGATCCTGCTCGGTCACGCCGCCCCCGAGGTGGACGACGCCGTGCGCGCCGCCATCGGCGGCCTCGACCTGGTCGGCTGGGGCGTCACCGAACCCGAGATCGAACTGGCCCGGCTGGTCGCCGAGACGATCCCGTCCGCCGAGCAGATGATCTCCGCCATGTCCGGCAGCGAGGCCACCGCACAGGCGATCCGGCTCTCCCGCGCGGTCACCGGCCGCCCGCTGATCGTCAAGTTCCAGGGCGGCTTCCATGGCTGGCACGACGCCGTCGCCCGCAACGTGATCTCCGCCCCCGACCGCGCCTACGGCAGCGACCCGCTCTCGCGCGGCATCCTGCCCGAGGCCCTCGACGCCACGCTGATCGCCGAGTTCAACGACCTGGACTCGATCCGCGCCCTCTACGAGGCGCACCCCGACCGGATCGCCGCCGTCATCATGGAGCCGATCCCGCACAACGTCGGCGCGCTGGTCCCCACCCAGGAGTTCGTCGAAGGACTGCGGGCCCTCACCACCGAGCAGGGCTCACTGCTGATCTTCGACGAGGTCATCACCGGCTTCCGGCACGCGCTCGGCGGCTACCAGCAGGTCTGCGGTGTCATGCCCGACCTGACCACGTTCGGCAAGTCGATGGGCAACGGCTACCCGATCGCCGGCCTGGCCGGTCCCCGGCGCCTGATGGAGCACTTCAGCTCGGCGGGCGGCGACGTCCTGCTGGCCGGGACCTTCAACGGCAACCCCGTCTCGTCGGCCGCCGCCATCGCCACCATCCGCTACCTGCGCGACCACCCCGACTTCTACCGGCGCACCCACGCCCTCGGCGACCGCCTCCGCGCGGGCCTCACCGCCATCTGCGCCGAACTCGGCATCGAGGCGACCGCCGCCGGATTCGGCGGCGTCTTCGCCCTGTACTTCACCGCGTCCCCGATCCGGGGCTACCGCGACCTGATGCGCAACAACGACGCCGCCTACGTCGCCTTCCACCGCCGGATGACCGACCGCGGCTTCCTGATGCTGCCGCTCTCCCTCAAGCGCAACCACATCTCCGCCGCCCACTCCGAGGACGACATCGACCGCACCCTGGAGGCGGCCCGCGACGCCCTCCGCTCGATCCGCGACGACGGGCTGCTCTCCCCCGCGCCCTGAAAGCGCTGATGTGCGACACGACGTGGAACACCATCACATGCGTTGACATGGAATGGTGTTTCATGTCGAATCGCGGCAACGGGTCGCACTTCCGACGACGACCTCATATCTGTCATTCCCGCAGTGGCCTGCGGTGTTTCCGCATGCCGTCGAACCGGCGGCGGAAGCCGCCGGCTCGAAACCGGCACCTCTGACGACCTCCCTTCACCTGGCAGCACCAACTCTGGAGTCGTTATGCACACCCTGCTCCTAGCCGCCGCCCTCGTACTCGGCATCGCCCCTCCCGCCGCCGGTGACGACCCGTTCACCGCCGACGTCACCGTCGCCACCGCCGCGCCGGGCAAGAAACTGCAGTTCCCCGATGCCACCCGCCTGGCGGACGGCCGGCTGCTCGCCGTCTATCGCGAGGGCGCGTCGCACAGCGGCCAGGACGGACGCATCCTGCAAGTCTCCTCCTCCGACGCGGGCCGCACGTGGAGCACGCCACGCGAGATCGTGCAGACCCCCGTCGACGACCGCGACCCGAAGATCATGGTCACCCGGTCGGGGACGGTCCTGCTCAGCTACTTCGCCATCGACTGGAAGCCGACCGCCCCGCACACGCTGCTCGGCACGTTCGTCATGCGCTCCGCCGACGGCGGCGGCACCTGGTCGGCACCGGTCAAGGTCGGCACCGCCATGGACGGCGGCACCGGCCCCGTCGACCAGAGTTACCGGCTCGGCTGGGCCGCCAACCACGGGCCGATCGTCGAACTGTCCGGCGGCGACCTGCTCATCCCGCTCTACGGCACCCTGCCCGACAACAAGTGGCAGCGCGCCACCGTCGTGCGCAGCACCGACGGCGGGCGCACCTGGCCCGCGAGCAGCGAGCGCACCATCGCGTCGGGCAGCGTGTTCCACTTCCAGGAGCCCAACCTCAGCGTGCTGCGCGGCGGACAGCTCGTCTCGCTCATCCGCACCACCGCGCCGACCGCCTACCTGTCGCGCTCCTTCGACGGTGGCCGGACCTGGAGCCAGGCCGAGGCCACCGACCTGCCCGCCTCCTCCCACCACCAGCTCACCCTGCGAAACGGGGACATCCTGCTGACCTACGGCGACCTGTCGCACCGCTTCTCCAGCAACCGCGAGACCGTGGGACGGCTCATCCGGCACCCGGAAAGGTCCTGGAACGGCCAGCGCGACCTGCTGCTCTACGACTCGGGCACCGGTGACCAGGCCAACCCGACCAGCGTCGAGGTCTCGCCGGGCCGCTTCCTGACCCTGTCGTTCGACACCAACACCGCCAGCGTGGTCGGCGTCTTCAGTCGCCAGAACGAATGGCTGCGCGACGGCGCGGAGCCGGTCGACCTGCTGGCGCTGCACAAGGCGGGCAAGCTGACGGTCGACACCGACATGAACTGGACCAGCGCCACGTACCCGCTGGTCGGCCCGCTCGGCGCGATCGACGGCAACCTCGGCTACTGGGCCTCGGCCGTCAACGGCCGCTCCTACACCGTCAACTTCACCGATCCGACGAAGGTCCGCGCCCTGGGCGTCTCGCTCAAGCCCGGCTACAAGGAGAGCGCGGTCGTCCAGGTGACCTCCGACGGCACCAACTGGCGCGAGCTCCACCGCTTCGACGGCGCCCGCACCGACCTCCCCGAGATCATCAAGGTCACCGGCGAACCCGTCACCGCCATCCGCGTCCAGCTCACCGACACCTTCGGCGCCTGGGGCCAAGTCACCGAACTCTCCGTCTACAACTAGAACCCCGCTTCACGCCAAACCCCCGCCCTCCGGGCGGGGGCCGCGCCATCGCGCGTCCAATGGGCCTCGCTGTCGCTCGGACGTTTCCTAATTTCGGGCTTGGCCCGACGCTGTCGCCGTCCGTAGACGTATTGCGTCCACGGACGCCACTCGAGACCTTGGAAGAAGTTCCAATCGACCACACGCTGGCGGACTTCACCACCTCCGATTGGGGCAGGCGCTACCCGCAGGCGGGCCGGGTGTTCGAGGCGGCCTGGGACCGCTTCACGCCGTTCTTCGCCTTCACGCCCGCAGTGCGGCGGCTGCTCTACACCACCAACGGCATCGAGTCGCTGAACTATCAGTTGCGCAAGGTCACCAAGGCCCGGGGGCACTTCCCCGGCGATGACGCGGTGGTCAAGCTCCTGTGGCTGGCGATCATCAACATCGAGGACAAACGCGCCCGCGAACGCGCCGCCTGCAAGGACAAGACCGGCAAGACCAAGTCCTCGCCCGGCAGCGCGCGTCTGATCGAGGGACAGCGCACCATCGGCTGGCGTGAGGCGCTCATCGAACTCGATATCGCCTATCCAGGACGGATCAGTTAAATCGGCTCTCTGGCTACCGGAAGCGGTCTTTACACACTTGAAGTGACAACCTCGGTTGGGGCCGCGCTGCCGCGCGCCTAATGGGCCTCGCCCGACGGAGAGGCGCAGGAGCGTGCGGCATGGCAACCGTGGCCGGCGCACGAAGCGACGCGGCCCCAACCCAACGGGGAGGTGAGGGGACGCGCGGCAGCGCGGCCGTGTCCGGACCGGTGGTGAGGTGGGACGCGGTCATGTCCTGGGCGGGGGCGGCGGCGAGGTGTGACGGCATGGTCCTGGCTGAAGCACGCCGGGTCGTGACGGATGGTTGGACCGGGAGGAGGATTGGCATGTGGCGGGAGGATTGGTGTGAAGGTAGTGAAGGGCGCGGGGCTCACAGGTCGGGTAGAAGGCAAGTTACCGAACAGACATGCAGATCTTTCCTGAGACGTCACTGGAAATGATGGGTTGAACTCCATGGCTCGGGCAGGGTTATGGTCATGCGGGACAACACGGAACTCGACCGGCTGGCAGGTGGCGCGCATCACGATCCGCACTCGATCCTCGGGGCCCATCCCGGCCCGGACGGGCTGACGTTCAGGGCGTTGCGGCCCTTGGCCGAGCGGGTCGAAGTGGTGCTGGAAGGTGGCGAGCGCCACGTCATGTCGCACACGGCGCACGGCGTGTTCGAGGTCACCGTGCCCGGGCTGGACAAGGTCCCTGTTTACCGGCTGGCGGTGAAGTACGAAGGCGCGGAGTCCTACGAGGCGGGCGATCCCTTCCGGCACTGGCCGACGCTGGGTGAGGTGGATCTGCACCTGATCGGGGAGGGACGGCACGAGCGCCTGTGGGAGGTGCTCGGCGCGCGGGTGACACGCCATGACGACGAGGACGGCACCGCCTTCTCGGTGTGGGCGCCGAACGCGCGCGGCGTGCGCGTCGTCGGCGACATGAACCACTGGGACGGCTCGGGCCACCCGATGCGCTCGCTCGGGCGGTCGGGCGTGTGGGAGCTGTTCATCCCCGATGTGGCCGAGGGCGAGCGGTACAAGTTCGCGATCCTCGGCGCCGACGGCGTGTGGCGGACGAAGGCCGATCCGATGGCCCGCCGTACCGAGATCCCACCCCAGACCGCGTCCGTGGTGGAGAGCACGTCCTACGCCTGGCGCGACGACCGCTGGATGCGCGTGCGCCCGGAGCGCCGCCCGCTGGCGGAGCCGATGAGCATCTATGAGGTGCACCTGGGTTCGTGGCGGCCGGGGTTGTCGTACCGCGACCTGGCCGAGCAGCTCGTCGAGTACGTGCGCGACATGGCGTTCACCCACGTGGAGTTCCTGCCGGTGGCGGAGCATCCGTTCGGCCCGTCGTGGGGTTACCAGGTGACGTCCTATTACGCGCCGACGGCTCGCTTCGGCACTCCCGACGACTTCCGTTACCTGGTGGACGAGCTGCACCGCGCGGGTATCGGCGTGCTGCTCGACTGGGTGCCGGCGCACTTCCCGATGGACGACTGGGCGCTGGCCCGGTTCGACGGCACCCCGTTGTACGAGCACGCCGACCCCTTCCGGGGCGAGCACCCCGACTGGGGTACCTACGTGTTCGACTACGGCCGCAACGAGGTGCGCAACTTCCTGGTGGCCAACGCGTTGTACTGGCTGCGGGAGTTCCACATCGACGGCCTGCGGGTGGACGCCGTCGCCTCGATGCTCTACCTGGACTACTCGCGCCGCGAGGGCGAGTGGACCCCGAACATCCACGGCGGCCGGGAGAACCTCGACGCGGTCGAGTTCCTGAAGGAGATGAACTCGGTCTGCTACCGGGAGGCCCCGGGGATCGTGACCATCGCGGAGGAGTCCACGGCCTGGCCGGGAGTGTCGCGCCCGGCGTATCTGGGCGGGCTGGGCTTCGGGTTCAAGTGGAACATGGGGTGGATGCACGACACCCTCGCCTATCTGCGGCATGAGCCGGTGTTCCGGCAGTATCACCACCATCAGATGACGTTCTCGCTGATGTACGCCTACTCCGAGCATTTCGTGCTGCCGCTGTCGCACGACGAGGTGGTCCACGGGAAGGGGTCGCTGCTGGGCAAGATGCCCGGCGACGAGTGGCAGCGGTTCGCGAACCTGCGGGCGCTGCTGGCGTTCATGTGGGCGCATCCGGGCAAGCAACTGCTGTTCATGGGCGGCGAGTTCGGCCAGGGCTCGGAGTGGTCGGAGGAGCGCGGCCTGGACTGGTGGGTGCTCGACTTCGACCTGCACAAGGGCGCGCAGCGGCTGGTCCGCGACCTCAACCGGGTGTACGGCAGCACTCCGGCGCTGTGGGAGCAGGACACCTCGCCCGAGGCGTTCCGCTGGATCGACGCCGACGACGCGGTGGGCAACACGTTCTCGTTCCTGCGCTACGCGACGGACGGCTCGGCGCTGGCCTGTGTGGTGAACTTCTCGGGCGCGCCGCACGAGGAGTACCGGCTGGGCCTCCCCTACGGCGCGCAGTGGGACGAGGTGCTCAACACCGACGCCTACGAGTACGCGGGCAGCGGGGTCGGCAACCTGGGGGCGGTGGAGGCGCACGCCATCCCGCACCACGGCCTGCCGTACTCGGCCCGCCTGCGTGTTCCGCCGCTCGGCGCGGTCTGGTTGCGCCACCCGGCCCCCAGGCGGGCGGTGGAGTGATCGCCTGCACTACGATTTGATCGCTCGGCCCCTCGTCAGCGACACGCGGCGGGGGGTCGAGCCATTTCCGGGCATGCCTCCAAAGCAGCATTCGCACCTTTCACCCTTCTAACAGGGGGAAGATCCCGTCTAGACTCGCGACAGGCCAGTGTGAGATCACCTCCTTGCCCCCCGGAGGAAGTGTGCGGTTCCGGCGCGTCGTCGTTTCCTCGTTGTTGCTCGCGCTCCTTCCGGCCACCCCGGCCACGGCCGCCGATCCACCGGCGCCGCCCGCACCGCCCGCGCCAACGGCGACGGCCGAGGCGAAGCTGGAGCAGGGGCTGAGCGTCGAGGCCGCCACGAAGCCCGTGCGGGTGATCGTGGAACTGCGCGAACCGGCCGCCGGGGAGCCCGTGGCACTCGCCGCCGAGCAGGCCGACGCGAACGTGCTGCTGCACCCCCCGCCGAGCGCCCGGCCGTTCATCGTCGTAGAGGGCGACGGCGAGGCGCTGAAGAACCTCGCGGGCGACCCGAGGGTGCTGTCGGTCCACCGGGACCGCGCCTACCCGCCCGCGCTGGCCGAGAGCGTCAAGGTGATCGGGGCCGACCGCGCGCACGCCGAGGGCGTGAGGGGCGCCGGGCAGACGGTGGCCGTGCTCGACACCGGCGTGGACCGGAACCACGCGGTGTTCGCCGGGCGGATCGTCGCCGAGGCGTGCTTCTCCTCGGTCTCCGAGGAGGACCTGCCGCTGGAGCCGCTGTGCCCGAACGGGCAGAGCACCCAGATCGGGCAGGGCGCGGCCGACGCGAACACCCCCAAGTGCCTGGACGGCGGTGCCAACCTGTGCGACCACGGGACGCACGTGGCGGGGATCGCGGTCGGCGGGGCCGCGGACGGAGGGCCGGGTCCGGGCGTCGCGCCCGAGGCGAACCTGATCGCCGTGCAGATCTTCAGCCGGGTCAACGACTCGCAGTACTGCGGCGAGCCGACCTGCCTGCTGACCTTCGACTCCAGCCTGCGGCTGGCCCTGGACCACATCGCCGGGCTGACCGCCACGCACAAGATCGCGGCGGTGAACCTGAGCGTCGGCGGCGGGCTGTCCGATGTCGCCTGCGACGGCACCGCGGAGGGCATGGGGCTCAAGCCGTCGATCGACGCGCTGCTGGCCAAGGGCGTGCCGACGGTCGCGGCGGCGGGCAACGAGTCCTTCGACGGGGCCGGGTTCCCGGGGTGTATCTCCTCGGCGGTCACCGTCGGCGCGACGGACGACACCGACGGCCTCGCCCCGTTCACCAACCGGGGGCCGCTGCTCGACCTCTTCGCGCCGGGCGTCGATGTGAACTCGGCCGTCCCCGGCGGCCACACCTCCTACAGCGGCACCTCGATGGCCGCCCCGCACGTGGCGGGCTCGCTGGCGCTGCTGCGCCAGAGGTTCCCCGACGCCACGGGCGCGGACCTGGTCGAACGGCTGCGGTCGTCCGGCAGGGGCGTGGTCTACGGGGAGGTCACGACGCCCCGGATCGACGTCCACGGCGCGCTGACCGGGGCCGCTCCCTCGCCGCCGACGACCCCGGAGGTCCCCGAGCCGGGCCCGACGAACACGACTCCGGAGCCCGAGCCCCAGCCGGAACCCACGGACGAGCCCGCCCCGGACCCGACGCCCGTCCCGCTGCCGACCGTGGACGTCACGATCACCGTGACGGTGACCGTCACCCCGCCCTCGGCCCCCAGGCCGACCACGGCTCCGGCCCCCGCCGTCTGCACCCGGGGCAAGGGCCGGACGCCGCTGACCGCCGCAGGTTGGGCCGCGGAGACCCGCAAGGGCACCCGCAAGATCACCGACGCCGCCCTCACCTGCTACCTGAGCCTGGCCGGGAAGGCCAGCAAGGTCTTCCCGGAGGTCAGGAAGATCTCCACACCCGCCTCCGCCGGAAAGGTGCTGCGGTCGAAGGCCAAGAGCGGCCGGGCCGCCCTGGACCGCGAGCTGCTGGCCGCGTGGCTGAACTGGGCGCACGGCGCGCGCAACACCACCGCGAAGGTGACCGGATCCGCCACGCTGCGGGCGATGCTGACCACCGCCGAGCGCGATCGCCTCACCCGGGGCGCAGACTCCACGCGACTCAAGCGTGACATGTCGTTGCTGAGGAAACATGTGAACAAGTAGGAACCGGCCCTGGTCACGGCTTAGGCGACAAGATGAACCCAGGGGTGGCCCTTGGTGGAAGACTGTCGCTTAGGGTGGGCTCATGGACGCTACAAAGGCGATCGTCGAGACCGTCGACCGGCTCCGGCAGCGCCGAACCGCACCGCTGGTTCTTGAGCTCGACCTCACCGAGGGGGTCTCGGAAGGACCGCCGGCGGATCCACTGAGCGCCGTGCTGTCCATGCGCAAGGCCAGGCTGACCGACCTGCTGTCCGGCCTGAAGCGCGCCCGGGGCGACTCCCGGGTCAAGGCCCTGATCATCAAGGTCGGCGGCCAGCCCCTCGGGCTGGGCATGGTGCAGGAACTGCGCGCCGCCATCACCCAGTTCCGCTCCTCGGGCAAGCTGACGGTCGCCTTCGCCGAGACGTTCGGCGAGTTCGGCGCGGGCACGGTCCCCTATTACCTGGCGACCGCCGCCGAGCGCGTCTACCTCCAGCCGTCCGGCGACCTCGGCCTGACCGGCGTCTCCATGGAGCAGCGGTTCCTGCGGGACGCGCTGGGCAAGGCCGGGGTGGAGTACCAGCTCGGCCAGCGGCACGAGTACAAGACCGCGGCCAACATGTTCACCCAGGACCGCATGACCGAGCCGCACCGCGAGTCGGTGGCCCGCATCGCCGGGTCGGTGACCGAGCAGATCGTGTCCGCGATCGCCACGAGCCGCAACCTGCACGTGGCCAAGATCCGCGAGCTGATCGACCGGGGGCCGTTCATCGGGGCGGAGGCGGTCGAGGCCGGTCTCGTCGATCGGCTGGCCTACCGCGACGAGGTCTACGACGAGGTGCGCGCCGCCGCGGGCGAGGGCGCCCACCTGCAGTTCGTGTCCCGCTACGCGCGGGCCGCGCTGGCCAGGAAGCTGCCCAGGCCGGGTGAGCCGGTGATCGCGCTGATCCACGGCATCGGCCCGATCAGGCTCGGCCGCAGCGGGCGCAGCCCGCTCGGCGGGGGCGGTTCGATGGGGTCAGACACGATCTGCGCCGCGCTGCGGTCGGCCCGCCGCGACGACCACGTCAAGGCGGTCGTCTTCCGGGTGGACAGCCCCGGTGGCTCCTACGTCGCCTCCGACGCCGTGTGGCGCGAGGTCGTGCTGACCCGCCGGGCGGGCAAGCCGGTGGTCATCTCGATGGGCGACCTCGCCGCGTCCGGCGGCTACTTCGTGTCGATGGCGGCCGACCTGATCGTCGCGCAGCCGGGCACGCTGACCGGCTCGATCGGCGTCCTCGGCGGCAAGCCGGTGGTCGGCGGGCTGCTGGAGCGCCTCGGCGTGGCCACCGAGTCGGTCACCGAGGGCGCCAACGCGGGCATGTTCTCCCCTTCGACCTCCTTCTCCGAGCAGCAGTGGGAGCGGGTCAACGCCTGGCTCGACCGGATCTACGATGACTTCGTCACCAAGGTCGCCGAGGGCCGCAGGCTCGACCGCGACCGGGCCCACGACCTGGCCAAGGGCCGGGTCTGGACGGGCGCCGACGCCCACGGCAGCGGCCTGGTCGACGAGTTGGGCGGCCTGGAGGACGCCCTGGCCCTGGCCAGGAAGAAGGCCGGGCTGCCCGACACCGCCACGGTGCGCACCTTCCCGAAGATGAATCCGCTGGAGCGGCTGCGCCCGCCGGAGTCCAGCGAGGACCGCTCGGCGGCGCTGGCCAGGGTGCGGCTGGAGGCATGGGGGCCGCTGTCGGGGCTGGCCGCGAAGCTGGGGCTGCCCGCCCAGGGGCCGCTACAGCTCCCGGGCTCCTGGACCATCGCCTAGCCGTTGACCGGGCGGTAACGGCCGCGCAGGCGCACCAGCGGCGGGGCCGCGCCGTCCACGTAGTCCACGTCGAGCAGCCGGGCGACGAACAGGGTGTGGTCGCCCGCCGGGATGGTCCTGATGGTCTCGGCCTCCAGCGCCGCGACGCCGCCGTCCACGATGATGGCATCGGTGTGCGGGCCGCGGTGATGGGCCGTGCCCGCCACCAGCAGGCGCGCGCTCGGCCGTCCTGGGGTGGCGAACCTGCTGGCCATCGCCTCCTGCCCGGCCGAGAGCAGGCTGGCCGCCCACAGGTCGCGGCGCAGCATCACCTCGCACAGGTAGCCGCGGTTGCCCAGGCTGACCAGCACGAGCGGCGGGTCGAGGGAGACCGACATCAGCGCCGAGACGGTGACCCCGAGGTCGTCACGGCCGTCGCGGACCGTGACGACGGCCACGCCCGCGGCGAGCTGCGCCATCGCCTCCACGAATGGTGCCATGCGCGATCAGTCCTGTCCGGTGTGGTCGTCACGTGAAAGGGGACCCCGCGCGTTCGCGCGAGATCCCCATCCTGCCATCGACCGCTTCACCGGCGCGGCGTCAGACCAGGCCGTTGGCCTTCAGCCACTCGCCCGCCACCACGGCCTCCTCGTCCTTGTTGACGGAGATCTTCTCCATCATCGCGGTGAGGTTCTCGGTGGTCAGCTTGGCCGAGACGGCGTTCAGCGTGCTGGTGATCGTGTCGGACTGCGCCGCCTTGTTCACCAGCGGGGTGACGTTCTGCGCGCTGAAGACGTTCTTGGGGTCCTGCAGCGAGACCATCTGGTTGATGATGATCTTGGGGTCGGTGGTGAACACGTTGCCCGCCTGGATGGTGCCCTCCTTGATGGCGTCGGCCGTGGCCGGGCCGGTGGGCTTCCACTCCTTGAACTCCACGCCGTAGACGTCCTTGAACTGCTTCTGCCGGCGCTCCTTGAACTCCGGCGGGCCGCCGACGATCATGTCCTTGGAGACCTTGGCCAGGTCCTCGATCGTGGTCAGCGAGTTCTTCTCGGCGGTCTCCTTGGAGACCGTGAGCGAGTCCTTGTCCTCGGCCGGGGACGAGTCGAGCAGCGCCAGCTCGGCGGGGAGCTTGGTCTTCAGCTCGGCGTTGACCTCCTCCGTGCTGGCCGCCGTGCTCTTCGGGTCGAGGTAGGCGAGCAGCGCGCCGTTGTACTCCGGAAGGACCGTCAGCCCGCCGCTCTTGATCTGGTCGTAGACGACCTCACGGCTGCCGATGTTGGGCTTCTCCTCGACGGTGACGCCCTTGGCCTGCAGCGCCTGGGTGTAGATCGACCCGAGCAGCACGCTTTCCGGGAAGTTGAAGGAGCCGACAACGGCCTTCCCCCCGCCGGGCGAGCCGCTGGTCGTCGCGGTGGCCGTCGTCCCGCCGGCGAGCGGGTCCTGCGTGCCGCACGCGGCGACGGCGAGCATGGCCGAGACGAGCACGGCCACGGAGCCGAATACGCGTCGCATCGTAATATTTCCTTTCCTAGCGGGGGGTATTACAGAGATTAACGGGTGCGAAGCCGCCTGCTCACCCCCGGGGAGACCACAAAGCGCCCGACGAGCACGAAGAGCGACTGCACCGCCAGCGCGAAGAGGACGATCAGCACCGAGCCGCCCAGGACCACCGAGTAGTCCTTCACGGCCAGGCCGTCGATCACGTAACGGCCGAGCCCGCCGAGGCCGGTGTAGGCGGCGACGGCGGCGGTCGCCACGATCTGGATCGCGGCCAGCCGCAGCCCCAGCAGGATCAGCGGCAGCGCCACCGGCACCAGCACCCGCCCGAGCACCTGCCTCCCGGACAGCCCCATCCCGTACGCGGCGTCGCGCAGGTCGGGGTCCACGCCCCTGATGCCCTCGAAGGTGTTCACCAGGATCGCCGGTACGGCCAGCGCCACCAGCGCGATCAGCAGCGGCCACAGCGACGCCGTGCCGAGCAGCATCGCGATCAGCACCACCAGCCCGAGCGTGGGCAGCGCCCGCGCCAGGTTGGCGATCACCACGATCGCGAACGACCCACGGCCGGTGTGCCCGATCCACAGCCCCAGCGGGATCGCGACCAGCGCGGCCAGCACCAGCGCGGCCACCGAGTAGAGCAGGTGCTCCAGGATCCGGGCGGGAATCCCGTCCGAGCCCGACCAGTTCGCGGGGTCGCCGAAGAACTCGATCAGCCAGTTCACGCGCCCCTCCTCGCCCGCACCCACGGTGTGAGCAACCGCTGAGCCAGCACCAGGATTCCGTCCACCACCAGGGCGAGCAGCACGATGAGCACGATCCCCACGATCGCCGGGACGTAGAAGTCGAGCTGGAACGCCCGGATGAACAGGCCGCCCAGCCCGCCGAGGCCGACCAGCGCGCCCACGCTGACCAGGCTGATGCTGGACACCGCGACCACCCGCAGACCGGCCAGCACCACGGGCGCGGCCAGCGGCAGCTCGACCCTGGTCAGCCGCCGCGCCGGGGTGAAGCCCATCGCCACGGCCGACTGCCTGACGTGGTCGGGCACCGCGTTCAGCCCGTCCACGACGGCGGGCACCAGCACCGCGATCGAGTAGAAGGTGAGCGGGATGATCACGGTCACCGGGGACAGTCCGGTGACCCCCAGCAGCACCGCGAAGAGCGCGAGCGAGGGCAGCGCGTAGATGACGTTCATCACACCGGCGACCGGCTGGTAGAGCACCCGCCAGCGCACGCACAGCATGCCGAGCGGCACCGAGAGCGCCAGCGCGGCCAGGATCGGCACCAGCGACATCAGCACGTGGTCGCCGAGCAGGGCGTCGATGCTGGTCGGCCGCCCGGTGTTCCAGTTGCGGGCGAACCACTCCCAGATCGACGGTTCCTCAACCGTCATGGGACGCACTCCCGACCTCGGAGGCGGCCTCGGCCAGGGCCTCGTCCAGCGACTCGCGGGTGGCCACGCCCACCACCGCGCCGCCGTCCGCCTCGACCGCGAGCGCGCAGCCGGACGGCGACAGCAGCGCGGCGTCCAGCGCCGTCCGCAGCGAGTCGCGCCCGAGCACGAAGGTGCCGTACGGCAGCGGCCGCACCTCGGCGAGCGTGCCGTCCTCCGGCAGCTCCGCCGGGTTCACCCAGCCCAGCGGCCGGTTCTTCGCGTCCACCACGGCCAGCCAGGGCGTCTGGACGGCGGCGGCCGTGCGCGCCGCCGCCGAGGCGTCGGCGGTGACCGGGACCGTCAGGTCGGACCTGAGCCGCAGCCCGTCGGCCGGCATGAACGACAGGCGGCGGATACCCCGGTCGCGCCCGAGGAACTCGGTCACGAACTCGTCGGCCGGGGCGGACAGGAGCGCGGCCGGGGCGGCGACCTGGGCGAGCCGCCCGCCGACGCGCAGCACCGCGACCCGGTCGCCGAGCTTGATGGCCTCGTCGATGTCGTGGGTGACGAAGACGATGGTCTTGTTCAGCTCCGCCTGCAGCCGCAGCAGTTCTTCTTGCAGGCTGGTGCGCACTACCGGGTCCACCGCGCTGAACGGCTCGTCCATCAGCAGCACGGGCGGGTCGGCGGCCAGCGCCCGGGCCACGCCGACCCGCTGCTGCTGGCCGCCGGAGAGCTGGAAGGGGTAGCGGCGGGCCATCTCGGGGGCGAGCCCGACGCGTTCGAGCAGCTCCATGGCCGTCGTCCGGGCCCGCTTGCGGTCCCAGCCGAGCAGCAGGGGAACGGTGGCGATGTTGTCCACGATCGTGCGGTGCGGGAAGAGCCCGGCCTGCTGGATCACGTATCCGATCCCCCGCCGCAGCGTGGGCGGGTCGATCGTGCGGACGTCCACGCCGTCGAGCAGGATCTTGCCCCCGGTCGCGTCGATCATGCGGTTGATCATCCGGAGTGAGGTGGTCTTACCGCACCCGGACGGGCCGACCAGGACGGTGATCTCACCGGTCGGCACTTCGAGATTCAGGTCGTCGACGGCGATGGTCCCGTCGGCGTAACGCTTGGTGACACCGTCAAATGTGATCACGCGTGTCCTCGTGCTTCCCGGCGGCTGGGCCGCGACCGGCGCCCTCGTATCGCCGCGCGTGCTGTCACGACCATCTGGATGATCTCCTTCCCGACAGCCTAAGGGGGTTTAGTGGCCTATGTCGTCGCTCCGCTTCCCGCCCGTGTCCTGCTTGTGTCCTCCCCGTGTCCACCCGACCGGCAATGCCCCCGAAACCGTCGTCCGAACTGTGTTTTCTATCAAATAGGTATCCGGAGGTGCGGGGACCCCCCGCGAGTTGACATGATTACCGCATGTCGCCGGGTGATCTCGGCGGCGAGACTTCGCACGACCATCCGCCAGACTCGTGAAGGACCGGCTCGTGACCCACCCGCTCACCGACCGGCGCTCGCACAGCGAGCTGGTCGCCGAGCTCTACGACCGGCACGCCGTCGGGCTGTTCGCCTACTGCCACGACCAGCTCGGCGACACCTCTGCCGCCGCCGACGCGCTGACCGCCGTGATGTCCGCGGTCCCCGCCGTCGAATCGCCCCGGGCCGCCCTGTACGCGCTGGCCCGCCGGGAGATCTACCGCCGCGACGTCGTCTACGCCGCCGCCCGCGTCGATCCGGCAGACGACCCCGTGGGCGCGCTGGTCGAGCGCGTGGTGCGCGAGCTGCGCCCGCACCAGCGCGAGGTGCTGCTGCTGGCCGTGGTCTGCGGGCTCACCATCGACGAGCTGGCCTGGGTCCTCGACGTCGCCGCCGACACCGCCGACGACCTCGCCACCGGCGCCGAGCAGCGGTTCCGGCAGGCGCTGGCGCTCTCGCTGGCCTCGATCGGGCACCGCGTCCCCGAGCGGGTCGCCGAGGTGTACGGCGCGCTGTCGGTCGCCCCCACCCGTGACGTGCTGGCCCGGCTGCCGTGGCGTCCGCCGCCCGCGCTGCTGCGCGCCCGCATCCTCGCCGCGATGGGCGAGCAGCCGCTCAGCTCCGGCCCGGCCTCCCGGTTCCGCGGCGGCCCGCCGGTCAAGGCGCTGTGGCCGACGCCGCCCGGCTGGCCGCGCCCGCTCGGCTCGACCGACGAGCGCACCAACGCGGGCCTTTACGAACTGGGCCCGGCCCCGCCCCAGCCCGGCGAGGTCTCCCGGCACGAGGCCACCACGGAGCCGATGCCGACGCTGCGCCCGCGTCCGTTCATGCCGGTCCCGGTGCTGTCCGCCCCGGTTCCGGCTGATGTGCTCGACGTTCCCGCGCCGCCGGTGGAGCCGCGACCCGAGCCGGGTCTCGAACCGCGTCCCGAGCCGCCGGCCGACGTGCTCAGCCCGCCGTCGAGGTCCGCGCGCCCTTCGGAGCCGGTCTACCTGATGCCGATCACGACGGTGATCGTCGAGCCGGTCGAGCTCAACGAGCCGACCCGGCCCACCAGGCTCGCCAGGACGGAGCAGCCCGCCGACGACGCGGACGCCGCCGAGACCACCGACGTCTTCGACCTGCCCGACCTCTCCGCGCCCCCGCCCGCAAAGGCCGCACCGCAGCCGGTCGCGCAGGCCCCGCTCGTGCCGCCTCCGGCGCGCGAGCTGCCGCGCGACGAGCCGAAGCCGCCCCTGCCGGCGCCGAGGCCCGACGTCTTCGAGACGGCCCGCGCCACCATCGTCGAGCCGTCCAAGGGCCTGTTCGCGCTGCGCATCGTCGATCCGGCCCGCCAGGCCGAGACCGGCGCGGACCTCGCGGAGGAAGCCGACGTCGAGGCCCCGGCCACGTCGAAGGGGCCGCCGCGCTCCCGGCGGCGCAGCACGATCAAGCCGGTGAAGCTCGGTGAGCACCACTTCGACTGGGCGTGGGAGCTGATCGGGTTCATCATCTGCGTCGCCATCGCGCTGATCGTCTTCTTCGCGGTGCCGACCATCGTCACCTGGTAGTCCGGGCACGCGAGACAATCGGCGTTTCTCGCCGACCTGGCCGACACGCCGTTCGCCGGGGCGCAGCGGGCCCGGCTGGAGGAGCTGCGGCTCGCGGCGGAGGAGAACCGCGTCGAGGCCGACGTCGCCGCCGCGCCCGAGGGCGCGGTGCTGATCGCCTGGGGCCGCCGGGAGGGCACGGGCCGCCTGTGGGCGCAGGCCGCCGGACGCGCGGCTCAGTCGCGGTAGCCGGACGGCAGCGTGGAAGGTAGGGCGGACGGCAGGGCCAGGCGGACGGTCGCCGTGGCGTGGGAGGCGGCGGGAAGCCGCCCGTGCACCTCGATGGTGAGGTCGGGGCCGGCGCGCTCGACCACCACGCCCGCGAAGACGACCAGGTCGCCGGGGTGAGCGGCGGTGTCGAGCTTGACGTTGAGGCCCTTGATCATCGTGTACGGCCCGGCCCACTCCTGCACGTAGTGCTCCACCATCCGCATGGTGAGCAGCATGTTGAGGAAGCCGTCGCGCGACCCCGGCGCGGCGGCGTGCGGGGGCGGGACGCGTAGCGCCATCTCGGGGATCGGCGTGCCGACGGCGCAGAGGTCGGCAGTGATCGGGCGGTCGGGTGTGGCCGGGCGCGCGGCTCCCCCGCGCCCGGACGAGACGACCTCGGACGACACGGCTTCGGACGACGTTCGTACCGGCATTTCCGATACCCACCCCTCCCACGCTGACACACGCCCGGACGCGCAGCGTGTTCACCCGGTCACTCTCTCAAAGAGCGGCGCGCGACGCGCCGTGAGCGCTCCGGACGGGGTACGGCCCCCGCACCCGGGACTGGTGTTTCCCCTCCCCCGGGCGAAATTTCGCCACCCGGAACCGGGCGACCCGTCAACCGGACGACCGAATTAGAACGGATTCCATTACAGGATTGCCCCTGCTATCACCTAATTGATTCAGATATAGCGGGTAATGCGAAAGGCGTTGGTAGACCGGCGACCGCGGGTACCAGTCAGTAACCCAGCGCGACCCACGCTTTTCAGATAACGTGTTCTCATGCGTTCCCCGCATACCGGCCCCGCCGCGCAGCCCAGACGGCGCGGCACCGGCACCCCCATCCCGGCCGAGAGCGCCCTCATCGCGCCAGGCGAGCCCAAGCCACAGATCCCGCCCTCGGGGGTGCGCACCCGCAGCCAGCACCAGCGCCGCAAGCGGATCGTGCAGGCCGCCGCCGCGCTGGCCTCGCGAGGCGGCGTCGAGGCCATGCAGATGCGCACGGTCGCCGAGCGGGCCGGGGTAGCGCTGGGCACGCTCTACCGTTACTTCCCCTCCAAGATGGACCTCGTCGTCGCGGTGGTCGGCGAGGAGATCGACCTGCTGGAGAGCAGCATCGAGCGCCGCCCGCCCGCCGCCGAGACCCCGGCCGGGCGCGCGGTCGACGTCCTGATGCGGGCGACCAGGGGGCTGATGCGCGAGCCTGAACTGGCCGACGCGCTGATCCGCTCGCTGATCATGGCGGATGTCGAGACCCCGTTCGGCGACCGGCTGGCGCGGCTGCTGCTGCGGGTCGCGGTGGGCGACCGGCACGCGGACACCGAGTCCGAGCGGCCCGAGCGGTCCGCCCTCACCGGCGCGCTGGCCGGGGTGTGGGTGCACGAACTGCTGGAGATGCTGCGCGGCAGGCGCACCTACGAGCAGATCCAGCAGCGCATGGAGATCGTCGCCAGCAGGCTGCTCTTCGACTTCTGACCGGCGGCGACACACCTGGGGCGGAGAGAAGCCGCGCCGTACACTAGACATCGGATGTCTCCCCCGGCGGCCGTGCCGCACTACGCGAGGGATGGTGCGAGATGGCGGTCACCGACGCCGCGATCGGCAGGATCAAGCAGATGATCGTCTCGGGCGAGCTCGCGCCCGGCGACCGGCTGCCCAAGGAGGCCGACCTCGCCGAACGGCTCGGCCTCTCGCGCAACTCGCTGCGCGAGGCGGTCCGTGCGCTCGCGCTGATCCACGTCCTCGACGTGCGCCAGGGCGACGGCACCTACGTGACCAGCCTGGAGCCGCACCTGCTGCTGGACGCCATGTCTTTCGTCATCGACTTCCATCGCGACGACACGGTCCTGCACTTCTTCCAGGTCAGGCGCATCCTGGAGCCCGCCGCCACCGAGTTGGCCGCGACCCTGATGACCCCGTCCGACGTCGAGGAGCTGCGCGAGATCCTGGCGTCCCTGCCCGCCGAGCCCACCGTGGCCGAACTGGTCGCCAACGACCTCGCCTTCCACCGGCGGATCGCCGCCGGAGCGGGCAACCCGGTGCTCAGCTCGCTGATCGAGAGCATCTCGGGGCCGACCACACGCGCCCGTGGCCGGCGGGGGCTGACCGAGGAGCGCGCGCTGGAGAAGACCGTCGAGCAGCACGCGGCGATCTGCGACGCCATCGCGGCCCGCCGTCCGGAGATCGCCCGTAGCTGGGCGACCGTCCACATCGCCGGCGTCGAGGACTGGCTGCGCCGCGCCCTCGCCTGACCCGCGCCGGGGGTTCAGGCGCGCGGGCGGAGGCGGAGTCCTTGCATCCCGCCGTCCACGGCGAGGGCGGTGCCGGTGGTCGCGCCCGCGTGCGGGCACGCGAGGTAGGCGATGGCGGCGGCGACCTCGTCGGCGGTGACCAGGCGGCCCATCGGCTGGCGGGCGTCGAGCGCCCCGCGCCCCGCGAGCAGTGCGGCGGTGGCCAGGCCGATCCCGGACCCGCCCCCGGTGACCAGGGCCTTGCGGCCGGTGAACTCGCTCATCCGGCCAACTCCTTCAACTAGACATCGGATCTCCAAAAGGATTACACGCCGAAAATGGGCATTTCAATCCCAGAACCCGATCAGACACCCGATGACTTGCCATGGTGGCCGCTTCACGTGCGCCTTCGCGGGGCATGAGGCAGGTATCGAGGGGGATCGATACGCCGCGAACGAGGACTCATCATGCGTGGAGCCGTTCTGTACGCGCCGGGGAACGTGCGACTGGAAGAGCGCCCCGCCCCGGTCATCGTCCAGCCCACCGACGTGATCGTCCGCGTCGTGGCCACCTGCGTGTGCGGATCCGACCGCGCCCGTGAGGGGCCCGCCCGGCGGCGGTCGCGAACATCCGCACAGAAAGGCAGGACCATGAGCGACTGGACCAAGGATCAGCTCGACGGCATCGGTGCCGCCGACGAACTGCACGTCGCACCGGCCGAGAAGGACGGCACCACCCGGCACGAGGTCCCGATCTGGGTCGTGCGAGTGGACGACGACCTGTTCGCCCGCTCCTACCGGGGCCACGACGGCAAGTGGTACCGCGCCGCCGTCACCACCCACCGGGGCCACGTCCAGGCCGACGGCATTGAGGCCGACGTCACCTTCACCGAGGAGACCGACCCCGGCCTCAATGAACGGATCGACGACGCCTACCGGGCCAAGTACGGCCACTACAGCCCCGACTACGTCGATCCCATGATCGCCGGCCCCGCCCGCGAGACCACCCTGAAGCTCCTACCGCGCTGACGCCCGCCGGACGCCTCGGGATGACCGGCCCGCAGGTCGAGGCGTTCATGGCCGATCTGTGGCGGCAGTACCTCGGTGTGCCCAACACCGAACTGATCGAGTACACCCGGGGGCTCCGGCCGAGGTACGCCACCGGGATCCTGAGCAACAGCTTCGTCGGCGCGCGGGAACGCGAGCAGGCCGCCTACGGTTTCGAGGACCTCGTCGATCTGATCGTCTATTCACACGAGGTCGGCATGAACAAGCCCGATCCGCGCGTCTACGCGCTGACCTGGGAACGCCTCGGCGTCCGCCCGGAGGAGACGGTGTTCGTGGACGACATGGACCGGGCCGTCGCCGCCGCGCGCGAAGGCGGGGTGCACGCGGTGCTGCACCGCGACAACGAGCGGACGATCGGCGAGATCGAGAGGCTGCTGGCCGCCGGGGAGGGGTGAGGCCCGGGGGTGAGGCCCGGGGGTGAGGAGTGCCACCGGAGGGCTCGCCTCCGGTGGCACTGCGCCCCCGGACCGGTGTCGGCCGGTGGCCCGGCGGTTCGACGTCGAGAGCCCGCCGTCCCGCCTGGCGGCCACCGGCCGGCCGTTCCCGGTGGACGGACGGAGAGGGGCCCTCGCGCTCCGGCCTGACAGTGGCCGCAACGCACCTCGCCGACCGGCCGGCCGGGACCGGCGACCATGATTCGCGTCGTTTCATACGACTTCACACCTCGTCCGCCGTATGGGGCGAGCGCCACTGTTAGCGCTTTCCCATGACAGAACATGGGGGATCGCCGCAGTTCGGTGGACTTGTCCCGAATGGAGATCGGGTTGCGGCGAGAATAACATGATCGACTCAGGGTTGACCATGCCCTAAAATCGGGAATCGGACGACCCGAGCGATGCTCATATAATTACTGATTGAAAGTTACATCAGACAAGCCCGCTTATCACACGCAATATTCCATTATTTCCGGCAATTGCGCCGCTCAGGCGGAGATCACACTGGGTGCCGGGCTCTCCGGCACCCGCGCCCGGGGCGTACGGCGGGCCAGCGCCGCCGACCCGGCGACGGCCGCGAGCGCCGCCAGGGCCAGCGCCGCGCCGATCCAGGCGAGCGACGGGTAACCCGCCCCCGCCCCGATCGCCAGCCCGCCGAGCCAGGGCCCGGCCGTGATGCCGACGTTGAAGGCCGAGACGTTGGTCCCCGCGGCCAGCGTCGGGGCGTCGCCCGCCAGCGAGAACACCCGGGTGTTCAGCGCCGGGTTGACGCCGAAGCCGAACGCGCCGAGCAGGAAGGCCAGCGCGATGGTCGGCGCCGGCTCCCGCGCGGCGAGGGCCAGGGCCGCCGAAACCACGATCACCCCGGCCACCCCCACGAACAGGGTGGCGAACGGACGGGCGTCGGCTGTGCGCCCGCCGATGGTGACGCCGATGAACGAGCCCACCCCGTACACGCCCAGCACGACGGGGACCATGGCGGGCGGCAGGCCGGTGGTCTCGGTCAGGAACGGGGCCAGGTAGCTGAAGACGACCAGCAGCGCGCCCGTGATCAGCGCGGTCGTGCCGTACGCGAGCCACAGCCGGGGGCTGACCAGCGCGCGCAGCTCACGGCCGAGCCGGGGGACGTTCTCGCCGGACGGCCTGCCGCCGGGCACGGTGGCCAGGATGCCGATCACGGACAGCGCCGACAGCACGCCCACCGCCCAGAAGGCGGTCTGCCAGCCGAGACGCTGGCCGAGCACCGTGCCCAGGGGCAACCCGAAGACCGTGGCGAGCGTGAGGCCGCTCGCCACGACCGACATCGCCCGGCCCTTGGCGTTCGCCGGGACCAGGCTCACCGCGGTGACCGCGGCCACCGCCCAGAACCCGGCGTACACGAACGCCCCGGCGGCCCGGGTGATCAGCAGCGCGGTGTAGTCGGTGGTCAGCGCGCCCACCACGTGGGTGGCGATGAAGATGCCGAGAAAGGTGAGCAACACCGTACGGCGCGGCCACCGCAACGTGGCCACCGCCAGCACCGGCGCGCCCACCAGCATGCCGACGGCGAACGCGGAGATCAGCATCCCCGCCTCGGGCACCGAAACCCCGAGGTCGGCGGCCATTTCCGGGAGCAGCCCGGCGAGCATCAGTTCCGAGGTGCCCTGGGCGAAGATCGAAAAGCCCAGGATGTAGACGGCCAGCGGCATCGAGGGGACTCCTTGACTCACGATGATTTTAGATCGATCAGTTCAAAACATGGGCGCGCCGAAGCGCCGCCCGGCCGGGCGGTCTCAGGTGCGATTCGTTTCAGATGGCGGTCATGGCGGTGGTCGCGATCGCCTCCAGCGTCGCCCGGTCGGCCCCGCCGCGCCCCGCGACCCGCAGCCCGCCGATGGTGGCGATCACGAAGTGGGCCAGGGCCGTGGCGTCCTTGCCTGGGTCGACCTCTCCGGCCCGCATGCCCTCTTCGAGCACCGCCACGAGCATCTTCAGCCGCCGGTCGTAGTCGGCGGACAGCACCCCGGCCAGCTCGGCGTCGTGCGGGGCCACCTCGACCATGGAGTTGACCACGAGACACCCGGCGGGCTCGCCGGGCGGCGGATCGACCGCCCCCCACAGCATCGCGCGGATCCTCTCCCGGGCGGGCAGATCGCCGCCGAGCAGCTCGGCGATCGAGGCGTTGCGGTCGGCCATGTAATGGCGCAGCGCCCTGGCGAACAGGTCGCGCTTGCTGGTGAAGGTGTTGTAGACGCTGCTGCGCCCGAGGCCGGTCGCCACGCAGAGGTCCTGCGTCGAGGTGCCCTCGTAGCCCGCGCCCCAGAACGCCCGCATCGCCGCCTCGATCGCCCGGTCCTCGTCGAACCCCCTCGGTCGCGCCATACCGAGCACGCTAACACATTTTAGACTGATCAGTGCAATACTCCTGTCCGATCAGCCGGTTGACACAAAACCGCTTACCCGCGTCAAACCGATCATCCGGCCGCTAACATGACCCCACCATGGCCACCGTCACCGTCGTCATCCCGACCTACAACGAGGCGGACAACCTCCCGGCCCTCGCCGCGGAGCTGCTCGCGCTGCCGATCCCCGGCCTGCGGATCCTCGTCGTGGACGACGACTCCCCCGACGGCACCGGCAAGGTCGCCGACGACCTCGCCACCGCGCACCCGGGCCACGTCTCGGTGGTCCACCGCAAGGTCAGGGAAGGGCTCGGCCGCGCCTACGTGCAGGGCCTGGAGACCGCCCTCGCCGACGGCGCCGACTACGTGGTCCAGATGGATTCCGATTTCTCCCACCCCGTGGACGCCGTCCCCCGCCTGTTCGGCACCGCCGAGGCGACCGGCGCCGCCTGCGTGATCGGCAGCCGCTACGTCTCCGGCGGCACCCTGGCCGCCGAGTGGAGCCTGCGCCGCCGCGCCCTGTCGGCCTGGGCGAACTTCTACGTCCGCACCATCCTGCGGATCAGGCTGCGCGACGTCACGGCCGGCTTCAAGATCTGGCGGGCCGCCGACCTGGCCGCCCTGCACCTGGACGGCATCGCCTCCGGCGGCTACAGCTTCCAGGTCGAGATGCACTACCGGGCGTCCAGGGCCGGAATGACCATCATCGAGATCCCCATCCACTTCTCCGACCGCCGGGCGGGCACGTCCAAGATGAGCCTGCGCGTGCAACTGGAGTCGGCGCTGATGCCCTGGCGGCTGCTCTTCAAGCGCTGATCGGCACGACGAAGCCCTCTCCGCGTGCGGAGAGGGCTTTCGCGTGGACCGGTTTGCGCCAACAAGATCCGGTCCGGGCGGCCGGTGAACGGCCTGTCGCACCCACTGCCCGAGACCATCGGAACAGAAAGATCGACTGCTCCAGCATCGCTCACGGCACGGGCCCTCGGGAGTCGGGCGTTCGACGGGCATCGCGCGCATTGTTCACTGAACAAATCAGCACCAATTCGATGCGCCTTTCCCAGCATTGTCACCTAAGCCGTGATATGCAACCATCGGTTCAATGGCCTGCCCTGTGGCGCCAACCACAGGCGGCCAGTGCCCGAGACCATCAGACCGCAAGTCCGCCAATGGGGAACCGATTTATCCATCAATCGCCTGATTTCAGATGGAATATCCGGCAGTCCCCGGAAAGATCGAGCCGCACATGTCGCACACTGCGTCCCAGAGACCGGTCGCGCACGCCGCCCTGGACGACCTCGCCGGCATCCCCCCGGCGGACATCCCCTTCGGCCACGCCGACCAGGCCGCCGGTCACCGTACGACCGGCCCCGAGGACGGCACGCGGAAGCCGTCCGGTTCCACCCGCTGCGGCGAGGCCTTCTTCGTGGTTCTCGCCATCAGCCTGCTCGTCTTCTTCGGCACGCTGCGGGTGCTCGGCGTCCCCGACGACGAGATCGTCCAACTCGCGCTGTGGTCCCTCGGAATATCCGCCGCCGCGATATACGGCCGCAGCGCGCTGATGGCCATCGGGCGAAACGTCCTCAACGGAATCGCGAGGGAGAGCGACAAATGACCCGGGGCCGCGGCCGCCCCATGGGCCCCGTGACCGACGGCCCGTTCGCCGCCTTCGCCCAGGCCCTGCGGAACCTGTGGCAGACGGCCGGTGAGCCGCCGGTCCGCACCCTCGCCGCGCTCATCGAGCGCTCCCCCGCGACCGTCTCGACGGCGATGAGCGGCAGGAGCCTGCCCAGCCTCGCGGTCACCCTCGCCATGGTGAAGGCGTGCGGCGGCGACGCGGAGGAATGGCGGGCGCGCTGGAACCGGGCCGTGAACCGCGACGGGGACACCACGGCGCGGCCACAGCCGACCGTGAGCGTCCCGGATGCCTCCGCTTCCGCCCGGGTGCGCGTGGCGCTGGTCACCGAGCAGACCGTCCTCGCCGAGGGCATCCGGTCGATGATCCTCGCCGACCCCGGGCGGCGTCTGGACCTCGTCGCGACCGGCCCGACCGTCGACTCGGTACCGCCGGACCCCGATGTCCTTGTGATCGACCAGAGCGGCGACGACGTCCGCTTCGCGAGCCACATCGCCGCCACCTGCGCGCCGGGGCGGCGCGTGATCGCGCACCTGCGATACCCGCCCAGGGCGGAGGCCGTCCGGGCCGCCCTCGACGCGGGGGCGGTGGCCGTGCTCGACGGCAGTACGTCCGGCGATGCCCTGGTGGAGACGATCCTCGCTGTCGCCGACGACCGCCCCACCGTGCCGCCCGCGATGGTCGAGGCGATGAACCGGGACACCTCGCCGCGTCTCTCCCAGCAGGAGCGGACGGCTCTGCTGCTCTGGTTCCAGAGCATGAGCAAGCAGTCGGTGGCCCGCCGGATGGGGATCAGCGAGGCCACCGTTCGTGACTACATCCACCGGGCCCGGATGAAGTACGCGAGCGTCGGACGCCCGGCCCCAACCAAGACGGACCTGCTCGCGCGCGCCATTCAGGACGGTGTCGTCCGGATCGACGAGATCGAGGAGTACCGGTCGTACGCGAACATCGGCCCCGATCCGCAGTCGCACGTCCGCCGCGGCCTGGCGCTGTTCCGAGCCCGTCGCGTCGAGGAGGCCGTCGCCGCCTTCGAAGAGGCGATCACGCACTACCACCAGGGCTACGACGTCGAGGGCATGAGCCAGGCCCTGCTGAGGCTCGGGCTGGAGCTGGATCGAGCGGGCCGGCCGGAGGACTCGGCCGCCGCGTTCGAGCAGGCCATGGCCGTCCTGTTCGCGACGGAAGACGAGTGGAGGCAGAGCGTCGAGGACGCGGCGCGGGCGGAGGTCAGACGGTGAGGACGATCTTGCCCTGGGCGTGGGCGGTCTCCTGGGCGCGGATGGCCTCCGCCGTGGCGCTCAGGGGGTAGGTGGCCTCGATGACCGGAGTGATCTCACCCTTGGCGGTGAGCTCGCCGAGCCGGGCCAGATCGTCGGCGTCGGTCCCGACGGCCAGGGGGCGCAGGCTCTGCCGTACGAAGGGAGCGGTCACCAGGACGGCGAGCATGAGCGGGAGCGGGCCGAGGAACGCGCCGCCGTTGCCGGTGGTGGCCACGTAGGTGCCCCGTGGGGTGAGCAGGCGGCGCATCGCGGACACCGGGTGGCCGCCCGCGAGGTCGATGATGAGGTCGAAGCGCTCCGGTGACTGCGTCAGGTCCGTCGTGGTGTAGTCGATCACCTGGTCGGCGCCGATCGAGCGGACCAGGTCGGCGTTGCGGGCCCGGCAGACGGCGGTGACCCGTGCGCCGAGGCGCTTGGCGAGCTGGACGGTGAACGTGCCGACACCGCCGGAAGCTCCGTTGACGAGCACGTTCCGCCCCGGCCCCGCGTCGCCGAGGCGCAGCGCGGCCAGCGCCGTCACGCCCGCCACCGGCAGCGTGGCGGCCTGCTCGAAGGTGACCTCCGGCGGCTTGGCGGCGAGCCGCTTCTCCGGAATCGCCACGTACTCGGCGAACCCGAGCTGGGCGGCCTCTCCGAACACGTCGTCGCCGGGTGCGAAGCGGGTCACGCCCGGACCGACGGCCTCCACGGTGCCAGCGACCGCGCGCCCCAGGATGGTCTTGCGTGGGCGCGGGAACCCGAAGGCCAGGCGCATGATCCCCGGCGAGCCCCGCATCGCGGCCCGGTCGCCGAAGTTGACCGACGCCGCGCGCACCCGCACGAGCGCTTCACGGTCACCGGGCACGGGTTTCGGAACGTCGGCGTAGCTCAGGACCTCGGGCGGGCCGTATCTGGTGTAGACGATCGCCTTCATGGGATCTTCCTCTCGGTAGGACGAACTCAACGGGCTCAACGGACTCAGCGGTTCCGGGCGCGGCGCAGGCTTTCGGCGACGGTGTGCAGGATGGTGAGCACGGACATCACCACGAGGCCGACGCCGATGAAGTAGGGCACCTCCGGCGGCCATCCGGCCGCCGCGACGAAGGCGGGGTTGAGCACCTTGTCGTTGAGCACGAGCCAGATCAGCGTCACGGGGGCGGCGAAGTCGGCCAGCGCCCCGGCGACGGCCAGCGGCACGCTCCAGCGCGCGTAGTATCTGGCGTAGACGAAGCACAGCTCGACGGCCACCACGGCGACGAACCAGTAGACCACTCCCGTCTCCCACAGCCAGGGCGCGAACAGCCCGATCGGCGCGCCGGCGGCGTCGGTCTCGGTGCTGAAGGACGGGGAGAGCAGCAGCCCGGCCGAGAAGAGCACCGTCACCACGGTGACGCTGATCAGCTCGGCGTAGCGCAGGCGGCGGCTGGGTTCGGCCGGGAGCGCGTCCGGGGTCCAGGAGCGCCGCAGCGGCCCCCGTACGGCCAGCCGTTCGATGACCGCGAACCCCAGCGTCGTCCAGAAGCCGATGTGGACGGCCGTGGTGACCGCCGCGCCGAGCGTGCCGCCGAGCACGTCGGCCGCGCCCGCCCCGGCCAGCCCGCGGGTCAGCCCCACCGCCACCGCGACGGCGGGCACGATCGTCACCAGCAGCGCGGTCAGCAGCCGCCGGTAGTCCAGGTAGAGGGCCGGGCCGATGAGCTGGAGCGGGCGGTCGGCGTATCCGGCGGCCAGGCGCGCCGGGTCGCCGAGCTGGGTGAGCGCCGCGACCTCGGCGTCCGCCGGGTCGTCACCGGCGTCGAGGCGGCCGTCGAGCGTGTCGGCGATGGAGGCTCGCAGCTCCTTCTCGATCTCGGGCCGCTGCCGTGCGGGCAGGTGATGCAGTGCCGCCGCCACATAGCGGTCGGTGAGGGTGCCGGTCACAACTCTCCTTTGAGGAGCCGGAAGGCGGCTGCGAGGTCGTCCCAGTCGCTGCTGAGGGTGTCGGCGAGCGCCTCGCCCTTGGCGCTGGTGCGGTAGAACTTGCGCGGCCGGGACTCCTCGGTGTTCCAGTCGCTGGTCAGCAGGGCTTGTTTCTCCAGACGGCGCAGGAGCGGGTAGAGGGTGTTGGCGTCGACGGCGAAGCCCTGCCGGTTCAGCAGGTCGAGCAGGGCGTAGCCGTAGTTGGGGCGTTTGAGTACGAGCAGGCAGGCGAGGACGACTGTGCCCCGCCGGAGCTCTTGCAGGTGGGTGGAGAGAAGCTCCTCTTCGAGCATGATGACACAATAGTGTGTGACACACAATATTGGCAACGAGACCGGCAGGGGTTCTGTTGCGCTCTGTTGGGTTGCGCGTCATTTGACCGCCCTACCGTGCGGCCCATGAAACGCATCACGCTGGCGGCGGGCTCCGCCGTCCTGACCCTCGGGCTGGCCCTCGCCTCTCCCGCGCACGCCGAGCCCACGCCGGACGGCGTCACCTCGGGGGCGGGCGACGCCAGGGGCCGGGCCACGCTGACCGGCTTCGCGTCGCTGCCCGCGCTCACCTACGTGCCCGGCAGCCCGATCTCCGGGACGCTGCTGGACCCCGCGCCGGTCAACGGCGTCGCCGCCCCGTTCCCCGGCCAGCCGGTGCAGGGCTTCAGCGGTGTCGTGGACCGGCACGACGGCACCTTCGACGCGCTGTCCGACAACGGCTTCGGCAACAAGCGCAACAGCGCCGACTTCCTGCTGCGGGTGCACCGGATCAAGCCCGACTTCCGCTCAGGGTCGGTCCAGGTGCTCGGCGGCTTCTACCTCACCGACCCCAAGCGGCTGGTGCCGTGGCCGCTCGTCAGGCAGGACCGCACGCTGACCGGCTCGGACTTCGACATCGAGTCGATCGTGCGGCTCACCGACGGGACCTACTGGATCGGCGACGAGTTCGGCCCGGCCCTGCTGCACGTGTCGGCCACCGGCCGGCTGCTGGAGCCGCCGATCCTGCTGCCGGGCGTCCAGGCCCCCGAGAACCCCTACCTGAACGGCGGGCAGCCGAACCTCGGCTCCAGCAAGGGCTTCGAGGGCATGGCCAGGTCGGCGGACGGCCGCAGGCTCTACCCGCTCCTTGAGGGCACGGTGGCCGGCGACCCGGCGGGCGCGCTGCGGATGTACGAGTTCGACCTGCGCAAGCGCGCGTACACCGGCAAGCGGCTCACCTACCGGCTGGAGAACCCGGCCAACGCCATCGGCGACGCCATCACCGTGGACGACCACCGCTTCCTGATCATCGAGCGGGACAACCTGCAGGGCGACGCGGCGGCCTTCAAGCGCATCTACCTGGCCGACGCCCGCGACCGCGACCGTGACGGCGCGATGGACAAGACCCTCGTGGCCGACCTGCTCGACGTGGCCAACCCCAAGCGGGTGGGCGGCTTCGGCGAGACCTTCCGCTTCCCGTTCCAGACCATCGAGGACGTGGTGATCCTCGACGACCGCACGCTCGGCGTGCTGGACGACAACAACTTCCCCGGCTCCAACGGCCGCACCCCGGGCGTGCCGGACAACAACGAGTTCATCACCATCCGCCTCGCCGAGCGCCTGCACGCCGACCCCCGCGCCTACCGCCGGTAGGCGCACCCCAAGGCCGTTTCCCCGCTCCGGGGGAACGGCCTCCGAGTCGCCTTGCATGGTCATGCATAGGTGTGCATATACTTCTACTCGTGTCCAAGGTACTCACCTCCCTGCCTTTCGGTGAACGTGTCGGCATCGCCTTCTCCGGCGGTCTCGACACCTCGGTAGCGGTCGCGTGGATGCGCGAGAAGGGTGCGGTCCCCTGCACCTACACCGCTGACGTCGGCCAGGCCGACGAGCCCGACATCGCCTCGGTGCCCGACCGCGCCACCGCGTACGGCGCGGAGGTCGCCCGGCTCGTCGACTGCCGTGCGGCCCTCGTGGAGGAGGGGTTCGCGGCACTCGCCTGCGGGGCGTTCCACATCCGCTCCGGCGGTCGCGCCTACTTCAACACCACCCCGCTCGGGCGGGCCGTCACCGGCACCCTGCTGGTGCGCGCGATGATGGACGACGACGTCCAGATCTGGGGCGACGGCTCCACCTTCAAGGGCAACGACATCGAGCGGTTCTACCGCTACGGCCTGCTCGCCAACCCCTCCCTGCGCATCTACAAGCCGTGGCTCGACGCCGACTTCGTCAGCGAGCTGGGCGGGCGCAAGGAGATGTCCGGCTGGCTGCTCGAACGCGGCCTGCCGTACCGGGACAGCGCGGAGAAGGCGTACTCCACCGACGCCAACATCTGGGGCGCGACCCACGAGGCCAAGGCGCTCGAACATCTCGACGCGGGCATCGAGACGGTCGAACCGATCATGGGCGTCCGGTTCTGGGACCCCTCGGTCGAGATCGCCGCCGAAGACGTCACGATCGGCTTCGAGCAGGGCCGTCCGATGACCATCAACGGCAAGGAGTTCGCCTCCCCCGTCGATCTGGTGCTGGAGGCCAACGCCATCGGCGGACGGCACGGCATGGGCATGTCCGACCAGATCGAGAACCGCGTCATCGAGGCCAAGAGCCGGGGCATCTACGAGGCTCCCGGCATGGCCCTGCTGCACGCGGCCTACGAGCGCCTGGTCAACGCCATCCACAACGAGGACACACTGGCCAGCTACCACATCGAGGGCCGCAAGCTCGGCCGGCTGCTGTACGAGGGCCGCTGGCTCGACCCGCAGGCGCTGATGCTGCGCGAGTCGCTGCAGCGCTGGATCGGCACGGCGGTCAGCGGCGAGGTGACCCTGCGCCTGCGGCGCGGGGAGGACTACTCCATCCTCGACACCGCGGGCCCCGCCTTCAGCTACCACCCGGACAAGCTGTCCATGGAGCGCACCGAGGACTCCGCGTTCGGCCCGGTCGACCGGATCGGCCAGCTCACCATGCGCAACCTCGACATCGCCGACTCCCGCGCCAGGCTGGAGCAGTACGCCGGGCTCGGCATGGTCGGCAACGCGCACCGCACCCTCCTCGGGGCCGCGCCGACGCCTCCCACCGAGCTGATCGGCGAGATGGACGAGGGCGGCGCCGAGGCGATCGCCTCCCGGGGCGAGGTCCCGGAGGACGACGTGCTGCTCGACCACGCCGCGATGGAGTCGGGCACCGACTGACCTGCCACGATGACCGACGCCCCGCCCTTGCGGCGGGGCGCCGGCGTTTGCCGGAACCCTACGCTCACTCCCCGATATCCGTTGTTTTCCCCCACCGGACGCCCATCTCGCGGCTTGACGCGACCGAGCGGGCGTAATAGAACGCGTTTCAGGTCTCGTGCCGAGCGCTTGGTGAGGGGAAGAAATGATCATCAATGTGGTGGACCAGGACGGCTACGCGCGCCGTGGCGCCCCCCACGACCAGTTCCGCTGGCTCCGGGCCAACGACCCGGTGTTCTGGCACTCCGGCGACGCCCAGCGCCAGTGGCCCGGCTTCTGGGCCGTCACCCGCCACGAGGACGTGGTCCGGGTCTCGCGTGACTCCGCCCTGTTCTCCTCGGCCAGGAAGCTCTCGCTGTTCAACGAGATGCCCGAGGAGGCCATGGCCGTCCAGCGGATGATGATCCTTAACCAGGACCCGCCGGAGCACACCCGCCGCCGCGGCCTCGTCAACCGGGGCTTCACCCCGCGCGTGATCGGCCGCCTGGAGAAGCACATCAGGGAGATCTGCGAGGTGCTGCTGGACGGCGTCGAGCGGCTGTCCGACGTGGACTTCGTCCACGACATCGCCGCCCCGCTGCCGCTCTACGTGATCTGCGAACTGCTCGGCGCGCCGGTCGAGGACCGCGACAAGCTGTACGCGTGGTCCAACCGGATGATCGGCGCGGAGGACCCGGACTACGCCGCCACCCCCGATGACGGCATGGCGGCGGCGGCCGAGATCTACTCCTACGCCGCCCGGCTGGCCGCCGAGCGCCGGGAGAACCCCCAGGACGACATCGCCAGCCGCCTGCTGCGTCCCGACGAGAACGGCGAGACGCTCAGCGACGACGAGTTCGAGCTGTTCGTGCTGCTGCTCGTGGTGGCGGGCAACGAGACCACCCGCAACGCCGCCTCCGGCGGGATGCTCGCCTTCTTCGAGAACTTCGGCGAGTGGGACCGGCTGGTGGCCGACCCGGCGGGCATGGCCGCGACGACCGCCGACGAGATCGTGCGTTACGTCTCGCCGGTCAACCTGTTCCGCCGTACGGCCACCGCCGACACGGTCCTCGGCGGCAAGCAGGTCCGCGAGGGCGACAAGGTGGTCATCTTCTACTCGTCGGCGAACCGGGACGAGGCCGTCTTCGACTCGCCCGACGCCTTCGACATCGGCCGCGAGCCGAACCCGCAGATCGGCTTCGGCGGCGGCGGGGCGCACTTCTGCCTGGGCAACCACCTGGCCAAGCTGGAGCTACGGGTGCTGTTCGAGACACTGGCCAAGCGCTTCCCCGGCATCCGCCAGGCGGGCGAGGCGCGACGGCTGCGGTCCAACTTCATCAACGGCATCAAGGAGCTGCCGGTCACCCTGCGCTGAGCGGGGACGTCAGTCCTCCTCCCACCTCGCCTGGCAGCTGTTCTCGTAGATCGAGCCCTCCGCCACGACCTCGCCGTCGAGCTTGATGCGGCAGGCCAGGTCGGAGGGGGCCCGCTTGCCGTCGATGGAATCGACCTGCAGGTCCAGGTCGTCGATGGAGCCGCGCACCGGCCAGCTCTTCTCATAGGGCAGCCGGGCGGTGGTGCTCCGCTCGTCTCCGTCGATGCCGGTGCGCACCGAGAAGACCTTGCCGCCGCTCTCACCCGTCACCTCTATGGCGACCTCGTGCCTCGGCTGGGCGGCGGAGAACATGCTGATGCCGCCCGCGACCGTGGCGACCACCACCAGCAGCGTGCCGAGGATGAAGGGCCCCGGGTGCCTGGCCAGCTTGGACTCCTTGGGCTCGGCGGCCCGGTTGGCCGAGCTCGCCAGCGCGGCGAAGATCAGGGCGGGCAGCCAGGCGGTGCCCAGGGTGAAGAAGCCCAGCCCGAAGCAGACCCACGCGGCCGTGCTGTACGGCGCGCCGGGCTTGCGCGGCGGCGGGCCTGGGTATCCCGGGGGTATGTGCGGGGCGTAGCCGGGCGGCGGGGCGGCCGGCTGGAGGGTCATGCCGGGGATCACGGGGAGGTCGGCGAGCAGGCCGTACAGGTCGGCCCAGTTCACCGCCGACTGGGCCGCGCCCACTCGGGTGTTCATCTCGTCGTGGTTCAGCCGTCCGGCCGCGTAGTGCTCCCGAAGGATCTCACTCACGCGGTCGCGCTCGACATCGGAGACCCGGATATGTGGCTGCACGGCGGCCCCTCCCTGCATGTTCCATCCGTGCTGCAAAACTACCTAAAACCCCGTGGGCATGGGCGATGTGGCCGCAAGTTCACGGCCAGGAAGAATCTTGGTCGGGGTCGCCCCCGTCGGAGAGCAGCCGGATGTCCGACTCGACCATCTGGGCGATCAGCTCCTCGAACGAGACCGAAGGCTCCCAGCCCAGCAGGGTGCGGGCCTTCTTCGGGTCGGCGCACAGCAGGTCGACCTCGGCGGGCCGGTGCAGGGCCTGGTCGCACACCACGTGGCGCTCCCAGTCGAGCCCGGCGGCGGCGAAGGCCGCCTCGACCAGCTCGCGCACCGAGTGCGTACGGCCGGTGCCGATCACGTAGTCCTCCGGAGCGTCGGCGGCCAGCATCAACCGCATGGCGCGCACGTAGTCGCCCGCGTAGCCCCAGTCGCGGCGCGCTTCCAGGTTGCCGAGCCGCAGTTCGGCGGCCAGGCCGAGCTTGATCCGTGCGACGCCCAGGGAGACCTTGCGGGTGACGAACTCCGCGCCCCGGCGCGGCGACTCGTGGTTGAACAGGATGCCGGAGACGGCGAACATGCCGTACGACTCGCGGTAGTTCTGGGTGAGGAAGTGCCCGTACGCCTTGGCCACGCCGTACGGTGAGCGCGGGTGGAACGGCGTGCGCTCGGTCTGCGGGGTCTCGCGGACCTGCCCGAACATCTCCGAGGAGGAAGCCTGATAAAAGCGGATCTGTCCGGCGCTGTCGGCCGTCCGCGACGCCGATACCCCCGAGCACACCCGGATCGCCTCCAGCATCCGCAGCACGCCCATCCCGGTGACCTCGGCGGTCAGCTCGGCCTGCTCCCACGACATCGGCACGAAGGAGATCGCGCCCAGGTTGTAGACCTCGTCCGGCCGCACCCGCTCCACCGCCGAGATCAGCGATCCCTGGTCGAGCAGGTCGCCGCGCACCAGCCGCACGTCACCGAGCAGGCGGCGCAGCCGTGACACGCGGGGGTTGGCCTGCCCCCGGATCAGCCCCCAGACCTCGTAGCCCGCGTCGAGCAGGTGTTCGGCGAGGTAGGAGCCGTCCTGCCCGGTGATGCCGGTGATGAGCGCGCGCCTGGCCAACGGGTCCTCCATCGCTACACGTCCTGTCGAGACGCGAATGTACCCTCACGCCGGTCGTCCGGGACTGGCCGGTCCTCTCCCGCCGCCGCCCCCTAGAACGCGTTACACCGAGTGCCGCTCGGTTTAACCAACTTCGCAGTTCACGAGTAGTAGATGGTGATCTGAGGCACAATTCCACATCAGGGGCACCTGACATACCGGATGGTAAGGTTCGCCACTAAGGTCATCTTCACGGTACATGCGTACCCGCCCCTGCCGGGGGCCGCTACAGGGCGTGGAAGGAGGTCCCGTGGCAGGTGCGGATGCGCTGCGGGTCGCGTTGCTCTCCTATCGCAGCAAGCCGACCTGCGGTGGCCAAGGGGTGTACCTTCGCCACCTCAGCCGCGAGCTGGCCGCGCTCGGCCACCGCGTGGAGGTCTTCTCCGGCCAGCCGTACCCCGAACTGGACCCGGGCGTGATCCTCTCCAAGGTTCCCAGCCTGGACCTCTACCGGGACGAGGACCCGTTCCGCACGCCGAAGCCGCACGAGTACCGCGACTGGGTCGACCTGCTGGAGGTCGGCACCATGTGGGCGGGCGGCTTCCCGGAACCGCTGACGTTCAGCCTGCGCGCGCTGCGCGCGCTCAGGGCCCGGGTCGGCGACTTCGACGTCGTGCAGGACAACCAGACCCTCGGCTACGGCATGCTCGGCATCCAGAAGCTGTTCCCGGTCGTCGGCACCATCCACCACCCGATCAGCGTGGACCGCCGGATCGAGCTGGCCGAGGCGGTCGGCAAGAAGAAGCTGAGCATGCGGCGCTGGTACGGGTTCGTCCGGATGCAGAGCCACGTCGCGCCGCGCCTCAACCCGATCCTCACGGTCAGCGAGTCCTCCCTCGCCGACATCCACCGCGACTTCGGCGTGCCGCAGGCCAACATGCGGCTGATCCCGCTCGGCGTGGACACCCGCTACTTCCACCCCCGGCCCCACCTGCCCAGACGGCCCGGCTCGATCGTCGCCGTGGCCAGTGCCGACTCCCCGATGAAGGGCGTGGCCACCCTGCTGCGCGCGGTCGCCAAGCTGGCCACCGAACGCGACGTCAACCTCACCGTGGTCAGCAAGCCCACCCCTGGCGGCCCCACCGAGAAGCTGGTCGCGGAGCTGAGCCTGCGCGACCGCGTCCGGTTCGTGCACGGCATCTCCGACGACGAGCTGGGCGAGCTGATCGCCACCTCCGAGATCTCGGTCGTGCCCTCGCTCTACGAGGGGTTCTCGCTGCCCGCCGTGGAGCACATGGCCTGCGGCACCCCGCTGGTGGCCAGCCGTACCGGGGCGCTGCCCGAGGTGGTCGGCGACGCCGCGGTGATGGTGACGCCCGGCGAGCCGGAGGAACTGGCCGCGGTCCTGCGCCGCCTGCACGACTCCCCCGCAGAACGCGAGCGGGTCGGCCAGGCCGGGTACGACCGGGTCATGGAGCGCTACACCTGGCGGGTGGTCGCGGCGCGCACCGTCGAGACCTACCGCGAGGCCATCAAGGTCCAGTCCAAGCGCCTGCGAAGGAGCCGCTAGTGCTGACCGTCGACTTCGCGCGCCTGCCGGTCGGCCGGGGCGACCGGGTACTCGACCTCGGCGCGGGCGGCGGACGCCACGCCTTCGAGGTGCTGCGCAGGGGCGCCGACGTGGTGGCCTTCGACCAGGACGCCGCCGAGCTGGAGAGCGTCGCGGCGATGTTCGTCGCGATGGACAAGGCGGGTGAGGTGCCCGAGGGCGCCAGCGGCGACACCCTGGTGGGCGACGCGCTGGACATGCCGTTCGAAGACGCCACGTTCGACGTGGTGATCGCGGCGGAGGTGCTGGAGCACATCCCCGACGACACCGCCGCGATGCGCGAGATCGTGCGGGTGCTCAAGCCGGGCGGGCGCCTCGCGGTGACCGTGCCGAGCTTCCTGCCCGAGCGCGTCTGCTGGGCCCTCTCCGAGGACTACCACACCGCCCCCGGCGGGCACGTGCGGATCTACACGCTGGCCGAGCTGTCGGCCAAGCTGAAGTCGGCGGGGCTGCGGATCGGCGAGCACCACCACGCGCACGGGCTGCACACGCCGTACTGGTGGCTGAAGTGCGCGGTGGGGGTGAACGACGACGACCACCCGCTGGCCAAGGCCTACCACGAGCTGCTGGTGTGGGACATCATGGAACGCCCGCTGGTGACCAGGCTCGCCGAGGCCGTGCTCGATCCGCTGATCGGCAAGAGCGT
Source organism: Spongiactinospora sp. TRM90649 (assembly GCF_029382225.1). Lineage (GTDB taxonomy): Bacteria > Actinomycetota > Actinomycetes > Streptosporangiales > Streptosporangiaceae > Spongiactinospora. The sequence goes on from NZ_JARLTC010000027.1 coordinate 74,819, forward strand.
GGTGCTCTACGCGAGGAAGCCGGCGTGAACGTCCCGGGCGTGCTGAGCCACGACGACGTCGTACTGACCGCCCGCAGCATCGCCGCAGTGCAGGACGCCGACGGCGGCGTGCCCTGGCCCGACGGCCACGTGGACGCCTGGAACCACGTCGAGTGCCTGATGGCGATGACCTCGGCCGGGCTGACCGGCCAGGCCAGGCGCGGCTACGAATGGCTGGCCCGCCTGCAGCGGCCCGACGGCTCCTGGCCGATGCGGATCCACGACGGCGCGGCCGTCGAGCACGGCGGCGAGTCCAACCACGCCGCCTACGTCGCCGTCGGCGTCTGGCACGGCCTGCTCGTCACCGGCGACGAGGCGTTCGCCCGCGAGATGTGGCCCGTGGTGCGCCGGGCGCTGGACTTCGTCGTGAACCTGCAGACCCCCCGGGGCGAGATCGCCTGGGAGCGCGCCGCGGACGGCACCGCCGCCGGATACGCGCTGCTCACCGGCTGCTCTTCGATCCACCAGGGCCTGCGCTGCGGCGTACGGCTGGCCGAGCGCCTCGGCGACCCCCAGCCCGAGTGGGAACTGGCGGCCGACCGCCTGGCGCACGTCGTCGCCGCCCACCCCGAGGCGTTCGCCGACAAGAGCCGCTTCTCGATGGACTGGTACTACCCGGTGCTCGGCGGCGCGGTCCGCGGACCCGCCGCGCTCGCCCTGCTGGCCCGGCGCTGGGACGACTTCGTCGTGCCCGGCATGGGCGTGCGCTGCGTGGCCGACGAGCCGTGGGTCACCGGCGCCGAGTCGTGCGAGCTGGTCCTGGCCCTTTCCGCCTGCGGCGACCGCGAGCGGGCGCTGCGCATCTTCGGCGAGATGCAGCGGCTGCGCCACGACGACGGGTCGTACTGGACCGGCTGGCAGTACGCCAACGAGGCGTGGTTCCCGCACGAGCAGTCGTCCTACACGGCCGCCGCCGTCATCTTGGCGGCCGACGCGCTGTCCGGGGCGACCCCGGCTGCCGGGCTGTTCCGCGAGACCGCCTCGCCGGTCCCCGCCCCGGCCGGTCCCTGCGACTGCGACCGGGCCATCACGTCCACCTGAGCCGGGGCGGCATGGTTTCCGCGACGTTTCTTTGCCGGGACGGGGAGTGCCGCGCTTGAGGGACATCCTGGAGGATCAGTACTTTCGGGAGGTAAGAGGCGTCGGTAGGCGGTAAGGGCGGGCCGTCCGGACGTGTGGCAACGGGGAACGGGGGCGGCCATGAGCGTCGCGATCGTCGGTATGGCCGGAGTGTTTCCGGACGCTCCCGACCCCGAGACGCTGTGGCAGAACGTGCTCTGGAGACGCCGCGCGTTCGTGGCCAAGGGTCCGGCCGACACCGCCGACCGGGTGGCCCCGGTGGAGGGCCTGGAGATCCCCGAAGGCGCCGATCCCGCCTCGCACCTGGCGGTGAGCGTCGCCGGGCAGGCCATCGCCGACGCCAGCGGCCTGGACACCGGCCGGGTGGACCGCGGCCGGGTGAAGGTCGTCATGGGCGTCACCGGCGATCCGCTCGCCGGGCTGCTCGGCGGCCCCGCCGACCGGGTGGCCGGGGCGGTCTGCGAGCGGTTCGCGTTCCACGGCGGCGGCCACGACCTGCCCGCCGGAAGCGCCGCCTCGCTGCTCGCCGTGATCACCGCCTGCCGGGCGCTCCGCGACGACGCGGCCGATCTGGCCCTGGCCGGTGGCGTGGACCTCGACCTGGAACGCCCGGACGACCACTGGCCCGGCCAGGGCTGCGGGATGGTCGCGCTGATGCGGGCCGACGAGGCCGCCGCGCGGGGCATCCGCGTGCACGCCGAGATCGCCGGATGGGGAGTGGCCTCCTCTGGCGGCGAGGGCATCATGGAACGTTCCATCCCCGAAGGGCAGCTCCTGGCGCTGCGCCGCGCCTACGCGCACGCGGACGTGCGGCCGGGCGACGTCGCGCTGTTCGAGGGGCACGGCGCGTCGCCTGGCGACGCGGCCGACCTCACCGCGCTGGTCGAGCTGCTGGCCGACGGCAGGCCGTACCCGGCGGGCCGTCCGGCCATCGGGACGGTCAAGGCGAACGCCGGGCACACCGGGGCCGCCTCCGGCGTGGCCGGGCTGATCAAGGCCGCGCTGAGCGTGTCGAACGGCGTGCTGCCCCCGGCGTCCTGCACCGGCCGCCACCACGACCTGCTGACCGGCCACGACGCGCCGGTACGGCTGCTCGCCGCGCCCGAGTCGTGGCCCGCGGGCCCCCGGCACGCGGGCGTGAGCGCGATGGCCGGGGAGGGCGTCCACGCCCATGTGGTCATCCGCGACCGGCCCTCGGACCGGCCGCTGCGCAACGGCCGCGCGCACCCGGTGCGCACCCACGAGACGCCCCGCGCCAAGACGTGGCGGATGCCGTCGGCTGCCGAGCCGCTGGTGTTCGCCGTCTCCGGGGCCGACATGCGGGCGGTGCGCCCGATCCTGTCCCGGATCGCCGCCCAGGCCGGGCACTGGTCGGAGGCCGAGCTGCACGACCTGGCCTGCGGGCTGGCCGCCCTGCCGCCGGACGGCCCGCTGCGGGTGGCGATCACCGCGGGCACCTCGGGAGAACTGGCCGAGCGCGCCCAGCGCGCCGCCGAGCGCACCGACCTCGCGGTGGGCCGCCTGCACGAACAGCCGGGCGTCTACCTGGGCATGTCCGTGCGGGGACGCGTCACCCTGCTGTTCCCCGGCCAGGGCGCGCCGGTGCGGCGTCCCGAGGAACTGGGGACGGCCCCCGCCGACACCTCGTGCGGCGCACGGGTGGCCGACACCGCCGTGGCCCAGCCCGCCATCATGGACGCCTCGCTGGTCGCGCTGGGCGAGCTGGACCGGCTCGGCCTGAACGCGGGCGCGGCGATCGGGCACAGCATCGGCGAGCTGACCGCGATGGTCTGGGCGGGCTGCGTGTCCGTGCGCGAGGCCCGCAGGCTGATCCGGCGGCGCGGCCAGATCATGAGCGAACTGGGCTCCCCCGGCACCGGCATGGTGAGCGTGACCGCCGACCGGGAACAGGCCGAACTGCTCGCGGCGGGGACCGGCATGGTGATCGCCGCGCAGAACGGCCCCGCCGTGCACGTGCTGTCCGGCCGCGAGAACGAGGTGGCCGCGATCGCCAAACGGGCCGCCGACGTGGGACTGGAGGCCATCGTGCTGCCGGTGAGCCGGGCGTTCCACTCCCCGCACGTGGCCGCCTGCGTCGAGCCGTTCGAGGAGTGCCTGCGCGACATCGAGTTCACCTCCCCCGAGCGCACGCTGATCTCCACCGTCACCGGCCACCCCGTCGGCCGCCTGGACGACCTGGCCATGCTGCTGCGCGCGCAGATCCTCGCCCCGGTGCGGTTCTGGGACGCCGTCGGCCGGGTCGCCGGGGTCACCGACCTGTTCTGCGAGGCCGGTCCGGGGCACGGCCTGGCCGCGCTGGTCGCGGCGACCGGGGTGCCCTCGGTCAGCGCCGACACCTACGGCCCCGACGGCGTCGCCGCCGCCAGGACCGCCGCCGCGCTGTGGGTCTGCGGCGGCCTGCCCGACCTCTCCGCGCTGTACGGCGACCGGCCGTCCCGCCCGATGGACATCTGGCGGGACCGGGTGTTCATCGGCGGCTGACCCGCTCCAGCACGCGCAGCGAGCCGACCTGGCGCACCTCGCGGAACTCGCCGGACTCCAAGGCCCTGCGGAAGATCCGGTAGGGGGCCTGGCCGCCGTCCTCCGGGCGCTCGAACACGTCGTGGATGGCCAGCGCGCCGCCCGGCATCACGTGCGGCGACCAGCCCTCGTAGTCGGCGGTGGCCGGGGCGTCGGCGTGCCCACCGTCGATGAACAGCATGGCCAGCGGGGTGTTCCACAGCGCCGACACCCGCTCCGAGCGGCCGACCACGGCGATGACCTCGTCCTCAAGACCGGCCGACGCGATGGCCGTGCGGAAGAACGGCAGCGAGTCCATCTTGCCGAAGCGCGGGTCCATCAGGGCGGGATCGTGGTGGGCCCAGCCGGGCTGGATCTCCTCCGAGCCCCGGTGGTGGTCCACGGTGATCACGACGGAACCGGCGTGCCTGGCCGCCGCCGCGAGATAGATGGCCGACTTGCCGCAGTAGCTGCCGATCTCGCAGATCGGGCCGAGCGGGCCGTAGGCGCAGGCCGTCTCGAACAGCGCCGTGCCCTCGCGCCCCGGCATGAACCCCTTGGCGCGCTCGGCGGCCCACCGCAGGTCGGGCGGCATCTCGGGAACCATCGTGGCGTCGGTCATCCGCGCAGGATATCCGGGGGCGGACGGCGCGCGGGCGGGGCGGTCTGCTGGGATCATCGTAGGTGGGCCCGCGGCACCCGCCCGGCGCGCCGCAATGGAGGTGATCATCATGCAGGTCGAGGTCGATCCCATGGTGTGCGAGGCCAACGGGGTGTGCACCGGCCTCGCCCCCGAGGTCTTCGAACTGGACGACGACGACGAACTGCGCGTACTGCTGCCCGAGCCGCCCGCGCACCTGGCCGACCGCGTCCGTCACGCGGTCAGGTCGTGCCCCAAGGCGGCCCTCTCCCTGAGCGAGTGACCCCCCGGTCGGCCGGATCGACCGGATCGACCCCCTAGGAGGAACCCCCTGATGCGAGCGGCCCTGCTGCACGCGGTCGGCGACGACGCCCTCGACATCCGCGACGACTTCACTCTCGCCCCGGTCGGCCCCGCCGACGTCCGGGTGCGGATCAAGGCCACCGGCGTGTGCCAGTCCGATCTGTCGGTGCTGACGGGCGTGCTGCCGCAGCCGTTGCCGGTGATCCCCGGGCACGAGGGGGCGGGCGAGGTGGTCGAGGTCGGCGACCAGGTGACCGCCGTCGCGCCCGGCGACCATGTGATCATCAACTGGACCCCCGCGTGCGGGGGGTGCGCGTCGTGCCTGCGCGCCCAGCCGTACCTGTGCACCGAGTTCATGTCGCGCGGCTTCACCACCGCGCGGTTCCGCTACGGGCCTGGGTCCGACCCGGCGTTCGGCATGGCGGGCTGCGGCACCTGGGCCGAGGAGATCGTGGTGCCGTGGCAGGGCGCGATCAAGGTCGATGCCGACGTGCCGTACGAGGTGGCCGCGCTGATCGGCTGCGGGATCACCACCGGCGTCGGGGCGGTGCTCAACACCGCCCGGGTGCGCCCCGGCGCGAGCGTCGCGGTGATCGGCTGCGGCGGGGTCGGGCTGTCCGTCGTGCAGGGCGCGCGGCTGTCCGGCGCGACCACGATCCTGGCGGTCGATCCGCTGGAGTCCAAGCGTGCACTGGCCGTCAAGCTCGGCGCCACCCACGCCTGCGCCCCCGACGACCTCGGCGCGGGCCTCGCCGAGGCGACCGGCGGGCAGGGCGTCGACCACTCCTTCGAGGTGGTCGGCAAGGCCGCCGCCATCAAGACCGCGTGGAAGGCCGCCCGCCGGGGCGGCGACGTCATCGTGGTCGGCGCGGGCGCGGCCGACGACCTGTTCTCGATGTCCGCCTTCAACCTGCTGTTCGAGGGCAAGAACCTGCTCAGCTCCCTGTACGGCGAAGCCGACGTGCGCCGCGACTTCCCCCTCTTCGCGGCCCTGTGGAAGGCCGGCAGGCTCGACCTGGAGAGCATGATCAGCGCCCGCATCACGCTGGCCGACCTCAACGACGCCGTCGCCGCCCTGCGCGCAGGTGAGGCCCTGCGCCAGATGGTCGTCATGGACTGAGATCGAAGAAGGCCTTCACCCGGCGGAGGTGGTACTCGATGTCGTCCTCGTCATGCTCGGCGCCCTGGCGCCGAGCATGGTCGAAGTACGCGGCCTCGCGGCGCAGCCGGTGCCTGATCAACTGGACGACCGTCTCCTCGTCCATGTCGCCCGCGGTGCCGCCCGCCTCGTGGTAGTCGGCGATGAAGCGGCGGCGCTGGGCCGGGCCCTCGCCGTTCTCGTCGGTCCACTCCAGCGCGGCGGACGCCACCTCCACCCGGTACGCGGCGGACTCCTCGCCGCCGTAGAGCCGCACCGGCTCATCGTCGAGTGGCCGTCCCCAGGCGTGCCGGATCGCACGCCGCATGGGATCGGTCAGCGGCGTTTCGGCGAAGGGCATCACGACCTCCGGTTCCGGCCGTCCCGGGCGCGGCCGGGTTCCAGACAACCACACCGCCCGTTGAGACTTCGCCCGCGCCGGCCCGGCGCTGATGTCGGCGAACCGTGCGCGCGTCAGGAAGGACGGGGTCGGAGGGATCAGGGGGAAGCCGGGGAGGGCGGCAGCGTGGGCAGCACGGCGGTCACCAGGGTGAGCCGGTAGGCGGTGAGGGCCGGGCGGATCGGCTGGAAGTAGGTGGTGCCGCCGGAGGAGCAGTTGCCGGAGCCGCCGGAGGCCACACCCTGAGCCTGGTCACCGGACACGAAGGGCGCGCCGGAGCCACCCGGCTCACTGCACACGTTGGTACGGGTCAGGCCGAACACCGTGCCCCCGGGGTAGGTGACGGTGGCGTTGCGCTGCTGGATGGTGCCGCACCGCCAGCCGGTCACCGGGCTGACGCTGCAGACGGACGAGCCGACGGCCGCCTCGTTCGCGCCGCGGATGGGACGCAGCCCGAGGCCGCCGCTGTTGACGTAACCGGTCGCGTTCCAGCCGGGGTAGAGCGAGGCCCACAGGTAGTCGCGGCTGGGGAACGACGATCCCTCGACGACCCCGATGGCCGTCCCGCCCAGCGGAGGATAGACCAGGTCGCCGGGACGGCCGCAGTGCCCGGCGGAGACGAAGCCCTGCTTGGCGCCCTTCCGTACGGAGAAGCCGACCACGCAGCGGCTGTTGGCGCCGATCCGGATGGGGTCGCCGCCGCGGATGTCGCCGTGCGGGCTGGGCCGCTCGGCGGCGCGCTCCACCCGTACGGCGGCGCGGTCCACCCCGCTCGCCCGCACGAACGCCTCGCCGTCCGCTACGTCGCCCGACTGGATCACCACCTGGTTGGACACCACGTCCACGAACCAGCTCCACACCGAGCCGCGCACCGCCGTGCGGTCCAGGCCCGCCTTGACGGCGTCGAGCGCGGCCAGCGACCGGCCGACCACCTGCGCCCGCGCGCCGCGCGCGGTGACGGCGGCGACGTCGTCGGCGCGCGTCGTAGCCACCACGAGCGCGCCCGTACCGGTCACCCAGGACCCGCCGAACCGCTCCCCCAGTCCGGCGCGTAAACCGGGCTCGATCGCCTGCGCGCGTTCCTCGGCGGCCAGTCGCGCCGACGCCCCGGCCGGACTGAGCCCGAGATCGCGGGCCATGGCCGCGACCATCCCCGACTCCGGCCCACTGGACGGCCTGGCCTGCGCGGGCGTGGCGGTGAGGGTGAGAGCGACGGCCGTGAGCGCCAGGCTCGCGACGGTCAGGGGGGTTCGGTGCATGACGTTCTCCTCCTGTGGCCGTGCCGTAACGGTACGGCGATGGCACGGACCAAAGGGTCTACCAATCTCGTCATCCCCCCGGCGCTATGAGACGGACTCGGATTTCCACTGACATTGACACCTGCTTTGTCATCGTCATGGCCGACCCGCTGGGCGAGGCCGGCACCAGCGTGAATCCGGGGCCGTCCGCCGGCCGCTATGCGCGCGTGACGCGGGACAGCACGGCCGCCGCGAACGGCAGCGACATGTGCGTGGCGCCGTAGCCGAGGCCGAATATGACCGAGGCGGGATCCTTGGCCGCGTCGGGCTCGCGCTCCTGCCCGCGCACGCGCAGCCGCAGTGAGCCGCTGCCGGCCGTCGGGGCGAACCACTCGACGCCCTCGATGTCCGTGATCCGGTATCGCTGGTCGCCGGTGTTGAACTTGCGGGTGGTGGCCCCGCTCCAGAACCACTTGAAGGTGACGTTCTCGCCGTCGAAGGACGCGGCGCCGTCCCACGCCTTGAACCCGCGCGGCACGTCGGGGCCCGGGATCAGGAACGAATCGGCGGGCCCCGTCTCGGACAGGCCGGTGGTCATCTCTTCGGCGTAGTACTCCGCGAGCGTCCGCCGTTCGGCGGGGAGTACCAGCGAGTACGGCAGGTGCTGCGGCTTGAGCTGGCCCGCCGCGACCGTCGTGATCGGGCACGCGCCCGGCCGGGGCGTGAGCCTGAGGAGCACGGTGCCGCGCCCGCCAGGCACCACGGAGATCTCAGCGACGGCCCGGTACGGCACCTCCCGCTCCCCGAGCGCCCGCAGGACCTTGGGCGCCGAGGCGGCGGGCCGGATCCGCAGCCGATCCGGCTCGAAGATCCACTCCGACTTCCGCCCGCTCAGCACATCCGACATGATTCAAAGATACGGAAGGAGCGGCGGGGACGGGCGCGGTCGGCCGATCGCGCCCGGCGAAGATCGCCTGGTGGAGGCAGGTGCAGCGGGCGTGAGAAGCATCGCGGCGCGTGCGGCAGAATCGTGTTCGTGAGGGAAGACCCGGAAAGATTCACCGACTCGCACGAGCCCGCGTCCGCATCCGCGGCGGCGCCGGATTCGGATGCGAGTTCGGATCTGGCCAGGGCGCGCGAGGGTGACGACGCGGCGTTCACCCGGCTGGTCGCCCCCTTGCGCGCCGAACTGCACGCGCACTGTTACCGCATGCTCGGCTCGCCCCACGACGCCGACGACGCCCTCCAGGACGCCCTGCTGCGCGCCTGGCGCGCACTCGGCCGTTTCGAGGGACGCGGCTCGCTACGGTCCTGGCTCTACACCGTGGCCACCCGCACTTGCCTGGACACCGTGGCCGCGCGCGGCAGGCGCGCGCTGCCGATGGACCTCGGCCCGTCCAGCGACCACGCCGTGGTGGGCGACGTCCCGCTGACCGACATCGCCTGGCTGGCCCCCTACCCCGGCACCGGCCTGGGCGACGGCCCCGCCTCCCCCGACGCCCGCTACGAGCAGCGCGAGGCCGTCGAACTGGCCTTCGTCGCCACGCTCCAGCACCTGCCAGGCAACCAGCGGGCGGCGCTGCTGCTCTTCGAGGTCCTCGGCTTCTCCGCCGCCGAGATCGCCACCATGATGGACACCTCGACGGCCTCGGTGAACAGCGCACTGCAGCGCGCCCGCGCGATCGTGGGCACGAAGATCACCTCTCCCAGCCAGCAGCGCACCCTCCGCAAGATCGGCGACACGCGCCTGGCGGAGATCGTCGGCGACTACTCCGCCGCGCTGGAGCGCCGCGACGCCGACGCCCTGCTCGCGCTGCTGACCGAAGACGTCACCTGGTCGATGCCCCCGCTCGGGCACTGGTACCGGGGACGCGAGGCCGTCACCGACTTCGTGGTGCGGGTCCCGATGACCCACTGCGGCGCCTGGCGCCACCTGCCGCTCACCGCCAACGGCCAGCCCGCCGTGGCCGCCTACATGTGGGACGACACGGCCGGCGCCCACCTTCCCTGGTCGATCAACGTCCTGACACTCCGCGACGACCTGATCGCCGAAGTCACGTCCTTCGTCGGCCTCGCACACTTCGACCTGTTCGGCCTGCCCAAGTCGCTCGAAGCCGTTCCACCCGCGTGATCTGCCGCGTACCCGGCGGGGTCACGCGGGAGGACCGCCGAAACCGATCTCGTTGCCCTCGGGGTCACGGTAGATGATCTTGCGCACACCGTTGTCATAGGTCTCGCGCAATGTGGGCTCGATTCCGCGCGAGCTGATCCCCGCCACCCGGGCGTCGAGGTCGTCCACGAAGGCGGTGACGATCGCGTTGCCCGCCCGCTCGGGCAGCTCCACGACGTACACCGACCGGTCCTCGGCGAACTCCCACAACGCCTCGTGGTCGTTCACGACATGGGTGGGCGGGGATCCCAGCAGTTGTTCGTACCACTTCAGGGCCGCCGGATAGTCGGCCACTGGAATACCGGCGAACAGGCTCAGAGACATGACACGATCCTACGGATTCGTTCTGGTGATCGAGTATCACATCGCATATCTCATCGCACACCTCATCGCACATCGGCTTTCGGCACGATCACCCGGGCCCACACCGTGATCTTGTCCACGAGCCGCAGAATGAACTCCCGGCCCTGCCGGCTGAAGCCCTTCGCCTTGAGAAGAGCGCGCCCGGCTCTGCCTTCGCCACGGCCGAGCCGATGACGCGTTACGGCGGATCCCCGCCGCTCAGCCGGTCAGCGGGCAGGCCCATCCGCCGACGTCCGGCTCTACGACACCAGTGAGTCGCGCGACTCCCCTTGGGGCTCCTCCCCGAAGGTGATCACGATGTACCTGCCGTTGGAGTAGCTGACCACCGGCTGCCGGAGCATGGCCCCCACCCTGCGCGCGACGTTCTGGAACAGCTCCACCATCTCCGGAGTATCGGCGGACACCCTGAACCGCCCACTGGTGAGCAGGTGCTCGGCGACGAGAGGAGTGAAACTCGCCTCGCTTCTGGCCTTCTCCTCCACACTGAGAGGGGTTTTCCGAACCGCAGGCTCCGCGCCGCGCGGGTGGGTCATCACTGCTCTCCTCGTGATCGTCTTGTGATCGCCGGACTTCCTAGCCTGCCACCCGGACACCCTCCCCCGGGCCATTCCGGCAGGGTCTCCACCCCGCCCGGAACGGATCCTCCACATCGCCGCAGCTCAACCGCCCACTCTAAGTAATCAATTCAATCCAAATCCGACCACACCACCGCCCAGTGGCGGCCCCACCAACGCCCGCCCGCCGCCCGAGATGTGCACCAAATGGACCTCGCTCCGCTCGGACTGTCCTTCCTGGTGTCGGGCTTCGCCCGACGCTCGCACCACCGGCTCGATCACCTGGACCTGGCGATTCGGGCCCGGGATGAAATTCCTGTCGCGCCGGAGATACCCGGCTGGAACCCTCCTGGCTGGCAGGATCGGCTCGTGGCGATTCAGGTGTCCGTGTGCGGGCCGCGAGACTGCACTCCCGAAGACGAGTCCAACGCTCGCGAGGTCGGGCGGCTGCTGGCGGAGCGAGAGGCGGTGGTGATCTGCGGCGGTTACACCGGGGTCATGGCCGCTGTCGCGGCCGGGGCCCGTGGTGCCGGGGGAACGGTGGTGGGCATCCTGTCCCGTGCCGACCGAGAGGATGCCAATCCCGACCTGTCCATCGTCATCCCCACCGGAGTCGGCGAAGCCCGCAACAGCATCATCGTCAACTCGGGGGACGCGGTGATCGTCGTTGGCGGGTCCTGGGGAACCCTCTCGGAGCTGGCCCTGGCGATGCGTCGCGGCAACGTACCCGTCGTGCAGCTCGGGGGGTGGCGGCTCCTCGATCGGTCGGGACGGCCAGTCGAAGGCGTCCGGCACGCCCCCTCTCCCGAGGAGGCACTAACGGCGACAGGGCTCTGGACCCCGGCCAGGTGACGAGGCCACCTCGTAAGGCCGGCGTGCGGTGACCCAGCCGGATGACCAGTAGAGCCACCACCTTCGGCACGGCCACCGTGCCCGTGACCTCGACGGCCTTGCCCGCCACACCCCGGGAGACGTACGCGACCAGCAGGTTGCGGGGCGGCGATCTGCGCGACGGCGTCGGCCCGGCCGTCCTTGATGACGGTCACCCGGTCGCCGATCTCGCGGATCTCCTCCAGCCGGTGGGAGATGTAGACGACGGCGACGCCCTGGGCGGTCAGCTCGCGGATGATCCGGAACAGGTTGGCTGTTGCCGCAGCGGCAGCCCGCGTCCTCGTGGCCGCTGACCCTGATGTGGCCGATGTCGCCGGCCGAGCCCTGGGCTCCCCTGTGCAGCCGTCCCCCGGCCACGATGCCGCAGCCGATGCCGGTACCGACCTTGACGAAGAGCAGGTAGCCGGTGGCCGCGTAGGCGTCGCGCTGCTCGCCCAGGGCCATCACGTTGACGTCGTTGTCGACGAGCACGGTGACGTCGTAGCGTCCGGCGAAGAACTCGGGGACGGGGTACTCGTTCCAGCCGGGCATGATCGGCGGGTTGGTGGGGCGGCCGGTGGCGAACTCCACGGGGCCGGGCACGCCGATGCCGATCGCCTGCGCGTCCACCCGCCGGGAGATCGTCGAGCGGGCCAGTCCCGTGACCTTCGCGAGGTCGGCGCGGGTCGTGGCGGTACCGGCGCCGATCAGCTTGAGCACGTCACCCAGGGACCGAACGTCATGCCGTGAATGCAGGAGCCGACTTATCGCAAATTCAATACCTAAATCCTCCGAGACAGAATCGCAACCTACCGCCACTTACGCCGATCACCGAACAAAGGTGGGCACACGGGCACCCGGAAGGCCCTCCGGGAGGCGGGTCAGTCCAGCATCGCCTGCAGCGACGCGCCCGACTGCTCGCCGAGCGCGGTCGGGGTCAGGTAGGGCTGCTCTGCGGTGATGGCCTGCCAGTTGTCCCTGATGTCCTCGACGGTGTGGTCCTCCTTGCGCCACCCCGGCCCCTCGGCGACGAAGACCCTTGCCACCCGGCCGCCGCCGACGCTGAACACCTCACCGGTGACCGGGCACTCCTCGTGGCAGAGGAACGCGACCAGGGCGCTGACCCGTCCGGGCGTCAGCCGCGCCTCCAATTCGGCGGGCAGCAGCGCGTCGGTCATGCGGGTCCAGGCCAGCGGGGCGATCGCGTTGGCCTTGATCCCGGCCCGCGTGCCCTCGATGGCGAGGGTCTTGGTCAGGCCGACCAGGCCCATCTTGGCGGTCGCGTAGTTGGCCTGCCCGAAGTTGCCGAACAGCCCGGACGGCGAGCTGGTGTTGACGATCCGCCCGTAGCCGCGCTCCTTCATGTGCCCGAAGACGGCCCGCGTCACCAGGAAGGCCCCCCGCACGTGGACGGCAAGCACCGCGTCGAACTCCTCCACCGACATCTTCCCGAACGACCGGTCGCGCAGGATCCCGGCGTTGTTGACCAGGATGTCGGCCGCGCCGAAGGCGTCGAGGGCCGTGGTGACGATCGCCCGCGCGCCCTCGGGGGTGGTCACGTCGTCGGTGCTGGCGACCGCGCGCCCGCCGTTGTCGGCGATCAGCTTGACCACCTCCTCGGCCGGCGCGGGGGACGCGCCCGCGCCCTCCAGCGTGCCGCCGAGGTCGTTGACCACCACGCTGGCCCCCCTGGCGGCGAGCAGCAACGCGTGTGAACGGCCGAGACCATGCCCCGCACCAGTAACAATCGCGACTTTTCCCTCGAAACGCAGCTCCGGCATCGGCCCGCCCTTCGTTCTCGTGAATCCACACGATAACTCGCCGCACGCTCGCGCCTAAGCACATGAATGCACAGTTCAGGAAGGGGCAGACGCCTAGAACGTCGCGGATAGTGATTGGTCGGTTAAATTTCTGCTAGAGTTTCCACTCCTGCACGGGCGTGGGCCGATGTCGTCTTCCTGACCCGCCGCCCGCCATCTGAAACCGGGCTGGAGGCTTTGCATGCCCGTACAGCCGCCCCTCCGAGTGGTCCAGTGGGCCACGGGCGCAGTTGGACGGTTCTCATTACGCGACCTGATCAAACGCCCCGACCTCGAACTCGCGGGCGTTTTGGTATATGACCCGGAAAAAGTGGGCAGAGACGCCGCCGAACTGGTCGGCCTGCCGCCCGCCGGGGTGAAGTGCACCGACGACGTCGACGAGATCCTCTCGCTCGACGCCGACTGCGTGCTGCACATGCCGTTGCCGTCCTCGTTCTTCGGCGGCGACCAGGCCGACGACGTCGGCTCGCTGTCCGCGCTGCTGGCCTCGGGCAAGAACGTGATCACCACCACCGGGTTCGTCTACCCCAAGGCGTACGGCTCGGGCGTGCTCGACCGCCTGGAGACCGCCTGCCGGACGGGCGGCTCCACGCTGCACGGCACCGGCATCAACCCGGGCTTCATGAGCGACCTGCTGCCGCTCACCATGACCGGGCTGTCCAGCCGGGTCGATCACATCTACGTGCGCGAGACCTCCGACTTCGCCGGGCACCCGTCCCGGCAGGTCGTGGTCGACCTGATCGGCTTCACCCGGCCCGCCGTCGAGTACGCCGCCGCGGTCCGGCCGTTCCGGGCCTTCCAGCGGTCCCTCTTCGCCGAGAGCGTGCAGCTCGTCGCCGACGCCCTGGGCGTGGTCCTGGACGAGGTCGAGGAGAGCGACGAGTTCGAACTCGCCACCGAGGAGTTCGAGATCGCCGCCGGGGTCGTCGCGCGGGGCACGGTGTGCGCCTCGCGCTGGGTGTTCTCCGGGCTGGTGCGCGGCCTGCCGTTCATGACCGTGGAGTGCGTCTACAAGGCCGACGCCGCGCAGGCCCCGCGCTGGCCGGAGCCCGGGTTCACCATCCACATCGAGGGTGTGCCGCAGATGATGATCAGCATCGAGGAGGTCTCGCACGGCCTGGCGGGCGCGGCGGCCCACGCGGTCAACTCGGTGCCCGCGGTGTGCGCGGCCGGTCCGGGCATCCGCACGATCCTCGACCTCCCGCTGGCCACCGGCCGTGGCGCGGTGCGGCTGGCCTAGTGGCCGCTATGTGGCCGCTAGGTGGCCGCTAGTGGCCACCACCCCGCGCGTCACCGTCGCCACCTGCGGGACGACGCGGTCGGCCCAGGCGCCGACCACCTGCTCCAGGTCGGGGAGCTGCGACTCCAGCACGGCCAGCCCGGGGGTCGGCACGAAGGCTCCCAGCTCCACCAGCACCGGGCGCAGGTGCACCTCGACCGCCAGCGCGTGCCGGGGATCCCCCATCACCAGCAGCGGCAGCGCCGCCGTGCCGCGCAGCGCGCCGCCCGGCAGCCGGTCGAGGAACGCCTTGAGCAGGCCGGTGTACGTGGCCTTGTACGTCGGGCTCGCCACCACCAGCACGTCCGTGGCGGCGGCCAGTTCCAGGGCGATCTCCAGCCCGGCCGACGGCTCGGGCGAGAGCAGCACGGGGCCGAGCGCGGAGAGGTCGATCACCTCGGGCGCGGCCGCGTGGCCCAGGCCGGCGGCCACGGCCTCAGCGGCCGTCAGCGCGACCCCGTGGGTGCGCGATCCGGCTCGGGGATTGCCCACCAGAGCGGTGATCGTCATGAGAACACCTCCGCGTCGAGTTCGACTTCGTCGTCGGGAAGGTCGTACCAGTGGCGATCGCCCTCGTACTCGGTCTGGGACGGCGTGCCGGTCCGGTTCATAACGGAAAACCTACGCACGCCGGACAGCTAAGTCAACATTTCCTACTGGATTTACATGGATGCCGGGTACCAGAGGTCGGGCTCGCCCTCCACACGCCGCGCCAGCCCCTTCGCCGCCAGCCAGACCAGGTGGGCCAGCGTCTCGTTGTTCGCCGCCCTGCGCATGAAGGCGGGGATGGTCTCCCAGGGCCGCGACCAGGTCAGCATGCCCGCCGCCGCCCAGCAGCTCAGGCCGTCCGCCCCGGCCAGCACCGTCTCGATCTCGCGCAGCCGCTCCTCGTGGTGGGCGATCACGTCGTCCACCCGGTCCGCGAGCCCCAGGAATCGGTACTCGTGCGCGGGCAGCACCTCGTCCACGTCCCAGGCGCGGGCGCGGCCCAGCGAGTCCAGGTAGTCGGCGAGCGGGTTCGGGCCCGACTGCGGGTGCACGGCCACGATCGGGGTGATCTTGGCGAGCACGTGGTCGCCGGAGAACAACACCCGCCGGCCCTCGTCCACGAAGCAGAGATGGCCCGGCGAGTGGCCGGGCGTCCAGTGGGCGCGCAGGCCCCAGCCGGGGAGCCCGAGCGGCTCGCCGTCCTCGATCAGCCGATCCGGCTGCGCCATCGAGACGAACGACCGGATCCTCGTGGAGGCCCCGGCGAGTTCGTCGGCGTCCATGGGCGGCACGCCGCAGCGGACCAGCAGCGCGCGCTCCCGCTCGACCAGCGCGCCGATCTCGCCGTCGTCGTAGCGCTCGCGCAGCAGCCGCGCGTCGGCCGGGTGCAGCCCGATCCAGGCGCCGGACTCCTCACGCACCCGCCCGGCCAGCCCGTAGTGGTCGGGGTGGATGTGAGTGACCAGGACGGCCCGCACGTCGCCGATGCCGTACCCGGCCTTGGCCAGGCCGTCGGTTAGGCCCGCGTACGCCTCGTCGGTGTTCCACCCGGCGTCCACGATGGCCACGCCGTCCGGAAGTTCGAGCGCGTAGACGAGGACGTAGCGGAGCGGGTTGATCGGGATCGGCACCGGGATCGACCACAGGCCCGGCCGTACCTGCTCGACATCGGGCAGGACGCCCGCGCGCCACGCCTCCCGTTGCGCCTCGTTCGCCGGTGTCACAATCCGCATCCCGAACTCCTTCGCCGCGTGGACCGTTACGATTCTCTCCCTTGACCGAAATGTTGTTTTACCGGGGTGTGCGTAGGCTGGTGAGCCATGAAGATGGGACGTGAGATCGCATCCGACGGGCGCTTCGTCAGGCAGCCCAACCGGTTCACCGGCCGCGTCGAGATCGCCGAGCCCGGCCGCTACCACCTCTACGCCTCCTACGCCTGCCCGTGGGCCCAGCGGGCGCTGATCGTGCGGCGGCTGCTCGGGCTGGAGGAGGCCGTCGGCGTCACCATCGTCGATCCCATCCGCGACGAGAAGGGCTGGCGCTTCCCCGGCGGCGACCCGGTCACCGGGGCCGAATACCTCTCGGAGCTGTACCTGTCGAGCGACCCGTCGTTCGACGGCCGCTACACCGTGCCCTGCGTGTGGGACGTCCGCGAGAAGCGCCTGATCTCCAACGACTACCCGCGCATCACCCTCGACTTCGAGACGCTGCTGACCCCGCTGCACGCCGAGGGCGCGCCCGATCTCTATCCCCTCGCGCTGCGCCCCCAGATCGACGAGCTGAACGACCGGCTCTTCCACGGCCTGAACAACGCCGTCTACGAGGCCGGGTTCGCCCGCTCGCAGGAGGTCTACGAGGAGGCCGCGGGCCGGGTGTTCGCCACCCTCGACGAGATGGAGTCACGCCTTTCCGGGCAGCGGTTCCTGCACGGCGACGAGATCACCGAGAGCGACGTGCGGATCTACACCACACTGGCCCGCTTCGACCCGGTCTACCACTCCCACTTCAAGTGCGCGGTGCGGCGGCTGATCGACTATCCGGTGCTGTGGGCCTACGCCCGCGACCTCTACCAGCGGCCCGCGTTCCGCGAGACCACCGACTTCGACCAGATCAAGCGGCACTACTACATCACCCAGGTGGACGTGAATCCGAGCCGGATCGTCCCGGTGGGGCCGGAGCTCGACTGGGAGTCGCGGCACGGACGCGGCTGATCCCGGCGTAGAGGGGCAGGACGGCCAGCAGCACCACGGCGGCCAGCGCCCAGGCGGCGCCGATGCCGGCCGTCCCGGCAAGCACGCCCAGCCCGATGTTGGCGGCGAACCCGCCCGCCTGGAGCGCCAGCGAGTCCACCGACAGCAGGGTGGCCCGCTGGCGGCGGTCCACGCGGCCGTGCATCAGCTCGGCGCGCAGCAGCGCGCTCGCCGAGAACCCGACGAAGAGCATGAGGTAGGCCACCGCCGTGGCGACCATTCCGGCGGGAGCGGGCAGCGCCGCCGAGGCGGCCAGCCCGGCGAGGGCCAGCACCGCGACGATCCCGGAGGCCATCGCACCGCGCGCGGAGCCGCCCGCCGTCCGCGCCACGGCGGGGGCCACCGCGCTGCCCACCGCGCTGGCCGCGAAGCCCACGGCGGTGACCACCCCGTAGGCGGTGCCGCCCGCCCCGGCGTCGCCCGCCAGCTCGGCGAGCCGGATCGGGGTGAGCAGCTCGATCGAGCACAGCGTCACGCCACCGGCCACGCTGACGCCCAGGAGCCGGGCCAGTACGGCGTCGCGCGCCCCCAGGCGCACCCCCGCGGCGACGGTGCGCGGCACGTCGCGCACCACCTCGGCCAGGCTCGGGCGCTCGTGCGGCGGCTCGGGCAGCGCCACCAGTGCCACCGCGAACAGCACGGCCGACGCGCCCGCCGCCAGCAGCACCGGCACGGCCAGCGGCTCGGCCACCACCCCGCCCAGCGCGAGCGGCAGGAAGCCGCCGACCAGCACTCCCGCGCACAGCGCGGCCGACCCCATCGACTCGCCCCTGGCCAGCCCCGGCTTCAGGTCGGCGTCGGGCCCCTCCCCGGCGTGCAGGGTGTCCACGTACCACGCCTGCGCCGGACCGCTGGAGAGCGCTCTCGCCACCCCCTTGAGCACGGCGGCCAGCACGAACACCGGAAGCGAGTGGGCCAGGGCCAGCGTGGTGTAACCGGCCACGCCGATCGCCGCCGACGCGGCCAGCACCCAGCGCCGCCCGAGCACGTCGGCCAGCCCGCCGGTGGGCAGTTCCAGCAGCACCACGACCAGGGCGTAGGCGCCCATCGTGAGCCCGATCTGGGCCAGGCTCAGCCCGCGCCCGGCCATCAGCAGCACCATCGGGGCCATCATCAGGCCGGGGGGTAACCAGGTCAGGGCGCTGACCAGCACATAGCGGCGGCGCGCGGAGGCCGCGTTCACTGGGGCGTTCACGGCCGCGCTCACGACGGCCTTCTGGGGAACGCGGAGTAGTGCACGACGACCTGCTCGGCCGCGGGGTCGGCGGCGTCGCGGGCCGCCAACTCGTGCAGGATCGCCTCGAAACGCTCCCACAGTTCGCCGACCGAGGCGGGCGTGAGCCGTGTGATGTCGTCGCTGATGCCGGCCGCCTCCACCCACTCCACGTCCCAGGAGCCGGCTGCCTCGTCGAACTCGGCGGCGGCGCGGATCAGCATCTCGACCTGGCGTTCGCGGAGCGCGGCCACGGCCTCCCTGCCTTCGGGAGTGGCGGCCATCTCGGCGTTGTCCCAGGAGGTGTAGCGGTGCACCGACCGCCAGCGGCGCTCGCGGGCGTCGCGGCGCTCGGGGTCTTCCTCGATGAAGCCGTATCTGGCCAGTTCCCGCAGGTGGTAGCTGGTCAGGCCGGAGCTCTCCCCGACCTTCCTGGCCAGCTCGGAGGCGGTAGCGGGGCCGTCGGAGCGCAGCAGGCCGAGCAGCCGCAGGCGCAGCGGGTGGGCGACGCCCTTCAGGACGCCGGGATCGGTGACGCGGAAGGTCTCTTTCACGATCGGCAGCGTACGATCGCAAAGGAAGTTTTGCAAACATTTCTTTGCGATCAGCGGACATAGGGTTCCCAGCCCGTCGGCCGTCCCCCCGGTCGGCCGACGGGCCCATCCCTGGCACGTAATCCGCGAGCGATCGGTTCACCCGGGTTCATCTCGCTAGAGTGAGGCGAGTGCGAATCGACGACGTTTGGATCGACGAGGCCGTACGCGAGTTGCGGCCCGACTTCGCGGTGCTGCTCATGGTGGTGCGGGGGCTGCGCAACGGCCCGTCCGACGATCGCTCGCGGGCCTGGCTGACCGACGCGGCCGGGCGTGCCGTGGGGCCCGAGCACGAGCGGATCGAGGCGTGGCGGTCGGCCTACCGCGACTTCGGCGCCAAACCGCAGCGCACCCGCCCCTCGGTCGACGCGCTGATCAGACGTGCCCCGCTGCCCGAGATCAACCTGGTCGTCGACGCCTACAACGCGGTGAGCGTCGCGCACGCCCTGCCGATCGGCGGTGAGGACCTGCGCCGCTACCAGGGCCCGGCGCGGCTGGTGCGGGCGAGCGGCGACGAGCCGTTCGACACGACGGCCTCCGGTGAAGAGATCGTGGACCACCCGGAGATCGGCGAGGTGGTGTGGCGCGACGACCTGGGCGTCACCTGCCGCCGCTGGAACTGGCGGCAGTGCGTCCGCACGCGCATCACCGAGGAAACCACCGACGCGCTGTTCATCCTGGAACGCCTGGCCCCGATGCGCCTCGACGAGCTGGCGGCGGCCGGACGGGAGCTGACCGCGCTGCTGCGGCGGATCTCGCCCTCCGCGAGCTTCGAGGACAGACTTCTGGCCATGGGGTAACCTCTACATGACCATCGGGTGATCAGGCGTAGACCCCCCAGACCGACCCCCTCCACGTGACGAGTTCGGACGGTCCTGGGAGGATCGGGGCTGGGAGCTGTCCGGGGCTGCATCTTCCGCCGGTATGGGCGAGTAACCTTGGACAGGATCCTCAACCATCAACAACATCAACGCCGATCTGCGGAAGAGGGCGATTTCCGCCGTGTCGTCTGAGTCGTCGCGGTCAAACCCGCTGGCAAGCTTCGGGCAAAACGAGTGGCTTGTCGACGAGCTGTACCAGAAGTACCTCCAGGACCCAGAGTCAGTAGACCGTGCCTGGTGGAACTTCTTCGCTGACTACAACCCCGACTATGGGCCGAATCGGGCGACTCCCACGGCCCCCAGCACGGGGAACGGGGCCGCCACCGCGGCACCGTCCACACCACCGGCCGCGGCACCGGCAACCGCTCCCGCACCGGCGAAGGCGGCTCCTCGCGAGCCCGCCGCCAAGCAGGGCCCCGCGAAGGAGCCCGCCAAGCAGGAGGCCAAGGCACCCGCCAAGCAGGCGGCCGCCCCGGCCGGCGCCGAGGAGGTGCGCCTGCGCGGCGCCGCCGCCCGCACCGCCGCCAACATGGAGGCGTCGCTGGTCGTGCCGACGGCGACCAGCGTGCGCGCCGTCCCGGCCAAGCTGCTGGTCGACAACCGGATCGTGATCAACAACCACCTGCTGCGCGGACGCGGCGGGAAGGTGTCGTTCACGCACCTGATCGGCTACGCCATCGTCAAGGCCCTGGCCGGCATGCCGGACATGAACTACTCCTACGCCGAACTCGACGGCAAGCCCGCGCTGATCAAGCCGGAGCACGTCGGTCTCGGCCTGGCCATCGACGTGCAGAAGTCCGACGGCACGCGCCAGCTCCTGGTGCCGTCCATCAAGGCCGCCGAGGCCATGGACTTCCGGCAGTTCTGGATGGCCTACGAGGAGATCGTCCGCAAGGCCCGCAACGGCAAGCTCGGCATCGACGACTTCGCGGGCACCACGATCAGCCTGACCAACCCGGGCACCATCGGCACCGTCCACTCGGTGCCCCGGCTCATGCCCGGTCAGGGCACGATCATCGGCGTCGGCGCGATGGAGTACCCCGCCGAGTACCAGGGCGCCTCGACCGAGACCCTGGCGCGGCTGGCGGTCAGCAAGGTCATCACGCTGACCAGCACCTACGACCACCGGATCATCCAGGGCGCCCAGTCGGGCGAGTTCCTGCGCCGGATCCACCAGCTCCTGCTCGGCGAGAACGGCTTCTACGACGAGATCTTCGAGGCGCTGCGGATCCCCTACGAGCCGGTCCGCTGGGTGCCCGACATCTCGGCCACCCACGACGACGACGTCGCCAAGTCCGCCCGGGTGCTGGAGCTGATCCACGCCTACCGGGTGCGCGGCCACCTGATGGCCGAGACCGACCCGCTGGAGTACAAGCAGCGCAAGCACCCCGACCTCGACATCCAGTCGCACGGCCTGACCCTGTGGGACCTGGAGCGCGAGTTCGCGACCGGCGGCTTCGGCGGCAAGCCGCTGATGAAGCTGCGCGAGATCCTGGGCGTGCTGCGCGACTCCTACTGCCGTACGGCCGGCATCGAGTACATGCACATCCAGAACCCCGAAGAGCGGGCCTGGATCCAGGAGCGCGTGGAGAAGCCGCACGCCAAGTCCGACCGCGAGGAACAGCTCCACATCCTGCGCAGGCTCAACACCGCCGAGGCGTTCGAGACCTTCCTGCAGACCAAGTTCGTCGGCCAGAAGCGGTTCTCGCTGGAGGGCGGCGAGTCGCTGATCCCGCTGCTCGACTCGGTGATCAGCGAGGCGGCGGCCGATGGCCTCGACGAGGCCGTCGTCGGCATGGCGCACCGCGGCCGGCTCAACGTGCTGGCCAACATCGTCGGCAAGTCCTACGGGCAGATCTTCGGCGAGTTCGAGGGCAACCTCGACCCCCGCAGCGCGCACGGCTCCGGCGACGTGAAGTACCACCTGGGCTCGACGGGTGACTTCGTCTCCCCCGACGGCCGCAAGATCGTCACCTCCGTGGTCGCCAACCCCTCCCACTTGGAGGCCGTCGACCCCGTCCTGGAGGGCGTGGTCCGCGCCAAGCAGGACATCCTGGAGCGCGGTGAGGAGGGCTTCACCGTGCTGCCGATCCTGGTGCACGGCGACGCCGCCTTCGCCGGGCAGGGCGTCGTGGCCGAGACGCTGCACCTGTCGCAGCTTCGCGGCTACCGCACCGGCGGCACCGTGCACGTGGTGGTCAACAACCAGGTGGGCTTCACCACCTCGCCCGCCTCGTCCCGTTCGTCGGTCTACGCGACCGACGTCGCGCGGATGATCCAGGCGCCGATCTTCCACGTCAACGGCGACGACCCGGAGGCGGTGGTCCGCGTCGGACGCCTCGCCTACGAGTACCGCCAGGCGTTCCGCAAGGACGTCGTGATCGACCTGGTCTGCTACCGCAGGCGCGGCCACAACGAGACCGACAACCCCAGCTTCACCCAGCCGCTGATGTACGACCTGATCGACGCCAAGCGGTCCACCCGCAAGCTCTACACCGAGGCGCTGATCGGCCGGGGCGACATCACGGTGGAGGAGGCCGAGCAGGCGCTGCGCGACTACCAGGCGCGGCTGGAGCAGGCCTTCACCGAGACCCGCGAGGCCCTCAAGGAGGACACCGGCGAGTTCCACCGTCCGGCCGACCCCGAGGTCGTGCCGTGGTCGCACGACGACACGAGCACGGCGATCACCGAGGAGACGGTCAAGCGGGTCGTGGAGACCCAGCTCAACCTGCCCGAGGGCTTCACCGTCCACCCGCGTCTGGCGCCGGTCATCCAGCGCCGGGGCAAGATGGTCGCCGAGGAGACCATCGACTGGGCGATGGGCGAGACCCTCGCGTTCGGCTCGCTACTGATCGACAACCACCCGGTGCGCCTGGTCGGCCAGGACTCCCGGCGCGGCACGTTCGGCCAGCGGCACGCGGTGCTCGTCGACCGGGTCACCGGCGAGGAGCACACCCCGCTCAAGACGTTCAACCAGGGCATCACCAAGTTCTACGTCTACGACTCGCTGCTCAGCGAGTTCGCGGCGATGGGCTTCGAGTACGGCTACAGCGTGGTCCGTCCCGACGCCCTGGTGGCCTGGGAGGCGCAGTTCGGCGACTTCGTCAACGGCGCCCAGACGATCATCGACGAGTTCATCGCGGCCGGTGAGCAGAAGTGGGGTCAGCGCTCCTCCGTGGTGCTGCTGCTCCCGCACGGCTACGAGGGCCAGGGTCCCGACCACTCCTCGGCCAGGATCGAGCGGTTCCTGCAGCTCTGCGCGCAGGACAACATGACCGTCGCCCAGCCGTCCACTCCGGCGAACTACTTCCACCTGCTGCGCTGGCAGGTGCTGTCGAACCGCCGCCGTCCGCTGGTGATCTTCACGCCGAAGTCGCTGCTGCGGGCCAAGGCGGCCAGTTCGGCGGTGGGCGAGTTCACCTCCGGTTCCTTCCGCCCGGTTCTCGGTGACGCGGGCGTGGATCCGGCGGGGGTCCGCAGGATCGCGATCAGTTCCGGCAGGGTGCACTACGACCTGGCGGCGGCGCGCGACAAGCGGGGGCGCGGCGATGTGGCGCTGCTCCGGCTGGAGCGGCTCTACCCGTTCCCGACCGAGGAGATTCAGGCCGAGCTGTCCCGCTACCCGGCCGACGCCGAGCTGGTCTGGGTGCAGGACGAACCGGTCAACATGGGGCCGTGGCCGTACCTCACTCTCAAGCTCGCGGAGAACCCCGAGGCACTGGGCGGACGCACGCTGCGCCGGGTCTCCCGCAAGCCCAACTCCTCGCCCGCGACCGGTTCGCACGCGTCGCACGATCACGAGTTGGAGACGATCCTTGAGGGCGTCTTCGGATAGCCCCTGATCGCTGAGAAGGAAAGGCCCCCGGTCTCCGGGGGCCTTTCCGTTTTCGGGGTGCTGCCCGGTTCAGGCGTCGTCGTCGGACACCCGGGACGCGCCGTCGCACTGCGCACGGTTGCCGTCGCCGAGCGCCACCAGCGGCCCGCAGTTGGTCACCGGCAGCGAGGTGGGTTCGACGATCTCGTCGTTGAAGATGACCACGTTGCCGATGAGCGAGGGGCCCGGGGCGGGCGGAACCGCCTCGGGCTCTTCTGGCGCCTCGGCCGTCTCCGGCTGCGCCGGGGGCGGCGCCGCGCCGAGGACGCGGATCGGCTGGGCGCCGACGTTGACGGTGAGCGTGGCCCAGGCCGGGACGACGTACGCGAGGCCACCGGCGAGCAGGAGCCCGATGACCGCCCCGCGCCAGGTCAGGCGATGCGCCGGTCCTGGCTTCCCGCGGCCTGCTCGGCCACGCCCCTGCTGCCGCCGGCGTGCTCGGGCCTGCCGCCCTGCATGAACCTGTCGATCAGGGCCAGCGCCACGGCCGAGAGGATGAAGGTCAGGTGAATGAGTGTCTTCCATAGCAGTTCCCTGTCGGTGACGGCCGGCCTGCCCGCGTTTATGAAGATCTGCAGTAGGTGGATGGACGAGATTCCGATGATCGCCATCGCCAGCTTGACCTTGAGCACGTTGGCGTTGACGTGGGACAGCCACTGCGGCTGGTCGGGATGCCCTTCGATACGAAGCCGGGAGACGAAGGTCTCGTAGCCGCCGATGATCACCATGATCAGCAGGTTCGAGATCATCACCACGTCGACCAGGGCGAGCACGATCAGCATGATCGTGGTCTCGGCGGCGTATCCGCCGAAGCCCAGCATGATCAGGTGCTTCAGTTCGAGCATGAAGCGCCAGACGTAGACCACCTGGGCGACGATGAGGCCTAGATAGAGCGGTGCCTGGATCCACCGGCTGAAGAACATGAAGTAGCCCAATCGGCTACGGGCGTTCTCGTGGGCGTAGGACACCCGGGGCACCGAGTGAAGGGAGAGCACGGCACGGCTTACTTGGGCGGGATGACGTTGATCGTGGGCTGCTCGACGAGCAGGTCGACGATGAGCCAGCCGACCGGGTCGCTCACCCTGGGGACGGCGTGCGCGGCGGAGGCGGTGGCGGTCGCGGCGAGGGTCAGGGCGGCCGTCGCCGCGGCGGCCACGATCACGGCACGGATTTGCACGGTGACTCCTATGACTACGCTGGGGGGCAGATGTAGAACGCTGGGTATCCGGTCATGTGCTGTCCAAAACCTTTGGGCACTCGAAGATCGGCCGCCTGCGGCTCGCGAACGGGCGTCGGATACGCCAAAGGCCACCGGGTGTCGCCACCCGGCGGCCGTCCGCGACAGCCTCGTTCAGGGAGCGGGCTGCAGACAGGCCACGCCGGGGGCCTCGGCCGGTGTGGCGAGCGCGGCCGGGTCGAGGAGGGCGGCGGGATCGGTCGCCGTGTGCACGAGGCAGGTCACGGCATCGGTGGGCGAGGGGACGGCGGGGACGACTGCGGCGGAGGCCGCCGACCCGAGGGACAGCAGACCTCCGGCGATCGCGGCGACGGCGAACAGTCGGGCAACGCGGCGCATGGGAACCTCCTGGATCATGTAATGAGCGCCTCTTCTTCCACTACCCAGGGTATGGGATCAGTAACGTACGGTTCAGCGTTTTCGGGCAATCCGATATTGGGATTCATGCGTGAACTGCTACTTTTAGCGGGATTAGCTGGAGGAGGATGATGTACTTCACCGATCGCGGCATCGAGGAGCTCGTCGAGCGTCGCGGAGAAGAAGAGGTCAGCGTCGCCTGGCTCGCCGAGCGGCTGCGCGAGTTCGTCGACCTCAACCCGGGCTTCGAGATCCCGGTAGAGCGGCTGGCCACCTGGCTGGCCCGGCTCGACGACGCGGAGGACGACGAATAACCCCGGCCGACTTCGGCCCAAGACGCGATACATCTTGACTTTTGGCAGACGCGACATATCGTGTCTGTAGCAGGTGCAAGCCAGTGTCGCGTACGAAGGGAACCGGGGCCATGCCCTCTTGGACGATCGACCGGCCGGAGCAGCTCACCTTCGGCCCGGTCAGCAGGCTGAACGTGCGCATCGTGGCCGGCCGCCTGGCGGTGCTGGCCAGCGACGGCCCGCCCAGCCTCGAAGTCACCGAAGTGAGCGACCCCCCGCTGATCGTCACGCACGACGACGACGGCGTGCTCTCCATCGCCTACCGTGATCTCACCTGGGAGGGCCTGCTCGGCTGGCTGCGCCCCGGCAAGCGGATCAGCAACGTGACGATCACCGTCCCCAAGACCTGCCCGGTCAACGTCGGGGTCATCTCGGCCTCCGCCCTGGTGGCGGGCTTCGTCGAGCGCACCCGCGTGAAGAGCGTGTCCGGCGAGATCGTCCTGGACGGCGTCAGCGGCGACATCTCCGCCGAGACCGTCTCCGGCGCCGTCGAGAGCCGCAACCTCACCGGCGACCTGTCGTTCACCAGCGTCTCCGGTGAGCTGACCGTCGCCGACGGGCGTCCGCGCAGGCTGCGGGCCAACACCGTGAGCGGCCGGATCACCGCCGACCTCGGCCTCGCCCCGACCGGCCACGTCACGCTGAACAGCGTCTCGGCCCCCATCGTGGTCCGGGTGCCGCGCCTCGTCGACTCCGACGTCACCCTGCGATCCACCTCCGGGCGGCTCGACAGCGGCTTCCCCGAGCTCAACGTGAAGCACAACCCCGGCACCAAATCCCTGCAGGGCCGTTTGGGCGGCGGCATGGCCTCGCTCGGGGCGACCACCGTCTCCGGCGACATCACCCTGCTGGCCCGCGACAGCGGCGACGAGGACGACATCATCCGCGGCGACTTCCTGAGCGGCGACACCCTGCGCGACGGCGATGAGAACGAGGAGGACGCGCGATGAGTCCCGTGTTCGGCCATGGCCGGCTGCGGCTCTACCTGCTGAAACTGCTGGAGGAGAGCCCGCGCCATGGCTACGAGGTGATCCGGCTCCTGCAGGACCGGTTCCTCGGCGTCTACTCCCCCTCGCCCGGCACGATCTACCCGCGCCTGGCCCGGCTGGAGGACGAGGGCCTGGTCACCCACGAGGTGGTCGAGGGCAAGAAGGTCTTCTCGCTGACCGACCGCGGGCGCGCCGAGCTGGCCGCGCGGATGGACGAGATCGCCGAGCTGGAGGTCGAGATCTCCCAGTCGGTCAAGGACATCGCCAGGGAGGTCAAGGAGGACGTGCGCGACACGGTCAAGTCGCTGCGCGAGGAACTGACCCAGATGGCCCGCGACGTGCGCCGGGAGAGCGCCGAGGGGAAGGCGGACGCCCGCGACCGGTTCTCCGGCCAGAAGGGCGAGTGGCGGCGGATGCGCAAGGAGCAGCAGGCAGAGTGGCAGCGGATGGCCAAGGAGCACGGCGAGGAGTGGCGCAGGCAGGCGCGCAACCTCCGTGACGAGGGCGAGCGCTGGTCCGGCGAGTGGCGGCGAATCTGGGGAGACGCCTGGGCCGTTTTCGGGGGCGCCCAGGACTCCGGCCGCCGCGCCGACCTCGACAGCGAGCTGGGCGAGGCGCTGGCCGACTTCGTCGCCCACGTGAGGCAGGACGCCGCGGGGGCCGCGCTCACCGACGAGGCCGTGGAACGGTGCCGCGCCATCATCGCCGAGGCCGGCGACCGGATCCGCGACGTACTCCGATGATGATCCTCGGCGGCCTGCGCCTCCCCATCCTCGGCTCGGCCCCCCAGCCCACCGCTCCCGAGGCGGGCGAGGCCCTGTCGCCGCCGCCACGACAGGAAGCGGGACTCCTGCCGCGGCAGGAGGCGCACGGCGGGAGGCGGGTCAGGCCGCGCGCAGTGCCTGCTCCAGGCGGGCGCGGCTGCGCGCGGCCCGGCGAGCGTGATAGGCGATCGGCAGATACCTGATCCGCTCCGGCAGGCGCGGCGCCAGCGCGGCCACCGCGCGGCCCAGCGCCCGCAGCCGCCGCTCGTCGCGCGCCGACCAGTCCAGGCCCAGCTTGGCGCGGACGGCGGGCGGCAACGTACCGATCGTGACGAACTGGTTGACCCGCCCCGAGGTCAGCCCCAACGGCCGCCACAGCGGCGCGAACACGGCCGGGAGCATCGGCGGCGGCCCGACCCCCCGCGCCACGTCGAGCACGTCGTGCGCGGTCGGGTGGTCCTCCAGCGTCCCGGCCACCATGTCCTCGAAATAGCGCCAGTAGTCCTCGACGGTCGGCGGCAGCATCCGCTCCGGCACCTGGAGGATGCGGCCGAGCCGCAGGATCTCGTCGTACATCCGGCGCTGGCGCTCGCCGTCCACCGGTTCGCCGAAGTAGCGGGCGGCGGTGACCGAACGCTCGAACGCGGTCAGGTGCACCCACGCGTACGGCTCGGCGCTCAGCGCGTGGTACCTCCGGCCCCGCTCGTCGGTGCCGCTGAACCCCCGGTGCAGCTCCCGCAGCCGCCGGCCCTCCTCAAGGGCGGCGGGCCCGCCGTACACCCACTTCTGCAACGAGGTGAGCGAGCGGGTCAGCCGTCCCCACGGGTCGTCACGGTAGACGGACCGCTCCCCCACAGCCGCGCCGACGGCCGGGTGCATGACCTGCATGATCAGCGCCCCGCCGAGCAGGAACATCAGCCGGACGTCGCCCATCCCCTCCCACAGCAGCGACCCGGGCCCGAAGGGCTCGGGGGGCGGCGTGGACTGCCTGGGGTGCGGAGCTGCCATGGGCGACCTCCAGGATGGTGCCTCTCTTCGGTTGTACCACCGGGGAGGTCGATCCCCGGCCAGCCCCGCTGGTGTGCGCTTTACCTGATATCAGAGGGTGAAGACCACCTTGCCGAACAGCTCACCCTCGGCCATCGCGGCGAAGCCGTCGCGGGCGTCGGCGAGCGGCATGGCGCGGTCGATCACCGGGCGCACGCCCGTCTGCTGGAGGAACATCGCCAACCGGGCGAGCTGGTCGCGGTCGCCCATGGTGCTGCCGATCACCGAGAGCTGCAGGAAGAAGACCCGGTTCAGCTCGGCGGGCGGGGCCTGGCCGCTGGTCGCCCCGGACACCACGATCCGGCCGCCCGGCCGCAGCGACTTCAGCGAGTGCGACCACGTCGCCTGGCCGACGGTCTCCATGACCGCGTCCACCCGCTCGGGCAGCCGCGCGCCGCTCTCGAAGACCTGGTCCGCGCCCAGCTCCAGGGCGCGTTCCCGCTTGTCCGCCGACCGGCTGGTGGCCCACACCCGGTAGCCCGCCGCCCGGCCGAGCGCGATCAGCGCCGTGGCCACCCCACCGCCCGCGCCCTGCACGAGCACCGTGGAACCCGGCTCCAGCGCGGCCTTGTCGAACAGCATCCGGTAGGCGGTCAGCCATGCCGTCGGCAGGCAGGCGGCCTCGGCGAAGGACAGCGCGGCCGGCTTGGGCACCAGGTTACGCCGGGGCACCGCGACCAGCTCGGCGAACGTGCCGTCGTGCACCTCCGACAGCAGCGACCGCTTGGGGTCGAGCGTCTCGTCCGGCCCCTCCCCGATCACCGAGTGGACGATCACCTCGTTGCCGTTCTCGTCCAGCCCCGCCGCGTCGCAGCCGAGCACGATCGGCAGCCGCTCCTGCCGGATCCCCACGCCCTTCAGCGTCCACAGGTCGTGGTGGTTGAGCGCGGCGGCCTTCACGGTCACCGTGGTCCAGCCGTCGGGGACCTTCGGATCGGGGTGGTCGCCGAGCGTCAGTCCGGCGAGCGGGTTGTCGGGATCGGTCTGCGTTGCGGTAACGGCGAACATGGCCGCACCTTACCCCTCGCCCTCGGAGCCACCCCGGCGCGGGCGGCGGTGGCCGTCAGATCAGTTCGATCCGGAGGCCGCTCAGCAGCCGGTCGGCGTATTCGCGGCCCGACACCACCGCCACCTGGACGTCGCCCTTGCAGGCCACGGCGACGTAACGCCGCGCGTCCACGCGCGGTGGGGCGGGCGAGTCGGCCCCACAGTCCGGGCTGAGCACGAAGACGACCAGCGGACGGGTGCCGCCGCCGAACCAGAGCTGCGGGCCGAACGTGACGCTGCCGATCAGCTCGTCCGGCCGGGCCAGTCTGACCGGGTCGCCGGCGCGCAGCACCAGGTACCCGCGCTTGTCGGTACGGCCGTGCAGCCGCTGGGCCAGGTCCATCCGCTGCTCGAAGGTCGGCCCGCCCTCGATCGGGTCGCTGAGCGAGATCGTCCACTTCCCGAAGTCGAACACCATGAGGTAGCCGCGCCCGCGTACCGCGCGCTTGGGCCACAGTCCGACGTCGTCGGTCAGCCGCCGCAGCATCGGCCCGCCCGCCGACGAGCCGTTCTGCCCGAGGAGCGGCGCGACGAGCGGGTAGATCGGACCGCCCTCGACCGCGCGGACCCCGATCGCGGGGCGGACGCCGAACTCGGCCAGCGTCACGCCCGCCGGGTAGCTCACGCGGGCGCGCGTGCCGTCCGGGAAGGTGACGTGCAGGATCCTGCGGTCTCCCGAGCGGGACGTCTTGGGCAGCAGGTAGTTGGCCCGACGCTCCTCGGAGACCGGCGCCGGCGAGCTGGGCAGTGGCCGGGAGGGCTGCGGCGGCGGTTCGGCGGGCTCGCGGTTCGCCAGGAGTCCCACCACGGGGATGCCGACCAGGGCGACGAGCACCCCGGTGACCACCAGGCCGCTCCAGCGCCTGCGCGGCCCTGACTCGATGACGTCGTTCCGGCCGCCGTCGATCACTTGCCCGGCCACCTCATCGCGGTACGGTACGGCACGCGCCTGGCCGACGGGTGCTCGTAGGGCAAGTTCAGTTCAGCCGCGCCCCGTGCGCAACCCCTGAGCTCGGCGAACCGCGCCGCCGAAGGTCACAACTTCACAACCACACCGGCGGCACGCCCGTTCCGCTTGATGCGTTTGTGGCGTGAGATATGCGACGGAAAACAGGTCTCCAATGCCCGTTTCGGCATTCTCCGCATCCGCTTCCACCTGCCGTTATACCGCCTCGCCATGTATTCATTAATGGTATATCCATAACAGACGCGTATCGGCGATAGCTTTCCGGTTGGTTAAGCGGCGCCGGGGAGATCGGGTCCGTTAGCGTTCCGATCGTTTTTACGGCTGAGAAGTCCCGCTCAGCGCGCAGAAACGAAAGGAGCTCCATTGTTTTCCCGAGCAAGGCGCCTCATGATCCCCCTCTCCGGTGCGCTGCTGGCCACCGGAATGATCGGCGTCACCACCACGACCGGCGCCAGTGCCGAACTGGCCCCCGGCGACGTCGTCTCACGCGCGGCGTCGGCCTCACCGAAAGAGGCCATCAAGTTCTGGTCGCCCGCACGGCTGCGGGCCGCCAAGGACGCCACCCACGACCTCGACGTCAGCGTCAAGGGCACGGGCGGCGCGCAGAAGGCCACCCCCGACGGCCCGGCGGGCACCGTTCCGCCGACCGGCGGCGAGAAGGCGACCTCTCGTAAGAGCAAGCAGGTCAACCTGCCCAACACGGTCGGCCGGGTGTTCTTCACCCTGCCCGGCGAGGACCCGAAGAAGGCGTCGAGCTGGAAGTACTGCTCGGCCACCTCGGTCCAGGGCAAGTACCGCAACCTGGTCGCCACCTCGGCGCACTGCGTTTACGACACCACCAAGAACACCTTCTACGACAACTGGATCTTCGTCCCGGCGTACTGGGACGGCGACCAGGTCTGGAACGGCAAGACGCCGTACGGCATCTACGTCGCGGAACAGTTCAACGCGCACGAGGACTTCGTGGTCAAGGAGGACTACGACTTCGACTACGCCTTCGTCAACGTCCACAGCGGCCTGAACATCAAGTGGAAGAAGAAGCCGAACGGCGACTGGGTGCCGGACGAGATCACCAACGCCGGGCGGCTGGGTGACAACGTCGGCGGCCAGGGATTCACCTGGAACCGCAGCACCAAGGCCCAGGTCTTCTCCTTCGGCTACCCCGCCGGGCCGCACCCGGACGGCGACAAGCCCTACACCGGCCGGACCATGAAGTGGTGCTACGGCAAGACCGGCCCGATGCCCGCCGCCCCGCGTTACCGGGTCGAGGAGCACGTGGGCTTCAAGTGCGCGTTCACCGCGGGCGCCAGCGGCGGCCCGATGCTCTACAGCTACAAGAACTCCAGCCGCAGCGGCTACCTGATCGGCGTCAACAGCATCGCCTGGGACACCGACAAGAACGACCGCTACGACCACATCTCCTCGCCGTACTTCAATGGCGAGACCTACCAGGTCTACAAGAAGGCGGCCAACCGCTGGACCAAGTAGCCACCTCGGGCGAGGGCGGCCGTCAGGCCATTCGGCCGTCCTCCTGACCCAAAGCCCGAAAGAAAGGGGCCCGGACTTCCTCACCGGACCCCTTTCGCTTTGGCGGTTCGTGTCAATACCCCTCAGGTCGTGCATCGCGAGACCGGGTGCGGACGCGGGCGGCGGGTGCGCCGGGCCACTGTCGTGGCATGGCCTTCATCTCACCGCCCCGGCTCGCCCTCGGGGCCGCCGTGGCGACGTGCCTTTCGGTACCGCTCGCCGCCGTGCTGCCGGGCGGCCTCGACTACGACCGGGGCTTCGCGCCCGCGTGGGCGACGGTCGTCGCGTCGCTGCTCGCCGTCCTCTGCATCCTCGCCGTCTCCGGGGCGCGCCCGCCCGGCCCCCGCCTCGCCTGGGGGCTCGTCGCCGGGTGGACGGCGGTGGCACTGCTGCTGTGGTCCGCCGGTGGCGTGGTGCTCGACGCCTTCCGGGCGTTCTTCTGGGTCACCGGCATCCCCGCAGGAACGTTCGCCCAGGTGGACTGGCCCGGCGCGCTCACCCGCGCGCTCAGCCTGGCCGCCGCCGCGGCAACGGTGGCGGTCCTGCTGGCCGCCCGCCGCGCCCCGCGTACCACCGCCTGGCCCGGTTACGCCGCCTTCGCGCTCTGCTTCCCCTATCCGCTG
The DNA here is from genome assembly GCF_029382225.1 of Spongiactinospora sp. TRM90649. Lineage (GTDB taxonomy): Bacteria > Actinomycetota > Actinomycetes > Streptosporangiales > Streptosporangiaceae > Spongiactinospora. The sequence goes on from NZ_JARLTC010000027.1 coordinate 107,443, forward strand.
CTGAAGCTCTACTGGTCCCTCGGCGGGACCACCGCTCGCCCGGCCGTCTACCACGAGGGCTTCCCGGCGATGGAGCTGATCACGCTGGGCGGGCTCGCCGTCCTGTCCCTGGCGCTGGTGCAGGACTGGGGCCGAGCCGTCCCGCGACGGCTGCTGCTGGTGGCGGCGTGGGTGGCCGCGGCGGCGCTGGTCAGCATGGGCGCGCTCGCCGTCTTCGGCACGCTGTCCCAGCTCACCGGCATGACGGACGGGCCGGTGGAGTTCGGTTCCGGATCCGCCGCCATGGTCGGGCTGGTCTACGGATCGTGGCTGCTGCTCGGTGTCGCGCTGGGCGCCGCCGCACTCGGCCGGAGGTGACGGTCACCGGCCCGGCTACGCTCCCGCATATGCTCCCGGATCGGACGGACCTGCTGCTCGCCTTCGTGAGCGGCGTCCCACTCCTGTCCCTGTCCGTCGTCGTGGCGGCGCTGTCCATGCCCGACGGCCGGGCCGTGGCGGCCATCACGGCGGCGGTCGTGGCGCACGTCGCGCTGGCGTACCGCCGCCGCCGTCCGCTTCTCTCGCACACGGTGATCTGCGCCGCCTTCGCCGCGCAGGCCGCGACGACCGGCCTGTTCATGATCATGCCCTCCGCGCTGGTGTTCCCGATGTCGGTCTACGCCGTCACCGCGTACGGCGTGCGCTGGGCCGCGCCCGTCACCGGCACGATCGGCGCGGCGGTCGTCACCTGGCGCCTCTCGATGGACGAGAGCGTCGTCGCCGCCCGGATCGAGCCGGACCGGGTGCTGGTGCCGGCGCTGCTGCTGGCGGTCGTGGCCGCCGCGTGGAGCATGGGCATGTTCCGCCGCACGCAGCTCGCATACGTGGCGGTGGTCGAGGAGCGGGCGCGGCTCGCCGTCCTCGCCGAGCGGACCCGCATCGCCCGCGAGATGCACGACGTGATCGCGCACAGCCTGTCGGTCATCGTCAGCCAGGCCAAGGGCGGGCGCTACGCCCCCGAGCACGCCCCGGCCGCGCTCACCGCGATCGAGGAGACCGGCCGGCACGCGCTCAACGACGTGCGCGGCCTGCTCGGCCTGCTGCGCTCCCCCGCGCCCACCGGGCCGGCACCCGCGCTGAGCGATCTTCCCGCGCTGATCGGCGGGGTCCGCGCCGCCGGCCTCGACGTACGGCACACCGAGCGCGGCGATCCCCGCCCGCTCAGTCCCGCCGCCGGGCTCGCGGTCTACCGCCTGGTGCAGGAGTCCCTCACCAACGTCGTCAAGCACGCCGGGGCGGGCGCCCGCGCCGCCGTCGAACTGGACTGGGCGGACGACGATCTGCGCGTGCGGATCAGCGACGACGGCCGGGGCGTCAAGGATCCCGCCGGAGGTCTCGGGCTGATCGGCATGCGCGAGCGTCTCACCGCCGTCGGCGGCTCGCTGGCCACCGGCCCCGGACCGGACGGCGGCTTCGCCGTCACCGCTCTCATCCCCGCGAGGACCACGAGGATACAGCCATGACCATTCGCGTTTTCGTGGCCGACGACCAGGAACTCGTCCGCACCGGGACGGTCATGGTCATCGACTCCCAGGACGACATGAAGGTCGTCGGCCAGGCCGCCGACGGCGCGGAGGCCGTCGCGCTCCTCGCGGCCGTCCCCGCCGACGTGGTGCTCATGGACGTGCGAATGCCCCGGATGGACGGTGTCGAGGCCACCCGGCGGCTGCTGTCCGGCCCCGGCCCGTCGCCACGCGTGCTCGTGCTCACCACCTTCGACCTGGACGAGTACGCGTTCGCCGCGCTCAACGCGGGCGCCTCGGGGTTCATGCTGAAGGACGCCCCGGCCGAGGACCTGCTGACCGCGATCCGGGTCGTGCACCGGGGCGACGCCGTCATCGCGCCGTCCACGACCCGGCGTCTGCTCGACCACGTCGCGCCCGCCCTGCCGGCCGCCGGAGGCCCCGACCCGCTGGCCCCGCTGACCGAGCGGGAGCGCGACGTGCTGCTGCTCGTCGCCCGGGGCCTGTCCAACGCCGAGATCGGCGCGCGGTTGTACCTGGCGGAGGGGACGGTCAAGACGCACGTCGGGCGGGTGCTGTTCAAGCTCGGGCTGCGGGACCGGGTGCAGATCGTGATCTGGGCCTACCGGCACCGGCTGGCGGAACCGTAGGCGTCAGTCCGGCAGGGCCGCCACGGCGGTGATCTCGACGAGCTGGCCGGTATAGCCCAGGCAGGACACGCCCAGCAGGGTGGACGTGTGCGGCCCGCGCTCCAGGCCCGACACCCGGACGATCTCCCAGACCGTGCTGAGGTCCTTCGGCTCGGTGGCGACCACGTAGACGGTCGATGCCACCACGTCGGTCAGGTCCGCGCCGACGGCTTCGAGCGCCTCGACGAGGTTGGCGAGGACCTGCCGGGTCTGCGCCTCGAAGTCACCGGCGCCGACCAGCCCGCCGTCCGCGTCGAGGGGCACCGACCCCGCCATGAACGCCAGCCGCCGCCCGGCCTCGACGATGGCCGCGTGCGCGTAGTCCGGCGGCGGAAACAACCCGGGCACGATAATCCGCTTCCCCAATGAAACCCCCTGTGTCATACGTTTCAGCCCACCATGTCGAACCCCTCGCCGAAGCGCACCCGATTTTCGGTCCGCGCTCAAAAGGTCCGTGCTAGGTGGGCGATGCCCGCGTCCGCGTACCTCGCGGCGGACGGCTCGGCCAGCCCGTACGCGATGTCCTCCAGCAGGGCGCAGCGGGCGTAGAAGGCGGCGCGCTCGGACGCCGCGCCGTCCCACTCGCCGTCGTAGTGCGCGAGGCTATTCTCGAACACACCCGGCCCCAGGTCACGCAGGATCAGCGCGAAGTCCACGGCCGGGTCGGCACGGGCGGCGTCCGTCCAGTCGATCACCCCGGTGATCGCGCCGTCCGCGACCAGGATGTGCTCCGCGCCCAGGTCGTTGTGGCAGAACGTCAGGCGTTCCGGCTCCGCCGGGGGCGCGCTCTGCAGGAACCGTTCCACCGGACGGCGGGCGCTGGCGGGCAGGTGGCCGGCGATCTTGCGGTAGTGGCCCTCGGCCTCCGCCAGCCACTCCTCCATCGGGTGGCGGTCCTCCGGCAGGGGGATCGGCGCGCGGTGCAGCCGGGCCAGGAACTCGCCGAGCGGGGCGGCGAGGTCGCCGAGCCCGGTCAGGGGCGCGGTCTGCAGAGGGGTGCCGGGGAGCTTGCCGTACGCGATGAACCCGGCCTCGGGGGCGGCGAACACCGGCTCGGGCACCGGCAGCGTGGCCCACTCCCGGAGCGCCCCGAGCACCTCGGCCTCCCGCCGGATGGCCTCCGGGTCCGGCTCCCTGCTCCCCCGGACGACCAACTCACCGTTCACCTCATAGGCGAGGTTGTCGAGCCCCTCACCCAGCTTCACGACGGACCTGACCCGATAGCCCGGCAGATACCGCCCCACCACAACCTCAACCCGGTCGATCACGCCCGCAGCCTAACTCCCGACGGCGTCACACGATGGCCGGCCGCTCCCCCCGCTCCCAAGCCCGCGTCAAAGTAGCCGCCGCGATGCGCCACTCCCCCCTGTGCGGTGGAGCCGCACCTCCTGCTGCCCCGCGTGCACCCACCGGTCACCGTCCATGACGAGGTGGCTCTGGTAGCTCGCCCGGCAGCGGGCGGAGCCGTCTCCCTCCAGATCCACCTGGTGGCCGGCGACCAGGTGCTGGGTGGCCTCGAACCGGGTGACGTTCCGGCGCAGCAGGTCGGCGAACTCCTCGCCGGTCAGGCTCCGCTCCCCCGACTCGCTCGTCAGCACCACCTCCGCGGCCACGCAGGAGCGGCCCACTCGCGACGGTCCACCGCCAGGTGGAACTTGTTTTCGGATCCGCCGGTTCCGCGCCAAACGAATTGACATCCAACCGCGCCCCGCCGATAACAACGACGGTCCCGGTACCCACCGGCACGAAAGCCGCCGCCCCCACAGCAGACACCCGCCCTCGCCAACAACCACGCGAAGCTCACCGAGGCGCGCCCGTCGAATTCGAAATTCGAAATTATCCACACCATCGCCTTCACCCCCGCACATAATCCGAAACAGTGCGATAACAGGCAGTGAATGGAAAGTCAATGTGACATAGATCACAATTGCTGGATCGGAGATCTCGGGTTACTTTCCGATTGTCGTGATCACTAATGTTCATGACATACCGGAAACCATGTCGCAAAGATCGACGTGACTCGGCCGTTTTCGTGACCGCACTGTTGGGGGCCTAACGTGCGTCCTTTCCGCCTGCGCTTCTCTTCGGAAATATGGCTTCGTCGCCTGACACTTGTGGTAATCGTTTCCGCTCTTCCGGGACTGTTACAGACGCCCGCCGCACCGGCGGCGGTGACACGCGCATCGGCACAGGTGACCACCCCCGAGCAACAGCGCGGCGAGCATCGCCACCTCGTGCCGCCGGCCGAGAGGAGCGCCGCCATGGCCGCGGGCGGGTCCGCGCCGGTGAAGAAGCCGCCTCGCCCCAAAAATGCGTTGCCCCTCGATAATCGGCCACCTTCGACATTCAGCCTGACGCCTCGAATGCCCAGGCAGAAGCCCTCAAAAATGTCCGGAGCGATCCGGGCGGACCAGCGAGACGCACGAGCGGCCATGGCCATCCCAGAACTCATCGACGCCTATCCAACGACCAACGGATATGTGGGATCTCTGACCCCCGTCATCAAGGCGTACGGTCGCGCACATCTCAGTACACAGCCGCTGGAGTACTCGTTCATTCTGTGGGAAGGACCCGGCTACGAACCGGAAGAAGAGGAAGTGTGGGCCGAGTCCGGCTGGCTGCCCGCTGGTGTGAATAGCTGGCAGGTTCCCGCCGGGACCCTCAAGTGGGGGAAGCCGTATGCCTGGTCCGTGCAGATGCGGCTGGGCGGTAACACGGTGTCGAGTGACGTCCACTATTTCCTCACCGGCATCCGCCAGCCGGAGGTGACGGCACAGCTTTCCGCCGCCGAGGCAGGTGACCGTGAATTTCATGAACTGGCGGGTAACTACACCACCGCGTTCACAGACGCGTCGGTCAGTACCGTCGGCCCTCCGCTGTCCATGGTCCGCTCGTACAACAGCCTGGATCCACGCACCGGTGGAATCTTCGGCGCCGGTTGGTCGACCCGATACGACATGCGAGTTCTTCCAGAGACCTTCACCGGAGGCATGGCCGCCTTGCGGGTGACCTATCCCGAGGGCAGGCAGTTGCGATTCGCGGCACGAGGCGACGGGACCTTCGAACCACCGCCTGGCGTGCACACCACGCTCGCCGAGGTCGCAGGCGGCGGCTGGCGGCTTATGGACAAGTCCTCGACGTCATACGCCTTCGACTCCACCGGTGCGCTGACCGAGATGACCGACAGCCGCGGACGGGAACAGAACCTGCTCTACGGAACGGACGGCAAGCTCCAAACGGTCACCGCGACCGGGGGGCGCTCGCTGCACTTCACCTGGAGCGGTGCCCACGTGGCCTCCGTGTCCACGGACGCGGTCGGCGGAAGCCCGTTGACCTGGACATACACCTACACCGGCGACCAGTTGGCCAAGGTCTGCGCGCCGGGTCCAGCACCGAACTGTACGAACTACACCTACGGCACCGCCTCCCGGTACAGCAGCACCGTCCGAAATTCCGATCCGGTCGGCTATTGGCGGCTCAACGAGCCGGTGAACCCACCCGGCTGGAACCCCCCGAGCTACTGCTCCTCCACTCCCCAACTGCCCGAGTGCATCCCGCCCGCGACCAGGTTCGCCGCCGACTCCGGTTGGGGAAAGCAGAACGCCACGCTGGAGTCGATGACGCTGGGACAACCGGGCGCCCTGGCCGGCTCGACCAATACGGCGGCGACCACCACGGGCACCATGCATCTGCCAAAGAACGTCTTAGCGCGGGCGGGTAACCAAGCGTCGGTAGAAATGTGGTTCAAAGCCGCTAACCCGGGCACGCTACTCGCCACCGGCGTCGAGAGCACCACCATCGATGGCGGCGAGTGGCCCGCCATCTATATCGGCGACGACGGCAAGCTGCGCGCGCAGTACCGGGAGAAGTTCTCCGGCGGCAACGTGGTGAAAACACCCACGACCAGCGCACAATCCGTGGACGACGGTCAGTGGCATCATCTGGTGCTCGCGGTCTCTGGGGGACAGCAGACCCTCTACCTCGACGGACAGACCGTCGGCACGCTCACGGGTCTCAACTTCAAGGACTGGTGGGAGATCGCCTCGATCGGCTCGTATCCACCGATGAACGGCTGGCCTTCGCCACCTCAGGACGAGTTCGAGGCCACGATCGACGAAGTGGCGGTGTACGACCGCCCGCTCACACAGGTCGAGGTGACGGCCCACCACGCCGCCCGCGCCCAGGCCTCCGGCAAGCTGACCAAGATCACACTCCCCTCCGGCCGGGTCTGGTCGGAGATCGCCTACAACACCGCCACCGACCGGGTGACGACGAACACCGACCGGCACGGCGGTCGATGGTCGCTAGGAGCTCCCGCCTACGACGCCACACAAGGTATCTCCACGGTCACCGTAACCGACCCGCACAACGGAGCGCTCAAGTACGAGTACGACGCGATGCGAGGTCACCGCCTCATCGCAGAGATCGATCAGCGTGGGGAGTCCACCGAATACGGCTACGACACCGGCGGCCACCTCTCTGAGATCATCGACCGGAACGGGAAGTCCGTCGAGCAGGCCCACGACAGGCGCGGCAACATGCTCAGTCGTACGACCTGCCGCACTGCGACAACGTGCAAGGCCGAGTACTACGCCTACCACTACAACGAGACGGACCCCTTCGACCCTCGCAACGACCAGATGACCGCCTCGCGGGACGAACGGTCGGCCTCAGCTACGGACAACACGTACGCCACCAAATGGGAGCTCGATACCCATGGCGACGTGGTTAAGGAGACGACGCCCGCGACGACCGACTTCCCGGCGGGCCGATCGACCGCCTACACCTTCACTGACGGCGGCGAATCCGCCGTAGGTGGCGGAACCACGCCCGCCGGCCTCCTGAAGTCCGAGAAGGACCCCGGGGGCAACCAGACGTCCTACCGCTACAACGCAGCGGGGGATGTGGCCGAGGTGACCGATGAGTCCGACCTGGTCATCCGGTACGAGTACGACGCACTCGGCAGGGAGACCTCCCGGACCGAGATCTCGTCGGCGAACCCGGGAGGCGTCACGACGAGCCTTACCTACGACGACGCCGGACGAGTGGCCACGCACACCGGTACCGCCGCCGAGAACGAGATCACCCAGGTCACGCATACGCCACAGACCCGTTACGTCTACAACGCCGACGGCCTGACGTTGACCGAGACCGTGGCGGACATGACCGGCGGCGACCCAGAACGCAGGATCGCATACGCCTACGACGCCTACGGTCGCGTCGAGTCGGTCACTGGTCCTGAAGGCGGTGTGGTCCGCTACACATGGGACCAGACGGGGGCGCAGACCTCCATGACGGACGAGTTGGGCAACGTAATCCACAACGCCTACACGGTCCGCGGCGAACTCTCCTCACGCACACTCAAGAACTGGACGGGAAACCCCGTCGATCCGCACGCTCCCCAGGATCTGATACTCGAGTCGCGCCTGTACGACGCGGAGGGCCGACTGGAAAGCCGGGTGGACTCCATCGGCCGCAAACTGGCCTATGGCTACTTCGACGACGACTCGGTGGCCGCGATCGTGGCCAAGGACGCGAAGCTCAACGGCTCCACCACCCCGCAGGACGTGGTGCTGGAAAAGAACACCTATGACTTCGCCGGAAACCTGACCGAACAGGAGAACGGCGGAGGCAAGCAACGAACGACCTACGTCTACGACGCGGCCGACCGGCTGACGTCGACCACCTTCGACCCGGGTGGGGTCGCTCGCAGGACGACGTATGCGTATGACGCCAATGACAACGTGATCAGGGAAGCCGAGACAGGAGCGGGCACTACACGCACCGAGGTGTCGGAGTTCGAGTACAACTCCGACGGAGCCCGAATCAAGGAGACTGTCGAGAACGGTGCCACCGACCTGGTCACGACCTGGACCGTGGACGACCGCGGGCTGGTCACCGAGACCGTGGACCCGCGTGGCAACCTGTCGGGTGCCGATCGTGCCGCTTTCACGACCACCTATCGGTATGACGCGTCCGAACGGCTCGTGGAGGTCCGCGAACCAGAGGTCAAAGTGGAGAAGTCCGGTAGCGCGGCGGTGGACGCGCGTCCGACGATCACGCTCGGCTACGACAGCGCCGGACGCCGGACGCACAGCAGAGACGCCGAGGGCCGCATCTCCACGACGGCCTATGACCGGCTGGGGCGCGTCACCCGGTCGAGCGCACCGCCGTACACGCCGCCGGGTGGGACCTCGATCACACCGAGCGCCCAGTACGCATACGACGCGGCCGGGCGGGTGACCAGGTACACGGACGAGCGGGGATCAGCCTGGACCACCCAGTACGACGCGCTGGGCAATCGGGTGCGCGTGGTCGAGCCCGGATCGGCCGGCCAGACCGGCGGGCAGTGGACCTACGAATACGACACCGTCGGCGAACTGCTCGCCGCCGTCGACCCGACCGGGGCCAGGTCGGAATCCACCTACGACGACCTCGGCCGCCAGATCACCGCCACGCTGATCGAGCGTCAACCCACGCCGAGGGCGATCGTGTCCCAGATCGAGTACAACACGGCGGGCTACAAGACCAAGGAGAGATCCCCGGGCAACCGCGTCATCGGCTACACCGTCAACGCGGCGGGCGAGACCGAGAAGGTGACCGACCCCCTGGGCGACGAGACCATATACCGGTACGACCTGGCCGGTCGTACCGTGAAGATCACCGACCCGCTCGGAAACGCCCAGGAGATGGTGTACGACCTGGCCGGACGCGAAACGGCGGTCAGAGACCTGAACGACTCCGGAGCCGTGCAGCGAACGATCGGCTACGAGTACGACGCCCATGACAATATGATCGCGGAGATCTCCGGCGAAGGATCGATCACCCGGTACACCTACGACGCGTCCGACTCGGTGGTCGAACTGGTCGAACCGGTCTCTGGCACTGAGTCGATCACCACGACGTACGGCTACGACGCTACGGGCGCGCTGACCCGAGTGACTGACGGACGCGGCAACAGCACGTGGACCACGTACAACAGCCTGGGCATGGTCGAGTCAGTCATCGAACCGGCCACCACCGCGCATCCCCAGGCGGCCGATCGGACCTGGACCAGCGTCTACGACGCCGCCGGCAACCTCACCGCTGCCCTGCAGCCGGGCGGAGTGCGCGTGGACCGGCAGTACGACCACCTGGGACGCGTTGTGCGGGAGACCGGCGCGGGCGCACAGGTCACGACTCCCGAGCGCACCTACGGCTACGACCTGGCGGGTCGCGAGACCGCGGTCGGTGACTACACACTGGCGTACAACGACCGCGGGCTCCTCACCACGGTGTCGAAGGGGGCCGACCAGGTCGCCGCATTCGGCTACGACGACCTGGGCAACGTCACCCAGCGCACCGACACCGCCGGGCAGGCGACGTTCGGCTGGGACATGGACGACCGCCTCCAGTCCGCCGCCGAACCGGTGACCGGTCGCCAGCTCACCTACGCCTATGACGCGGCCGACCGCCTCACCTCGTTGACCTCCGCCGATCCGGCCACCACGCAGAATTTCGGCTACGACGCGCTGGACCGCCTGACCAGCCACACACTGAAGAAGACGGGCAATGCCGAACTGGCCAAGGTGAACTATTCGTGGGACCGAGACGACCAGCTCGTCTCCAAGGTCACATCCGGTACGGCCGGGGCCGGCACGAACGCCTACACCTACGACAAGTCCGGACGGCTGACCTCCTGGAGCGCGCCAGGCGGGGCCACCACCAGCTACGAATGGGACGCCGCGGGCAACCGTACCAAGGCAGGCGCCGCGACCTTCAGCTACGACGAGCGCAACCGGCTGCTCAGCGGCGACGGCACCAACTACACCTACACACCACGCGGCACCCTGGCCACGGAGACCGCGAGCGGAACCACCCGCAGCCTGACATTCGACGCGTTCGACCGACTGGTGGCCGATGGCGACGCCACCTACGGCTACGACGCGATGGGCCGGCTGACATCCCGCATCCAGGGCGGGGCCACCGAGAACTACACCTACTCGGGGCTGGACAACGACATCGTCTCGGTCACCGACTCAGCCGGTGCCGTACAGGCCAGATACGGCCGTGACCCATCCGGAAACCTGCTGGGCCTCCAGGAGGGCACCGATCCCGCGGTCGGCGTCATGACCGATCAGCACGACGATGTGGTGGCCACCTTCTCGGGCACCACGCTGGTGGACTCGGCCGCCTACGATCCCTTCGGCGAGGTCACCGCGCAAAGCGGCACCCGAAGGCGGCTGGGCTACCAGAGCGAGTACACCGACCCGGCCACCGGCAAGGTCAACATGCTCGCCCGCTGGTACGTCCCGGGCACCGGCGGATTCGCCTCCCGTGATGACGTCACGCTGGATCCGTACCCGTCGATCAACAACAACCGGTACACGTACGCCATGGGCGACCCGCTCGCTTACACCGACCCTTCGGGCAACTGCCCGTTCTGCATCCCGCTGCTGATCCACGCGGCCCGGATCGCCGCCCAGATCATCGCCCGCCGGATCGCCCAGCGACTGGCCGCCGAGGCCGCCAAACGCGCGGCGGCGGCTCTGGCCAGGCGAGCCGCGCAAGAGGCGGCGAAGAAGGCCGCCCAGCAGGCCGCGAAGAAGGCGGCGCAGGAAGCCGCGAAGAAGGCAGCCGGAAAGGCTGCCAAGCAAGCGGCGAAAAACCAGGCGAAGAAGTTCGTCAAGAGCAAGGTGAAGCAGCAGGCAAAGAGACAGATCAAGGCCAAGGTCAAGGAGAAGATAAAGCAGAAGATCAAGAGCAAGGTCAAGCAGCAGGCCAAGAAGAAAGTCCAGCAGAAAGTCAAGGAAAAGGCCAAACAGAAGGCGAAGCAGAAGGTCAAGCAGAAGGCGAAAAGCCGGAAGACCAAGAGTAAATCGAAATCTCAGTCGAAATCGAAGTCCAAGTCGACGAAGTCGAAGTCCAGCAAGAGCAAGAAGAGTAAGTCGTTCGACAAGAACGAGATGATCCTCGACGGCTTCGAGCACATGGTCGGCGAGGTGTCCGGCGGGCCGACCGGCGTGGAACCCATCGACATCGACCTAGACCTCGGCTGCGTCAGCCTCCGCGGCTGCGCCAAGGACCTGATCGAGAACGTGGTGGAGAACACCACTGACCAGGTCGTGAACGAACTCATCGACCAGGTCGCTCCGGACCTTCCGCCGATCGACACCCCCGGCGACGGAAACCAGAGCTGCCGCCTACGCCCCAACAGCTTCGTGGCCGGCACACCGGTACTCATGGCCGACGGCACCACCAAGCCCATCGAGGACGTAAAGCCCGGCGACTTGGTCTGGGCCACGGACCCCGAGGCCGGCTACAGCGGCCCCCGCCCGGTCACCACCGCCATCACCGGCGACGGCACGAAGAACCTGGTCGAGATCACCGTCGACATCGACGGCCCCCGCGGCGACGCCACCGACACCATCACGGCCACCGACGAGCACCCCTTCTGGGTCCCGGCCCTCGACGAATGGGTCAACGCCACCCGCCTCCAGCCCGGCACCTGGCTCCAAACCTCCGCCGGCACCTTCGTCCAGATCGCCGCCGTAGACCGCCGCACGACCACCCAACGCGTCCACAACCTGACCGTCGACGACCTCCACACCTACTATGTGGTGGCCAGCGGTCAGGCCGTACTCGTACACAACGATGGCCCTCCCTACACGGACGAGGAATGCTGGGCGATCGCCGACAGAGTGAGAAACGAAACCCGCGAGAGCATGTCGAACACACAACGTAGAAAACATGTCATGATTATTGGCGCGGTAGACTGCGTTACAGGCTCCGTTGCCGTTGGCAAGAAGCGATCAGAGAAAGGGGGCTCAACGCACTGCGCCGAAGACCTCGTACGCGATGAGTTGGTCGGCCGGGGATCGCGTGCGGAGAATATCCGCTATGGACACCCGGCCCACCCAGACTCAATGAACGAGGCGGAATTCTGCGCCAGGTGCCAAAGTCGCATCGATCCGTCGCAAGTGCCACCGGACCGGCGTTGGACAAAATCTCGGTAAATACAGGCAGGTGTTGATAGTGTGGGACTGGAGAGAACTCGAAACGATGTCCGGCGAGGCATCCGGCATTCCATCGGTTCTACAGCAGCTCCTACACGGCACCGCTGAACAACGGGCGAAGGCGTTTCGCTCCCTGTACGGAAAAGTGGCAAACCAAGGAGATCTCTATACTTCGGCGGCCGGAGTAACGGACACAATTCTCAATGATTTGCGGCTGGGAAGATACATTCCCGAGTTCGGCTGGCTGATGCTCCATGAGATATTTCGCAGCTTCGGTCGCGACAAATATCTTATGATAGATGGTCACCCCATCGAGATAGACGCCTATTGCCGCGAACGAATACTGGAAACCCTTCCAGTCATTGATGAGGTGGCCACAAATCTTTCAGGCAAAGATTTTGAATATGCAGCCTTCCTCCTAGGCGATATTGGCGAATACAGCAATCAGGCGATCGCGATACTGGAGCGCGAAGTTTCGAGATCGTCCGGCGAGCGACTCCAGTCGGCGCGCGATCAGTTAGAGGTCGCGACAGAACTGGCCCGCGAGCGAGAGCTCAACGGTGGGAACACTCAGGCGACAGGTACCGACGAGTCTGAATGAGTGTTCAGGGGGGAGCAATATCGATGCGCGGGCAGCCACGACAGTGACCCTTTTCACCGTGACGCCACAGGTCACAGGCTCGCTACAGATCAGCGTTCCCTATCCGGGACACAGATACCCCCGACAGAAGGGTTGTCGACCAAGATCAACTAGTAGAGCAGGGGTTTGAGTGCTATTCAATCGTGCCTCACTGCGGGTGTCATCCCAGACGCTTAACCGCCCGGTCGGCGTCCCGCGTCCTGCGCCGATGCCGCCGCGCGATCCGATCCACTCCTACGACCGCTCCGCATGCCAGCACGCTGAACCGGCTGGCCACAGTGGTACATAGGTATGCCACGCTTACGCCTCCACTTGGTGAAGAATATGCCGATATCAGCCATTGATCGGAGTTTTGATAATCCCAGTCCGCCGAGCCAGCGGGAAGGTAAGGATTTTGGGGAAGGGGTGGCGAGTGCGGGGGAAGGGGTTACGCTTTGCTGGACTCCGCTGGGCGGTGGGTGATCAGAGTTCGGCCTTTTCGTGGCGACTGGTCGGCCCCGGAGTGATGCCGTTACATACCAGGCCATCTGGGCGAGGAGGTGCCGGCTCGTGCAAGGGGTACTGCAATCGGGGGCGATCCTCTGGTTCGTGGTGCCGGAAAGGAAATGTCGGATATAGCGACTGCACTGGATGGGACTGAGCATAATGATGTGGTTCAGGTCATGCTTCTACCCTGGCAACCCCGACGCCAGCGGTGTGCAGGTCTCCGAGATAGAAGTGCCGTACAACGCGACCCACGACCGTATGATCGTGCTGCGCCACTCGGACAACCCCAGCGGTCCCATGCTCTTCTTCACATCAGCGGAATGGCACGCCTTCGTGGACGGTATCCGGACCGAGGAGCTCTACCGCTAACGGTTCGCCGGACGAGGCACTAGCCGGATTCGGCTGCCCCCTCTTGCCTTGTTCCGCCCGTCGGCCAGGCGAGGAGGTCGAACCAGACGCATTTGCCCGTCGGGGTGAGCGTCCAGCCCCAGTTGTGGGCGAGGTTGTGAACGATGGTGAGGCCCCGGCCGGATTCGGCGGCCAGGTCGGCCGAGGCGGTCACGCGAGGGATCTCCGTGGAGGGGTCGTGCACTTCCACGATGAGCAGCTCGGCCTCGCGGGCCAGGGTGATGCGGACGGGCCCCGCCATCGGAACATGGGTGAACGCGTTGGTCGCCAGTTCGGAGACGAGCAGAGCGGCGACGTCTGGGATGTCGTCGGCGACGGCCCAGTCAGTGGCCGTGTCATAGGCGAACCGGCGGACGGACGCGACGCAGGCGGGGTCGCGCGGTATCCATTTCTCAGCGAGGACGCCGGTGGCGACGGTACGGCTGGCGGCCAGGGCCACGCGAACGCTGGGGGCCAATGTCATCGCGTGTCTTCTCCTTTCGAATTCCTGCGCTCATCCTGGCGTGCGACGGTTACGCTGCGTACAGATTCGGCTACCAAGCGGCTTTGCTGAAGATCGCGCGTGTTTCCTTGAACCCCGGCGAGGCGGACATGACGGTGGAGCAGTACACACCTCAGGCGATTTGGGGCAGAGAGCTGCGCCACTACCGCCTGGCGGCCGGGCTCACCCAGGCGCAGCTCGCCAAGCTGATTCATTTCAGCGAGTCGCTGATCAGCGGCATCGAGACCGGTCAGCTACCGGCGGGCCGGGATTTCGCCGAGCAGTGTGACCGGGTACTGAACACGGGCGGCGCGCTGGCGCGCCTTCTCGACTGGCGTCGCGGCCAGCTCATTCCGCCGTGGTTCGGCAAGTGGCGCGACAAGGAGCAGGCGGCGCTGACGATTCGGTCATACGAGCCGCTGGTCGTGCCAGGGTTGTTGCAGACCGAGGCTTACGCGCGCGCCCTGCTGGAGGAGCCCGACGCCACGATCGGTGTGCGAATGGAGCGACAGGCGCTCCTCACCCGGGAGAGCCCGCCGCCCCCGATCCTGCGGTGTGTGATCGACGAGGCGATACTCCATCGCCCGTGCGGCGACCCGGCCATCATGCGTGAGCAGCTTCTTCACCTGGCTGGGTGCACTGGACCACGGCTGAGCGTGCAGGTGCTTCCGCATGGAATGCACGTCGGGCTGCTCGGTGGATTCGCGCTCGCGACTCTGAGCGATGGAAGCGACATACTGTACTTGGAGACGGCCATACGCGGCCTGACCACGAGCGATCCGGAGGACGTCGTGGAGGCGGTCGAATGCTTCGAGGCACTACGGACGGAAGCTCTGCCGCTGAATATGTCCATTGATCTCATCAAGAGGACGGCAGAGGAAAGATGGACGTAAGCAACGCCCAGTGGGTCAAGTCAAGCTACTCGGGCAGCAACGGCGGCAACTGTGTGGAGGTCACCGCCGCAACAGGGGTGATCGCGGTGCGCGACTCCAAGGACCCCGACGGGCCAAAGCTCCTCTTCACCCCCGCCGAATGGAACACCTTCCTCCACAACCTCAAAAGCGGCGGGCGATGATCCACACACCGTCAGCATGCCCGCAGCGGGCAGCCAGCCGTCAGCGGTTCGAGGCGCGGTCGCTTTCCATGTCGGTTGACCTCATCACGAGAACGGCAGAGGAAAAATGGACCTGAGCGGTGCCACCTGGGTCAAGTCAAGCTTCTCTGGCGACAACGGCGGCAACTGTGTGGAGGTCGCCACCACAACAGGGGTGATCGCGGTACGCGACTCCAAAGACCCCGACGGGCCCAAGCTCCTCTTCACCTCCGCCGAATGGAACACCTTCCTTCACAGCCTCAAGAGCGGCGGCCGATGATCCAAGCCGCTCCGATCGGGAAGGCCGAGCACACGAGCAGGATGGCCAGGCCGATCGGCCAGAGGCCCTGGTCGTCGGTTACCACGCGCGCGGCGAAGAGGATGAAGAACGGGAGCACTGTCAGGACGCCGAGGAGTGCGCCGCCGCCGGTGGCGAAATAGGCCGCCAGGCCCGCTACGACCGTCAGGACGACGAAGGACGGGAAGAAGAAGGGCGAGTCGAACAGGTCGCGAGGGGCGTCCGCCGATACCTGGGGGGCGGTGGCGACGCAGGTGGCGACCGCCGCCGCGCCCGCGGCTAAGTTGACGATCATCCATATCCAGGGGCGGGACATGAAGGTACCTCCGTGGTGTCGGTGAGGGCCTACTCCTGGAGAAGGCAGAAGGGGTGGCCGGCGGGGTCGGCGTAGACACGCCAAGGCTGCGTGCCGTCCAGGAGGACGGCGCCGCTGTCGAGGGCGATCTGTTCGGCCTCGGTGAGGTCGGGGACGGCGATGTCGAGGTGGAGTTGCTGGGGCCGGGTGGGGTCGCCCCACAGCGGCGCGCGGTGTTCGGGCACGCGCTGGAAGCAGAGCACGAACCCGCTGGGAGTGTGCAGCGTGGACCAGTCGTCGTTCAGGGCCCAGCGCCGGTCGGGGCGGTTGACCTCGCCGCCGAGGAGGCTGCGGTAGAACTCCGCGAGGCGCTGGACGTCGGGGCAGTCGAGGACGACGCACTGGATGGTGCCGGTCACGCGGTCTCCCGGAACTGGGCGAGTTTGCGGTCGATGGCGGCGCGGATACGTTCGCGCGCCTCCATACGAGGAGTACCCGTCATGAGCAGCTTGTCGTAGTCGGTGTCCAGGTGGCGGATCGACGCGATCACCGCCAGCGTGATCGCGTTCTCGTCGAGGACGCGGGCCGCCGCCGAACGGCCGACGCGTCCGCTGCCGCGCAGGCCCGCGTGCCCGGCGATCTCGTCCGCCCGCTCGACCGGGCAGCCCGGGAACAGCCGCCGGATCTCGACGGACATGCGGGCGACGAACTCGACGTCCTCATCCGCCCGCCGAACCCGGTCGCGTTCGCGGCGGCGCTGCCGGGCGTCCTCGTCGGCCAGGCACTGTTCCTCGGCGCGCGCCAGCGCGGCCTCCTCGACCAGGATCCCGCGCCGCTGGTACATCTTGCGGCGGCGGTTGAACTGGACGACGATCGCGCACAGCCCGCTCTCCTTCTTGGCCCGCCGGCTCAGCGCCGCGTCGCCGGACGGCAGGAACACCAGGTGGTCCATGTCCGCGCAGGTCAGGCAGTACGGCTCGACGTCCTCCATGATCAGGTAGGGGCCGGTGTCGCCGCACCCGGCGCAGGTCCAGGCGTTCAGCGGAGTCACGACCGTCAGGTCGGGGATCTTGGCCATGCTCTGACGCCCACGCTCGCCGAGCGCCGGCGAGACCCAGTGCGTACGGCACGCCCGCTCCACCCCCGGCTCGCCGTCCACGGTGAACCGCAGCTCCCGGCGACCACGACTGGCCCCTATATAAGGGGTTTCGACCCCTGAAAGCCCCTGCCCCACCGCCCATCGCCGCAACGCGTCGAGTGCGGCGCCCATCCGCTCGCCGTCCACCGGCGCCAGTTC
Source organism: Spongiactinospora sp. TRM90649 (assembly GCF_029382225.1). Classification (GTDB taxonomy): domain Bacteria; phylum Actinomycetota; class Actinomycetes; order Streptosporangiales; family Streptosporangiaceae; genus Spongiactinospora. The sequence goes on from NZ_JARLTC010000027.1 coordinate 124,627, forward strand.
CTCCAGCGTGCCGGCGCGCCCCTGCCGCCACAGGTCGACATCACGCGAGCGCACCCACCCGAGCCCGCCCAGCACATCCACGAACGTCACGTACTTCTGCCTGGCGAGGGCGCCTTCGGCCGCGTCGGTGACGCGGCGGGCGAGGTTGGGTCGGCTCACCCTGACAAGCTTGCCAAAGATCACCGCTACGGCTCGCCAAAGCGCGAAAGGGCCCGGGTCGTGATCGACCCGGAGCCCCTTGCCGGAATTTCGGTCAGGTCAGAAACGGAAGATAGACCCGGTCCTTGCTCGCATCGAGCAGCTGTTGTCGAACGTGCGCTGGTAGCGGATGTAGCGCCCGTCCCACCAGCCGTTCGCGGTGACGGTCACCGGGCGGTACTGCCGGGTGCAACCGAACCAGGGCGTGATCGCGCGGATGTCCTCGATGTTTCCCTCGGCGCGCTCCAGTTGGTTGCAGGCGCTCCAGGCGTACGGGTGGGACGTACCGCGGACCGGCGAGCAGACCAGGTAGACATGCCGCCCGTAGTTGTTGCCGGCCGAGTAGCCGTCGTTGACGGTGAGCGCGACGGTCCTCGCGCCGGTGCCGTAGACCGGGGGCTCCGGCCATGGGCCCAGCTCACCCGGCATGGTGTAGTAGTTCGGCTCGTCCCCCGGCGCGGACGTACCGGCTGTGGCGGGCGTGGCGGCGAGGAGCGCGCCGAGCAGGATGGCCGGGCCCATGGCGGCCAGGCGGAAAAGGCTTCGCATCGATCCCCCGTAATCGGCTGACGACGACTGCGGGCCCAGAATCGCGCATCCGGCCAGGTCACGGCGCGTTCGACACTCCAGGAATTAGCCAAATCCGACGCACCAGGGGTCTATCTGGTTCCACCAGATAGGTAACGAAAAAGTAACGGTCTCTTCGTTTGTACGGATTTAGGGTCGTTCGACCAAGATCAGGCGGCTACGGTCTTCTCCTGTCTCTTTACGCGGCCATGGGGTTGCCTTGTCAAGCCCATGACCACCGACGTACGGCACCGGAACGCACCCTCGCGCCCCGCCGTACGACGAATCGAGAAGGAGCTAGATGAACACCCGAGCCAAGCGCCTCGTACTCCCGCTCGGAGGGGCGATCGTCGCCTCCACGGTGATCGGCGCGTCGCTGTCCAGCACGGCAGAGGCCGCTCCCGACCGCAAGACCCGTACCCTCGCTTCGTCCTCCGCCGACGCCAAGGCCATCGCCGGCTCCTGGACGGCCAGCAAGCTGAAGTCCGCCAAGAGCTACCTAGAGGACTCCACCCAGTACGGGAAGAAGCTCTCCACCGCCAAGAAGGCGTCCCCCGACGGCAAGGCCGGCCTCATCGCGCCGACCAACCGCAACAGCCGCTCGGTGGGCAAGTCCAAGAACCTCAACCTGCCGACCACGGTGGGCAAGGTGTTCTTCGAGGTGGACGGCAAGCCGTACTGGTGCTCCGGCAGCTCGATTCAGTCGAAGTACCGCAACCTGGTCGCCACCGCCGGTCACTGCGTCTATGACACGGACAAGAACAAGCCGGTCTCGAACTTCGTGTTCATCCCGGCCTACCATCAGGGCAAGGCCAACTACGGCATCTACGTCGGCGCCAAGGTGCACCTGCCCTACGACTTCGATGTCTTCGAGGACTACGACAAGGACTACGCCTTCGTCAACGTCTACAACGGCATCAAGCAGACCTCGCTGAAGGAGGTCAGCAAGAGCGAGTACGACAAGTGGAAGGGCGGCAAGGAGACCAAGCGCCAGGAGATCACCCGCGAGGAGTACCGCAAGTGCGTCCTCAACCTCGGGTCCTGCTTCGCCGAGGGCAAGAACACGCCCGATGACAAGGTCGGCCCCGACTACCCGGGCGCGGTCCTGAAGAAGGAAGAAGTCAAGGAAGAGGTCTACCGCAAGGCCAAGGTCGGCAAGGGCAACGGCAACAAGTACGGCGAGCCCTTCGTCGAGCACGTGACCAAGTCCGAGTACGACGCGTACAAGGGCCCGGGCACCAAGAAGGTCGACAAGAGCGGCAACTACACCATCACTCACTTCTACGTGCAGGGCTGGTACAAGCCCGGCACCGCCCGCAAGTTCTACCGCGAGACCTTCTGGATCGTCATCACCAAGGACGCCGGTCGCCTCGGTGACAACGTCGGCGGTCAGGGCTTCGCCTGGAACCAGAAGCTGGGCAAGAAGGTCTTCGCCTTCGGCTACCCGACCTCCGCCCACGCGGACGGCGACAAGGTCTACAGCGGCGAGACCATGAAGTGGTGCTACAACAAGACCTACCCGGGCCCGGCGGTGCCCAAGTACAAGGTCGAGGAGCACGTCGCGATCAAGTGCGCCTTCACCCCCGGCGCCAGCGGCGGCCCGCTGATCTGGCAGTACAAGAGCGCCAAGCGCGTCGGTTACATCAACGGCGTGGTCAGCCTCACCCTCGACACCGACGGCAACAAGCGTTATGACCGCATCTCGTCCCCGTACTTCGACGGTGAGACGAAGAGCATCTACAACTACGCGGCCAACCTCTGGACCGGCAAGCTCGGTAGCTGAGGGGTTCCTCGGTAGCCGAGGATTCAAGGTGACGGCGGAGGGGCTCGGTCTGACCGGGCCCCTCCGTTGCCTATCGGGACCCTGATCCTGCATCCTCATATCGGACTCTCTTCGCACGAGGTGCCCGGGTGGCGTGAGCCCTGGTTGATAGCGTCTTTATCCCTCGGTCATCAGACTGCTTTGCGAACCTCCGCAAACCGGATCATGACGACAGGCAACACAAAACCTAGTTGATCTGGAAAAATCACTCGATACAGCTTTCGTCGCCCCCCACGACAGCGGAAAGGCCCGGCTCAATGTCCCCCCATGCCCGGCGGCTCACGGCCGCGCTCGGCGGCCTCGCGGCCGCGGGCGCGCTCGTCATGTCCACCTGCCAGGGGACCGCGCAGGCCACGGTCGCGTCGCACGGGAAGGTGCCGGACAACGTGCTCCCGTTCCGGATGGCGGCGACGGCGACGGCGGTGGCGCAGGTCGAGGAATACTGGAAGCCCGAGCGTCTGAAGGCGGCCGACGACGCCACGCCGAAGACGGCCGACCCCAAGCCCAAGGCGGCGGCTAGCGGAGCGGCCTCGTCGGAGGACGCCGCCTCGGCGGGCGGCACGGGCACCGCGGCCATCGCGACCACGGCCACGACGGCCGCCGCGACCGCCTCGGCGGGCCCGAACGCCCCGGCGATCTGGGCCGTCCCGCCCGCGATGCCGAAGAAGAAGCTCACGAAGGAAAGCCCGGCCACGATCGGGAAGGTCTACTTCCGGGTGGGCGGCAAGGACTTCTGGTGCTCGGCCTCCGCGGTGAACGCCAAGAACCGCAGCCTGGTGGCGACCGCCGCGCACTGCGCGTTCGATCTGCGCACCAACAAGGCGATGGAGAACTGGATCTTCGTCCCCTCCTACCGGCAGGGCACCCAGGACGCCGGCCTCTACGTGGGCCACACGGCCACCGTGCACATGGAATACAGCCAGGGCGACTACGACTACGACTACGCCTTCGTGACCGTCTACCACGGCGTCAAGTGGCAGCAGAGCAAGAACGCCAAGGGACAGGTCACCTACAAGAAGACTGATGTAGGGCCACTCCAGGACAACGTTGGCGGGCAGGGCATCACCGCCGGCAGGCCCGTCGCCGTACAGGTGACTGCCTTCGGCTATCCGGCGGGGCCGCAGCCGGACGGCAGCAGGCCGTACAACGGCCACACGCTGAAGAGCTGCTCCGGGCTGACGAGCGGGGTCCGCTCGCCCACCTATCAGCTCGACCACGGCATCGCCATCAAGAACTGTGACTTCACGGCCGGCGCCAGCGGCGGCCCCTGGCTGACCGCCTACAGCAAGACGACCGGCACCGGGCTGCTCGCGGGCATCAACAGCCTCAGCTGGAACCGCAAAGTGGACGGCAAGAACGATCACATCTCCTCGGCCTACTTCGGCGCGCACGTGCGCACGGTCTACGGCTACGCCGAGACGGTGAAGGCCAGGTAGGCATTTGGGGCGTTTGCCCGGTTCATACGTAGAGAGAGGCCCCGGCGATCACGCCGGGGCCTCTCTCGTTCGGGCGCGTTAGACGCAAGCCACGCCAAATCGGTGCCATCTTCCTCATGTGATCTGCGTCACAGATGGGTCGTCACTCACCGTATCCGGCCACAGTCTCCCCAATCACCACACTAACCACAACCTTATGATGATCTGCGGAAACTGCGCTCACCTGGAGCCAAGCGACCACACACGCATCGCACACATAAACATCACGAAATGGTCACGCGCTCCCAGGTCCCGATCTTTCACCCCAAACAGCTTCCCGACTTCAAGATCAGCGCTGTATGTTCCTGGCTATCCCTTTACTGACGCATGGGACGCAAGAGGCGTTCCACGACAGCGCAAGGAGTCACCTTGAAGCGCATCCTCCTCCCGGCCGGTGGCGCCCTCGTCGCCACTGGTCTGCTGGCTGCCGGTCTGGCCAGCGCCACCACGGCCAATGCCGCGCCGAAGAAGGCCAGCGACGCCATGGCCAGCCCCACTCAGGCTTATTCGGTCGCACAGTTCTGGCTGGACGCCAACGGTGCGACGCTGAAGGCCGCCAAGGAGTACAAGTGGGACTCGCAGGCGGCTCCGAAGCTGAACATCGGTGGCCCCGCTGCTGACGACGGCAAGGCCGGCCTGGTTCCCCCCACCGGCTACAAGAAGGTCACCCCCGGTGTTGTGAAGAACATCAACCTGCCGAAGACCGTCGGCAAGGTGTTCTTCCAGACCAAGGGCGGCGGCCTCGCCTGGTGCTCCGCCACCTCGATCGACGCCCAGTACCGCAACCTGGTCGCCACCGCCGGGCACTGCGTCTACGACGTCTCGACCAACGGTGACGTCCTCGACAAGTGGGTCTTCGTCCCCGGCTACCACCAGGGCAAGGCCACCTGGGGCGTGTACGTGGGTAAGACCGCTTACACCCACTACGACTTCGCCAACTTCGAGGACTTCGACCGCGACTACGCGTTCGTCACCGTCTACGACGGCATCTCCATCGGCGACAAGAAGGAAGTCAGCCGCGCGGAGTATGACAAGTGGGTCGGCGACAAGTGGACCGAGAAGAAGGAAATCACCAGGGACGAGTACAAGAAGTGCAAGCTCAACCTTGGTGAGTGCTGGGCCGAGGGCAAGAAGACCGGCGACGACGTCGTGGGCCCGGACTACCCGGGTGCCGTCCTGACCAAGGTCGAAGTCAACGAGCAGACCTACAAGGCGGCCAAGGTCGGCAAGGGCAATGGCAACAAGCTCGGTGAGCCCGTCACCGAGACTGTTACCAAGTCGGAGTACGACAAGTACGCTGGCCCTGGCAAGAAGTGGTACGACAAGTACGGCAACTACTACATCACGCACTACTACGTGCAGTCGTGGATCAAGCCGGGTACCGCTCGCAAGTACTACACCGCCGTGTACTACATCGGTGCGGTCATCAACCGCGGTCGCCTCGGCGACAACGTGGGCGGCCAGGGCTTCGCCTGGAACCAGAAGCCCGGCAAGCCGGTCTTCGTGTTCGGCTACCCCGCGGGTGCGCACCCGGACGGTGACAAGCCCTACACCGGCGTCACCATGAAGTGGTGCTACAGCAAGAAGCCGAGCAACAAGACCTACCAGGCTCCGGCGTTCAAGGTCGAAGAGCACATCGCCATCAAGTGCTCCCAGACTCCGGGCGTCTCCGGTGGTCCTTGGGTGCTGCAGTACAGCAACACCAAGCGGATCGGGTACGTCAACGGTGTTGCGAGCCTCGTGGCCGACACCGACAGGAACGGTCGCTACGACACGCTGACCTCGCCGTACTTCGACGGTGAGACCGCGGACATCTACAAGTTCGCGGCCAAGCAGTGGAGTGGCAAGATCGTCGGCCCGAACGGCGAAGTCCTCAAGTAAGACCCTGAGGTTCGCCTGAGCGAAGGACTCACCTCCTGAGCTCACTCCCGCTTAACGCACAAGGCCCGGCCTCCAGCCGGGCCTTGTGTCATTTCAGCGCGCGTGTCATTTCAGAGTGCGTCGAACGAACCCCAACCCCCTCTTCCGACGCTCGGGACGCTCGCACCGCGTCCTCGACAAGGAGCCCCCTTGAACACCCCCGCCAAGCGCCTGGTCCTGCCCCTGGCAGGCGTGCTCGTGTCCGGCGGCCTGATCGCCGCCGGGCCCGCGGCCGCGCAGGCCGAGCCCACCCTCACGCCGGAGAAGCTGGTGACCAGCGCGCCGCAGGCCTACTCGATCGCCAAGTTCTGGCTGGACGCCAACGGCGCGGCCCTGAAGAAGGCTAAGGAGTACGACTGGGACGCCAAGGAGGTGACGAAGCTGGTCACCCGCGGGCAGAACGGTCTCCCGGACGACGGCAAGGCTGGGCTCATCGCGCCCACGGGATCCAAGAAGGGGTCCACCGCGAAGATCAAGAACATCAACCTGCCGCTGACCATCGGCAAGGTGTTCTTCGTCGACAGCAAGGGCGCCTACCGCTGGTGCTCGGCCTCCTCGGTGCAGGCCCGCCACCGCAACCTGGTGGCCACCGCCGCGCACTGTGTCTATGACGTGGACGGCAACAAGGACGTCATGGACAAGTGGGTCTTCATCCCCGGGTATTTCCAGGGCAAGGCCGTCAACGGCCTCTACGTGGGCGTGACCGCCTACGCCCCCTACGACATGGTCAACTTCGAGGACTTCGACAGCGACTACGCGTTCGTCTCGGTCACCGACGGGATCTCGCTCGCCTCCTCCAAGGAGGTCTCCTTCGAGGAGTACAACGCCTGGAAGGGCGCCAAGTGGGTGCGGCCGGTCGAGATCGACAAGAAGACCTACGAGAAGTGCGTGCTCGACCTCGGCCCCTGCTGGACCGACGGGAAGGACACCCCGGACGACCTGGTCGGCCCGGACTACCCCGGTGCGGTGCTCGACAAGCGTGAGGTCTCCAAGGAGGAGTACGACAAGGCCAAGGTCGGCAAGGGCCAGGGCAACAAGTACGGCGAGCCGGTCACCGAACCGGTCACCGAGACGGAGTACAAGGCGTACAAGGGTCCGGGCACCAAGTCCGTCGACAAGTACGGGAACCACTTCGTCACCCGCTACTACGTGCAGAAGTGGCTGAAGCCCGGCACGGTCAAGAAGTATTACAAGGACACCTACCGGGTCGTGCTCGCCAAAGACCACGGGCGGCTCGGCGACGTGGTCGGCGGGCAGGGGCTCGCGTGGAACCAGCCGGTCGGGCAGCAGGTGTACGCGTTCGGGTACCCCGGCGACCGGCATCCCGACGGGAACAAGGCGTTCACCGGGCTCACGCCGAAGTACTGCGCCGGCCGTACGCTCAAGAAGGCCGTGACGGCGACCGCCTTCAAGGTGGCTGAGCACGTGGCGCTGAAGTGCTCGATGACCGGTGGCGCGGACGGCGGCCCGCTCATCATGAAGTACGACAACGCCAAGCGGACCGGTTACATCAACGGTGTCATCAGCCTGTTCCACGACCAGGACGGCAACGACCGGGTGGACCACATCAGCACGCCGTACTTCAACGGCGACACCGGCACGCTGTACAACACCGCGCAGGGCGCGCTCAACGTCAAGATCGTCAGCCCGAAGGGCGAACTGCTCAAGTAGTGCTCAAGTAGCACTCCCCCACACGGGCCCGGCGCGGATGACGTGCCGGGCCCGTCGTATCTCTCCGGGCTACACAGAGACCAGTTCGCCGGTGCGGGCGGTGAAGGATTTTACGGCGGGCGCGTCGGAGTAGGGGGCGAGGCGCTTGCGGAGATCTGTCATGTAGGAGCGGGTGCGGGTGGAGGTGAGGCCGCCCGCGACGTCGAGCGCCTGCTGGGCGACGGCGCACGCCTGGTCTACGTCGCCGCAGTGGACCAGCCCGGCCGACAGCAGGGAGAGGTTGAACATCCGCCCCCGGACGTAGCTCTCGTTCATCTCCAGGGAGCGCTGGGCGTTGCGGACGGTCTGCGGGCCGTCGCCCAGCTCGCGGAAGCAGTGGGCGAACTTGGCCGCCAGATACGCCTCGTCGAAGTAGCGCAGCCACTCGGGGTCGGACTCCGGGGAGCGCTTGTCGAAGGCCTGCTCGGCCTCGTGCAGGGCGTGGCCGCAGGACGCGCGGTCGCCGAGCACGGCGTGGGCGTGGGCCTCCAGCACGTGGCCCTCGGCGAGCAGGGTGTGGATCCCGGCGCGGCGGGCGGCGAGCTGGGAGGCGCGCGCGAGGTCGAGCGCATGGTCGGGCTGACCGATGTAGACGGCCTGGTGGCCGAGCCCGGCCAGGATCTCGCCGCCGAGGCCGTGGTCGCCCGCGCCCCTGGCCAGTCGGAGGGCCTGGATCAGGTAGCGCTGGGCCAGGCCGTGCTGTTCGAGGTCGTAGGCCATCCAGCCGGCCAGGCGGGTCAGCTCGGCGGTGGCCGAGACCAGCTCGCGGCCGGTGGCCTCGCCGTAGGCGCCCTCCCGGATCAGCGGGGTGACCGCGCTGTCGAGGTACTTCACCACCGCGGTGCGGACCCGGCCGCCGCCGAAGCGGTTGTCGAGCTCGCCGAACGCCCGGGTCACCTCCCGGATGGAGGCGATGTCGGCGGCCCCGACGGCCCGCCCGCCCACGCCGCTCGGGCGGCCTTCCGGTGGCGCGGTCAGCCAGCGCAACGCGCCGGCGGAACCGGCCCCGACGGCGAAGGTCGACTCGACGAGGAACCTCCGCCTCTCCACGTCCGCCCGCCAGAGTGCCGTCACGGTCGCCACACCCTCCCGCCAGCTATGAGGAAACTCCTGCCCGAGGTCCACGGGGGTGCACACGGCGGGCATGCCAAGATCTTCCGAGGTCATGGCACGACCGAGACGCGCGGCGAAGATCTCTGCCAGCAGCCCCGGGACGGGGTCACGCGGGCGTTGTCCCCCGAGCCATCGCAAAACCGAACTGTGGTCGTACTTCAACCCGGCGAGCCCCCGGGCGCTGCCCAGGTCGTTGAGATGCCGGGCCAGCCCCTTGTGGGAGAAGCCCGACTCGCTGATGAGCCGTTGCAGAACACGGTTTGGCTCACGGTCCATGGGTCTCCTCCCCGTCGCGGCCGTCGCCCGTCAGGGCACAGGGACGCCCGAGGCTCGTAAAGTAACGGAATGCTTTGAGAATAGCACGGAGAGTCACTAGAGATGCCCGTGTTCCCCGAAAACAAGGTGAAAGAAGTAAACGATCGGTGATCTTCCGATGGGTCCTAGATCGTCAAAACGGGCCTGGATCATGTGATTCGCAAGCACTTGACTTCTCCCCTCCCTGAAGGAAGGGGATTCCTGCTTCACCACCGACCGCCCGCCGAGGAGGTCTCCCCATTGGGTCTTACACCGGCTCCACAGGCGTTTCCACTCTCCGCCTGCCCGGCGGCGAGCATGTTACGGGCCGCGTTGACGTCCCGGTCGTGGACGGTCCCGCAGGCGCATGTCCATTCGCGGATGTTCAGCGGCATCTTCTCTTGCAGGGCCCCGCACACCGAGCACAGCCTGGAGGAGGGGAATTAGCGATCCGCCACCACCAGCGTGCGCCCGTACCAGGCCGCCTTGTACTCCAGCATCGAACGCAACTCCCGCCAGGACGCGTCAGGAACGGCACGGGCCAGGGAGCGGTTGCGGACCATGTTCCGCACGGCCAGGTCCTCCACGGCGATCACTTGGTTCTCGCGAACAAGCCGTGTGGTGACCTTGTGCAGATGATCCCGCCTGCGATCGGCGATCCGCGCGTACACCCTGGCGACCTTGAGCCTGGCCTTGGCCCGGTTGTTCGATCCCTTCTCCTTACGGGCCAGCGCCCGCTGGGCCTTGGCCAGCCTGCACCGGTCACGGCGCTCATGGCGCGGGTTGGGGATCTTCTCGCCGGTGGACAGCGTGACCAGGGCAGTGATCCCCACATCCACACCCACGTTCCGCCCGACCGGTGGCAGAGGGGCGATCTTCTCCTCCACCAGGAGGGAGACGAACCAGCGTCCGGCCGCGTCCTGGGAGACGGTGACCGTGGACGGCTGCGCGTCTTCCGGCAGAGGACGCGACCAGCGGACGTCCAGCGGGGCGTCCATCTTCGCGAGCGTCAACCGGCCCTCGCGCCAGCGGAACGCCGAACGGGTGTACTCCGCCGACGCCCGCGACCTCTTCTTGGACCTGAAGACCGGGTACCCGGCGCGTCTGGCGAAGAAGTTCGTGAACGCCGCCTGCAGGTGCCGCAGCGCCTGCTGCCACGGCACACAGGACACCTCCGACAGGAAACCGAACTCGCCGTCGCGTTTCCACGCCGTCAGCATCGCCGAGGACTCCACGTAGGAGACACGACGCCCTTCCACCCGGTGGGCGCGGGTCCGTTCTTCCAGGGCCTTGTTGTACACCAGGCGGACGCAACCGAACGTCCGGGCAACTGCCCCGCGACGCGGGAGCCCGATTCCTCCCCTGCCTGAAGGCGGGGGTTTCCTCGGAGGCATCAGATGATCCAGGCCCGTGGCGATTCGCCCTGGTGGATTACCCGGTGATGTAGGTCAGGCGCGCGCGACGCCGTCCTTGCGCGCCTGGGCCGCCACGGCGGCGGTGACCGCCGGGGCCACCCGCGCGTCGAACGGGCTGGGGACGACGTAGTCCTCGGACGCCTCGTCGCCCACCACGGCCGCCAGCGCGTCGGCGGCGGCCACCTTCATGTTCTCGGTGATGGTGGTGGCCCGCACGTCGAGCGCGCCCCGGAAGACGCCGGGGAAGGCCAGCACGTTGTTGATCTGGTTGGGGAAGTCGGAGCGGCCGGTGGCGACCACCCGGGCGTGCCGCCGCGCGACGTCGGGGTGGACCTCGGGGGTGGGGTTGGACAGCGCGAAGACGATCGAGTCCGGCGCCATCGAGCGGATCGCCCCCTCGCTCACGGTGGAGCCGGACAGCCCGATGAAGACGTCGGCCCCGGCCAGGGCCTCCTCGGTCGAGCCGGTGAAGCGGGCGCGGTTGGTGTCGGCGGCCAGCGCCTGCTTGACGGAGTTGAGCCCCTCGCGGCGCGGGTGGATCATGCCCTTGGAGTCGGCGACCGCGATGTCGCCGATGCCGGCGTTGAGCAGCATGCGGGTGACCGCGACCCCGGACGCCCCGGCCCCGGCCACGACGGCCCGCAGGTCGCCCAGCGTGCGGCCGGTGATCTTGGCGGCGTTGCGCAGCGCGGCGAGCGCCACGATGGCGGTGCCGTGCTGGTCGTCGTGGAAGACGGGGATGTCGAGCCGCTCGCGCAGCCGGTCTTCCACCTCGAAGCACCGCGGGGCGCTGATGTCTTCGAGGTTGATGCCGCCGAAGGAGGGCGCGAGGCGCACCACGGTCTCGACGAGCTCCTCCACGCCGGTGCAGTCGAGGCAGATCGGGACCGAGTCGATGCCGCCGAACTCCTTGAAGAGCAGCGCCTTGCCCTCCATGACCGGCATGGCGGCGGCCGGGCCGATGTCGCCCAGGCCGAGTACGGCGGTGCCGTCGGTGACGACCGCGACCACCCGGGAGGCCCAGGTGTAGTTGTTGGCCAGTTCGGGCGTCTCGGCGATGGCGCTGCAGACCCGCGCCACGCCAGGGGTGTAGGCGAGCGCCAGGTCGTCGGCGTCGCGCACCGCGATGGTGGAGCGGACCTCCAGCTTGCCGCCGCGATGCAGCGCGAAGGCCGGATCGGCGTCGAGGGCCTGAAGGTCGGCCGATGAGGCCGCGGGCGACTCCGCGGCGGAGCTTTCGGTGGAAACGGAGGATGGCGTGACGGCCACTGCGACCCCTGTAGTCAGACGGACAGGTCTTCGGCGGACGCCGCGAACGACAAAGATCCCCTGGCTTCGGTAGCCGCCGGGGACCTGACGTCGGTTGCGGTCGTGCGGTGAGAGGGGGCACGGGGGTCACCCGTTGCTCGATTGTGCCACATCTCGCCACCGGCGCGGCCTTGGGGTGTGCGGCACCGGACGGAGAGGTAAGACTTGACTGTCACATTGACATTCCCCTGTTGACAATCGGTTAACCCGCCAGTAGTAATTGCCCAAAAACTACCCGTGACTCACCAAATCTGGTCAAACCACACTAGGAGGACGACCATGGCCCTTCGTGCCACGCGTCCATGGACGACCGCGACGCGCCGCCGTACGACCGCAGCGGGAGCGGCGGCGCTGGTGTCCGCACTGTTGCTGGCCGGATGCGGATCGTCCGGCGGCGGCACCACCGGCGCCCAGGCCACCGGCCAGGAAGGCGTACGGCTGGTCCACGCCGGCAAGCTCACCACCTGCACCAACGTCCCCTACGAGCCCTTCCAGTTCAAGCAGGGCCAGAAGGTCGTCGGCTTCGACGTGGACATCGTCGACCTGGTCGCCAAGCGGCTCGGCGTCACGCAGGAGATCGTCGACATCGACTTCGCCGCCATCAAGAGCGGCGCCGCACTCAACTCCAACCGGTGCGACCTGGCCGCCGCAGGTATGACGATCACTCCCGACCGGGAGAAGAACCTGACCTTCTCGGCCCCCTACTTCGACGCGACCCAGGCGCTGATGGCAAAGAAGGGCAGCGGGGTCACCTCCCTGGCCGACGTCAAGGCCAAGGGCCTCACGCTGGGCGCCCAGGCGTCCACGACCGGCCTCGACCACGTCAGGAAGCAGGGCTTCGACCCGATCGAGTTCGCCGACTCCCCCAAGGAGCTGCTCGGCCTGCAGACCGGCCAGGCCGACGTCATCGTGCAGGACCTCGCCGTCGTGGCGACCTGGCTGAAGAAGCCCGACATCGGCGCGAAGTTCGAGCTGGTCGCCTCCCTCGACACCGGAGAGAAGTACGGCATCGGCATGAAGAAGGGCAACACCGCGCTGAAGAAGGTCGTCGACGAGGTCATCCAGCAGGCCAAGTCCGACGGCGCCTACGACGCGATCTACAAGAAGTGGATCGGCGAGGAGCCCACCCCTGCCCCGTCCGGGTCGTGAGCGCGTGTCCGGACCGCGAGCGGACGGCTCGCGAACCGACGCGAGCCCGCGCCCCAGGCTGAGCCCGCGCAGACGGCAGCGCGTCAGCCGGGGCGTCCAGTACACGATCCTCGCGGCCGTCGTCGTGGTGCTCGCCCTGCTGGCCGACTGGCCCGCGATCGGGCAGGCGTTCTTCAACGCCGAGGTGGCCGCCGACGGGCTGCCCGACCTGTTCACCGTCGCGCTGAAGAACACCGTCGTCTACACGCTCAGCGGCTTCGTCCTGGGGTTCGCCCTGGGCCTGGTGCTCGCGCTGATGCGGCTGTCGTCGATCGCCCCCTACCGGTGGATCTCCGCCGCCTACATCGAGATCTTCCGCGGGCTGCCCGCGCTGGTCATCTTCCTCATGATCGGCGCGCTGCCGCTGGCGTTCCCCAGCTTCACCCTGCCCGGTGGCGTGTACGGCATGGCCGCCCTCGGCCTCGGCCTGGTCTCCGCCGCCTACATGGCCGAGACGTTCCGCGCGGGCATCCAGGCGGTGCCGAGGGGGCAGATGGAGGCGGCGCGCTCGCTCGGCATGCCGTACCTGCGGGCGATGGTCACGATCGTGCTCCCGCAGGCGATCAGGATCGTCATCCCGCCGCTCACCAACGAGCTGGTCCTGCTGTTCAAGGACTCCTCGCTGGTGCTGTTCCTGGGCGTCACGGCGGGGCAGGTCGAGCTGGCCAAGTTCGGCAACGACCAGTCCTCGACGTTCTCCAGCCCGACCCCGATCCTGGTCTCGGGGGCCGCCTACCTGATCATCACGATCCCGCTGGGCTACCTGGCCAGGCGGCTCGAACGACGCCAAGGGGGCCGCCAGTGACCGCGGTGGAGATCCGGGACCTGCACAAGCGCTTCGGGCAGCTGGAGGTGCTGCGCGGCATCGACTTCAGCGTGGAGTCCGGCCAGGTGGTCTGCGTGATCGGCCCCTCCGGGTCGGGCAAGTCCACGCTGCTGCGGTGCGTGAACCTGCTTGAGCGGCCCACCTCCGGCCGGGTAGTGGTGGACGGCGTGGAGCTGACCGACCCCGACACCGACATCGACGCGGCCCGCCGCCGGATCGGCATGGTGTTCCAGCAGTTCAACCTGTTCTCCCACCTGACCGTGCTGCGCAACGTGACGATCGCGCAGGAGCGGGTGCTCGGGCGCGGCGGGGCCGAGGCGGAATCCGTGGCACGCGCCAACCTGGAGCGCGTCGGCCTGGCCGACAAGGCCGGGTCCTACCCGGCGCAGCTCTCCGGCGGGCAGCAGCAGCGGGCGGCCATCGCGCGGGCGCTGGCGATGGATCCGGCGCTGATGCTGTTCGACGAGCCGACCTCGGCGCTCGACCCCGAGCTGGTGGGCGACGTGCTGACGGTGATGCGCGACCTGGCGGAGGAGGGCATGACCATGCTGGTGGTGACCCACGAGATGGCCTTCGCCCGGGAGGTGGCCGACCGCGTGGTGTTCATGGACGCCGGGGTGATCGTGGAGGACGGCCCGCCGGGCCAGGTCATCGGACGTCCCGAGCACGAGCGGACCCGCACGTTCCTGCGGCGCGTGCTGGATCCGACACATGTCCGCACCGATCGCGTGTAATACTCGTCTGGTCCACCGTCCATTACGTGACGATCTGAGGCGCAGTGGATCTGACCACGTACGCCGAGCTGGCCGTCCTGCTGGTCAACGGCTCGGGCCGCCTGGAGAGCCTGGAGGGGCTCCGCGCGCTGCTGCACGAGTCCGGGCGCGGGGCACTGGCCGCGCGGGCCACCAGGGCCGATCTCGACGCGATGCGCGGCCTGCGCGACGAGCTGGTGACGATCTTCGAGCACGCCGACGCGGGCGACGACGAGGCCGCGGTGGAGCGGCTGAACGGGCTGCTGGTCCGCCACCCGATCCACCCGCAGATCTCCGGCCACGACGGCGAGCGCTGGCACCTGCACCTGACCGAGGGCGGGCGCATCTCCGACCAGTACACCGTCGGCTGCGTGATGGGCCTGGCCGCGCTGGTGACCGACCTGGGGGTGGACCGCCTGGGCCTGTGCCGGGCCGCGCCGTGCCGCCGGGCGTTCCTCGACACCTCATCCAATCGGTCGCGGCGCTACTGCTCCGAGCGCTGCTCCAGCCGCGCCAACGTCGCCGCCTACCGGGCGCGCAAGCGCAGCGTGGCCGTCTGACGGCTCAATGACGGCTCAGCCCCGCCCGGGCAGGCGCGGCGGCCAGTAGCGCAGCACGACCCTGCCCACCAGCAGGCCGGGCGGCAGCGGGCCGAAGTCCCAGCTGTCACGACGGCCCGCGGCCCGCTGGTTGTCGCTCTCCAGCCACCACCCGCCGTCGCCCTCGCGCCAGGCCACCCGCTTGACGATGAGCCGGGACTCGTCGCCGGGAAGGCGGGCCACCACGAGATCGCCGGGACGCACCTGGACGGACCGGAGCACGACCAGGCAGTCTCCTGGTCGCAGGGCCGGAAGCATGGAATCCCCTTCGACACGCACCCTCACGGCGAACAGCCCCCTCCCGCGCGGGTCGAATCTAGCCGAGTAAGGTCGGGTACCGGACCATGCTGACATCAGCATCAAGGAAGGAAATTCCGATGCTCGCACGACTGCTGCGCCCCAAGCAGGTGGCGTCCGCGCACTGCGACCTGCCGTGCGGGGTGTACGACCCGGCTCAGGCGCGGATCGAGGCCGAGTCCGTCAAGGCGATCATGGAGAAGTACGCCGCCAACGACGACCCGGTATTCCGCTCCCGCGCTCTGACGATCAAGGAAGAGCGGGCCGAGCTGGTCAAGCATCACCTGTGGGTGCTGTGGACGGACTACTTCAAGCCGCCGCACCTGGAGAAGTACCCCGAGCTGCACCAGCTCTTCTGGGAGGCCACCAAGCTCGCGGGGGCCGCCGGCGCCAAGGGCACCGTCGACGTCACCAAGGCCGACGACCTCCTGTCGAAGATCGGCCGCATCTCGGAGATCTTCAAGGAGACGAAGGCCGCCTGAGTCGCCCTGATCTGTCTGGATTAGGCATCATCTTGGGTGTATGGGCCCCGTGTGATGAGACATCACACGGGGCCTCAGCATTTTCCCATGATCGCGAGTCTCAGGCCGCCAAGTGGTCTCTGAGGGCGGTAAGTTGCAGTCAGCGGCAATGCACGCCCGCTGGCCTGAGGAGGAACGTGACAGAGGAAACCGAGACGCGCGTGGAAGGCAGGGCCGGGATCCGCGACGTCGTCAGCGTACGGCTGCCCGCCGCGAGTGCCTATCTGTCCGTGCTGCGTACGGCTACCGCAGGCCTCGCCGCACGGCTCGACTTCACGCTCGACGAGATCGAGGATCTGCGGATAGCGGTCGACGAGGCGTGCGCCATGCTGCTCAGCCAGGCTGTGCCGGGCACCGACCTCACCGCCGAGTTCGAGCTGACCGGGCAGGAGATGCAGGTCAGCGTCGAAGTCGCCACGGTCGGCAGCTCCGCGCCGCCGCGTGACGACTTCGCCTGGATGGTGCTCACGGCGCTGGCCGACGACGTCGACGCGGTGACCGACTCCCCCGACCGCATGGCCATCGTGCTGCGCAAGCGCCGAGGCGCGGCGAGGCCGGCGTGACGGAAAGGACACGTGCCATGGCGGCCGGCGAGGACGCGGTGCCCGACCGGGTGCGCGCCCGCACGCTCTTCGCCGAACTGGCCGAGCTCGCTCCCGAGGAGCCGCGCCGCCAGCGGATCCGCGACGAACTGGTCGAACTGCACCTGCCACTGGTGGAGTACCTGGCCCGGCGGTTCCGCAACCGGGGCGAGTGGCTCGACGACCTCACCCAGGTGGCCACCATCGGGCTGATCAAGTCGATCGACCGCTTCGACCTCGCGCGCGGGGTCGAGTTCTCCACCTACGCCACGCCGACCATCGTCGGCGAGATCAAGCGGCACTTCCGTGACAAGGGCTGGGCCGTCCGGGTGCCCCGCCGGCTGCAGGAGCTGAAGCTCTCGCTGACCAAGGCGATCAGCGAGCTGTCCCAGCGGGAGGGCCGCGCGCCCAC
Organism: Spongiactinospora sp. TRM90649; assembly: GCF_029382225.1. GTDB lineage: Bacteria > Actinomycetota > Actinomycetes > Streptosporangiales > Streptosporangiaceae > Spongiactinospora. The sequence continues at coordinate 141,625 of NZ_JARLTC010000027.1, forward strand.
CGTCGGCGAGCTGGCCGCCCACCTGCAGATGAGCGAGGAAGAGGTGCTGGAGGGCCTGGAGTCGGCCAACGCCTACTCCACCGTCTCCCTCGACGCGCCCGACTCGGGCGACGACGACGCGCCCGCGGTGGCCGACTCGCTCGGCATCGTGGACGACTCCCTGGAGGGCGTCGAATACCGCGAGTCGCTCAAGCCGCTGCTCGAACGCCTGCCGCCGCGCGAGAAGCGCATCCTGCTGCTGCGGTTCTTCGGCAACATGACCCAGTCGCAGATCGCCACCGAACTGGGCATCTCACAGATGCACGTCTCGCGGCTGCTGGCCCGCACGCTGGCCCAGCTCCGCGAGGGCCTGACCGCCGACGACTGACCCACGCGACGGGCGGGGCGCCCCGCTCAGTCGCCGGGTCGCGGGTCGTCGCCGTACAGCGCCCGCGTGGTGGGCGGTGCGAGCAGCCCGACCGCCGCGACCGCCGCGGCCACGATGAGGGGCACGCCCATCGCCGGCTGCCCCGACTCGATCAGCGTGATCGCCACCGGCACCGCGATGATCTGGGTGAGCACCGCGGGCGAGCGGCCCCATCGCTGCGCGGTGAACAGGCCCCAGCCCACCCAGATCAGGCCCGCGCCGACCAGCAGCCCGAAGGCGGCGACGACGATCGAGGTGACCAGGTCCGACGGGCGGGACGTCACCGTCAGCACACCGACGACGCAGCCCAGCACGAAGGCGACGAGCCCCTCCACCGCCAGGATCACGGCGGCGACGACCAAGCTAAGCGGACGCTTCGACACGCGCCGAGCCTACTGCGCCGGAGTCGCGGTCTCCGCCTCGGCGCTCTGCTCGGTGCTCTTGACGGTGTTCCACCAGGTGGTCCAGCGGCCGGCGATCTCGGTGAACTCATCGTCGCCGGTGCCGTACAGGGTGAGCAGCGCGGTGAAGCCGCCGCTCCGGGAGGCGACCAGCAGGCCGTCGCCGATGCCGTCGCCCAGTCTGTCGCCCAGTCTGTCGATCGTCAGCACGACCTGGTTCTCCGAGCGGGCGTAGACCTCGCCCGCGAGCGCGTCGCCGGTCGCGGCGGTGGCGGTGTACGCCGCGCCGACCGGCAGGGCCGCCGCCGCGGCGATGCCCAGCGCCTCGAACGCCGCCCCCTCGCGCGGGGTGCCGGTGAGCGCGACCATGCGGCGCTCGGCCAGGGCGTGCCGCTCCATCGCGAAGCGGAGCTGGACCAGGAAGGCCGTCCAGCCCTCGGTGATGTCGTCGTAGTAGGCGTCCCACTCGGGGTGGGTGCCGCGCGGGGCGCGGGTGATCCGGACCAGCGTGCCGCCCTCGGCGGTCTCCTGGAGGGCGAACCGGTCGCTGTCCTGGACGATGAACGAGTGCGCCTCGGGGTTCACGTCCTTGGCGTGGTCGACGTAGATGAAGCGGATCTCATCGTCGAGGCCGTCCGTCGCGTCGCCGAAGTGCCAGCCGTGCCAGCGCCTGATCAGCTCGGGGTCCCGGACCGCCTGCCACACCTGCTCGACCGGGGCCCCGATCGTGACCTCGATGCGCGTTTCAGTCATGTGTCTTCTCCGCTCTGCTCGGTCTCATCTGATCGCCGGGGCGCCGGGTGGCCGGTGCCGACCACGCGGTACGGCCGGCCGTCCGGCGTGTCGAAGGCCGCGACCACCTCGCCGATCGCCGCGGCGAGCGCGTCGGTGAAGCGGTGCACGTCGCCCGGCTGGGCGAACCGCACCTCGGTCTCCACCGTGAAGGTGAGCAGGCGGGTGCCCTCCTGCTCGGCGGCCGTCTGCATGCGGGTCACGTCGCGCACGGTGCGCGACGTGACCCCCAGCAGGTGCTCTGCGGCGTGCCGGTCGAGGTCGTCCACGTCGGCCCGGCGTTCGCCGAGCACGTCCGGATCGACCACGTACGCCTCTGCGCCGGCCCTGAGCACCCGTTCCACGAACCCGCGCCTGCGCCGCTCCTCCACCAGTTCGACCAGGCCGTGCGCCTCAAGCTCGCGCAGGTGGTAGCCGATGCGCTGGCGTGGCATGTCGAACTCGGCGGCGAGCTGCGCGGCCGACGCGGGTTCGCGCAGCCGGGCCAGGATCCGCCGCCGGACCGGCGACAGCGCGCGCCGCAGCCGTTCCGGCTCGTCGAGCAGTCTTCTCGTCGCCATGAGGCGATCCTGCCATTAGACAGTTTTTTCTGTCAATTGAGGCGCGGCTCAGACCTGCCACTCGTCGTCACGCAGCAGCTCGATCGCCCCGCCGTCGGGGCCGATGCCGGTGACGGTGACCTCCGGGCCGCCCACCATGAAGTCGATGTGCACCGTGGAGACGTTCACCCCGGCCGCGTCGAGCCCGGCGGCGTCCAGGCCGCGCAGCGGCTCGGGGACGCCGGGCGGCAAGCCCGCGCCCCAGGCCAGGTGGCAGGTGGCGTTCTCGTCGAGCAGGGTCTCCAGGTAGGTGATACCCGAGCGCCCGATCGGCGAGGAGCCGTCCACGAGGGCCACCTCCCCGAGCCGGGCCGCGCCCACATCGGTCGCCTGGTGGGTGCGCACCAGCTCCGCGCCCTCGCCGGCGCGTACCTCCGTCACGACTCCCCCGGCGAACGTCAGCTCCAGGTCGCGGATCACGCTCCCGTTGAGCACGAGCGGGCGCGTGGAGCGGACGGTGCCGTCTACCCGGCGGTGGTCGGGGGTGGTGAACACCTCCTCGGTGGGCAGGTTGGCCTGGAATACATGGCCCCTGGCCGACTCCAGCCGCGCCGTCGCCCAGTGCGCGCCGGGCAGCAGGCCGATGGTCAGGTCGGTGCCGGGGCCCTCGAAGCGGACGGCCGAAAGGCCCATGCCGTTCAGCACCCCGGCACGGGCCTGCAGCTCGGCGATCCGCTCGTGCCAGGCGGCGACGGGGTCGGGCCGGTCCAGGCGCAGCACGGGACGCAGGCTCTCCCACAGACGGGCCTCGTCCGGCTCGCCGAAGACCGCGCGGGCCCACTCGGCGGTCGGGCACGCCACGATGGCCCAGCGGACCAGGCTGCCGAGCTGGATCCGCTGCCTGGAGGGCATCCTCGGCATGCGGTCGAGCCCGGCCCGCACCGGGTCGGCCCCGGAGAGCAGGTCGGGCGTGGCGAGCCCGCACAGGTTGATCAGGACGCCGCACTCGCGGCCCAGTTCCTCGTTGCGCAGGTCCAGCCAGGACGGGATCTCGCCGAGGGTGTCCTGCCCGGCGTGCCTGACCCGGGACCGCCTGGCGTACGGGTCGAAGTACCAGATGTCCACGTAGCGGGCGCCCCGGGCGTACGCGGCCTCGGCGAGGGCCCTGGTCAGCGGCGCGTGCTCGATCTCGCCGTTGATCAGCACCCGGTCTCCGGCCAGGACGGGCACGGCCACGTCGAAGACGATGTCGGCGTAGCGGGCCAGCTCACTTGCGGGAACGTTCATCGCTCTCTCCTCGGGGGGTGGCGGTGATCTTCATGGTCCAGCGGCAGGAGGCGGGTCATCGCTCGTCGCGCAGTTCCAGGAGTAACGCGGTCATGCTGACCTTGAGGCGCTCGCCGGAGCGCGGCGGGCCGGCCTTGCCGTGCACCAGGGCGGCGGCCCGGCCGATCAGCTCGACGGCCTCGGCCGGGACGGTGATCCGCGATGGTGACCAACCCACCGCAACGGGAAGACAATCGCATTCCCTGTCGAATGCGGGCGAAGTACTACCCATGGGGTGGATACCCTGGCGGAATGCGGGCCATGCTCCTGGTGAACCCCAAGGCGACGACCACGAACGCGCGCACGCGCGACGTGCTGATCCGGGCGTTGAGCGCCGCCGTGGACCTGTCGGTAGAGGAGACCGGCTACCGGGGGCACGCCGCCACGCTGGCCGCCACCGCGCACGCCAAGGGCTACGACGCGGTCGCCGTCCTGGGCGGCGATGGAACCATCAACGAGGCCGTGAACGGCCTGCTCAACCCGGTCAACGGACGCACCGGCGATACGGCCGGCGGCGCGGAGGACCGGCCGGGACTGATCGTGATCCCCGGCGGAAGCGCCAACGTCTTCGCGCGGGCACTCGGCCTGCCCAACGATCCGGTGCAGGCCACCGGAGCCGTGCTGGAGGCCCTGCGCGAGGGCCGACGCCGGGTGGTGGGCCTGGGGCAGGCCCTGTGGGACGACCAGAGCAGGTATTTCACCTTCTGCTCGGGCATGGGGTTCGACGCCGAGGTCATCCGCGCCGTGGAAGGACTGCGCGGAGCCGGGTTCAAGGCGACGCCCGCCCGCTATGTGGCGACCATGCTGCGGCACTATTTCATGACCGACCACCACGACCCGCCGATTACGCTCCGTGGTCCCGGAATCCCCGCCGCCGAGGGAATCTTCCTGGCGATCATCTGCAATACCACACCGTGGACCTACATCGGCGACCGGCCCGTCAGCCCGACCCCCTGGGCGAGCTTCGAGACCGGACTTGACATGCTGGCTCTACGGCGGCTCGGCCCGCATGTCATGGCCCAGGTGGCACCGCAGATCGTGGGCCTTCCGCAGACGTTGCCCAAGGGCAGGCACCTGGTTCAACTGCACGATGAGGCGGAATTCACACTGACCGCGTCGCGTCCCGTGGCCTTCCAGCTTGACGGGGACTACCTTGGGGAACGTGAGCAGGTCACGTACCGCTCCACACCCGCCGCGTTACAAGTTCTGCTCTAGCCGGTTACATTCGGTCATAGTGTGACGCATCCGACAGCCATTTCCGCCAAAACTTCGCCCCAAACCCCTTGCGTGCACGCAGCGTGGCTGACAATCTCAAGTTGACGTCGGAACGTAGGACCTTTGAGCCAAGAACCCCGGTTCAGCAGGCCCACCGGCGATCAGAGCAGCCTTCCGCGCCGCACAACGGCTCGGGAAGTCGTTCGCAGGAGTTAGTGAAACTCTTCACAAAGTATGCCGCCGACGGAGCTACCACGCTCCACCTGATGAAGGAGTGGAACGCATGGACTGGCGCCACGTAGCTGCCTGCCGTGACGTGGACCCCGAGCTGTTCTTCCCGATCGGCAACACCGGGCCCGCTCTGCTGCAAATCGAAGAGGCCAAGCAGGTCTGCCGTCAGTGCACTGTCAGTGAGGCCTGCCTCACGTGGGCGCTGTCGTCCGGACAGGACGCCGGTGTCTGGGGCGGGCTGAGCGAGGACGAGCGCCGCGCGCTCAAGCGTCGTACCGCCCGCGCTCGTGCCAGGGCCAGCGCCTGAGCATCTTACCCACGAACCCCTCCCCGACGATTCTCCCGCATGCCCGGACGAGACCTCTCGCCGGCTCACCAGCGGATTCACCAGCCGAACCGATCCCCCTACGTCCCCAGTGCGGCGCGACCATAACGCCACCTGGGGACGAAGTATATGGTCACTGAGTCGGCCCCTGTGTCCCGGGTCACTGATTCGAGGGTGCCGGAAGCGGCAGGGTCAGGCTGACCTCGGTTCCTCCGCCCGCGCGCGGCTCTACCCGCAGGCGGCCCGAAAGCTCCCCCACCACCAGCGTGCGCACGATCTGCAGGCCCAGGCTGGTCGAGGTCTCCAGGTCGAAATCGGCGGGCAGGCCCGCCCCGTCGTCCAGCACCAGCACGTCCAGGCGTTCCGCCTCGCGCGTCACCACCACCGACAGCTTCCCGCTTCGCTGCGCGAACCCGTGCTGCATCGCGTTCTGCAACAACTCGGTGAGCACCATCGCCAGTGGCGTGGCGATCGCCGCGGGCAGCACCCCGAACGAGCCCTCCCGGCGCGGTACGACCTGCGCCTCCGGTGACGACACCTCCCCCGTCATGGCGATCACCCGGTCGGCGATGTCGTCGAAGTCGACGAACTCCTCCGGCGCGTGCGACAACGTCTCGTGCACGATGGCGATCGAGCCGACCCGCCGTACCGCCTCCTCCAGCGCCTCCCGGCCCTCGCGCACCTGCAGCCGCCTGGCCTGCAGCCGCAGCAGCGCCGCGACCGTCTGCAGGTTGTTCTTCACCCGGTGATGGATCTCACGGATCGTGGCGTCCTTGGTCATCAGCTCCCGCTCGCGCCGCCGCAGCTCGGTGACGTCGCGGATGAGCACCAGCGCCCCGATCCTGCCGCCGCCCACGATCAGCGGGATCGCCCTGAGCTGGACGATCGTGCCGCCCGACTCGACCTCGGTCTCCTTCGGCGCGCGCCCGCTGGCCACGATGATCAGCGACTCGTCCACGGGCTCGTCCCCGTAGCACAGCGCGGCCGTCACCTTACCCAGCTCGGCCCCGACCAGGTCGGCGTTCAGGCCGAGCCTGCGGTAGGCCGACAGCGCGTTCGGCGAGGCGTAGGTGACGCGCCCGGCGCGGTCGAGCCGCAGCAGGCCGTCGCCGACGCGCGGCGAGCGCACCAGGATCGGCTCGTCGCCGGAGAACGGGAAGCGGCCTTCGGCCACCATCTGGGCCAGGTCGGAGGCGCTCTGCAGGTAGGTCAGCTCCAGCCTGGACGGCGTGCGCGCCGACGACAGGTTCGTCGAGCGCTGGATCACCCCGACGAAGTGCCCGGTGGGGATCTCCTGCGAGTAGTCGCGCACCGGCGCCGCCTCGGGGACGGCCCGCCGTACCGGGATGGTCTCCTCCCGCACCGGAACCCCGCTGGACCAGTCGGGATCGCCCTCGCGGCAGATGCGCCGCTCGTTCCACGCCGTGTCGATCAGCGGGCGCTCGCCCCTGGCGACCACCGAGCCGACCACGTCGTCGTGGTAGACCGTCGGGCCCGTGGTCGGGCGCATCTGCGCCACCGCGATCCAGCCGGAACCGTCGCGCAGCGGCACCCACAGGATGAGGTCGGCGAAGGACAGGTCGGCGAGCAGTTGCCAGTCGGAGACCAGCGAGTGCATCCAGTCCAGGTCGGCGTCGTCGAGTGCGGTGTGGCTGAGGGCCAGGTCGCTGAGTGTCGGCACCTGTGCATCATGCGTGCTGCACCGCCCGGGGTCCAAACCGGCCCACTGGTGAAGCCGCCGCGGAGCACGCCGGAGCGCCTGGTCAGCGGCTCGTGATCGACGGAAACACTCCGATCACCACCCGTTGCCGAACACGCTCACGGTACTTGCGACAATACGGTATGCACCCCACCCGGTTAGATCCGCTGGAACGTTTCAGGGACGCCGCGGCCACCAGGGCCGCGGCGGGCCTGACACGCGCGCTGCGGCCTCGTACCCCCGACGACGACGGCCTTCTCGACCTCGCGTCCAACGACTATCTCGGGCTGGCGCGCGACCCGCGCCTGGCACGGGCCGCCGCCGAGGCCGCCGCCACCTGGGGCACCGGCTCGACCGGGTCACGGCTGGTCACCGGCTCCACCACGCTGCACGCCGAGCTGGAGGAGGCACTGCGCGCGTTCGCGGGGGCGCCGGGCGCGCTGGTGCTCTCCTCCGGCTACCTGGCGAACCTGGCCGCCGTCACGGCCACGGCCGGGCGCGGCGCGCTGGTGGTCTCCGACGCGGGCAACCACGCGTCGCTCGTGGACGCCTGCCGGCTGTCGCGGGCCCGCGTCGTGGTGACCCCGCACAAGGACGTCGAGGCCGTGGAGAAGGCGCTGGCCGACCGGTCGGAGGAGCACGCGGTCGTGGTCACCGACTCGGTCTTCTCCGTGGACGGCGACATCGCGCCGATCGCCGAGCTGCACCAGGCGGTGGTGCGCCAGGGCGCGCTGCTGATCGTGGACGAGGCGCACGGCATGGGCGTGGTCGGCGAGGGCGGCAAGGGCGCGGTCCACGCGGCCGGGCTGGCGGGCGAGCCGTCGATCGTGCGGACGCTCACCCTGTCCAAGTCGTTCGGATCGCAGGGCGGCGCGGTGCTCGGAGCGCCCGAGGTGATGACCGCGCTGATCGACACCGGGCGGCCGTTCATCTTCGACACCGGTCTCGCGCCGGCCTGTGTGGCGGCGGCACTGTGCGCCGTGGGTATCCTGACTAGCCACCCTGAACTCCCGGAAATCACCAGGTCACGGGCGCGAGAGCTGGCCGCGATGGCGGCCGGTCTCGGACTCCCCGACCCGGGCGAACCGGCGGGTGCGGTCGTGCCCGTCGTGCTCGGCCCGCCCGAAGCCGCGCTGCGGGCGGCGGCGGTCTGCGCGGAGCACGGAGTGCGGGCCGGATGCTTTCGCCCGCCCTCGGTTCCCGAAGGTCGTTCCTGCCTGCGGTTGACCGCACGGGCGAATCTGGGTTCCGATGATCTCGCGGTGATCAGAGTCGCGCTCACCGCCGTGGCCGAGATGAAGGTGAACGCGTGACAGAAGACTCCCCTCGGGTTCCGAAGTACTACGACGTCAAACGGAGCCTGCTCGAACTGACCAAGAGCCTGGCGCCGGGCAGCGCGCTGCCGCCCGAACGCACCCTCGCGCTGCGGTTCGAGACCTCGCGCACCACCGTGCGGCAGGCGTTGACCGAGCTGGTCGTCGAAGGACGGCTGCTGCGCATCCAGGGCAAGGGGACCTTCGTCGCGCAGCCCAAGGTCGCCCAGGTGCTCCAGCTGACCTCGTACACCGGCGACCTGCGCACGGTCGGCCTGGAACCGGACACCAAGATCCTGGACATCAGCTACGTCAGCGCGGAGGAGGCGCTGGCCCGCCGGCTGGCCATCAACCCGGGCGGGCGGGCGCTGCGCATCCACCGCCTGCGGCTGGCGAACGGCGAGCCGATGTCGGTGGACACCACCCACCTGTCCGCGCGCCGCTTCCCCCGGCTGCGCCGTGAGCTGGAGGCCCACTCCTCGCTGTATGAGACGCTGCACAACGCGTACAGCGTCCGGCTCACGGACGCCGAGGAGATAATCGAGACGGTGCTCGCGACGCCGTACGACGCCCAGCTCCTGGGCGTCGACGTCGGCCTGCCGATGCTGCTGCTCACCCGGCACGCGTTCGACGCCGACGGCAACCCGGTCGAGTGGGCGCAGTCCCTCTACCGGGGCGACCGCTACAAGTTCGTCACCCGCCTGCGCAGGCCGTGACGACCTTTCGCCGGGCGACACCCTCGCCGGCGCGACGATTCACCGAGGCGACGCCTTCGTCAGGGCGACGGACGAAGGTCCTCACGGCGGTGTCGCGGCGGTGTCACGACGGTAGGGTGACGGCGTTATGAGCGTGCTTGTGGTGTCGGGCACCGACACCGGAGTCGGCAAGACGGTGGTCAGCGCGGCGGTGGCCGCGCTGGCGCTGGACCGCGGCGTCTCGGTGGCGGTGGTCAAACCCGCGCAGACCGGGGTGGCGCCCCAGGAGCCCGGCGATCTCGACGAGATCATCCGGCTCTCCGGGGTCCGCACGACTTTCGAGCTCGCCAGGTTCCCCGACCCGCTGTCCCCGGCCGCCGCCGCCCGCGCGGCCGGGCTCCCGCCGCTCTCGCTGACCACGGCCGCCGAGCGCGTGGCCGAACTGGCCGAGACGCACCGGCTGGTGATCGTCGAGGGCGCCGGCGGGCTGCTGGTCCGCTTCGACGAGGACGGCGCGACCGTCGCCGACCTCGCCCGGACGCTGGGCGCGCAGGTCCTGGTGGTCGCGCGGGCCTCGCTGGGCACGCTCAACCACACCGCGCTCACCCTGGAGGCGCTGGCCAACCGGGGGCTCGCCCTCGCCGGGGTGGTGATCGGCTCCTGGCCGTCCGCGCCCGGGCTCGCCGAACGGATGAACGTCCCCGACCTGGAGATGCTCGCCGCGCGCCCGCTCGCAGGCGTGCTCCCCGAAGGGGCGGGAGCGCTCTCCCGCGCCGCCTTCCTGCGGGCCGCCAGAGACGGCATCGCCCCCGTGCTCGGCGGCGCCTTCGACCCCGCCGAGTTCCGCGCGGGCCTCACCCCCTGACGCCCAGCCCGGCATACGGTGACACAGCACCCGGCCTGGCGGTCCGTTCGCGCAACCCTGTCCCACGCTTGTGACCGACTGGTAGGTTCGGCCGCATGGAGGCTTCGAAGCACGCGGGCGACGTGGCCGTCGCCGTCGCCGGGTCCTACGGCGTCGAGACCATGTTCACCCTGTCCGGCGGTCACGTGTTCCCCCTGTACGACGGGGCGGTGCACGAGAAAATGCCGATCATGGACGTCCGGCACGAGCAGAGCGCGGTCTTCGCGGCCGAGGCGACCGCCCGGCTGACCCGAAAGCCCGGCCTGGCCGTGCTCACCGCGGGCCCCGGGGTGACCAACGGCGTCAGCGGCGTCACCACCGCGCGCTTCAACGGCTCCCCCGTCGTGGTCCTCGGCGGACGCGCCCCGCAGTCCCGCTGGGGCTCCGGCGCGCTCCAGGAGCTCGACCACCCGCCGCTGCTCGCCCCCGTCACCAAACTGTCGTTCACCGCCGGATCCGCCGACAGCGTCGGCCAGGACGTCGAGAGCGCCTTCCGCACCGCCATCGCCCCGCACCGCGGCCCGGTGTTCCTCGACTTCTACATGGACCACCTGTTCTCACCCGCCGCCGCGCACACCGTCGAGAAGCTGACCCCCTCGCCGCTCGAACCCGACCCCGAAGGGCTCGCGGGCATCGCCCGGCTGATCGCCGAGGCCGAGCGGCCCGTGCTGGTCCTCGGCTCCGACGTGTGGATGGACCGCGCAGAAGAGGCCGCCCGCGACTTCGCCGAGCAGTGGCGGCTGCCCGTGGTCCCCAACGGCCAGGGCAGGGGCATCCTGCCCGCCGGACACGAACTGCTGGTCACCAGGGCCAGGGGCACCGCGTTCGGGCAGGCCGACCTGGTGATCGTGGCGGGCACGCCGCTCGACTTCCGGCTCGGCTACGGCTGGTTCGGCGGCAAGGACGGCGCGCCGCTCGCGCGGGTCGTCCACCTGGCCGACGCGCCGTCCCAGCTCGCCACCCACACCGGAACCTCCGGCACCGCCGCGGGCGACCTCTCCCTGGTCTTCTGGGGCCTGGCCGCCGCCTGCGAGACCGCCGGAGTCGACCCGGCCTCCTACGCCCCCTGGACCACCAAGCTCGCCGACGCCGCCAAGGCCGCCATCGCGGGCGACGCCGAACTGCTCGCCTCCGCCGCCGACCCGATCCACCCCATGCGGATCTACGGCGAACTGAACCGGGTGCTCGACGACGACGCCGTGGTGATCGGCGACGGCGGCGACTTCGTCTCCTACGCAGGGAAGTACGTCGAGCCCAGGCGTCCCGGCTGCTGGCTCGACCCCGGCCCCTACGGCTGCCTGGGCACCGGCCTCGGCTACGCCATCGCCGCCCGCCTGGCCAGGCCGTCCTCCCAGGTGGTGCTGCTGCTCGGCGACGGCGCGGCCGGGTTCTCGCTGATGGACGTCGACACCCTGGTGCGCCACCGGCTGCCGGTCGTGATGATCTGCGGCAACAACGGCGCGTGGGGGCTGGAGAAGCACCCGATGCGGATGCTCTACGGCTACGACGTCGCCGCCGACCTGCAGCCGAACTGCCGCTACGACCAGGTGGTGACCGCGCTCGGCGGCGGTGGCGAGCTGGTCACCTCCCCGGACGAGATCGGTCCGGCGTTGCGCAGGGCGTTCGACTCCGGCGTGCCGTACATGGTCAATGTGGCCACCGACCCGGACATCGCCTACCCGCGCAACACCACCGGATTGTGAGTTCGTTCTCGCCGACCGGTCTGAGCTTCGCCGGCCAACTAGGGCTTGTCGGCGGGCACCTTGGGAGGAACCGGGGTCGCCGACGAGCTCGGGCCGGGTGAGGCGCAGCCGTTCTCGGGGTCGAACAGGATCATCACCGTCTTGTTCAGCTCCAGCTTGGCCCCGCCCGACGGGTCCTGATAGACGACGGTGTGGCAGGCCAGCACCTGCCCGCCGCCGTTGAGCTCCGCGCGCACCTTGAACCCGGCCGCCTGGATCGTCGAACGGGCCTCGGCGAGGGTGAGACCGCCGACATCGGGCACCGGCCGCTTCGGTTTCGGCGTCGGGGTGGGCGTGGGCGTCGGAGTGGGAGTCGGTTTCGGCGTCGGAGTGGGAGTCGGGGTGGGAGTGGGGGTCCGCTCCCGCCTGGTCGGCTCCTCTGACGCCTCGGCCCTCACCCTCGTCGGCTTGATCTCCTCTTCCTTCATGGTGTTCGTCGGCGAGGCCAGCGGGCCCGTGCTCGGGTCCTCCGTCTTCTCTCCGCCCTGCCAGACGATCTCCTTGGTGTCGCCGGGGTCGGGCGACGAGAAGTCGGCCAGCGCGACCGAGACGCCGCCGACGCACAGCACGCCCGCCGCGACGGCGACGCTGAGCAGCCCCACCCGGCGCTTGCCCGCGGGCGCGCGCCTTCGCCCGCCGCCACCGCCGCCGGAGACGGCGGTGGGCGGACCGGAGCCACTCGGGACACCCTGCGCCACAACGCCCCCAGGAGGCCCGTGCGCGGGCGAGGCGGACGTCGCCGCCGTAAGCGGCCCGTCTTCGCGCGCGGGCGGGTAGGAGCCCGTTGAGGGGCGCGCGTAGGCATCGCCCTGATGGCCGTAGGCGCCGGGGTGCTCGCTGTAGGCCCCCGTGGACGGCCCGCCGAAGGTCGGCTGCTCGCCGTATGCGTTGTCGGCGTACGAGTTGTCGCCGTATGCGTTGTCGGCGTAGGCGTTGTCGGCGTAGGCGTTGTCGGCGTAGGCGCCCGAGTGCTCGGCGTATCCGCCGGGATGCTCACTGTAGGCGCCGGTCGACGGCGGTTCCGCCAGGGCGGGTGGCGGGAGCTGCGTGGGAGAGCCGGCCGTCCCCTGTGGCTCGTGCGCCGCCGCGGCCGCCTGCCGCGCCGCGTCGCTCATCTCCGCCGCGTCGCGGAACCGGCGCGCCGGATCCTTCGAGAGAGCCTTCTCCACCAGCCGCCGCACCGAAGCCGGAACATCGGCGGGCAGTGGCGGCGGCGCCTCCCTGATGTGCTTGAGCGCGATCGTCACCGGAGTGTCGCCGTCGAACGGCCGGTGCCCCGCGAGGCACTCGTAGGCGACCACGCCCAGCGCGTAGATGTCGACCGCCGGAGTGACCGGCGCGCCCTCGGCCTGCTCGGGCGCGCAGTAGGCGGCGGTGCCGAGCACCATCCCCGCGTCGGTGAGACGGCTCGCCGCGTCAGCGCGCGCGATGCCGAAGTCGGTCAGTACCAGCGTGCCGTCGGCACGGACCATCAGGTTGCCCGGCTTGATGTCGCGGTGCACGATCCCCTGTCCGTGCACCGCCTGCATCGCCGAGGCGGCCTGCGCGATGAGGTCCATCGCCGACTCCGGGGCGATCCGCCCCAGCCGCGCCAGCAGCCGGTCGAGCGGCTCGCCGTCGACGAACTTCATCACCAGATACGTCTGGGCCCCCGCGCCCGGTACCTGGTCCACGCCGTAGTCGTAGACATCGACCACACCTGGATGGTTGATCGTGGCCATCGCCCGCGCCTCGTTGCGGAAGCGCGTCATGAACCCCGGATCGTCGGTGTGGACCGGCAGCAGCACCTTGACGGCCACGGTCCGCGCGAGGACCACGTCCTCCCCACGCCACACCTCACCCATGCCGCCGGCGCCGATGCGGGCGTCCAGGCGATACCGCCCCGCCAGCGTCGTCCCTTGGGCCACCATGGTTCCCCCGTTACCCCCTGTCGCGTCAGACCTCTCCCACCCCAGGATTTTCCAACAAAGCGGATTAGTATCGCGGGGAGATAACAGCCGGGTCACGAAACCCGGTGAGCGTGCGATCCGTCTCACCCGCGGGGTTGCCGATTTCCCAATAGGTGGTAAAGGGTAAGGCGTCGATCAGCCTACTCTCATCCCATGCCCCGCGCAGCCCGGCCGTCCAACCTCCGGGCGTCACCGCTCGATCATCCCGCATCGCGGCCCGGCACGTGGCGGCATTTCGCGTCCTGGCCCATTCGGGGGGCACGGCGGGGCTCCGGCCGCCCCGCCTGCGGGGGCGGCGATCTAAACTGGCCCGCATGACGCTGGCCCCGGGACTGCGCGCCGAAATACTCATCATGGTCGAGCGCGAGGACACCGCGGTGCGGCTGGGCAGCGGCGACGTGCCGGTGCTCGGCACCCCGCGCCTGCTCGCCATCGCCGAGGCGGTGACCGTCCGCGCCGTCGAGGGACACCTGGCCCCCGGCCAGACCAGCGTGGGCACCCGCGTCGAACTCGACCACCTCGCCGCGAGCCCGGTCGGCGCGCACGTCATGGTGAGCGCCGAGCTGACGGAGGTGGACGGCAGGCGGCTGGTCTTCGAGTTCACCGCCCGCGAGAAGGAGGTGCCCGTGGGCACGGGCACCATCGAGCGGGCCGTCGTGGACCGCGAGAGATTCCTCGGCCGCCTCGCCCGCTGAGTCGTCCGTCTGGCCGGAACGGATCACCCGGCTGGACGGATCAGTCGTCTCACTCGTCGATCAGGGCGATCAGGTCGCCCTCCTGGACCACGTCGCCCTCGGCGACCTTGATCTGTGCGACCACTCCGGGGTCCTCGGCCAGGACCGGGATCTCCATCTTCATGGACTCCAGGATGACGAGGGTGTCGCCCTCGTCGACGGTGTCGCCCTCGGCGGCGATGACCTTCCAGACGTTCGCCACCATCTCCGCGCGTACTTCTGCCACTGGACTGCTTCCTTCCTCTAATCCAACTCTGCCACGCTGCTATCGCATGCGAGACACCAGGCCGGTGTCGTAGTCGCCGCCGGCGAACTCGGGGTGGTCCAGAAGCTCGGCGCAGAACGGGAGGTTGTTCTTGGGGCCCACGACGGTGAAGTCGGCGACGGCCCGCCGGGCGCGCTCCAACGCCTCTTCGCGGGTCTCGCCGTACACGCAGAGTTTGGCCATCAGCGGGTCGTAGAACGGCGTGACGATGTTGCCCTCGGCGTATCCGGAGTCGACGCGCACGCCGTCGCCCGACGGCTCCTTCCACACGCCGATCTTCCCGGGGCCGGGGAAGAAACGCTTGGGGTCCTCGGCGTACACGCGGAACTCGAAGGCGTGCCCGCGCGGCGCGGGGATCGGGCCGAAGTCCGCCCCGGCCGCGATCCTGAGCTGGGCCTCCACCAGGTCGATCCCGGTGACCAGCTCGGTGACGGGGTGCTCCACCTGAAGGCGGGTGTTCATCTCAAGGAAGACGAAGTCCTGCTTCTCCGCGTCGACCAGGCACTCGACCGTGCCCGCGCCCCGGTAGCCGACGGCCTCACCGGCGCGCACGGCGGCGGCGAGCATCCGCTCGCGCAGCTCGGCGGTGATCCCCGGGGACGGCGACTCCTCCACGACCTTCTGGTGGCGGCGCTGAACCGAGCAGTCGCGCTCGCCGACGGCGACCACACGCCCGTCGGCCAGGCCGAGGATCTGCACCTCGACGTGGCGGGCGCGCTCGATGTACCGCTCCAGGAGGATCGCCGGACCGCCACCGGACCGCGCCGCCGCGCGGGAGGCCGCCTCGAACGCCTTGACCAGGCCCTCCTCGTCACGGGCCACGCCCATGCCGATACCGCCGCCTCCGCCCGCGGTCTTCACCATGACCGGGTAACCGATCCCGGCGGCGGCCACGACGGCCTGCTCCACCTCGGTCACCGGCATGCGCGTCCCCGCGGCCACCGGCACCCCGGCCTGCTCCATCAGGTTCCGCGCGTTGATCTTGTCGCCCATCCGCTCGATCGCGTCGGCGGACGGACCGATCCACGTCAGCCCCGCCTTCTCCACGGCCCGCGCGAAATCGGCCCGCTCGGCGAGAAACCCGTACCCGGGATGGACGGCCTGCGCCCCCGTGATCCGCGCGGCGTCCAGCACGCGCTCGACATCGAGGTAACTCTGCCTCGGATCGGCGGGACCGAGTAACACGGCGTCATCCGCCTCCCGCACGTACGGCAGGTCGGCATCGGCCTCGGAATACACCGCCACGGCCCGGAGACCCGTCCGGCGGACAGTGCGAATGATCCGCCGGGCGATCTCACCCCGGTTGGCGACCAACACGGACTCGAACACCTGACGGACTCCTTCTCATCGAGGCGACGCGGCGAATCCAACGGCTCCCCACTTTAGGACCGCCAACCTGTGGAACCTTTCCTCCAAAACCACCGTTCCAACGGGCACCTTCTGTAGGTTTCCTACAGTGTTCAACCAAGCCCACCCCACTCCCCCCAGTTAGACCCCACCCCGTCCCGCCGCACTGGCGCGCCCTACCGGGCGCCCAATGGGCCCACGGGGATGCCTGGCCGTCATCCCTGGGGCAGGGCGTACCCAATCGCCCTCGTCCGCTCAGGTGATCTTCCCGAGGTCGGACTCCGCCGGCCGGACATCGGGAACCGGGACCGATCGGCCGTCCGATGGCCCGCACCTTGTAGAGGGTGGCGGTGCATATCCGCACCGCCCAGGACGCCCCGTCCAGGCGGCCAGCAGGTTGAACCACCACGGTCCCGTGTACGCCCTGGACAGCAGTCAGGTGTCCGGCCTTGTCATCACGTCCAGGTGATCCACGGGCGGCGACAGCGTCGGGCGGAGCCCGACACAAGAGCGGCGTCCGGGCGGAGCGAGGGCGATTGGGTACACGGCCGCACCACTGACGGCGGCCAGGTGTCCTGTACGTCGGGGCTGGGGCGTGTGCGGGGACCGCTGACGGCGGCCAGGCGTTCCGTGGGGTGTGAGGGGTGGTCAGAGGCGGTGGAGGGGAGTGAGGCGGTCGATTACGTGGGACATGGCGTCTACTACGTCGGGGTCGAATTCGGTGCCGGCGCCGACGCGGAGGCGTTCGAGGGCGGCGGCGGCGCGGTCGCGGTCGGTGGAGCCGCCGACCAGGTCGTCGTAGGCGTTGGCGGCCTTGATGATGCGGCTGGCCAATGGGGGCTTGTCGGCGCACGGTTCGCACTGGCGGCGGACGACCTCGGCGACGGAGCCGAGCACGCCCGTCTGCCGGATCACCTCCGCGCCCAGTTCGGCGATGCGGGCGGACTGTTCGCGCCCGGCGAGGACGGTGGCCCCGCCCGGGATGGGGTCGCGCAGCGAGAGCTGGCCGATGTCGTGCATGAGCGCGGCGTATTCGAGTTCGAGCAGTTCGGACTCGGCCATGCCGAGTTCGCGGCCCACGGCGACGGCCAGGTGGCTGACGCGGCGGGAGTGGCCGGGCTCGACGTAGCCGCCGACCTCGGTGACCCGTGACAGGGCGCGCACGGTCTGCAGATAGGTGGCCCGGATCCCCGCGTACTTGCGGAAGGCGACCTGTGTGACCAGCAGCGGCGCGGCGAACACCAGCAGGGCCGCCATGTCCATGCTGTGCGCGGCCAGGACCAGCAGGATGCCCGATGCGGCGACGGCCGCCCCCAACGGCGCCGCCATGCGTAATTCGTCGCGCACCGCGACGGCGAGCGCGGTGCGGACCTGGTCGGCGCGGAGCATCGCGGCGATCACGATGTCGGCGAGCATGGACACCATGATCATGATGGCCATCACGCCGAGCGCCGGGGTCCAGGTCTGGGTGGCGCCCTTGGTCAGGTCGTGCAGCGGCCCGGCCAGCGGGCGGAAGGCCATGGCCAGCAGGGCGCCGGTGAGCAGCCGGCGGGCCATGGCGTCGAGCCTCGGCGTACGGCCGACCGCCAGGTGCGGCAGCGCGCCCGCCACCATGCCCACCGCGAGCACGGCCACGACCTGCAGCGCGGAGTGCCCGACCGGCCGTCCGCCCATGTCGAGCAGCAGGGTGTAGCCGAGCGCGGCGGCGGTGCCGATGGGCGCGACCTCGCGTTTGCCCGGCATGGTGAGCCGGGCCAGTTCCCCGGTGGCGATCAGCGCGCCGAAGCCGACGGCGATCGGCGGGTCGAGCAGGCCGACGGCGGCGGTGTGGGCGATTCCGGCGATGGAGACGAGCCCGGCGGCGCAGATCAGCAGCAACTGGCCGGAGTCGAGTCGTTGCCAGGACGGCGGCGGCGTGACGGCCCCGGTCACCGGTCCGACACCACCTGGATGGGCATCGTCGGGTCGTCGTGGTCCTTGAGCGTGGTCTCGGCCTCGTCGTCCGGCGGGGCGGCGGGGGCGCGTTGCGGCGGATTCCATCCGTCGCGCTCGATGGCCCGCACGAACGCGGTCACCATCACCGGGTCGAACTGTTTGCCCGCGCCTTTGCGCAGTTCGTCCATCGCGACGGGCACGGACCTGGCGACGCGGTAGCAGCGGTCGGAGGTGATGGAGTCGAACGCGTCGGCGACCGCGATGATGCGGGCGAACTCCGGGATCTCGCCCGCGGCCAGCCCCATCGGGTAGCCGGTGCCGTCGTGCTTCTCATGGTGGTGCATGATCCCCGCGAACGCCTCGTCGAGGAAGTCGATGCCCTGCACGATCTCCAGGCCGCGCATCGGGTGGAGCTGGATGGCGGCGAACTCCTCCTCGGTGAGCGGGCCGTCCTTCTGCAGCACCTTGGTGGGGACGCCGAGTTTGCCGACGTCGTGCAGCATTCCCGCGTATCGGATCGCGCGCAGCCGTTCGGGCCCCATGCCGATCTCCTCGGCGATCATCGTGGACGCCAATGAGACCCGGGTGCAGTGGCCCCGGGTGTAGTAGTCCTTGGTCTCCACCGCCTGGCACAGCGCGGCGATGGTCGCGTCGTAGGAGCGCTGTTGCGCCCAGTACTGGCCGAAGGCCCAGCGGGCCACGAACAGCGGCAGCAGCACCAGCACCGCGGAGATCGACTGCACGGTGGCCCACAGCCCGGCGATCAGCAGGCCGAACGTGGCGTAGCCCAGGTAGGAGACCAGGAGCTGGGCCATGCCGCGCAGTGGCACCCGTTCGATCTGACCGGCCAGGGAGAGCATGATCGCGATGAGCGCGAAGTTGAGCGGAACGTAGACCGCCGCCGCCCCGGCGAACGGCATGATCAGGTCGTCGAACCCGGCGATGCGCGGCACGCCCTGCTGCCCGCCGAGCCGCAGGTAGGTCTCGCCCGCGGCATAGCCGCAGATCGCGAACTGCGCGCCGTTGTAGAGGCGCTTGGTCAGCGCCAGGCCGGGCCGGACGCTGAAGACGGCGGTCATGCCGACCAGCGCCGCGCCCTCCGGACCGACGAGCACGACGGCGGCCAGCGCCGCCGAGAAGCTCACCGAGATCGCGGCCTGGCGCACGTTGAGCAGCGCCGGGACGGATTCACAGACCAGGAACAGCAGGCCCAGCACGAGCAGGGCCGGCCAGTCGGGCCGGTCGAACCGGCCGCCCACGAAAACCCCATGAACGACCAGGGCCACCGCCCCGACGATCACGGCCCCCAAATAGAACCTGGCAACCCACGGCAGTCCACGCAATGCGGCCCCACCCTACGGTGCTACAGGCGCGTGCTCACGTCCAAGAGATGCCGGGGGGAGCGGCCTCGCTCGCCTCCATCACCACCGGAGTGAACAGCACCAGTGCTGCCATCAGCCAGGTGGTCATACCCTTCAACATTCGCCCGCCTCCACGTCGATTTCGCACTTCAGGCTACAGAAAGACGCGGCCGCCAGCAGGGAATCCCAGGGAATCGCAAGCAAAGCGTAATCATGACGTCACCGTAAGCCACGCAGTTGAGCACCTCAGGGAACTTGTGTGGCCTGAAGTCACAGAAATCATGCCTTCTACCTGCGGGTCAGCCGACGGAGGTCCGTCCTCTGGCCCATTCGGCGGTGGCTTTGAGGCCGGCCGGAAGGTCGGTACGGGGTGTCCAGCCGAGGGCTTCGGCGGCGGGTGCGGGGTCCACGGCCATCGCCGGGAGGTCGCCGAGGCGGGCCGGGGCCAGGCCGGGCTCGTCGGGAGCGCCCACGGCGTCGGCCACCAGGGTGTGCAGGCGCCGGTCGGTGGTCTGCGCGCCGGTGCCGAGGTTGAAGCGCCCGCCGCCGCCCGCCTCGCCGCAGGCCCGGACGAAGCCGTCGACGACGTCGTCGACGTATATGTAGTCGCGGGTCTGCGTGCCGTCGCCGTACAGGACGGTGGGCGCGCCGCTCAGCAGGGCGTCGGTGAAGATCGCGACGACGCCGGCCTCGCCGTCGGGCGACTGGCGCGGGCCGTACACGTTGGACAGGACCAGGCTGGTGTGGTCGATGCCGTGCAGCGCGCGGTAGGTCGCGAGGTAGACCTCGGCGCTGAGCTTGGAGGCCGCGTACGGCGAGCGCGGGTCGGTCGCCGCGCCGCCCGGCACCGGGATCACCGACGGCCTGCCGTACACCGCGACGGAGGAGGCGAAGACCACCTTGCGGGCGCCGCCCGCGCGGGCCGCCTCCAGCACCGAGACGGTGCCCTCCACGTTGAGCCGCGCGTCGCGGATCGGGTCGGCGACGCTCTTGCGGACGCTGATCTGCGCGGCCAGGTGGCAGATGACCTCCGGCCGGAACTCGGCCGTCAGCGCGGCGAGCGCCGGGTCGAGGATGTCGAGCGTGCGCAGCTCGAAGCGTGTTTCGCGGGAGGCATCCGCGAGGTTGTCGAGGTGACCGCCCGAGAGGTCGTCCACCGCCATGACCTCGTGGCCCTCGCCCAGTAGCCGGTCGACCAGGTTGGATCCGATGAATCCAGCCCCGCCGGTGACCATGACCCGCATCGGATCGCCCCTCCTCGTCTCCACCACGATCTAGAGACGATCCTAGGAGGTCACTCCGCCAGCTCGGCGCGCACCTGCTGGATCCGGGTGAGGACCTTGGCCCGGAGGTCGGCCGGAACCGGATCGCAGCCGCAGTGCCGCGCGATCAGGCGCTTGACCGCCTCCTCCAGGCCGTACTCGGCGAGGCAGGGCCCGCACTCGTCGAGGTGGACGCGGATGTCGACGCAGTCGCCCTCGTCCAGCTCGCCGTCGATGTAGCTGTAGACCATTTCCAGTACGTCACGACAGTCGGTGTCGTGCGGGTTGCCGCAGCTCATTTGGATCCCTCCGCCGGGACCAGACCGCGCTCGCGCGCGTAGTCCTCAAGAAGCCCCCGGAGTTGGCGCCTGCCGCGGTGGAGCCGCGACATCACCGTGCCGATCGGAGTGCCCATGATGTCGGCAATCTCCTTGTAGGGGAAGCCTTCGACATCGGCCAGATAGACGGCGATGCGGAACTCCTCCGGCAACGCGGCCAGGGCATCCTTCACGTCGCTGTCCGGCAGGTGGTCGAGCGCCTCTATCTCGGCCGACTTCAGCCCCGCCGACGTGTGCGACTCGGCACGGGCGAGCTGCCAGTCCTCGATCTCCTCGGTGCCCGACTGCTTCGGCTCCCGCTGCTTCTTTCGGTAACTGTTGATGAAGGTGTTGGTCAGGATTCGGTAGAGCCACGCCTTGAGGTTGGTCCCTTCCTGGAACTGGTGGAAGGACGCGAAAGCCTTGGCGAAGGTCTCCTGCAGGAGATCCTCCGCGTCCGCCGGGTTCCTCGTCATCCGGAGAGCGGCGGAGTAGAGCTGGTCGAGATACGGCATTACGTCGCGCTCGAACCGCCCGCTCCGCTGTTCCAGAGTCTCCGCGCCTGTCGCAGGGACCGGACCCACCCCCTTAAGATCACCGGTGCCCGGCAGAAGCGGGATACCGTACTCAGCGGAGGATACCCGCTCCTGCGTCTCCGGCCGCTGAGCGGGGCCGGAGCGAGTACCGGGTTCGAGCAGCGCCTGCATGCGCGGACATCCTCTCGGGAGAAGATCGTGCGTCAGTAGTCGGCAACACCGGCGCCCGGTCGTCTGTTCCCGCAAGATAGAAGGTGACGAGAGTCCCGGTACGGGGAAAAAGATACGTACCGGCTGGTAGCCCCAATCCCCGGAAAACCCCGAAAGCCCAGGAGCCGCGTGTGCTGCCCATTCCGGCCGAAGAACTGAACGGCTCAGGCACCCTCGGGCCGTACTGGACCTTTTACCGCGCGGTCGCCGCGGAGCAGCTCGGCCGGTGGCTGCCCGAGCGCCCCTCGACCCTGCTGGACATGTCCGGAGGCGGCGGGCAGTGGGCGGCCCAGGCGGCGCACTGCGGGCACCGCGTCATCGAGGTGATCGACTTCCGCATCGACGCGGCGGCCGAGCAGGACAAGCTGCGCGACGCCGACCGGGTGCGTCAGATCAGGGCGGACGACCTCGGGTTCCTGCCCGACGAGAGCATCGACGCGGTGGTCGCCGAGGAACGCGCGCTTTCTGTGGAGCTGATGGCCGAGTCGGCGATGGACGACGTGGCCCGGGTGCTGCGGCCCGGCGGGCGGGCGCTGGTCTGCGTGGACTCACTGGTGCTGGGCATGGCGATCCTGGCCGAGCAGAACTACTGGGCCCACCTGTGCCAGAAGGGCGAGGTCATGCTGGTGCCGTGGCCCGACGGCAGCATCACCCGCTGCTTCACCAGCGCCCAGCTCCGCGAGCTGCTGACCGGGGCCGGGCTGGAGGTCGAGTGGATCCGGCCGCGCACCGTGCTGTCGCCCTCGACGGTGGATCACGTGCTGGCGTCCGACTCCCGCGCGCTGACCTGGCTGGTCCGCACCGAGCTGGAGGCCAACCCGGAGGACGACGACACCGTCGGCATCCACCTGGTGGCCAGCGCCAGAAAGGCGGCCTGACCCGCGCGGCGGCCACGCGCCGCCGCACGGGCGCGGCTCAGCGGCGGCGCTCCCGCTTCGACTGGCACTGCACGCAGCGGGACGCCTCGGGTCTCGCCTCCAGCCGGCCTTCGGGGACCGGCTTGCGGCAGTCCACGCACCGGCCGTAACTGCCTTCTTCGAGCCGTTTCAGCGCGTCCATGACGGCGCCGCGCTGCCGGTCGGCGACGTCGAGCATGGCCTGGTGCCGGTCGGCGTCGGTCAGATGGGAGCCCGCGTCGGCCGCCGAGCGGTCGCGCACGCCCACCGGATCGCCGCGTAGCACCGCGATCGACCGGTCGAGATCCCCGAGCATGTTCTCCAGGCGCATACGCGCGGTCGCGTCATCCACGAGTCCGCACCTCCGGGACGGATGAGTGCCTCGCGACGGAAGTCCCCGAAGTTCCCGCCAGGCGCAGGGGTCCGCTCTATACCGGTGGCGCCCTACCACGGCGTAGGACGGGTCACCGCTTTCCTGACCGGATGCCCACTTGACGCGCTTCTTACACCGCCGTGACCCCCACTTTTCGCTCCTCTGTCTGAGAAGTGAGCATTCGACGACATCAGCCGATCGCGGCGCCCTCCTCGGGATCGACCCGCTGGAGCAGTTCCGGGCCGTTGTTGCGGACGCTGTTCACCGCCGTGGACACCGGATAGGCCTCCAGCCGGTCGGGCGTGGCCGGGACCAGCAGCCCCTGGGCCTGGTCGGTCGCGGTCAGCTTCGGGTCGAGCCACTCGGACCAGCGGTCCCGCTCGACGAGCATCGGCATCCGGTCGTGGATGCGGCCCAGTTCGTCCTTGGCCGTGGTGGTGATCACCGTGCAGGTCACCAGCCACGCACTCGGATCGTCGTCCGGCTTGTTCCGGTCGCGCCAGAACTCGTAGAGGCCGGCCATCGCCATCACCCCGCCGTCGGCGGGATGAATGAAATAGGGCTGCTTGCGCTTCTTGTCGAACTGGTACCACTCGAAGTAGCCGTCGGCGGGCAGAAGGCAGCGCCGCCGCGCGAACGCCTTGCGGTACGACGGCTTCTCCGCGACCGTCTCGACCCTGGCGTTGATCATCCGCGACCCGATCGAGGGATCCTTCGCCCAGGACGGCACCAGCCCCCACTTGACGATCCGGAGCTGCCGGACGGGCTCCTTGGACTTGCCCTCCTCCTTCGGCACCCGGCTGAGCACCGCGTAGACCTCCTTGGTGGGGGCCACGTTGTAGTCGGGGCGAAGCTCCCGCTCCGGCTCGCCGTCCACCTCCACCCGGAACTCTTCGAGCAGCTCATGCTTGTTGCGCGCCGACGCGTATCTACCGCACATCCCTTCAGGGTGCCATCTCCGAATCGCTCGCATGTGCGATTGCGATGGTGAATACTGAGCGTGTCAGTGCGGACACGAAGGGACACATTGACCCGATGAAGATGACCATGAAAGCCCGCCTCTCCCGATCCGACGTCACCGCGCACGGCAAGCCGCTGGAACCCTCCGTGACCATGCCGATTCCCCCGGCGTCGGAGCCCGCGGTCCCGGCCGGCGACGAGCTGACGACCCTTCGGGAAATCCACTCTTCCCTCGTCGGCCGCACCCGAATGCGCGCCGAGATCTTCCAAGGACGGTTGATAGTGAGCCCCCTAGGCAGCCCCGAGCACCAGGACGCCGTGACGATCCTGTCGGTCGCTCTCGTCCCGCACGCACGAGAGAAGGGCTGGAAGACCTACGCGGGTCTGGACGTGTGTACGGACGACACGCGTGAGTGTTACGCGCCCGACCTCGTCATCGCTCCGCACGACGCTCCCCGCTGGGGACGACGGGAACTGTTCGTCAGCGGGCTCGTCATGGTCGGCGAGGTGGTGTCACCGAGCAGCGTCGACAACGACCGAGAGCACAAGCCGGAGGTCTACGCCACCGGCGGCGTTCCGATCTACCTGCTGGTCGACCCGATCGACGACCCCCCGTCCGTCACGGTCTTCAGTGAGCCCGCCGACGGCACCTACACGACCTTCACGACCGTCACCATGGGGAAGGAGATCCACATTCCCGAGCCGATCGACGTCACGCTCGACACCGCGATCTTCCTCTGACGGTCTCGCGCGAGCCTGACCGGTAGAGTTGCGGCATGTCCCAGCATCCGGATCCGTGGCCCGCGCCCACTGTGAGCGAGCCCGTGGCGGCGACCGTCCCGCTGCCCGGTTCGAAGTCCGTGACCAACCGTGCGCTGTTGCTCGCCGCGTTGGCCGACGGCCCCGGCACGGTGCTGCGGGCGCTGCGCAGCCGTGACGCCGATCTGATGGTGGCGGCCCTGCGCGCGCTCGGCGCGACCATGGAACCCACGGATGAGACCACGTCCTCCACCGACTGGCGGGTCGTTCCCGGGCCGGTGCGCAGTGGCGCCCGCATCGACGCGGGCCTGGCGGGCACCGTGATGCGGTTCGTGCCGCCGATGGCGGCGCTCGGCGACGGCGAGGTGTTCTTCGACGGCGATCCCCACGCCCGCAAGCGGCCGATGGGGCCGTTGCTGGCCGCGCTGCGCGCGCTGGGCGCCCGGGTCGAGGGAGACGCGCTGCCGTTCACGGTCCGCGGCCCGGTCCAGGGCGGCGAGGTGACGCTCGACGCGTCGGCCTCCTCCCAGCTCGTCTCCGGGCTGCTGCTGTGCGCGCCGCGCTTCGAGAAGGGCGTCACCGTACGCCACTCCGGGCCCCCGGTGCCCTCTGCCCCGCACATCCGGATGACCGTGGAGATGCTGCGCGCGGCGGGCGTGCGCGTCGACGACTCAGAGCCCGATGTCTGGCGGGTCGAGCCCGGCCCGATCGCGGCCCGTGACCTCACCGTCGAACCCGATCTCTCCAACGCCGCGCCCTTCCTGGCGGCGGCACTGGTGACGGGCGGCACGGTCACCATTCCCGGCTGGCCCGAGGAGACCACGCAGCCGGGCGACGCGCTGCGCGACCTGGTCACCGCGATGGGCGGCACGGTGCGGCGCGGCTCCGGCGGCCTCACGGTCACCGGCTCGGGCAGGCCGTCCGGCATCGACGCCGACCTGCGCGACGTGGGCGAGCTGACCCCCACGATCGCCGCCCTGGCGGCGCTGGCCGAGGGCCCGAGCAGGCTGCGCGGCATCGCTCACCTGCGCGGCCACGAGACCGACCGGCTGGCCGCGCTGGTCACCGAGATCAACCGGCTGGGCGGCGACGCGGAGGAGACCGACGACGGTCTGATCATCCGGCCGCGCCCGCTGCACGGCGGGCTGTTCCACTCCTACGACGACCACCGGATGGCCACGGCGGGCGCGGTGATCGGCCTGGCCGTCCCGGAGGTGCGGGTGGAGAACATCGCGACCACCGCCAAGACCCTCCCCGAGTTCGCCCGGATGTGGCGGGAAATGCTGGAGGGTGGCCGCTGAGGAAGCGCCAGTACGACGAAGACGACGTCCGGGTCCGACCGGGGAAGGGGTCGCGGCCGCGGACGCGGATCCGCCCTGCGCACGAAGGCGCGGTGGAGGGCTTCGTCGTGGCGGTCGACCGCGGCCGGTTCACTTGCCTGGTCCAGGGCGACCGGCCGACCGTGGTGACCGCGATGAAGGCCCGTGAGCTGGGCCGCAAGGGCATCGTGGTGGGCGACCGGGTGCGCCTGGTGGGCGATGTCAGCGGGCGTCCCGACACCCTGGCCAGGATCGTGCGCCTGGAGCCGCGCCGCTCGATGCTGCGCCGTTCCGCCGACGACACCGAGTTCAGCGACGGCATCGAGCGCCCGGTCGTGGCCAACGCCGACCAGTTGGTGATCGTCACCGCGCTGGCCGATCCGCCGCCCCGGCCGCGGATGATCGACCGCATCCTGGTGGCGGCCTACGACGCGGAGATCGACCCGCTGCTCTGCCTGACCAAGGCAGACCTGGCGCCGCCGGACGAACTGGTGGCGCTCTACGACCCGCTGGGCGTGCCGTACGTCGTGGTGCGCAAGGGCGGCGACCTGAGCGAGCTGCGCGAGCGGCTGGTCGACCGCCTCAGCGTGCTCGTCGGCCATTCGGGCGTGGGCAAGTCCACGCTGGTCAACGCGCTGGTCCCGGCGGCCGAACGCGCGGTCTCGCACGTCAACCCGGTGACCGGCCGGGGCCGCCACACCTCCACCTCGGCGGTGGCGCTGGAGCTGCCAGAGGGCGGCTGGATCATCGACACGCCCGGGGTGCGCAGCTTCGGCCTGGCCCACGTGTCGCCCGACAACGTGCTGCACGCCTTCCCCGACCTGGTGGACGGCACCGTCCACTGCCCCAAGGGCTGCACCCACCAGGCCGGCGAGTGCGCGCTCGACGCCTGGGTGGAGCAGGGCCACGCCGGGGCCGCGCGGCTGGCGTCCCTGCGGCGGCTGCTGGCCAGCCGGGAGGGCGAGCCCGACCCGGAGCAGGCCCAGCAGGGGTGAGCCGGAAAGCCACGCCGATTGACCACGCTATGTCCCTAGAAAGCGGCGATCGGGCGATGACGCGATACCGTTTGCCATCGTGACGGACTACAGCGACGATCTCCGCCTAGCCCACGTGATGGCGGACGCGGCGGACGATCTGACCATGCGGCGCTTCAGGGCGGCCGACCTGCGGGTCGAGACCAAGCCTGACCTCACTCCGGTGAGCGACGCGGACCGCGCGGTCGAGGAGGCGATCCGCGGCACCCTGCGGCGGGCCCGCCCGCGTGACGCCGTCGTCGGCGAGGAGTTCGGCACCACGGGGTACGGCGCGCGTTCGTGGATCGTCGATCCGATCGACGGCACCAAGAACTACGTGCGCGGTGTCCCGGTGTGGGCGACGCTGATCGCCCTGATGGACCGTGACCAGGTCGTCGTCGGGCTGGTGTCGGCCCCCGCGCTCGGCCGCCGCTGGTGGGCCGCCAGGGGCGGCGGCGCGTGGACCGGCCGCGGCCTGACCAAGGCGTCGCGCTGCCGCGTGTCGTCGGTCGGCAAACTGAACGACGCCTCGCTGTCGTACTCCGACCTCGAAGAGTGGGAGAAGGCCGGGCGGCTGTCGGCGTTCATCGAGCTGACGCGTTCGTGCTGGCGGACCCGCGCCTACGGCGACTTCTGGTCGCACGTGCTGGTGGCGGAGGGGTCGGTGGACGTCTCGGCCGAGCCGGAGCTGTCGCCGTGGGACATGGCGGCGCTGACCGTGATCGTCGAGGAGGCGGGCGGCATCTGGACTGACCTGTCCGGAGTGCCCGGCCTCGACGGCGGCAGCCTGGTGTGCTCGAACGGACCGCTGCACAGTGAGGTGCTCAGGCGGCTGGGCGGAGGCCCGCTCACGCTTCCCGTCTGACCCGCCGTAACCCACCCGGCCCGCCTCAGAGGGCGAGGGCGCGGGCGGCGGCGTCGAGCAGGCTGCCCCGGTACGCCTCGCCGTACAGGCAGACGTGCACCAGCAGCGGGTGGAGCTGGTGCAGCGGGACCCGCTCCCGCCAGCCGTCGGCCAGGGGGCGTTCGTCTTGGTAGGCGGACACGATGGTGTTCAGGTGCGGGGCCCCGAACAGCGCGAGCATGGCGAGGTCGGTCTCACGGTGCCCGCCGTGCGCGGCCGGATCGACCAGGACGGCGCGCTCCGCCGTCCACAGCACGTTGCCGCCCCACAGGTCGCCATGAATCCTGGCGGGCGGCTCGGCCGGCCCGGCCAGGCCGGGCAGCGCCTCGATCACCTCGTCGAGCAGATCGGCGTCGCCCGCCGAGAGCTGCCCGGCGTCGCGCGCCCGGCGCACGAACGGCAGCAGGCGGCGCTCGCCGTAGAAGGCGGGCCATTCGGCGCCGGCCGTGTTGTCCATCGGCAGTTCGGCGACGAAGCCCGGCCACGGGGCTCCGAATGCGTCGGCGCCGGTGGCGTGCATCCGGGCCAGTTCGCGTCCCAGGCGTACGGCGGTCTCGGCGGTGGCGTCGCCCGCCTCGACCCAGGAGAGCACCAGACGGTCGTCCGCGGCCTCTAACACCTCGGGCACGGCGACCGCGCCCGCGTCGGCCAGCCAGCGCAGCCCGGCGGCCTCCGAGGTGAACAGGGCGGGAACACCGCCTGTCTCGGCGGCCGATTTCACGAAGACGGCGCGGCCGTCCGGCAGCTCCGCCCGGCTCAGCCGCCACGCGTGCGAGGAGCCGAGTTCCCGGAGGATCCTCACCGCAGCGCCTCCGCGAGGTGCTTGGCCAGCCCCTCCGAGGCCGCGCGGACCATGTGCAGGACCTCGGTGAAGCCCTCGTCGCCGCCGTAGTAGGGGTCGGGGACCTCGGCGTTCGCGGGCGCGGCGGGGTCGAACGAGCGCATCAGCCGCACGTCGGCGCCGGGCGGGGCGATCCGCCGCAGGGCGCGCAGGTTGGCGGCGTCCATGGCCAGGACCAGGTCGGCGTAGCCGAACCACTCGGAGCGGAACCGCCTGGCCCGGTGCGCGGAGCCGTCGAGGCCGTGGACGACCAGGGTGCTCGCGGCGCGGTCGTCCATCGGACCGCCTTCGTGCCACCCGTCGGTGCCGGCGCTGTCCACGGTGACGAGCCGGTCAAGCCCATGTTCGGCGAGGGTATGGCGCAGCACGACCTCCGCCATCGGCGACCTGCAGATATTGCCCATGCAGACCAGGCACACGTGGTAGCTCATGGCCTCCAGCATGCCAGCCGGTGACGGCGCCCCTGCCCGCCGCCCACCGGGCGTTGCCCCCACACGACCCCCGATTGCCAAGGTGCGCCGGTTCTTTACTGGATTCAACCCGTTTGACGGCCTATTCACACAGCGCGTCACACGTCTTCCAGCGTCGGTCATGGCTCGTTTCACTGCCGTTCACTTTGCAGCGTTTGTATCTGGACTGCATCGATGAAGAGCTGACTATCAAAGGACGATCGACCGTGACAAGTGGACAGCGCCGCCTGAGCGCGGTGGCAGCATCGGCGGCCCTCATCGCCCTCGTCGCGGCCTGTGGCGGCGGCGGCGGGAACACGGCCGCGAGCCCCAATAGTTCGTCGTCGTCGGGGGGCGGCGAGCAGGGCCGGCAACTGAGCGGCGAGATCAAGTCCGACGGCTCCAGCACCGTCGGCCCGCTCACCACCGCGGCGTCGGAGTTCTTCGCCGAGGAGCAGCCCAAGATCCGGGTGAGCGTGGGCACCTCCGGCACCGGCGGCGGCTTCGAGAAGTTCTGCAACGGCGAGACGGACATCTCCAACGCGTCCCGTCCGATCAAGGACGAGGAGAAGGCCGCCTGCGCGGCCAAGAACGTCGCGTTCACCGAGCTCACAGTCGCCACCGACGCGCTGACCGTCGTGGTGAACAAGGAGAACACCTGGGCCAAGTGCCTCACCACCGACCAGCTCAAGAAGATCTGGGAGCCGGCGGCCGAGGGCAAGGTCAAGTCCTGGAAGGACGTCGACGCCAAGTTCCCGGACGAGGCGCTCGCGCTGGCCGGTCCCGGCACCGACTCCGGCACCTTCGACTACTTCACCGACGAGATCAACGGTGAGGAGGGCGCCAGCCGCAAGGACTACAGCGCCTCCGAGAACGACAACGACGTCGTGCAGGGCGTCGCCGGGTCCAAGGGCGGCCTGGGCTACTTCGGGTTCACCTACTACGAGGAGAACACCGACAAGCTCACCGCCGTGCAGATCGACTCCGGCGGCGGCTGCGTGACGCCCAGCGTGGAGGCCGCCCAGGACGGCAGCTACACCCCGCTGGCCCGGCCGCTGTTCGTGTACGTCAAGAACGACGCCGCCAAGCGTCCCGAGGTGAAGGCGTTCATCGACTTCTACGCCGCCAACATCAGCAAGATCGCCACGGACGCCAAGTACATCCCGCTCAACGCCGAGCAGGAGGGCAAGCTCAAGACCGCCGTCCAGTCGCTGTCCGGTAGCTGACCTCTCATGGCTTCCCCCAGCAAGGCGACCGCTCCGGGAGGACCCTCCCTGGGGCGGTCGCGCCCGCGCTACGGCGAGCAGATCGTCAAGGTGATCCTGGTCCTCGCCGCCGCCGTCTCCGTGGCCACCACCATCGGCATCGTGGCGGCCCTGCTCGAACCGACCATCGAGTTCTTCGGGTCGGTCAGCAT
Organism: Spongiactinospora sp. TRM90649; assembly: GCF_029382225.1. Lineage (GTDB taxonomy): Bacteria > Actinomycetota > Actinomycetes > Streptosporangiales > Streptosporangiaceae > Spongiactinospora. The sequence goes on from NZ_JARLTC010000027.1 coordinate 172,060, forward strand.
CGTGGAGTTCTTCACCTCGATCGAGTGGGGCCCGCTGTTCAAGCCGGCACACTACGGCGTGCTGCCCATCGTGGTCGCGACCCTGCTCGTGACCGTGATCGCGATGGCCGTCGCGATCCCGCTCGGCCTGGCCGCCGCGATCTACCTGTCCGAATACGCCAGGCCGCGGGTCCGTAAGATCATCAAGCCGGTGCTGGAGGTGCTGGCCGGCATCCCGACGGTCGTCTTCGGCTTCTTCGCGCTCACCTTCATCACCCCGCTGCTGCGCGACTTCCTCCCGTTCACGCTGGACTACCGCAACGCGCTGAGCGGCGGCCTGGTGGTCGGTGTGATGATCATCCCGACGGTGGCCTCGCTCGCCGAGGACGCCATGTCGGCGGTGCCCAACTCACTGCGCGAGGGCGCCTACGCGCTGGCGTCGTCCCGCATGATCGTCTCGCTCCGGGTCGTCCTCCCGGCCGCGCTGTCCGGGATCATCGCCGCCATCATCCTGGCGTTCTCCCGGGCGATCGGCGAGACGATGATCGTCGTGATCGCCACCGGCGGGCGTTCCATCTTCACCGTCAACCCGGCCAGGGAGATGGACACCATGGCGTCGTTCATCGCCCGCGCGGGCTCGGGCGACATCCCCGTCGGGTCGATCGAGTACAAGACCATCTTCGCGGTCGGCGCGCTGCTGTTCGTCATCACCTTCCTGATGAACTACGTCAGCGCGAAGGTCGTGCGCCGTTATCGGGAGGCTTACGAATGACGGTCCTCACCTCCATCGGCAAGGCGGCCAGTCCCGGCCCCAGCAGGCTGGCCGGCAAGCGCCGCCCGCTGCGCGAGACCGTCTTCCTGATCGCGCTGCAGCTCAGCCTGATCATCGCGATCGCGTTCCTCGCCGTGCTGCTCGCCTACGTGATCAACAGGGGCTGGGCCAGACTCGACTCCCGCCTGTGGGAGAACATGCCCTCGATCCGGCGCCCCGAGAACGCCGGAGCACAGTCGGCGATCGTCGGCACCATCTATCTGATGGGCCTCACCGCCCTGTTCGTCATCCCGACGGGCGTGCTGGCGGCGATCTACCTGGAGGAGTACGCCGACCGCGACAGGTGGTACAACCGCCTGCTGGAGCTCAACATCCAGAACCTCGCGGGCATCCCCTCCATCGTCTACGGCATCCTCGGTCTCGGCATCATCGCCCGGGTCATCGGCCTGGGCTTCGGGCTGATCACCGGCGCGCTCACGCTGAGCCTGCTGGTGCTCCCCGTCGTGATCATCTCGGCTCGCGAGGCGATCCGCGCGGTGCCGCCCTCGATCCGCGAGGGATCCCTGGCCCTGGGCGCGACCCAGTGGCAGACGATCTACCGGCAGGTGCTCCCCTCGTCCATCCCCGGCATCGCCACCGGTTCGATCCTCGCGCTGTCCCGGGCCATCGGCGAGGCGGCCCCGCTGGTCATGCTGGGCGCGGCGACGTTCGTGGCGTTCAACCCCGAATCGCTCACCGACGGTTTCACCGCGCTGCCGTTGCAGATCTACAACTGGATCGGCCAGTCACGGCCCGAGTTCGGCGTCCTCGCGTCGTCCGCCATCGTGATCCTGCTCGCCCTTCTGCTGGTGATGAACTCGGTGGCCATCCTCCTCCGCAACCGCTACCAGAAGCGCTGGTGAGAAACGAGCATGTCTGAAATCGGAACCTCCATCCCGAACGTCACGGTCCGTGGCCCCGAGGTGCCCCGCAACATCCAGGCCCTCGACCCGGTCTTCGAAGTCGCGGGCCTGAGCGTCTTCTACGGCGACTACGAGGCCGTGCGCGGGGTCGACATGACCATCGGCAACCGCGAGATCACCGCCATGATCGGGCCGTCCGGCTGCGGCAAGAGCACCGTGCTGCGCTGCTTCAACCGAATGAACGACCTGATCCCCGGAGCCCGCGCGGCCGGTAAGATCACTTACCACGGCGAAGACCTGTACGGCGAGCACGTGGACCCCATCGAGGTCCGTCGCCGGATCGGCATGGTCTTCCAGAAGCCCAACCCCTTCCCCAAGTCGATCTACGACAACATCGCCTACGGCCCCCGGGTCAACGGCATGAAGGGGTCGATGGACACCATCGTTGAGGAGGCGCTGACCAAGTCCGCCCTGTGGGACGAGGTCAAGGACAAGCTCAAGCAGAACGCGCTGTCGCTGTCCGGCGGGCAGCAGCAGCGTCTGTGCATCGCGCGGGCGATCGCGGTCAAGCCCGAGGTGATCCTGATGGACGAGCCCTGCTCCGCGCTCGACCCCATCGCCACCACCAAGATCGAAGACCTGATGCAGGAACTGTCGCGTGACTACACGATCGTGATCGTCACGCACAACATGCAGCAGGCCGCGCGGGTCTCCGACCGCACCGCCTTCTTCACCGCCGAGGTCGACGACGCGGGTGTCCGCCACGGGCGCCTTGTCGAATATGACGAAACCAGTCGCATCTTCACCAACCCGAGCGACAAGCGCACCGAGGACTACATCACGGGACGCTTCGGCTAAAGCTCGGCCGACCAATTGGAGGACCCGGGTGATCCAGCCGCAGACGGCACCCGAGGTGGACGGGGACACTCGGACGGCGCCCATGCTGCTGGTGGCCGATCCTGACTCGGCGTTAGTCCGGGAACTGGCATCGGCGCTGGAGCGTGAAGGGGTCGATGTGGCCGGGGCGCCGGACGGCGCCCAGGGTCTGATCCAGGCCGGCGCGCTCCGGCCCGACGTGGTCCTGGTCAGCGCGACGCTCCCGGTCATCGGGGCGGTGGACTTCGTCCGGGCGGTGCGCCTGTCGCGGGCCGTACCGGTGCTGCTCGGCGTGGGCGAGGGACACGCCGAGCAGGCGGTGCAGGCGCTGGCGGCGGGCGCGACGGCGTGCGTGGCCCGGCCGTACCGGGTGCCCGAGCTGTTGCCGATGGTCCAGGCCGCCTTCAGCGGCGAGCCCGGCGGACGCCGGGTGCTCATCGTGGGCAGCGTCGAACTCGACGTGCACGCCTACCAGGTGCGTGTCGCGGGCCGGGTGGTGCACCTGCCGCTGCGGGAGTTCGAGCTGCTGCACTACCTGATGCGCAACGCCGACCGTACGGTGACCCGCGAGCAGATCATGCGCCACGTGTGGAACTCCGCCGACAGCACCTCCACCAACACCATCGCCGTCCATGTGAAGCGCCTGCGCGCCCGTCTCGGCGACCACGAGGATCACCTCATCCAGACCGTGCGCGGCGTCGGCTACCGCTTGGTCACGCCGCCCGCGACGCCGGAGGAATAGGCCGCGCCGAAAGCCCAGGGGCCGCGCCGCGGCCCCACCTCCCCCATGGCGGACCCGAGTGCCCGAGTGCCCGGGGCGACCGCGAGGGGTCAGCCTTCCCTCTCCCGGGTGAGCGCGTCGAGGACGGCCTGCCCCGCCTGCCGCGTGTCGCGGGCCACATGGGCGGTGCCGCCGGTGGCTTCGGCGATGCGGTTCAGGTCGCGGCGACCGGCCTCCGCGCCGAGATCGATCACGGCCACCGCCACCGGGCGCTCCGGGTCGTACTCGGACTCCAGCATGGCGACCAGATCGTCCAGATCGGGCGTGCCGGTGTCCCGCGCGCCGTCGGTGATCAGCAGCACCAGGCCGGGCCTGTCCGACCCGCGAGCCGACAGTTCACGGAACGCCGCGAGCACCGGCTCCTTCAGGCCCGTGTCGCCGACGACTCCGGTGGGCAGATGGCGGGTGACCGTGCGGATCTCCGCCGAGCGGCCCCGGACCGGGCCGAGCGCCAGCAGCTCGCGGTAGGGACGGGCGCTGCCGAGCCCCGCCCCGAACCGCCAGACGGCCGCGTGGCTGCCCTGCGGCAGGCGTCCGGCCGCCTCCCTCACCAGCCGGGCCGCCACGTCGATCCGCGTGCTCGAACCGCCCGCGAAGGCGCGGCGCATGGACGCCGAGGCGTCGACGAGCACCACCGCGCGGACCGGGGCGGTCAGCGCGCCCAGCGAGTTCAGCGCCCGGGCCGTCCGTTCCGGGGGCAGCGGCGCGAGCCGGGCCGGTTCGTCGGCGCGCAGGCCCCGTTCGGCGTGCTCCCGCCCGTCGTCGGCACGGCCGTCGCCGTCGCGGAAACCGGCCGCGCGGATCGCTCGCCTGCCGTCGGCCGAGGTGATCGTGTCCTGGAAGTCGAGCGCGGTGGCGCGCTGCGCCGCGTCGCCGACGAGCACCAGGTAGGGGTGGTCGAGGCTGACCGCCCCCTCCTTCGGGTAGAGCATGGCGGCCCGCCCGGCGGCGTCGGCGCCGCCTCGGGCGAGCAGCGACTGCTCGGTGGCGACCACGGCGACGGGCGCGCTCTTGGCGCGCCGCGAGCCGAGCAGGTCGAGGGCCGCCGCGGGGTCGGGCACGATGGCGTCGCGCAGCGCGGCGAGGTCGCCGCCGAGGTCGCCGAGGGCGAGGGCGGCCTGCCCGACGGCGGAGCGCCGGGGGTCGGGCAGTCGTACGGCGAGCCGTCCGGGCGCGGACGCCCCGGCGGACACCATGCTCCACGTGGGCTCGTCCGCGCCCGCGCCGAGACCGGCCGCGAGGCGGGCGGTGCGCGCCTGCCGTACGGCGAGGATCACCGGGGTGCGCGCCACCGACGTGCCCGCACGCAGCGGGCCGCGAGCCCCGCCCACCGAGGCCAGCCCCGCCCAGCTCGACGACTCGGGAACCCATACGTCGGGCGGGGCCGCACCGGCGGCGAGCGCCGCGGCGACCTCGGCCGACTCGGTGGCCTGGACCTCCACCTGCGCGCACCCGGTTCGGGCGGCGTCGCGTTCGGCGAGGTCGCGCAGCACGGGGGCGATACCGGGGTCGGCGGCGATCCGCACCCGGTCGGCGGTCGCGCAGTCGGAGGGGCCCATCACGGCCCACACCCCGCCGCCGGTCATGACCAGGACGGTGAACACCACGGCCGCGGCGACCGCGCCGTGCCCGCGACGGCGTGCGGGCGGGTAGAAGTCCTCGGGCGCGATGATGGGCAGTTCCTCGGGCGGACGTGCCGGGCGGAGATCGGGTTCCGCCTCCGGCGGCCACACCCGGAGCTGGTCGGGCCACTGGGTGCGTGGATCGGGGCGGTCGTCCCGGCCGCGGCCCCCGGGAGCCCGGGTCGCACGATTTCTCCTGTCCAACTCCCGCACCCTGATTGTTGAACCGACTGTGGCACCGCGCACGGATCCCCGTCGCTCACGGGATCCTAGCGCCAGAAGGGACTGATGATACGCCTGTGGCGCGGTCCTCTCCCGCGTACCGGCGAACCAGATGCAAAAATAGATAAACCCCGAAAATCAGCACGTCACCTGCGGACCGGAGGGCGGTCGCCGACCCGTATGACCAGAATCCCGAGGCTGGACACGGCCCAGCGGATCTTCAGTTATGCCGCTGACACCGTGGCCGGATTCTTCGGCCTGCTGCTCGGCCTGCAGAAACTCACGCTCATGGCGCTCAGCGCGGGCACCGAACCCGGCATCGACATCTCCCTGCGCTGGCGTTCCGTGGCCGCCGGGATCTGCCTCATCGGCGTCTACGTCTGCTTCTGGCGTCTCCACCGCGCCGCGTTCCGTCAGGTGCCCCGCCCGACCGTCGGACTCGTGGTGTCCGCCGTGCTGGCCGTACTGGCCGTGCTGTTCAACCCGATGGGCGGGGAACTGGCCACGATCCTCTGGTTCATGGGCGCGGTCCTGCACCTGCGGGTGCGGGTCGCCCTGGTGGCCGGCCTGGTGGCGGCGGTGGGACCGCTGTTCTGGCTGCCCATCGTCTACGGCGCCCCTCCCACCGCGACCTACTGGGTCCTGAACATCGCGATCATGATCGGCTGGACGGGCGTGCTGGGCGGGCTGATGCTCGCGCTGCGCTGGCTCTGGCTCGTGACCAGGGAGTTCCACGCCGGGCAGGAGGCCAGGGCCACGCTCGCCGTCTCGGAGGAACGGCTGCGCTTCGCCCGCGACCTGCACGACCTGCTCGGGCACAGCCTCTCGGTGATCAGCCTGAAGAGCGAGCTGTCCGCCAAACTCGCCATGAAGGATCCGCCCAAGGCGGCGGCGGAGATGCAGGAGGTGCGCCGGCTCGCCCGCGAGTCGCTCAAGGAGGTGCGCGCCGCCGTCCGCGGCTACCGGACCATCGACCTGGACGCGGAGCTGTCCAGCATGCGGGCCGTGCTGGAGGCGGCGGGGATCCAGTGCACAGTGGACACCAAGACCGAGCACCTGGCCGTCGAGCAGCGCGCGCTGCTGGCCTGGGCCGTCCGCGAGGGGGTCACCAACATCCTCAAGCACAGTACGGCCACGCGCTGCTCCATCAGCATCCGCGACGGCGTGCTGGAGATCCGCAACAACGGCGTGGACGGCACCGCCGACACCACCGGCAGCGGCCTGCACGGGCTCTCCGAGCGGATCGCCGTCAAGGGCGGCTCGCTGTCCGCCCACACCACGGAATCCGGCGAGTTCCTGCTCAGGGCGGCGATGTGAGCGAGTCCGAGACCATCAAGATCCTCCTCGCCGACGACGAGCACCTGATCCGGGGCGCGCTGGCCGCGCTGCTCGGCCTGGAGGACGGCCTCGAAGTCGTGGCCGAGGTCGGCCGGGGCGACGAGGTCGCCCCGGCGGTCGAACGGCACCGGCCCGACGTCGTGGTGCTTGACATCGAGATGCCCGGCATGGACGGGCTGACCGCCGCCGAGGCGATCCGCGGCAAGTGCGCCATCGTCATCCTGACCAGCCTCGGCCGTCCCGGCTACCTGCGCCGCGCGATGTCCGGCGGCGTCAGCGGCTTCCTGGGCAAGGACGCCTCGGCCGAGGAACTGGCCACCGCCATCCGCAAGGTCCACGCGGGCGGCCGGTACCTCGACGCGGAACTGGCCGCGGCGGCGATGGCCGCCGGCGACAGCCCGCTGACCTCCCGCGAGCGCGACGCCCTGCGGATGGCCGACCGGGGCGCCGACGTCGGCCGGATCGCCCTGGAACTGCACCTGACCGAGGGCACCGTGCGCAACTACCTGTCCAGCGCCATGGCCAAGCTCAACGCGAAGAACCGGCTGGAGGCGATCCGCACCGCGCAGCGGATGGGCTGGCTCTGACACCGGTTCTCCACCCCGTCACGCGTCCCGGCGGACGAGCGCCGCCGCCGCTCCGGCGAGCAGCACCACGGTCCAGACCACGAGGATCACCATCGCGCCCGTCGCCGAACGCGCCCACAGCCCGTCGTCGGGGTGCATCAGGTTCGTGACGGCGGCGCCCGGGAAGAACGGGTAGATGTTGTCGCGCGCCCACGCGGGCAGCAACATCGCCACGACCCCGGGCAGGTAGATCCCGCCGATCACGATCGTGATCGCCCCGGCCGAGCTGCGCACCAGCGTGCCGACCGCCAGCGCGATCAGCGCGATCAGCGGCAGCAGGACGGCGGCGCGCAGCACCGCCCACAACGCGGTGGAATCGGCGAGCGAGGACTGCATGTCCAGGGACGCGAAGAACGCCTGGCCGACGAAGAACGACACGAACGACACGATCACCCCGGCCACCAGCGCCACCAGGGCGACCACCAGGGCCTTGCCTGCGAGCAACCGGGGACGGCTGGGCACCGCCGCCAATGTGACGGTGATCTGCTTGGTGGAGTACTCGGACGTGATCACCAGCGCGCCGAACACGATCAGCGAGATGACCGCCACGTCGAGGCCGCTGAGCGAGATCGACACCGGGTCGAGCGTGGCCCGCTGCATGCGGGGCATCTGGTCCCAGGTGGCCACGATGGTCGCGGTCAGCAGCGTCCCCAGCGCGATCCCGCCGACCACCGCGACGATGACCGTCCAGTAGGTGGAGCGCACCGAACGCGCCTTGGTGACCTCCGAGCCGAACACACTGATCGCGCTCATCTGCTGACCTCCCTGTTCTCTGCGGTGCGCGTGCCGTCCTGGCCCGCGCGGAACTCCACGTCCACCGCCGTCAGCTCCATGAACGCGGTCTCCAGCGAGGCGCGCATCGGAGCCAGCTCGTACACCGGCACCCCCGCCCGCGAGGCCACGCCGGCGATCCGCTCGATCTCCATGCCGGTCACCCGCAGTTCGTCGTCGCCCTCCGCGACCTGCGCCCCCTCGGCGACGAGCAGCTCGCGCAGACGGGCGAGCTCCGGCGTGCGGACGCGGGTGTAGCCCTGCGAGCTGTGCGCGATCAGGTCACCGGTCGTGGTGTCGGCGACCAGCTCACCGCGCCCGATCACGATCAGGTGGTCGGCCAGCCCCTCCATCTCGCTCATGATGTGGCTGGACAGCAGCACCGTGCGGCCCTCGGCGGCGAACCCTTTCAGCAGGGTGCGCACCCACCGGATCCCCTCCGGGTCCAGGCCGTTGATCGGCTCGTCGAACATCAGCACCCGAGGGTCGCCCAGCAGCGCCGCCGCGATGCCCAGCCGCTGGCTCATGCCCAGCGAGAAGCCCTTCACCCGCTTGCGCGCCACCGTGGCCAGGCCCGTCATCTCCAGGACCTGATCGATCCGCGTCCGCGAGATGCCATTGCTCTGCGCGAGCGAGAGCAGGTGCGCGTACGCGGTGCGGCCCCCGTGGACGCCCCGCGCGTCGAGCATGGAGCCGACCTGCGTCAACGGCGCTCGGAGCCCCGCGTACGGCACCCCGTTCACGATCGCGGTGCCGCTCGTCGGGCGGTCGAGCCCGAGGATCAGCCGCATGGTGGTGGTCTTGCCCGCGCCGTTCGGCCCGAGAAATCCGGTGACCAACCCGGGGCGCACCTGGAAGGAGAGGCCGTTGACCGCCTTGGTCTTGCCGAAATGCTTGGTGAGGCCGGCTACCTCGATCATCCGAGACCTCCTGAAGTCCGTCCGGTCACATCACCAAGAATGGCCTGACGAGCTCCAGGAAAGGTAGTGCCGAAAATCACCTGCCTTTTATGACGAGAATCATTAGAAGCTCGATACATATCTCATGTGTGCCGGGTGACGTCGGCGACTACCTATTCACGGTATTTCCCATGAAGCTGATGACATGTCATTCCAACCGCGTTCGAGCACCGTGCTGCACGTCGCGCTGCTCGCGCTGGCGATCGTCGCGGTACTGACCGGCTGCGGCGCGACGCCGCCCGCCGCCGCCCCCGAGAGCCCGTCGCCCGACGCCTCCAGCGCGCCCGACGAACGGCTCACGCCGTACTACGCGCAGCGCCCCGCCTGGAAGGACTGCGGCAAGGGCTTCCAGTGCTCGACCGTGCAGGTTCCCCTCGACTACGCCGCCCCGGATGGCCGGCGCATCACCATCGCCGTCAACCGGATGCCCGCCCTGCCCGGTGGGCAGCGGATCGGCTCACTCGTGCTGAACCCCGGCGGACCCGGCGGCTCCGGCCTCGACGCCGCGCGCGCCACCGGCCCCCTGATGGACCGGCGGCTCCGCAAGAGCTTCGACGTGATCGGCTTCGACCCGCGCGGGGTCGGCGAGTCCACGCCGGTCCGGTGCCTTACCGCGGCCGACCACGAACGGCAGCGGAACATCTCCTTCGGGGACGACGAGGCCGGCACGAAGGCCGCCTGGCGCACACTCTCCGGCCAGTGCGAACGCAATGCGGGCTGGCTGCTCCCCCACGTCGGCACCGACAACGTGGCGCGCGACATGGACGTGCTGCGAGCCGTGCTCGGCGACCGCTCGCTCACCTACCTCGGCTGGTCCTACGGCACCGAGCTGGGATCTGCCTACGCCGACCTGTTCCCCGGCAAGGTCAGGGCCGCCGTCCTGGACAGCGCGGTTAACCCGTCGGCCGACCCGCTGGACCTCAGCGTCGCTCAGTTCAAGGGCTTCGAGCTCGCACTGCACTCCTTCATCGAGAACTGTTTCACCGCGAGCGACTGCCCGCTCCGATCGAGGACGGTCAAGCAGGCCGCGGCTGAGATCGCCGCGCTCGCCGAGCGCGCCGACGCCGAACCACTGGGCGGCTCGGTCCCCGGCGGCCAGGTCCTCGGCGGCGTCGCGGCCACGCTGTACTCCAAGAGCGCCTGGCCGATGCTGCGCAAGGCGCTCGCCCAGGCGATGGACAAGAAGCAGGGGACGCTGCTCGCCGAACTGGCCGACTCCCTGGAAGGGCGCAAGCCGGACGGCACGTGGAGCAACCAGATGGAGGCGGGTCTCGCCGTACGCTGTGCCGACTGGCCGCGCACCACCCGGGTCCAGGCGTCCGCCGCCGCCGAGGGCGCCCTGCGGGACGCCCCCACCTTCGGGAAGACCATCGCCCTCACCTGGACCCGCTGCTTCTCCTGGCCGGTGCCGCCACCGAAGGCCCAACGGCCGGCCCCTCATGCCAAGGGCTCCGCGCCCATCCTGATCATCGGCACCCTGCGCGACCCGGCCACTCCGTACGCCTGGTCCGTCGCGTTGACCGGTCACCTGGAGAACGCCAGGCTGCTCACCTTCGAGGGAGACGGTCACGGGGTCTATCTGATGGCGGGGTCCAACTGTGCGGACGACGCGATCGACGACTATCTGACCGATCTCCGGCTGCCGCCGGAAGGGATGCGCTGTCCCGGCGTATGAGAGCACCAAAAAAAGGGAGGGGCTCCCAGCGCCGAAGCGCGGGAACCCCTCCCCTTCATATTCAAAGATCGTGCGGCGGCGAC
>NZ_JARLTC010000028.1 GCF_029382225.1 Spongiactinospora sp. TRM90649
AGGGCCGCGGTGGCGGCGGTGGCCGTGGCCGCGGTGGCGGGCGGGGCCGCCGCGGCGGCGCTGAGCATGGAAGGCCCGGACGCCGCCGCCGGCGGCGGCGCGGCGAGCACGCTGCCGCCGAGCACCGCCACCGTCACCCGGCAGACCCTCACCGACACCACCACCGCCGACGGTGAACTCGGCTACGGCACCGCCGCCTCGGCGGTCGCCCGGGGCGCGGGGACGCTGACCTGGCTGCCCGGCACCGGCGACCGCGTCACCCGGGGCAGGCGGCTGTTCGAGGTGGACGACGCGCCGGTGACGCTGATGTACGGGACGATGCCCGCCTACCGGGCGCTGGAACCCGGCGCGGAGGGCCGCGACGTGGAACAACTGGAACGCAACCTGGACGCGCTCGGCTACGACGGGTTCACCGCGGACGATGAGTACACCTGGGACACCGCGCAGGCCGTGCGGGAGTGGCAGGAGGACCGGGGGCTGCCGGAGACCGGCGTGGTCGCGCTGGGCCAGGTCGTCTTCGCCGCCGGTGCGGTGCGGGTGGAGGGCCTGCACGCGGCCGAGGGCGAACCGGTGCGCCCCGGCGGCAAGGTGCTCACCTACACCGGCACCGGCCGGGCCGTCACCGTCGAGCTCGACCCGGCCGACCAGCGGCTGGCCAAGAAGGGCGGCAAGGTGACCATCACGCTGCCCGACGAGCGGACCGTCGCCGGGCGGATCTCCAAGGTGTCCACGATCATCGATCCGGGCGACGGGCAGAACGCCGAACCGGCGACCCGCGTGGAGGTCGTCGTCGAGCTGTCGGGCAAGAAGGCCAGGGCCGCCGCCGCGGACTACGCGCTGGCGTCGGTGGACGTGGAGTTCACCGCCGGGCGCCGCGAGGACGTGCTGACCGTGCCGGTGGCGGCGCTGGTGGCGCTGAGCGAGGGCGGTTTCGGGGTGGAGGTCGTCGCCGGGGGCGCCTCGCGGCACGTGCCGGTGCGGACCGGGATGTTCGCCGCCGGGCGGGTGGAGATCTCCGGTGCGGGCGTCGCGGAGGGCACGGCCGTGGGGATGCCCAAGTGATCGCGCTGCGCGACGTCGCCAAGGTCTACCCGGGCGGGGTCAGGGCGCTGGACGGGGTGTCGCTGAACATCGCGGCGGGCGAGCTGGTGGCCATCGAGGGCCCCTCGGGTTCCGGCAAGTCCACGATGCTCAACGTGCTCGGCACGCTGGACCGCCCCACCTCAGGGGTGGTGCGGATCGACGGGTATGAGGTGGGCGGCCTGTCGGACGGCGAGCTGTCGGCGCTGCGGGCCACCCGCATCGGATTCGTGTTCCAGCAGTTCCACCTGGCCCCGGGCACGGCGGCGCTGGACAACGTCGCCGACGGGCTGCTGTACTCCGGGCTGCGCGCGGGCGAGCGCCGCGCCCGGGCGACGGCGGCGCTGCACCGGGTCGGGCTGGGGCACCGGCTGGACCACCGGCCGCACGAGATGTCCGGCGGTGAGCGGCAGCGCGTGGCCGTGGCGCGGGCGGTGGCCGGTGAGCCGCCGCTGCTGCTGGCCGACGAGCCGACCGGCAACCTGGACTCCGCCTCGGGAGCCGGGGTGATGGACCTGCTGCGTTCCCTGCACCGGGCCGGCACCACCGTCGTGATCATCACGCACGACCGGGAGATCGCCGCGTCGCTGCCCCGCCGGGTGCGGATGCGCGACGGGCGGATGATCTCCGATTCGGCCGCGCGGGACCGTCTCGCCGTCCCGGGGGTGGGCTGATGGCCGCTCCGCTGCGCCCGGCCCGGATGTGGCCGGGGGATGTGCTGAAGGTCGGCGCGGTCGGCCTGCGCACCCGCCCCACCAGGGCGTTCCTGTCGGCGCTGGGCATCGCCATCGGCATCGCGGCCATGGTCGCCGTGGTGGGCATCACCTCCTCCTCGCGGGCCGAGCTGGACCGCACGCTGGCCGCGCTGGGCACCAACCTGCTCACGGTCGCGCCGGGCACCACCTTCACCGGCCAGGGCGCCGAGCTGCCGCTGACGGCCGAGGCCATGGTGGAGCGCATCGCGCCGGTCCGCGCGGTCTCGGCGATCGGCATGATGGGCGAGGCCAAGGTCTACCGGACCGGCAGGATCCCGGAGGTGCAGACCAACGGCCTGGGCGCCTACGCCGCCCGCGTCAACCTGGCCGCGGCGATCGGGGCCCGGGTCCGCGACGGGACGTGGCTGAACGAGGCGACCGCCGGGTATCCGGCGACGGTGCTGGGCGCCACGGCGGCCGAGCGGCTGGGCGTGGGCGGCGCGGGCCCGGACGTGCAGGTGCTGATCGGCGGCCGGTACTTCACCGTGGTGGGCGTCCTGGAGCCCGCGCCGCTGGCCCCGGAGCTGGACACCGCGGCGCTGGTCGGCTGGCCGGTCGCCGAGCGGCTGCTGGGGTTCGACGGGCACGCCACGACCGTCTACACCCGTTCGGACGTCTCCCAGGTGGAGTCGGTCCGCGCGGTGCTGGGCGCGACGGCCAACCCGCAGGCCCCCAACGAGGTGGACGTGTCGCGGCCCTCCGACGCGCTGGCCGCCGAGCAGGCCGCCGACGAGGCGTTCACCGGGCTGCTGCTCGGCCTGGGCGCGGTGGCGCTGCTGGTGGGCGGGGTGGGGGTGGCCAACACCATGGTCATCTCGGTGCTGGAGCGGCGCGGGGAGATCGGGTTGCGCCGTTCGCTGGGCGCCACCCGGGGGCAGGTCCGTACCCAGTTCCTGGCCGAGTCGCTGCTGCTGTCGGCGCTCGGCGGGGTGGCCGGGGCGGCGCTCGGCGCGGTGGTCACCGCCGGCTACGCGGTCTCGGGCGGGCTGGCGGCGGTGGTCCCGGCCTGGGCGGTGGCGGGCGGGGTGGCCGCGACGCTGGTCATCGGCAGCGTGGCGGGGCTGTATCCGGCGATCCGCGCCTCGCGGCTGGCCCCGACCGAGGCCCTGGCGGCCCCCTGACCGCTCGGCCGTCCCGGTCCGCTGGGCCGGGGCGGGCGGCCCGGGACGCATAAGCTTGGCCCATGGGCGTGAGCGGTGCGGCGGGCGGCGCGGGGCAGGGCTCGCCGGATGTGATCCTGGAGCAGTGGCGGCGGGAGCGTCCCGATCTGGATCTGTCGGCGCTGGGCGTGCTCGCGCGGCTGGCGCAGGTCTCGGCGCTGCTCGGCTCGGCGGTGGAGGAGGTGTTCGCCCGGCACGGGATGCGGCGCGGCGAGTTCGACGTGCTGGCGGCGCTGCGCCGCTCGGGGCCGCCGTACACGCTGATCCCCTCGGAGCTGTCGGACGCGCTGATGATGTCGCGGGCGGGCATGACCAACCGGCTGGACCGGCTGGAGGCCGCCGGGCTGGTCGACCGGGCCCTGGATCCCGCCGACCGGCGCAGTTTCCGGGTCACCCTGACCGCCAGGGGCCGCCGGGCGGTGGACGCGGCGCTGTCGGAGCACGCCCCCAACCTGACGCGGATCATGTCGGCGCTGTCGGAGCAGCAGCGCCTGGCGCTCGACGACGCGCTGCGGGCGCTGCAGCGCGGCCTGGCCGCGCCCACCCCCTGATCGGCCCCCGGAATCCGGCGCGGGGCGGTCCGTCGGCCGGACCCGGCGCGGGCGGGCGGCTCATCGTGGTCGCATGTCATCGACCGACAATCCAATCTGGGATGCCATATTCGGCGTATCCCGTTTTGTTGCGTTAGCCGCGATGGCCGAGCCGAACTGCGCCGACCATCTGGCCGACGGCCCGCTGAGCACGGCCGACCTGGCCGGCCGCTGCGGCGCCGACGCCGGCGCCCCGCGGATCCTGCGCGACGTGCGCGGCCGTTCAAGGAGGACGGGCGGCTGCTGGTCCTGGAGATGACGATGCCCGACCAGGACGTGCCGCATCCGGGCAAGCACATGGACGTGCGGATGCCGGCCAGGGCCGGTTTCACCCTGGAACGGGTGGTGGAGCCGCCGTCGGGGATCAGCCTGATGGAGGGCGTGCCGGCCGAGCCCGCTGATAACCTTATGCCGTAAAGAGTCGAGGTGTCGGGGAGGGAACGGCTCGATGGCCGTCTACGCCGGGCAGGGCGACGCGCGCCGTTCGATGGACCTGCTGTGGCGCCGGCCCGCGCCGGCGGCGCCCCGCCCCGGCCCCAAGCCCAGGCTGAGCGTGGAGGTCATCGTCGCGGCCGCGATCGAGGTGGCCGACGAGGAGGGCATGGCCGCGCTGTCCATGCGCGCGGTCGGCGAGCGGCTGGGCCGTACCGGGATGGCCCTCTACACCTACGTCCCCAGCAAGGGCGAGCTGGTCGACCTGATGTGCGACAAGGTCATGGGGGAGCAGCCGGCCGGTTACGACCTGTCGGGCGGGTGGCGGGCGGCGCTGTCGGCGTGGGCGGGCGACTCGCTGGACTTCCACGTGCGTCATCCGTGGCTGCTGGCGGTCTCGCAGGCCCGGCCGATCCTGGGGCCCGGCGAGTTCGCCTCGCTGCAGACGGTGGCGGAGATCGTGCGGGCGTCCGGGCTGGCCCCGGCCGAGGCGCGCGGGGTGGTGTCCGCGCTGTTCGGCCTGGTCCGCGAGGCGGCGCGGACGATCGCCGAGGCGCGTCAGGCCCCGGCGGTGACCGGAACGGGCGATGAGGAGTGGTGGCGGGCCCGTTCGGCGCTGCTTGCCGAGGCCGCGCCCGACTTCGCGGGACGGTTCCCCGCCGCCGTCTGGCTGGAGTCCGGGCCCCGGCAGGCGCCGCCCGCCGACGGCACGCCCTATCTGGAACATCAGGCACGCGCCGGGTTCGCCTCGGCGCTGGCCGTGCTGCTGGACGGCGTGAGCGCCGCGGCGGCGCGGGGCGGTTGACAAGACGGGCGACGCCCGATAGAAAACCAAGCGGTTATTGAACCGACTGGTTATGGATGTGGTCATGAACTGGACTCTCGAAGTTGTCGTCGTCCCCGTCTCCGACGTCGACGCCGCCAAGGCCTTCTACGCCGAGCGGGTCGGCTTCACCGTCGACCACGACACCGCCGCCGGCCCCGGCGTGCGGTTCGTGCAGCTCACCCCGCCCGGCTCGGGCTGCTCGATCGTGATCGGCACCCGCCCCGGCGGCATGGCGCCCGGCTCGCTGCACGGCGTGCAGCTGGTCGTCCGCGACATCCGCGCGGCCCGCGAGGATCTCGCCGCCCGGGGCGTGGACGTCGGCGAGGTCCAGGTCGCCGGCCCCACCGGGATGCGCCCCGCCACCCCCGACGACGACCTGAACAACGTGGGATTCATCGACTTCGCCGACCCCGACGGCAATACCTGGACCGTCCAGCAGATCACCGCCCGAAGCTGAGCCGTGCTGCTGCTGCCCTGGCCGGGCCCGGTCGCCGAGATCGCCGCCCGCCACCCCGCCGCACGGATCCAGGTGCGGGACGGCGACGGCCCGCCGCCCGGCGGCCTGCGATCCGTCGGCTGCTGATGCCCCGCCCGGTGGGGCGGGTCAAGCGCACGCCGGTGCCCGAGGCGGTGCGTTCCCTGGACCTGGCGCCGCGTCACCTGTCGCTGCTGGCGTATCCGCTGTTCGACGGCCCGCAGGGCGTCAACGAGCTGGCGGCGCGGCTGGAGGTGGCGCCCACCACGGTCAGCCCGATGGTGGGGGAGCTGAGCCGCGAGCGGATCGTGGACCGACGGGAGGACGACGCCGATGGTGGCGCGGGAGGCGATGGTGGCGCGGGGGCCGGTGGTCAGCCGAACGCCAGCGCGACCGGCCCGAACAGCCGTCCCGGCTCGCCGGGCGGCGGATCGCCGTAGGTCATGGCGTCGGTGGTGAACGCGACGCTCATCCCGGTGGCCCGGACCCAGTCCGTGACGGCCGGGTGGTGGTCGAGCAGGTCCACCCGCAGCGGGCCGGGCAGGGCGGCGAACAGCCCGCCGATCAGGGTGATCGCGGTGGCCTCGTCGTCGGCGATCACCGGGCCGATCACGCTCTCGCCGGTGCTGGGCCAGGCCGCGGCGTAGCCGGTGAGCCTCCCGCCGGGGGTGCGTGCCACGTGCAGGCGGGTGACGGCGGACGGCAGGCGCTTCAGCAGCGCGGAGCGGGGCGCGCCGAACACGGCGGCGTCCATGGCGGCCATGTCGGGCAGGTCGGCGGCCTGGGCCGGGCGGGTGCCGTCCGCCGGGAACCCGCCGGGCGGGGCCGCCGGGGTCCCGCCCAGGCTGTCGTAGCGGCCGGTGGTGCGGAACCCGAGCCGTTCGTACAGGGGGCGGCCGAATTCGGTGGCGCTGAGCACGGCTCCGGCGGTGCCGGACGCCGCCAGCGCGTGCCGCATCAGCCGCCCGCCCAGCCCGCGGCGTTCGTGGCGCCTGGCGACCAGCATCATGCTGACGGCGGTGGTGGCCCGCCCGTAGCGGACGGTGGCCACGGTGGCGGCCAGGCCGCCGCCGGCGGAGTCGCTTCCGTAGATCTCGCCGACCTCGAACAGCAGCCGCCATTTGTGGTCCTCGGCGGGCCAGTCGCGGTCGCGGGCCAGGTCCAGGCAGGCGGGCAGGTCGGCGAGGGTGAGCCGGCGGACGGGTCCCGTGTCGTGCCCTGATTCCATTCTGAAGCCCCCCGAATCAACCCCGAATCCACCCGGATCACATGATCATAGTCCGGTGGCGGGCCGCGGCTCATCGGGTTTTCAGCCTGCGACTTCAGCCTGGGTCTTCAGCGTGGGAACACCTCGAAGGTCACGGCGGGGACGCCGCCGAACCGGGCCGCCGCCCCCTGGGCCGCGCCTTCGAGCTGCCGGCGGGCGTACTCGGCGGGGTCCTGGTCGGTCAGGGCCTCGATGTAGGCGCGGTGTTCGAGCAGGGAGGCCACCGCGCGTTCCATGCCCTGCGCGGCGGGCACGGCGTGCGTGGGGTCGGGGGAGGCGGCGACGGCCACCCACCGCACGCCGTCCCACGGCTCCAGGCCCTCCTCGGGGAAGATCCACCGGTTGCCCGCGTCGGCGGCGGCGTCCAGCACGGCCAGGCCGACTGCGCGGTGGTCGGGGGTGTTGCGGAACCGCCCGCCCCACGACTCGTGGTGGTTGAGGGTGATCACCAGTTCGGGGCGGTGACGGCGGATGGCCAGGGCGAAGTCGCGGCGCAGCGGCGTGCCGTACTCGATGACGCCGTCGCGGTGGTCGAGGAACTCCACGGAGGTCACCCCGACCACGGCGGCGGAGGCACGCTGCTCGCGTTCGCGCAGCGGCGCGGCCTGCGCGGGGGACAGGCCGTCGATGCCGGCCTCGCCCCGGGTGGCCAGCAGGTAGGCGACCGTGCGGCCCCGGCCGGTCCAGGAGGCGATGGCCGCGGCCGCGCCGTATTCGAGGTCGTCGGGGTGGGCGACGATGGCCAGGGCCGTGCTCCAGTCGTCCGGCAACGGCTCGAGCTGGGCGGCGGGATCAGTCATGATCCCAACCTATCCCCCGGCGGAGCTACCGTGCCCGTGGTGCCCGTTCCGCCTGTTCTGCGGCCCCGGCGACACGGGCGGCCAGGGCATCGACGTGGCCGCGCCAGGCCGTCAGCGCCAGGTCGCGTGCGCCGGGCAGGCCCGAGGGGCCGGTCTGGGTGATCACCAACCGCGCGCCGTGGCCGGTGCCCCGGCCCAGGGTGAAGCGGACCTTCCCGGCGTCGCGTCCGCCGTCGCGCCAGGTGTACTCCAGCTCGGTCTCCGGTTCGGCGCGGGTTACCTCGGCGGCCGGGACGCCTTCGGCGGTGAACGCCTCCGGGACCCCGGCCCCGGGGGCGGGGGTCCCGGAGGCGGGCAGCAGCATCCGCCACACCTCCCGCGCGGGGAGGGTGAGCTGGCGTTCGAAGCGGACCGTCCAGCCGCCGACTTCCCCGCCGTCTTCCTCCCTGTCTTCCTCGACGGTGCCGTCCCGCAGGCCCAGGGCGGCGACCAGCGCCTCGTGCTCGGCGATCCGCCGCCCGGCGGGACCGATCTCGCGGCCGTCGAGCAGTTCGGCCAGGCCGTGCACGCAGGAGTCCCATCCGGCGGCGAAGCTGGCGGCGCCGTAGTGGTCGTCGAAGGTGTGGGTGAGCACCAGCAGGCTGCCGCCGCGCTCCGGGACGAGCTCCCAGCGCAGGTGCTCGCCCTCCCAGTCGTAGGCGATCACCTTGGGCGGGTCGAGTTCGGTGATCACGCCGGTGGAGGTCCATTCGCCGTCGGTGAAGGTCATCTTGCCGCCGACGCGGGCGTCGAGTTCGACCTGGAAGGGGAACCATCGGCCGAGCCGGCCGGGTTCGACCAGGGCCCGCCACACCTTACGCGGCGGGTGGGCCAGGTGCCGTTCCATGCGCAGCACGCTGCGGCCGTCGATGGTCCGCAAGGTTTCGCTCACGGCTGTTCCTCCGTGTTCACGTCGTGTTCGTCGTCTTCTTCGTCGGGCATGGCGTCCAGGTGGCGTTCCAGGGCGTCCAGGCTGTGCGCCCACAGCCTGCGGTAGGGGGCCAGCCACGCGTCGAGTTCGGCCAGCGGTTCGGGGCGCAGCTCGTACCAGCGCAGCTGGGCCTCGCGCCGGACGGTGACCAGCCCGGCCTCGCGCAGCACCCGCAGGTGCTTGGATGTGCCGGGCTGGCTCAGGCCGAGCCGCTCGGTCAGTTCGCCGACCGGCCGGGGGCGTTCCAGGAGCAGGTCCAGGATGCGGCGGCGGGCGGGTTCGGCGAGTACGTCGAAAGGCACTGACACACCCCCCAACATACCCAACTGGTTATATGCACGCAAGAGCATGCACGTGGGGCGTGCCGGATCCCGCCCGCCCGTACGGCACGCTGGAACCATGAGCCAAGGCATCGACGTCGACACCCTGCGTGCCGAAACCCCCGGCTGCGCCAACGTCGCCCACCTCAACAACGCCGGAGCCGCCCTGCCGCCCCGTCCCGTGACCGACGCCGTGATCGGCCACCTGGAGCTGGAGGCCCGGATCGGCGGATACGAGGCCTACGACCAGGCCCAGGAGTCCGCCGAGCGCTTCTACGACGCCATCGCCGCCCTCATCGGCGCCGGACGCGACGAGATCGCCTTCGCCGAGAACGCCACCCGCGCCTGGGACATGGCCTTCTACGCCCTGCCCTTCGCCCCCGGCGACCGGATCCTCACCACGACCAGCGAATACGCCAGCAACGGCATCGCCTACATCCAGGCCGCGCGGCGCCACCAGGCGATCGTGGAGGTCCTGCCCGACGACGAGGACGGCCAGCTCTCCCTTTCCGCGCTGGCCGCCGAACTGGACCGGGGAGGGGTGCGGCTGGTCGCCATCAACCACGTGCCGACCCACAACGGCCTGGTCAACCCGGCCGAGGAGGTCGGCGCGCTGTGCCGGGCGGCCGGGGTGCCGTTCCTGCTGGACGCCTGCCAGTCGGTCGGCCAGTTCCCCGTGGACGTGGGCGCGATCGGCTGCGACATGCTCTCGGTGACCGGCCGCAAGTTCCTGCGCGGCCCGCGCGGCACCGGGTTCCTGTACGTCCGCCGCGACTTCGCCGCCTCGCTGGAGCCGCCGTTCCTGGACCTGCACTCGGCGACCTGGACCGGCCCCGGCCGCTACGACGTGCGCGCCGACGGCCGCCGCTTCGAGACGTGGGAGCGCAACGTCGCCGGGCAGATCGGCCTGGCCGTGGCCGCCGACTACGCCGCGAAGGTCGGGCTCGCGGCCATCGGCGGCCGTGTGACGGAACTCGCCGACGGGCTGCGCGCGGATCTGGCCGATCTGGCGGGGGTGAAGGTGCTGGATCGCGGGCGGCGCCGCTGCGGCATCGTCACCTTCGACGTGTCCGGGCACGAGGCCGGGGCGGTGAAGACGGCGCTGCGCGGGGTCGGCGTCAACGTCAGTGCGACCGACATCGCCCACCAGCGGATGGATCCCTACGCGCTGCCGTCGGCGGTGCGCGCCTCGGTGCACTACTACAACACTCGGGCCGAGCTGGACCTGCTGGTCCGCTCGGTGGCCGAACTCGGCTGAGCGGGGGCGGGGGTCAGGGCGGCCTGACCCTGGAGGCGGGCGGAGCGGGCCTATTCGGCGGGCGGGCCGAACAGGGCGTCCAGGCGGGTCTCCAGGAGGGTGAGGGCCGTGGCGGGCGGGCAGTGCCCGCCCAGGACGTGGACGGCCAGGCCGGCGGTCAGCGCCAGCAGGCCGGTGGCCTCGCCGTCCGGGCCGGTCTGGCCGGTCCGGCCGGGGTCGTGCCTGGCCGGCTCGCCGTCGCGAGCGGTCCGTCCCGGCCCGCCGTCCGAGGCGGCGCGGCCGGCGCGGATCTGGTCGGTGAGCAGGGCGGCCAGCCGCGCGGTGGACTCGCGTAACTGCGCGGCCAGGGCGGGGTGGACCGCCGCGTACGCCCAGAAGGCCAGGCTCACCCGGGCCTCGTCGCGCCGCCGGTCGTCCAGCGGCAGCAACTGCACCAGCAGCGCGCGGGCGCGCCGCCGGGCCGCGCCCGGACCTTCCCCCGCATGGTCGTCCGTCCGGGCCCTGGCGCGGACGCGTTCGCCCGCGACGCGGGAGGCGAACACCAGCATCTCGTCCTTGGTGCCGAAGTAGTGCTGCACCATGCCCGAGGTCACCCCGGCCTCGGCCGCCACGTGCCGCAGGCTCACCGCCTCCAGGCCCCGGCGCGAGGCCACCTCCAGCAGGGCCTCGGCGATCAGGACGCGCCGCGCGTGATGGTCCGCTCTCCTCGGCATCGCCGACCATGCTGCCACAGCGCCGCCCGGGCGGTGGCCGGGAACCGGTCAGGAGCCTGGGGCCCGCCATCCGCCGGGGTCGACGCCGCCGGGCACGGGCGCGCCCGGGTCGTAGGGTTCGCGGGTGAACACGAAGGTGTTGACGTCCAGCGCGACGGCCCGCCCGGTGCCGCCGTCGCGGACCACCCGCAGCGGTTCCCCGGCGTAGTAGCCCTCCAGGCCGATCCAGGTGCCGTCCTGCCGGGCGACGAACCGCGAACCCCGGCCCTGGCCGTTCAGCGGCGTCAGCGACAGGACCCGGCCGGGCAGCAGCCGCAGCACGTGCGGGGCGGGCCCCCAGTGCCAGGGGCCGGTCAGTTCCAGCAGCTCCGGGTCGGCGGGGTCGGCGGCCCACGGGGCGGGGAGCGCGGGCTCGTGCTCCTCCAGGATCGCCAGCAGGTCGCCGGGCAGTCCCCGGCCCAGCCCGGAGGTGGTGTTGGCCATGCACAGCGCGGCCGTCCCGGCCTGGACGTCGGCCCACACCGCGGCCACGAAGCCGGGCATCGACCCGCCGTGCCCGACCAGGCGGCGGCCCCGGTCGCGGGCGAGCTGCAGGCCGAGGCCGTAGCCGCCGGTCCAGGCGTCGCCGTCTTCGACCATGACGGGTTCGCGCATCTCGGCGAGCGTGTCCGCCGCCAGCACGCCCCCCGTGTCACCGGCACTGTCACCGGCACTGTCACCGGCGCCGTCGCCGGCACGGTGAACGCCGATGAAGGCCGCCCACCTGGCCAGGTCGGCCGTGGTGGACCACAGTTGCCCGGCGGGGCTCATCGCCCCGGCGTCGTGTTCGGGCTCGGGCAGCAGCACGTCGGCCCACGGGTGGACGGCGAAGCCGCTGGCGTGCGGGGCGCGGGGCCGTTCGGTGGTGTCGCGCATGCCCAGGGGGATGAGCACCTCCTGGCGGACGGCGTCGATCCACGGAGCCGCCCGCAGGCGTTCGATCACCTGCGCCAGCAGGGCGTAGCCGACGTTGGAGTAGTGCAGCCGCCGTCCGGGGCGCAGCGCCGGGTCCCGCTCGCCCAGCGCGGCGTTCAGGTCGCCGGCGCCTTTGCCGGGGGTGCGTTCCCACCAGGGGCCCGGCGGTTCGGCGGTGACCCCAGAGCCGTGCGACAGCAGTTGCGCAAGGGTCACCTCGCGCAGCGGTTCCGGCGCGGAGGGCAGGTGCGCGGCGAGCGCGTCGCCCGGTTCCAGCCGTCCCTCGTCGCGCAGCCGCATGACGACGGTGGCGACCATGGTCTTGGTGATCGAGCCGATGCGGTACTGCGTGTCGGGCGTCGCCTCGGGCCCGCCGGGCGCGCCGCCGGGCCAGCCGCGCGCGCCGAACCAGGCCACCGCGCCGTCGCGGACCACGGCGGCCACCAGCGAGGGGGCCCGGGATCCTGCCTGCTCGCAGGCCACCCGGTGCAGCAGTGCCCGCCCCGTGCCGGGCAGCACCCGCTGCTCTTCGCCGCCTGCGCCCATCGCCCGACCTCCCGTGTCCCACCCGGACCGACCTTAGCCCCGGGTCAGGTCAGGAGCCAGCCACCGCCCGCGGCGAGGCCGACGCCGTTGCCGGCGGGCCTTTCGGGCGGCCTGTGTTGTCCGGGCGTCCTGCTTTAATGCGGGGCATGGCAGAGCAGGCCCCCCAGGGCGCGCCGGAACACCCGCCCGGCACCACCATCTCGGGTGTTCTGGAGCGGATCCCCTGAGAATCACCAATGAGGGAACCATGCAGCCAGCGGCTCATTTTCCTGTCCTCCCCGGCGGCCTGAAGCCCGCCATCGGGTACGTCCGCGTCTCGATGATGCTGGGCGAGAAGATCTCTCCAGAAGTCCAGATGGACTCCATCTCGGCCTGTGCCGCGCGTAAGGGGTTCTACGTTCCCGAGGGACTGTGGCCGCACGGCGGATGGATCGTCGAGCTGGACGTGTCGGGACGCGACTTCAAGCGCGACATTCAGATCGCGGTGCAGGCCGTCGAGCAGCGCGTCGTGCGCGCGATCATCGTGTGGGAGTTCAGCCGGTTCGGCCGTGACCGGGAGGGCAATCCGACGCACCTGGGACGCATCGAGCGGGCGGGCGGGGAACTGGTGTCCGCGACCGAGGACGTGGACGCGCGCACCCCTGCCGGGCGCCTGGCTCGCGGGATTCACTTCGAGTTCGCCGCCTACTATTCGGACCTGGTGGGGCAACGCTGGTCGGAGGCGTTCCAGAACCGGCTCAAGCGCGGCCTGCCGCCACTGGGCGGTGACTACTTCGGCTACGTGCGCCGGGGCCGACAGCCTCATCCGCTGTTCCACGATCGGACCCTGCTCAATCCGGCGGACGGGCCTGAGCGCTATGAGCCCGACGTCGAGGGCGGCACGGGCGGCGCCTTGGCCGACATGTATGCGATATGGCTTACTGAACGTAACTTCTACGGTCTCGCGAAGAGTCTGAACATGCAGGGGATCCGGAAGACGACCGGCCGCGAATGGCACGCAGACGAAGTGGCCGAGGTGCTCGACCATGGATTCGGGGCGGGAAAGATCA
Organism: Spongiactinospora sp. TRM90649; assembly: GCF_029382225.1. Lineage (GTDB taxonomy): Bacteria > Actinomycetota > Actinomycetes > Streptosporangiales > Streptosporangiaceae > Spongiactinospora. Next base: position 13,196 of record NZ_JARLTC010000028.1, read on the forward strand.
GCGTGCACGACCCGGATTGCGAGTGCGGGCGACCGTCGCGGTGCGGGCACAGGGTGCTGTTCCCCGGCACCCAAAGGCCGGTGATCGGCATGGCGACGTGGGAGGCGTACGTCGACGCCCGGCAGGAAATGCAGCGGCTCCCACGCAAATCGCGCACATCCCGGCATTCGCTGTCCGGCCTGATCGTGCACGGACCGTGCGGGGGCGTCATGCACGTCTCCCGGCCCGCTGGGGACTTACAGGGATTCAAATGCGGCTGGCGGCAACGGCAGGGCGCTCGGACGGCGGGGGCGGAGGGTGTGGTGGTGTGCCAGGACACGTTCGTGCAGCGGTCATTGGTGATCCGGGCCCTGCTTGACGTGCTGGCCGAGTGGGTGCCGATGATCGAAGAGGCCGCACGGGCGACGAGGCCAGAGCCGGGGACGAGCGACTCGAAGCAGCAGGCGATGCGACGGCTGCAACGGGAGCTGAGGCGTCTGGACGCTGAGCTGGACGAACAGACCATGCTCCTGGCCCGCAAGGTCATCCCGGAAGACGCCTACGTCCGGGTCCGCGACAAGTGCCTCGCCGACCGGGCGGCGAAGCAGGCGGCGCTGGACACCCTAGAAGGACGTGCGAAGCCAGGCAGGGATGCCTTAGCGGCCGTTCCGGTGATCGAGGGCTTGGTGGCGGAGTGGGACAGTCTCGCCGTGACGGATCGGCGTCGGCTGCTGATGGAAGTGATCGAACGGGTAGAGGTGTGGCGCGACCGGCTGGACATCGCGCGAATCGTGGTGGTGCCGCGTTGGGAAGGCGGTCAGCCGGTCACGCGCGAGCTTCCGGGACGGCGGCGGATGGAGGCCGTGCGACGGGCGATCCCGGTTGTTCTGGCCGAGCGGTTCGGTGGGGCGGCTCGCTACGAGCGGCTGCGCGAGGTGGTGGCCGAGGCGGTGCCGGCCAGCAAGAAGGTGTTCAACGCGGCGATTCTGGGTCTGGCCGCCGAGGGGGCTCTGGTGCGCGAGCCACTCAAAGATAAGCAGGGCACGGTGTATCGGCTGCCCGATGCGGTAGCGGAAGCACCCGCAGCATCGGGCAGCGAAACGAGGCGCTGAGATCATCTCAGCACATTGTGGATCTTGCTGGGATACTGAGTGACGCTCGCTTCGCGCACGCGCGCGAGCGAGCGTCTGAACGCGTTGCACACGGGTGCTTTCGGCTGCGCACGCGACGTGTCGTCATTTCAAGATCACAAATACAAACTGAACGACATGTTCGTTCAATTCATGTCTTTTCGTTGACTTGCGCGCAAATCGCGTTAGTCTGATATCAGAGTGAAACAAGCGAACGATACGGCCGATGACCTGCCAAAACGTGCCGTAAGCACATCAGCTTTCACTGCCACCCCACCCGAGGAATGGATTCCGTCATGCCTGCGATGACCCACGCCCTCGCGACAACCGCCACCCGCCGACTGCGCCGCCCCGAGCGGTTCGCCACCCGCGAGCTGGCCGAAACGCTGCTGACCACCCTGCGGATGGTGCGCCGCGCCGAGAACGCCCTCCTGACCGGCCCCGGCGCCTGCGAGGACGACGTGCGCGAGGCACTGATCAAGGCTCTGCGCACCGCCGACTGGCCGCGCGGAATGGCCAACGGCGCCATCGAATTCGCGCTGGCCCACGACGACCTCACCATGGCGCTGGCCATGTACGCCTACGTGGAGGGGCACCCCCACGAGACGGCTCAGCCCGAGCCGCGTCAGTTCGTCGTCACCGACGAGCAGGCGCAGGCGATGGCCGACGCCATTGCCACGGCCTTCGGCGCGCATGGCACCGGCCATGAGCCGTGCGTGCTCGATCCCGACTGGGACAGCGAGCCCGGCCGCGTCCTGAGCTGGGAAGAAGGGCCGTACCGCTGGGCCTGGCTGGTGCCCGGTGGCGGTGAGGACACCGAGTACGGCCGCACGGTGGCCCCCATCGAGGTCCCCGCCGGTCTGCGGATCGAGCCGATCACCCACTTCAGCGTGCGTGTGCTGCCCGTCGCCTAGCGACCGGCCCCGCCCCGGACCGCCGGGCGTCACGGCTCACGACCGTGGCGGGGCGCTCACCACCCCCACCCGAACTCATTCATGGCACCGGCCAGGAGGTACCGCATGCCCTCTCCCACCGTGGAACAGACCCGCATCATGGAGGACTTCGTCGCCGGTAAGGCACTTCGCGTCCAGGCCGGAGCCGGGGCCGGGAAGACGACCACGCTCAAGATGGCCGCTGCGGCCACTCCCCGCCGCAAAGGCCTGTACGTGGCGTTCAACAAGGTGATCGCCACCGAAGCCGCCGCCTCCTTCCCCGAGAGCGTGAGCTGCCGCACGGGCCACTCACTCGCCTACGCGGCCGTGGGACGCACGTACGCGCGCCGCCTCAAGGCTCCGCGCATGTCCTCGCACCTGGTCGCCTGCAAGATGGGCATCAACGAGCCGGTACGGCTGGACGAGGGACGCGTGCTCGCCCCGGCACAGGTCGCGCGGGTCGTCATGGCGACGGTCGCCAACTTCACCCACTCCGACCGCCGCGACATCGCCCATCAGCCCGTCGCCCGGCTGCGCGGCTGGGAGGACGACGACGCGATGGAGGCGCTCGAACAGGTGGTTCCGCCGCTGGCGCTCAGGGCGTGGGCCGACCTGACGAACCCGCGCGGCGGCCTGCCGTTCAGCCACGACACCTACTTCAAGATCTGGTCCCTGGCCGACCCCCAGCTTGCCGCCGACTTCGTGATGGTGGACGAATTCCAGGACACCAACCCGGCGCTGCTGTCGGTCATCCGCGCGCAGCGCTCGGCACAGATCGTGGCTGTGGGGGACTCCGCGCAGGCGATCTACGAGTGGCGGGGAGCGATCGACGCGATGAACGCGATCGACGGCGTGGAGCGCACCCTGTCGCAGAGTTTCCGGTTCGGCGAGGCCGTCGCCGAGGAGGCGAACAAGTGGCTGGAGATCCTTGACGCGCCGCTTCGTCTGCGCGGTTTCGAGGCGATCAATTCGCGGGTCGCCGAACTGGAGGAGCCGGACGCGATTCTCTGCCGCACGAACGCCGAGGCCATGGCGCAGGCCATGGCGGGTCTCGACAAGGGCAAGCGCGTGGCACTCGTGGGTGGGGGAAGGCAGATCCGCGCCATGGCCGAAGCCGCTCTCCAGCTCCAGGAAGGGCGAGGGTGCGACCACCCCGAACTGTGCGCCTTCCAGAACTGGGGCCAAGTACAGCAGTACGCGTTCGTCGAGGAGGACGGCCAGGACCTCCAGGCCATGGTGAAGCTGATCGACGGCCACGGGGCCGAAAAGATCATCGACGTGGCGGACGCCCTCGACCGCGAGGAAGCCGCTGACCTGATCATCTCGACCGCGCATCGCTCCAAGGGGCGCGAGTGGCACCGCGTGCGGGTCGCCGGAGACTTCTCCGAGCCCAAGCCGACCGACGACGGGCGGCCCGGCAAGGTCACCCCTGCCGACGCGCGTCTGGCCTACGTCACTGTGACCCGCGCCCAGCATGTGCTCGACACCGGCGGCCTGAGCTGGGTGGACAAATATCTCGCCTGACGTAAGCACTAACGCTTTCTCTGCATGCTGGCCCCGCCTCGGGGGCCGGGGCCAGCAATCCATTCCCCTCCAGTCCCGCTTCACAAAGGAGAACGCCATGACCGACATGAGCCCCGACGCGCTCCGGGGCCTCGCCGACGCCGACCGCCACGGCATCGACACCGAGGTGCTGCTGCACGTGGACGAACTGCCGGAGGACGAGGCCATCAGGGTGATCGACGAGGTGTTCGGCGAGATCCACTTCGACTGACCTGGCACAGCACCGAATTCATCCCACCCGCAGAAAGGGATTCACCATGCCCCGATGGCACTTGACCGCCCAGATCCGCCGCCCCAGCGCCTTTACCGACGCCCTGGGAGCGGCGTTCGTCGGCGCGCTGCCGGTATCCGCGACGGTCGCCGACGCCAACGACACCGGCAACCTGGAGATCGCATTCGACGTGGACGCCGGCACGGCCACTGATGTCGTCCAGGTCGCTACGGCGCTCATCGCCCAAGCGATGGGGGAGGTCTTCGGGTCCACGACCCGCGTCAAGTCCCTGTCGCTGGAACCCATCAAGGACCACGCCACCACCAGGCGCCACATCACCATCGTGCTCGACCGATCGGGCTCTATGGAGCGGGTTCGCGACGACGCCGAGGGCGGCCTGCACGCCTTCCTCGACGCCCAGGCGGACGTGTCGGCCGAGACCACCGTGTCCCTCGTGTGCTTCGACCACGAGATCGAGATCACTTACGAGGGCGTGGCACTGAGCGACGTCCCGCCATCTGTCCTTCAGCCACGCGGCCGAACTGCCCTGTACGACGCCATCGGAGAGGCCGTCCACCGCACCACCGAGTACATCGGCGGTCTGGACGCCGAGCGGCGGCCCCAGGAGATCGTCGTCGTCATCCAGACGGACGGCAGGGAGAACGCCAGCCGCGAGTACGACCGCAGTGAGATCAAGCGGTTGATCACCTCCAGGCAGGAGCAGGGCTGGACCTTCGTGTTCCTGAGCGCCACCCCCGACGCGTTCGCGGTCGGTTCCAACATCGGCGTCCCCCACGCCACCACTGTCCACTACGGAGGGACGAACACCAGGGAGACGCTGACGTCCGCAGGGCACATGGTGGCGCGTGGCAGCCGCACGGGCGACTACCGCTTCAGCGAGGATGAGCGCGACGCCTCCCGTTGCGGAGACGCGTGATGGCAAGGGCCACTATCGAGCCCGCCAGCACACCCGCAGGCGTGCTGCGTGGCGCGAGCGCCGTCCTGGCACTCAACGGCCGTTACATCGGCTCGTATTGCGACACCGCCATGTGGCGTGCCGGCCTGCCTCCTCAGCGGTGCCCTGTCTGCCTGATCGGTGCAATGAACATCGCGGCCGGCCTGGAGCCGGACAACTGCTGGCCAGGCAACGCTCGGGACCCTCGGGTGGACATCGCCCGCCGCGCTGCTGAGATCTTCGTGACCCACGTCGGAATCGGCCGGTCGGATATCGGCCTTGTCGGCGATCTCGCCGACTGGCACGACGGCCAAGGGGACTGGCCGCAGCCAACCGACGAGCAGGTCCAGGCCGCGCTGCTTTCGGCTGCCGACCACGCCGACCGCCTGGACGCCCAGAGCGACTGACCCCAAAGACGTGGCGGCTCGGCCCCTTCCCCTCCAGCCGGGCCGCCACCCAGGCAAAAGTGCCCACCCGAATTGAGGACGAATGCCCATCGATATCAACGCGGCCTGTAACGACCTGCGGGCCAACGGCATCACCGCCCGGATCGAAACCGCCAGGCGGTGCATACACGGACGCACCTGCCCGCCTGACACGCTGTGCCCGGCTCCTCGCCTGGAGCGGGTGATCGTCGTCGAGCCGGACGTCTACGAGACCGAGCTGGAACTGGCCGTGTGCGGCGGCGAGATCAGTCCCATCTGGGACATCCGGTTGCTGGCGATCGACGGCCAGGTCAAGCCTCGCCGCGGTTACGAGACGGTCTGCTGGCCTGCCAAAGCCGTGCACCCCGACTACCTGGTGCCGGTCGTAGCCGCTGTGGTCGCGCGATTGGAAGCGCAGGCGAGCAAGTGATGAGCGCCTATGCCCTCGACGCGGAATGGCTGACGCGAGCCAAAGCCGCCCACGCGCTGCTGACCGAACACCACGACGTCATCACGAACGCGTTGCGCTGCCATGCGGAGCACATGAGTGCGGAGGCGAGCAACGCGCAGGCCGCATACGAAGGCGGCGCCGATACGCCACTGATGACCAATAACGGCTTCAAGCAGGCGGCGGAGATCCTCCAGCACACCGCCGAAGCCGAGCGCCAGGCGGCCGAGAAGATCGACGCCTGGAAGGAGAACGTCGCATGACGCACGACGGCCTGGCGTGGGGGTTCCTCATCACCCGCGACCACCTGCATGATCGCCGCTGCTGCTGTGAATTGGGCATCCAGTGCAACGACAGCGCCGAGGGCACCGAGAAGACCCACGGCAGCGAGGACGCTCAGCAAGAGGTGTCCGACCGGCTGTGGCACCAGCGTGAGGGCATCGGCTTCAGGCTGCTGGACAGTGACGGCGCCCTTTACTACGAGGGGCGCCTGATCGTGCCGCCCGGCGAGGAAGACGGGGAACTGCTGTTCAAGCCCCTGGACTGGGCTGTGCCGTACGCGGGATGCGCCACCGTGCAGTACTGCGACGAGCAAGGCCAGTGGAGATCGCTGTGATCCCTGGCGAGCCGCAAGAGGGCCAGATCGTCGGATTGCGGCGCAACCCCAGAACGTCGATGCGCGCCTTCCAGGTGCAGATCGTGAAGATCGACCCACCGCCGAACCCGCGTGCGCGGCCATGGATCACGGTGGCCCTGACCGACCACCCCGCCAACCCGATCGGGCTCGGCTACAAGGTTGGCGAGACGTTCGTCACGATCAACGATGACGAACTGGTGCCGTGGCGCGAGCCCCAGGAGGTGCCCCTGCCCCGCTACAAGGTAGCGAGCGGGGGACGGATCGAGGTGGAGATGCCGCCGGGCCACCCCTGTCTCGAATACACCGCTCAGGGCGTGCTTGTGCTGGAGCGCGTGCCGAAGGCACGACTTGAGGCCATCTGTGACACGCTCAACCAGGTCGCGCGTGCCGGATTCGAGTCCTACGCGGAGGAATATCACCGCCGCGACTACGAGGCCGCGCAGGGCGACGTGCTGTGGCGATACCGCCGCGATGCCTCGGCAGAAGCAGAGCCGCAGGTGTTGCTCACCGATATCCGGCCACGTCATGCAGCCCGGCTCATCGCCCAGGCGTGCGGGCGGGCGTTCGCCTGGGGGTCGGTGTCATGACGCGCCCGCTGATCTTCGTGGACGTGGACGGGGTACTCAACGTCTTTGTCCGCTGATCGGCCTGCTGGGGCTGCCGTCGCTGAGTACATCGCCAGCAAGGGCGGCCCGCCGTGTGGTTCGACGACGATCTGTCTCACTGTGACACCCGATACCTCCAGAGAGGCCACCCGATGATCCACGGCAATCCCGCCACCATCGCTCCGTCACCACAGAAAGGCGAGGTCATCGAGACCCACCTTGGCCCGGCCGAGGTGCTATGCGTCCGCGAAAGCGGTGCGCTGGTCAAGGTGCGTCTGCCCGACCGGTCCATTCACCACCTGGTCCGCGCGGACGGCGCATGGTCCGCTCTATAGAAGGGCACACTTCATGTCCAACCTCAAGGAGTCCGCACGGCCGGACCTGTCCGGCCTGCGCGACGCGGCCCTGTACTGGGCTGTGATCAGCTTTATCGAGAGCCAGCCCGGCCGATGGTCTCAGGTCGATTGGCGTATCGCCGTCCTGGACGGCAAGCGCCTGGCCATCAGTGCTGTTCGCACCGAAGACATGGCCCGCTGCGGCACCGCGATGTGCGTGGCCGGGTGGATCTCCGACCTCACCGGCGGGCGCTGGTACGTCGAGCTGTCTAAGGACGGCGTGCTGCGCGGCGGGGAGCAGTGTTCGCCGGAACTGATCTGGTCGAGCGAGATGGAGCTGGTCGTCGCCGAGGAGGGTGACGCCGAATCCGTCATCGAGCAGAAGAGGAAGGTCGCGGTGGTGCCCGCCCAGCATCGCGCCACGCGCCTGCTGGGCATCACGAAGGCCCAGGCCGAGGACCTCTTTGGGGGAGGAAACGACCTGCGCTACCTCATCGAGCGCGGCGAGGCGATCTTCGGCCCTCGCCCGGTGGGCTCCCACCAGTAGACGACCAACCTTGTGGCCCTGCCCAGCGGGCGCCACAAGGTAAGCCCTAAAGCTTACGAGGAGGATCGGTGACTGAAGAAGACCTACGCCTGTGGGCGACGTCAGGTGCGGTCGCGGTGGCCGCACACGGTCGGGTCCACGACATCAGCATGATGAGGTGGGCGGTCGTCTCGCCGGCGGGCGCGGTGGAGCTGGCGCGTAACGGCCCCATCTCCCTACTGGTGCACGCACCGGCCATGGAACTCGGCCCGACTGACTGCGGCCCGAGATGCCGATACCTGAACGGCCCCTGCGTGTGCACGAACCTGTTCACAGGCGAGCAGAACCGCGAGGCGGCGCTCCAGGTCTTCTGGATGCTTCACGACGAGGACGGTCAGTGCCGATGTGGCGGGGACGGTTGCGCGCCCAGCCTCCAGCCAGAGAACGGCTTCGGCCTTCTGGAACTCTGGCATGAGCAGGTGTTCGGCATTCCCCTGTCTCACGAGCGCTTCCCCTACGGGATCGCCGGATGACGCCCCGCATTCCCAAGCGCATGGCCGGGTGCCCCGTTCACGGGGGCCTGGCCGTGCCGGAAGTGGCGGCTCGGCACCGCACCGATGCCCGGCCGCCGCTGTTCGGCATCAACCATCCCGTACGCGTGAACACGCTGCTGATCGGAAAGGGCTGCGGTAACTGCGGGCAGCGGCTATCCACGAGGCCGGGTGGCAAGTACACCGTGCTATTGCGCCCCGGCGACGTAACGCGGGGGTATACCGGCGAGCCCGCTTTGCACTCAGAGTGCGCCCGTTACGCCGTCGAGGCGTGCCCGATGTTGAACGGCCAGATGTCCGGCTACCGCAGCACGCCGCGCGACCTGGAGGCAGAGCGTTGCGGCGATCCGCAGTGCGACTGCGTGCTGTGGACCAACGCCTCTCCCGACCGGCAAGCGCGGGCCGGAGCGCCCGCCTCTCCCTTCTGGGCTGCCGTCTACCGCCAGGAGGACTATCGCCTGCACCGAGGCGACAAAGGCAGGCACGGAGACGTGCTGCTGGGCATCGCGCTGCGCGGCGTGGAGTGGGTCTCCTGCCGCAAGGTCACCTCTGGTGACCTGAACATTCTCGATCTTTCCCGAGCCCTGCTCATGGGCCTCCCTCTTGATTAAGGACGCCGAGTGTCTCAGCTCAGCGACGTGAATCTTCACGCCATCAATTCCCTCACCAAGTACCCCTCGATTCCGACCCACCACCGGATGGACCCTCAGGGCAAGGGCGGCTTGCTAGAGGAGCCGACCATTTTCACCGGGCCGGTCATCGGCACTGAGAAGGTGGACGGAACCAACGGGCGGATCATCGTGCTGCCCAGCGGCACATGGTTGATCGGCTCTCGCGAAGACCTTCTCACCGCCAGTGGCGACATCGTGCACAACACGGCGCTCGGCGTCGTCGATGCCCTTCGGCCGGTCGCCGAGTCCGCGGCCACGATGGTGGCGGGCGGGTTCAGCGAGATTCTGGTGCTGTACCTGGAGGTGTACGGCTCCAGGCGGCTTCCGGCCTGGAAGCAGTACGGGTGCGGCGAGGCGGCGTACCGGCTGTTTGACGTGGCGTCGGTCCCGGCTGGGATGCTGTCGTGGGAGGTCGAGCGCATCGCCTCGTGGAGGCAGAACGGCGGGCAGGAGTTCGCCGCGGAGCCGGTGCTCGGCGATCTGGCGGCCCGCTGCGACCTGGCGCTCACCCCCCGCCTGTTCGAGATCGACGGCGGCGACCTGCCCTCCGACATCGAGGGCATGCGCGCCTTCATGGAGGCGTACCGGGGCACGCGGGTGGCCACCTCGGGCGAGCCCGGCCTGAACGAGGGGATCGTCCTGCGCGCCCCGGACCGAAGCGTGATCTCCAAGGCCCGGTTCCAGGACTACGACCGGACGCTCCAGCGCCGCGAAGGGCAGCGGTGAAGGGCCCCGCCGGACCGCCGCGCCGCACTACCAAGCCACGCAGCGGCAATCGACGGCGACGCACGTTCGCCCGCTATGTGTGCACGATGCGCGCACTGCACGACATCGACGGCCTCACGCGCCCCCGCGTTCCGAGGAGGTTCCGATGAGTGCGTTCCGAATCGACGTCCACTTCGAGACCACGTACGACCTGACGGGCTTGCAGGCACACGGCATCACACAGACCGCGAGCGGCTACCGGCTGACCACCACCGTGGGTGGGATGTCCAGGGAACGCGCGGTGGAGAGCGCCACCGCATACGTCAAGGCGTGGTGCTGGCCGCTGTGCGCCATTCACGCGATCGACGTGATGGAGCTGCCGGAGGCGGACGGATGAAGCACCGCGCCTTCCCCTGCGGGGGAGAGCAGAAATGCCCCTGGCGGCGCGACGCCGAGCCGGGCCAGTTTCCGGCCGAGCGCTACGAGGCGGTCGTGGCGACGTGCCGCGACCATCGTGCCGGGCATGCTCTGATCGGGGCGCCGGTCTTCGGCTGCCACAAGGGCGAGCCTGGTACGGGCGACGACCTCGCGTGCGCCGGATTTCTCGCGATCGAAGGCCGCAGCAGTGTCGAGGTCCGGCTGGCCGTCGCCCGCGGGCGACTGCCGGTAGAGGTGCTCGCTCCCGGCGAGGACTGGCCGACGCTGTACGCCTCGTATGAGGAGCTGGCCGAGGCGAACGGCGTGGCACGGTGAACTCCTACCGCCACGCCGTGTCCTCGGCGCGCAAGTGGGGCGGCGAACCGGCCGAATATCTGTCTATCCACGAGTTCATCGACTCTTCCAAGCGGGTCATCGGCGACGTGCGCCACCGCTCGCTCTACCACCACACCCTGGGCACCTGGCTGTGCCAGCAGATCTTCGGGGTCACCATCACCACCTCGCGGGGCCACCAGGTACCGGTGCGGGAGATCGCCGAGCGGCACATCATCGAAGATCTCGGCTGGCTGCCCACACCGGCCGACTACATCGACGGCATGCCCATCAAGCCGTGGATGTCCGGGGCGAAGGCCCGCCAGATTCCCCTCTCCACCCTCAACCTGTCCACCTTCAGTGGCCGCGATGAGGACAAACAAGGAGACGATCATGTCTGAGACCGTCACGCACAATTTCCTCGGCATCCCCGTTCTCGGGGACATCAACTCTGGCGCCGAGCGCACTCCCCAGCGTCCGCTGGAGGAGTTCGCACCGATCCTTCAGGCGGTTCTCAACGAGCCGACCATCATCAGCGTTGGATGGTGCCAGTACACGCCGTATTTCAATGACGGTGAGCTGTGCACCTTCTCGGCGAGCGCGATCTGGTTCCGCACCACGGCGGACCCTGACCCGGCCAGGCCGGACTACGACAACGATTCCTTCGACTTCGTCGATTACTACGATCTGGAGATCGAAGGAAGCCGTTCCAGCCTGGGCAGGCGGCCCAGCCGGTGGAACCCGGCCCGCCGGGACTACGAGGAAGGCCCATATGAAGGCCCGGACGAAGCCCGGTACGACAGGTGCCGTGCCCTGTCGGACGCCGTGAGGTCGGGCGCATTCGACAACGTGCTGCTGGCCGCCTTCGGCGATCACGCACGGGTGACCGTCACTCGCCAGGGCATTACGGTGGAGGAGTACAGCCATGACTAGGCGCAGTGACCTGGACGCCCGTCTGGGTGAGCTGTACGCGCAGGTTCCGCAGCCGGGTTGTAAGGGACTGTGCTGGGAGTCGTGCGGGCCGATCGAGATGAACCCCGCGCGAGCGCCAGCGGATCCGCCAGGAGACCGGCATCAAGATCCCTTCCGCACCCGAGGCGTTACAGCGAGAGCAGTTCCAGTGCCCGGCGCTCGACGACGCCCGGCAGTGCCGGGCCTACGAGCAGCGGCCGATGCTGTGCAGACTGTGGGGGGCGGTGGAGTGGATGCCGTGCACCTTCGGCTGCCGCCCTGCCGAGGGCCTGCTGCCGGACAGCGACGGCTACCGATTGCTGCGTGAGTCGCTGGCCGTGGGGGCGCCCGCAACGCCGGACGACGCACGACGCACGGCTGACATCGAGGCCCGAGTCAAGGATCCATCGACGCGCTCGGCGCTGCGCCAGTACATCAGGCAGGCCAGGCGGGGACGGTCGATGCCGTAAGCGTTTGAGCTTGCGGCACAATAGCGAAGGAAGGGAGATCGCAGATGGGTGCTTCGTCAAAGCTGAACCGGCGCGGCCTCGCCGAGGCGATCGCAGGCATGACGGGACACGACCACGAGCAGGTGGACGAGGTCCTCAAGGCCGCCACGTTGGTGATCAAGAAATGTGTCGCTGACGGTGGCACTGTCACGATCGCCGACTTCGGCACGTGGCGGCTGGGCCACCGGAAGGCCAGGATGCATCAGGTTCCCACGACGGGTGCGCCGGTGCCGAAGCCGGAGCACTGGAAGCCCGTGTGGACGCCTGGTAAGGGATTCCGGACGGCAACTCGCGCCTACGGTAGCTAGGCGGCCTCACCCTGTGGCACGGGTCTCGATCGGCTCGTGCCACAGGGCATTGAGTTCGACCGGTCATTGGAGAACTTCACCGAACAGCGGGAACGAGGGATCGGTGCATCGGTAGGCTCCCTGAGCCACAACCGATACGGGAGGGTCCGGAGTGACTGAAAACGCCCAAGAGGTCGAGGTCAAGTACGCGGTACGAGACCTCGCCGCGTTGGAGGCCGCTCTGATACGACGCGGAGCCGTTCTGTCGCCTCCAGCGCTTCAGGATGATCAGGCGTATGCCCAACCCGGTTGGGAATACGGGCAAAGCAAGATCGGAGTGACGTTCGCCCGGCTGCGTACCCAGCACGACAGGCACCTGTTCACCATCAAACGGCCACTGGACAACGCGATGGCGTGCCTGGAGCACGAGACCGAGATCGCCGACCGGGAGCAGATGCACGAAGCCGTCGTCGCGATGGGATTTCGTCCCACGGTCCGCATCCGGAAGACCCGCCGGACCACGAGGCTCGCCGGGGTGGCGATCTGTGTGGACGAGGTGGAGCACGCAGGCGTGTTCATCGAGTTCGAGCGCACCGTGAGCGACCAGGAGTCCGGTGCCGCCGTGCAGGACGAACTCGACGTCTTCGCCCGCTCGCTCGGGGTGGAACTGGAGCGCATGGCCGACACCTACGATTCGCTGGTGCGGGCGGCGCTGGCCTCGGCCTAGAACAGGGCGATCTCATCCGGCTCGGCGGCATCTCCGTACGGCAGGCGAACAGCGTCGAGGGCGATCTCCAGGCGGACTGCGGCATGGTCGGTCAGGCCCAATTCGCGGGTCTCGTGCAGGTATGCGCACCCGCCGATCCGGTCGGCCAGGGCCGCGCCCACGTGGAAGTAGTCGTAGCAGTAGCCCGCGCCCGTCCTGCCGATCCAACTGTATGCCTGCGTCCCAGGTGAACAATGTTCATGGGCGTTGACGAACCCCTGAGAGCGAAGTGTGTCCAGCAGACCGAACTCGAACGGCAGGAACCCTGGGTGCATGGGAGAGTGGTCGGTGGCGATCACGTTGTAATCGCCACCGATCACCAGGTGGTCGCGCTCCTCAGCGGGCAGCTCATGTAGCGCTTTGAGTAGGGAAGCGATGAACAGCTCCTTGCGAGTGGTCTTGTCCGCACTGCGGTCTCGGCTCGGCACATAGACGCTGAGCCACCGCGTCCGCGGGTTCGTGTCAAAGATCGCGCCGCTCACCCGGCCGGGAATGCTCACCTCGGAGAGCAGGAAGGATCGTCCGGCCAGGCGGCTCACCAGCGCCGCTCCCCGCTCGCCCACATCGGGCGTGTTGAGCACCGTGTACCCCGCATGGCGGAACCGGTCCAGCAGGTAAGCGGTGCCGGTGCCCCCGCTGGTCTCGGTCAGCAGGAAAATGTCCTCTTGCCGGGAGGTGAGCCAGCGCAGGATCAACTCTGCGCGCTCTTTGGACGCGGCCCCGATGTTGACGGTCAGCGCCGTGACCATCCGGCTCACCTCATCTCGTCGTCAGTTGCCGAGCTGCTCCATATCCCGGAGGAGTTGCGCTACCACTTCGTCCGGATCCAGATCGCGGCAGTCGGTCCGCACCTGACGCCAGCCGCGTGCGGCCAGGAAGGTGAACGCCTCCTGGTACAGCGCGATCTCCTGTTCGGGGGAACCGACGCGTTCCAGACGCGACCGTCTGGGACGTCTCGCCACCCGCTGCCGCAGAACTTCAGGAGCGTTGTGCAGGTAGAAGGATAGAGTCGCGGGTGGGACATGGGCGTTGTAATGCCAGATTTCTTGCAGGGGCAGACCGTCGAGGCGTTGCAGCACCAATGAGGATTGGACGTAGCGGTCGCTGATCACGACCTTCCCGGCTTCAAGCGCCGGCAGGATCTCGGCCTCCAGGTGCGCGTACCGGTCGGCGGCCACCGCCAAGGCCAGCGCCCGGCCGGTGAGAGCGCCCTCACTGGCGCGGATCAGCCGCCCGAACGGCGTGCCGGACGGCTCGGTGGTCACGTGAACGTTCCGGCCGTCCGCGTCGAGCCGGGCGGCCAGGTGAGTGACCGCGGTGGTCTTGCCCACGCCGTTCGGCCCTTCCACTGCGATGAACAGGCCGCCGCTCACGAGTGACGGGTGATCTGCAACAAGGGGGGATCGGTCACGGGGCATTGTTCGGTGTCCACTTCGCCGATCCACGCGCCCTGGGCGATGAGGGCGGCAGGGCATCCTTTGCCACATGTGGTGTTCATGGCGCATGAGCCGCAGGTGGGGTTGGCGCCCATGCCGAGACGTCCGGTGAGGTCGTAGGCGTCGAGAGCCTCGGCGATCTCCTCGTGCAGGATGTTGCCGACCAGGAAATCGGCGTCAGCGTAGCGTGACTGCGGGGTCCGGGCGGCGAATACGAGGTAGGGACAGACCGCGGTGAGGCCGTCAGCGAAGACGTAGATGAGTTTGCCCGCGTCACATCCGGATAAGGGCTTGCTGTCATTGGGGAAGCGGATGTGGACGATGTCGACGTCCTGTTCGCGGAACCGCTCGGTGATTGCCCGGATCGTGCGCATCTTGCCGGTGTCGGCGGCCAGGCGTCCCTGACTTTTCACGCCACGGCCGAACGACGACAGCGGGTTCATCAGCACGTAGTCGGCGCCGACTTCGACGGCGAATGCGCACAGCGCGCCGAACTCCTCCGTGTCGGTGAGCGCGTTGGGGGTGGAGAGCAACCCTTGCAGCAGGCCGGCCTCGGCGAAGGCGCGGGTGGTGGCCAGGGTGGTCTCGAACGATTTGGTGTTGCCACGGAACCGGCCGTGACTCTCCGGCCGGAAGCCGTCGAACGAAACATTGATGTGGACGTTGCCCAGCTCGGCCAGAGCGGCGATCTGCTCGTTGTTGGTCTGGGTGGCGTTGGTGCAGATCCCCAGTGGCAGGCCGAAGTCGGCGACAGCGCGGCAGATGTCCATGATGTGCGGGTGGACGAACGGCTCGCCCCCCGTCAGGGTCAGCCGCTGGACCCGAGCACGACGCAGCCGGGGGAACACGGTGTCGACGAGGTCCTCCACGCGCATGTGCTCGCCCCAGTCGCCCGATGAGACAAAGCAGTGCGCGCAGTGCAGGTTGCATCGCTCGGTGATCTGCACCAGGGCCTTGCGCTCGTCTCCTTCGACCGATGTACGGAAGTAACAGGAGGCGGCGTGAGTATCGAGGACGAGACGTTTCAAGCGAATCCTCCTAGCCATAGAAGTAGATCGTGAGGGATGAAATCCTTCCCGATACGCTGCTTTTGCTGGGACGAGCGCGCGGGGTCCGGGCGCGCCGGCTTGATTACTTTTCCTGCTCGGTAAGCAGGCGGGGGAGCACACCGATCTGTGCGATCAAGATGGCTCCATTAGGAAGTCGTTCCCCTTGATGCAAGCCCTCCGGACGAACCAAGGCCGTGCGTATGCCGTGGCAGGCTGGCTCGACCACGTCCTTCTTTAGGCTGTTTCCGACCCACAGCACCTGGCCCGGAGTGCCCTGCGCTGCGGTCAGAACACGCCGATAGAATTCCGGATCCGGTTTGGCGATGCCCATCAGATGTGATTGAAACACCTCATAGAAGAGATGGTCCACGCCTGCAATCTTCAGGGCCGGGCGGCGGTCCTGCATCTCCAGTGTGTTGGACGCCAACAGCAGGCGAAGGCCCAGACGGTGGAGAACGTGCAGCGCTGCCGCCGCGAACGGATCCACCGGCCGCGATGGTGCCGTTCGAGCCCCGAAGGTGATCGTCCCGCCGTAGTCAAAGACCACAGTGCGAATCATCAGTCACTACCGCTTGAGGTCAGTGAGAAGGTGGCGACGACAGGCCGGTGATCCGACTTCGGCTCTCCCTCTTCTTCCACCACGTGGTACCCGGTCACCGTACTATCAGGCAGAGTGGTGCAGATCCGGTCCGCGCGGTATGCGACACCATCGCGGTGACCCACGGTCGGTGTTCTGTCGCCCCATACTGCGGCGACATCGATGAACCCTGCCTCCTTGACAGCCTCTGCCGCCCGCTGATTGCCTTTACGGCGAACCTGCGCGGGATCGGCCCCTGAGGCCACCCTCGGGATTTCGCCGACAGCGGCGGCATTGAAATCCCCCACGGAGATGGTGTCCCGATGTCTGTAAAGGAAGAAGGTTTCCGCCTCGGCCTCTCGTATTACGGTGCTACCCGGAGCCCCATGGATGTTCATGAAGTACACCGGCCGGTCCCGGCCGATCACGGAGAGCTTCACGACGGCCTGAGCGTGCCACCACGGCACAGCCTGGTCGTGATGCGTGCCCGCGACCTCCAGGCCGGGACGCTCTCTGACCAGGATGGCCAGGTGACAGGCGTGATGATTGGAGTGCACCAGCGCTCGGTAGGTCATGCCGAGCCGGTCGGCGGCCAGGTTCAGCAGTCGATCCTCATCGTCGAGGTCGTCCACCCCCCACTTGCACTCCTGTAGACCGAGCAGATCCAGGTCCAGCTCGCCGAGCATGCAGAGCTGCTCCAGCAGGCGGCTTTCGCTCCCATCGTCGATTCCGCCGTTTTCTAGGTTGTACGTCCCAACCTTCAGATTCATGGATCCACCTTCATCGTCGTCGACTACTGATCGATGGGCTCGCCTGCGGCCGGATCGTCCGGGACGGGCGCCCGCTCGGGGAGAGCGGCTTCCGGCAGCGGGACGCCATGGCGGCGCAGCGCGTCGGTCAGGGCGGTCATTGAACGAAGTGCGCCGTCGACCAGATCAACCTGGTGGGCTCCTCCGGGCGCAGCGGCCATCGCGCGGCCGTCGATCCGACGACGGCCTGGTGCACGTTCTGCCGCCGAGGCAGACCGGCGCCGACTTTCAGGAACCGCCCGATGCCGGCCACTGCCACGCTGAAGCCGGCTACCGAGGCGTTGTCGATTCCGCCGTTTTCCAGGTCGTAGACGGCTACGGTCAGGTTCATTCTTCCTTCCGACTTCTATGCGGAAGCGGATCGGGGACATCGACTCCAGCGGCGCGTAACGCCTTCACACGTTCGGTGGGCTGCTGGCCCCGGCGAGCGATCTCCAGCTGGTTGTGAAACCAGGTACCGATGCGGTCGCCGTCAGGCGTGGTGAAGCTTTGCTTGACCCAGGTCGGCTGGCCGTCTCTGCTGCCATGAAGGAGTAACAGGCTCAGGTTGCGGTACCAACGGGTGTCGCGGGCGCTCCAGATGAATCCCAACCGGTCCAGGGTCGTGATCTTCGCCTGAGAGAGGTTGCCCTCCCGGCGATCACGGCGCAATCGATTGACCTGCCTGCCCAACCTGCGCTTCGTGGAAGTAAGGTATTCCTGGGGAACGTCCAGATGCCCGTGGTCGCGGCGGAAGTCCTTCAGGTCGGCCACGAACTGTTTCCACTTTTGTTCCACCTCGAAGATGACCCCGATCTCTTCCAACGCGGCGACGTATTCGGGATCGAGTGCGGTCTGTCGCCGCCGGAAGCGTAGGTTGGTGTAGGCCCGCCCGAGCGGAAAACCATTGGAAGTTTTATAATCCCTCGGGATGCGCAAATGTTTATGCTCGGCGTGAAAAGCGCGCAACTCGGCGAGGAGTTGGTCCCGTTTATGCTGATTGGGACGCCAGACCATCCCGATGGCTTCCAGCAGCGCGATCCGGCCGGCACTGAGCACCCCATTTTGATACTCGGTGCGCTGGCGATGGATAAAGCCTCCCAAATCCTCATCGTCCGCTGTCCGGTAGTCATGAGGAACGAGCAGGTCACCGTGCTTGGCGTAGTACGCCGAGCAGGCACCATATTTCTCTTCCCACGAACTGGTCGCGCAGCGCACCGTTTGCACGGTGATGGCTGAGGCGAATCCGTCCGGGACGGGCACTCCGCTGATGTGCAGCCACTCGGGAATCTTCATCGAGTAGGAAAGGGTCTGATCGCCGCCGATATTGCGGCGCTGTTCGGTAAGACGGACTGTCAGGTCCTCATCGTGGGTCGCCAGGGCACGCACGATCTGCCACAGCGGTGCGTACGCGGATGCCTGGAGCGCGGTCTCGGGGTCATCACCCGGCCCAAGGATCACCGGGATGATGACGCTGGCCGTCTTCGGCCCTGGCCGTGCCCCTCGACGCAGTGCGCGGCCGATGGCCTGGATGGTGTCGATGGGGGAGTTACGAGAGTCGATGAAGGCCACCGCGTCCACGGCGGGCACGTCGATGCCCTCGCCGAGCACGCGTGCGTTGGAGATGACGACGAGGTCCTCATCGTCTTCGCGTAGTCGGTCCAGGGCGGCGCGCCGTTGAGCGAGAGACTGGGTGCCGTGGACGTGGTCGACGCACAGGTCTGTACGCTCGCCGGGGTCGAGCAGGCTCTGCGCATGGGGCAGTGTGCCGGCGAAGTGCTTGGCATTGGTCACCAGGTTGTGGAAGGTGATCAGACGGCGGATGTCGTACTGGTGGGCCGCACGCAGGACCGCGATCTGCGTGGCCAGCACGGCCGGCGACAGCGCTGATCGGCCGCTTTGGTAGAACTCGGCCGGTCGCGGCATCTGAGCGGCGGCTCGGACCTGCTCATCGGTGATAATGGGCGCGATCACCCGGTAGTCGGCGAGCAGTCCGCCTTTCCGAGCCTCACCGAACGACATTTGGTAGACGCGAGGCCCGAAGACTTCCTTATCGTCCATGCTGACCACGTCGTCCCCGCTGGTGAGCAGCACTTTGGGGGTAGCGGTCATATACAGGCGACGCGCGCTCGGAATGCGGTCATCGTCGTGGATGACGGCCCATGGTTTGGCGGCGCGGCCGACGCTGCGGTGCGCCTCATCGATCAAAATCAGGTCCCAGGAGGGCGCGGCATGCCGACCGTGCGCCTCGGCGACCACATGGAGGCTGTGATAAGTGACAGCGACCAGGGTCCTGCCTGGCGCGGCGGCCAGGTGGGCAAGTCGCTGCGGCTCAGAGGTGACGATCTCATCTTCGCCGTGCAGCGCCTGGCTCCGTGCGACGCTGGGGTCTGAACAGCAGGCGATGATTCGATCCCACCGCGGCTGGCCGTCCAGCCTGCGCCACTCGGCGATCGTCTGAGTGATCAGTTCGAGGAACGGGGCGACGATCAGCACCCGGGCCGTTGCATGGTCGGCCAGGAGCCGGGCGGCGATCGCCGCGCCGGTCCTGGTCTTGCCGGTTCCGCAGGGCATGACCACGGTGGCCCGTCCACCGGTGGTCAGAGCGTCCACGGTGGCGTTGGCCGCGTCGCGCTGATGTGGCCATAGCGAAGGTCCGTTGAAGGTAGTCGGCATGATCCTTGATTTAGAAGTCAGAGGTTGAAGGAGGGGTGCAGCGTGGACGGCTGCGGCCGTCTTTGGCGGAGAGGGCCGGCCAGAGTTTCGGATCGGCGAGGAGCATCCGCTGCCACAGCCCCTCGGCGGCGCGATCGGCCACGCTGACGCCGTGCGCCGAAAGGCCGCAGAAGAACGCGATGAAGACGCGGTGATAGCACAACCACAGCACCACCCACCGGCCCCCGGCCCGGCCTTCCAGGTCCCGCGCCAGCGCCCGTTCCCTCTCATGCTCACGAAGGCGCGGCACGGGCCGATCCCCTCGCACGGGCCGGGCCGTCGTCGCCGTTGAGCAGCCGGTAGTCGGCGGCGAGCGCCGCCGCCGCACCGTCCACCGTGCGGCGGATCCGGCACAGCCGTCGCCCCCCGCTGCGTACCTGTGGGCTACACCAGCGGATGTCCGTGTCGTTCACCGTGGCGACCAGGCCGTGACAGAGGGAAACGATCATCCGGCACCGATCACCATTGAGGTCGGCGTCAATGCCCCGCTTGAGCAGCTCACGAGCCAACCGGGCGCCGAATCGCCCGGCGGTGGCCGGGACGCAGACGCGCATGAGCGAATCCATCGCTACCCCTCAGTCCACGAAATGGTTCCGACGCCTCCGAGGAAGAACCCTTCGTGTGGAAGGTGCTCGTACCTGGGCAGGCCGAGATCGGGCCGCCACTCAGCGACATCCACCAGGCCCGGGGGATGGAGTTCTGGCACGTGCGGGGCGAGCAGAGCGGTCACCTGCTCACGTGTGCGTGGGAAGATCGGTGTCGGCGATGCTTCGTAGATCTTGCGCGCCGCCTTCGATGCCTCCGGCGACATGTCCTCGTCGCACGCGTGCGTGAGCACCACGACACTTCCTTTCCCCAGGCGCTCGGCGAACCGGCCGAGGACCCCAACCAGCAGGTCGTCCTGCTCCACGAAGTGGGCGACAGCGACAGCGATAAGCCCAGTCGGTCGATCAGGGCGCAGAAGTTCGCGTGCATCAGCGCTGTCCAGGATCGCGTCAGGCTTTCGCAGATCCCCCTCCACCATGGCGACACCGGGGCCCGCCAGCAGGGCACGGCCATGCGTGAGCACCACCGGATCGTTGTCCACATACACCACGCGCGCGGCTGGGTTCACCCTGCGGGCGACCTCGTGCACGTTGTCCTGGGTGGGCAGGCCGGAGCCGATGTCGAGGAACTGCTCGACGCCGGCCTCGGCAAGGGTGCGCACGGCACGGCCAAGGAAGTCCCGGTTCTGCCGCACGGCTCGCCGGACATTGGGGCTCGCCTTCTCCAGCTCCGCGGCGGCCACGCGATCGACGGCGTAGTTGTCCTTACCGCCGAGCAGGAAGTCGTAGACCCGAGCCGCATTCGGGTGGGACACATCGATCATCATTTGTCCGCTCTGGCCACAATTGCGGCCAAGACGTGTCTGAGCGGCGCCGGCAGAGGGAGTGCGGTACCCATGTCTGAACTGGCCTCTCGCGTGGGGCAGGTGGTAGCGGGCGACCCAATGGTGAAGGGCAGTTTTCGACGATGCCAACAGGGGTATTGCTTAGGGCAATGGGGCAATAGATTGTGATTGCTCGTGGCTATACGCTCACGCTGTGGATGTACGCACGCTACCCGCTGCCCTCCAGGCGATCATGGAGCAGCGCAAGTGGACCCAGAGTCAGCTTGCGGACGCGCTTGGGGTATCGCAAACCTGGGTCTCGCAGGTGTCCAGGGGTATCAAGGACACGACCATGGGAAAAGCGATCGAGCTGCTTTCTCGGGTCGGCTGGGAGGTGCGGATATCCCCGCAAATGGAGGAGCCAGTGGAACGCCGAGAATTCTTGACGGCGGCCGGTGCAGTGATATTCATTCCCGGCAACAACGCGAGCGCAAATCCCTACGAAGATGCCGATTACGTGAGCACTCTGGCAGACAGCTTGGCGCGAGGGCGATATGAGCTGGGCGGAGTGCCGCTGACCCCCGCCGCGCTAGGTCATGTCCACAGGATAAGAGATCTGGCCGACCGAGTCCGAAACGCCAGGACTCAACGAGCGATCTCACAGCTGATGTACCAGGTCACCCTCGTTCTTTACGATGCCGGAAAACTGAGCAAAGCCGAGTATGCGGGAAGACTCGCCCTGGACATGGCCATCCTAGGGGCGGATGACGACGCTCAAGCCAGAGCGCTGGATGGATTAAGCCGCGTCTCCCAGGAGAAGGGTGAATACGCTCGCGGGGTGGCATACGCTCGCAAGGGCCTGGCGCTACATGATTTGCCGGACAGTCGAGTTGCCTCACTGAATATGAGGCTGGGACGTTCTCTGGCATCGATACATGGACGCGAGGTGGATGCGCCAGCTCCGCTGGACCTTGCACTGAATGTCAGCAATGGGCTTGGAGCATTCGCCCAGGCTGCCATGATCGGGGATGTGGCGATCGGCCTCGGGCAGTTGAAAAGATTCGGTGAAGCCAATCGCCTCCTCGGGGATGCGGCGGAGAGAATCGGCGAATGGTCGCCCCTATTCCGGGCGCAATACCTGGGAAGACAGGCAATCACAACGCTGCGAGCCGGGCAGATAGACTTCGCGGCAGATCGAATCAACGGGATCGCGCGGGCACTTCCATTCATCTCGTCCGCACGGGTCAATAAGCGAGTGCGCGAGATCTTGCATGCGTCTGCCAAATGGAACCATGTGCGCGAGGTCCGCGAGGCGAGGGAGCGGCTAGAGGCGATGCAGGTTCCGGAAACAGGATTGTCCTAGACGTACCGAGGCCGGTCAGGCCGCACGGCCGCTTGATCATTCACCCGAGCGACCCGGTGCACGCTCGGCGGGCGTCAACCGCTACGGCGAGACTTGCCCTTCACGTCGCCGCGCCGCTTCTGCGGTACGCCGATCCTGTGAAAGTAGATGTTGAGCAGCGTCGCGAGGGTGGTCTGACTGTTCTGGCCGGTGATCACGCAGCAGTGCCAGGCGCGGGCCCGCGTGATCGGCCGAAGCCTGACCGAGACCATCACCATGTCGGGGTTCTCGCCTGTGCCGTCCGCACGCCGGTCGAGCCGACCGGAGAAGTCGTGCGGCATGTCCTCGAAGAATCCTGGATCGTCTTCGGGCAACTCGGCCGCGATGCCGAGCGCGTCGGCGTAGTTGTGCACCGCTTCCTCTACGACCCCCTTCGGCCCGTGGCCGGATACCTCACACGCCTCGGTCAGCAGCTCGTCCATGCTGGTGTGCACGCGAAACGACAGCGTCACGGTGTCCGTTCGCCGCTTGACGCGGAGCGGCTTCCCGGCGCGCGGCGCCTCGTCATGCGGCGCGGGGGCACTTCTCCGCTTTCGGGAGACAGGCTCGGCCGGAAACAGTTCAGTTGGTTCGGCTGGCTGCTGTCGTGGCACGAGATCTCCGAATGAGCGGCTGGTAGGGCGTTGATCCATAGTCAACCGCTCCCACTGTTTTTGCGCAAGCAGGCCCGCTTACGTCACCGATCCGCTCTGGCAGGACCGATGCGTCATCATGTGATCAGGTGACGTGAGCCCTATCGCTTGCGTTCTGCCTGCACGAAAGGACTCGCACCCCTCATGCCAGATGTGCTGTGCATCGGCCCTTGCTGCGTCGATCGGCTGGATGGCGACCGGCCCCCACGCCAGGCGGAGCCCGGAGCGCTGATCTGCCGCTGGGGGCTGGCGAGGCTCCGCCGGGACCTTCAAGCGAGCCCGGCATTGATGAGCTGGCTGATGGCGCATGTCGAGCGCTCTGGTTCGACGGGAGAACGGGTGTCGGGATCGCGCGAGGCTCCGGTGCCGGTACGGCTGGATGTGCTGTGCATGATCCACGACGGTGCGGTTCCCCTGCACGGTGAAGACGATGACCAGGTGGGGCCGCCGTCCATTCCGAGCACGCTGAAGGCGTGGGCATGGCTGATCTGCGAGCACCGCGGGCTGACCTACCCCGTGACGGCAAGCGTCATCGAGCTGGCGGAGCTGCTGCTGCGCCACGCCGAGTGGGCGGCCGGGCGGGACTTCGTCGCGGACATGATGCATGAGATCGGCCGGCTGCGCCGCTGCGCCTACGGGCTCGCGCCCTGGGGGGTCCACGTGCAGCGGCTCGGCCTACCGTGCTGGGGCTGCGGCTCGATGGGAACCATGACGCGCACAGCGGGGGAGAAGTGGGTGGAATGCGCGGCCTCCGGGGGAGGCTGCGGCCGGTTGTGGAGCCTGGACGAGCATGACGCGCTGATCGCGGCGACCGCGTCCCGGCTGCCGATCGAATGCCCCGCGTGCCGGGTGACCGGGTTGCTGCGGGTGAGCCGGGCGGCCATCGTGTGTGACACTCGGCTCGACGGGTGTGGGCGTAAGTGGACGCAGGCCGACCTGACCAACGCGATCGCTTTGACGGTGCGAAGCGCCGCCGTCTAGCCGGTGGACTTGCGGACCGCGTCGGCCAGCCCGCAGCGATGGGCGAGGCCGAGCTGGTAGCTGGCGCAGTCCACCTTGTGGCGCCAGATCAGGTAGATCGTGGCGCTGACCAAGGTGGCGATGATCGCGACGGTGTTGGCGCCCGCGACCATGACGACGACGTGGGAAGCGAGGGTGCCTTCCTCCTCTAATCGGATGAGCGCGGCCGTGGTGGCGACCGCTGCGATGGTCCAGCCGACGATGGCGATGATCGCCGCTACCGCGCGGGGCGCGGACTGGCGTGCCATGCAGACCTCCAAACTCGCAATGATCATGAAATCAAGGGACGTTCCGCACCCCGATCGTGAAACGTTCCAGGTCCGGCACGATATGCCGTTCCGGATACGGCCGTAAAGAGCAAGTTCATGCAAGTTCTTGCATGCCTGCAAATGCAGCCCTCTGGAACCACCATTGGCGGAAGTTCTAAAATGGCTGCACTGTCCGATTCATAGCTAAAGGACGTCAATGAATCCGGAATCCGGTCAGCGTGAAATGGCTCCGCCCGGCGTGGACCCCACTGTGCCGAGCGTGGCGAGAATGTACGACTATGGACTCGGCGGCACCACTAACTACAGGATCGACCGCGAGATCTCCGACAAGCTCTGGGCGGCGGCACCAGACCTGCCCGCGCTGACTCACGACGGACGCCGCTTCCTGGAGCGGGTCGTGCGCTTCATGGTCGAGGCCGGAGTCGACCAGATCATCGACATCGGGTCCGGCCTGCCCACCGCGAACAACGTCCACCAGGTCGCGCAGGCGATCAACCCGGCTGTACGCGTCGTATACGTGGACAACGACCCTACGGTCCACATTCACGCGCAGGCCCTGCTGTCCGGCGACGAGCGCACGCGCTACGTCGATTCCGACGCGCGCACTCCGGCCCAGATCATCAACCACCCCCACACCCAGCGGCTGATCGACTTCACCCGGCCGGTCGGGCTGATGTACCTGTATCTGCTGCACTACATCGCGGATGCCGATGATCCGTACGGGTCCGTCCGGCGCGTCCTGGACGAGCTGGCAAGCGGCAGCTACCTCGTCATTTCCCACGTGACCCAGGAGGGAACCGACCCGCACCTACACGCCACCTTCCAGAAGGTGTTCTCAGGGGTCATCTTCCGGACCAAGGCCGAAATCCTGCGCTTCTTCGACGGCTGGGACATCATCACACCTCCGGGCATGGTCAACGTCTCCGAGTGGAGCGCCACCGGGGACGCGCCGGGGGAGCCACGAGCACTACGGGCGTGGACGGCGGTGGCGATCAAGCCGTGATGACGCTCAGTGCCGATGCGGCGAACTGCTCGTAGGTGCGATCTCCTCGCCTGGTGCTGATCTCCCGCCCCGTCTCAACGGCGGTCTGACAGGTTGTCGCGGCCTCGTCCGTCCGCCCCAGGGCATGCTCGATCAAGACCAGTGTGCGAAGAGAGGCGACCTCGGCGTAGTCGTCCCCGGCGGTCTGGGCCAGCGTCAGCGCCATGCGAGCGTCCTGCTCCGCCTGAGCCAGCAGGCCCGGATCGTTCTCACCGGCTGTCTGGGCCATCTCGTGGCGGCAGTGGGCGCGCAATGCCAGCGCACGCGCCCACGACCGTCGGTCGACCAGTCGTTGCAGTACCTCGGCACAGTCGTTCAACATGGGCACGGCTCGCAGCGGTCCGCCTTCGGTGGCGGCGACCAGTGCGGCGGCTCGCAGCCGGGCTTGGGCCCCCAGGCGGTCGTCGCCGGTCTCCACGGCGATACGCGTGATCACACGCCACATGTCCTCGGCGTCGCGAGACCGGCCGCTGCGGTTCAGATGAGCGGAGATCCGCAGAGCGATCCCGAAGGCCAGGCGGAACCGGCGCTCGGCCAGTTCCATCCGGATCACGCCGAAAATCTGCGTGGCCTCGGCGGTGAGCCAGCCCTCGGGATCGGAGGCGACCAGTTCCCAGGCCACCTCGGGGATGAGGTCGATCGAGGTGTCCATCGTGGACGGCGGGGCGAACCACGGCTCGCCCGGCGTGGCCGCCGCCGCCCGGTCGGCGAGCAACAGCCATCCGGTCAGCAGCCGATGTGTGGCCACGTCGCGCTCGTCCGGCCGGTCGGCGAGCCGCCGCTCGGCGTACTCACGGACCAGGTCGTGCATGCGGTAACGCGGATGGCCGTGGGCGTCGGCGCCGGCGGGCAGCACCAGATTGTGCGCATTGAGGGCGGCCAGCGCGTCTTCGCCGTCCCCCTTACCGATCAGCATGTCCGCCAGCCACATGGGCCAAGAACCGGATCCGGCCAGGGACAGCACGCGCAGCGCGTGCCGGACTTGTTCCGATAGGGCGTCATAGCTGTCGGCAATGCTGGCTGAAACGGCCACATCCCCATCGGTCAGGCCCGCCAGCCGATCGTGCAACCGGGTGGCCAGCAGCCCGATCGGCCAGTGTGGATGCGCCGTCAGCCTGCCTGCGGCGATGCGCAGCGCGAGTGGCAGGTCGGCGCAGGCGTCCAGGATCGCGTCGGCCGCGCTCGGCTCGGCGTCGATGCGGTCGGCTCCAATGAGCTCCGCCAGCAGGTGGCGGGCCTCGTCGCGGCGCAGCGGGTCAAGCGTCATCGAGCGGATACCGGGGCCGCTCAGCCGGGGGCGGCTGGTGATGAGAACGGCGCAGCCCGGTGTGCCGGGAACGAACAACCCGCCCTGGGCGGCGCTCGCCACATCGTCGATGACCAGCAGGACCTTGCGGTCGGCCAGGACCGATCGGAGAAGGGCCGAGCGTCCGGCGGTGGACGCGGGGATGTCGGCGGCCGGCACACCGAGCAGGACGAGTTGCTCGGCGAGCGCTTCTCCGACCGCGACCGGCCGTCCCGACATCGCTCCCAAGTGCACGAAGATCTGGCCGTCCGGGAACCGCCGCCGCACCCGGTGACCGAGGTGAACGGCGAGAGCGGTCTTGCCGACGCCGGGCATGCCGGTGATGTTGATCACTGGTACGGCCGCGCCGGACGCGGGAACGTGGGTGAGGATGGCGGTGATCTCCGCCAGGCGGCCGACGAAGTCGGGCAGGTCGGCCGGGAGTTGGGCGGGGATCACTCGCCGCGTCGCGATGACGTCGGGTGTAGCGGCCGGGCGTGGCTCGTGCAGCACGTCGGCCGCGATGTCGTCATGCAGCCGACGCAGCCGCCCGCCCGGATCACTTCCCGTTTCCCGGCGTAAGAGAACGGCGAAGGCGTCATAGTGCCGAAGGGCATCAACCCGATCTCCCGCCCGATACAGGGAGTCCATCAGAGCCGCATGCAGGGCCTCCGATAGCGGATCGTCCTGGAGCGCACGTCGCACCGCGGTGAGAGCATCGCGATGCCGACCCAGCGATGTCAGCGTCTGGACCAGTTCCAGACGGGCGTCGCGATGCTGGCGCAAGAGTTCGTCCCGCACTCCGCGAAGCAGTGACGAGTCATCCGGCATGTCCGGCACCGGGGGATCACCGAGCAATTCCACCGCCCGGCCGAGAAGATGTGCCCTGACCACGGCCTCGGATGCGCCCTCGGCGGCCGTGACAAGGCGGCGAAACTCGGTCAGATCAAGCGCGTCGTCATCGCCCAACACGATCCGGTATCCAGCCGATCCGCCGGGCGGTATGCGGCCAGGCAGCAGACGGCGCAGTTCGGAGACGACCGTCTTCACGGCGCCGTCGCGACCGTGATCATCTCCCCATACGCCTTCGGCCAGTTCGGCGCCGGACAGTCCGCGATCGTGCAGAGCCAGCAGGGCGCACAGCACGCGGCGCTGAAGGGGGGACAAGGTGACCGGACCTGCGTGGTCGATGACGCCGACCTGCCCGAGAATGTGGAACTGCATGCGGATGTCCTGTCATGCGTGATCGTGGTAAACGAGCATGACCGAGCGCTGACCACATGCCAACCCCATCCTGACCTCCCGCATTTAAGCTGCCCGTGCGGCACGGGACGAGCGGGGTGATCAAGGTGCACGACGGCATCAGCATGCACAGCGTCGTGGGCGTCTTCCAGGAGTTGGCCGACGCCGGGCGCCGCCCGGCCGGTGAAGGACTGGAGCTGCTCGGAGAGCTTGCCCGCCAGCGAGACGAGCTTGCGGCCCGCGCGCGGGCACAGCAGTTGGCGATCGAACTGCTGATGGGCCATGTGATCGTGGCCTTGCGTGGGCAGTGCCCGGCCGTGCTCGGGTCGGTGATCGCGCAGGCGATCGGCCGCGACGGCTCGACGGTCTCGCGCCTGGCCCACAGATCCGGCGGGCCAAGCCTGCGGGCGGGGACCGGTCGGCGAGGCGGGGCGGCCGGGAGTGGCGACAGGGCATTGCTCCGTAAGGCGATCGAGGCCGAGCGCGCGACGTTGCTGGCGACGGCCGGCGCTGGGGCTGAACGTGCTGCGGTCGTCGCTGCCGAGATGGACGCCTTCTGCATGAACTATCTGCCGCGCCGACGTGTCAGTTCTTGCGCATGATCCGGACCTGTGTGGCGTGCATCTCGTACATGGCAACGGCTTGGGCGGTCAGCGCGGCGGCCATCGCTTCATGCTCCCGCTGTGTCACCGGAAGGGCGCGGATCTCCTCGATGGCCGCCTCAAGCCAGGTGCGCAGCCCGGCTGGCAGATTCTCCATCTCTGGAGCGGCGGCTTCGTGGCCCGATGTGAGGCGCGCACGGAACAGTGCGGCGGCCTCGTGCGCTCCGGCCGCGTCCAGATGGTCAGGGGTGATGTTGTCCAGGGCGCCCTCATCCGACAACACCAGGGCCATCGTCGCGACGCGCGGTGGTTTGCTGAGCACCACCTGGTCGCCCTTCTCAGCCGCGTCCCACGTATTGCGGGAGAACCGGCCGCCGGAGATCCTTGCCGCCCGCCGTGCCGCCTCGTTCACCGACAGGGCGTCCAGCCTGGCCTCCCGTGCGCGCACCAATAGCCTGGCCAGAGCGGCCACTGGAATGTCGTCGGCCATGCTGTCTCCCTGAGGCTGCTGATCGGCGTTCAAAGCATCGATCTTCTGTTTTTGCGCGCTCTAGTGTTCAAACGGTAGCAGGCAGTCCCCCTCCTGTCAGGATGAGTTGCCCTTCCATGGACTTTCGCTCACTTCATTGAACTGAAATGACTTGCGCGCAAAGTGTTGATTTGCGCGCAAATTCGATTAAACTGATCTCTGTGACACCACTTGCGACCGACGAAGATCATCATGCGGATGATCTTGATTTACACGACCTCATCAGCGTGAGCGCATTCGCCGCGATGCTCGGAGTCAGTGCCACCGTGGCACGCAACGTCGTTCGCGAGGGCGGTGTCGCCCATTTCAAGATCGCGAAGAAGTCCGTGCGCATCCCCCGCGCGGAGGCGCAGCGCTACTGCGCCACTCCTCAGGGGCGTCTGCACCGCGAGGCCGCCGAGCGTGCCGAGTCGCCGCCGCAGGGGTGGCTCACGGTGGCTCAGGCGGCGAAGGTGATGACCGTCTCGGAGCGAACAGTGATCGCCCTCCTCGCCGATGGCGCACTGGAGGCCGAGGTGATCGACGGCGGCCGGTACGTCGGCCACCAGGAGATCCAGGAGTACCTCGCCGCCGTGTTCGTGCCCGCAAGGGCCGCCTGACCCACCCGAAGCGACGTAAGCCAAACACCAACCTCCTGATGAGGGGGCACGACCATGCACATGATCAGTTACGCGCAGGCGTGGCGCATCTACGGTGCGCGCACGCCGCACCGGCTCGCCTGCGCCGGGACCATCCCGCAGTGGCGGCGCGGCCGGTGCTTCTACCACGCCGACATGCTCGCCGAGGCGGCTCACAGGGGAGGTGTCAAGTGAGGCTGCTGCCCAGGGCGTCCTCGGTGGACCCGGAAAAGGTGTACTTCCGGCAGGAGGTCGCCGAGATGTTCGGCGTCGATAGGGCGACGGTCGCCGAATGGAGCCAGAAGGGGTATCTGAACGAGTCCACCACGCCCGGCGGTCTGCCGCGCGTCCAGGGCAGTTCCATCATCGCCCTGGTCCGCCGGTGCACGGGACAGGCCGACGTGCCAGGAGTGGCCAAGTGACCAGCGAGCGGAAGCTGGAGCTGGCGCTGGCCGAGCACCTGGAGCAGATGGAGGCCGCGCACGAGATGGCCGAGTGCGGCTCGACGGCGAACCAGTTCACGCCCGCACAGGTCGGCCGTCTCAACGGAGGCATCCAGCACATCTACCGCTTTGGCAACGGCTACGGGGCTTCGGTCGTCAACCACGCTTTCAGCCATGGCGTGGAGCTGGCCGTGCTGAGTTGGGCCCGCCCTGACTCCCCGCTCGGCAGGTACGAGCTGACCTACGACACCCCAGTCACCAGTGACGTGATCGGGCACCTTACGCCCGAGCGGCTTGAGGGGCTGCTCGGCCGGATCGCCGCCCTGCCGCCCGCCGAGTCGGCAGTGCCAAGCGCTGAGCCCACGGCGATCGAGCCCCCGTCTGCTTCCACCACCGAGGGGGGCCAGTAGTGGGCTACGACATGACCTGGCGTCGCATCGACGACAGCGAGCGGGAGGCGGTCGCCGAGGCGCGGGTCGCCTGGGACGCGGCAGTGAAGGCACGGGACGCCCTTCCTCGCGAGGAGGCGGGCACCTTCGACTCGGCCAAAGCGAAGGAGCTCGGCGACTGGGACGCCCACGATGCCCACAACGGCCGTACGGAGCGCTACCGCAAGGCCCAGGACTCGGTCATGGCCGCCTCGCGCCTGATGGACGACGTCCACACGTCGTACTTCCGGCTGAACATCTGGGGGATGGGCCTCTATCGCGAGCTGATGCTCCAGCTCGGCATGGCGTTCGATGACGAACCCCATCCTGCCTGGCCCAAGGTCGAGGACTACGGCGTCACGAACCAGCAGGTGTGGGCGGTGGAGGACCCCAACGATCATCCGCAGGAGTACGCCGCCATCACTCCCGAGGTGATGCAGCAGGTGCTCGCCTACCAAGGTGAGCACGAGCGGGTGCTGTCCTGGCACGGCTTGGAGGTCCCCGGCCTTCCGCTGCACAAGTTCGGCAGCAACGACGGCTGGATCGTGCTGCCGGTCGAGTGTGAGGCGGCCGTGCGTATCTGGCGTAAGCATAAAGGCTTGCAGAGTGAGGCGGCCGTGCGAGCAAGGCTCGGCAGCGACGATGCGTTCGCGTACTGGCTCACCTGGATCGCCTTCCTCGAAGGCGGCGTCACGCACAACGGATTCGAGGTGTGGTGATGACCGCCCCCCGGTACGCGGTCGATACGCCGAATGGCCGGTACTACCGCGACCCGAAGGACGGCCTCGACGGACCGCCCCGCTACGTCTCGGTCACCAACGTCATCAACCAATGGGACAAGGACGCCCTCGCGCCCGGCGCGGCCAAGGCGACCGTCGCCCACATGATGGAGCACCTCCCGGCCGCGGTGCGGGCCTCGCGCCACCCCGAGACGCGCGAGGCGTTCGCCAAGGAGGCACGGGGCGCGTTCCGCAAGATCTGGGACAAGGCCGCCGACTTCGGCACGCTGGTTCACAAGCTCGCCGATGCCCACCTCACCGGACGCCATCTCACCTGGTTCTCTCCCGAGGAGCAGGAGGAACTGGCCGAGGCCCGTGAGTTCCTGGACACCTACCTGGAGTGGATGGGCGACTTCGGCGTGGACGCCGAGGGCGACGTTCACTCCAGTGAGATCACCGTCTACAACCGGACCTATGGCTATGCGGGCACCGCGGACCTCTGGGTCGATCTGACCTTTCCGCAACCGCAGTCGCCACAGCATCCGCGCTACCGGTCGCGCACCTACCCGCAGATGACCATC
Organism: Spongiactinospora sp. TRM90649; assembly: GCF_029382225.1. Classification (GTDB taxonomy): domain Bacteria; phylum Actinomycetota; class Actinomycetes; order Streptosporangiales; family Streptosporangiaceae; genus Spongiactinospora. The sequence goes on from NZ_JARLTC010000028.1 coordinate 44,877, forward strand.
ACCACGCCGTCCGGGCTGTGGCTCGTGGACGGCAAGACCAGCCGCAACCCCAACAAGCAGCCCTCCGAGGTCTACCGCGACCACCTCGCCCAGCTTGCCGCGCTGCGGTTCGCCGAGACCGCGCTGCTGCCGGACGGCACTGAGATTCCCGTGCCGCAGTTCGTCGGCACGGCGATTCTCAACCTCCGCCCTGACGGCAAGTACGCGTTCGTTCCCATGCACGCGGGCCCGCAGGAGTTCGAGGTGTTCCTGCACCTCAAGGAGATCGCCGGATACGTGCACGACCAGCTCGACATGCGCCGCTACCGGCCGATCGTCCCCCCTGCCCGCACCACCACCAGGAAGGGTGCCGCCTGATGCCCATCCGCCCGTCCATGATCCAGCGCCGCCTCGCCGAAGCGGGGCGGATCCGGCTCGGACACCGGGTGCCCACCAAGAACAACAAGCTCCGGCCGGAGAAACTGGCGACCTTCCGCTTCACCTCTCCCGACCAGCGGCGTATCGAGGAGATCGCCGCGCTGTACGGCGGCACCGCGCAGCCGTGGGAGGAGAAGAAGCAGTGGCAGGTCATCACCGAGACCGACCGCATCCCCATCACGGTCCCGCCCAACGCCTCCAGCGAGTGGATGGAGCTGTGGTCGGGCGGGGGCGCGGTGCGCCGCTGCGATGGCGAGACCGAGATCAAGTCCAGCAAGCCGTGCCTGTGCAGGGCGTCCAGGCAGATGGCGTGCAAGCCGCACACCCGCGTCAGCCTTCTCCTGCGCGAGGTGACCGGCATGGGCACGTGGCGAATCGAGCCCAAGTCGTGGGACGCCGCCGCTGAGCTGCCCGACCTGGTGGAGTTCCTCGCCAGTGTCGGCCGGTACATCGACGCCGACCTGGTGCTCGACCCACGAACGAAGGTCAAGGACGGCAAGACCTTCGAGTGGTGGGTGCCCATGCTGGACCAGAGCCAGTACACCTTCGGACAGCTCACCGAAGCCGCCCGCACTGGGACGCTGACCGCAGGTCCCGCTGTCGCGACTGCCGCCCTCGCCGGCACGGCCCGAGCGGCCATCCAGGCTCTCGGTGCGGCATTGGCGGCCGAGGACCTGATGATGGCCGCGCGCCTTGCTGAGACCACGGCCGAGTTGCGTGCCATCTGGGAGCGCAGCAAGACCGAAGGGGTCCGGTTCAACCAGGAGCAGCGCGCCGAGTTCGACCGGCTCGTCATCGCCGCGAAGCAGCACACGGCGCAGTCCAGCTCGCCGCAGGGCGCCGTGCCTGCTCAGCAGGAGCCCCCCGAGGCCGAGATCGTGGACGCCGAGCCGGTGGACGAGAACGACGCCGACCTGCTGTGGATGCAGATCGTCTCCGCCTGGCCGGGCACCACGAGTGAGCTGGAGGTGGCGTTCGAGGGAGCGATGGGCGCACTGCCGGGTGACGCCGGTACTGACGAGTACAAGAGCTTCCTCACAGCGCTCAGGTCGGGTCGGATCAAGCCGCTGAAGGGAGTGGCGTGATGTCGGCCGATCTCTACATCCACGCCATGTCCGGTGTCACCGAAGAAGACCTGGAGTGCTTCTTTTCGAGCTCCTTCGGTTCTCGATGGGAGAACCGATCACAGGCATGCACCCGCCCGCCGCGGTGCGCTCACCGGCAGGCGGTTTCCGACAGCCCGTCCGTGTGGATCGGTGAGGTGTCGTGGCTCAAGGCGGCGCTGCTGGAGGATTCCGGGTACGTGCCGGAGCCGGTCGAGGCCGTCACGAAGATGATCGGCGAGCATCTGCCGGTATTGGACGAAGACCTGCGCGCCGGGCTGCTGAGGGCGATCGCGGTACACAATCAACGGGCCGCGAACTATCGGGTCGTGCGCGATGAGAGCGTGGTCGGCTGGTTCGACAAGCACATGGGCGCCCGCCTGTTCACGGTGAGCTGGTGAGCCGATGACCGCCTGGCATCGCTCGCGCCTGCTGGCCCTGGACACCGAGACCACCGGCGTCGACGTCGAGAAGGACCGCATTCTCACGGCTGCCGCCATCGACCTCGCCCCGGCCACTCGCCACAAGCACCTGCGCCACTGGGTGATCAATCCCGGTGTCGAGGTACCGCAGGAGGCCGCCGAGATTCACGGCTACACCACCGCGCGCATCCGCGCCGAGGGGCGCACGGATGTGGCCGAGGCGGTCGGCGAGATCGCCGACGCCGTGGTGGATGCCGCACAGGCAGGGGCGCCGATCATCGCCTATAACGCGCCGTTCGACCTCTCTCTGATCGACCGTGAGACGCGGCGGCACGGCCTGGTTCCGCTCGCCGACCGGCTGGCCGCGACGCCGCTGGTCGTGATCGACCCCTATGTGATCGACAAGGCCACCGACACCTACCGGCGCGGCTCGCGCAGCCTGACCACCGTGAGCGAGCACTACGGCGTGCCGGTCGGGGCGGACGCGCACGGTTGTGTGGCCGACGCCTTGGCCGCTGCACGCGTGGCCTGGGTGATCATGCAGCGCGCCTGCCTGGGCGTCGACCGGCTCACCGAACTCGGCGGCTATCAATCCGACGTGGCGGCGCGGATCGCCGCGCTCGCCTCGATGTCCCCACCTGACCTGCACCGATTCCAGGTGCAGGCCAAGCGAGAGCAGGCCGAGAGCTTTATCGCCTACCGAAAGCGCCGAGGAGAGCCCACCGATGGGATCAGTTCCCTCTGGCCGATCATTCCCCCACCCGAAACGGCGGCGGCAGCCGCCTGACCGAAAGGAACCCTCGTGATCCCCACCCAGGAGCACGGCGAGAGCCCGGCCACCATCCCGCCCGAGCCGTTCCCTCCGATGACGTCAGAGGGAGACGTGGACCTGCCCGACTTCCAGGGCGATACGATCACCCACCTCCAGGACTGCATGACCCGAGCCATCCGTTCGGCGGACCACTTCGCCCAGCAGTCCGCCGAACGGCGGCGGATCGCGGAAGACCACCTTCGAGCCGCCGCAGCCCACCAGGAAACGGCCGTCCACTACCGCATGGCCGCAGGGGAGTGGCAGGCGCTCATTACCTTCGTCGCCGAGCAGCGAACCGCCGCCGAGAGAGCACGCAGCACGACCGGGCCGCACACCGTCATCCCCATCGCGCAGGACGACCGGATCGCCACGCTGATCACCAACGCCGAGGGGCGGGTGGCCTGATGTACGGAAAGACGGCCGTGCTCGCGGCCGGTGATGCCACCCGAGGCTCGGTGCCGCCCTGTGGCCCCGGCCGTGAGCGTGACGCGGCAAGCCTTCAGGCCGGCTGGCATGTGTGGGCCGATACGCGGGAGTGGCTGACCCTGGACGCGGTGATCAAGCACCCGAGCGGCGCCGTGCGCTACGCCAGTGGATCGCGCGTGTTCATCGCCGGAGGTCGTGACCAGATCTGGTGCCGGACGGACGCCGAGCACCGCCAGGCCGCCTGGTTCGGAGGCGATGCCTGATGGGCACCCGTGGATTCATCGGATTCGTCGCTGAGGAGCGCGAGATCATCGCGTACAACCACTTCGACTCCTACCCTTCCGGCGTCGGAGCGGACGTGCTGCGCTGGCTGCGCGCCGCGATGGACGCACCAGAGGCCCTGCGGGAGCGTGTGGTCGGCCTGCGCCTGGTGACCGTCGAGGACGAGAAGCCGACCGACGAGGACATCATGCGGCTCGGCCGGTTCGCCAACGAGCAGGTCTCCACCGGCAGTGTCTACGAATGGTACGTGCTGCTGCACCGCACGCAGGGCAATCCGCACGCCATGCTGGAGGCGGGCGTGGTGGAGGACGCGAGCATGTTCCCGCAGGACAGCCTGTTCTGCGAGTGGGGTTACCTCGTGGACCTAGACGCGATGACGTTTGAGGTCTACCGAGGCTGGCAGACCCGCCCGCACCGGCACGGGCGGTTCGCGAGGCGCAAGCGGCCCAGGTCTGGGCCGGGTAGATCGGAGTACTATCCGGTGGCGCTCGCGGCGAGCTGGCCGCTCGGTGAGCTGCCGACCGACGAGGGATTCCTCGCCCGGTTCGGGGGTGGCGGGTAATGGCCATCACCACGCTGAGGGAGGCCGAGGCCGTCAACAGGCTGATCGGCTACCTGATCGGGCGCCCGGTGGGCTGGATGCCAGTGCCCACCTTCGAGGAGGCCCGCCAGGCACTCGTGTTGCTCGCCGACGCCGCTCATCGCAAGTACGGCGGCAGCGGCTTCAGCGGGTCGGCTGCGCAGGAGTTGTGGGCCGAGGCCGCCCAGCCCGCTACGGGCGAAGGAGAAGAACAGTGAGCAGGCCTTCTATGCTCGCGCTCGGCGTGCTCCTAGCCGCGCTTCTGGCCGGCTGCGGCGACATCCGTCTGGAGCCGAAGGTGTCGGGCGTGGTCATCGGACGGGAGTACGACCCGCCCGAGCGCAAGCCGAAGAAGTCCTGCCGGACCACAGGCACCGGCGGCAAGGCGAGAACCACCTGCTCGACCACGTACCTCACCGAGCCCGCGGAGTGGGAATTGACCGTCGCGCCTTTCGCAGGCGGCCCCGCCGCCGAGTTAAAGGTAAGCCATAGCGCTTACGCCAGATGCCCCGAAGGGGCCGTATATCCCGACTGCGCGATTGGAACCCCATGACCTACGACCACCCGTGGAGCATCACCCGCTGGCTGCTCACCATGTTCGGCGTCATCGCCCTGATCAGCCTGCTGGTGTGGGGCCTCGGCTGGGTCACCCAGCCCTTCCGCACCGCCGAGGGAGTGCGCGAGCAGGTCGCGGATCCCGACAATGCGATCTTCCAGTACGAGAAGTTCCACGACGCCTGCGCCCGGATCGTGACGCTCGATCAGCAGCAGGCGGCGGCGAAGAAGGCCGCCACAGAGCACGACGAGCGCAGTCGGGACAAGCCCGACCCGATCGGGCGTAACGCGGACGAATCCGCGCGGCTGCACCAGGTGGCCGATGGTCTCAAGTTCACCCGCCAGGCTGCGGCCCAGCAGTACAACGCCGACTCCCGCAAGTGGACGCAGGACCTTTTCAAAGGCAGGTCTCTGCCGTTCCGCATCACTGACGACACACCCGCCTGCGACGGCTGAGCCTCGACAGCAATGGAGATCAAGATCATGAAGGCCCTCTCCCGGTTGACGGCTGTCACGGCGGCGGTAGTGCTCGCCCTGACCGGCTGCACCGGTGGCATGACCGATGACCAAAAGCGCAAGCGTGACGCATACGACGCCGCCATGAAGGCGGTGGGCGGCTTCCCGGACGAGGCGGTCAAGCAAAACCCGACAGAGCTGGCGAATGCGCGCCGCAAACTGATCGCCGACAGTGACCCGAACCGGCTCAGTTACATCTACCTGCTTTCGATGGACGGCAAGGTCATCGCGCACTTCGTCGCCAAAGGCAAGGTCAGCAGCGCCGACTCGCAGATGCTGCCCGACTACGAGCACAAGGACCTGTGCGGCACCGGGGCCTGCTACGAGACGGTGAACGCCTCCGGCGACGACATGACCTATGGCAACCGGGAACCGGGGATCTTCTTCTTCACACCGGAGAACATGCTGGTCACCTGGAGCGGCGACTACCTCCAGTTCGACCGGCCGATGAAGATCCGCACGCCGATCTCCCTGGTCGCCGAGGTCGGGTGAGCGTGAAGCTCCCCATGGGGCCGATGCAGCCGTGGCAGCAGGCCACGGCTGCGGGCCTGATCACGGCATTCTTCGTGCTGGCGCTGACCCTGCCCAGCGGAATCTGGGCGTTCCTGGCCGCCATGCTCGCCCTGTTCATCGGCATCGCTCTCGGCTACGTCGGTGGTAGCGAGGCGGTACGGCACGAGGCGTCCAAGCGCTACGACCGCCTGTACGGCCTCTTCAACGAGGCGATGGAGCAGCGCGACGCGTACGCGCGTAAGGCGTACGACCTGACGGACAAGCTGGAGCGCGCCGAAGCGGATCTGCTGGCGACGGCGGCAGAAAAGACGCGGCTGAACCGTCGCCTCGAACAGCTCACGCAAGGGCCGGGGGCGCAGCCGTGACCAATCTGATCGTGGCTCTCGCGATCGTGATGGTCGTGGCCGATCTGGCGGCGCTCACCCTGTTCGCCGCGTGGACATGGTGCGCCCGCTCCGCCACGCGGGGCGAGTGCCGCCGGGCCGCGCGCCGGCAGCAGGCACAGCGCCAGCTCGACCGCCGGGCAGCCCCCGACCCGCGATGGGACAGGTGGCTGCGCGAGGCGGGGCTGTCGGACCCGGACCGGAAGGAATTTCGATGACCGACCTCCACGTGATCGGGCTGGACCCCTCCCTGACCGCCACCGGCCTGGCCAGCTCGCAGGGCTGGACCAAGGTCATCGGCCAGGCAGGCAAGAAGACCATGTCCTACGTCGAGCGGCACGAGCGCATCGCTGCCGTCAAGACGCAGGTGGTCGCTGCCGTGCCGCAGGACGTGGTCCTGGTCGTGATGGAAGGCCCGAACTACGGCAGCACAGACGGCCATGCGTTCGATCGCGCCCATCTGTGGTGGGACCTGTACGCGGCGATCGTGTTCGGCCGGTCCATCCCGATCGCGATCTGCCCTCCCAGCGTGCTCAAGACGTACGCCACCGGCTTGGGCGACGCTCGCAAGCGCGAGGTGATCGACGCCGTCGCCCATCATTTCCCCATCTGGCAGGCCGGACGCAACAGCAACCGAGCCGACGCCGTGATCCTCATGGCCGCTGGCCGCGACCGGCTCAGCCACCCCCTGGTGAACCTGCCCGAAACCCACCGCCGAGCGCTCGGCTCCATCGCCTGGCCGGGCGCGGTGCACGCACTCACCTGACCCACCCGAAGGTCCCACCCGTCCCACCCGAAAAGGACAGCCCGTGTCATCCAAACAGAACGGTTCGCCTCCCCAGGCGGTGCCACCCGAGGAGTTCGACGAAGTCGTCACCATGATCAGGAACGACCCCGGCCTGCGCGCCGACATCGAGGCCGTGATCGGGCGGACACTCGACCCGGAGACCACGACGAACCGGGAGTTGTTCAACCTCTACCGGGGAGTCCAGGCCGCCACCAACGTCACGAATGCGGTCGCCCGATACGGCCGAGCCCGCCATCAGCTCCGCCGCGCCCGAGAGGAACTGGAAGGCACCGCGAGCGCTGAGCAGGTCGTCGACGCCGCTCGTGCCCGCATCACCGAAGCGGAGAATCGCGCCGACCAGTACAAGGCCGATCGTGATCGCTGGAAGGGCGCCTATGAGGCGCTGACATCCGGCAGGTCGGCGGGCCCGCTCTCCAAGCCGGTCATCCGGGGGGAGGTGAGCGAGCAGTGACCGCCCTTCAGGTGTTCGAGCCCCACGGCGTGACCGACCAGTTCGCCACCTACCGGATACGGCTACGCATCATCGACCGCATCGTGGGCGGCATCCCCAGCAGCAAGAGCGTCATCAAGGGGTGGCTCAAGGCCCGCATGCAGCTCGGCGACGCCGAGCTTCAGCACCTGGTGGACGAGACCCTCATGGCGCGGTTCGCCGACCGCCAGCCCGGCCCGGACGAGCTGGCCGAAGCAATTATGCAGACCGAGGCCGCACCGTCGATCAACGGCTTCAAGCGCATCGTCACCTCCGGCGAACTGGCGGTGGAGGGCCGCATCATCAAAGCGATGATCAAGGAGGCCACCAACTCGGCCTACCCCGGCCTGGAATGGGACGGCAAGCCGCCGCCGAAGAAGCCCAGAGACGGCAGCACGCCACGCAGGCGGCTGGATCGCCCCAGCGACACCGGGCTGCCATTGCCCAGCGGGTTCCCCAAGGGAGCGCAGAACACCCTGGTCGAACGGGTCTTCGTCGAGGAGATCCTGGTCGGCCTGGGTGTGCGGGATCCCCAGGACATCGGTGGCCGGGTGCTCACCGAGGAGCGCATCAAGCGGGTCATGACGCCCCAGGGCAAAGTCAGCGCCATCGCCCGCGTCGAGGTAGTGCTTGAGCCCACCATCGAGTTCACGTTGAGGGTGCGCGACGACTTCCTGCCTTGGACGGCATGGGGTCGCATCTGGCAGGCGGCCGAGCAGATCGGCCTCGGATCGGATCGCGCCCGCGGCGACGGCCGGTTCGAGCTGATGACGTTCGACCGCTGCTGAGGTGCCCGATGGCGGTTCCCGCGACGCCGTGCACCAGATACGGCTAGCCACTCCAGAACGACTCGCCTTGCCTTCGCCGCTTCTGCCCATGCCAGCTCCGAGCCACGACGACTTCCCGTTTCGGGCCGTCCCAACCTCGCGCCCTGCTGCCCCTCACCGACAAGCCTTTCCGGGCCGGACTCCCGCCCTGCCGGGCCGTGACGACCAGTCAAGCCCAGTCCCACCTCGCTACGCCAATCCCGGCTGCGCCATCGACCGCGACGGCGCAGCCCGAACCACTCGAACGGAGGATTCATGGGGCGACGCCCTACCGATCTGACGGACTACTTGATCGCCCGAACCGGCAGCACCGATTTTGACGCGATCGCGCGGCGGCTTGGTGTCACCCGGCGCACGGTCGAACGATACGAGGCACTGCGGCGGCGACAGGAAGGGCTGCCGTCCTATGCAGAGCGGGTGGCGAGGCGGCGAGCGGCCATCGAGGCCCGGCTGCTGCGCCAGCTCGCTCTCGCCCGCCAGCCCTGGGGACTCTGGAAGATCGTCCGCGCGGATGCCGGAGCCTACAACTGCTATGGCACCTACCGCCGCGCCCTGGAGCGGCTGGAAGCGCGCGGCCTGGTGCGCCGCGTGCACGAGAGGTTGAACGGCGGGACCACAGTGACCCGCTGGACCCTCACCGACCCGCCCGTCAACTCCGAAAGGACTCCCTGATCACCGTGACCATCGCCCTGCCCGCCCTGCTCGGCGTAGGCCTCATGTGGGCCCTGCTGGGCGCCACCACCGCCGTTGCCTTATGGCCGCGAACCGTGGCCTACCGGACCGGCCGCAGCCTACCGGCGGCCGTGCTGTGCGCCTGGGAGCGCGCGGGAGGCGCGACGCTGCTCGCCGTGCTGGCGCTGCGCATGATCGTAAGCCTCTGCTGGGGTGCGGCATGGCCCATCACGATCTTCTATCTGGCCGACAAGAGCAGGCGCAGCAGGCGCACGTGATTTCCGTCCCACCTCATCGAAGGAGAGCAGCCATGACCAAGCACGCTGACGTAAGCACTCACGCTTATGTCACGGTCGCCGAGTTCGCCGAACGGTTCGGCCTGTCGAAGATGACCGTCTACCGGGCGGTGCAGTCGGGGGACGTCCCGGCCATCCGGATCGGGCGGTCCTACCGGATCGCGAAGGCGGTCGTCGAGGAATTCGACCGCCGAGCGGGGGCGACGCCGCCCCGAGCCCCCATCCAGTCGGCGGCGTGAACGCCACCGTCAGCGCGATGGCCGACTGGATCCGCCCCTGGTACCCATCCGGGCCCATCGGTCATCTCCATCCCGACTGTGCGCACTTGCTCGGTGCCGAAGCCGAGCCAGCCCAGGGGGCGGGCTGGCTAGACCCCCGGCGAGGGCTCGTATGCCGCCCCTGCCTTGAACGGTACGACGCCGCGCTGTACCGCACCGTCTTCTCCCCGCCCTCCTGGGACGCCGTCTGCGAGAACTGCGGCGAATCCATGAACGGCGAGCAGGAGGACGAGCCACACGCCGAGGAGCCACAGCACTGGTTCGCCGAGGCCCCACGGCCCCGCACCGAGGCGGACGCCGTGGACTGGGCCGCCGACCACCGGTGCGTGCCCATCGTGGAGATCGTCCCGCCCGGCCTGCGGGCCAGGCCCGTGCACACCATCCACCCGATCGGAGATCTGCTGTGAAACTGACCGTTCCCACGAAGGGCCTGGCCGATGGCATCGCCTTCGCCGCCCGCGCCATCCCCAAGCGCTCGCCGGTGCCCGTGTTGTCCGGCATCGCCTTGCGCGCCACCGGTGGCCGGCTCGCCGCCGAGGCGTACGACTACGAGATCTCGATGCGCTGCGAAGTGCAGGCCCATGTGGCCGACGAAGGCTCGGTGCTGGTGCCCGGCCGGGTGCTGGCCGAGATCTGCGCCAAACTGCCCGGCGACGAAGTGGTGATCAGTACCGACGCGACGATGGCGGAGCTGACCTGTGGCCGGGTCGCCGTCCGGCTGCCGCTGATGCCGCTGGAGGACTTCCCCGACCTTCCTGAGACGCCACCCCTGCTCGGCACCATCGAGAGCGAGGCCTTCACACAGGCCCTCGCCCAGATAGCCCCGGCGACGTCCAAGGACGACGCGCTGCCGATGCTCACCGGCATGCTCATCGACCTGGAGAAGGACCGGATGACGTTGGCGGCGACCGACCGCTACCGGCTCGCCCGGCGTGAGATCACCCGCCCGGTCTGGACGCCCGCCTGCGACGCGACGGGGGCACTGCTCGTCCCGGCCCGGCGGCTGCGCGAGGAGGTCAAGCGCATGCCGTCCGGTGTGCTGGAAATCGGTCACGACCCAGCGGCGGCCGGGCTGGTGTCGGTGAGCGTGGAGGCGCCCATCGGGCAGCGCATACTGACTTCGCGCCTGATGGAGGAGCAGTTCATCGACTACAAGGCTCACTTCGAGAAGTTCGGCGCCACCGCGACCAGGTGGGCCGCCTTCGAGGTCAGGCCGGTGATCGACGCCGTCAGGCGGGTCGGCCTGGTGGCGGGGGAGAAGTCACCGGTCCGCCTGTCGTTCACCGAGGAGACGGTGATGGTCAGCGCGGGCCACCACAGCGAGGGGGCCGCCGACGAACTGGTGGACGCCCAACTGGAGGGCGAGCCGATCACCGTCACCTACCAGCCGGACCACCTGCTGGTGGCGCTCCAGGCCGCCGCCGCCGAGAAGTACCGCCCCGGATCGGCTCGCGTGCGGCTCGGCATGGCGGCGCCCGCCAAGCCGACTCTGCTGCTCGGCGACGTGCGCACGCAGGAAGACGAGCCCGCCTACCGATGCATCGTCATGCCGCTCAGGATGGGCGACGAATGACCGCCCGCGACCCCGCCAGCCGTCACGTCGGCCGCTGCCCGGCCTGCACGAAGGTGCGGTATCCCAGCCGCCGCGCCGCTCGCGCCGCAGCGCGCCGGTTGTACCCGGGCACGAACATGCGCGCCTACCCCTGCGGCGGCTACTGGCATCTCGCCCGCAACACGCCGTGGCGCATCCACGGCGTCGCCGCCTACGCCATCACGACCAGGAGCTGACCCATGAAGAACAGGATCTGGTACGACACGGAGTTCCTCGACACCGGCCGGGCGATCCATCTGATCTCCATCGGCCTGGTGTGCGAGGACGGCCGCGAATACTACGCGGTCAACGCCGACGCGCCCTGGAACGCCATCGCCCAGCACCACTGGCTGCCTGACAACGTGGTGTCCCAGTTGCCCCTGGCCGGGCCGATCGGCCGAGCCGCCTTCACCGGGTGGGCCTCCTTTCAGATCGACCGAAAGAACAGCGCCGTCAAGCCGCGCCAGGTGATCGCCAACGAGACGCGCGACCTCATCCTGGCGACCCCCAGGCCGCGTCTGTGGGCCAACTACAGCGCCCATGACCATGTAGCGCTGACCCAGCTCTGGGGCCCGCTCACCAGCGCGCCGCAGGGCATCCCGTGGCGCACGAACGATCTTCAGCAGGAGATCGAGCGGTTGGAGGCGGCGGGCCTGCTGGACCGGGCGAGCCTTCCCCGCCAGCGCGAGGGAGAACACCATGCCTTGGCGGACGCCCGGCACAACCGCGAGGTGCATCTGTACCTCGATCGGTTCGACGCGCTGGCCGCATGGCAGCACGCCACCCTGCGGCTCGTCGAGCGGATCGTGGGCGATCAGACGGCGCTGGATGCGGACGCCACCACGCAGATACGGGCCGCCCTGTTCACCGCCTCGCCGGACTTCGGCCACGAGGCGGATCGGGAGGCCGACCATGGCTGAGCGCTATCGCGTGCTCGTCACTGGCAGCCGAACGTGGCGCGATGAGACCGCCGTGCGCGAGGCCATCGCGTCGGTCGTCGCGGCGCGCGGCCCGCAGCATGTCACCATCGTGCACGGTCACTGTCCCACGGGGGCCGACGCGATGGCCGATCGCATCGCCATCGCATGGGGCGGCGGGCTGATCATCGAGCGTCACGCAGCCGATTGGGACGCTCCCTGCGTTCCGGCCTGTCGTCCCGGCCACCGGCGTACCCGCTCCGATGGCAGCACCTGGTGCCCGGCCGCCGGGATCTACCGCGACACCGCGATGACCCAGACCGGCATCGGCGAGGTGCTGGCCTTCATCGACCCGTGCGCGAAGCCGCGCTGCCGAACGTCCGGGCCGCACGGCTCGCATGGCGCAAGTTATACCGCTGACCTGGCACAGCGAATGGGCATACCGGTGCGGCGGTGGCCACGATGAGCGCCAAGGACGTCAGGAAGCTCATCAAGGAGGCGCGCGATCTCAAGCTGATCTGCGAGGAGATGGGCGATCGCTGGAAGATCACCAATCCCGTCACCGGCTTCTTCCGCTACATCCCCGGACGGGCGATCGGCCGGGGGCTGGCCAACGCCAAGACGACCATCCGTCACGTCAAAGAAGGCGGGGTCGACGCCCCGGCGCCCATGCGCGCAGCGGTCGGCGATCCCACCCAGCGCGAGCAGCAGGTCGGCATCGAGGGGCACAGCGTGGCCACGCTGCTGCTGCGCTACCTGGAAGGCGGCGGCCACGCCGACGTGCGCGGCGGGCTGCTGCACCTGACCGGCCCGCCGGAACTGGAACCGATGGCCGCCGTTCTGCTCACCCACGAGGCCGAGGTGACCGCCCTGGTCATGACCGCCCGGCGTGTGCCCGCGCCGCCCGAACTCGCCCCACCCGTCACCCCACCCGAGACGACGCCAGCATCATCCCTGGAGGCCCCCGTGCCGCGCATCCGCGACGCCGCTCACGTTCAGGCACGCCCTGACATCGCCGCCGACGCACGCACCCTGTACGAACTGCTGCGTGAGCAGGCCCGTGAGCAAGGTGACGAACCGGGCGCCAACGCCGGCGTCATGGGCGTGCTCTGGGAAGGCGCGATGTCCTCCCTGATGCGGGCGGTGGCCCCCGAGTGGGACGACTACCACCGCCAGCAGGTCAGCCTCTACCTGGAACAGAGCGGCCACACCCGCTGCCAATCACGCAACAGCCGCCCTCCGATCTGGTGGCTGGCCGAGACGTGGAATGACGGAGGACTCACCATCAGCCGACGTGGCGATAGAAAGAAGCCCGCCCCCACCCCTGCGGCGCTGGCCCGCCAGGCGGCTCCGCCAGCCCCACCGCCCGCACCTGCGACCGCCGTCGTGAACGGCGCAGGCGGCCCAGGTAACGCGCTGAACCTGCTCAAGGCCGTCGAGCAGCGCATCAGCGACGCCGAGCGGCGGGCGAAGACCGCCGAAGCCGAGCGCGCCGACGCCATCGGCGAGCGCGACCAGGCGCTCGCGCTGCTCGCCGACGCCATCGAGGAACGCGACGCGGCCAAAGCCGAACTGTCCGCGATCAACACCTTGTTCACGTCCATCACCGGAGGCACGACATGAGCGAGCCCTACGACATCCACCTGGCCGACCAGCTCGCCGCCGCCATCGCCCAGAGCCGCCAGATGATCCGCTCCCTGGACACCCCAGCGAGCAGGGTGCGGCCGGGTGTACCACCATGGGTGGCCGACAAATGCGAGCAGTTCCTGCGCGACCACCTCGACAAACCTCGTGGCTGCCTGCACCTGGAGCACCCGCAGCCGTTGTGGGGCTTCACCTCGCTGTCCGGAGCCCTGCTGTGCCGCGGTTGCATGGGCTTCTTCATGCTCGTCAACCCCGTCGCGCCCTGCGAGCGTTGCGGCGCGGAAGGACCGGAGGGCTTCTACGGCCTGGTGAACACCGGCGGTGTGCTGACGCTGATCTACGCCGTGTGCGGCCCCTGCAAGGAGATGATCAGCCCCACCGTTGCGGACCACGGCGGCCCGTCGGAGGCCATGTAAGCACTAGCGCTTTCGGTATTACGGTAGAGGCGTCGGGCCTCCCTCAACAGGCGTGACGACACCTGACGCACGCACGAGACGAGGGAGGGTCCATGGCAGATCACCCCGCCGCCACCGCCGCCACCGGCCCGGACGACGCACCGCCTCCCTCCCCAGGCGACGCCGACGTCCGGGCCGGTTCCGTCTGCGGCTTCTGGCTCGCCCCTGCCCACCGCCACTGCCGTGTCCGCGAGGCGGTGCGCCGCTACCCGATCGGCTGGCGGTGCGCCGCGCACACGCCACGCACCATGGCCGGGCTCGCCCCATCACCACCGGCCGCTCCCTACACCCTGCCGCCAGCCTGGACGCTGCACCCCGTGACCGTGCCCATCGGTCACCCGCTGTCCGGCCGCTGCGTCCGCTGCGGATGGCCGCACGAGCGCTACGGCCCGTGCGGCACCCCGCACTGCCTGGACTGCGCCGCCGCGCTCCGCGCCGAAGACGCCATCGACCGGCCCGCCTCCGGCTGACCAGCGGCCCCGCCACGCCCGTTCCCCGGCTCACCACGAGGAAGTGACACGACGTTGAACCTTCGCGCCGTCCCCGGTCCCACCAGATCCACGGGCACCACCCGCGCCACGCGGACGGCCGTGAGCGACACCCCGGCAACACCCACCGTCGACCACACCCGATCCCTGACCGCGCACCGCTGCGGGCGGCTCTGATGAGCTCCGCCGCCCCGCGCCAGGTGCGGCTGCGCGCCGACCTGGAGGCCGCCCGCGAATGGCTGAGGCGCCTGCACGGCGGCCACCCCGGACTGATCAACATCTGCGCCACCGGAACGTGGGCCGGGCGGTGCTTCGCCACCGACGAAAGCGGCATCGACAGCGCGGTGGGCTACATCGACTGGCTCGACCAGCGCAGCCGCGAAGGCATCTACGCCCGCGTCACCACCCTGGCCACCGCACCGGGGCGCGGCAAGCGGGGCGGCGCGGACGCTTCGCTGTCGCTGCCCGGCCTGTGGGCCGACATCGACATCGCCGGACCCGGTCACAAGGCGACCGTCCTGCCCTTGCCCCCAGACGGCGAAACCGCCATGCGCCTGGTCGCCGAAGCCGGACTGCCCGAGCCGACACTATGGATCCACAGCGGCGGCGGCCTGTATCCCTGGTGGCTGCTCGCCGAGCCAGCCACCGTCACCGCCGAGACCTTCGCGACGTTGAGCGCCCTGTCGGCGCACTGGCAGCACGCGCTGGACGCCGCCGCGAAGCGGCTCCGGCACCACTACGGCGAAGGAGTGGGCGACCTTTCGCGCGTGCTGCGCATCCCCGGCACGATCAACCGCAAGGAGGGCCTGGCCCGCCCCTGCCGGGTGCTGGAGGAGCGATCCACCGGCACCCTCTATCTGCTCGCCGACCTGGAGGCCGCACTGCACCAGATCGGGCTTGAGGCCAGTGAACTGCCCAAGACCGCGCCTCAGCGCGGCAAGCCACCGATGCCCCGGACGCCGCCGCACGCCCGTGCGCAGCGGGTGCCCCGCCCGGCCGAGGGACCTGTGGGACCGTTCGATGCCCTCGCCGAAACCGCGACGTGGGCCGACCTGCTGACGCCTGCCGGGTTCACCTTCGTGCGCTCGGAGGGCAACGGAGCCGAGTTGTGGAAGTACGCCGGTTCCTCGGCCGCCTCGGAGTACTCGGTGCGGTGCGGGCTCGACGGCACGCCGGTGCTGGTGAACCATTCGGAGTCCACGCCCTTGCCCGTGGGCGCCGGCCACCGACTCACCATGGGCCGCACCTTCGCGCACCTGCACCACGGCGGCGATGAACGCGCCGCCGCACGCGACCTGCTGGACGCCGCCACCGGGCACGCGCCCGAAGGCTCGCCCACCGCGACCCTGCCCGCGCGCGTGCTGGAGCACATCGCCGCACGCTGCGCCCCATCCCCGCGCCAGGGTGACACCGGCGACTGGCGCGAGGCGCCCTGGCCGCAGGACGCCCGGCCGCGTGCGACACCGCACGCGCGACAGATGGCAGGCGGCCACGAGCGCCAGGCTCAGCAGAACGGCGGGCAACACGACGTGCGTCAGGCCATGACCGCCGCCGACGAGAGCGCCATCGCCCGTGGCGTGTTCGCCACCCGCGAGGCCCTGCGCGCGCTGCCGTGGAGTGCGCCCGGCACCGACGCCCGCCCTGTGGTGCTGCCCGTCTTCCCGGTCGGCAGCCTGCCGGGCGATATCGGCAAGTTCGCCGAAGCGGTGGCGACCTACATGCAGATCTCGGTCGACATCACCGCGCTGGCCATTCTCGGCGTGCTCGCGGTGCTCGCGGGCAACCACGCCACCATCAGCGGCCAATGGAAGGAGAACACCCTCAACCTGTACCTGGCGGCCCTCGCTGACTCCGGAGAGGGCAAGAGCCCCGCCGTCAGCATGATCGTAGCACCGGTGTACGAACTGGAGACCACGCTGCGCTCTGCATGGGACGCCGAGTTCGGCGAGCGGGCCGAGCAGCACGAGATCGCCGTGCGCACCAAGGACCGCCTGGTGGCGAAGATCGCGGACGCGCACGGCGGCCAACGCGACAACCTGATGGCCGACCTCGACTCGCTCAAGGCCGAGATCGCCGACACCACCGCCCCGCCGCGCCCGCAACTACTCGCCGGCGACGTCACACCGGAGGTGCTCGGCAAGATCATGCACCGCACCGGCGGCCACATCGGCGTGATCAGTGCAGAAGGTGGACTGCTCGGCAACCTGTCGGGGCGCTACAGCAAGGGGGTTCCCAACATCGAGCTGGTGCTCACCGCCTACGACTCCTCCGAGCCGTACCGGCTGGAGCGCATCACCCGCGACCCGTTCGAGGTGGAACGGCCCTCCTTGAGCATCAGCCTGGCCGTGCAGCCCGTGGTGGTGAACGACGCCCTGGCCAGCGCCGCCTTGTCCGATCGTGGGCTGCTCAACCGGTTCCTGTTCGCCGCGCCCGAGAGCCTGGCCGGCCACCGCGACAAGGCTCCGCCGCAGGTGCCCCAGCATCTGCGAGAGATGTGGCGCACCACGGTGTTCTCCGTGCACCGCACGCTGCTGCCCACCGGCCGCGCCTGCGACGAGCAGGGACGGCCCGCCGAACCGGTGCACATGAGCGTGGCGGCCGAGGCCGAGGAACTTCACCTGGCCTGGCGTATCGAACTGGAAGGCCGCGTGGACCCCGACAGCGGCGACCTGGCACCGATCAAGGGGTGGGCCAAGAAGCTGGAGGGCGTCGCCTACCGGCTGGCCGCGCTGCTGCATCTGGCGGCCGGAGCAGACCCCCGCACACCGGTGAGCGAGGCCACCATGCGCCATGCCCTGGAGGTGGCCGACTGGGCCATCCCGCACGCCCAGGCGGTGTTCGGCCGGGCGGCGGACGGCGGTGCGGTCGGTGCGGCGCCGGGGCTGCCCGCCGGGGCGATAGGACAGCAGGCCGCCCACGTGCTGGACTGGATCCGCCGCAAGGGCGTGCGCGAGTTCACCGCCGATGGCGCCCGCACCGCACTGCGCGGACGCGCGTGGGTGAAGGAGGGCGGCGCGGGCGCGGTGCGCGCGGCGCTGACAGTGCTCGCGCAGACCGGATGGCTGGCCACGGTGGCGCGGCGGGGCTCCGATGGGCGGCGGCTGACCGATGCGGTGTACGTGCCGCACCCGGATGTGCACCGGCCACGGGTGGCGGGCACGTAGCTGCGCTGGCGAGACGTGCAAATGCACCGCTGACCGAAAGTACAAGGATTTCTGCTATCGAAGTCGCACATGTAAAGCGACGGCGCTCGAAGCGCCGGCAGGAGTGGTCCGTTCTGTTCCATATCACTCGACCGACCCGTTTGACCTGGAGGAACGTCACCACGACCAGATTCGCACAAATTGGAACGGAGGAGCTGGTTGAGTATCACAACGGTGGGTGGCGACACTCGTAATGCATCGCCACTCGATCAGAAGGCAGACATCATGCGCAAAATCATGCTGCTGGTCGGCTCATGTCTAATGCTGCTGGCCGTTCTCGCTGCACCATCGGCCGCAACTGCACAGTCTCACGGCTACCCGCAGACGGCCTACAACGTCCAGTACGGAAATTCCTACGTAAAAGGCAACTTGATCTGGTACAACCGGTCGGTCCAGGTCGGCGGCGAGCTTCGGGCCGCCTCCGGCTGCCGCGACGTCGTGTACACCGTATATCCGCCCGCAGGGAACAACACCATTCTGTCGAGGGAGGAACGAAGCGCCTGCAACGGAACCGTCGGGCACGGGTTTACCATGTCCGCCAACGTCCCCGGAGGAGCAGGTCGAGTCTATGTGGACCTGTACGAGAACGGCGTCCTGCGCGAATGGGTCATCTGCATACCGACCGGTTGCTGACACCTAGCAAAGGCGCAGACATCAGCGAATCCGTTCCACATCGCCAAGGGAAGCGGGGCCACGTTTCTGGCCCCGCTTTTTGGCATTCTCCTCATGGCGAAGTCATGCACAAGCGCTCCTTGAGGTCTCACAACAGCAGCGGCCCGCCTTACGGCCACGGCGGCGCGAGCGATTCGCTGAGCGCCACGACCACGCGTGGCCCCGAGACCCATCCCTGAAAGTCATGCATAGCCGACGCGGCGAAGCACGGCTTGGGGTGGCGTCCTGCGCGGCGCGCGTCCCGACCACGCCGAGTATTTACATGCGCGCGCATGCTCTGCTTGCTATCCGGTATCTCCGGTATGTGCGGCACCTCGACATACCGGATAGCAAATAGTGTCTGACCTGGGAAAATGGCACTATCCGGTATCTTCGGTATTTCCGGTATGC
This sequence comes from Spongiactinospora sp. TRM90649, assembly GCF_029382225.1. Taxonomy (GTDB): domain Bacteria; phylum Actinomycetota; class Actinomycetes; order Streptosporangiales; family Streptosporangiaceae; genus Spongiactinospora. Next base: position 63,595 of record NZ_JARLTC010000028.1, read on the forward strand.
CTTCGTGTGTGTCTGTACGGACGCAGGTCAAAACGAGACCGGGCCAGTGCGGTGGGGGAGAGGACCTGCAACTACCGTCTGTGATGTACCGGATAAGGGGGCCGACATACCGGATAGGGTCCGCGACATACCGGATAAGGGGGAACCGCATGGTCACAGTGCGTGTCGCCGGCATGTTCGGTGTTTCTCTAGATCATAAGCTATTTCAAGATCATTATTACTATAAGTAATAATATACCGGATACCCTTACGCGGAGTATCTGCAAGCATCCTCCTCCAGATGCACCAGGTACCGGAAATACCGGAGATACCGGATAGGCGTGCAGGTTCTACAGAGCGTCACGTCGAGCGGGTTGGCGATGCTCCGCCGACGCGGCCGGGCTGCCTGCCCATCGCGAGTTGACGTAAGCGCTCAGGCTTGCGCTCACAACCCCGCTAGCGAGCGCTCAGAGCGTCACTGAGAGCCGAATGTGGGCGAATGGGGGATAGGGGCTGAGTGTGCACCGAGAGACGCGCAGCGCGGCTCTCAAAGCTCGCTGCGCGCAGGGTGACGCAAACCGATGCTCTGCGTTCGACCCAGACACCCCCTAGCGACACCGAGAGCGTGACCTGCGGGTTCTGGGAGGTGTCGGGAGCGCCAACACCCAAGCGTGATCAAAAACGCTCAGAAGCGCGCACAGGCAAGATCATCACACTGGAGGGGTGACTGTCCGGCTGTTTTTGCGTGGCCGAGTCACAAATTTAGTTGACGATTCAACTACTGCCGCTTTCAGGGAAGCCGCCCCCCGGAAGGCGCGGCGCAAAGCCTGCTTCCCGCTCGATTTCGTTGATCGCTTTGCGACCAATTTGGGCCGCCGCTTCGACGTCGCGCTGTGCGATGCGGAGCCGCCGGGCCTGCGCGACCAGCTCCCGCCGTCGCCGCTGGGCCCGCTTGCCCGCTTCGACTTCTTCCGCCGCCGTGCGCAACTGCGCGAGCGTCTCCTGCTGTTCGGGTGTCATGGGCGGAAGGCTACCGGATGTCGCGTTACATGACGTTACCAACTCGTGATCTCATGGGATGTAACGTCACTTCCCATATCCCCGATAACCAGGTGAGACGCGCTACACAGCGCGTCGCACCCACCCGATAGGAGGACCGATGATCGGTCTGAGTGCACGCGTCGCGCGCGGCTTGCTTGCCGCCGTGCTCACGTGCGTGCCCTGCGCACCCGCAGGGCTTTGGCTGGTCGGCCCGACGCCGCCCACGCCGCCCGCTCCCACCGTGACCGTGACGGAGTTCGTTACGCGCACGGCCACGGCCACGGCCACCGCGATCACCACGACGACGGCCTCGGCCACCGTCACGGCGACGACCACCGCGACCGTGAGCCGCACGGCCACGGCGACAGCCATCGTCACCACGACGGCCCCGCCCACGCCCGCCCCCACCGTCACCCAGACGGTGGCGGCCACCCTGCCCATGGCCCCGCCCGCGCCGGTGCCGAGCGTGGGCATCCCCCCGCTCGCGTCGTTCGGCTCGGTTCCGCCCACGGCCACCGCGCCGACCATGACGCCCGTTGTGGCACTGCCCACGGCGGACAGTACGGCCCGGCCGTCACCGTCCACGACGGGGCTCGCCGCGCCCGGCGACGTGCCCTGGACCTTCCCGGCGGCCCTGTCGGGGGTGCTCCTCGTGGGCGGCATCGTCGCCTGGATCGTGTGGCGTAAGCACAAGCGCAAGCGCAAGCCGCCGCAGCACCCGACTACCTGCCAGATCTGCTAGCCCATCCGCCTCCACCCGGCCCGCCGCAACAGGGCGGCGGGCCACCCCACCCGAAAAGGATCATGATCATGGCTGGAACCCCCGCCAAGGCCAAGGCGCAGACCGCGCGCCCCGACGTCAAAGCCGTGCTGTCGGCCATCCTCGCGTGGCTCACCACGCGGGAGGACGGCACCGCCCGCCCGGAGAAGGGCTGGCAGCTCCTCTGCGAGAAGAACCCCACCATCGGCGAGGCCGCCTCCTACGCGGCCACTGACGGCCTGGGCGACAAGACCCGTCCGGGGTCCGGCGTGATCGCCGCCCCGCAGGGCGACTACCCCGGCGACATCGTGGCCACCTACCCGGACGGCCGCAGGATCGCGACGCGTGCCGATGACGGCGCGTGGCGTCTCGGCGTGCCGTCCGAAAGTGCGCTGGCCACGCGCGTTCTCCAGCTCGCGGAGCTGCGCAAGCTGATCGACGCCGACGACCCGCAGGCCAAGGCCGCCGAACTGGCCACCGCCGCCGAGCGCAAGGCGGCAGAGGCCCGCGCCAAGGACCTGGAGCGGGATCTCAGGGAGATCGTGAAGCGCCAGAAGCAGGGCCGTCCCTACGGACCGTTCGTCACGACCCTGCGTGAGGAGTGGCCGGAGGCGGAGATCAAGGCCGCCATCCAGCGGCTGGGCCTCGCGCTGGAGATCTAGCACTACCGGGCCGCGCTCTGCGGAGCGCGGCCCGTCCCCACCCGAATCGTCCCACCCGAAGAGACCAAAGGATCAAGATCATGAGCAGGAACGACCGCCCGGACTGGAGGGCACGCGCCGACCGCGCGGAGGCCGCGATCAGCGCACTCCATGTCACGCTGATCACCCTCGGGATCACTCCTCCCGACATGACGATGACCGTCCACGACGGCGGGCTGAGCGTGGTCTACGACGGCGCGGCCATGGCGACCACACGCGCGGTCGCCATGTCCCTCAAGGATCCGGTCCTCCGCATGTTCGCGGCATCAGCAGTCACGCTACTCCGTGACGTGATCCGCACCGCGCCGGAAGGGGCGGAGGACGCGGCCTTGCTTGGCCTCATGCTGGAGGTCGCCCTCGATCTTCAGTCCGCCGCGCTGGCCGAGGTCATCGTCCGGCGGTTACGTGAGGATGAGGACTTGCGCCGATTCTTCGGCGGATAGTCGCACGTAGCCCACATTCGCAGCGCCGTCTCGCATCCAGCGGGGCGGCGCTTCCGCGTCCGGGGGTACCCCACCCCCGCCGGCGGCTGCGCCAGCCCGCACCCACCCCCTTCCCCCGACCCTCCACCCCCGCCCTCGCCCCACTGCCATGCTTGATGCATGTCCACCCTCCAGTTCATCGCCGCCCTCGTCGGCAGCCTCGCCTGGCCCGTCGCGCTCGTGGTCGCGGTCGTCGTGCTGCGCCGCCCGCTGAGCGCCGCGTTCGGGCGGCTCAAGCGCGTCGAGGGCGCCGGGCTCGCGCTGGAGCTTGCCGAGGCCAAGCAGGCGCGGGAGGCGGTGGAGGGGGAGCTGGCGGAGTTGCCCGCGCAGCCGGATGCCGCCGAGGTAGATGAGCTGGTGAGGCGCGCGGCCGAGCTGGGGTGGCGTCTGGCGCGTATCGCGCCGGAACGTGTGCCCGAGGTGATGGTTGACAGGTCCGGGGACAAGCCGACGGTGCGCAGCCCCGCAGAGGATGCTTTGCGTCAGTCGATTACTGTCGTGAACGTTCCACTTGCCTACACCGATGCCGAGATGCAGGCCATTTTTGATCGATTCACGAGTAAGGAGCGTATTCGCGAGGAGCTGTAAGGGCTGCAGGGAAGGGCATGTCGCAAAACGACCGTTTCTCGACATGATCGACGACGATGCCAAACGATCTCCGCGCGGGCCATGTGCGTGTAGAAATCGTGGCCGGCGCCTGTGGCGGCGCGAGGTGGGGTTGCGATCGCTGCACGAGGCGCTCGACACCACCACGCCCGGCGGGCGGCTGGTGTTCCACGTCTTCGCCGCCCTGGCGGAGTTCATCCGCGAGCTGATCGTCGAGGGCACCCGCGAAGGGCTGGCCGCCGCGCGAGCCAGCGGTAAGCGGCTGGGACGGCCGCCCGCGCTCACCCCCGAGCAGGTGAGTCACGCCCGCCATCTGCTGACCGCGCCCGACGCCACGGTGTCCAGCATTGCGAAGCTGCTGGGCGTGAGCCGCTCCACGATCTACAAGCACGTGCCGGAGCTGGGTGGTCGCGATACGAAGGGCGTCACAGCGGCATGAGAGCGGGCCAGGCGCGCGACGTCCATCATCGGCGAAGCGCGTCACGGACCTGGCGCACCTCGGCGTATAAGGGCCGAAACGACTCCGCGCCGACCGTGGACACGCCATAATGCCTACGTGAAACGCTCAAGACGGCGGGGCGGATGTGTCCTGATCTTCGCGATCATCTGCATATTAGCGACAGTGCTCGGAGTTTACCGAAAGCTCCAGGGAGCATCTCAGAGAATCGAAGGCTTACGTCAAGCCGTGGACGTCAATACGGAAGCACTGCGCACCATAAACCGCCCTGACCCGCAACACGGGCGCGTCTCTTGGATGGGACTGCTGAGTGTCACCGCAGGGTTCATCGCCATTTTCCAGTTCATCGCATCCGACGCCGTTTCAGCCCCCGTTTTCCGTTCAGGAGCAGAGGCGGTGGTGGCCGCATTGCAGAGCATCAGGAGCGAGGTGTTCGAGAGGGGAATGGACAAGGGAGTCCTATTTCCGCTGCACGGGCCGGAGATGTTGTAGGCCACTTTCCTGCCACCTAAACACGTCCACGTACCGATTGCGCAGCTCTGCCACGTTACAAAGAGTCGTCTCCATCCGAAGCTTTCGCCCGTTCACGTGAACCGACCTGAACCCCGAAACGCTCGCGGGCCCACTCCACCAGGGCATAAAAGCCGAACCCTGCCGTAAGCACGAGCACGATGGCCGCGCCGAGCCCGGTGTCCCAGACCGTCTCCAGCCCGCCCCACAGCAGGATGGCGAAGAGCGGGGTCCAGGTGCGGGCCTGGGAGCGCAGGGTCCAGCACAAGAAGAGGCGCAGGGGTGCTGCCGCGCGGCGGGTACACCAGGCAGCCCTGGACCTCACTCCGGCCCAGACCAGCCCGAGCGCGTACTGGATGACTTCCCGGCGGGGGGCTGTGCTGGCGAGTTCTATGAGGTCCCGGCGCCATGCTTCACCAGCGTCTTGCTCGGCGGCGACAACTGCCGCCAATTCGGTCAGCCAGCTTGCCGGACGTGCACGGTCGGACGGAACGACTGCAACCGATTCACCGATAGGAATGGCGATAGATAGGTTTTTGCCGGCGTCACTAAAAGGTTGCGCCGACAAGAGGTGCTGGAATATCCCTTCCCTATTCGGGAATGCAATAGATCTACCGGATGGCCATCCATGCTTCCACTCGCCAGCAATCCAGCATGCGATCTGACTATCGCCAGGAAAGAAGACGCAAGCTCGCGCCCCCTTGACATCGACCACACCCACAGGGATAGTGACACGTATTTTTGTGCCGGCCAGTTCGGACGCAATTATTGTCGCTTTTGTTGTAGGGCTAGTGTATGACCAGCCATTCGCCTCCACGGCAGGAGATTCAGGGTCGAGAGCTGCGGAATTAAGTGCGGATCGGATGGCGCACTCGACAACGTCCTCTAGGTGAGCTTCGCTAGGCGGATATTCCTTGCCATCGATTAGCCAGCTTTCAATTCTCATTCCACTGGCCGCCATCCCAACCCACCGCCCTTGATGCTTCGACCGGCCAGTGCACTAGCCGCCGCCCCCCGCCCTTCAGCCGTCATCTCCACCAGACGCCTGCGCGGCCCCGACGCCTCACTCTCGTCCCAATAGGAGCGCACCCACCCGATGCCCTCCAAGCGGCGCAAGATGGGGTAGACGGTGCCGGACCCGTGGCCGGTGACCTGGCAGATCTGGAGCCCGTAGGTGGGCGCACCCTCGGCGGCGGCCTGCATGAGCACACTGAGCACGTCGCGCGTGGGCGCGGTTAGTCGGATCGGAGCCATCCATCCTCCGGTAGCGAGTACGACCTATGTCGAGTACGATACTAGCGGGCGGGCGGCGTGCGGCGTGCACTACCAGCAGATGTTGCGGCGACACCCCGCAACACCGTCGATCAATGTCCCCTCTGCACTCGACCCAGACCTTCCCATGGGAGCCACGTGGTGATGAAGGCGTCACTGCGCCGGGAGTGACGGACCGCCCACCCACTGCTACGTTCCGTCAGAACTGACGACAGAACGTAATCAGAAGGGTTCGCATGCCTTCCTCCACCCCCCACCTCCTCCTGACCGCCACCGTGACGGCCCTGTCGTCGGCGGCCTGACCGTCCCCGCCCTCGCAGCCCCCGCCGCGCCCGAGACGATCCTGCTCCACCAGGCCGTGGCCTCCCTGCCCGTGGCCGGTGAAGGAAACAGAGACGGCTACAGCCGCGACCGGTTCCGGCACTGGATCGACGCCGACCGGGATGGCTGCAACACCCGCCACGAAGTGCTGATCGAGGAAGCGGTCGAGCCGCCGCAGATAGCCCCGCGCTGCCGGGTAACCGGTGGTAGTTGGTACAGCTACTACGACGACGCCACCTGGACCGACACCGATGATCTCGACATCGATCACATGGTGCCCCTCGCCGAAGCCTGGGACTCAGGGGCATCGGCGTGGACCGACGACCGGCGCAAGCGCTACGCCAACGACCTGGACGAGCCGGTCGCCCTGGTCGTGGTGACCGACAGGATCAATCAGGGCAAGGGCGACCAGGACCCGGCCGAATGGCTGCCGCCCCGTCAGGACGTCCACTGCCGCTACCTGGGCGAGTGGGTGACGGTGAAACTGCGCTGGGGTCTTACCGCCGACCCCGCCGAGAAGCAGGCGATCACCGGCCTCACCGCGGACTGTCCGGACGTCGAGCTGACGTTCACCCGCGCCGATCAAGTCTGACCCGGCAGTACACCGCGCTCGCCCGTCCAGCGGGCCTACCGGTTGACGGACAGTCCATCTCACGGAGGCTCACGTGATCCCCGCCGAGCACGTTCCGGGTGACGCCATGGCCAATGCGACAGTGAGACTGTTCGCCGGCCCGCTGGACGGCATGGTGCTGCCGAACCAGAGCATTGGTCCGAACCCAGGCACGTACATGGTCGTGCCTGGGCAGATGCAGAAGGTGATCTACGATCCAGACCCACCGCCCGCCGACCAAACGCTGTGGCACTACCGAGGCGAGACCGATTGACCGTTCACGGGTAGGTGCCCGTGTCCCCCACGTCGCTGGCCAAGGGCAGGCGCTGTTGGTTCTCGACCGGAAAGCTCGGCCCTCGATAGGGACGCGCTCCCGCGCATAGAGACAGGGCGTGCTCCTCGTCATCGGTCCAGCACAGCACGCCCAGGACCAGCGAAAGCACCACCGCCCCGGCGCCGATCGCCCCCCACACGACCGCCTCAGCCGCCGACAGCGGAGCACCGAACAGCAGCGGCACCGTAGGCGGGCTGCCAGGCAGTGCCGCGATCGCCCAGGGGCAGACGAAGCGGCCAAGCACCGTGAGGGCGATCAAGAACACGCCGATGGGGGCAAGCATGCGCAACTCGTCAAGCTGGTCGCGGGGGATGCGCGCGGCAACGCCTTCCAGCATGCGCTCCAACGCGTCCATGGGACGGGGTGAGCGCATACGCGAAGTGTATGGACGGGTGGCGGCTGCTGAAAAGGTCAGGGCGTCGGCGCCGCGCCCGGCCCGTGAGCGGCGGCGGCATAGTCGTCGAGAGCGCGAGCAAGAAATGCCGTTGTTGCCTCGGCGAGTTTACGATGCTCTGCCTCTGCCAAACTCATAGAGAACTCAACACCATCGCGCGTCCGTCGCGCCGAATCCGCAGAGCTGAGCCGGATTGAAGTCCATGACCGGCCGTGGGCGAACCCTGAGCTGGCTCGCCAATGCGCCCGGATGACGTTCTTGTTGAGCCCAATGATCTCGGCTGCGTGGACGACTAGATCCGAATAGTTCAGGCGTGTCGCGACTTGATTCGCCCGCAACTTCATCGACGTTGCATGTGAGACGATCTCGCCAGCGCGTGTCGCTCCTCTCTTGGCAGGCGGTGTGACCACAAATGAAATGTCGTCTTCCCACTTGCCGCGATCCTCCATGTCCTGACGCCAGACGCGGAGGGCGCGCTCGCGGCGGACGTCGCGGCTCGCGCCGTTCAGTACCCACACCGCAAGGGCGGCGGGCTCCATCGCTCCGCGCAGTAACGTCCATGGTCCTGCATTGGTTATCATGCCAGCTCTTTTTACGAGAAGGCTGAGAGCCAGAACGTGGTCAACGGCAGCCCCAATTGCATGGATGACGACTGTTGAGACCTTCATGCCGTTCATACCTTGATCGTCTACGTCCAGCTGGCTGTATTCGTCGATCTCACCAAGGCCGAACCCTAGGTGTTCCTGATCTTCATCGTCCACCAAGGACTCAGCGATACTGAACAGGGGATAGAGGTATCCCATGTTGCCCTGGATCATGCCGTATTCCCTGCTGCGTAGGCGATTCCGGACATCAGCGTAGTGGTTTGGGCGCGGTGCGTCGCATGCTCTTCCGGCCCCGCCTGAGCAGCGGTTGCATGAACTTGACAACCATGCGTAGCATGATCGCCAGTGTGGGATTGCTATGACCCGCACGTCAGCACTCAGGCCGCCGCAGGCATGCACCCGGCGGACTTCGTCACGTCTGCGACAATCTTCATGAAGCGGGGTGGTCGCCGTGGCCCACCTCGCCTCCCAGACCTACCGGCTCGTGGCGGTGGCGGAGCTGGAGCCGCACCCCAACAACCCGCACCGGGGCGATGTCGAGGTGATCGGCGAGTCCATCGACGAGAACGGCTTCTTCGGCGCAGTGCTGGTACAGCGCAGCCGCATGCGGATCATCGCCGGTGAGCACCGCTGGCGTGGCGCGATGGCGCGCGGACTGGCCGAAGTGCCGTGCGTACTGATTGACGTGGACGACGAGCGCGCCAGGCGCATCCTGCTGGCCGACAACCGCACCGCCGCCCTTGGTTATGAAGACCCCGAAGCGCTGGCCGCCCTGCTGGCGAGCCTGGACGATCTCGCGGGCACCGGCTACAGCGACGGCGACCTCGCCGACGTGACACGGCTCGTCGCGGTGCCGGACCTGGACGAGGTCGTCGAGATGCTGGGGGAGCCCACAACACGGGACGGCTGGGTCGCGGTGCGGCTGACCGCTCCCCGCCCGGTCAACGCCGCCTGGAAGGAGGCGACGTCGGGGCGCGAACCAGCGCAGGTGCTCGCCGAACTGCTGGGCGTTGAGTGGCAGTGGGACGACGCGGGACAGCGGGACGCCGCGTGATCGACGCGCTGGTGTCCTACCACTACCTGCGCTCGGACGACCAGATGGAACGGCTGGTGAGCTGCGGCCGGCTGAACATGATCGGCGACTCCGGCGCGTATTCGGCCTACACCCAGGGCGTGAAGATCGGCCTGAACGAGTACGCGGGCTGGGTACGGCGCTGGCAGCCTCATCTGGCCTGGTGCGCGTGCCTCGACGTGCTCGGGGATCCGCAGGCCACCTGGCGCAACTGGCATGAGTTGCGAACGCGAGGGCTGGCGACGGTGCCGACCCTGCACGTGGGCACCCCGAACCGCTGGCTGCACGCCTATGGCGAGCAGGGGGTGGACTTCGTCGGCCTGGGCGGTGGCCTGACTACCGGGGACGCGGCCGGGATCCGGTGGGCGGCCCGTATGCTCGCCTACGCGCGGCGCCATCTGCCCGCGATGCGGTTCCACGGCTGGGGGATCTCCAGCCGCGCCGTGCTGGACAACCTTCCGCTGTACTCCGCGGACTCCTCCGGCACCCTGGGCGTGGGCTACCGGTTCGGGCGGCTACGGCTGTTCGATCCGCGCACGGCCCGCGACACGACGTTCTACCTCGACGGGCACTCCGCGCTGCGGCACCGCCGACTGCTGGAGCTGTTCTACGACGCGAGCCCGGAGCAGGTGCTGCACGGGGACGCGTCGAACCGGCCGCTGCTGATCCGGCTCATGGCGCGTTCGACGGCGCTGTACGCGGCCTGGCTGCGTAAGCGCCACCAGGTGACGCCGCCCGTGTATGGGCTGAACCCCGCGCGGCGAGGGCAGGGAACGCGACTGCACCTGGTGGACACCCAAGTTCGCACCCTGCTGCTCGCCGCACAGGCCGACATCGAACCGGAGGAGGTAACGGCGGCGTGATGCTGCGCACGGTACGGGTCGGCCCCATGCTGATCTTCTTCTCCAACGTCAATGTCGCGATGAGGCTGCGGGGGCATTTCCACTCCGGCCGGGTGTACGTCACCTACGAGGTGACCGGCGCGCACGGCTACCCCTCCTTCGAGACGACCAACCGGGCGCTGCTGGAGCACCTGCACACCCTCACCCGCACGACCTTTCGCGACGCCACCAACGAGGACGTGGCCGACCGGATCTTCGCCCACCTCGACGGCTGGACGCACCCCTCGTGGGAGCCCTACGGCGGACGGTATCGGCTACGGCGGATCGATCTGGACGTACTTGGCGTCTTCGACGACATCGGCCACGACGCGGGCTGGACGCGCTACACCGTCGAACGCCAGGAGGGCCGCACCTGATGCACGAGATCACCGTGCGGCACACCTTCGAGGCCGCGCATCGGCTGCCGCACCTGCCGGGCAAGTGCACCAGCCTGCACGGCCACTCTTGGCGCGTCGCGGTCACGGTGGCCGCCCCGTCGTTGGACGCGGCCGGGATGGTGGTGGAGTTCGGCGCGTTCAAGGCCCTGCTGCGCGCGTGGATCGACGAACGGCTCGATCACGGCGTGATGCTGGGCGGAGACGACCCGCTCGCCGCCGTACTCGCTGAACACGGCAAGGTGTTCTCCTCGGCGGGCTGGTGGCCCACCGTGGAGTCGGTGGCCCGGCTCATCGGCGAGGTGGCGCACGAGCTGCTGGGATCGGTACCACATGTCGCGGACGCCCAGGTGATCCGGGTGGACGTGGCCGAGACGGAGACGAACGGGGCCTCGTGGGTGGCGTGACCGGCGCGGCCGTCGAGGGCCTGGTGGTCAGCGAGGTGTTCGGCCCGACCGTTCAGGGCGAGGGCCCCTCCAGCGGCCGGCGTGCCGCGTTCGTGCGGCTGGGTGGCTGCAACCTCGGCTGCGCCTGGTGCGATACCCCCTACACCTGGGACGGCCGCCGCTTCGACCTGCGCACCGAGCTGTCCAGGGTCGCCGCCGCCGACATCGCCGACCGCATCGCAGAGATGAACGTGCCGCTCGTGGTGATCACTGGCGGGGAGCCGCTGCTCCAGCAGCACTACCCGGCGTTCGGCGACCTGCTGCGGCTGCTATGGGACGTCGAGGTCGAGGTCGAGACGAACGGCACCTGCCTCCCCTCGGCGACCACGGCGGCGGGCGTCTCACGGTTCAACGTCGGGCTCAAGCTCGCGAGCAGCGGTGAGCCCGCGTCCCGGCGGATCGTGCCGCAGACGCTCGGCTTCTTCGGCCGTTCGGCCGCACGGGGGCTCGCCTGCTTCAAGGCGGTGTGCCGTGATGCCGCCGACGTCGCCGAGCTGGCCGACGTCGCCGAGCGCCACGCGATCGACCCGGCGCACGTCTGGGTGATGCCGGAAGGCGTCACCGCCGAGACGACGACCGCCCACCTACGGCAGATCGCCGATCCCGCGATCGCGGCGGGTTTCAATCTCACCGCGCGGCTGCATGTGCTGGCCTGGAACGATGAACGGGGGCGCTGAGTGGTCGACCATGACCCCGCCCCTACGGCGGACGACGCCCGCCAGGCCGTGCGGACGCTGCTGCGATTCTCCGGCATCGACCCGCACCGGCCGGTGATCGAAGACACCCCCGCACGATTCGTCCGTGCCTGGCAGGAGATGACGGCGGGGTACGCGATGGACCCGGCCGAACATCTGGAGCGGGTGTTCACCGACGAGCACACGCACGGGCTGGTGAGCGTCGAGGCCATCCGTTTCGCGAGCCTGTGTGAGCACCACCTGTTGCCGGTGTACGGCACCGCCACGGTCGGCTACCTGCCCGCCGAAGGGCGGCTGCTGGGGCTGTCCAAGCTGCCGCGACTGGTGCAGGTGTTCGCGCGACGGCTCCAGCTTCAAGAGCGGCTCGGGCGGCAGATCGCCGAGACGATCCATCGCGGGCTGCCCGCGCTGGGCGCCGGGGTGGTCATCCGCGCTACCCACTCGTGCATGACGGTGCGGGGCGTCAACCAGCACGAGGCCGTGACGACGACCGTGTCCCTGGCCGGGACGCTGGAGTACGGCGCGCACCGCTCAGAGTTCCTCGCCGTCGCCCGCGACCACTGATCCTCCCGCTCTCTTCCCCTTCCTTCGCCTTCGCCCCCTCACGGAGGTTCTTCATGGGTTCTCGTCGTCAAGCCAAGAGCGCCGAGGTCTCCGAGCGGCGCAAGAAGGCCATGCAGATGCGCATCGCCGGCGTCAAGCTCGACGTGATCGCCGAGACGCTGGGATACAGCTCTTTCAAGGCCGTATCGGTGGACATCCGCCGGGCCTTGCAGCAGTCCAAGGCGGCCGAGGAACTCGCGTCGGAGGAAATGCTTCAGCTCACCGTCGACCGGCTGGAGCGCGCCTTGCAGGCGATCTGGCCGAAGGTGCTCAACGGTGACCTGAAGGCGGTCGAGCGGGCCGAGTCGCTGATCTGGCGGCACGCCACACTGCTGGGCCTCGACCAGCTCAACCGTCAGGGCATCGCGGACGGCGACATCGCGAGCCTGCTCGGCACGCTGCTGTCCTCCCTTCAGGCCCGCCATACCGAGCCGGTCGCCTCCGCCGAGGTGCTGGACGTGGCGGCGATCGAGGCGCGCGAACCCGCAGAGCGCGGGCCGTCGTGACCGGAACCGTCTCCCGGCCGCAGGGCGGCGGAGGTGCGGGCGCTCGGGCCAAGGCGGTGGCCAGGCCGCAGGGCCAGGTGATCCGGCTGTCGCCCAAGCAGGAGTCGTCGATTGCCAACGCCACGTCGCGTCTGGTGATCTGGTCCGGCGCGGTGCGCAGCGGCAAGACGATCGCCAGCCTGCTGCGGTGGCTGATGTACGTGGCCGCGGCTCCCCGGCGCACCGGCCACCTGGTGATCGCGGGCAAGACCGCCGACACGATCGCCAGAAACGTCATGGATCCGCTGATGGATCCGACGCTGACCGGGCCGGTGGCACGGCGGATCTTCTACAACCGAGGTGCTCCCACCTGCAACATCTTGGGGCGTCGCGTGGAGATCATCAGCGCCAACGACACCCGCGCCGAAGCTCGCTTGAGAGGTATGACGTGCAGCGGCGCGTACGTCGATGAGGCGACCCTGCTGCCGGAATCGTTCTGGGACCAGCTCCTGGCCCGGTGCAGCACGCCGGGGGCGCAGATCTTCGCCACCTGCAACCCCGACTCGCCGACGCATTGGCTGCGCAAGCGCTTCATCCTGCGCCAGCACGAGCTTGACCTGCGGTACTTCCACTTCGAGCTGACCGACAACCCCGCCTTGGATCCCACCTATGTGGAGAACCTGAAGAGGGAGTACACGGGGCTGTGGTATCGACGCTTCATCAGGGGCGAATGGGTCATGGCCGAGGGTGCCATCTACGACACCTGGGATCCGGACAGGCACGTCGTCGATGAGCTGCCTCCCATGCAGAAGTGGCTCGGCGTGGGCATCGACTACGGCACGAGCAACCCTTTCAATGCCCTGCTCGCCGGGGTCAGCGTGCCGGACGCGCAGGACCAGCGGCGGATCTACTTCACCAACGAGTGGCGCTGGGACAGCCGCGAGCAGCGTCGTCAGCTGACCGACGCCGAGTACAGCAAGGCGCTGGGGGAGTGGCTGCGGCGCATTCCGAACGCCTACGGTCCCGGCACCTCCGGGGTCGCGCCCGATTGGATGGTGGTGGACCCGTCCGCCGCCTCCTTCATCACCCAGTTGCATCGCGACGGGTTCGCACCCGTGATGGCCGACAACAAGGTGCTGGACGGCATCAGAACCGTCGCCAGTCTGATCTCCGCAGATCTGCTGCGGGTGCATCGTTCATGCGCCGGGTGGCTGGGGGAGATCGGCGGCTATGGCTGGGACGACAAGAAGGTCGAGCGCGGCGAGGACGCGCCCGTCAAGCTGGACGACCACGCGCTGGACGCCGGACGGTATCTGCTGCGCACCACTCAGGCGGCCTGGCAGCCGATGCTGGAGCCGGTGACGGACGGCTACTCCTGATGTAAGCGCTATCGCCTGCGCCGACTGACCCCCGCCCCTTCCTGCGGACGGGGCGGGCCGCTCCGCGCATTCTTCCCCGGTGCGCGTCGAGCCCGCACGGCCCGGCTCGCGGTGTTTGAGGGGCAGCGCGGGCCGGGCCGTGCCCTATTTCCGATCTTCGTGCCGCTGGCACTCAACCCGTGACCCAGGGGGCTCGCGTGGCCGACTTCCAGTTCAACATCGCCAAGGGCCGGGCCGTGGAGCTGTACCGGCGGGTCAAGGCCGGTGACCCCGCTACCAGTGCGCTGCTCGTCGTCGTTCTGGCCGCGACCGGCGTGGAGAGCGACGCGGTGTTGCGCGACAAGGACACCCTCGCCGACGTGCTGTCGGGCAGCACGGACGAGGCGAGCAACACCGGCTACGCCAGAAAGGTGCTGGGCGCCGCTGACCTGGCCGTCCCCGCCCCTGACGACGCCAATGACTGGGCCAGCATCGCGATCTCCGACCAGACGTGGCTCAATGTCCAGGCCGGGAGCAACTGGTCGAAGGTCCTCATCTGCTACCGCCCGGCCACCGCCTCACCCGACTCCGCCGTCATCCCCATGACCAGCCACGACTTCCCGATCATCCCGGACGGCTCCAACGTCGTGGCCCAGGTCGATCTCAGCGGCTTCTTCCGGGCGGTGTGACGTGGCCAAGTGCGGCTACTCCGTGGTGATGCTCGCGCCGGTCGGCCTGGCCGCCGCGACCGAGAAGTCCATCCTCGGCGTGCGCTCCGGCGCCAGCTTCGGACTGGAGGTCAAGAAGCTCCGCGTCGGCCTGTACGGCACATCCGCCAGCGGTGCGCCCGGTGACGTGCATCTCTGTCTCGCCGACTTCACTGCCAACCCGCCCGGCACCAACTCGGTCAGCATCCAGGCGCGGCAGGTCTACGGCCGAACCATCGCCTCGGGCATTACGGCCGGCGTCAACTGGTCGAACGAGCCGACCGACTTGACCGTGCTCGACTCCTGGGCGCTGAGCCCGAATGGCAGCACGGTGATCTACGACCTGCCGCTGGGCGACAGCCCCGACTGTGCCCCATCGGCGGGGTGGGTGCTGCGCGCAACCTTCCCGGCCGCCGTGAGCATCTCCGCGTCGATGTGGGTCGAGCGAATCTGACCCGCAGAAGGTGAGCACCAGTGGCGGGCATCGTGGAGGACTTCGAGGACGCGACCCTTGCCGTCACGCTGAGCGGCACCTGGACTCGCTCCACCACCCAGGCCCGCACGGGGTCTTGGTCGCTGCGCAGCGCGGTGATCGGTGGCAACGGCACGACCGACGCCGTGGTGCAGGTCCCGTCCGGCGCGACGTCGGTGCGGTTCTACTACCGCGTCAGCAGCGAATCCGGCTACGACTACTTCCGCATGCTCGTCGGTGCAACGGAGCAACTCGCCACGTCCGGAGAGGTGGGCTGGACGCTGTCCCCCGCTTACAGCGTCGCCGGGGCCTCCACGATCACCTTCCGCTACCAGAAGGACGGCGTTGACGAGGCGGGCGATGACGCCGCCTGGATCGATGACCTGGTCTTCACCGTGCCGCCCTACCAGAACAGCCTGGACGGCGGTACCCACGGCGGTGCCATCACCACCGCGAACTCCGGAGCTGCTTCCGGCGACGCATTCGGCAACATCGTGGGATCCCCGCAGTACAGCGATGCGGTCGTGCACGGCCCGTCCGGGCTGTCGGCGATCAGCGGCGTGGCGGATTCGGACACCCACATCGACTTCACCGGAATCACCTCGCCGGGGACGCTGACCTGCGCGCGGCTCTACCTGTACCGCACCGGCACCGAGGGCAGCTCCCGCAGGATCTTCGCGCTGATCGGGCCGAGCGGCATCGTCGCCACGGCGTGGGTCATGCCTGCGGGCAAGATCGCCGTCTACACCGCATCGGCGACCACGCTGCGCGTCACCACCGGTGTGGCACTGCCGGTCAACGCCTGGGCACGCGTGGAGTTCGTGTTCGACATCGCGGCGGGCGGCAGCGGCACGGTGGCCGTCTACACCTACCTCGACTCCGACTCCGCCCAGCACGACGACCTCGTGACATCCCCCAGCGGGAGCTGGCCCGGCGGCAAGCCGAGGGATGCCGAGTTCCACATCCGACGTGGAGCGGCCCTCATCTGGTACCTGGACGACCTGGCGGTCGGCCATGCCAAGCTCGGCCCTGCGGCGACCCACGTGACTCGGCGACCGAGAAGCGCAGTGAACAGCGGCGCGGTCCACCGGGCCGCCTCGTGGTGAGGGGATCGCGGCGATGGCACGCCTAGGCCGGGCGATCCCCACATACCCTGTCGTCACCCGCCCTCTCTCGACCGCTCCCGGTCTTGGCATCGCCACCGAGAACGGCACCGCACGCCCGGTCGGCCGCACCAAGATCCGCGTCCTCGGCCTCGTGACCGGGACCGGCCAAGCGCGTCCAGCCACGCCGACCAAAGCCGGAGTGCTCGGCCTGGCCGCCGAGACAACCACCCTCGGCTCCCTTGGCACCGCTCGTACGCGGACGCTCGGCACCGTCGACGAAACCGGAAGCCTTGGATCGGTCGGCCGGGTCAAGACGCGGCAGTTGGGCCCGGTCACAGAAGAAGGCATGGTCTTTCCGCTGCGCGGCTGGGCGGCGATCCGCCATGTCTCTGAAACCGGGGCCGCGCGCCCGATCACGCCCGTCAAGGCGTTCCGGCTCGGCCTGCCTCTGGAGAGCGGCACCATCAGTGCCGTCCGTGCGGCACACGGTGGGCGCCTGGCGGTGGTCACCGAGGCCGGGATGGCCGCCTCCCCGGTACGGATCAAGGTGCGCCCGGTCGCGCCGGTCGCCGAGGCGGGTCAGGTCCGGCCGATCGAGCCGCTCCCACCGCTCGTGGGCGTACTCGGGCTGGTCACCGAGTCGGCCGCGGTGCGGCCGATCCTGCGCCGCACGTCACCTCTGCGAGCCAGCCCGCCCTTCACGACCTACCGCGCGGGACCGCTCCGCTCGATCTGGCACGCCGGTTCGCCCGGCATCCGCTGGCGCACCTGGCCGCCGACAACGACCTGAGGGGAGACCCGGTGGAGGCCATCTCCTCACTCTCACGCCCGTACCTGTTCATCCGCGTCGAGGGGGCGTCCGGGGCGGAAGATGTGGAGGTCGCTTTCACCGCTCCCGGCATGGAGCCGGCCGAGGAGGACTGGCACCCGGCCACCTGGGTCAACGCGGGGGCATCCGGTGCCGACGCGCGGATCCTCATCGGCCCCGGCGGGGAGGTGGAACTGGCCAAAGGTTCGCATATGGCGTGGGTGCGGGTGACCGGTGCCGTCGAGCGGCCGGTGCTGGCTTCGGGACTGGTGCCGGTCACGTGACAGTGGACGAGGCCCTCGACAACGCGGTGCGACTGCTGCGCAACGCCGAGATCGAGCTGGATCTGACGCGGATGGACCGCGTGCAATCGCTGGCCGATTCGTGGATCAACATCGCCGTCCTGCTGAGCGAGAGGGAAAGGGCGTGATGGGCGATGCCGCTGCCTGACCACGACCAGGAGTGGCCGCCCAAGCACATCAAGCCGGAGATGGGACTGTATGCCGTCCATGGGGCCTGGTACGCGGGCGACCCGGAGCGGCTGACCGAGGTGTACGGCGGCGGCAACGTGCCCGGCATCGGGCTGGACCCCAAGGGCTGGGACCGGCCGAACCTGGGCGGCGGCTGGTGGCAACGCGCCACCCGCTGGTTCTGGGGCACCAAGACGCCCGCGACGCAGAATCGCAGCACGAAGCTCCACGTACCGATCGCCTCAGACATCGCGGCGACCAGCGCCGACCTGCTCTTTTCGGAACCTCCCACCTTGAGGGTGAGCGGCAAGAAGGGCCAGGCGCGGCTGGAGAAGATCCTCGCCGAGTCCGGGGTGTACGGCATCTGGCTGGAGGCCGCCGAGCTGGCCGCCGCCTACGGCGGTGTGTATCTCAGGGTGGGCTGGGACACCGAGATGTACGACTACCCGATCGTGGACGCGCTCCCGGCGGACGTCGGCATCCCGGAGTTCTCCACCGGTCGCCTGAAGGCCGTGACCTTCTGGCGAGTGGTGCATGAGGACGGCAAGGAAGTCTGGCGCCATCTGGAGCGACACGAGGTCGGCAGGGTCTACCACGGCCTGTACCGGGGCGATGCCGATCACCTGGGACGGCAGGTGCCGCTGACCGACCACCCGGCGACCGAGGGCTTCGCCGCGATGGTCGGTGAGGACGGCGGCTTCGACTCGGGCTACGACAAGGGGCTGCTGGTCGGCTACGTGCCCAACATGAGGCCGCACCGGACCCTGCGCGGCACCCACCTGGGCCGCAGCGACTACGCGGGCGTCGAGCCGATCATGGACGCTCTCGACGAGACCATGACGAGCTGGATGCGCGATCTGAGATTGGGCAAGGGCCGTGTGATCGTGCCCGAGGTCTACCTGCAAAACGCAGGGCGAGGCCGCGGCGCGCTGTGGGACCCCGACCGGGAGATCTACAGCGGCCTGGCGATGCTGCCGCCGCCCGGTGGGTCGGGCGCGGCCGAGCTGACGATCAGCCAGTTCGAGATCCGCGTCGCCGAGCACAAGGAGACGGCCCGGAGCCTGACCGCGCAGATCCTGCGCGGTGCCGGGTACGCGGTGCAGAGCTTCGGCGAGGACGACAACGGCGGCCAGGCCGCCACCGCCACTGAGATCCACATGCGCAGGCACAAGAGCTACACCACCAGGGGGCGCAAGATCGGCTACTGGACGCCCTGCCTGGCCTGGCTCGCCGAGTGCCTGCTGGCGGTGGATCACAGCGTCTACGGCACGAAGGTGGTCAGCGAGCGTGCTGGGATCGAGTGGCCGGATGGTGTCATGCCCGACCCCGAAGCGCTGAGCCGCACCCTGGACATGCTCAACCGCGCCCAGGCCGCATCCGTCGAGACGCGGGTGCGGATGCTGCATCCCGAATGGGAGGACCCGCAGGTGCGGGCCGAGGTGACCAAGCTGCGCGAAGAGATGACGATCACGGTCAGCGACCCGGCGGAGCTGTCGGAGACCTACGTGCCCGATGCCAGGGACGACGACATCGCCGCATAGCGGCAGGGGGGCGATGTGGCCGAAAGCGCCTCCCAGGCCATCGAGACCGCCATCGACCAGGCCAAGCGCATCGCCGAGATGTACGAGCAGGCCGAACTGGACCTGCTGGAGGCCATCGCCCGCCAAGCCCGGCGAGGCATCGACGTCGAGAACACCGAGACGTGGGCCACCCGGCGGCTGGGCGAGGTCCAGCAGCTCCGCACAGAGGCGGCGAAGATCATTCGGCGGCTGAACGACGCCAAGCGCGCGGCGGCCAAGGCCGTGCGCGATGCCTACGCCGACGGTGCGAACACCGCGCAAGCCGAGGTGGCGGCGCAGCTCGCCGATGCCAAGGCCCGCAACCGGATCGCCAAGGTGCTCACCGACGCCCGCAAGCTCGGCGCGTCCGAACTGGTCAATCCCGGTGCCGGTGTGAACGAGCTGGCCCGCCAGTTGGACCAGGTGCTCAGCGAGGTGCAGACCGGCGCGCTGCGCGGCGTGGACGACATCTACCGTCAGGTGGTCGGCTTCGTCGCCGGATCGGAGCTGACCGGTGCGCTCACCTTCCGCCAGGTGGTCGGCCGGGCATTGCAGCGCTTCGCCGGGCAGGGCGTGAAGAGTTTCACCGACCGCGCCGGGCGCACGTGGGGACTGCGGGAGTACGCCGAGATGGCGACGCGGACCGCGACCGCCCGTGCCGCACGCGACGGCCATCTGGCGACGCTGCGCGACGCGGGCCTGGACCTGGTGTTGGTGTCCACGTCGGTCTACCCGTGCACCGTGTGCCGCCCCTGGGAGGGCGAGGTCCTCGCCCAGCGCGGCGAAGCGGGCATGGTGGAGCTGGAGCACGCCGTCAACGACGGCGAGGTGGTGCGTGTGGACGTACGCGCCACCGTCGCCGAGGCCCGAGCCCGCGGGCTCGGCCACCCCGGCTGCACCCATGGTTTCGGCGCCTACCTGCCGGGCGTCTCTAAGCCCGCGCCGCGCCCGCCGACCACCGCCACCTACGGTGACGTGCAGAAGCAGCGGCGGCTGGAACGGGAGGTCCGTGCCTGGAAGCGCAAGCAGATCGTGGCCACCGATGCGCGCAGCCGCCGGTACGCCCGCCAGAAGGCGACGGAGGCGCAAGAACGGCTTCAGCGGCACCTGGCCGAGACGGGCCTGCGCCGTAAGCGCGACCGCGAGCAGGTGAGGCGCGACGAACCGCCACTGGACCAGCCGTTCACCGCACCCGAACCGCAGCGTCCATCGGATCCCGCGCCCGCTGTCCCCACGCGAGACAGCGGGCGGGGGCCGGGGACGGCTGAGGACGCGGGACGGCAGCCCGCGCCCGGAGCCTCCCGACCGCAGGTCCGGGCGGGCGGGCCGGTGTCGCAGGAGACCGCCGACCGGATCAACGCCGCCCGGCGGGCTTTGCCGGTCGACCGGGAGCAATGGCTGGACGCCCGGTCCAGCTTCCTGCCGGACGAGCGGGTGGTCGACCGTCTCATCCGCAAGGCGCAGAAGACGCTCACCGACCTGGAAGCCAAGCGCAAGACCGCCCGCGTTAGAGATGACATCGAGAGGGTTCGGCGCGAACTGGGCCGCTATCACGACATCACGACCAAGCGGCGCGAGGACCTGATCGACTACGAACGTCGCCTGCTCGACACCGCGGCCCCGGAACGGGAGTACCGCTACCGGACGGATCGCAGCGGCGCACTGCTGCCACCGGAAACCTATGAGGCCCACCTGGACCAGGTCCTTGAGGCCGGCGAGGCGCTGCGCGAGGACCTGATGCGGCTGCTGCGTGGCGATGCCCGCCGCAGCGAACTGGAACGTGAGCGGATCGCCGCGCAGCGGCGGCACCGAGACCTCGACGACCAGGTCAAGTCCACCCAGACGGAGATCGAGAAGACCTCCCGGCAAAGCGGCGCGGGGCGCGATAAGCGGCTGGCCGAACTGTACGACCGGCATCGGCTCCTGGTCGCCGATCGCGACCAGGCCGCCCTCACGCACGGCGGGTTGAGACGAGACCTTCGGCGACGCGAGGCCGACCTGGTACGCGACCTGCTCGGCCGGGTACGCGGCATGGGCGGCCGGATGGAAGCCGAGGCGGTGTCAGGCGATCGGCTTCGCCGACTGAGGGTGAAGAAGGCACGCGACGACTGGGCGGATCTGCTGGAGGAGATCTTGCCCAGCCTGCCGTCCGACTGGATCAGGCGCACGGCGGGAAACCGGCTGCATGTCGCCACTTCTGCTGATGGCCGGGCGTTCCACAGTGAACGGAACGACCTGATCGCACTCGACGAGGGCGGCGGGGGCAGCGGCAACGGGGCCTTCAGCTCATCGAGTGCGGAGGTGTTCCTGCACGAGATGGGGCACCGCATGGAGGCGTACGTACCGGGGCTGCGTGACCTGGAGTTCACGATGGTGCGCCGCCGTGCCACCAAGGACGGCACCCTGGAAAAGCCCGTTCAGATGCGCACCGCCGATCCCTACAGCGGATATGGCAGCCATGAGATGACCTATCGTGACGACTGGCCGGAGCCTTACATCGGCAAGACCTACGAATCGCCCAACGATCAGGATCCTGCTCGCCAGTCATGGGAGATCTTCCAGATGGGGTTGCAGGATCTGTTCGGCCGGGGTGACCGCAAGTTCGGCGATCTCGACCTGGAGAGATTCATGCTCGGCGTCCTGGGAGTGCTGTGATGGCCTGGCGGGTGGACTCGCGCACGGTCGCCGGACGGTGGGTGGCCTATGACGGATCGGACTGGACGTCCGATGCCGACACCTGGCCGGACATGATCGTCGGACTAGCGCAGCCACAGCCGCTCACACCGACCGGGCCCTACTACACCCCGGCCGGTCCCGATGACGAGGTGGCGATCTTTCTGCGTGCGGTGCGCGTGATCGCGGCCCCGGTGGTCACAGGCGACCCGCCCCAGGTGCCACAGCCTGAGCCTCCTGGTGAGACCCCAGGCGACACCCTCTACTAGACCTTTCCTCCTTCCACAGGCCCGCCCGGTGCGGGCCTTTCTCATGTCCGCAGTCGAGCCCGCCAGGCGCGGGTTCTTTTCATGTCCGGCTCCAGGAGGGCCTTGTCGTGATTCACGAGTCTCTGCCGACCGTGCCGGGCGCGCTGATCGGCGTCAGGAAGAACGGCCGGCCCATCTATGTGCAGGCCGGTGGCTCCGAGACCGTGCCCGAGCAGGGACCGGCACGCGACGCACCGCCCAACGAGGTGCCGCCCGTGAACGCGCCGGAGCCCGAGGTGGTCAACCCGGACGCCAAGCGGGTCGACGAACTGCCGAACTGGGCGCAACGGCTCATCAAGGACACGCGCAACGAGGCGGCGGAGCACCGCACTCAGCTTTCCGAACTGCGCAGGCAGGTCGAGTCGCAGCCGACCGGCCCATCCGCCGAGGACCTGGTGCGCACGGCGCAGCAGGAGGTCGCGCAGCAGATCGCCCGCGCCTTGGGGCTGGCCGAGGCCGAAGAGACGCCGCCAGACCCGCAGACGGTGATCGACAAGCTCACCAGCGAGAAGGCGACCACGGAGCAGGAGCGCGACGCCGAGCGCGACCTGCACCGCCGGGTGCGCGTTGAGCTGGCCGTGCACCGGTCCTCGACGAAGTTCGGCGCGGACCCCGATGCGCTGCTGGACAGCCGCTCTTTTCTGCGCAACCTCCGGGAACTCGACCCCGATGACGCAGCAGCCATCGACGACGTGATCAAGCGCGCGGTGGAGGACAACCCCAAGTTCAAGGCATCGCAGACGGCAGGCCCGCCCGCGAAGTCGGGAGGCGATTTCGCCGGCGGGACCGGCGCACGCCCCGAAGAGGCCATGACCGTCGATGACTTCCGCGCCCGCAGGCGCAAGAAGTCCGAAGCCACCTAAGAGGTAAGCAATGCCTTTGGGCAACAACACGCTGCTCACCCCCGATCTGATCGCCAAGCAGGCGCTCGCCACCCTGTACGAGACCTGCGTGATGGCGCAGCTCGTGCACCGCGACCTGGACACCGAGTTCGCCGGTAAGCAGGGCGACACCGTGACGGTGAGGAAGCCCGCGGTCTTCGTCGCCGACGAGTACGACCGCAGCCAGGGCATCAACGTGCAGAACGCCGTTGAGGGCGCGATCCCCGTCACGCTGAACCACCTGGCCGACGTCTCCTTCACGGTGACCAGCGAAGAGATGACGCTGGAGGTCGAAGACTTCGGTGTCCAGTTCCTCAACCCGGCGATGGAGGCGATCAGCCAGAAGATCGACCGGGACCTTCTGGAACTGCGCAACGACATCGTGCAGGAGGTCGGCGTCGTCGGTGGCGCCAACATCCACGCCTGGGACGTGCCGCAGGTCGCGATCGACGCCGACCGGGTGCTCAACGAGCGCAACGTGCCCCCGTCGCAGCGGTCCCTGGTGACCGGCCCGCAGACCAAGGCGCACTGGCTGTCGGACCCGCTGTTCCACCAGGTGGACACCTCCGGCACCACGGACGGCCTGCGCGAGGCGTCGCTGGGCAGGCGGATCTTCGGATTCGACGCGTTCGGCACCCAGAACATCAAGGTGCCCGCGCAGACCAGCGGAAACAGCACCACCGAGGTGGGCGTCGCGTTCCACAGGACCGCCCTGTGCCTGGTCATGCGTCCGCTGGTGCTCCCGCAGGGCGCGGCCCGCGCCACCGTGGCCAACTACAAGGGCTTCTCTTTGCGCGTGGTCATGGATTACGACATCGACCTCAAGCAGGACATCATCTCGATCGACTGCCTCTACGGCACCAAGACCTTGGACCCCCACCGGGCGGTACTGGTCAAGGGCCCCGATGTGACGTAAGCACTGTCGCTTTCGTCAAGGTCCTTCGGGCCGTGGACGTCTGTTCGCGGCCCTTTCACATGCCTCTAGAAGGGGACTGCTTCACATGGCCTACAAGCCTCGCGTCACCGAGAAGACCATCACGCTCAAGGGCGCGGCCATCGCGTCAAGTGTGCACGTGCTGTGGCGGGCCAGCGTGCCCTGCCGGGTCACCGCCGTGCGCGCCTACCGGCTCGGCGGCAGCGGCGCGGTGATCAACGCCGCGAAGAACGGCACCGACCTGTGCTCGGCCGACCTGTCGGTCAGCTCCGCCGCCACCTGGATGTCGGGCACCCTCGCCGCTCCGGCGGCGCTGCGCCTGGCCGAAGGCGACACGCTCACGGCCGAGGTGGTCAGCGCCGCCGGTAGCCCGACCGACCTTGCCATCCAGATCGACATCCGCAAGGACGCAAGCTACTGATGAACGCCACCAAGTGGGTGTACCGCAACGGCCGCACCGGCCAGACGATCGAACTCGACGAGCGGTCGGTGCGGTTCGATCATCTGGACAACTGGCTGCTGATCGCCTCGCCGCCGCAGCCCGAGGGTGCACCGCCCGTCCAGGTCGCGACCAAGCCGCTCCGCCCGGCCGACAACGCCTCCAAGCCGCAGTGGGTGACGTACGCGATCGCGCGTGGCATCGCCGAGGCCGACGCGCTCAGCCTCAGCAAGCCCGCGCTGATCGAGGAGTGCAACAACATCGACGCGGAGGACGGCGATGGCGCGCACTGAGCTGACCATCACGCCCGTGCCGCGCGCCGGGCTGTCGCTGGCCGCCGCGCTGCCGAACGCGGCGAACGCGGACGGCCACATGTTCACCTGGTCCGACAAGCGGCAAATCCGGATCAAGAACACCAATGCCTCTTCGCGGACCATCACCTTCCAGATCCCAGGTGAGGTGGACGGCCAGCCGCTGCCCGACCGCGCCTACGTGATCCCGGCCAGCACGGGAGATGTGCTCATCCCCCCGCTGCCCGCCGTCTACCGGCGTAGTGACGGCATGGTGTGGCTGGACTACACCGCCACGGCGGACGTCACGGTCGCCGTGTACGAGCTGCCGTAGGAGGTCGTCGTGGTACTGGTCTACGCGACCGCGTCCGACTACACCGCCTACACCGGGCAGAGCGCCCCCTCCGGCGTCGACCAGGAACTGGCCCGCGCCAGTGAGCGGATCGACGAACTGCTGCTGGGCGCGGTGTACCCGACCGATGAGGACGGGCGGCCGGTCGAAGACGACGTGCGGGAAGCCCTGATGCGCGCCACCTGCGCGCAGGCCGCCTGGCAGGTCACGGTGGGCGACCCCTATGGCGTGGCCAGTGCGTTCAAGTCCGTGTCGATCGGCTCGGTCAAGCTGGACCGGGAAGCCTCCACGAGCACGGGCGCTCAGCGCTACGCACAGGACGCGCTGTCGATCCTGCGCACCGCCGGCCTGTTGCCCGGCTCCATCATCGATGCCTCGGCCTAGCACTGACCGGCCACCGGACGACATCGAGCGGAGGTGGTCCGGTGACGGTGCTCCCTGCCTGGCTGCTGCGCCACCGGGTGATCATCGAGCCCTATCTGGGGGACGGCGCCTATGGCCCGGTGTTCGGCCCCGCCGCCGTGCACCCTTGCCTCGCCGATGACGAGCGAAAGATGGTGCGCGACGCCGAAGGGTCCGAGGTCGTCTCCGAGCTGACCTTGTATCTGATGCCGGGCGTGGTGTGCCCGGCGGGATCGCGCGTCACCGTGAACGGCCGCAGCACCACGGTGATCGGCTCCTACGTGCGCGACGGTGGCGGCCTGCCGACACCGGATCATGTCGAGGCGGTGTGCCAGTGATGGCCAAGTCCGGGTTCGACGCGAAGCTCTCGCCCGCCGCGCTGGAGGCGAAGTCGAAGCGGGCAGCCGTACACGGGCTCACCAAGGCGGTAGAGCATCTGCGCACCGTCTCACAGGGCCGGGTGCCCGTGGACAACTACGACCTGCACGACACGGCATGGGCGGGCGTGGACGAATCGGCACTGCAAGGCGTGGTGAGCTACTCGACGCCGTACGCCGTGTACCAGCACGAAGTCGAGGAACTCGACCACGACCCCGGCCGCACTTGGAAGTACCTGGAAAACCCGGCTCATGAGGAAGCCGAGGTCATGCGCGCCCTGGTGGCCGCCGAGCTGCGCCGGGCGTTCCGCAAGTGATCGGGGGTGCGTGGTGGCGTTCTCCCGTGACCTGCTGACCGGCCTGGCCGAGTTCCTGGCCGCCCACGATGTGGCCGACTGGAACGAGGACGGCTACTACGCCTCCGGCCAGGTGGCGCTGACCATCGGCGGGCTGCCCCCGTCCCCGGACCGGGCGATCAGCCTCGCGGTGTACGGCGCCGGCCGCGAGGGTGACCATGCCACGCAGGCCGACAGCGTCATGCAGGTCCAGGCCCGCATCCGCGGTGGCACCGACCCGCGTCTCACCGACGATCTCGCCGACGCCGTCTTCGACCGGCTGCACGGGCTGTCCGAGGTCGAGCTGCCGACCGGAATCTGGCTGTACCAGGCGCAGCGCCGCATCGTCGCGCCACTCGACCGTGACTCCTCCGGGCGCTGGGGGAGGGCCGACAGCTACGAGCTGTCGGTGCTGCGGCCCAGCTCGCATCGGCGCTGAATCCCGCCTGACCTTCATCTGCCGTAAGCGCAATGGCTTGCGGCGCTTCTCTGTCGCAAGGAGGCACCACATGGCGCTGCGAAGCCTGCTCGCCAAGGACTGGGTTCTGGAGGTCAACACCGGTACGGAGGGCGCTCCGGTGTGGACGCCCGTCCGGGGACTGACGTCGATGGAGTTCGCCCTCGACAACGAGACCGAGGACGACGCCGACTTCGAGAGCGACGGCTGGGCCAGCGAGGTCATCACCCAGCGGAGCTGGACCCTGGAATGCGAGGGCCGCCGCAAGCGTGACACCTCTTCGGCCGGCTTCGTTCCCGACGCGGGACAGGAGTATTTGCGCCAGGCCGGTCTGGTCGTCGGGCTGGGCGCGTCGGTGCACGTCAGGTGGTACCGGCGCGATGGTGCTCCCGACGCGTTCGAGGGCATCGCAGGCGTGCAGTACAGCGGCGGCGGAGGCGAGACGACCGACCTGGAGCCGTTCGAGGTCGAGCTGCTGGGTCAGGGCAAGCCCGAGCCGATCGACAACCCGGCGGCGCCCTGATGGCCACGTTCGCCGATCTCGATGACTTCTTCGACGACGGTCTGGAGCTGCCGGTCGCGGGCAAGACCTACCGCGTCCCCCCGCCGTCCGCCGAGACGGGCCTGTACTGCCAGCGGCTCGCCGAGGCGGGCCAGGCGGCGGCGAAGGGCGACCAGGCACCGGACGCCGACC
The DNA here is from genome assembly GCF_029382225.1 of Spongiactinospora sp. TRM90649. Taxonomy (GTDB): domain Bacteria; phylum Actinomycetota; class Actinomycetes; order Streptosporangiales; family Streptosporangiaceae; genus Spongiactinospora. The sequence goes on from NZ_JARLTC010000028.1 coordinate 90,866, forward strand.
TGGACGACGCCCGCGAACTCGACCTGTACCGCCGCGTGCTCGGGCCGGTCTACGACGAGCTGATCGCTGACGGCGTCTCCTGGACCCGCATCAAGCACGTCGGGATCACCGCGTTCATGTGGGTGATCGGCAACGAGCAGGCGGCGCAGGCGTACTGGGAGCGCGGCCCGGAAGGCGTGGCCCCGGCAGCGACGCGGGCGGCCCGCTCGACGACCTGACGGGGCTTCGCGACTGGTACGACGCCGACGACGTCCCGCGCGCGGGCGGCTCGTCGGTGACCTGGGCGGCGCTGCTGGAGCGCTGGGCGCTGGTCGAGGCCGATCTGCATGCCGAATTCGGCATCGACCTCGACGAGCCCGGCCTGCTGACCTCCCGCACCTGGCGCTGGCTGCGCACCCGCATCCTCGGCCTGCTGAGCGCCGACACCCGCGTCTGCCGCGCTCTGGCCCCCGACGCCGAACGCCAGCGACCGTCCCGACCCCGGTTGCGGAGGTGAGCGGCGATGGCGCTGAACGTCGGCGAGTTGTACGCCACGTTCTCCCTCCGTGACCAGGCGAGCGGGCCACTCGGCAAGCTCGTCGCCGGAATCCAGGTACGGGCCACCGGAGTGCAGGTGGCGCTGGTCGGTGCCGGAATGGCCGCCGGTCGCATGTCGTCGGCCATCGCCGGTGGGGCCGCATCCGCAGCGACCTCCCTGGCCTCAGCGGGCACCAAGAGCGCCGGACTCCTATCGGGCATCGGCGTGGCCGGTGTCGCGGTCGGTGGCGTTCTGGCCGGCGTCTTCGCCGGGATCACGGCGGGCATCGCGAAGATCGGCATCCAGGCCGCGATGTCCGCACCGCAGGTCAAGGCCGCGTTCGCTGGGCTGAAGTCGAGCGTCCAGGCTGACCTGGCCGACGCGGCGAGCGTGTTTCAGGGGCCGCTCATCGCGGCGGCGGGTCAGCTCAAGACGATTTTCTCTGCGCAGGTCGCGCCCGCCTTGCAGGGGATGTTCACCCAGCTCGCTCCGCTGATCGGCCAGTTCACCGGCGGGCTCGGGCAGATGCTCACCCCGCTGCTGCCCGCCATCCAGGGCATCGTCGGCGCGGTCGCCCCCATGCTCGGCCAACTCGCCGGTTCCTTGGGCACGTTCGGCGGGCAGATCGCGACGTTCCTCGCCCCGATCTCGGCCGCGTTGGCGGCCAACAGCGGGCTACTGGCCACGCTGGTGACCGGCATCGGCGGGGTTCTGGCCGCTCTCGGACCGCTGCTCGCCGCGTTCGTGCAGCTCGCCGGGCAGGTCGTCGGGCCGCTCACCACAGGACTGACTCTCGTGGGCCAGACCCTGTCCGCGCAGCTCGGACCGGTGCTCGTGCAGCTCGGACCACTGATCGGCCAGCTCATCGGCCAGTTCGCGCAGATCATCGTGGCGATCATCCCGCTGGTACCGCCGATCCTTCAGCTCGTCGCCACCCTGGCTGGCGCGCTGATGCCCGTGCTGACGCAGATCGTCCAGGCGCTGGCCGCAGCGCTCCAGCCGATCCTGGTCGCGCTCCAGCCTGTGCTTGGCGCGCTGGCGCAGGTGTTCGGCCAGGTCATCACGGCCCTGCTGCCGATCCTCCCGCCGATCTCCCAGTTGATCACTAGCCTGCTTCCCGTCGTGGTGACGCTGGTCAAAGCGCTCACACCGATTTTGACCATGCTGGCCGGGGTCTTCTCCAAGGTCGTCGGCGCGCTCACCCCGTTCATCGCACCCCTGGTGCAGATCGTCACCGCCCTGCTGCCGCCGTTGCTGTCCTTGGTCCAAGCCGTTGTGAAGCTGTTCCAGGGCGATTTCCGAGGCGCTTTGAAGGTCGTGCAGGACGCCTTCGGCAACGCTGGCAAGGTCGTCAAGGAAGCCTTCATGAAGATCATCGAGGCGGGGACGAACCTGCTGTCCGGCCTGTGGGAGGGCATCAAGGGCAAGGTCACGTGGTTTCTCGGCAAGATCGGCGAGTTCTTCGGCAACCTGCTGCCCGACTGGGTCAAGGACATGCTCGGCATCAAGTCGCCCTCCACCGTCTTCGCCGCGATCGGCGAACAGACCATGGCGGGCTTTGGTGCCGGGATGCTCGCCCAGGAGCGGGCGGTCCTAGCCACTGCGGGCCGGATCGGTGACGCCGTGACCGCCGCCTTCCGCTCGGGCATCGACCGGGACCTGGTCGACCGCTACCTCGACCGCCAGAAGGACGCCACCCTGCGCAAGCTCGCCCTGCGGCAGATGAAGTTCCTCGGCCCGCTCCTCGGCGCGGCGAGCAAGCTGCGCGCCAAGCCGGTCGTGCTCGACAACGCGGTGGCGGGGATCGCCTACGCCCACCGCGCCCTGCCGGTCGCGCCGAGCGCGAGCGCGCAACCGGGCGGCCGTGGACCGATCACGGTCAACGTCACCAACAACTATCCGCGCGCCGAAGCGACCAGCGCGACGGTGAACCGCAGCTTGCAGTACGCCGCCGCGCTCGGCCTGTAAGCCATCCGACCTGCGCCGCTGCCGCACGACCCACGGAGGTGTGCGGTGGCGATCAATGTGGGCGAGCTGTTCGTCACCCTGGACCTGCGCGACCGGCAGTTCACGCACGCCCTGCGCCAGGCCGTGGAGAGCCTGAATCGCGACGGCGACACCCTGGAGCGCACCGCCTCCCGGCTGACCACATCGGTCGGCTCGATGCTCGGCGATCTTTCGCGGTACGGCATCGCGCTGGTCACCGCCGCCGCTCGGGTATCGGTGCTCGGCGCCGCCGCCTCGGGAGCGATCAGCGGAGTGACGTCGCTCGGTGCGGCCCTCGCCCCACTGGCCGGAGCACTGCTCGTACTGCCCGGAGTGGCGGCAGTCGGCGCAGTCGCCCTGAGCACGTTGAGCTTCGCACTCATCGGCGTGAAAGACGCCATCGCGGCGGCGCTCGGCGACGACCTGGTCAAGTTCGGCGAAGCGCTCGCCCGGTTGTCCCCGGCCGCCCAATCGGCGGCGTGGGAACTGCGGGCGCTCAAGCCGCTCATCGGCGCGATCCGCGTCACCGTTCAAGAAGCCCTGTTCGCACCGCTCGCCGGGCACCTCACGGCGCTCGCTGCGGTGCTGGCGGGACCGCTTACCTCGGGCATGGCCGCCGTCGCGGACGCTCTCGGCCGGGCGGCGGCGCGAGCGGCGGAGTTCGCTCGCAGCGCGCTGGCGGTCTCCGCCGTGGGCACGGTGTTCGCCGCTACTCGCTCGATCATCGACTCCCTGTCGGCGGCGATCGTGCCGCTCGGCAGCGGCCTGGCTCGGCTCGTCGCCTTGGGCGCTCTGTTCGCCGCGTCGCTCGCCCCCGCCGTCGCTCAGGTCGCCGCCCGGTTCGGCGAATGGCTGAGTGCCGCTGTCACCTCGGGGCGGGCACTGGGATGGATGCGGGGCGCGGTGCAGGTGTTCGTGCAGCTCGCCGCCATCGCCCGTGACGTGTGGGGCATCCTCGGCGGGATCTTCACCGCCATGCGCGGCGCGGGCGGCGATGCGCTCGGCGCGATCGGCATCGTGCTCGACCGGCTCAACGCCTGGGTGAACAGCCCGGCCGGGCAGGGGGCGCTGACGGCGGTGTTCGTGGCAATGGCCCAGGCCGCGCGGGCGCTCGGTCCGGTCCTGGCCGCGCTCGGTGCGGGTATCGGCGCTCTCGCACCGCTCATCGGAGCGCTGGCCGTGCAGATCGGCCCCATCCTGACCGACGCCATCAACGCGCTGGTCCCGGCGCTGGCCGCCCTGTTTCCCGGCCTGAGCGCCGTCTTCGCGGCACTCGGCCAGGCGGTGATCGCCCTGGCCCCTGCGCTGGTGCCACTCGGCCACGCGATCAGCGCCGTCATGATCGCCATCTCTCCACTGATCCCGGTGGTCGGCCAGCTCGCCGCTCTGCTGGCGACCGTGCTCGCCGATGCGGTGCAGCAGATCGTGCAGCAGACCGGCGGCGACCTGGTGAACGCGCTCATCCAGCTCGCACCACACCTGGGATCACTGATCACGAGCTTCGCCGGCCTGCTGCCGCAGATCGTGCCGATCCTGCCGCCGCTGATCACGCTGGTGCGCGACCTGCTGCCTCCGCTCACCGCCCTGGTGGAGGCGGTGTCCCGGCTGCTGCGCGGCGACTTCATCGGCGCACTCGACGCGGCCGGCCGCGCGATCCTCGGCTTCTTGTCGGTGGTCGGCAATCTCGGCTGGGAGCTACTGAACGGACTGTGGCATGGCATCCAGTCGGCCGAGTTGTGGTTCCGCGACGTGATCTACAACTTCTTCCGCTCGATCATGCCCGACTGGGTGCGCCAGGCTCTCGGCATCAGCTCGCCCAGCAGGGTGTTCATGGAAATCGGCCGTCAGACGATGCTCGGCATGAGCACCGGCATGCTCGGTCAGTCCAAGCGGGTGCTCGCCGACGCACGTCGCATCGCGCACCGGCTGAGCGGCGCGTTCGCACCCGAGCTGGGCGTCGATCTGGGCTCGACCGGCCAGGCCGCCATCGGCGCAGGCCGGGGCGGCAGCCCGGTGAACATCCAGGTCACCACGATCAACCCGGTGGCCGAGCCAACCAGCGAAGTCGTCAATCGGGGCCTCGCCTATGCCGGACTCCTGGGGGTGTTGTAGTGCCGACGTACACGCTCGACGGCGTGCCTCTGACCCACCCTGCGGGCTGCTGGCGGCTCAAGGTCGGCACCAAGCGTCGTCCCCTTCCGGGCGTTCGCGCCGTGTCGGTCGTGGTTCCCGGCCGCCACGGTCAGATCCCTGTCTACGGCCTGGACCTGGAGACCACGACACTGCCGCTGGCCTGTGCCGTCTATGGCCGCACCCCCGCAGGCGCGGACGGCGGCCACGAGCAGATGGAACACAACCTGGAAGCGCTCGGCGCACTGCTGGGGGAGCGAAACCGGCTGATGCTCCTGCGGTACGAAGCGGGAGCGATCGTCCGCGTGGCCGAAGTGATGGTGGAGGCGGTCTCCGAGCCCGAGGTCAACGTCGGTGCGGCCATAGCCCGGTTCACGGCCATGCTCACCATCCCCGGTGTGCTGTGGCGCGATGAGGTGACGGCCACGTGGGCGGGCAGCGCGAACGCCGCCGCTCAGGTGGTGACGCCACTGGCGGGCTCAACAGGGCCGATCGTCGATGCGCTGGTACGGATCACCGGTCCTGTGGTGAACCCGTCCGTGAAGGACGTGGCCAGCGGCGGCACCATCTCGCGGGCCTCCGGTGTGCTTGCCGGTGAGCGGCTGCTGATCGACTGTGCCGCCATGCGGGCCGCTCTTGTGGACAGCGACACCTGGGACCTGGAGGCGGGTGACAACGTGACGGGGGAGATCCAGGCGACGGGGCCGGGTAGCGCGTTCCGGTGGCTTCACCTGACGTCGGCGGTCGCGCTGGGGGATCCACACTCGCGGGCGGTGCTGGTCACCTCAACCGCCAGCTCAACCAGCGTTGCGTCGGCGCTGGAGATCAGAGCGCGGCGATCATTCCTCTGAGCTGGGATTATCTCCGTGCGGCTGCGTCCCAACGTACCGAAGAGAGAACAAGCCGCCGATCTGCAGAGTGGATAGCAACCAGTTCCGGCAACTTATAGGCTACGACGGAAGCTATATCAACGATTCGAGAAGAGATAATTAGCGAAAATTTCTGATATGCCGAGAACTATAAAACTAGTCGAAAAAAACGATCGAAAAATAAGAACCGTGAGCCCTGGGTCCCACTAGGTTGTAGCATGTACTTAAGCAGGAAACCTCCGGCGGTGGAACACCGCCGGAGGTCTGTGACCCGCTATGGCTGCTAACTCGTGCGGGTCCTGCGCGGACTGGGGTTCGGGTGGCACTGCCACCCGGCCCTAGCTCCGGAACACCCAATCCAGGATCATAAGAAGCAGTTGCATAAGCAACAGCAACTCCTCCCGACTCAGGTCCTCCGGCGACTCGGCCATATCTCCCCTTCCCGTGGCGGACCGACCCCTCGGGCGAGGAGCCAGAGAACGACCTCGGTTACCGGTCGCCCCCCGGGCGACCGACAAAGCGGAGTATCACTCGAATCTCGCCTCAGTTTACAGCCCGGCGATTCCCGGCGTGGTCTTCATGGCGACTCCGGCCAGTTTTTCCGCGCAATTACTCGAAGCCGGCCGCTAGAACAACAGGCCAACCATGATCGACAATACGTAAAGCCCTGAGCGCCGCTCTGCGGGGCGGAGTCTCGGACGCATCCCTTCACATTCGGGTCGGCATATTCGTGCGCCAGCGTGGATTCTAGGGCTGCGTAACTTGTCCTACTTTAGCGCCGTAGCGACATCAATGCTTTTAATGCATTGACTTGCGTGCAACTGTCACTATGTGCAGATTAATCCACTTTGCGAAGCCTGTGCACGACCCGAAGAAACGGCTCCGCCATGGGGGTGCCATGTTCGAGCTGCGCCTTGCCGTCCACGTGCCCAGCGGTGACCGCCTTGGCCCCCTGCCGCATCCCCTGGCCTTCGAGGCAGGCTGGCCGCTCGGCGATGTGCCCGCCCTCAAGCTCACCTCCAGCGGCATAGCCGCAGGCGGCGACCTGCTCTCCGAGCCCTGTGAGGTGGCGGTCGAGTGGTCGCAGGACGGCGCCGCCTGGACTGAGGCCCCCGATAGCCGATTCCTCCTGATCAAGCGCCGCAAAGACGGAGCCGACCGCGCTGCCGTCTCCCGGTTCGAGCTGCCGGGCTGGATCTGGCAGCTCCGCAAGGCCGTCCTGTACCCCGGTGACGCGCCGCTGGTGGGCGGCAAGCGCGCGTTCCTGAGCGCCACGCCAGGCGCGATCCTTCAAACAATGCTGTCCGAGGCGCAGACCAGGGGAGCGGTGCCCGGTGTGGTGTGGGACTTCACACCGACCATCGACAGCAACGGCGATCCCTGGGCGAAGATCCTCACGATCTCCTACCAGCCCGGTATGGACACCCTGACCGTGCTGATCAACCTGCACGAGCAGGGCGTGTGCGATTTCCGCACGCTCGGTCGCACGGTCCAGGTGTTCAACCCCGACACCGAACTGGGCCGCGACCTGGCCACCGTCCCCGCGCCGGTGGACCTGCGCCTCGGGCGCGACGTGGTCGAGGCGCCGCAGACCGGCACCTTGGAAGATCGCGCCAGCGCGGTCCTGGTCGTCGGTGACAACGGCTTCCGCGAGGAGTACACCTCGCCAGCGCACGGGCCGTGGGGACGATGGGAAACCTATATCGGGCACGGCGGGGTGAGCGATCCGGGCACCGCCGCCCTGCTCGCCGAGTCTGCCCTGGCCAGAGCTGGGGCGGAGCGGGTGCAACGCACCTGCGGTATCACGATCACACCAGGCACCCGCTGGCTGCCGTGGCGGGACTACCGGCCAGGCGACCGCATCCTCGCCCCCGGCGAGGGCGGCATGGCGAGCATGCGTGTGCGTCAAATGACGCTCACCCGCGATCAGCGCGGCGTGCTCGGCGGAAGCCTGGTGCTGAACGATCGCCTGCTGGAGCGCGAGATCCGGCTGGCCCGCCGCACTTCGGGCATCGTCGGCGGCTCGACCGCCACTGGCGGGTCAGGTGCGCAGCCCGCGCCCGAAGCACCCGCGCCGCGCACGCCCGCCGCGCCCGGCGGTTTGATCGTCGATCCGACCCCCTACATCGACGAGGCCGGCTTCCCACGTGGCCAGATCACCGCGGCCTGGGGCGTGGTGACCGCTGACGTCAACGGCGTGGCACTCGACGTGGGCGGCTACGAGCTGTTCATGCGCGTCAACGAGGTCGGCGCGCTGTGGTTCCTTGTTGCCGTCACCGAGGCCGACGACCTCAGCGTCACCTTCAGCCCCCTGGTGATCGGCCAGCAGTATCAGTTCAAGGTACGCGCCGTGAACCTGGGCAAGCGCGGGCCGTTCTCCGGCTCGGTCGCGGTGACCGTCCCCGACGACACGGACGCGCCGCCGGTGCCCACTGCGCCCGTGCTCGCCACCCGGTTGGGCGTGGTGCATGTCGAATGGGACGGCATGGGCGCCGGGGCCGCCCCGATGCCGACCGACTTCCACCGCGTCGTGGTCGAGATGCAGGACCCGCTCGCACCGGGCTGGTCGGAGATCGGTTATTTGGAAGCGGCCGGAAGCATCGTGGTACCGGGCTTGCCGTACGGGCAGGACAGGGAGTTCTCCTTCACCGCCATCGACCGCAGCGGCAATGCCTCGGCCCAATCGGTGACGGCGACCATCGCCACCGCGCCGCTCGTGCTCGGGGACGCCGCGAACTCCTCGATCGCCACCGGCAACCTGGTGGCGAACGCGGTCACCGCGTCGAAGATCGCTGCCGGAGCGGTCGAGGCGTCGCACATCGCTGCGAACGCCGTGACGGCGGCCAAGCTCGAAGCCGTGCTGACGCTCACCACCCGCCTGGTCGCGGGCAACCCCTCCGGTGCACGCGTCGAGCTGCGCGACACCGGTCTTGCGGCCTTCGACGGCGGGGGCATGCAGACCGTCTCCATCTCATCAGCGTCCGGCGCGGTCACCATCATCGGCCAGCTTGCCACCGGCACCATTGGCCGGCGCATCGTGGTCAACCCGGCGGGCGCGGCCGACCCGGAGGTCAGGTTCTATCCCGGATCCGGCGTGAACTACGCCCGCATCTGGACCGACACCGACGCCGCGATCCGGCTGTACTCGGGCACCAGCCCAGACGGCACCCGCCGTAGCGAGGTCATCCAGCGCGGCGACGAGTGGCGCATGCACATGGTGCAGAGCAGCGACGGCCTGGCGGGCGGCGGCTACATGTTCGCCCAGCCCGAACGGCTGGAGGTCGGCTACAACGACATCGGCGGCCGGTTGAACAGGTGGCTGTTCGCCAAAGGCAGTGAACTGTCCAGCGGCACGGGCTACACGCAGTTCCGGGGCACCTTCCATTACGACACTGGCGCGGGGCTGGCGATGTTCGCCCGCAATCTGACGACCCCCGCATCCTCGCACTTCGTGGCGTTCAACGTCACCCTTCAGTCCACGCCACGGCTGGTCATCACCGCCGACAATCCCAGCCCATCGAACCTGATCTTCCATGTGGCCTCACCCAGCACAACCGGCTTCACCCTGCGCAGTCACCTGACCGGCGGCGGGACCACCTTCATCACCTTGCTGTACTGCTGGATCTGGCGGCAGCACGGCGTGGCCTGAAAGGAACGGACGAATGGCCATGCGCGCCTGGCGCATCGTGCGCGCCAACGACGACGGGCAGACATGGACGATCCTGTACGAGCCGGTCGGCGACGGCCACGAACACCCTGGCACGGTCGCGGTGAGCATCCCGAAAGTCGCCTTCGAGATCCGCGCCGCCGAGCACGGGCTCAAAGATGTCGATGAGGTGATCGAGGCCCTGCTGTATGAGCCGCTGCTGACCTGGATGTACGCCGAAGGCGATCCGGATGTGCAGGTGCGACTGGAAGGCGACGCACCGAGTGCCCGCGCACGCCTGCTCGACCAGATCGAGGCATGTCGCCAGCGCTACGGCCAGGTGATCACCGAGCCGATGGAGACCAGTGCGCATGCTCGGCGCACGAGCCCGCCCGCCGATCCGTTGCGGGCGCTGCGCGAAAGCGTGCGCATCGACCCGGTGCGGGTCGCCGGTCTGCGCGTGGAGATCGACGGCTTGCTGGCCGCACACGAAGGCGGCGCGTGACCCAGCCTGGCGACCTGCACGTGGACCTGACCGCCGTGGTGAACGTGCTGCGCCGCCGCATCGATGCGCTGACCTACGAGAACGCCGTGCTGTCCGCCGCCGTGGACCAGCTTCAAGCACGCGTCAACGAACAGGGCGGGGGACGCGGTGCCGCAGGTGATCATTCCCGGTGAGCCGATGCGGTACGGCCTGCGGCTGGCCGCCTACGAGCCGAACGGGGCGCGACTCGGTGTGCTCACCTCTCACCTGGGGTGGGAAGCGGCCCTTCCGCTCGGCGACGTCCCCTCGCTCAAGCTGGGCTACTCGGGGCATGCGCCCGGCGCTTCCTGGCTGGCCGCGCCATGCGAGGTGGCCGTCGAGTACTCCATCGGCGGCGGGTGGATCGAGCCCGCGAACGCGCGGTTCCTGCGCATCAAGCGCTCGGGCGACGACGCCGACGCGGCGAGGGCCTGGTCGTTCGACATGCCGGGCTGGGCCTGGCAGTTGCGCAAGGTCGTGCTGTACCCCAACGGCGCGATGGTCGAGGGCAAGCGGCCGTTCGACGCCGTCAGCCCCGGCGCGATCCTGCGAACCCTCGTCACAGAAGGCCAGGCCAGGGGATCGGTGCCGGGACTGGCGATCGACTTCACCACGTCCTTGGACAGCGGCGGCCAGCCATGGACGGCCACGCTCACGCTCGCCTTGGAGCCCGGCACCGATCTACTCGCCGCGCTGATCAACCTGAGCGAACAGGGCGTGATCGACTGGGAGATGCAAGGCCGCACGCTGCGGGTCTACAACGAGGGCACGGTGCTCGGCCGCGATCTCGCGAGTGGGCCCGCCCCTGTCGATCTGCGCCTGGGCCGCGATATCGACTCGGCACCGGACGAGGCCACGTTGGAGGACGCCTCCAGCGCCATCTTGATCGCCGGAGAGAACGGCTTGTCGGTCGAGGTCACCAACCCGGCGGCGACCGCGCCGTGGGGACGGTGGGAGACCTACCAGAGCCAGGGCGGCGTGAGCGATGAGGGCACGGCCACCCTGCTGGGCCAGCACGCGCTGGAACGTGCAGGTCGCGAACAGGTGCAGCTCACCCGCCAGCTCGTGATCAGCCATGCTTCGCGCTGGCTGCCGCTGACCGGCTATCGGCCTGGTGACCACGTGCTCGCCCCCGGCGACCAGGCGGGCATGCAGGACGTGCGTATTCGCCAGATCACCCTGTCGTGCGACGGCGACGGCAGGCTCGGCGGCAATCTGCTCTTGAATGACCGGTTCCTGGAAAGGGACATCAAGCTCGCCCGCAGGAGCGCAGGCATCCTCGACGGAGGCGTCTCCACCGGCGGAAGCGGTGGTGAGCCCTCCCCCGAGGCCGAAGGCCGGGTGCCCGCCGCACCGGTGGGGTTGCTCGCCGACGCCCAGGCGTACCTGGACGAGCACGGCTACGCGCGGGGGCAGGCGACGCTGACGTGGTCCCCCGTGACCGCCGACGTGAACGGCGTAGCCGTCGACATCGACGGCTACGAGGTCTACGCCCGCCGCAACGAAGCCGGCGAGCTGTGGATGCTGGTCGCCCAGACCGATGCCTCCGACACCACGGCGACCATCAGCCCCCTCGTGGTCGGCTGGACCTACGCGTTCAAGGCCCGCGCGACCAACAACGGGGTCAAGGGCGAGTTCTCCGCCCAGGCGATCGAGCCAGTGCCGGACGACGCCACCCCGCCGCCAGTGCCGACCACACCCCAACTCACCACGCGACTCAGTGTGGTGCACGTCGCCTGGGACGGGCTCGGCGCCAGCGCCATCCCGATGCCGTCCGACGTGGAGCGGCTGCGCATCTGGATGCAGGACCCGCTCGCCCCAGGCTGGGCCGAGATCGGCCACCTGACGGCCGCGGGCTCCATCGTGGTGCCGGGCTTGCCGTACGAGACCGACCGCGAGTTTGCCTTCACTGCGATCGACCGCTCCGGCAACGAATCGGCACGCTCGACCACAGCGACCATCGCCACGGCCCCATTAGTGGACACCGATCTCATCGGCCAGGTGATCAACGGTGCGACACACATCATTGACGGGTCTTTGCCGGCCGATGCGAAGATCACCGCAGGCACGATCACCGGTGCCTTGATCCAGGCCAATGCTGTCCAAGCCGCGCACGTCGCGGCCAATGCGATCGAGACCGACAACATCGCCGCCGGAGCCATCCAGGCCGGGCACCTGGCCGTCGCCGCCGTGACGGCGGGCAATATCGCCGCGAACGCGGTTACCGCCGATGCCATCGCTGCCACCGCGATCACTGGCAAGACGATTACCGGCTCGGTCGTGCGCAGCTCTGCGACCGGCCAGCGCTTCGTGCTGGACAGCTCCACGCTCGACCTGCGGTTCTATCCGGCAGGCACCAGCAACTACACCCGCATGTACGCGGTGGACGGGCTGTATCCCGGCGAGACGACCACGTTCATCACCAGCGGTACCAACCAGTTCAGCTCGGCCCGTGCCGAGTTCCAGGTGGCAGCAGGTCTGATCAGGCTGCGCATCCGGGGTGCGTCCGGCTCCGGCGACAACGGCGGCGTGCTCGACATCGCCGAGGATTACGGCAGGTACGGCTTCTACAACGGCGGCGCGAACACTGAGACGTACATCCACTGTCAGGGAGATGGCCGCTATTACATCCGGGGCCGGTTCTGGGACTTCTCCTTCGCCGACTCCCGCGATGCGATCCATGCGGGATCGGTCACGGTATCTGGAGGCGGGCCACCGAACTGGGGCTTATTGAGCTACGGCCCGACGATGGCCACCAACATGGGGCCGGTCGTTGCGCTGCGAGACGGCGGCGCGGGCAACACCAGTGGCAACTCCTTCACTCCACGGGCCTGGTCCGTGAGCTACAGCTCCGTCACCGGCTTCCAGGTCAACCTCGCCGCGAACTCTTCCTTCGCCCTCTATTGGTGGGCGCATCGCCACTGAGGCAGGCCCTATCGCTGACGGCACACGGGAGGCGACATGCCCGCGACCATCCTGAACATCTGGGATACGGAGCTGGCCTATAACCACACCACACTCGCCGAGCAGGTGCAGGCACGCCCAGCCCAGCCGGTCCGCCCGGACGGCGCGGAGCCGCTGTGGGGCGTCTACCTCGTCAACCCGGCCGATGGCGGCCACGGGATCCACATGTTCCCGCACTCCACGTTCGAATGGAGGGCCGCCGAGTACGGGATCGACCCGGATGATCTGGAGACGCTGCTGGACGTGATCTTGCACGAGCCTTACATCCCGGACCCGAGTGACTCCCTGGCCTGGGACGACCCGGCAGCGGCCACCGTGCTGAAGGCGACGCGTGGTCTACCGACCTGCTGGACACCCGGCGTGTCCGACGCCGACCGGCTGGCGGCGCACCTGGAGCGGATCCGTCACGTCAAGCAGCATGCCGTGGGGTTGAAGACGATCGCGCGTGCCGACCGGCAGGGCGCCTTGGACTTCGTCGGGGCTCGCCGCGTTGCACCGGCCGACCCCCTGGACCCGATCCGCACGCAGACCAGGCTCGATCCGGTGCGGGTGGCCAGTCGCAAGCTCGCCGTGGACTGGCAGCGCTCCAGCGACCACGGCGGGTCGTTGGCGTTCCAGGCCAAGCCCCCGGCCACGTTCGTGTCCCCCGTCAAGGCCGCCCAGCAGGAGGGATGGGCCGCGTGAGTGAGGAGCGCTCGCCCAACCTGGAGCTGATGCTGGAGAAGCTGCGCAGCCTGGTCGAGGTCGGCTTCGAGAAGGTCAATGGCTCCATCACGCTGATCCTGCAACGCCTTGATCAGGTGGACGGCCGCCACGCCGAGCTTGCTCATGAAGTTGAGGAGACCCGCGACCGGCTGGCCGAGCTGGAGCGCAACACGGTCACCCGAGCGCAGCTCGCCGAGCGCACCCGGCAGATCGTCGGCGTCGTCAGCGTCCTGGTGACCATCGCCGGCGTGGTGATCGCGCTGATCTCCCTGACGCGCAGCTGACCTACTTCTTGCCACCGTTCTTGGCTGCGGCCGACTGGGCCTGCGGACCGAACCCGCTGGCCCCCGTCTTACCGGACGGGTTCTTGTCTCCCGCGCTCTGCACGCGCGAGGCGGCCTTGCCTGTCATGGGCGTCGAACGACCGTCCTTGCCACCGCCGCCTTTTCCGCTGCTGCTCTTGGTCATGACGTCCCCCGATCGTCAGTGACTACCTCCTCCAATTATCCCCCCTCGACGACTCGACGGGAGTCATCCGCCCTGGTGACGGATTGAAGGGCTTGGTACTGCCCGTTCGCGACGGCGTGCTCATGGTGCCCGCCGTGCTGCCCATCCACGTGTCCGAAGCGGCTCTGAAGCTCACCGTCGCCGAGTGGCTCGACCTGCCCACCACCCCCTTGGAGGACATCTATGCCCGAGGACGACCTACCGCCCCTGCCCTACGGCGGGGCGGGCCTGATCGGCGACGACCCGAGCCAGGACGACCTGCCGCAGGAGCCCGGCTCAGCGGTCGAGGACGAGAGCGAGGCGGCATGAGGTTCGCCCGGCGCTTCTACCTGCAACGCGACATCGATATCAGCGGGATCTCCGGCACCGGCCACGTCACCGATGGCGTGTTGTGGCCGGACGGCTCGGCGACCGTGCGCTGGCGCGGCCCCCGGCCCTCCACCGTGCACTGGGATCGCTTCGAGGACGCAATCGCCGTTCACGGCCACGGTGGGGCGACCCGCGTGGTCTGGATCGACCCGAAGGAAGACGATGCCGTCCGGGCCGCTTGACCGTCTGCTCACCGTGGCACGCGGCGAACTGGGCCGAGCCGAGCGCCAGGACGGCTGGACCCGGTACGGCGACTGGTGGGCAGACCGGCACGGCAAGCCCGACTGGTGGGCCAAGCAGCCGTGGTGCGACATGTTCCTGGCCTGGTGCGCGGATCAGGTGGGCCTGCTGGCCGACGTAGGGGACTTCGCTTACACGCCATCGCATGCGAGCTGGTTCAGGCAGCGCGGCCGGTGGGGGCACACGCCCAAGCGCGGGGCCGTCGTCTTCTTCGACTGGGCAGGCAGCCGCAACATCGCGGCCATCGACCACGTCGGCCTCGTCGAGGCCGTGCGCGGCGAAACGGTGATCACCATCGAGGGCAACACCGCCAACAAGGTCATGCGCCGCGCCCGCTCCCAGACCACCATCGCCGGATTCGGCTACCCCGCCTACGTCACCGCCACGGCGCCCGTTGCGCCGCCGTCCCGGACGGAGCAGATCGTGAAGAAGCTGCCGACGCTGCACAAGGGCGCGACCGGCTGGGACGTCAAGACCGTCTTCTACCTGCTGCACGCGCGGGACCACGGCCTGAACGACGGCATCGACGACACACAGTTCGGCGTGCCGATGGAGGACGCCGTTAGGGCATTCCAGCGCGCTGTCGGCCTCGTTGTGGACGGGATCTGCGGCCCGAAGACCTGGGCGGCGCTGCTGAGGGTGCAGTAAACGATCGAGAAGAGGCATTAGCCCTGCCCAGCGGGAAGCTAATGCATGCGTGGAGGTATTGATGAATATAAGCCGATATGCCAAGACGGTTGTCGCCGCCATATTTGCGGCGATCGCCGTCGCGAATGGTGTGGTTTCTCACGATATATTCACCACCACGGAGGTGGTCAACGCAGTTCTCGCCGTACTAGCCGCATTCGGTGTCTACGCGGTGCCAAACGCAGAGCGGTCAGACCGGCGAGGAGGCAGCCTCGCAAAGTAGACCATTGGATGTAAGCCCTAAAGATTATACGTAGTGCACGTATCTAGCCACATCATCCGAAGAAGCCCCGTCGCCTTTACGGCGACGGGGCAATTTTGCGCACAGAAGGGCCGACACAATTAACCAGTATTCGCATCCACTTGCGCACGGTCCGTAGTGGCGCTAGTTTGATGCATGCGGCGGCCAGCGCCCGCCAGACTCCCGTCGAACGGTGCCCATGCCATCTCGACATGAGCGGACAAGACTCCCCGAGTCAGCGACATTCGGTCACATTTGCTCTCTACTGTGGGGTGTCGCATGGGGGCCGCCACGGGAGACAGCCATGAAAAATCAAGCGCGCAAGAACGCCGTCCGTGCGCGAATGGAAGATACTGCGGAGCGCTACACGCGGGCTCGACGTGAGATTATCATCGCCGCGAGTATCTCCGCACATTCAACGGCCAGCAAAGTCATCAGCACGCTCCATCGAGCGACCGGTCTCAGTATCCCCGCGTGCGGAGAGATTTACCATTCTGGGGCCGCCACTCCTCAACGCCCCGTGCCGGATGCCGTATCTCCAGAACTCCGACACCTGGAAATGAAGGTCTTCTATGCACTGATGGAGCCATTTCGGGACAACATCGGGGCGATGGGGTATATTCTGGGACTGGAGGCGGTGGAGCCATGGCCAGACGGGATCGTTCTCATCCCTCACGGTCGACTCTGGCATCGGGTAATAAATTCGCTTCTGCCGTCCTGTGAGCCAAAATCCGGAAATTTGTACGGCGTCGCAGGCCTCCGATTCCACGAAGAGAATGATTCCCATGTATCGCTTATCGACTTGGAGTCGAATCTCATATTGAAGGTAACTCGACGTCCTGATAGAAAAGGGCTCCGGACACTTCCTTTGGATAGGACCCCAAGCGGTTTCATTCCACTGTGGCAGCGATACCCAGACTCGCCGAGCGCCTTGGAAGTCAACGAATGGGAATTCGACCAGGGACGCTACCGCCATGACACCGAATCAACGGCAGCGCGGAATATGCTTTTGAGTCGGCTGCTGAGGCGGGTTGCCATCATCAATAGTACAGCTAAGACACATGGCTGCATCAACCTCTATGACCACAGTCGTCGCGACGCTGTTTTTGAGTGGTGCTGCGGACCAACCGTTACCACCTTCCTCAACTCCCTGGGGGAAACTCGATTCTGCGAGCGCGTGGAGCGCGATCCAGAGCGCGAAAATGACGACGACGCTTGGGCGCGCGCCCTGATTGGCAACGATCGCGTCCTGATGCGCCGGACATATTGCTACATCCCTCCGGGCTACTACCTCTATCGCCGAACCAAGGATCCGAGCGATTTCCTTCGGGACGCCTGACGTCGGATGACCAGAGCGGCACAATGTGCAACGTATCTCTGCCAGTCAAGAATCCGCTGTAAGCACCAACAAGGACCTCTGTTAATAGAAAGCGCCCGCCTGTCCATGATGGACAGACGGGCGCTTTGCGCTTCAGTCAGGAATCGATAAAGCCGTTCACCAGCATCGGAAGGCTGGCGTCGATGCCCGCCACGTTGAGCACGCCGGGGTCGGCCGGGTCACCGATCGTGTAGCCCGAGGTGGTCATGGAGGTCACGACCACCCGCGCGGCGGGCGCGGTCGTGCGCCGGTAGGCGGTCAGCGCCTGGCTGGCGTGCTGGCGTCCGGCCCACGTCTCGTTGTCGGTGAACACCACGATGCCGTCCACCTCCATTCGCTGCTCGCGCGCCCAGGTGAAGGGCAGGCTCAGGTCGGTGCCCCCGCCGGACGGCGACCACGCGGCGATCTCCCGTAGGTTGGTGGGCGGCGTGATGCGGGAGTCGTGCACACGGGTGTCCACGTCGATCACGTGGGCGTTACCGCGCTCAATGCGGCTCAGCACGACCGCCATCGCGCACCCGACCTCGTACGGGGTGCCCAGCGACGACCCGCACGCCTGCCGCCTGCCGTGCTCATCCCGCCTGTGGTTCGACATGACCGACCCCCAGCTCATCGACCCCGAACTGTCCACCGCCACCAGCAGCCGCTTGCCGGTCGGCTCGACCGCACCGAACGCGGCGTCGAACGTCTCCTCCAGGGCATCCAGCACGACCGGTACCGGCCGCCACGTCTGCTCTCTTGCCTGCGGGCTGGGCTGCGAGTGGCCCGAACCGTAGACGCGCAGCGCCAGCCAGGCGTCCATCGGATGGATCCGCGCGTTCACCACGGCGTCGCGGTCGGTGAGCCGTGCCACGACGCGCCGGGAGGCACGGTTCATGGGGGCTAGGGCGCCGATGCGGGTCATCCGCGCGAGGTTGCGAATGAGCGCGGTCAGGCCGACCGTGTCGATCAGCGCCTCCCACACGGCGGGCTCGCGCAGCATGGCGTCCGGCAGGAACTCCCACGGCACCCCGCGCTCCGTGACCAGGGCCACGGCCTCTCCACTGGTGGTGACGTCCTGGGCGGTGAGGTAGGCGTCCACGCTCGGCAGCGCCTCGCGGGCCACCTCGTCGGACACGGTTCCGGCGATCCAGCCGAGCATCGTGTGCCGTGCTACGTCGTCCAGCCGCTCACGCGCACCCGCGCCGAGGGCCGGGGAGATGTGCGCCAGCCGGAGCGCGTCGCGTAGCGCGAAGTCCTCGCCCTGCGGGGTCTTACGCTGGGCGGCCTTGGCCGCTTTGAACGCGATGCGGTCGGGCGTGGCCGACAGGAACCAGCCGGCGAGCGCCCGGCGCAGCGACGCGCCGGTCACCGGCGAGGTACCACGCGCACCGGCCTTGCCGTGCAGGGCCTTGCGGTACCCGAACCAGGCCGACAGATGGTTGGTGGTGCGCGCCACCTCCGGCAGTGCCCGCCGTGCTGCGTACTTGGTCGCCTCGTCGCCGAGGGCGTGGGCGGCGGCCAGCGCGAACAGCGCCGGGTACGGCTTGGGCGCACGGGCCGGGCGGGCGGTACTGATCTCGGTGACCAGCGCGACGACGCGCGTGCCATCGAGCTTGATCGCCTCGAACACCACGTCGGCGTTGTAGGTGGTCAGGTCCTGCTCGCCGACGTAGTAGGTGCCGCCCTGCGTGCCGAGGATCAGGAAGTCGGTCAGCTTGCGCCAGATGTCCTTTTCCCACACGTAGCCCCCGGCGGCGTTGCGCACCTGATCGGCGCGGCCGGGCAGCGGCGCGGTCTGCGGGGTGGCGGTGGTGGTGATTCGAGCCAGTGGATCACGGCGTGCGCTCATGGGCTCTCCAAGGGATCGACCCGCCAGCGGCTCGGCACGCCGTGGCGGATGAGGGGAAAGGGGAGGACGGACGGGGGTCGCGCGACCGGCGCAGACCGGCGCTCAGGCGTGTGGCCTCACGCGGCGCGGTCCCCGCGGGCACCGGTCGTCGTCCGCCCTCCCCGCAGAGGGCTTGCCAGTCCCGCCGGTGGTGTAAGTGTGGAGCACCGACCGGCCGCCCACCCGAACCGGGTCTCAGCCCGAAACGAGCCGACAAGGAGTTGAACCTTCGTGTCGATAACCGACCGGATTCGGCCCACACCACCGGCGGGACTGGCAAGCGGGATGGCTCACGGTGCACCGCCTGGGCGGCGGCGAATCGGTGAACCGTGCTGTGGGATGGGGAGAGGGCACGGATATGGGGCTGTTCACCGGTGTTAAGCGCTCTGCCGATTGAGCTACCGGGGCAAGGCCCAGGCTGGACTCGAACCAGCAACCACTCGCTTACAAGGCGATAACCGACGAACGTTCGACCCGTGTTCTCACCGCATCCCACCGCGCTGCCCGTTCGCCGGGCTGGGCGTGGGCACGGATGTGGAGGCGACGCCGGGTTCGTTTTCCTGTGAATGGAGATAACCGACGTCATTCGACCCGCGCCCACGCCGAGCCCGGCGAACCGAGCGGAGTGAACGATTTGAACAAAACGAACGCTACTCGACGTTATGCGCGCAAAGCAAGCCTTTTTGCTTACGTCGCATGATGAGCTTGGATGCGTGCACGTCAGAGCCCAGGTATCCGATTCAGTCGATGATCAGGTGTGCGACCCGGACCCGGCGGCCGTTGGTCACGCGCCGCAGCAGCTCGACCGGCCGTCCCTGGCCATCACGCGTGATCCGCTCGGCCCGAAGGATGGGGCCGCCCCGCTGGACGCGCAGCGCCGCCGCCTCATCCGCGCCCGCCGTGCGCGCGGCGGCCGTCCACTCGACCGACAGGGCGTCCGAACCCTCTGGCGTTTCGGCTTCGGGCTCTGCGGGCGAGAACGCCTCCTCCAGCATCACCGGCGCCCCCTCCAAAAGTGCCCGGCGGCGGCGATGCACCACCGGCTGTCCCGAGATGATCCCCAGTGCGGCGGCCACCTCGTGCGAGGCCGGGATCACCTGCTCGGACAGCAACGTCATCGTGCCGGCGATCCCCTGGTGGCGACAGGCCCGCTCCCAGGCCAGCTCGTCGGGCCCCATGCTCACGGTGACCACGCGCTGATCCAGCACCACCAGACGTCCCCGCCGAGCCGCGCGGCTCACCAGACCCTCCTCGCGCAGGACGCGCACGGCCGCCGCCAGTGTGCCTCTGGACACGCTGAAGCGCCGCATCAGTTCCTCGCCAGGCGGAAGCAGATCATCCGGTCGCCACTCGCCCTGGTCGATCGCCTCACGCAGTTCGTCGGCGATCTGCCGATAGCGGACGTCGGCGGCCACGGGCGGCTCCTGGCGGGTGGTACGGGTCAAAGGTGCTGTGAGCTGAGGGTATCGCCCGTCATGATCTCTGTCCCGCTCCTGACGCCCGCCCAATCGGGTTGACACCTCCCCTCGTCGCGATGCATGCTGCCCAGAAATCACCAGTTTTCTAGATAACTGAGGATCAGCCGATCCTCGCGCCGCAACGCGAAGGGCGACCCCGACGTAAGCCAGAGCCGCCCTGATAGCCCCACCCGATGGGACCAGCCTCACCACGGCGCCGCTGGCGCACGGAGACAGGCCCAGTATCACACACCGCCCGCATTTCGGCTGATTCGCGACCTGCTCACAGGCTCGCTCCGGTTGCCACCGGGTGAGCCCTTACCACCCCGGTCCACCATCGCGAAAGGACAACCGGGATGCCCGACACGACACCTGTCGCCCCTATGATCCGCTGTGGCGTAAGCGCAAACGCTTATGTCAGTTGGCGGCTCGCATGAGCTGGCTGTATTGGTCCAGCGGCCTGCTCCTCGGCGGGGCTCTCGCGCTCGCCGGTATCCGCCCGCACGGCAAGTCCCTCGGCGCGGGCGTGCTGTCCACCATCGTCGTGCTGGCCTTCCTCGCGGGGGCGATCCTCCTCGCCGCCACGCCCCTTGGCGCGCAGGCCGCCGCCTTGGGGGCGTGGATGGCCAGCGGTGACCTGATCGGCGCACTCGTCGGCCTGGTGCTGGCCGTCTCCTTCGGCTGGCTGGGCGTCGCCGTGATCTACGAAGTGCGTAAGAGCGCCCGCCCCGACAACTTCAGCTACCTGGCCGCCGTCGCGACCCCTCTGGTGTTCCTGGCCCTGCTGGGCGCGGCCAACGGCGAGGCACAGGTTCCGCACCGGGAGTACGTGCAGACGGTGCAGAACGTCCGCATGGCGGTGATGCACGGATGAGCGCTTCGCCGCTATGGGTCGCACTGCTGCTGATCGGCATCGCCCTGCCGTGCTTCCTTGCCTTCCGGCATGCCCGCCGGGACGAAACGTCCGTGCCCGAGATGGTGACGCGGGGCTGGGGGCATAGCCGGACGGTTGTCACCCGCGCCGTCCAGCGGGTGCGGACCGGTGTGGAGGCGGCCCGCAAGGGCGCGGACGGGGCCGCCTCCACACCGCCCACCCCGCACGTATCGGCCCCGGCCGCCCCCAGGCCATCCGCCCCGACGCCCGAGCCCGTCCGCGAAAAGACGGGGGCCGCGCCATCCGCCGAGCAGCCGCGCCCGTCATCGCCGCTTCCCTCGGTGACCGACGCCGTGCACGGCCCGGCGGCGACCCCGCCCGCGGCCGGTGCGATGTTCGGCCTGGTGACCGCCATTGCCGACAGCCTCACCACGCTGTCCCTTATCCGCCACGGACGCGACATCCGCAACCCGGTCGCGCACCTGCTGGCCTACGCCACGATCCTGGCGCACGTCAGCACCAGCATGCGCACCGTGCACGCCCGCATGGTGGACGCCCGGCACGACCCGATGGTGCTGGACACCTTCGCCGCCATGCAGGCAGCCCTGCACACCGCCTCCCTGCAGGGCACGGAGACCGCTCAGACCGCTATCGGCCGATATCGCGGAGCACTGGAAGACGCCGCGCTCGGCACCACCCATCCCCGCCTCAACGACGAATAGGAGATCTGCCCGATGAGCACCACGCGCGCCCCCTCCACCGAGGAGGGGCCGCTGTGGAAGTGCCCGCCGGTGCTGGCCACCCCCGCGCGTGGCGTGCGGTGGCTGCTTGCGCAGGGCTGGCGGCACCGCCGCCTGCTCGCCCCCGGTTACACCGCCGCGCTCATAGCCATAGCCGCCCTGGCCGCACGCGTCACGGCCTGGCCGTGGCCGATCGCCGTATCGGCCGCCGCAGCGGTGACAGCGACGGTCTACCTGGTGGGCCGCATCCGCGAGGTCGCGATGCCGCGCCAGGTGTACCGCACCGGATGCGCCGCCCTGGCGGGCACCTGGTGCCTGACGCTGGCCTTGACCGGTCCGACCTGGCCCCTTACCGCCGCGTGGCTGGCCGGGGCCACGGCGGCGGTTTTCGCCCGCCAGCACGTCGCCCGCCGGTTGCGCCCGCCCCCGCCGCCGCCTCCGGTCGCCCCGCCCCGCCACCCGCTACGCGACGTCATCGAGGACGTGGCTCGGCGGCTGACCGGCGCGGCCGGGGCCATCGGCTTCCCCGATCTGCGCGTGATCCGCGACGACATCCTCACCGACGCCCGATTCACCCTCACCGTGGAGACCCGGCGGCCGGTGCGGGAACTGGATGGCGCCCGCACGCAGATCGCGGCCCGGCTCGGCCTGCCGGTCGGCATGCTGCGCCAGGTGGTCGAGGTGCCCGTCAACGCCGGGCAGGCGGTGATGCACTTCCAGGTCGGTCAGCCGCGCGACGGCAAGCCGATCCCGTGGAGTCCTGACCTGGTGCCCGCCTCCATCCTGGAGCCGCTGCCCATCGGCGTCGGCGAGGACGGCACGCTGCGCGGCCTGTTGCTGGCCACCACCGAGGGCGGCGTGCGCCACGGCGCGGTGTCCGGCAAGACCGGCTTCGGCAAGACCGTGCATCAGATCGTCGTCGGCGCCGGCGTGGCCGCAGCGGGCATCACGTCCGGCAACGCCGTGCTGCTGGTGGCCGATTTGAAGGGCACACTCGACTTCGCGCCGCTCGCTCCCCTCGCCGCCGCCTACACCACCACCGCCGCCGACACCACGGCCATGCTGGGATCGCTCGCCGGATTGTGCGTCGAACCCGGCTCACGCGGCGCACTCCAGCGGCGTGGCGACCGGGTGCTGGTCGCCCGCGAAGGCAGCCCCGCGCTCATCCTGCTCATCGACGAGATGCGGATGGTCTTCTCACCCCATCTCAACCCGCACTGGCAGGCCGCCGCCTCGGCCGCCCACACCATCGCCATGCTCGGCCGCGCCTTCGGTGTGTCGATGCACCTGGCCGGACAAGACATGTCCGCCCAGGGCATGCCGCAAAACGGCACCGACTCGGCCACCGCCCTGCGGCGCCAGCTCCATCACGCGCGCGTGTTCCACGAGGACAGCAGGGCGTCGGGGGAGTTCCTCCTGGACGACTACGCGACGCTGGACGTCAGCTCGCTCCAGTCTCCTGGCCGGTTCTTCCATCGCGACGGCACCGCCTCCAGCATCCCGATCCAGGGGTATGACGCCAAGCCGCTCGCCGTTCACGAGTGGGCGCTGAGCAACCACGACCGGCTATGCCTGCCGGACGGCTACACCACCCGCCTGCTGGGGGAGTGGTGGCCCAACCGGTGGCAGGGCATCGCGCCCAAGCTCGCCGAGTGGCTGCCCACCCGCGCGGTCGACCCGGTCGGCCGCCTCACGCCCGGCACACAGCCCGCTGCGGTGGCCGCGACGGCGGGCACCGCCGAGCGCCAGCCGTCCCTCCGGCCGCTCACGCCCGAGCTGGCCGCGCTGGAGGCACAGCTTTGCGACCTGTTCGGCCACGGCTTCGCCGAACCGGCAGCCCGGCCGGTCACGCCGCTGGACGATCCGGCCCTTGAAGCACTGGCCGTGGCCTTGGAGGCGGCGCGGGCCGGCCGCTCGCGGGCCGAGCTGATCGAGCGCACCGGTCGCGGGCGCACATGGCTGGGAGAGCGGCTCAACCTCGCCGAGACCCTCGGCGTGCTGAGACGCGAAGGGCGCAGCCGCGCCACCCGCTGGCTGGTGTGCCGGGGCGTGGACGGCACCAGGCTGCGCGACGCGCTGGCCGAAGCCGACCGGCTGGCGCGCGACATCAACGATCAAGACGATCTTGAGAAAGGTGGCGGCGACCGTGCCGACGACGCAGCGTGACCAGGCCGGCCCGCTGCCCGCCCCTCGCGCGGGTGCAACGGCCAGGCGGCAGATATGCCTGGCAGGGACGCGACCGTTTCGGCCGCACGGTCGCATCGCGGTCGCATTTGCCTTGCCCGGCGCGGTCGGATCCCGGTCGAAAGGAGGTGACCACCGGTGATCGCCATGGGGGAGTGGGCCGAGGGCTTGATGCTCGCCCTGACCCGTGACTGGCGGCTCGCCGCCGTCGCGACCGGAGCCGCGCTCGCCCTGCTGGGCGGCGCGAGCTGGGCGGCTTGGCGTCTCGCCCGCCGCTTCACCTGGGCCGACCGGTGGACCTTCCTGGGCGCGGTGCTCGCCCAGGGCACCGCCGCCCAGGGCATGCTGCTGTTCTTCCTCGACAAACTCGCCATGCCATCGGCGGCGGCCCTGCTGCTGTTCGGTTTCATCGAGGTCGCCATGCTCGCCTCCACCGTGCGCGCCCGCGACAACATTTGCCGCACCGCCCAGGCGTACGCGTCGGGTGAGAGGTTCCAGCCTCCCTCCGCCGGAGCGGACGGGGTCGCCGTGTGGGTGTTCGCTGCCGTGTCGGGCTTCTTCGCCGCCACCGACGCCGACACGCTCGCCGGTGCCGCCTTCCGGCTCGTGCCACCGCTCGCGGCGGCCTGGTTATGGGAACGGGGACTGTCGGCGACGAGCGCTCACATCACCGGCGCGCGACGCTCGCGGGTGCACTGGCGGCTCACGCCCGAGCGGCTCGCGGTGCGTCTCGGACTCGCTGATCCCTCTGAGCGCTCGGCTTCGGAGGCGAGCGCTCACCACCTGGTGGCGCGTACGGCGGTGGCCGTGCACCGTGCCTGGCGGCTGAGCGCCCGCACCGAGCGCCAGTGGGCGCTCACCACGTGGCGGCGCGAGCGCGCACTGCTGGGCGTCGACCGGGCGTTCCGCCTTCTGGTCGAGCGCTCGGACTTCGCCACCAACCCCGACCGCCAAGCGGACCTGAGCGCTCGGCTCGATGTGCTGTTGGGCGCTCGCCGGGCGCTCGACCACACCCCCCGCCCGCCGTGGCTGAGCGCTCAGCACGAACATGAGGAGCGCCCGCAGGACCAACCTGTCGAGCGCTCTGAGCGCCTCTCGCGAGGGGCTGACGGGCGCTCGGCGGGTGCCGGTCAGCGGCTACCGGAGCGCTCACCGAGCGGTGGTGGGCGCCGCTCGGACGGACGAGAGCGAGCGCGGCGGTACTGGGACGAGCAGATCGAAGCGGGACACGTCCCGGACGCCCCTGAGCTGACCCGCGCCACCGGCGTGGGCGGCTCGACGGCCCGCCGGTATTTCACGGCATGGAAGCGGGAACCCGTGGCGGCCCGGCTGATCGCCGGAGTCAACGGATCGACTAGGAAGGAAGAATGATCATGCGTTTCAACGCGCGGTCTCACGGCCTGCGGCGGCACGCGAGGTCCGTCTGGACGCCACTACCAATGTGGCGGGAGCCGAGCGGCGAGGAGTTCGTGATCGGGCACCTCGCCTACAGCACCGCCGACCCGCTGGTGGCCAGCGTGGGGCACCCCGGTCTGCCGGGCGGCGTGATGAGCCTGCCCTGGCGGACCTTGGAGGTGGCAGCGCGGCAGACCGTCTCGCACGCGGGGACGGTCATCCAGCCCAGCGGCGAGTGGCTGCTGGTGCGCTTCCCCGACGAGAGGCTGTGGCGGATGCGACGCCAGGCGCATCAGATGTTCACCGCCTGCGTCGCGGGCCTGCTGCCGGGCGAGAAGCGTCAGGAGGTCGGCGATTGGGACGACGCGCTCGACGACCTGCTGTCCGGTGAGTACGACGGGGGGTGCGCCGATGGGACGGGACACGGCCGCTGATGACCTGCGAACCGCCCGCGCGATGGCCGCAGTGGCGCTGGACGCCTTCGAGAGGGGAGAAAGCGAACGAGCGCGCACCGCCACGGCCATTGGCATGCTGCACCTGCGGCTCGCTGAGCTTCAGGCGCGGCTGCTGCTCGACATGGACCAGGTGCCGCTGATGTCACGGCGCCGGTCGTCGTGGGAGGCGCTGCTCCACGAGGCAGGCATTCTATGCTAGCAATAGCGCTTACGTCAGGCCGCTCGGTTGCTTCTGGTTGCCGCTCTGGCGGCGCGCTGTCGCGCGGAACGGATGCGCTCGGCCAGTTCCTCGATCGACGGGCCGCCAGGCTCGTGCGCGAGCCGGGCGGCCTCCAGGGGACTCAGCGCGTCACGGCGGGTGCGGGCTTCGGCGAGGATGCGCCCTGCTGCGGCAAGGGCCTGGTCTCGGGTGGTCATCACCCTATTTTGCACGCAAACAAACGATTTGCACGCGACTTGGGGATGGCCTGACTCAGGGCCTCCTTGTCTGCGAGCCCTGCTTTAATGCGGGCATGGCAGAGCACGCCTCCCGCGACGGGGCCGCTGGTAACCTCGCTAGTACTATCCACGGGGTCCTGGAACGTGTCACCTACGCCAACGAGGAGACCGGTTACACGATCGCTCGGGTGGCCACCGAGCGTGGCGGCGATGATCTGCTGACGGTGGTGGGGCCGCTGCTGGGCGCGCAGGTGGGGGAGTCGCTGCGGCTGACCGGCCGGTGGACCTCCCATCCCCGTTACGGCCGCCAGTTCGAGGTGTGGTCCTACCTGACGGTGCTGCCGGCCACGGTGCAGGGCATCCAGCGGTATCTCGGCTCGGGGCTGATCAAGGGCATCGGCCCGAAGATGGCCGAGCGGATCGTCGGGCATTTCGGCACCGGCACGCTCGACGTCATCGAAAAGGAGCCGGGCCGCCTGGTGGAGGTGCCCGGCCTGGGGCCCAAGCGCACCAAGATGATCGCCGCCGCCTGGGAGGAGCAGAAGGTCATCAAGGAGGTGATGGTGTTCCTGCAGGGGGTGGGGGTGTCCACCTCCATCGCGGTGCGGATCTTCAAGCAGTACGGCGATTCGTCCATCGACGTGGTGCGATCCGAGCCGTACCGGCTGGCCGACGACGTGTGGGGGATCGGTTTCAAGACCGCCGACACCATCGCCCAGGCGGTCGGCATCCCGCATGACAGCCCCGAGCGGATCAAGGCGGGCCTGCGCTACACGCTGTCGCAGGCGGCCGACGACGGGCACTGTTTCCTGCCCGCGCCCAACCTGGTCGGCGACGCCGTCAAGATCCTCGGGGTGGAGGCCGGGCCGGTGGCGTCCTGCCTTGAGGAGCTGGCGGCCGAGGAGGGCGTGATCCGCGAGGACGTCCCCACCGAGCGGGGGCCGGTCCCCGCGGTGTACCTGGTGCCCTTCCACCGGGCCGAGTGCTCGCTGGCCGCCTCCCTGGGCGGGCTGCTGCGCACCGGCCGTGACCGGCTGGCCGCGTTCGCGCACGTGGACTGGGATCGCGCGCTGGAGTGGCTGCGCACGCGCACCGGTCACGACCTGGCCGAGGAGCAGGCCCAGGCGGTACGGCTGGCGCTGACGTCCAGGGTCGCGGTGCTGACCGGCGGCCCGGGGTGCGGAAAGTCGTTCACGGTGCGCTCCATCGTGACGCTGGCCCGCGCCAAGAAGGCCAAGGTGATCCTGGCCGCGCCGACCGGCCGCGCGGCCAAGCGGCTGGCGGAGCTGACCGGTCACGAGGCGACCACGGTGCACCGGCTGCTGCAGTTGCGTCCCGGTGGGGACGCCTCCTTCGACCGGGACAATCCGCTGGACGCCGACCTGGTGGTCGTCGACGAGGCCTCCATGCTGGACCTGCTGCTGGCCAACAAGCTGGTCAAGGCGGTCGCGCCGGGGGCGCATCTGCTGCTGGTGGGCGATGTGGACCAGCTTCCCTCGGTGGGCGCCGGTGAGGTGCTGCGCGACCTGCTGGCCGCCGAGCCGGTTCCCCGGGTGCGGCTGACGCGGATCTTCCGCCAGGCCCAGCAGTCGGGGGTGGTGACCAACGCGCACCGGATCAACACGGGCCTGGCGCCCGCGCTGGAGGGGATGACCGACTTCTTCCTGTTCCCCTGCGACGACGCCGAGGAGATCGCGGCGCTGACCGTGGACGTGGTGGCGCGGCGCATCCCGCGCCGGTTCGGCCTGGACGCGCGGCGCGACGTGCAGGTGCTGGCGCCGATGCACCGGGGCGCGGCCGGGGCGGGGGCGCTGAACGCGGCGTTGCAGGAGGCGCTGACCCCGGCGCGGGAGGGCATGCCGGAGCGGCGTTACGGCGGGCGGGTGTTCCGCGTCGGCGACAAGGTCACCCAGTTGCGCAACAACTACGAGAAGGGCGTGGCCGGGGTGTTCAACGGCACCGTGGGCGTGGTGACCGACATCCGTCCCGACGACCACGGCATGACGGTGCGCACCGACGAGGACGAGAGCGTCGACTACGCCTTCGACGAGCTGGACGAGCTTGCCCACGCCTACGCGGTGTCCATCCACCGTTCCCAGGGCAGCGAGTATCCGGCGGTGGTGGTGCCGCTGTCCACGTCGGCGTGGATGATGCTGCAGCGCAACCTGCTTTACACGGCGGTCACCCGCGCCAAGCGGCTGGTGGTGCTGGTCGGGTCGCGGCGGGCGCTGGCCCAGGCGGTGCGCACCAAGGGCGCGGGCCGCCGTCACACCGGGCTGACCCATCGGCTGACCCAGACCCCCTGAGAGCGGGCCTGGTCCGTTCAGGCGGGCACGGTTCAGGCGGGCACGGTGGCCTTGACCTGGCGGACCACGGCCTCGGCGACGCCCCTGGCGCTGCCGGGGTTCTGCCCGGTGATCAGGTTGCCGTCCTGGACCACGTGGGCGCCGAACGGCTCGCCGGCGGTGCTGTAGCTCCCGCCGCGCGCCTTCAGCTCCTCCTGCAGGCTGAACGGCACGACGCGGTCGCGTCCGGCGAGTTCCTCCTCACGCCAGGAGAAGCCGGTGACCTCCCTGCCGCGCACGAACGGTTCCCCGCCCTCGCGGGTGGCGTCGAGCAGCCCGGCGGGGCCGTGGCAGACGGCCGACACGACGCGGCCGCCCTGGTCCATGCGCGTGATCAGCGCGTTGAGCGCGGGGTCGTGCCGGAAGTCGAACATCACGCCGTGGCCGCCGGTCAGGTAGATCCCCCGGTAGGCGTCGGCGTCGACGGCGCCGAGCGGTCTGGTGCGGTCCAGCAGGTCCATGAACGCCCGGTCGGCGTAGCGCCGTCCGGTGCCCAGGTCGTTCAGGACGTCGCGGGCCAGGCTCTCGGGGTCGATCGGGACGAATCCGCCGCGCGGGCTGGCGAGGTCCATGCCGATCCCGGCCTGCTCGGCGTAGTCGTAGAAGTGGGTGAGCTCGCCGAGCCACAGGCCGGTGCGGTAGCCGGCGTTCTCGTACTCGGCGGTGTTGGTGACGATGATCAGGATTCTCTCGCTCGGGGACATGGCCGTACCTCGACGTCCTTGATCTGGATTCGCGGTCCCCGCCGCAGCGCGGCGGCGCCGCCGGCAACGTCCCCCGCCCCTACCCGCGCACCGCGCTGCGACACGCCCTGACGATTCACGTACGCCGGATGTGCCCGTCCACGCCCAGATCCGCACCGCTTCCGAGGGCTTCGGCGTGCCCTGTGAACCTTTGCACTGGTTGAAGCGTCAATGAAGGGGGGCCCGGTCCCTTGACGCGGAGCTTAGCCCGGCAAGGGGGAAGATCTACCACAGCCCAGGACCAAATGTGGGCCGTCCGACGAAAATGTGGCTAATCCGGGCTCAAACCCCACTAGGGTTTTAGTTGTGTTTTGCTGTACTGGGGGAGATAGCTGTGCAGAACTTTGATCGCCGCTGGAAGGGGCCGCTGGCGGGACTGGCGGCGGCGGCGAGCGTCGTACTGACCGCGTCCTGCTCTGGTGGAGCCGCCGGGCAGAACAACGCGAACCCGGCCTCCGCCGAGAAGCCCGCCCCGCCGGCGCCGACCATTCAGGTCACTCCGGCCCAGGGCGCCAAGAAGGTCAGGCCGGACAAACGGATCGTGGTCACCAGCGCGGGCGGGGAGCTGCAGGACGTCACCGTCACGGCCGCGGCCCCCGGCAAGGCGGGCGCCACCGCCCAGCCCGGCGAGCCGGTCGAGGGCCGGTTCGACGCCGCCAAGGCCCGCTGGGTGTCCAAGGAGCGGCTCCAGCCGTCCACCACCTACACCGTCACCGCGACCGCGCAGGGCGCGGGCGGACCGGCGCGGCTGACCAGCCGGTTCAGCACGCTCAAGCCGGCGCGGGAACTGGCCGTCGCCGACGTCACACCCAGCCTGAAGGGCGAGAAGGTCGGCGTGGGGGCGCCGATCATCGTCACCTTCAACCAGGCCGTCGGCGACCGGCGCGCGGTGGAGAAGGCCCTGGAGGTCGAGGCGGAGAAGCCGGTCGAGGGCGCCTGGCGCTGGATCACCGACACCCAGGTGATCTACCGCACCGCCAAGTACTGGCCCGCCCACCAGAAGGTCACCTTCAACGCCCGGCTGACCGGCATCCGCGGCGCCGCCGACATGTACGGCGTCAAGGACATCACCAAGACCATCAACATCGGCGCCAAGGTCATCAGCACCGTCGACACCCGCAAGAAGACCATGAAGGTCAAACGGGACGGCAAGACCGTCAAGTCCATGCTGATCAGCGCGGGCAAGGCCACCACCCGCGAATACACGACCACCACCGGCGTCCACCTGACGATGGAGCGCGCCAATCCGGTCCGGATGATCTCTCCCGGCCGCGAGAAGGACGACCCCGAGTACTACGACGTCATGATCAACCATGCGGTGCGGATCTCCAACTCCGGGGAGTACGTCCACGCCAAGAACAACGTCTGGGCCCAGGGCCGCCAGAACGTCAGCCACGGCTGCGTCAACGCCCGCCCCGACCAGGCCAAGTGGTTCTACGACAACTTCCAGCGCGGCGACGTGGTCGTCGTCACCGGCACCAACCGGAACCTTGAGTGGAACAACGGCTGGGGCTTCTGGCAGATGTCGTTCAAGGAGTGGAAGAAGGGCAGCGCCCTTTCCTGACCGCGGCTCACCGCGGCGTTGCGCGTCAGACCGGACGGCCTGACGCGCACCCGGCGGGGACGACGCGCCGCTGCAGCACCTGGCCGGGCCATCCGCCGACGCTGAACGGCTCGGCTCGGGTGAAGCCCTGCTCCTCGTAGTAGCGCACCAGCCGCCCGTCGCCGCCCGCGTAGCAGTCCACCCGCAGCAGGCCCGCCCCACCGGCCGCGGCCTCCTCGGCGGCGCGGGACAGCAGCGCCCCGCCCACACCCCGGCCCGCGAAGCGGCGGTCGGTCACCAGCCCCTGAACGTACAGCTCCGGCTCCTCAGCGGGTTCGACGTAGCGCACGGGGCCGCCCAGCACCATGCAGCCGGCGGGCCTGCCGTCCAGCTCCGCGATGCGCATGCCGCCCCCGGCGGCCCAGCCGCTGACCGTCTCGATCCGCCCGGCCTGCGCGGAGAACGGCACCGCGCCCCACTGCCGTTCACGGCCCCGCGCGGCCAGCCACTCCACCGCCCCGTCGAACATGCCCAGCACCGCCGGCACGTCCCCCAGCCCACCCAGCCGAATCCTCATCGCCGGGATCCTACGTCCGGGCCCCCGCACACGGGCGCCCAGGCCCGTCCGGCCGCGCGCCGCAGGCCGTCGCGGGTGTGCCCGCTGTATGAGATGCGGCGGCCGCGCGGGCGGCGGGGCCGCCGGGCAGGGTGATGACGGGCAGGGTGATGACGGGGCCGATTTCCGCCGGTACCGAGGGCGGGGGCGCGCCCAGGATGGGGGTATGACCACTGATATCGCTTCTGCCGCGATCGTGATCCGGGCCATCGAGCCCGAGGTCGTCGCCGGGTTGCTGCGCCGGGACGACGCAGGTCGGGAGCCTCGGCCGATGGTCTGCGCCGATGGTGGCAGCCCGTTGCGGTGCTGCCTCGGGCGCAGTGTCCCTGGGGAGGAGATCGCGCTGGTCTCCTACGCGCCGCTGCGCCGCTGGGCGCGGGAGACCGGGGCGGATCCGGGGGCCTACGACGAGGTCGGGCCGGTGTTCGTGCACGCCGGGCCGTGCCCCGGCCCGCCGTCCGAGCCGGGCTTCCCGCCCAAGATGGGCGGTGAACTGCGCGTGCTCCGCACCTACGGCGCCGATGGCAGGATCCTGGGCGGTCACCTGGCCGCAGGGCACCTCACCACCGACCCGCGGACGGCCACCGGCCTGCTGGCCGGGCGGTTCGCCGACCCCCGGGTGGCGGTCGTCCACGTGCGGGCCGTCGAATTCGGCTGTTTCCTGTTCGAGGCGCGCCGCGCGCCCTGACCCCCGCGCCCCTGCCGCGCCGCGTCCAAGGGGAAGGGCCGGCTACACCAGTGCGAGCTGGTGCGCCCGGGGACGCGGCGCGGGGACCAGCGGACCTGCGTCGCGCAGCCCGAAGGCCGCGGCCAGGCGGCGCACCTGGGTGATGATCCGCTCCCGGTAGGCGGGGTCGGCGTCGGGGCCGCCGGCGTACAGCTCGGCGTAGCGGGGCAGCAGCCGCGGGTGGCGCTCGCCCACCCAGGCCCAGAACCACTCGCGCGCCCCCGGCGGCAGCCGCAGCACCAGCGGCAGCACCTCGGTGGCGCCGCTGGCCGCGATGCGCCGCACCGTCGCCTCCAACTGGTCGGCCCCGTCGGTCAGGCACGGCAGGATCGGCGCCATCGTCACCGCGCACGGCACCCCCCGCGCGGCCAGCGCGGCGATCACCTCAAGCCGCCGCTGCGGGCTCGGCGCGCCCGGCTCCACCGCCCGGCGCACCTGCTCGTCGACGAACGCGATCGACATCGCGACCCGGCCGCCCGCCTCGCCCGCGGCCTGGGCCAGCAGGTCGGCGTCACGGGCGACGAGCGGCCGCTTGGTGTAGACCGTGAACGGGTTGCGAGCCTCGGCCAGCACCCCGAGCAGGCCGGGCATCAGCCGGTAGCGTTCCTCGGCCGGCTGGTAGCAGTCGCCGCCGACGCCGACCGCGACCGGTTCGCCCCGCCAGCCGGGGGCGGCCAGTTCCACCCGCAGCCGCCGCACGGCGTTGGGCCGCACCACGATCCGCGTCTCGAAGGACTCCCCGGCGTCCATGCCGAGCCGCCGGTGCGCGCCGCGCCCGGAGCAGTAGCGGCACGCCGACGCGCAGCCCCGGTAGGGGCTGATGCCCCACTCCTCCAAGGGCTCGGTGTCACGGCCCACGCGTTCCAGCAGTGTCCTGGCCTGCACCTCGACGAAACTGGTGCCCTCGGGCCCCGCCCGCACCACCGCGCCGCGCGGCAGGGGCGGGGCCGAAGGCCCGTCCGAGGCGGCCACGAGCGGCGGCGCATCCCAACGCATGAGGTCAAGTGGAACACGCATTCGACTGGGGTTGCAAGCGTTTCACGCGCGTCGGCGGGCGGCCGGTAACGTGGAAGGGAAGTCCATGTTCCGAACCGGGAGGATGTCCCGACCGTGTCGCGCCCGCCCCGCCCTTCCCGACCCTCCCGGCCCCATGCCGCCGCCTTCTGACGACCCCGGGGACGCACGGGGCGCGCCGCTGCCGCTCGCGCGGGCCCGCGACCTGTGGGACGCCGACCCCGGCTGGCTCAACACCGCCAGCTACGGCCTGCCGCCGCGCCCCGCCGTACAGGACCTGAACACCGTCATCGACCAGTGGCGCCACGGCTCCACCGACTGGCGCGCGTGGGACGCCGCCACCGGCCGCGCCCGCGACGCGTTCGCCGCCCTCGTCGGAGCCGACGCCGCCGACGTCGCAGTCGGCACCGGCGTCGCCCAGGCCCTGTCGGTGGTCGCCGCCTCCCTGCCGCCGGACGCCGAGGTCCTGGTCCCGGCCGAGGAGTTCACCTCCAACCTGTTCCCCTGGGCGGTCTCGGCGCGGCTGCGGACCGCGCCGATGGCCCGCCTGGCCGAGGAGGTCACCGCCCGCACCCGCCTGGTGGCGTTCAGCCTGGTACAGTCGGCCACCGGCGAGATCGCCCCCGCCGACGACATCCTGGCCGCCGCCCGCGCCCACGACGCGCTGACCGTCACCGACGCCACCCAGGCGTGCGGCTGGCTACCGGTGTCGGCCACCCGTTTCGACGTGCTCACCTGCGCCGCCTACAAGTGGCTGATGGCCCCGCGCGGCGCGGCCTACACCTACCTGTCGCCGCGGGCACGGCAGGTGACGCGCCCGATCGCGGCCGGCTGGTACGCCGGAGCCGATGAGGGCGGTTCCTTCTACGGGCCGCCGCTGCGCCTGGCCCCGGGCGCGCGGGCGTTCGACGCCTCCCCGGCATGGTTCAGCCAGGTCGGCGCGGCCACCGCGATGGAGCTGATCAACCGGATCGGGGTGCGCGCGATCCACGACCACGACACGGCGCTGGCGGCGCGGTTCTCGGCCGCGCTGGGCCTGCCGCCCACCGGCAGCGCCATCGTCACCGCCGACGGCGGCGACCAGGCCGAGCGGCGCCTGGCCGAGGCGGGGATCCGCGCCGCCGTCCGCGCGGGCCGGGTGCGGGTCGCCTTCCACCTGTACAACGACTCCGATGACGCCGACCGGGCCGCCGCCGCGCTCACCGGCCGCCCCTGAGCAGCCCCCTCGCGCCGGAGGCGTGTCAGGGCAGCAACCGCCGTCCCAGCCGCCGCGCGGCGAACCACAGCCCGGCGGCGGACATGACCGCCAGGTAGGCGGCGTGCCCCCACAGCGGGCCGCCGCCGCCCAGCACCAGGCCCCGCACCAGTTCCACCCCGTGGTACAGCGGGGTGAGCGTCACCAGCGTCGCGAACACCGGCGGGTAGTCGGCCACGGGGGAGAACGCGCCGGAGAACAGGAACAGGGTGAACTGCACCACGGCGATCAGGTCGAAGTCCTGCCAGCCGCGCAGCAGCGTGGAGACGGCCAGCCCGGCGGCGGCGAACGCGACGCCGACGAGCACGGCGCCGGGCAGCGCGGCGGCGGCCGCGGCCGGGCCGCACAGTCCCAGCGCGACCATCACCACCAGGAACATCACCGTGTAGAACGCGCCCCGGGTCACCGCCCACAGCAGTTCGCCCAAGGCGACCTCCATCGGCCGGACCGGGGTGGCCAGCACCGCCTCCAGCGTCTTGGCGTAGCGCATCTTGAAGAAGAAGTTGTACGTCGTCTCCGACAGCGCCCCGGACATGGCGGCCACCGCGACCATCGCGGGGGCCACGTAGGCCGCGTAGTCCACGGTGCGGCCGTCGCCCATCGGCATGCCGCCGACCAGCGCGCCGACGCCCACCCCGATGGACAGCAGGTACAGCAGCGGCTCGAAGAACCCCGATACCACCACCAGCCAGTAGTAGGGGCCCGAGCGCAGCGCGCCGACGTTGCGCGCCAGCACGGCCCCGACGCGGCGGTGCGACGGCCATGCCATCCGGGCGGCCCGGGCCGCCCGTGCGGTCAGCATCGTGGTGAGCATCAGCGGCTCCGGTCCCCCCTCTGATCGACTGGTCGCCCCTCTGGTCGCGCCTCTAGTCGCACAGCCGCCGCCCGAAAGCGCGCACGGCCAGGTACGTCCCGGCCGCGGCCAGCGCCGCCAGGTAGGCGACGTGGACGGCGGCGGGCCACGGCGGCGACCCGCCGAGCGTCGCCGCGCGGCACAGTTCCACCGCGTGCCACAGCGGTGAGAGGTAGGCCAGCGGTACGGCCGCCGCCGGGAGCCGGTCCACCGGGAAGAACACGCCGGAGAACAGCGTCATCGGGAGCATCCCGAACCGGAACACCAACGCGAAGTACTGCTCGTGGCCGATCGTCGCGGCCAGGGCCGTCACCGGCGCGGCGACCGCCACGGTCAGCAGCGCGCACACCAGCGGGGTGATCGCCGCCCACGGGGAGCGCAGCGCCCCGAACAGCGCGGCCACGGCCAGGAACGCCGGCACGGCGAGCCCGGCGCGGATGAGCAGGTAGGCCAGCCAGCCGCGGACCATGTCGCCGGGCTCGACGGGGGTGGCGCGCATCGCGTGGTAGGACCGCACCCTGTTGAAGTCGCCGAACACCGGGTAGGTCGACTCGCTGACGGCGATCTGGAAGGCCGCGGAGGCCAGCACACCGGGCACGATCCAGTCCAGGTAGGGCACGCCGTCCAGCGCGGGCACGTAGCGGCCCACGCCCAGGCCGAACCCGGCCAGGAACAGCACCGGCAGCATGAACATCGAGAACGCCGAGGCCCGCCACACCCGCCGGTAGACGGTCAGGTTGCGTTCCAGGACCGCCAGCGTCCGCAGCCGCGCGCTCACCGTCACGGGCACGGGCCGCGCGGCGGGCGTCCCCGCGCCCGCGTCCCGTTCCCCGGGCGAAGCCCGGGCGGTCTGCTCCGGTGTCATCAGTCGACCAGCGTCCGGCCGGTCAGATGCAGGAAGACGTCCTCCAGGGTGGAGCGGCGGATCAGCACCCCGGCCGCGGCCAGGCCGCGCCGGTGGACCTCGGCGGCGGCGGCGTCGCCGTCGGCGGTGTAGACCAGCAGCCGGTCGGGCAGCTCGTCGACGCGTTCGCCGATCCCGGCCAGCCGGTCGGCGGCGTCGGCGGGGCGGGTCTCGCCGAAGCGCAACTCGACGACCTCGGGGGTGCTGTGGGCGGCGATCAGCTCGCGGGGGGAGCCCTCGGCGACGATGCGCCCGCCGTCCATGACGACCAGCCGGTCGCAGAGCTGCTCGGCCTCGTCCATGTAGTGGGTGGTCAGCACCAGGGTCGCGC
Source organism: Spongiactinospora sp. TRM90649 (assembly GCF_029382225.1). GTDB lineage: Bacteria > Actinomycetota > Actinomycetes > Streptosporangiales > Streptosporangiaceae > Spongiactinospora. The sequence continues at coordinate 127,372 of NZ_JARLTC010000028.1, forward strand.
CGCGGCGTTTGAGCCGGGTCAGCCGTTCCCACACCAGGTGCCTGGCCTGGGGGTCCAGGCCGGTGGTCGGTTCGTCCAGCAGCACCAGGTCGGGGTCGTTGACCAGGGCGCGGGCGATGGTCAGGCGGCGTTTCATGCCGCCGGACAGCGGTTCGACCTCGCTGCGGGCGCGTTCGGACAGCTGGACGAACTCCAGCAGCTCATCGGCGCGGCGGCGGGCCTCGGCGCGGGGCAGCCCGAAGTAGCGGGCGTAGCCGGTCAGGTTCTCCCGCACGGTCAGCTCGGGGTCCAGGTTGTCCAGTTGCGGGCACACGCCCAGGCGGGCGCGGATGGCGCTGCCGTCCACGGCGGGGTCCATGCCCAGGATGCGCAGCCGCCCGGCGGTCGGCATGGACACGCAGCCGATCATCCGCATCGTGGAGGACTTCCCCGCGCCGTTGGGGCCCAGGAACCCGAACGCCTCGCCGCGCGGCACCGACAGGTCGATGCCGTCCACGGCGGTGAAGCCGCCGAAACGCTTCACCAGCCCTTCGGCGTGGATGAGCGGGCCTTCGGGCGGATTCGGCATGGTCAACGACCCTAACGGGCGGGCCCCGCCGGGGCGCAACAGGTTTTCCACACCACGCCCCGGCTTATTCAGCGTTGACTTATATAAGTGATTGCCGACACAATGACGGGGTGCACGCCTTCGACGTCCTGGGAGACCCGGTCCGCCGCAGGATACTGGAACTCCTGGCCGGCGGTGAGCAGCCCGCGGGCGAGGTCAGCGCCGTCATCCAGCGGGAATTCGGCATCTCCCAGCCCGGCGTGTCCCAGCACCTGCGGGTCCTGCGCGAGCACGGCTTCGCCACCGTCCGCGCCCAGGGCACCCGCCGCCTGTACGCGGTCGACCCCACCGGCCTGCGCGAGGCCGACACCTGGCTGGAGGACTTCCGCCGCTTCTGGGCGCCCCGGCTGGACGCACTGGCCACCGAGGTCGCCCGAGGCAAACGCGAGCGCCGCCTGCACGGGGCCCCGCCCGCCCCCTGACCCGCCTCAGCCCCTCAGCCCCGGTCGCGGTCGCGGTCGCGCAGCAGCGGATGCGAACGCATCGCCACCTCCAGCTCGCCGGGCAGCTCGTCGCGGTAACGCCCCAGCGTGGACAGGTCGCCATGGCCCAGCACCCGCCGCACCGCGTCCATGTCCACCGCGTCGGCCAGCAGGTGCGTGGCCGTGGTATGCCGCAGCCCGTGCGGGGTCACCGTACGGCGGTGCGCCGGATCGACCCGCCGCTGCACCCGGTCGATCACCCCCTGCACGTCGCCGCGCGCCAGCCGCCTGCCCCGCCACGACAGCAGCAGCGCCTCACCGGCGGCGACGGCCGGGCCGCCGCCGCGCCGCTCACCGGCCAGGTAGGCGTCCAGCACCAGCGCCACGTCGCCGGGCAGCGGCACGTCGCGGGTCCGCCCGCCCTTGCCGAAGATCCGCCAGTACCGCACGCCGTCGTTGGTGTAAAAGTCCTCCACGTTGGCCCGCACCAGTTCCGACACCCTGGGCCCGACGGTGGCCAGCAGCAGCACCACCAGCGCGTCGCGGACCTCGGTCCGCTGGTCGCGCCGCGCGGCGGCGCCGTCGCGGGCGGCGCGCTCACCGGCCGGGCCGCCGCCGTCCTCGCCGAGCCGCCTGGCCGCCCCGATCAGCCCGGTGGCCTGCTCCCTGGTCAGCGCCCGCCGCTCGGCGCGCAGCCCGCCCCGCTCCCGCGCGCTCACCGTGGCCGCCGTCATCGGATCGACCTGCACCCACCCCGCCAGGACCGCGTGCTTGAACATCGCCGACACCGAACGCCGGAACCGCGCCTGGGAGGACGCGCTCTGCGCCGGCCCCTGCGGGGCCGCCCGCCCCTCCGGGACGGCGCGCCGCCCGTCCGGCTTTCGCGCGAAGGCCAGCAGCACCGCGTCCACGTCGGCGCCGTCCAGGTCGTCCAGCACCCGCCCGCCGCCCGCCAGGTCGGCGAACGTGGCCACGTCACGCGCGTAGACCTCGGCGGTCGCCGGCGACAGCCCGCCGGTGAGCGTGCGCGCGCGCACCAGCTCCACGTAGCGGTCGCCCGCCTCCTGCACGGTCAGGCGGTTCAGCGCAGCGGGCCGCATGGATCCCCCACGACTCCTCTCCGGCGACTGACCGCCAACCTACCGACAGTCACCGCCACGGCGCGAACGGCGGGGGAGCGGCCCCCTACGATCGAAACCGGCCCGGGACCGGATCGGGACCGGCGGCGAACACGAAAGCGGGCACACATGGGCACCACGCACGACTACCACGTGACGGTCACCTGGACCGGGAACCTGGGCACAGGGACGAGTTCCTACCGGGACTACTCCCGCGACGCGCAGATCACCGCCGACGGGCCGCCGCCGATCCCGGCGTCCTCCCATCCGGCGGCGCGCGGCAACCCGGCCCGCTGGAATCCCGAGCAGCAGCTCACCGCCGCCCTGTCGCAGTGCCACATGCTGTGGTACCTGCATCTGTGCGCGGTGGACGGCGTCGTGGTCACCGCCTACGCCGACGACGCCCTCGGCGTCATGTCCGAGGACGCCGGCGGCGGGCGCTTCACCGAGGTCGTGCTGCGGCCCCGCGTCACCGTCGCCTCGCCCGGCATGACGGACAAGGCCGCCGCCCTGCACGCCCCGGCCGCCGAGCGGTGCTACATCGCCAACTCGGTGAACTTCCCCGTCCGCCACGAACCGGTCGTCCACGTCGCGACCGGCTGACCCTCAGCTCGCGACCGGCTGCCCCCCTGGAGCGGCACCGCCGCCGCGTCGCCGAGGCCCTCGCCGACGACCCGGCCCCCCGCACCACCTGACGGACAGCCCCGCTACGACGCCCCCAGCAGCAGCGACCGGGTACGCGCCGGAGCCGACGCGGGCAACGAAGCGAGGATCCCCGCCAGCGTCACCGACGCCAGACTGCTCCGCCACGCCTCATGCGCCTCGGCCATCCTCACCGCCAGCACACACGGGCTCAGACACTCCCCGGCGGGCAACGCCCCCCGCCCCCGCCGCCGGATCTCCCGGCACTCATACGGCGAGGCCACCCCGTCCGCCGCCTCCACGATCAGCAGCAACGTGATCTCCTCCGCCGGGCGGGCCAGCCGGAACCCGCCCCGCGGCCCCGTCGACGCGCTCAGCACCCCCGCCCGCACCAGCACCTGCAACCGCTTGGCCAGCGACGCCACCGGCAGATCGAAATACCGCGCGAGCTGCTCCGCCGACGCCGAGGAACCAGGATCCAACTGCGCCAGCGACGCGGCGCAATGCAACAACCACTCGGTACTCACAGGCAGCTTCACATCCCCGACACTATCCGGGACATTCCGGATGTGTATAGTCCGAGATACATTCCGACCAAGGGAAACGGACGGGGAAACACCATGCGGATCGCCGTCGCCGGCGCCACCGGCAACATCGGAGCCCTCACCACCACCGCACTACGCGACAACGGACACGAAGTCGTACCCATCAGCCGCACACTCGGCGTCGACCTCACCACGGGGGAGGGCCTCGACAACGCCCTCACCGGAGTCCAGGCCGTCATAGACACCACCAACTCCGCCGCCACCGACCCCGGCGAGGCCATCGCCTACTTCGGCACCACCACCGGCAACCTCCTCACCGCCGGGCGGCGAGCCGGAGTCCGCCACCACGTCCTGCTCTCCATCGCCGGCGTCCACCGCGTCGAAGGCAACGCCCACTACGCCGGCAAACGCCACCAGGAACAACTCGTCACCGACGGCCCCATCCCATGGACCATCGTCCCCGCCACCCAGTTCCACGACTTCGCCGCCATGGTCGCCTCCTGGACCGAACACGACGGCGCCGCCCCCATCGCCCCACTCCTCATCCAGCCCATCGCCCCCGCCGACGTCGCCGCTATACTCGCCGAAATCGCCACCGGCGACCCCCAGAGCCGCCACCCCGACATCGCCGGCCCCGACACCCAGGACCTCGTCGACATGGCCCGCCGCACCAACGACGCCCGCGGCCACACCGTCAAACTCATCCCCACCTGGTCCGGCCTGTTCGGCCCCGAGATGGCCGGCGATGTCCTCCTCCCCGGCGACGACGCCCGTATCGCCCCGACCACCTTCGAAGCCTGGCTCACCACCCAGCACCCCTGACCCACGCCCGGCGAGCGGGGGAGCGGCGGCACCCGCAGCGGGGCCGCGCGGCAGGGGAGCGGCCCCGCCGGAGAGGGCCGAATGCGGTGATGTCACCGCACGCGGGACGGCCGGAGCGCCCGGCCGGCGAGCGCCGTGACCTGCGCGTATCCGCCGCGCCCGCCGTCCGGGCGCGCGCCGCCCACCGCCCTCCGGGCAGCACTAGCGATACCAGACAGAATCCACCTTCTGTCTGGTATCGCCAAGAATGGGGTGATTTGCCGGGTCACTCCGCGTCCCGTTCATGCTGGATCGACTGCACGAACACCGCCGCCTCCGCGTACCCCATGCCCGTTTCACCCCGGACCAGGAACATCGCCTGCTCGATGCGCCCGGCCGCCTTCAGCTCACGCACGCGTTCGGCCAGCGTGTGGACCTGCGGCCCGGGCGGTCGTTGAGCTCCCGGGCCTGTTCCTGGATCTCGCGCGGGATCGGCGGCAGCACGCCCAAGCGGCCGGCCCGCGGGCTTCGGGGTGTACGAGGTCGCCGCACCGATGGCGGCCACGCCGATCCCGATGAGGACGACGGTGGCGATGACGGAGAACTCGACCAGCTCGCACGGCATCGTACGCCGACCGCGCCCGCCGGGACGATAAGCACTGTTCGCCCCCCTTTCCGCAATGCTCGATAATGAACATTATGTCAAGTAGCGCGAATCCGGCCCCTCCCTCACCCAGCCAGATGATCGAACAACGCCACCCACTGATCCGGGTGAACGTAGGCGACGATCGCGTCCCGCTCCACGCCCGCGTGCCGCAGCGCCGCGTCCACCCGGCGCGGCGGAAGAGCCCGCCGCAACGAGGCCCGCAGCGACCCGCCGACACCGCTGAACCCGAGTTCGACGAGTTCGCGGTACTCGCCCAGCGCGTCCGGCGGCAGCAGATCGGCCGGGCGGCGGCGGATGTGCAGGATGGCCGAATCGACCGAGGGCACCGGGTCGAACCCGCGCCGGTCGATGCGCCCGGCCAGGTGCCAGGTGTGGCGGGGCCAGGAGGCGACCGTCGTCTTGCTCCACCGCCCGTAGTCGCCGGTGCGTTTGCGCGCGTACTCCAGCTGGGTGACCAGGGTGGCGCAGGTCAGACGAGGCGCGCGCAGGCACCAGGCGACGATGGCGGTGGTGGCCGAGTAGGGAATGTTGCCCACGACGGCGAACGGCCGGGCGGGCGGCCTGGCCTCGGTGAAGTCGCCGGCCACGACGGTGATGCGGTCGTCCCCGCCGGTACGGCGGGCCAGGCGGCGCGCCAGCGCGGGGTCGAGTTCGTAGGCGATGACGGGTCCGTGCCCGGCAAGGGCGAAGGTGAGGGCCCCCTCCCCCGGGCCGGGTTCGAGGATGAGGCCGCCGGGCCGCAGCCGGGCGGCCCGCAGGATGCGGCCGACCTCGCGGCGGTCGGTGAGGAAGTTCTGCGACAGCGTCCGCCGCCTGTTGCCACGACCGCCGTCGCGGTCACGGTTGGGGCGGTTGGTGCTGGTTCGGGTACGTGCGGTGGGTCGCGCCACGGGTGGATCGCCTTTTCGGGTCCGAGAGACGGGATTCGGGTCTCGGTGGGCCCAGGGCGCGCGATCGGGGACGGCGACGGCCGTGACGTGCGGGGGCTCGGGTCAGCTCACGCGCCACCGCAGGTCACGGTGCGCGTGGAGGTGGACCGGTGCCGGTGTCCGCGCGGCCACGCGTGAGCACGGCACACGTGGAAGACGTGTGCGGGCACGCGTGGAGAGGCGCCGGGAAAAGCAGCGCTCGGGAAGACGGGGCGTCGCGTCCTAGCGGGCCAGGGCCCGGGCGACGCGTGGCCGGATGACCATGTGCGTCGCCAGGATGGCGCCGCTGGTCACCGCGCAGGGTGCGGACATGCGGCCCACGTTAGCGAGGGCCGGACGCGAGGGCAATCGGTTTTCCGCGGGGCCGGGTCAGGCGGCGTCGCGGCGGCCGCACAGTGCGGCGAGGCCGTCGAGGGAGATGCCGAGGGCGGTGGCCAGGGCGGCGACGGTGAAGAAGGCGGGGGTGGGGATGCGCCCGGTCTCGATCTTGCGGAGGGTTTCGGCGGACAGGCCCGCTGCGGCGGCGACGGTGGTGATGCTGCGGGTGCCGCGGGCTTGGCGGAGCAGGGCGCCGAGCTGGCGGCCGCGGTCGCGTTCGGGTTCGGTGAGCGGGTTGCGGACCATGGGTGGATCCTACACTGTGATAGAAATACCGGTATAAGTATTGGAAAGCCGGAGGTAGCAGGACATGGTGGAGATAAAGACGAACGGCGAAATCGACGCGATGCGCGAAGCCGGACGCGTCGTGGCCCGCGCCCTGGCCGCCGCCCGCTCACTCGCGGCCCCCGGCGTCCGCCTGTCCGAACTCGACGACGCCGCCCACACCGTCATCCGCGAATCCGGCGCCACCCCCGCGTTCCTCGGCTACCGGCCGCACTTCGCCCCCACCCCCTTCCCCGGCGTCATCTGCGCCTCGGTCAACCACGTCATCGTGCACGGCATCCCCGGAAAGCAACGCCTGCGCGAAGGCGACCTGCTGGGCATCGACTGCGGCGCCCACCTCGACGGCTGGACCGGCGACTCCGCCATCACCATCACCGTCGGCTCCGCCCCCGGCTCCCCCACCGACACCGCCGTCATCGCCGCCGCCGAAGACGCCCTGCGCGCCGCCACCAAGGCCATGGTCCCCGGCGGACGGCTCGGCGACATCGGCCACGCCGTGCAGCGGACCGCCGCCGCGGGCGGCTACGAGATGCTGGAGGATTTCGGCGGGCACGGCATCGGCCGCCGTATGCACGAAGACCCGAACGTCCCCAACCGGGGGCGCCCCGGCCGGGGAATGACACTCCGGCACGGCCTGGTCCTGGCCATCGAACCCATGTTCATCGCCGGCGGCGACGGCCGCCAGTACACCGCCTCCGACGGATGGTCACTGTGCGCGGCGCCCGGCGCCCGCGCGGTGCACGTCGAGCACACCGTGGCCGTCACCGACGACGGGCCGAGAGTGCTCACCCTGCCATGACCGGCGGGCCGAGACGAGCGGCTGTCAGGCGACGCGGCGGACCGGCTGACGCAGGATCGTGCGCAGCGCGTCCTGCGGCGTCCGCACAGGGTCGGTCAGATAGATCTCATGGTGCGTGCCCGCGTGGACCAGGCCGTTCGCGGCCATGAACTCCCCCATCCGGGCCAGCGACGCCGCCTCGTCGGCGAACGAACCGTGGTGGGTCATCTGCACGCAGCTTCCCTCGGTGAACGTGACGAACTGGACGCGATCCACCGTCGCACCCGACGGACGGGCCGCCTCACGGGCACGGTCGGCGTCCTGCGGGGGAAACCCGGCGGGCAGGCGCAGGAACAGGTGCCAGTGCCACTCCTCGCGGGGCACGGTCAGCGGCGGCCGGTCGTCCTCCACCCACCAGCGGCCCTCCAGCGCGGCGGGCGGCCGCCCGGTGGCGGCGGCCACGCCGTACAGGGCGCGCACGCACTGCTGGTACTCGGGGCCGCCGGGTGCGCCGCGCCCGGTGACGCAAAGGCCGCTCACCGGGCCGAACTCGGCGAGTTCCGGCTGGTCGGCGGCCGTGTACCAGCCGTCCGTGGCATTCTCCAAGGGGTTTGCGGCATTCATCACGTGTCCTCCAGTTCGATCATTATGCGGGTGATGAGACGGCCGGGCTCGGTGACCGCCGGGTCCGACAGATAGACCTCCCTGACCGGGCCGGTCCCCTGATGCCCACGGGTGGCGCACCAGGCGAACAAGGCGTGCGCGGTCAGCGAGACATGCTGGTAAGGGCCGATGTGAGTGGCACAGGCGAACACCCCGCCGGGCAGGACGCCAGGTTCGGTGCGCGGCGGCGGCTCGCCGTCCCAGCTCTCCGGCCGGGCCAGCGTGATCGGGACGCTCTCACCGATGTCGGCGGGGAACAACCCGGTCAGCGGCCCGGCGGGCGGCGGCATACCGGGAGGCACCAGAGTGGCCACCAGCTCGGTGGTGACCTTCCCGATGTCCTCGGGCCGGGGCGCGACACCCCGGGCGAGCCAGACCCGCTGCGGCGGTTCGGTGACGGTGACGACGTCGGCGGCGGGCAGCCCCTCCGACAGGACACGGCGCAGCGTGGCCAGGGTGCGCCGGCGGCGGTCGAGTTCGGCCTCCAGATCGGCGCCGACACGGGACAGGACCTCACCGGCGCGTTCCCCGCCGGACAGCACGGGGCCGATCGCGGCCAGCGGCACGTCCAGCGACCGCAACAGCCCGATGGCCAAGGCGTCACGGGCCTGGTCGGCGCGGTAGTAGCGGTAGCCGGTGTCGGGGTCGATCCACGCGGGTAGCAGCAGGCCCGTCTCGGCGTAGTGGCGCAGCCGTTTGACGCTGAGACGGGTCAGCCGGGCGAACCGCCCGATGGGCAGCAGGTCCTCGTTCACACAGTCCAGCATGGGGTCTGCCCCCATGGGAGAGTCCAGCCGGGCCCGCCCAGGTGGTCCAGGTCACACGGGTACGACGACGGCCGGCCGCCGGGGCCGATCCTCGCACCGGGAGGGGCCCCGCTCCCCCGGGTGCGTGCGCGGCCGGCCCGGCGGCCTGCGGGCCAGGTCCCCGCTTCATGGCTGCGACCGCCCGAACCCGTGTGCCGCCTACCCGATCAGCGGCGCCAAAGCGTGCGGGCGGTGATCACAGGATGGCGGCCGGGGTGTAGGCGGCCGCGGCGGGATGGCGGGCGGTGATCTCCTCCACGCGGGTGACGACGTCGGTGACCTGCCCGCCGGCGGCGCCGGTGAAGGACAGCGCGTCCGACAGCAGGTCGCCAAGGCCCGCCTCGTCCAGCGGGAACCGCTCGTCCGCGCCGAGACGCGCCAGCAGCGTGTTGCTCCCCCCGTGGGTGCGCATCGACAGCGCCGCCGCGACCGCGTGTTCCTTGATCAGCTCGTGGGCGGCCTCGCGGCCGAGCCCGGCCCGGACCGCCGCCATCAGCATCTTGGTGGTGGCCAGGAACGGCAGGTAGCGGCGCAGTTCGGCGTCGATGACGGCGGGGAACGCGCCGAACTCGGCCAGCACGGTCAGCGTCGTCTCGGCCAGGCCGTCGAAGGCGAAGAACGCGTCGGGCAGCGCCACCCGGCGCACCACCGAGCACGACACGTCGCCTTCGTTCCACTGCCCGCCGGCCAGTTCGCCGGTCATCGAGGCGTATCCGCGCAGGATCACCGCCAGGCCGCCGATCCGCTCGCATGAGCGGGTGTTCATCTTGTGCGGCATGGCCGAGGATCCGACCTGCCCCTCCTTGAAGCCCTCGGTGACCATTTCCTGGCCTGCCATCAGGCGGACGCCCAGAGCCAGGTTCGACGGCGCGGCGGCCAGTTGCACCAGCGTGGTGAGGACCTCGAAGTCCAGCGACCGGGGGTAGACCTGGCCGACGCTGCCCAGGCGGCGGGTGAACCCAAGGTGGGCGGCGACGCGGTCCTCCAGTTCGGCCAGGCGGGCGGTGTCGCCGCCGAGGAGGTCGAGCATGTCCTGGGCCGTGCCGACCGGGCCTTTGACGCCGCGCAGCGGGTAGCGTTCGATCAGCGACTCCAGGCGGGCGTAGGCGGCCAGGAGTTCCTCGGCGACGGTGGCGAAGCGTTTGCCCAGTGTGGTGGCCTGGGCGGGCACGTTGTGCGAACGGCCGGCCATGACGGTGCCGGTGTGTCCGGCGGCCAGCGCGGCCAGGCGGGCCAGGATTGCCACGCACCGGTCGCGGACCACCAGCAGGCTGTCGCGGATCTGCAGTTGCTCGACGTTCTCGGTGAGGTCGCGGGACGTCATGCCCTTGTGCACGTGTTCGTGCCCGGCCAGGGCGTTGAACTCCTCGATGCGGGCCTTGACGTCGTGGCGGGTGATCCGTTCGCGGGCGGCGATGGAGTCCTCGTCGACGATCTCGACGGCCTTCTCGTAGTCCTCGACGGCGGCCTGCGGTACGGCGACGCCCAGGTCGGCCTGGGCTTTGAGGACCGCCAGCCACAGCCGGCGCTCGGCGATCACCTTGTGCCGGGGGGACCAGATGCGGGTCAGGTCGGCCGAGGCGTAGCGGGCGGCCAGGACGTTGGGAATGTGCGGCTTGTCGGTCACATCTGCGCAGTTTATCGGCGGGGCGCCCGGCCGTCGCCGGGTGCCCCGCCGGTCGGGCTCAGCCCGGGGAGACGGTGCTGAGGTCGCCTCTGGGCGTCTCCTCCTTCGGCGGCGCCGAGGGGGCCGCGTGCTGGCCGCCCCTGGGCTTGCGGCGCAGCCGTTCCTTGGCGCGTTCGACCAACGTGTACAGGGTCGGCACCAGGACCAGGGTGAGCAGGGTGGAGGAGACCAGGCCGCCGATGACGACGATCGCCAGCGGCTGGGAGATGAAGCCGCTGGAACCGGTCAGGCCCAGCGCCATCGGGATCAGCGCGCAGATGGTGGCGACGGCCGTCATCAGGATCGGGCGCAGCCTGCGCCGCCCGCCTTCCATGACGGCCTCCACGACGCCCATGCCCTGTTCGCGGTACTGGTTGATCAGGTCGATGAGCACGATGGCGTTGGTGACGACGATGCCGATCAGCATCAGCATGCCGATGAGGGCGGGCACGCCCATGGGGGTGCCGGTGGCCAGGAGCAGCCCGATCGCGCCGGTGGCGGCGAACGGCACCGACACCAGCAGGATCAGCGGCTGCACGAAGCTGCGGAACGCCGCCACCATGATCATGAAGACGATCGCGATCGCGGCCAGCATCGCCACGCCCAGGTCGGCGAACGCCTCCTCCTGGTCGGCGCTCACGCCGCCGATGCTGTAGGCGGTCCCGGCCGGCAGCGACAAGCCGTCCAGTTCGGCGGTCAGCGCCGTGGTGACGCTGCCCAGGTCGCTGGCCGTGGCCCGGCCGGAGACGGTGGCGCTGCGCTCGCCGTCGATGCGGGTGACCTGGGTGGGGCCGTCGACCTCCTTGACCTCGGCGACCTGCGACAGTTTCACGGTGCCGGTCGCGGTCGGCAGTTTCAGGTCGCGGACCTGCTTGACCGACTCGGGGGCGTCGCCGCCGCGCAGCACCAGGTCACCGGCGCGGCCGTCGAGGGTCAGCCGGCCGAGCGGCGCGCCGCGGAAGGCCTGTGCGACGGCCTGGCCGATCGCGGCCTCGCTCAGGCCGCGTTCGGCGGCCTCCTCGCGGTCCACCTCGACCTCGATGCGCGGGGCGCTGGCCTCCAGGTTGGAGGTGACCTCGGTCACGCCGTCCACGCCGCTCATCGCGGTCGACACGGTCTCGGCGGCGCTGCGCAGGGCGTCCATGTCGGGCGCGCGCACGATCACCTGCACCTCGTCGGTGGAGAACCCGCCGCCGTTCTGCCCGCCGACGCTGAGGTCGCCCGCGCCGGTCAGGGTGGCCAGCTTCTCGCGGATCCTGGCCTCCAGGACGACGCTGTCGGCGCCTTCCTCCAGCGCGACCGAGTACGACGCCCGGTCGGCGCCGCCGCCCATCGCGCCGCCCATGAAGCCGCCGCCGGAGCCGACGTTGACCTGGTAGGAGCGGACGCCGTCGATGTCGTCCAGCAGCGCCTCCACCTTCTTGGCGGCGGCGTCGGTGGTGTCCAGGTCGGTGCCGACGGGCATCCGCTGGGTGATGGACAGGGTGTCCTGCCCGGCCGGGGACAGGAAGTTGGTCTCCAGGCGTCCGGCCAGGCCCATCGTGCCGACGAACACCAGCAGGCCGATGAGGAGCGTGATCAGCCGGCGGCGGGTGGCGAAGCGCAGCACCGGCAGGTAGGCGCGCTGCAGCGGGGAACGCAGTTCCTTGGCCTCGGCGCGTTCGCGGATGGCGGCCATCTCCTCGGCGGTGGCGTTGGGGGCCTTGAGGAACCAGTACGCCAGGACCGGGATGACGGTGAGGGACACCACCAGGGACGCCAGCAGCGCCACGGTGACGGTGATCGCGAACGGGGCGAACAGTTCGCCGACCATGCCGCCGACCACGGCGATCGGCAGGAACACCGCGACGGTGGTGAGGGTGGAGGCGGTGACCGCGCCGCTGACCTCGCGCACGGCGGAGGTCACGGCGGTGCGTTTCGGTTCGCCGTAGGCGAGGTGGCGTTTGATGTTCTCCAGGACGACGATGGAGTCGTCCACGACGCGGCCGACGGCGATGGTCAGCGCGCCCAGGGTGAGCATGTTCAGCGAGTAGTCGCCGGCCCACAGCGCGATCAGCGCGATGATCACCGACAGCGGGATGGACACCGCGGTGACGATCGTGGAGCGCAGCGACAGCAGGAACAGCAGGATGACCACGACGGCGAACGCGAGACCGAGCAGGCCCTCGGTGGTCAGGTCGTGGATGGCCCGCTCGACGTAGGGGGCCTGGTCGAAGACGACGGTGATGGCGGCGGCGTCGCCTAGCGTGCGCACCAGGTCGGGGATCTTGTCGCGGACGGCGTGCGAGATGGCCACCGCGTTGCCGTCGGGCGCCATGGTGACCGACACGCCGAGGCTGGGCTGGCCGTCGGTGCGGGTCATGCTGGAGGCGTCGGCCTCGGCGCGTTCGATGTCGGCGACCTCGCCGAGCTTGACCGGTTTGGGCGGCTTGGGGGCCTGCTGCCTCGGGGGGGCCTGGCCGGGGGGAAGCTGGGCCATGCGCTGCTGGGTGAGCGCCTGCTGCTGTGCCTGCTGCTGGGCGATCTGCTGCGCGGGCGGCGTGAGGTAGAGGTTCTTCAGGTCGTCCAGCGTGTCCAGGCGTGTGCCGACCTGGACGGTCAGGGCCTTTTCGTCCTTGGTGAGGCTGCCCGCCGGGATGGGGGTGCCGTTGGCGCGCAGGGCGTCGGTGATCGCGGTCGGCGGCAGGCCGTGCGCCTTCAGCACCTTCTCGTCGGGGGTGATGACGATGTTCTCCCCGCGGGCGCCGTTGACCTCGGCCTCGCGCACGCCGTCCACGGAGCGGATCTCGGGGAGCATGACGCGTTCGATCTTCTCGGCCATCTCCCGCTGGTCGCCGCCGTCGCCGACGGCCAGGACCAGCACGGGCAGGTCGTCGGTGTTGCCGGCGACGATCTGCGGGTCGACGTCGTCGGGGAGCTGGGAGTTCAGCCCGGAGACCGCCTCCTGCATGTCGTTGACGGCGGCGTCGATGTCGGTGCCGAACTCGAAGGCCACCTGGATCTGCGACAGTCCCTCACGGGAGGTGGAGGTGACCTCGGTGACGCCCTCCAGCCCCTCGAAGCTGTTCTCGATGGGTTCGGTGACCTGCTCTTCCACGATCTCCGGGGACGCTCCCGGGTAGGGGGCGACGACGAAGGCTCCGGGGAAGGAGAGCGAGGGAAGCAACTGCTGCTTCAGCGAAGGGATCGCGAAGGCGCCGAAGGCGCTGAGCACGACCGCGATCATTATGACGAGGCTGCGGTTGGCTAGGCTCAACCTTGCCAGGAAGGTCACGGGGGCGGACTCCTCGGAGAACAGGGACGACCCATCACATGGGATGTTTTGCCCCAGACTAACACTTAGCTTGTTACGAATATTTAGCCTCACCCTTGATTCCTGATAGCCTTCTCAGGAAGTCAAGAGGTGAATGTGATCGACGAACGTGACGAGCTGATCGAACGCATCGGCCGCATGCAGCGCGACCTGGGACGACTCGTCGCCCGAGACCGATCCCTGCCGGTACTGGCCTCGAACCTGACAATGCGTCAGCTCAAGGTAGTACTCCTGCTGTCATCCCTCGGCTCCGCCTCCGGGCAAGACCTCGCCCGCAACCTCGGCGTCAGCCTCGCCACCGTCACCGGCATCGTCGACCGCCTCGTCCGCCACGGCCTCGCCACCCGCCGCGAAGACCCAGAAGACCGCCGCGTCCGCCGCGTCGAACTCACCCCCGACGGCAAGAACCTCATCGAAGAGATCCACACCGCCGGGCTCATCGGCCTGCGCCGCGTCCTGGACCGCCTCGACCTGGAGACCCTGCGCATGCTCGACCACGTCACCACCCGCCTGCGCCAGGTCACCCAGGAACTCCACGACGAGCAGGACCGATGCGGCGGCGACCGCCTACCGCCCGCCGACCCCCCTTGATACGGTCAGCCCCCGTGTCGGATTACCCGCGAACCCTGTTCTCCCTGTCCGGCCGCACCGCCCTGGTCACCGGAGCGGGCACCGGCATCGGACACGCCATCGCCGAAGCCCTCGGCCGCGCCGGAGCCGCCGCCTACCTCACCGGGCAGGCAATCCGCGTCGACGGCGGCTTCTCCGTCCACTGATGACCCCAGTGAGCGCAGGTGAACGCCCGTGACCGGCACACTCCCCCACACCCCCGGGCGGCAGGCCCGCAACGCCAGGCTCGCCGTCTGCTACTTCTTCGTCCTGCTCGGCGTCGTCACCGGCGTATGGGCCGCCCGCATCCCCGCCGTCAAGGAAACCGTCGGCCTGTCCGACGGGCAGCTCAGCTACGGCCTGCTCGCCATCGCCGCCGGACTGGTCATCGGCATGCGCTTCGCCGGACGCCTCACCGACCGCCTCGGCAGCGCCCGCCTCATGACACCGGCCGCCGTCCTCACCGCCCTGGCCGTCATCGCCCCCGGCTACGCCACCACCCTGCCCGTCCTCATCGCCTCCCTGTTCTGCTTCGGCCTGGTCAACGCCTCCCTCGACGTCTCCATGAACGCCCACGGCGTCCAGGTCGAACGCGCCTACGGCCGCCCCCTGATGTCGTCCTTCCACGGCATGTTCAGCGTCGGCGGCCTCCTCGGCGCGGGCATCGGCGCCGCCTTCGCCTGGGCGGGCGTGGCCGCCGGGCCCACCTTCGCCGCCACCGCGATCCCCCTGGCCGCGCTGTGCCTGCTCGCCCGCCGCGGCCTGCTGCCCAGCACGCCCGCACCCGCCGAGAACCGGGCACGCCCCCGGCGCCGCGTCTCCTGGACAGCCAGGATCGCCCTGCTCGGCGCGGTCGCCTTCGCCGGGCTCGTCGGCGAAGGCGCCGCCAACGACTGGACCGCCGTCTACCTGCACGACCACCTCGCCGCCGCGCCCGGCCTGGCCGCCGTCGGCTTCGCCGTGTTCTCCACCGCCATGACCATCGGGCGCCTGGCCGGAGACGGCCTCGCCGCCCGCCTCGGCCCCGTACGGCTGGTCCGCTGGTCCGGCGTGACGGCCGCCGCCGGGCTCGGCGCGGCACTGGCCCTGCCCAGCGTGCCCCTGTCCATCGCCGGGTTCGCGGTCTTCGGGCTGGGCCTGTCCACGATCGTCCCGCTGGTCTTCTCCGCCGCGGGCAACGACGACCCCGAACGCGCGGGCGAGGCCATCGCCCAGGTCGCCATGCTCGGCTACTCCGGGCTCGTCCTCGGCCCGGCCATCATCGGCGGCGCGGCCGAGCTCGCCGGGCTGCGCATCGCACTGACGATCCCGCTGGCACTGGCCGTGTTCATGGCCGCCAGCGCCCCCGCCTTGCGCGGTCGCCGTTCCCCCTCGGAGTAGGTTTTCGGTCTTTGTACTTGGTTTGTGAAACCACCGACCGGCTTTACAAAGTAAGTCTCATCGGGTGACGGCACGGCCGGGCCAGGCGACGTCGTCGGCCGCCAGGAACGGCTCGCGGGCCACGGCCGCGGGCGTCACCCCGGCGAACTCCATGACGTCCCGATGCAGGTGCGACTGGTCGGTGTACCCGCAGTCCGCCGCCACCCCGGCCGCGTCGTGCCACGCGGCCAGGCGGTGCACGGCACGGTCGAAACGGACCAGCTTCGCCGCCCGCTTGGGCGGCAGCCCGATCTGCGTGTGGAACCGCGACCACAGTCGCTTGCGGCTCCAGCCCAGCTCCGCCGCCAGCCGCTCCACCCGCACCAGGCCGCGACCGGCCACGATCCGCCGCCAGGCCCAGGCCACCTCCGGCTCGACCTGCGGCCCCGCCTCACGCCGGCGGGCGAACGCCGCCTCGATCAGCGCGAAGCGATCCTCCCAGGAGGAGACCTCCCCCAGTCGCTCGCCGAGCCGTGACGCCTGCCCGCCCCACAGGTCCTCCAGCCGCACCACGCGACCGTCCAGCTCGGCCGGTGCGGCGCCCAGGATCGCGCGGGCGACCACGGGGGAAAGACGCACCTGAACACACTCGATGTCCTGCCCGCGCACCCACACCGCGCCGCCGAGCCCGAGCCCGGCGACGAGACTCCCCCGGTGCCGCCGCCCGGCGGCGTCCTCGACGACGGGCGAACCGGCCCCCAGGTCGAGGACCAGCGTCACGGCCGGGTGCGGAATCAGCCGGTGCCCCTCCGCGGCCGTGCCGTCGTCACGGAACCCGGCCATGGTGACGCCCGACACCCCGCTGCGCCGCACCGAGGACGCCACGTCCCAAGCGACGCCGACGTCACGTTCGAGCACAGTGGACCCCATGCCCCCATGCTAGGCGCGCGCCGGGCGAGGGGAACATTCGTCCAATCCCCCGCCGCCCGCCGGCGGCGACAGTGGGCCCATGACGATTCCCGACGGCACCGCCGACGGTTGCGCTCCGGCACCGCCGACGAAGACCGGACAGGGCATGGCACTGCTGCTGCGCCCGCATCTGCGGAGTTTCACGGCCGTGGTGATCCTTCAGGTCATCGGCGCCCTCGCCGGTCTGGCCCCGCTGCTGGCGGTCGCCGAACTGGGCCGGACCCTGCTCGCTCCCGGCCCGGCCGACCACGCTCACGCCTGGACCGTGGTGATCGCCGGTACGGCCGGCCTGCTCGTCCGGCTGCTGTTCACCGCCGCCTCATCGGGAATCGGGCATGTCCTGGACGGCCGGGTGCAGCTGACGCTCCGCCTCCGGCTGGCCGAGTCACTGGGACGCGTCCCGATCGGCTGGCTGTCGCGGCGCCGCACCGGCGAACTGGCCAAGGTCGTGGGCGAGGACGTGAGCGCCGTGCACCCGTTCATCGCCCACGCGCCCGGCGATCTCGTCGCCGCGTTCGTGGTCCCGGCGGCGTCGCTGATCTACCTGTTCACCGTCGACCCGCGGCTCACCCTGATCACGCTCATCCCCGTGGCGCTGGCCATCGCACTGGTCCCGCTGCTGATGCTGCCCGCCAGGACGCGCGAGCAGGAGGCCTACGACGCGGCCATGGGGCGGATCGCCGATTCCGTCGTCGAGTTCGTGCAGGGCATCTCGGTGGTCAAGGCGTTCGGCGGCGGCGAGCGCGCCCACCGCGCGTTCCTGACGGCCGCCGACGACTTCGTCGGCGTCTTCTCCCGCTGGGTACGCGGCATGTCCGCGATCGCCGCCGGGATGCAGACCGCGCTGTCGCCGCCGTTCGTGCTGCTCGTCGTCCTCATCGGCGGCACGGCGCTGATCGGCTCCGGCGACCTGGCCCCGGCCGACCTGCTGCCGTTCCTGCTGCTCGGCCTGGGACTGACCGCCCCGGTCGCGGCGCTCGGCCACGGCTTCGACGATCTGCGGAGCGCCGCCCGCGCCCTCGGCCGGATCAGGGACGTGCTCGCGGTCCGGCCACTGCCCGAACCCGCCCGCCCGCGCCCGCCGCAGGGGCACCGGGTCGAACTGCGCGGGGTCCGCTTCGCCTACGACACCGGCCACGAGGTGCTGCGCGGCATCGACCTGACGCTCGAACCGGGCACGGTCACCGCGATCGTCGGCCCGTCGGGAAGCGGCAAGTCCACGCTGGTGCGGCTCCTGCCGCGCTTCTTCGACCCCACCCACGGCTCGATCCTGCTGGGCGGCGTCGACCTGCGCGAGATCGGCGGCCGCGAGCTCCACCGGCAGGTGTCCTTCGTCTTCCAGGACGTCCGCCTGCTGCGCGCCTCGGTCGCCGACAACATCGCCTCGGCGGCGCCGCGCGCCTCCCGCGAAGAAGTGGTCCGCGCCGCCCGGACGGCAGGTGTCCACGACCGCGTCCTTGCGCTGCCGCGCGGATACGACACGATCCTCGGCGAGGAGGCCAGGCTGTCCGGAGGCGAGGCGCAGCGCATCTCGATCGCCCGCGCGCTGCTCGCCGACGCGCCCGTCTTGGTGCTGGACGAGGCGACGTCCTTCGCCGACCCGCAGACCGAACAGGCGATCCGCCGGGCCCTGACGGCGACGGCCGGCGAACGCACCATCCTCGTCATCGCCCACCGGCTGGAGACCATCGCCGACGCCGACACCGTCGTGGTGCTGTCGGACGGCGCGATCGTCGAACGCGGCAGCCCCGCCGACCTGCTGACCCGAGACGGAACGTTCGCCGCGCTCTGGCGAACCCACGGCGGCCTGCCGCCAGGAGAGGAACCCCGATGATCCGGACGCTGCTGGGCGTGCTCGGAGACGAGTACGCCCCGGCGATGCGCCGCACCGTGATCCTGATGACGATCACCGCGGTCGCCGAAGGCCTGTCCTACGCGCTGCTGGTCCCGCTGCTGCGGGCGCTGCTCGGCGGCACACCCGCCGACGCGGTGCCGTGGCTGGCCGCGTTCGGCGCCGGCGTCGCCCTCTACGCCGTGCTGCGCTACATCAGCGACCTGTCCGGCATGCGGGTCGGCACCACCATGCTGCGCGGCATGTACCACCGGCTCGGCGGGCACCTGGCCCGCCTCCCCCTCGGCTGGTACGACGCCGACCGCATCGGCGAGGTGTCCGTCCTGGCCGGGCGCGGCCTCCTGCAGGCCATGGGCGTGGCCGCGCACCTGCTGGCGCCGTTCGTCTCCGCCCTGGTCACGCCGGTGACCATCGTGGCCGTGATGACCGCCTTCGACTGGCGGATGGGACTGGCCGCGTCCCTCGCCGCCCCCGTCGTGGCGGCGATCCAGGCCTGGACGGCACGGGCGACGGCCGCCGCCGACGCCGGGCGGCACGAACGCGACACCGAGGCCGCCGGGCGCGTCATCGAATACCTCCAGGCCCAGCCGGTGCTGCGGACCGGCGGCCGCACCGGCGAACGCTTCCGGCTGCTCGACGACTCCCTGCGGGAGGCCCAGCGTGCCTCCCGCCGTACCGTGCTGGCGACCCTGCCCGGCGCCGTGGGGCTGACGCTCACCGTCCAGGCGATCTTCACCGGGCTGCTGGTCCTGGGCGCCTACCTCGCGCTCGGCGGGCACATCGGCGCGGCGGAGCTCCTGGTGATCCTGGTGCTGGCCGCGCGCTGCGCCGACCCGCTGCTGTCGCTGGCCGACATCGGCGGCAAACTCCGCGCCGCGCGTTCGGAACTGGCCAGACTCGAAACGGTGCTGCGCACCGAGCCGCTGCCCGAACCCGCAGAGCCGATCCGCCCGGCGCACCACGGCCTGGAGTTCGACGCCGTCACCTTCCGGCACGGCGGGCGCACGGTGCTCGACAAGGTGTCCCTCACCGTTCCCGAAGGACAGCGGCTCGCCGTCGTCGGGCCGTCCGGCGCGGGCAAGACCACGCTGCTGCGGCTGCCGGCGCGTTTCTACGACGTGGACGGCGGGGCGGTGCGCGTGGGAGGCGTGGACGTGCGCGCCATCGCCGCCGAGGAGCTGATGGCCCGGATCGCCATCGTCTTCCAGGACGTCTACCTCTTCGACGGCACCATCGAGGACAACGTGCGCCTGGGCCGTCCCGGCGCCACCGAGGCCGAGGTACGGGCCGCGGCCGCCGCGGCACGACTGGACGAGGTGATCGAGCGCCTGCCCGGCGGCTGGGCGGCGAACGTCGGCGAGGGCGGCGCGCTGCTGTCCGGCGGTGAGCGCCAGCGGGTCTCGATCGCCCGGGCGCTGCTGAAGGACGCACCCATCGTGCTGCTGGACGAGGTGACCTCCGCCCTGGACCCGGTCAACGAGGCCGCCGTCCACGAGGGCGTCGAACGCCTGATGGCCGGACGGACGGTCGTGATGGTCGCCCATCGCATGCGCACCGTCCAGCGCGCCGACCGCGTCATCTTCCTGGACGGCGGCCGGATCGCGGAGACCGGCGGCCACGACGAACTGCTCGGCCGTGGCGGCCGCTACGCCGGCTTCTGGAACATCGCCACGGCCCCCGCCGCGCGGGACCGAGCGGGAACATTCGTCCAAGACCGATCGCCCGCCGCACGTGCACAGTCACCGCATGACTGAGCATGACACCCAGCACGACATCCAGCGCTCGCACGGCATGCACGTGGTCCACGACGGCCCGCGTCAGGCGCCGCCGTTGCTGCTCATCCACGGATCGGGGGCCTCCGGCCGCTTCTGGAGCCCGGTGGTCCCGGCGCTGGCCGGCCACCATCACGTCATCCGGGTCGACCTCCCGGGCTGCGGCCAGTCCCCGCCTGCGCCGTCGTACGACGTGCCCGCGCTGGCGGGCCGGGTGGCGGCGCTGCTGGACCACCTCGGCCTTCGTCACGTCGCCGTGGCCGGGCACTCCAGCGGCGGCTACGTCGCCACCGCGCTCGCCGAGCAACGCCCCGACCTCGTGGGACCGCTCGCGCTGATCAGCAGCGGCCCGGGCCTGGACGCGCTCCTTCGGCAGCCGTTCATCCTCCGGGTCCTGCTGGCCCCGCCTGTGGGCCCGCTCCTGTGGCCGAGACGCTCCGACGCGATGATCCGCAAGGGGATCGGCGCGACGGCCGCCCTCCCGGTGGACCTCCCGGACGACGTCGTCGCCGACGTACGAGGCATCGCCTACCGCACGATGAGGACGGTACTGCGCCGCAACACCGCCTACGTCGCCCAACGGAACGTGCCCGACCGCCTCGCCGCCCTCAAGATCCCCCTGCTGGTCATCTTCGGCGCCGCCGACCCCCGCTGGGACCCGTCGTCGGCCCACCGCTACGACGCGGTACCGAACGCACGCGTCGAACTGCTGCCCGGCGTCGGCCACCTGCCCATGCTGGAAGCGCCCGAGGCCACCGCCGGGCTGCTGCTGGCTTTCACGGCCTGCGATGGGACGCCTTTCCCGCCGCAGCCCTTTACAAAGTAAGTGAGAGGAGGGCGGCGATCTCCCCTGGGCTTTCCAGGCTCGGCAGGTGACCCGCCCACTCCAGTTCCAGCAGCCGCGCCCGGGGCAGCCCCGCGCGGCCCGAGCCAGGTCTCAACGTTCAGCCGCACCGCGCCGTCCACGTCGCCCGCTTCGAGGAGCCCATCCTCCCGCTCGATGAACTCGGCGAGGTCGGCGCTCGGCGGCGCCTCGCAGCCCGCGCACAGCAGGACCAGCCCGGAGACCAGGTCGGGACGGGCGGTGGCCACCTCCAGCGCCACGCGCCCGCCGTAGGAGGACCCGACCAGCCGGACCCCGCTCACCCCCAGCCCGTCCAGCAGGGCGGCGACGTCACCGCTGCTGGTGGGCAAGTCGCTCAGCCGGCCCGCCGGCGCGGCGGAACGGACCGGGCGGGAACACCTGGAGCTGCCCGGCGCCGACCACGCCTTGGAGCTGAAGGGGAACGTGGTCGGATCGGCTTGACCCACTGACACGCGCCCTCGGCTTTACAAAGTAAGTCACCCGTCGGCGGGCGGCTCGCCGTCCGATGGCAGCAGGCCGTACAGGGCGGCCAGGGAGCGGATCTCCTCCTCGATGCCGGTACGCAGGTCGGCCGGGTCGAGGACCTCCACCTGCGCGCCCATCCGCAGCAGCAGCCAACGGGCGTGGCGGATCGACTCCACCGGCACCACGATCGTGACCCACCCCCGGCCATCGGGCGGGCCCGCCTCGGCGAGCGCCGCGTCGACCATCTCGGCGCTCAGCGTGTGCCGCAGCAGGGGGCCGGCCCCCGGGGCGATCCGCAGCGTGGCCTTGGCGGTGTACATCCGCTCGCGGAACCCCTGCGACCACTCCCGCCAGTAGTCCACCAGGTCGAACCCCTCGGGCCTGGTGAACGTGCCCGGCAGCCGCGTGGTGGACTGGATCCGCGACACGCGGTAGGTGCGCGGGTCTCCCCCGTCGGCCCCGGCGACCATGTACCACGAGCCGCCTTTCAGGACCACCCCGTAGGGATGGACCACGCGGTCCACCTCGCGCGGCCCCCACCGCAGGTAGCGGATGGCCAGCGGGCGTTCCTCCCACACCGCCTCGGCGACCTCCGACAGGTGCGGGACGTCGTCGGCGCCCCGGTACCAGCCGGGGACCTCCAGGTGGAACCGCTCGCGCATCCGCGTGGCCTGCGAACGCGGCTCGGGCGGCAGCGCCGCCAGCAGTTTCAGCCCGGCCGCCGCGGCCTCCTCCCCCCGGCCCAGCTCGGCCGCCGGGCCGGGCAGCGCGGCCAGGAACAGCGAGGCGGCCTCCTCCGGGCTCAGCCCGTTCAGCCGGGTGCGGTAGCCGTCCAGCAGGCGGTAGCCGCCCGCCGGGCCGCGCTCGGCGTAGACGGGGACCCCGGCCGCCGACAGGGCCTCCACGTCGCGGTACACCGTGCGCACGGAGATCTCCAGCTCACGGGCGATGTCGGGCGCCGTGACACGCCCCCTGGTCTGCAGGAGCAGCAGGAGGGACAGCAGACGGCTGGCGCGCATGACAGCAGTCTGCCCAAGAAGGGGCACGACCTCTCCACCGGCCTGCCGGCACCCCCGCGCCGGTTTGCCAGGGCGACACGGGGTGTGTTCATATGCACACATGGAAGGTGCGGACCGGGTGCGCGAGATCATGAACGAGCTGCGCGCCAGCGACACGGTCTCGGTGGCCGGGCTGGCCGTGCGGCACGGCGTGTCGGAGATGACGATCCGCCGCGACCTCGACGAGCTGGCCCGCCAGGGCGTGGTCCGGCGGGTGCGCGGCGGGGCGATGAGCCTGCTGCTGCGCGGTGAGGAGCCGCCGTTCCAGGTGCGCGAACGCGAGGCCGTCGAGGCCAAGCGGCGCATCGCCGCCGAGGTCGCCGAGCTGATCGCCGACGGCGAGGCCGTCCTGCTCGACGGCGGCACCACCGCGCTGGAGGTGGCCAGGGCGCTGCGCGAGCGGCGGGTGACCGTGCTGCCGCTGGCGCTGCAGGCGATCGCCGAGCTGGCCGGCGCGCCCCGGGTCGCGCTGGTGCTGCCCGGCGG
This sequence comes from Spongiactinospora sp. TRM90649, assembly GCF_029382225.1. Taxonomy (GTDB): domain Bacteria; phylum Actinomycetota; class Actinomycetes; order Streptosporangiales; family Streptosporangiaceae; genus Spongiactinospora. The sequence goes on from NZ_JARLTC010000028.1 coordinate 150,427, forward strand.
CGAGGTGCGCCAGGGCGAGCTGAACCTGGCCGGGCCGCTCACCGAGCGGTCGATCTCCTCGCTGCGGTTCGACACCGCCGTCCTGGGCTGCTGCGGTCTTTCCGCCGAGCACGGGCTGACCTCCCACAACCTGCCGGAGGTCGCGGTCAAGCAGGCCGCCATCGCCGCCTCGCGGCGCGTGGTCGTCGCCGCCGACTCCGGCAAGTTCGGCCGCACCGCCTTCGGCGCGGTGTGCCCGCTGGACCGGCTCGACGTGGTGGTCACCGACGACGGCGCCCCGGCCGCGCAGCTCGGCGCGCTGCGCGTGGCGGGCGTCACCGTGCGCGTCGTGTGAGGGGCGGGCGCAAGGTCAGGTCGGGAAGTGCTCGTAGCCGGATCCTCTCAGATCGGCTCACCTTCGCCGTCGTCGCCCCCCTCGGGCGCGGGCGAGCCGGGTTCGGAGTCGCCCGGCGACGGGCTCGGCGTCGGCTCCCTGGGGACCGGGCTGACCGGCACCGGCGGCGGCGTGGGCACGAACATCGTCGGCGGCAGCGGGCGCGCCGGGTCGGCCTCCTCACCGGCCCTGCCGAACACCAGCCAGACCACCAGGCTCAGCATCGCCAGCATCAGCGCCAGCACCGCGCCGGCGACCACGACCGATCTGCGGGTCTCCGTCGGCGGCGGCTTGGGCCTGGGCGGCGCGGGCACCGCGGGCACCCGGTCGGCGATCCAGTGCGGCACGAAGTCGGGGCCGTGCCGCTCCCCGATCAGCGTGCCGCCGACCAGCACCGGTTCCAGGAAGCGCTCGGCGCCCGGCCGTCCCGGCACGTAGGGCGTGGCCACCCACGGCGCCGGGCCCACGTCCATCGCCAGCACCGGCGGCGCGGACTCCAGCACCGCCGTGCGGCGCGCCGAGCGCCGCGCCACCCAGCCGCGCATCCCGCCCCGCTCGGGCACCGCCTCGCGGATCCCGGTGACGAACCGGTCGCGGGCCGCCGCGTCGAAGGCCGCGCCCCGGGTCAGCAACGCCACCGACACGGCCCGCCCGTCGGGCGCCTGGCCCAGGTAGACCAGCCCGGCCGGGCCGACTCGCAGGCGCGCCTGGATCACGAACGGCCCTAGGCTGGGCGGATCGCCGTATTGCAGCGGACTGGCCACACCAGTCATGAAAGCACACCGCCTCACGCACGTTCATCGCGTCGTTTGGTGGAATAACAACCGTCATGCAGATCCAGCGCCGCCCGCGAGCGAAAGGAGAGGCGCGCGCCGCCCTGCCCGCCCGGCGCGCGCCGAACAGCAGATGACCGTCGCCGAAGAAGTACCCAGCGGCACCGACGCCGAGGTGCTGCGCCAGGCCCTCGCCGAGGTCAGACGCGTCATCGTCGGACAGGAGCACATGGTCGAACGGCTGCTCGTGGCGCTGCTGGCGCGCGGGCACTGCCTGCTGGAAGGCGTGCCGGGGGTCGCCAAGACCCTGGCGGCCTCCACCCTGGCCACGGTCGTGGGCGGCAGCTTCGCCCGCATCCAGTTCACCCCCGACCTGGTGCCCAGCGACATCGTCGGCACGCGCGTCTTCCACCCCTCCAGTGAGAGCTTCGACGTCGAGCTGGGCCCGGTGTTCGTGAACTTCCTGCTCGCCGACGAGATCAACCGCGCCCCGGCCAAGGTGCAGTCCGCGCTGCTGGAGGTGATGGCCGAGCGGCAGGTGACGCTGGCCGGCGTCACGCATCCGCTGCCCCGCCCGTTCGTGGTGCTGGCCACCCAGAACCCGATCGAGTCCGAGGGCGTCTACCCGCTGCCGGAGGTGCAGCGCGACCGGTTCCTGTTCCGGGTGCGGGTGGAGCACCCCGACGCCCGTGAGGAACTGGAGATCCTGCACCGGATGAGCGTGCGCCCGCCGGCGCCCGAGCCGGTGCTCGACCCCGCGCGGCTGTCGGCCCTGCAGGAGCTCGCCGAGAAGGTGTCGGTCCACCAGCTCGTCGCCGACTACGTGGTGCGGCTGGTGATGTCCACCCGCGCGCCCGCCGACTACGGCGTGCCGGAGCTGGCCGACTCCATCGAGATCGGGGTCAGTCCCCGGGCCACGCTCGGGCTGGTGTCGGCGGGGCGCGCCCTGGCGCTGCTGCGGGGCCGTGACTACCTGCTCCCCGACGACGTGCGCGACATCGCGATCGACGTGATGGGCCACCGGCTGATGCTGACCTTCGACGCGCTGGCCGACGGCGTCGACCCCGACGACGTGGTGCGGCAGATCCTCGCCGCGGTGCCCCCGCCCCTGGTCGTGTGGAACCAGGGGCAGCGATGAGCGGCGGCCGGGTCTCGTGAAGGCCGCCGAGCAGGCGCTGCGGCGGCTGGAGCTGACCATCGTGCGGCGCCTGGACGGCATGCTGCACGGCTCGCACCAGGGCCTGCTGCCCGGCCCCGGCAGCGAGACCGGCGACAGCCGCGTCTACGTCCCCGGCGAGGACGACGTGCGGCGGATGGACTGGGCGGTCACCGCCCGGACCACGGTCCCGCACGTGCGGGACCTGATCGCCGATCGCGAGCTGGAGACCTGGGCGCTGGCCGATCTGTCGCCGAGCATGGACTTCGGCACCGCGGCGATGGAGAAACGCGACCTGGTGGTCGCCGCCATCGGCGCGGTGGGGTTTCTGGCCGGGCGCATCGGCGATCGGTTCGGCGCGTACGTACTGCACGAGCGGCACGTGCACCGGCTGCCCGCCCGCGCCGGCCGTCCGGCCCTGTACGGCCTGCTGCACTCGCTGACGGACGCGCCCAGGGCGGCGCCGGTGGACGATCCGGCCACGCTGGCGGAGGGGATCGAGGTGCTGGCCTCGGCGCGGCGGCGGCGCGGCATGCGGGTGGTGGTGTCGGACTTCCTGGACCAGGCGCCGGTGACCGACCCGGCGGCCGAACGCCCGTGGGAGCGGCCCATGCGGCGCCTGGCCGCGCGCCACCAGGTGCTGGCCGTCGAGCTGATCGATCCGCGCGAGCTGGACCTGCCCGAGGTGGGCGTGATGACCTTCACCGACCCCGAGACCGGCCGCACGGCGGAGGTCCACCTGACCGCCAAGGTGCGCCGGGCCTACGCCGAGGCCGCCGCCGCGCAGCGCCGGGCGACGGCCGTCGCGCTGCGCCGCTGCGGGGTGGCGCACCTGGTGCTGCGCACCGACCGCGACTGGGTGTTCGACGTGGCCCAGTTCGTGCTGCGGCAGCGTCGCATGGCCCATCTGGCGCACCGCCCGGGGGCGGGCAGGTGAGCAGGCACACCGGATACGCCGGGGAAGCCGGGAAAGATCGTAGGGTGGAGTGAGATGACGTTCCTATCGCCCGGCTGGCTGTGGCTGTTCACCCTGCTGGTACTGCTGGCCGGCGGCTACGTGGCGGCCCAGTTCGCCCGCCGCCGCTACGCGGTTCGCTTCACCAACCTGCCGCTGCTGTCGCTGGTCTCGCCGCGCGCGCCCGGCTGGCGCAGGCACCTGGCGCCCGGGCTGTTCCTGCTGATGATGGCGCTGATGGTGGTGGCCGTGGCCCGGCCCGCCGACTCCGTGCGGGTGCCGCGCGACCGGGCGACCATCATCATCGCGCTGGACATCTCGCTGTCGATGGAGGCCGACGACGTCTCCCCCGACCGGATCAGCGCGGCCAAGGAGGCGGCCCAGCGGTTCGTGCGCGACCTGCCCGAGCGGTTCAACGTTGGCCTGGTGTCCTTCGCCCGCTCGGCGGCGGTGGCGATCTCGCCCACCACCGACCACCTGGCGGTGATCACCGCCATCGGGAACCTGACCACCAGGGCGGGCACCGCCATCGGTGAGGCGGTGTTCAACTCGCTGGACTCGGTGCGCTCCTTCGACCAGCGGGCGGTGACCGATCCGCCGCCGGCGGCGGTCGTGCTGCTGTCCGACGGCGACAACACCTCGGGCCGCTCGGTGAACGAGGCCGTCGAGGCCGCCCTGCAGTCGCGGGTGCCGGTCTCCACGATCGCCTACGGCACGCAGGAGGGCACCGTGGTCATCGACGGGCGGGCGGTGAACGTGCCCGTCAACAAGGCCACCCTGCAGACGCTGTCGGAGGGCACCGGCGGGCGGGCCTACTCGGCCGAGTCGGGGACCGAGCTGCGCGAGGTGTACGAGCAGATCGGCACCTCGCTGGGCTACAAGGAGGTCCACCAGGAGATCGGCCAGTGGTTCGTGGTGGCGGCGCTGCTGACCGGGCTGCTGGTCGCGGCGTCCTCGCTGCTGCTCGGCTCGCGCCTGCCCTGAGCCCCCCGTCGCGGGCGCGGCGGCGGGCGTGGGGGGTGTCCGGAACTTGGTAACGTCGGTGCCCGTGGCGCACTACTTCCAGGAGCGTCCGCAGGCCGCCGGCCGTCCGGGCGTCGTGACGCTCGTCCTGCCCGATCTTCACCTGCGGCTGCGGACCGACAGCGGGATGTTCTCCCCCGACCGGATCGACCCGGGCACCCGGGTGCTGCTGGAGTCGGTGCCGCCGCCGCCCGCCACCGGCGACCTGCTCGACCTGGGCTGCGGTTACGGCCCGATCGCGCTGACCATGGCCTCGCGCGCCCCGGAGGCGACCGTATGGGCCGTCGACGTGAACCGCAGGGCGCTCGACCTGTGCGCGGAGAACGCCACGGCCGCCGGCCTTTACAAAGTAAGGACGGCGCACGCCGACGAGATGCCCGCCGACGTGCGTTTCTCCGCCATCTGGTCCAACCCGGCCATCCGCATCGGCAAGACCGCCCTGCACGACATGCTCACCCGCTGGCTCGACCGGCTCGCCCCCGGCGGCGCCGCGTACCTGGTGGTGCAGAAGCATCTCGGCTCCGACTCCCTGCAGCGCTGGCTGCGGGATGAGGGCCGCCCCACCGCCCGCGTGGCGTCCCGCTCCTCGTACCGGATCCTGAAAGTGGAGGCGAAAGGGTGAACGACCGGCCCGGCACCACCCGCAGGCAGCTGCGCCAGACCGACGTCAAACGGCTCAACCGCACCTGGCGGCGCTCCACCGAGGGGCGCCTGGCACTGATCCTGGAATCGGTGACCAGCCCGTTCAACATCGGCACCATCTTCCGCACCGCCGCCGCGTTCGGCGTCGAACAGGTCTGGCTGGCCGGCAACGCCACCCCGCCGACCAACCCCAAGGCGCAGAAGACCGCGCTGGGCACCGACCGGCTGGTGCCGTGGAAGGACCCGGTGCCGGGCGTCACGGCCGTCCAGGCGGCCCGTGACGACGGTTTCACCGTGGTCGCCGTCGAGCTGACCGACGACGCCGTGCCGCTGCACCTGGCGCCGCTCACCGGCGACGTGTGCCTGGTGCTGGGCAGCGAGGACCACGGCTGCTCCCCCGCCCTGCTGGAGGCTGCCGACGCCGTCTGCTACATCCCGCAGGTCGGCCGGGTCGGGTCCTTCAACGTCGGCATCGCCGCCGCGATCGTGCTGGCCGAGGCCCGCCGCCGCGAATGGGCCGCCGCGCCGGAGCCCCGCGAGGGCGCCTGAGCCCCGATGTTCACCTCGGCGGACTGACGCGAGCGGTTCACAACGGGCATACTCCTGCACGTGCAGCGACGATTCCCCTTTCTCGACCATCCAGGACCGCTCGCCTTCGCCCACCGCGGCGGGGCCCGTGAAGGCCGGGAGAACACCGTCGCCGCGTTCGGCCGCGCGATCGAGCTGGGTTACACCTACCTGGAGACCGACGTCCACGCCACCTCCGACGGCGTCCTGCTGGCCTTCCACGACCACACCCTGGACCGCGTGACCGACCGGCGCGGGCGGGTCGCCGAACTGCCCTACCGGCTGGTCCGCCAGGCCAGGGTGGGCGGCGTGGACGAGATCCCGCTGCTGGAGGAACTGCTGGGCGGCTGGCCCCAGGCCCGGTTCAACATCGACGTCAAGGAGGCCGGGGCGATCGGCCCGCTGGCCGAGGCGGTGCGCCGCACCGGCGCCTACGACCGCGTCTGCCTGACCTCATTCTCCGACGAGCGGCTGAGCAGGGCCCGCGCCGCGATGGGCCGCGAGGTCTGCTCGGCGCTCGGCCCGCGCGATGTGGCCGCGCTGCGCGCCGCCGCCGCCACCTCCGGGTACGGCAGGCTGCTGACCCGCCTGGCCCGCTCGGGGGTGCCCTGCGCGCAGGTCCCGGTGGGCTTTCGCGGGCTGCGCGTCACCACCAGGGCGCTGGTCCGCACCGCCCACGCCCTGGGCATGCAGGTGCACGTGTGGACCATCAACGACCCCGCCCGCATGGAACAACTGCTCGACCTCGGCGTGGACGGCATCATGACCGACGACATCACCGGCCTGCGGCGGGTGCTGCGCGAACGCGGCATGTGGCACCCGCGCACGCCCGGGCCGTCCTGACCCGCCGTCCCCCAAGTCCCCCTCCCCGACCCCCACGACGCCCAGGAGCGACCATGACGGCCCCCGCCGCACTCGACGACACCCCGGCCGCGCGCAAGCGCGAGCAACGCGGCTGGTACTGGTACGACTGGGCGAACTCCGCGTTCCCCACCACGGTCATGACCGTCTTCCTCGGCCCCTACCTGACGACCGCGGCCGAGACCGCCGCCGCCGGGCGCGCCTACGTGGACGTGCTGGGCCTGGACGTGCGGCCGAGCGCCTACTACAGCTTCGTCGTCGGCGTGGCAGCAGTCGTGCAGATCATCGTGATGCCCGTCGCGGGCGCGCTGGCCGACCACACCGGGCGCAAGCGCGAGCTGATGACGCTGTTCGCCTACCTGGGGGCGGGGGCGACGCTGTGCTTCTGGTTCGTCACCGGCGGCGCGTACCTGCTGGGCGGCCTGCTGTTCGTGGTGGGCAACGTCGGGTTCGCCGCGGCCTTCGTGATCTACAACTCGTTCCTGCCGGAGATCTCCACCCCCGCCGACCGCGACCGGGTCTCCGCGCGCGGCTGGGGGTTCGGCTACCTCGGCGGCGGCCTGCTGCTGGCGATCAACCTGGCGCTGTTCCTGCAGGCCGACGCGCTCGGCCTGGAATCGGCCACCGCCGCCAGGATCGCGCTGGCGTCGGCCGGGCTGTGGTGGGGCGGGTTCACGATCATCCCGCTGCTGCGGCTGCGCAACCGCCGGGCCCTGGCCCGCGGCTCGGAGACCGCCGGGCAGGCCGTCGGGCGCAGCTTCCGCCAGCTCGGCCGCACCATCAGGGACCTGCGCCGCTACCCGCTGACCCTGGCGTTCCTGGTCGCCTACCTGATCTACAACGACGGCGTGCAGACGGTCATCGCGTTCTCGGCGACCTACGCCGACCAGGAGCTGAAACTGCCTCAGGAGGTCAGGATCGGCGCGATCCTGATGGTGCAGTTCGTGGCGTTCGGCGGGGCGCTGCTGCTGGGCCGGATGGCCAGGTCCTTCGGCACCAAGCGGGTGGTGCTGGGCGCGCTGGTCGCCTGGACCGCGGTGGTCGCGGTCGCCTACTTCCTGCCGCAGGGCGCGGCGCTGCCGTTCTTCGCCCTCGGGGCCGCCATCGCCATCGTCATGGGCGGCACACAGGCCCTGTCGCGGTCGATGTTCTCCCACGTCATCCCGGCCGGCAAGGAGGCGGAGTACTACAGCCTGTACGAGATCAGCGACAAGGGCTCGACCTTCCTCGGGTCGTTCACGCTGGGCCTGGCCCTGCAGTACACCGGCAGCTACCGCCTGGGGATCATGTCACTGATGATCTTCTTCGTGGTCGGGTTCGTGCTGCTGGCCCTGGTCAACCTGCCCAAGGCGATCCGCGCGGCGGGCAACGAGGTGCCCGAACGGATCTAGTGCGGGCCTGGTACGGCTCCAGTACGGGGCGCCCCGATCCGCCGCCCACGCAAGGCGGGGAGTTCTGGCGACAAAAAGCGCGATTGGATCACCCCGCGGATGGGAATCCATCCACGGTATCAAGCGTTGTACGCCAGTGGGAGACAGACCCCTCAAGACGGGGCCCTCAGGAGGCATTGAAACATGGGCGAGCGTGCGCTTCGCGGTACCCGACTCGGCGCGACGAGCTACGAGAACGACCGCAACACCGACCTGGCTCCACGCCAGGAGGTGTCCTACACCTGCCCGAAGGGCCATCATTTCGACGTGCCGCTCGCCGCGGAGGCAGAGATCCCCGCGACGTGGGAGTGCCGTAGCTGCGGTGCGGTGGCGGTGCGCGTCGACGGAGAGCTTCCCCAGGCCAAGAAGATGAAGCCGCCACGTACCCATTGGGACATGCTCCTGGAGCGGCGCACCATCGAGGACCTGGAGGAGGTGCTCAACGAGCGCCTGGCGATCCTGCGCGCCCAGCGCCGCAAGAGCGCCTAGCCGCGCCGCGCGCGCCTGCCCGAAGGGCCCGGACCAACGATGGCGGCGCCCCCGGTGCCACGCCCCCGCCACGGCGGGCGTGGCACCGGGGGCGCCGTCTTTTCTCGCTCTTCACCGGCCGCCGTCAGGAGCCGCCGAGCTCGCGCCGGTCGGGGACGGTGGAACGGCCCGGCTCGTCCTCGTCGTCGTGGACGACCTGCCCGTGGATCACCGTGCCGCCAGGAGTGCCGCCAGGGGTGCCCCCCGGAGCGCCCGAGGGGCCGCCAGGGCCCCCGAACGGCGAGTCGCCGAACGGGAACGCCGACCCGCCCAGCGGGCCGCCACCGGCGGCCGCCAGCGTGCGCAGCCGGCGCGCCAGCAGCCACGCCCCGGCGCGGCGCACCAGCGGCCGGGTGGCGGGCACCAGGCACAGCAGCGCGGCCACGTCGGACAGCAGGCCCGGGATCATCAGCAGCACCCCGCCCGCGACCACGACGGCCGTGTCGGCCGGTTCACGATCGGGCAACCGCCCCTGGTTCAGCGCCTCGGTCAGGCCCCGCCAGGCCCGGCGGCCCTCCCTGCGCACCAGCCACGCGCCCAGCACGCCCCCGGCCAGCAGCAGGCCGAACACGGCCCAGCCGCCGAACGCCTGCCCCACCTGGATGAGCAACCAGATCTCCAGGATCGGGGCGGCCAGGAACGCCAGGATCAGCAAAAGGCGCATCTTTACCTCAATCACACTGCACGCCGGACGGCTTTCGACCTATACCCATGTCAACGCCGAAAGGCCGCCGGGCGTTCCGGCGCGCGCGGGCCCGCTCAGCGCGGGCGGCGCAGGCGTCCCGGCAGCCCCGCCACGCCCCACACCGTCACCCGCCACAATGCCTCGGCTATCACCGCCCGGCTCATCTTGCTCGACCCGGCGGTGCGCTCGACGAACGTGATCGGGACCTCGGTGACCCGCAGTCCGTGGCGCAGCGTGCGCAGGGTGAGATCGACCTGGAAGCAGTAGCCCTGCGACTCGACGTCGTCCAGGCCGATCTTGGCCAGGGTGGCCGCCCGGTAGGCGCGGAACCCGGCCGTGGCGTCGCGGACCGGCACGCCCAGGCTCAGCCGGGTGTAGAGGTTGGCCCCGCGTGAGAGGAACTCCCGTGACCAGGGCCAGTTGACCACCTTGCCGCCGGGCACCCAGCGCGAGCCGATCACCAGGTCGGCGCCGTCGGCCAGGGCCTGTAGCAGCTTGGGCAGCTCCTCGGGGCGGTGGGAGCCGTCGGCGTCCATCTCCACCAGCACGTCGAAGCCCTCGGCCAGGCCCCAGCGGAACCCGGCGATGTAGGCTGCGCCCAGTCCCTGCTTGCCCGGGCGGTGCAGGACGTGGATCTTGGGGTCGGCGGCGGCCAGTTCGTCGGCGATGCGGCCGGTGCCGTCGGGGCTGTTGTCGTCGGCGACCAGCAGGTCGGCGTCCGGTACCGCCTCACGCACCCGCGCGGTGATCACCGGCAGGTTGTCGCGTTCGTTGTAGGTGGGCACGACGACCAGGACCCTGCCAGGCGACTGCTCCATCATGGCTCACCGTCTTCCATCCGAACCGGCCGGACCGCGCCTCGCGCGCAGGAGGGCCGCGCCGACGGCGCAGGCCCCCAGGAGTATCAATGCCCACTCCGGCATCGCCCCCACCGTCGTGGCGACAGTGTGTTCGGAGCGCACCGGAACGGTCACAACGGTGTGATCGGCGACCAGCTCGCCGGTCCGCCAGGCGACCTTCCCGTCGGGGGTGACGAACGCCGAGATGCCGGTGGTCGCGGCGGTGACGACCGCCCGGTTGTGCTCGACCGCGCGCAGCTTGGACATGGCGAGCTGCTGCGGCGGCAGGTTGCTCAGCGCGTAGGTGGCGTTGTTGGTCTGCACCGCCAGCGGGGTGCCGCCCGCCCGGACGGTGTCGCGGACCACGTCGTCGAAGGCCACCTCGTAGCAGTTGACCGCGCCGATCGTGACCGGGCCCATCCGCAGGTCGCCGTCGCGGGTGCCGGCGACCGACTGGCGGCCGACCAGCCGGGCCCGTTCGAACAGGGTCAGCACCAGGTCCTTGAACGGGGTGAACTCCCCGAACGGGACGAGTTTCTGCTTGTCGTAGTAGGCCCCCGGGCCGGTCACCGGGTCCCAGACCAGGCTGCGGGTGGCGCGGTGCTCGTCGCCGATCGCCACGACCGCGCCGACCATGACGGGCACGCCGATGTCCTTGACCGCCGCGTCGATGCTGGAACGGGCGTACTCGTCGCGGTAGGGGTCGATGTCGGTGGAGTTCTCCGGCAGCACCACCAGGTCAGGGCGGGGCAGCCGCCCCTCGCGCACGGCGCGGGCCATCGCGTGGATCTGCTCGTTGTGGTTGCGCAGCACCACGGCCGGTTCATCGCCGAGCGGGTACATGCCGCGGCCGGGCACGTTGCCCTGCACGATGCCGACGTCGACGGCGCGGCCCTCGTCGCCGGGCCGGGGTATCGCGAACGCCCCGGCGGCGGGCAGGACCAGCGCCCCGGCCAGCGGCAGCGCCAGCAGACGCGCGAGCGGGCGGGCCCCCGGGCGGGGACGGCGCGCCGCCCGCAGCGCCGCCAGGGCCGCGACGGCCAGCAGCCCGCCGCACAGCGCGACGGCGAACGTCACCAGCGGCGCGCCGCCGAGCGAGGCGTAACGGGTGAAGGCCGACTCGCCCTGGCTGAACGCCACCCGAGACCAGGGGAACCCGCCGAACGGGAAGACGCCGCGCGCCCACTCCACGGCCACCCACAGCGCGGCCCCCCACAACGGCCGCAGCGGCAGCCGCGAGGTCAGCGCGACCCCCTGGCCGAGCAGGGCGTAGAACAGGCTCTCCACGGCGACCAGGCCCGCCCAGCCGTCCACGCCGATGGTCAGGACCCACGCCAGCGACGGCAGCAGGAACGCCACGCCGAAGACGTAGCCGAGCAGGAAGGCGCGGCGCGGGCGGACGCCGTACACCGAAAGGGCCAGCAGCGCGATGCCGGGCGGGGCCAGGTACCAGGCGTCGATCGGCGGGAAGGCCAGGAACAGCGCCGCACCACCGGCCGCCGCCGCGGCAAGGCGCGCGGGAAGACCCCATCGGGGCGGGCCGGAGGCCGCCCCGGGGCCACGGGCACTGCCCACCGGGTCCGCGGCGGAATTCGCGGCGGAGGTCGCAGCAGCGGGGTCCGGGTTCGCCGGGGAGCCGGGGCCCTCCGCGCCCGGGCCGGAGGCCGGGACGCCAGTCATGTCCTGCACCACCGGAGAGGGGTCTCCCTTGCCGAGTTCACGACGCCGGCGCCACGCCGGCGCTTCGCACGTTACCGCACGCGGCACGCTGGACAGGTCGTGCGGACGGGCAGGCCCGCGGTGGGTCGCGGGACGGAGCCGGGACGGCGCTGTGGGTTCGCGCACACAGGGTGACCCCCGGCGGCAGGCGGGTGCCGCGGGGATCACCCGGCGCGTACGTGACCAGGCACAGGACGGGAAGAGGGCCCGGAAACCCTTCGGACCGGATCCGTCCCGTCGGCGGCGAGCGCGGAATTCCGTTGTCTACTGGGCGTCCGGGCCCGTCCCGGGTCCAACCCCCCGCCCGGATGGGGTGCCCCGACCCGACGGACCGACGGCCCTGCGCCTGGCTGTACGGACGAAGTCACGCTCCGTCACGGGCGCAGGATCCGGCGATGTCGAAGACGGCCAACCGGCCAGTCCCGTGCTGGACTGCGCAGCAAACTACCGACCTCAGCTCAGATGTCAACCGTGTCCCGATCAGCGGGAACGCAATCTTTTAGCAGGTGGGCAAGTCGCGCCGACCGGTCAGGGTCGGGCGATGTCACCCGAAGGAGGGGGGCTCGGGCAAAGCCGGAAGGACCGGTGGGAGCGGCCCGCTGTGGACCAGGCCGAGCCGCTGTGTGGCGCGGGTCAGCGCGACGTACAGGTCACTGGCCCCGCGCGGCGATTCGGCCAGGATCCGCGAAGGTTCGACCACGATGACCGAGTCGAACTCCAGGCCCTTGGCGTCGGCGACGGTCAGCACCGCGGCCGGCGCGTCCAGTGCCGCCGCGCCCGGCCCGGCGACGGCGCCGGGCACCGAGGCGGTCACCGCCGCGCCGACCTCTTCGGCCAGTCCGGCGGGGGTGAGCACGGCCAGCCGCCCGCCGGCGGCGGCCTCCCGGGCGGCGGCGGAGCCGACCGCGCCGATCGAGCCGGCGGCCAGGGCCCACGGCGGCTCGCCGCCCTCGCGGACCGAGCGCGGCGCGGGCAGGCCGGGGCCGATCAGGCCGAGCACGTTCGCGGCGAGCGCCATCAGCTCGGCCGGGGTGCGGTAGTTGACCGTGAGGGTCTCCTCGCGGTGACGGCCCTGGGTGTAGGGGGCCAGGACCTCGCCCCAGGAGGCGGGACCGGCGCTGGTGCCGCTCTGGGCGATGTCGCCGACCACGGTCATCGCCCGCGCCGGGCAGCGGCGCATCACCGCACGCCAGGCCATCGGGGACAGCTCCTGCGCCTCGTCCACGATCACGTAGCCGAAGGCCCAGGTGCGGTCGGCGGCGGCGCGCTCGGCGGTGGTCAGGCCGTCGTCGTCGTCGCGGTGGCGGGCGGCCAGCCGCTCGGCGTCCATCATGTCCGACATACCGGTCAGCGCCAGGACCTCCCTGGCGTAGGCGAGCTCCCGGTCGTGGTCTTCGCGGGCGGCCGCCGCGGCGGCGGCGCGTTCCTCCTCGGCCATCCAGGCGCTGGCGCGCAGCACCTGCTCGTCGATGTCGCCGAGCAGTTCGGCGGCCTCGTCCAGCAGCGGCACGTCGGCCTCGGTCCACTCCCAGGCGCTCTGCGGGCCCGGCGCGGGGCGGCTCAGCAGCCGCCGCTCGGCGGAGGTGAGCACGTCTCCGGCGGCCTCGCCGAGCCGTTCGGGCGAGGTGTACAGGCCGATCAGCAGCCGCTGCGGGGTCAGGTAGGGCCACAGGCGGTTCAGCGCGGCGCGCACCGGCGGCTCGGTGCGCAGCTCCTCGCGCAGGTCGGCCAGTTCCTCGTCGTCGATCAGGCCCTTGCCCAGGCGTTTGGCGCTCTGCCTGGCCAGCGAGTTGAGCAGGTGCCGCACGAACACGGCGCGGGCCTGGTTGTGCGGGCGGCGCGAGCGGGCCGCGCGGTTGCGGGCCGCCTCCAGCACACGGGGTTCCAGGGTGAGGGCGTGGCCGCCCATGTCGATGGTGATCGCGCCCCGGGGGACGCGCTGGCGGGCGGTGACGGCCCTGGCGATCACCTTGGCCATCCGCGGGTCGCCCTTGACCGCGGCGACGGCGTCGCGGTCCCTGGCGGTGGCGCGAACGCCCGGGAACAGCTCGCCGACGGTGGACAGCAGCACGTCGGTCTCGCCCAGGGAGGGCAGCACCTGCTCGATGTAGCGCAGGAAGGTCGGGTTGGGGCCGAGGATGAGCACGCCCCTGCGGGCCAGCCGCTCACGGTGGGTGTAGAGCAGGTAGGCGGCGCGGTGCAGCGCCACCACGGTCTTGCCGGTGCCGGGGCCGCCCTGCACGACCAGCACGCCGTCCAGGGCCGAGCGGATGACGCGGTCCTGTTCGGCCTGGATGGTGGCCACGATGTCGCGCATCCGGCCGGTGCGGGCGGCGGTGATCGAGGCCAGCAGCGCGGCCTCGCCGTTGAGGGTGGCCCGGTCGGCGTCGGCCAGGTTGTCCAGGTCGAGCAGGTCGTCGTCGATGCCGGTGACGCGCCTGGCCCTGGTCTGCAGGTGGCGGCGCCGGGTGATGCCCATCGGCGCGGCGGGCGTGGCGCGGTAGAACGGCTGGGCCACCGGGGCCCGCCAGTCGATCAGCAGCCGCCGCTCGTCGTCGCTGAGGCCGATCCGGCCGATGTACAGCGTGCCGCCCGGGCCTTCGTCTCCTGGGCCTTCGTCGCCTGAGGCCGGTTCGGCGTGGTCGATGCGGCCGAAGCACAGGGCGTGCTCGACGGCCCACAGCCGGGCCAGGCGCTCGGCGTACATTCCGGCGAAGGTGTCGCGCTCGGAACGGTTCTGCAAGGTGCCCCCGCCGCCCTGGGCGAGCACGGCGTCGAGCTGGCGCCGGGTGTGGTCCCGCAGTGCGTCGAGGCGGTCGTACAGCCTGGTGACGTAGGCTTGCTCCCTGGCAAGCTCGCGTTCACGCGCTTCGAGGTGGCGGGTCGGTTGTGACATCCCCAATACTTTCTCACGGTGGGCACCTGCCCGCGTCCGGTGCACGGGCGGGATCGGTGACCGGGTGAGCCCTTCGGTTCCCGGCACGCCCCGGCTGCTGCGGGCGATCAACGACCGGGCGGCGCTGCGGGCGCTGCTGGAGCGTGGTCCGCTGACCCGGCCGGAGATCGGCGCGATCACGGGGCTGTCCAAGCCGACCGCCTCGCAGCTGCTGTCCCGGCTGCGCGCGGCGGGCCTGGTGGTCCTGGACGGCGTGCGGGAGGGCATGCCGGGCCGTACCGCCGAGCTGTACCGCCTGAACGCGGCCGCCGCCTATGTGGGGGCGCTCGACGTCACCCCGGGCCGGATCGACACGGCGATCACCGACATCACCGGCGCCGTCGCCGCCGAGCACCGCATGGCCACCCCCCGCGCCCGGGGCGACGTGGTGGCCCGGGTGCGCGAGGCGCTGGCCGGGGCGCGGGCCGCCGCGCCCGGCCTCCCCGAGCCGCGGCGGATCGTCATCGGCATCCAGGGCGCGCTCGACCCGGCGAGCGGGCGGCTGGGCTACGCGGCGCACATCCCCGGCTGGCACGTCCCCGACCTGCTGGCCACGCTGCGCGAGGGCCTGGGCGTGCCGGTCGACGTCGAGAACGACGTGAACCTGGTGGCGCTGGCCGAGCGGCGGCACGGCGTGGCCCGCGGCCACCAGGACTTCGTGCTGCTGTGGGGCGACTCAGGGCTGGGCTCGGCGCTGGTCCTCGGCGGCAGGCTGCACCGGGGCGCCACCGGCGGGGCGGGCGAGGTCGGCTACATGCCGGCGATCGGCGCGCCCACCATGCGCGACTCGGGGCGGTACGCCACCCACGGCTTCCAGGCGCTCGGCGGCGGGCGGGCCGTCCGGGCGGTGCTGCGCGCCCACGGGGTGCGCGGGGCGACCCCGGCCGGGGCCGTGGGCAACGCGGTGCGCGCCGCCGCCCGGGGCGAGGAACGCCCCGCGCGTGGGCTGGGCGAGGTCGCCGCGCGGCTGGCCACGGGCCTGGCCTCGGTGGTGGCCGTGGTCGATCCGGAGATCGTGGTGCTGACCGGGGCGATGCTGCTGGCCGGCGGCGAGACCCTGCGCGGCCTGATCGAGAGGGAGTTGCACGCGCTGACCCTGCCCCGCCCGCCGCTGCGGCTGTCCACCGTGCAGGGCAACCCGGTGCTGGCCGGGGCGGTCGAGCTGGGGCTGGCCGCGGTGCGCGAGGAGGTCTTCGGGTCGGCGGCGGAGAACTCGCCGTCGTGAGGGGGGTCCGCCGGGGCCGCGGGCGGTGGATCTAGACTGGCCGCAGCCTGCGGAACGGAGCCGGGAATGCGCACCGGATTGTTGATCGGCGAGCCCTCCGGGCCCGGCGCGCTGAACGAGCTGCGCGACCGGCTCGCCAAGGCCGCCGACGACGGCTTCGCCTCGGCGTGGCTGTCCAACATCTTCGGCCTGGACGCGCTGACCGCGCTGGCCGTGGCCGGTTCCCAGGTTCCGGGGATCGAGCTGGGCACCGCCGTCGTGCCGACCTACCCGCGCCATCCGATCGCGCTCGCCCAGCAGGCGCTGACGGTCAACGCCGCGCTCGGCGGGCGGCTCACGCTGGGCATCGGCCTGTCCCACAAGGTCGTCATCGAGGGCGTGTTCGGGCTGGGCTTCGACCGCCCGGCCCGGCACATGCGCGAGTACCTGACCGCGTTGGGCCCGCTGCTCGCCTCGGAGCAGACCGACGTCGACGGCGAGACGCTGCGCGCGCACATCCGGCTGAGCACCCCCACGTCGGGCGCGCCGCCGGTGCTGGTCGCCGCGCTCGGCCCGCGCCTGCTGAAGATCGCCGGTGAGCTGGCCGACGGCACCGTGCTGTGGATGACCGGCCCGGCCACCGTCGCCGGGCACATCGCGCCCGAGATCAACGCCGCGGCGGCCGCTGCCGGGCGTCCGGCGCCGCGCGTCGTGTGCGCGCTGCCGGTGTGCGTGACCGGCGACGCCGGGGAGGCCAGGGCACGCGCGGCGCGGATCTTCAAGATGTACGGCGAGCTGCCCTCCTACCGGGCGATGCTCGACCGCGAGGGCGCCGCCGGGCCCGCCGACGTGGCGCTGATCGGCGACGAGGACGCGGTGGCGGCGCGGGTCGACGCGCTGGCCAAGGCCGGTGTCACCGACTTCGTCGCCTCGGTGTTCACCAGAGACGACACCCGCACCGCCGCCTTCCTGCGGTCCCTGCTGTAGTCACAGCTTGGTTTCGGGGGCCGCCTTCGCCTTGACGGGGCACGCGGAGCTGTTACCTTCCCCGTTTAGGAAAGTTTCCTAATTGAATCGGCGGGAGGCGGCGTGGCCCTGGCGGGAGCGAACAGGTGAAGCTGGCCGTCGTCGGGGGCGGCTCGACGTACACCCCGGAGCTGATCGACGGGTTCGCGCGGCTGCGCGACGTGCTCCCGATCAGCGAGATCGCGCTCATCGACCCCGACCCGCGCCGGTTGGCACCGGTCGCGGGCGTGTCGGCGCGGATGCTGGCCGGGGCCGGGCATCCGGCCAGGATCACCACGGCGAGCGATCCGGCCGAGGGCGCGGCCGGCGCGCAGGCCGTACTGGTGCAGTTGCGCGTCGGCGGGCAGGCGGCCCGCCACCTGGACGAGACGGTGCCGCTGTCCTGCGGCTGCGTGGGCCAGGAGACCACCGGCGCGGGCGGCCTGGCCAAGGCGCTGCGCACGGTGCCCGTGGTGCTGGACATCGCCGAGCGCGTCGCCGAGGCCGCGCCGGACGCCTGGATCATCGACTTCACCAACCCGGTCGGCATCGTCACCCGCGCGCTGCTGGACGCCGGGCACCGCGCGATCGGCCTGTGCAACGTGGCCATCGGGTTCCAGCGGCGCTTCGCCGCCCTGCTCGGCGCCGACCCCGGCCGGATCTCGCTGGGCCACGTCGGGCTCAACCACCTGACCTGGGAGCGGTCGGTCCTGCTCGACGGCCGCGAGGTGCTGCCCGAACTGCTCGACGGCCACGCCGAGACGATCGCGGACTCGGTGGGGCTGCCCGCCGCGCTGCTGCGCCGCCTGGGCATGGTGCCCTCCTACTACCTGCGCTACTTCTACGAGCACGACGCGGTCGTGGCCGAGCAGCGCGACGCGCCCACCCGCGCCGCCAAGGTCGCGGCCATGGAGGCCGAACTGCTGGAGCTGTACGCGGACCCGGCCGTCGCCACCAAGCCCGAACTGCTGTCCGGCCGGGGCGGCGCCTTCTACTCCGAGGCCGCCGTGGACCTGGCCGCCGCGCTGCTCGGCGACCGGCCCGGGCCGCTGGTGGTCAACGTCCGCAACGGCGGCACGCTGCCGTTCCTGCCCCCCGAGGCGATCATCGAGGTGCCCGCCTCGGTCGGCCCGGACGGCGCGGTCCCGCTGCCCGTGGACCCGGTGCCGCCGCTGCTGTCCGGGCTGATCGCGCACGTGGCCGCCTACGAGGAACTGGCCGGTCTGGCGGCGATGCGCGGCGGGGTGGACGCGGTCACCGACGCGCTGCTGGCCCACCCGCTCATCGGCCAGGCGTCGGTCGCCGCGGACCTGGCCGCCCGGCTGGTCGAGGCCGGGCGCGAGCATCTTCCCTGGGCGCGAGGAGAGGGGTGAGC
The DNA here is from genome assembly GCF_029382225.1 of Spongiactinospora sp. TRM90649. Classification (GTDB taxonomy): domain Bacteria; phylum Actinomycetota; class Actinomycetes; order Streptosporangiales; family Streptosporangiaceae; genus Spongiactinospora. The sequence continues at coordinate 168,497 of NZ_JARLTC010000028.1, forward strand.
GCGGTGCGGACGGTGCTGGCGATCGACGGCGGCAACAGCAAGACCGACGTCGCCCTGGTCGCCGAGGACGGCTCGGTGCTGGCCAGGGGCAGGGGCGGCGGTTTCCAGCCGCAGAGCGCAGGGGTGCGGGCCGCCGTGGACGAGGTGACCCGCGCGCTGGGCGCCGCGATCTCCGGCGCTCCGCCGTACGCCGACCACGTGGCCGCCTACCTGGCCGGGGCCGACCTGCCCGTGGAGGAGGACGCGCTGCGCGACGAGATGCTGCGCCGCGGGCTCGCGCCCCGGGTGGTCGTCGGCAACGACACCTTCGCGCTGCTGCGCGCCGGGGCCTCGGGCGACTGGGGGGTGGCGGTGGCCTGCGGGGCGGGCATCAACGCCGTGGGGGTCTCGCCGTCCGGCAACGTCGCGCGGTTCCCCTCGCTCGGGCGGATCACCGGCGACTGGGGCGGCGGCATCGGCCTGGGAGAGGAGGCGCTGTGGCACGCCGTACGGGCCGAGGACGGCCGGGGCCCGGCGACCGTGCTGGCCGAGGCGGTGCGGCTGTGGTTCGGCGCTCGCAGCGTGGCCGACGTGGCGATCGCGCTGCACTTCGGCGACCTGCCGCAGAGCAGGCTGAACGAGCTGGCCCGCCCGCTGCTGGCCGCCGCCCGCGACGGCGACAAGGTCGCGCTGGCGCTGGTGGAACGCCAGGCCGAGGAGGTCGTGGTGCTCGCCGAGGTGGCGATGCGGCGGCTTGACCTGCTGGGCACGCCCACCGAGGTGGTGCTCGGCGGCGGCGTGCTGACCGCCCGCGATCCGCTGCTCAACGGCCTGGTGGACAGCGGGCTGGCCCAGCGCGCGCCGAACGCCAAGGCGGTGATCGCCGACGTGCCGCCGATCGCGGGCGCGGCCCTGCTCGGGCTGGACCAGCTCGGCGCGCCCCAGGAGGCCAAGGACCGGCTGCGGGCGGCCCTTTCCGGGTGACCGTCCGCGCTCCCCCGGCGAGGCCGGCCTGGCCTCCGCCGATGCTGCCGCCGGCGAGCCGGCTGAGGAAGTACTGCACGTCGGCGTTCTGGGTGACCTTCCCGGCCAGCGGGGCGGCGGCGTCGAAGACGCCGTAGAAGGCCACGGAGGCGGCGAACTCCTTGAGCGCCCGCTTGGCGCTACGGCCCGCTGTACGACCTGCTCAACGGCCAGGGCGGCACCGACCGATCCCCACCGCCAAGGAGAGCCTGGGCAGGGCGCTGCTCTACCTCACCATGGCCCACAAGTCTTCGAGTCCGAGATGCGCGACCTGCGCGCCGAGTACGACCGGGCGACGGGACCGTGTCCGCGCTGCGCGCCATCGCCGGACTGCCGCACCCCGGCTGAGCCGTTCACGGATCCTCGCCCGCCAGCACGCCGACCAGGATGTCGGCGTGGCACTCCTTGTCGGGGGCGCACCAGCAGGCCAGGTCGCGCCCGGCCAGCTCGCGCCGGGCCCGCTCGACCAGTTCGGGGTGCTCGCGAAGATGCTCCCGGTACAACACCATCATCTCGTGCCGGGTGTGCCGCCGCCCGCAGGTCCGGCAGCCCTTGCCCTTCTTGGTAGGCAGGGTGTGCGGGTTGTTGAACGGCGACGCGTTCAGCCCGGGGGCGGGCCGTCCGACGTACACGGCCCCCTCGGGCACGTGGCCGTGATACAGGTCGCCTTCGACCCTGACTCGCCTCGGCATGCCGTCCCCCGGTTCGCGTCTCGATGACCGTCGATGTCATCGTGCCTACCCGGACGGCGCGGCCACCGTCACCGGCGTTCTGTCGGCGGGCACTGCTATAGATTCGGCATGGACCTCTCCCCCCTCGCCCAGCGCCTGCTCGGCCTGCTCGACGGCACCGCGCCCGACGCCGCGCACTGGCCCGCCGTCTCGCAGCTGACCACGGCGCTGGGGCGCCCGGGTGACGGCCCCGTCGTCGACAAGACCTGGCAGAACATGGTCGCCCCGGCCCGCGAGCTGGCCGAGTTTCTCCTGGGCGATCCCTGCCACGGGCACTTCAGGGTGCTGGTGGCGGCCGGGATGGCGGGCATCGACGCCCCCGAGGTGCGGGCCCGGCTGGCCGGACGGCTCGGCCCGATCGCCCTCGCCGAGGCCGACCTGGTGCTCGGCTGGGACGTCGAGACGCGCGCCCTGTTCCTGGAGGCGGTCAGGCCCCCCGCCATCGGAGACTCACGGCCCGCCGGGCTGGCCGAATGGCTGCACGGCCGGCCCGGCTATCCCGCCTTCGCCCGCGCCGCCCTGGAACTGGCCGCCGACCGTGTCGCCGCCATCCACACGGGTGAGATCCCCTACCAGGCGGACAAGGCGTTCGACGACCAGGAGAGGAACACCCTCGGGCGTGCCGTCCGGCTGGCGCTGCTCCGCGACGAGCCGTGGCTGCCCGACCTGCTCGACCGCCTGCTGCGCGGCATCGCGGTGGCCCCCACCAGCGCCAAGACCCTCCCCTCCCAGTCCCTGCTGTTCGAGATCGGCCGCGCGCTGCAGGACCACCCCACCCCCGAGGCGATCTCCTCACTGCGCGCCGCCCGCCAGATCACCCGGCACGCCGGTGTGCCCAAACAGCTCGACCGCATGTTCAAGCGCATCGAACCGGCGCTGGCCGAGCGGCTGGAGGTGGCGTTCCGGCTCCCGGACGGCCGGCTGCGGCAGGCGGTCGGGGAGCACACGGCGGTGATCTCGATCGACGGCGAGACCGAGCTGTCGTGGTGGCACGGCGACAAGCGGCTCAGATCGGTGCCGGCGGCGGTCAAGCGCGACCACCCCGAGGAGGTGAGGCGGCTGCGCGAGCAGGTCAAGCTGGTCCGCCACCAGCAGGCGACCCTGGCCAGGGCGCTGGAGGCGGGCTACACCGCCGAGGTGGCCCCGCCGTACCGGCGGCTGGAAGGGCGCCCGCTCACCGACCGGCTGATCTGGGAGTTCGAGACCGAGCCCGGCGTGTGGCACGCCGAACTCGGGCTGACCGTGCCGGACGTCCCGGTCCGGCTGTGGCATCCGGCGCGGGCTACGGCGGAGCAGGTGCGGGCCTGGCGCGACCTCGTCGCGGACAAGGAGCTGCGCCAGCCGTTCAAGCAGGCGTTCCGCGAGATCTACCCGCTCACCCCGGCCGAGGTGGAGACCGGCGACCACTCGCTCAGGTTCGCCGAGCACGTCGTCGACTACCGAAGGCTCCGCGCCCTGTTCAAGGAACGCGGCTGGACCTCCAACTACCTGGGCCCCTGGGAGGGGCGCGGCGGCGACGCCCGGCGGTCCTTCGCCGGCGGGCGCTGGCGGGCCACCTTCGACCACGACTACTACGACGAGGGCTACGCGACCACCGGCCGGGTCCTGTTCCACCGGCCGGCCGAAGGCGGATGGCAGCAGGCGCCCCTGTCCGAGGTCCCCGCGCTGGTGTTCGGCGAGGCCATGCGCGACATCGACCTGTTCATCGGCGTCTGCTCGATCACCTCCGACCCCCGCTGGGCCGGCAACGGCCCTGACGACCTGCGCACCTACTGGCACACCGGCTCGTTCGGCCCGCTCCCCCCGTCCGCCGAGGTCCGCCGCGACGCCCTCGCCCGCCTTCTGCCCCGCCTGACCATCGCCGACCGCTGCACCCTGACCGACCGCTTCCTGGTGGTCCGCGGCGACCTCCGCACCTACAAGATCCACCTCGGCTCCGGCAACATCCTGATGGAGCCCAACGACGCCTACCTCTGCGTGGTCGCCGGCCCCGACCGCCATTCCCGCCGCTTCCTCCCCTTCGAGGAAGACGGCCGCCTCGCCCTGATCCTCTCCAAGGCCTTCCTCCTATCCGCCGACACCACCATCACCGACCCGGCCATCACCCGCCAACTCCACTCCTGACCCACCCTCACCCGGGTCCTGTATGGAATCCTCCATGGGGGATGACGTGATGGCCCATCGACTCTCGCCGGTTACGAAGAGGCGATCAGTCATGCCGGCCCCCGAACCCGGGGTAGGGCTGTCCCCATGGGCCCGCGCCGTTCGAGTGATCTGCCTCACATGGTGTTACCGCGAGGGGTTCTCCGGTGTCTTGAGGTCAAACCCCGAGGAACACAGGAGACGTCATGACCGGGAACACCGATGTCATCGTGATCGGCGGCGGATACGCCGGCGTCATGGCCGCCAGTCGCCTGACACGGCGCGACGATGTGACGGTGACGCTGATCAACCCGCGTCCGAGGTTCGTCGATCGGATCCGCCTGCACCAGCTCGTGGCCGGATCCCACGACGCGGTCCTCGACTTCGAACGGGTCCTGGGCGAGCGCGTCCGGCTTACGGTCGACACCGTGACCCGGATCGACGCCGCCGAGCGGCGCGTGACGCTGGCCGGCGGCGACACGATCGACTACGACCACCTGATCTACGCCGTGGGCAGTGGCAGCGCCGCCCCTGGCGTGCCCGGGGCGGCGGAGTTCGCCTACCCGCTGGCCGGTCTGGAGGAGGCGCAGCGGTTGCGGCAGGCCCTCGACGCCGCGCCCGCGACGGCCGCGGTCACGGTGGTCGGCGCCGGTCCCACCGGCATCGAGACCGCCGCCGAACTCGGCGAGCTGGGCCGGGCGGTGACGCTGGTGTGCGGCGGGGTGCTCGGCCCGTACCTGCACCCCCGGGGCCGGCGTTCGGTCGCCGGGCGGCTGGCCGCGCTCGGGGTGACCGTGCTCGAAGGCCCCGGCGCGCGGGTGACGGCCGTGACGGCCGATGAGGTGCGGCTCGGCGACGGACGCGCGCTGCCCAGCGAGGTGACGGTCTGGACCGCCGGATTCGGCGTGCCCGGCCTGGCCGCCCGCAGCGGGCTGGCCACCGACGCCGCGGGTCGCATGCTCACCGACGAGACGCTGACCAGCGTGGACGATCCGCGGATCGTCGCGGCCGGGGACTCGGCGGCGCCGTCCGGGCTGCCGTACCGGATGAGCTGCCAGGCCGCGGTCCAGCTCGGCCCGCAGGCCGCCGAGACGGTGCTCAGCAGGATCGCGGGCGAGCGGCCCGCCCCCGTCCGGGTGGGGTTCGCCGGCCAGTGCATCAGCCTGGGACGACGCGCCGGGATCTTCCAGTTCGCCCGCATGAACGACACGGCGGTGGGCCTGTACGTCGCCGGCCGGGCGGGCGGGAGGCTCAAGGAACTGATCTGCGAGGGCATCATCGCCCAGCAGGTCGCGCACGAGGCGCGCAAGCCCGGTTCGCGCTCATGGTGGGGCAAGGACGGCACACGCCCGCTGCTGCTGGAAGCCCACCACGGCCGGCCGCTACCCACCCACTGAGAAATGAGCGACCACACCGGCGACACGGCGACCGAGATCTTCGTCTCCTACCGTAACCTGCTGTTCACCGTCGCCTACGAGATGCTCGGCTCGGCCGCCGACGCCGAAGACGTCCTGCAGGAGACCTGGCTGCGCTGGGTCAAGATCGACATGGGGCAGGTGCGCGACCGGCGCGCGTACCTGGTCCGGATCACGACCCGGCAGGCGCTCAACCGGCTGCGCACCATGCGCCGCCGCAAGGAGGCCTACGTCGGCCCCTGGCTGCCCGAGCCGCTGCTCACCTCCCCGGACGTCGCCGAGGACGCCGAGCTCGCCGAGAGCGTCTCGATGGCCCTCATGATCGTCCTGGAACGTCTCGCGCCGGCCGAGCGCGCCGTGTTCGTCCTGCGCGAGGCCTTCGGCATCGGCTACGACGAGATCGCGGCCGCGATCGGCAAGAGCCCGGCGGCCGTCCGCCAGATCGCCTACCGCGCCCGCCGCCATGTCGACGCCGACCGTCCCCGCGAGGTGGTCTCCCCCGCGCGGACCCGCGCGGCCCTGGAGTCCTTCCGGCACGCACTCGAAACCAGCGACCTGCGGGCCCTGCTCGACGTGCTCGCCCCCCAGGTCGTCTTCGTCACCGATGGCGGCGGCCTCAGACAGGCCGCCCTACGACCGATCACCGGCGCCGGCCAGGTGGCCCGCTTCATCCTCAGCGGCATCGCCAGGTTCGACATCACCCTCACCGCCGACCCCGCCCTGGCCAACGGCAACCCGGCCCTCGTCATCCGCGTGAACGGCGAACTGGACGGCATCGTCGCGATCCGAGTCCAGGGCACCCGCATCACCGGCCTCTACTACGTCTGCAACCCGGAGAAGCTCACCCGGGCCGAGTCCGAAACCCCGCTCACCCTGCGGTGAGCTCTATTACGGAATGGTCATTCATGATGAAGACCACTCCCGCCGAACACCCGGGCCTGCGACTGCCGATCGAGCGTGGCTGCCCGTTCGCCCCGCCTCCCGAATACGGGCGACTGCGCGAGCGGGCGCCGATCGGCAAGGTCCGCATGGTGAGCGGCGCCGATGGGTGGCTGGTCTCCGGCCATGAGGAGGCCCGTGCCGTCCTCACCGACCGCCGTTTCTCCTCCGACCGGCGCAAGGAGGGCTTCCCGTTCTTCGTCGCCGACCCGGCGACCCTGCGGCGGCTTCGCGAGCAGCCGCCGTTCCTGGTCGGCATGGACGGCGCGGAACACTCCGCCGCCCGGCGCTCGCTGATCGGCGAGTTCACCGTGAAGCGGCTGGCCGCGCTGCGTCCGCGGATCCAGGACATCGTCGACCGGTTCATCGACGAAATGCTCGCCACCGGCCGGCGTCCGATCGACCTGGTGCGGCGGCTGTCCCTGCCGGTGCCCTCGCTGGTGATCTGCGAACTGCTCGGTGTGCCCTACGCCGACCACGACTTCTTCCAGAGCCGCACGACCGTGGCGGTGCGCCGTACCTCCTCCTCGGAGGACCGGCTTCGAGCCTTCGCCGAAGTCCGCGCGTACCTGGACGACCTGGTCACCCGTAAGGAGTCCGACCCCGGCGACGACCTGCTCAGCCGGCAGATCGCCCGGCAACGTGAGGAGGGCGCCCTCGACCACATGGGCCTGGTGAACATGGCCTTCCTGCTGCTGACCGCCGGGCACGAGACCACGGCCAACATGATCTCGCTCGGTGTGCTCGGGCTGCTCACCCATCCGGAACAACTGGCCCTGATCACGGCGCACCCGGACAAGACACCTGTGGCCGTGGAGGAACTGCTGCGCTACTTCAGCATCGCCGACCTGGCCGTCGCCCGGGTGGCCACCGAGGACGTGCGGATCGGCGAGGCGAGCATCAAGGCCGGCGAAGGCGTCGTCGTGTCGGGCCTGTCGGCCAACTGGGACCCCGCCGTGTTCGAGGACCCCGCTCGGCTGGACGTCGAGCGCGGCGGGGCCCGCCACCACATCGCCTTCGGCTTCGGCCCGCACCAGTGCCTCGGGCAGAACCTGGCCCGGATGGAGCTGCGGATCGTCTTCGACACGCTGTTCCGCCGCGTCCCCACCCTGCGGCTCGCGGCCCCCGTCGAGGACCTGCCCTTCAAGGCGGACGCCGTCGTCTACGGCGCCTACGAACTCCCGGTCACGTGGTGAGGTGGAGATGATGCGCATCAAAGCGGACACCGGGGTCTGCGTCGGCTCCGGCCAGTGCGTCCTGACCGAGCCGGCCGTGTTCGACCAGGGCGACGACGGCATCGTGGTCCTGCTGACCGACCACCCCGACGACGAGACCGCGCCACGAGCGCGCGCCGCCGTCGCCCTGTGCCCGTCCCGCGCCCTGTCCATCCAGTGACAGCACCCGTCCTGGGCCAGGTGCGAGGCCGTGCGAGCGGCCGCCGCCGTCCTGGCCGGAACGTGACATTGACCGGGAATCAGGAGCGAAGCGGGTTAGGGTCGCGTCCGTCGGTCAAACGAAAGGACGTGATCGTGGCATTACTGTCAGGTAGCGGCAAGTCCGGATTGAACGGCCCTATCGGCAAAACCGCCCCGGCCCCTCCCGCGGAGCTCCTGTTCCAGGTCGCGGCCCTGGCCCGGCTCACGGCCTGCCCGCTCACGACGGACATCGGGCCTGAGGAGGGCATCACCATCAACGAGGCCGTCGCCCTCGTCATGTCGCCGTCACCCGTCACGCCGCTGCTGTCCGACCCTGACCTGGCCATCGTGGCCAAGATCGCCGAGGACGACCCCGACCACGCCGAAACCCTCCGCGCCCTCATCGCCGCCTTCCGCACCGACCTCGCCGCCGCGGCCGAACAGATCGGCGACCCGGTGCTCAGCGCCCACCTGCACGCCTCCGCCGCCGCGGCGACCGGCTTCGACGCCGAGGCCCACACCCTGCCGCTGCCGGAGGACGACGACCTCGACATCGTCCTCGACGCCATCAACGAGCACGTCGCCCGCGTTCACGCCTCCCTCGGCGGAACCGCGACCGTGGTCCCCGCCCAGGTCGTGCACCGGCAACTGCTGCGCACCCTGGCGACCGCGGCCCCCGCGGTGCCGATCCCGCCCCGCTCCGGCGACACCACGCCCCTGGTCCGCAGGGTCGAGGAGGCCGCCGCGATCATCCGCCTGTCCACCCGCGACGGCCAGGGGCAGCAGGAGGCGGCCATGCTCACCCGCCGCCTGTACTGGCAGGACGAGATGCTGCAGCAGGCGCTCGACGCCCTGACCCCCGCCGACCCTACGCCCACCAAATCCGTGCTCGGCACACCCGGATCAGCGAACCCCGCCTCGCTCATCACCGCCATCCACGTGGACCACCTCGCCTTCTCCCTCGGCGTGTCCCATGGAATCCGCGACACCTGCGCGCAACGCGTCGCGAAGACCCCGCCCACCGCCGCTCCCCCATCGAAGGCTCCCGCACACGGCGTGCCGGTCCCCACCCGCTTCACTCACCGCGACCCCCTCACCGGTGAAGTCCGCATGAACCGCTTCGAGATGATGGAGTACTTCGCCTACGCCGGCGACCACGCCTACGACCCCGCCACGGACACCTGGCGGGAACTCACCCCCAGGGAGAAGTGCATCAGGAACTGGGGCGTCGCGGGCGGCCTCTTCGGCTGGGTCGCCGGATCCGCCGCAGGCGTGGTCAGCATCCCGGCCACCGGAGGAACCGGGCCCTTCATCCTCCAGTGGCACGGCTTCATGGCCGGCGTGGGAGGCGGGATGAAGTTCGGCGAATGGGTCGCCGACCGGTACGAACTCACCTGAGGCGACGGCCCGCGGAGAACCAATGGCTCCGCAGGCTTCCCCCTCGGCGCCGATGCGGGGCCTGGGCCGCCGGGCGACTGACACAGGCCACCCGTGGTCCCGGCTGCCCGGCGCCCCTGAATCGAGGGCGCCGCCGGCCGCTTAGACGACACCATGAGCGGCTTGCGGAGGCCGGGGAGGACAACGCTCCTCCCCGGCCTCGACCGCGAGGAACTCACCTACGTCGGCCCCGGCCGCACCGCCCTGCTCTACAGCACTCGGCAGGACGCCGGCGCGAAGGCCATGTTCCTGTGGCGGTCCGAGGACAAGGCCGCCGACGCACCGCGCAGCAGAGAGCCCTGGCCGAGGCATACCGCGGGTCAGACTGGGAGGTGCCGCGCCTGCTGGAAGCCATGACCGGCGCGCCCGACTTCTATTACGACTCCATGAGCCAGGTGCGTATGGAAACCTGGCACGCCGGCCCGGTCGCGCTGGTCGGCGACGCCGCCTATTGCGCCTCGCCCGCCTCCGGCCAGGGCACCAGCCTGGCGCTGGTCGGCGCGTACGTACTGGCGGCCGGGCTCAAGCAGGCCGCAGGCGACCACACCGTCGCCTTCCCCGCCCACGAGGCCAGCATGCGCCCCTTCGTAGAGGCCAACCAGGCGCTCGGCACCGCCAACATCAAGCGCATGGTCCTGTCCAGCCGGTCCCAGGTCCGCATGTCGATGCTGATGCTGCGTCTGGTCAACCCGCTGTCCGGCAAGGACCGGATCATGGCCAAGGTCGTCGAGCCCATCCACCGTGCCGCCACCGCCATCGACCTGCCCACCGTATGATGACAGCGCGCGGACGCCGTCGACGAGACCGGCGACATCCGGGCCGCCCTCGTCGACGATGTGCGCAAGATCGCCGCCGCGCGCGACGCCCTTGGGCTCACCCTGGCCGAGCGGGCCCGCGTGCGCGTCGGCGCAGACGCCCAGGCGCTGTTCGACCAGCCGGCGTCGATCATGGATCGCCGCGTGGCAATGGAGCTGGTTGATCGCCTACTTCTCGTGCCGGTGGTGCAGAGCAGCTTCCAGCAGGGCTTCGGCCTGGTCGTGGCCGGGGCTGGCGCCGTGGTGCGGGCGGGCGTGGCGGCACCACTCCAGCGCCGTGCGGAGCTCGATCGCATCACGCAGGTGGGGATCGGCGCCGCGGCGTAGCAGGTGTTCGACGCTGGCGGCTCGGCCGTTGGCGGCGGCCAGGCGCAGCGCCTGGCGCCGGTAGCGGAGGTCTTCGGCGTCGATCGGGGTACCCACCTCCAGCAGGCGGTCGATCACGGTCAGCCGCTGATGGTCGGCGGCCATCGCCAGCGCGCGGACGCGGTCGTCCAGCGGGCTGTCGGCCCCCAGCCAGCCCTCCACGTCTCCGGCCGCGGCGGCCTCGCTGAGGGAGACGATCCGGGCACCGGCCGCCAGCAGCACGTCCAGGACACCGGTCATGCCGAAGACGGCCGCGTGCCGCACTGCGGTACCGCCCGGCACGCCGCCTGCATTCGGTGCGGCGATGCCCTCCAGATCGGCGCCGGCCTCGATGAGGACGGCGGCGACCTCGGCGTCGCCGTAGCTGGCCGCAGTGATCAGCGGTGTCTCCGGCTCGCCCGGCTCGCCGTCCACCGGCGCACCCGCCTCGATCAGCGCGCGGGCGACGGCGCCGGTACCGGGCAGCCATCCCACGGGCCCATCGAGGCCGCGCCGCGCGGCGTTGAAGCGCAGCATCGCGATGTAGCCGAGCGGGCTGGCCCCGCGCGGGTGGTCGCACCAGTTGCGCAGGCTCTGCCGGGCCTGCTCGGGGTGGGCGGCCAGTAGCTCCTGCAGCCGGGCCAGGTCGCGCTGGTTGAGGATCTCGCGCCGCTCGACTTCGACCTTCAGCCGGGCCCAGCTGGCAAAACCATAGTCGCGGGCGATCGCCAGCTGGGCGGCGTTCAGCGTCGGAGTCTCGGTGATGGAGGCGAGGCGGGAGGTCGCGGCGTCCTCGCCGGCCTGGGCTGCGCGCAGCAGCTCCTTGGCCTGGCGGCGCAGCTGGGCGAGGTCGGGGCGGTCGGGAAGCTGAGGCATGACGTCTCCCTGGCGAGCCGGTGGTCCGCGTACCAGGCCGATAGGAGATCGTCGGCGTGCTGATGGCTGTGCTGCGGTGAGGTGGACTCTGTCCTGCCCGCGGACCCGGAGGCGCCCTCCAGCGCCTTGGGCTCCACCCTAGTCGAGCACGGCGGTGTGGGCGAGCGAGCTCGCGGGCGTGCTTCGTGCAGCGAGCGGAACCGGATGCCGCGCTTGCGCTGCCCGGCGACGATGGCGATCAGGTCCCGCAGCGAGCGTCCGAGCCGGTCCAGCGACGGCACGACGAGGGTGTCGCCGCGCGCAGGGAGGCCAGCGCCTTCCACAGCTCCTCGCGCTCGACATTCTGCTGCCGCCGCGGCAGCGTGCGGTGCAGGTGCTGCGGGAGGTCCTGGAGTTCAATGCCGCCGAGGTGGCCGGCCAGCTCGGCACCACCCCCGGCCGGCGGGTCACCCGCTCGCCTGGAGTGCCTGTCGGCCGAGCCGGTCGGCGCCGCCGTTCTCACGCGGCGGTCAAGCAGCGGTTCGCGGCCAAGAGCAGCGTGCGCTTCACCGTCAAGCGACGGGGCGGGCCCCCGGCGACGTGG
>NZ_JARLTC010000029.1 GCF_029382225.1 Spongiactinospora sp. TRM90649
CCACGTCGCCGGGGGCCCGCCCCGTCGCTTGACGGTGAAGCGCACGCTGCTCTTGGCCGCGAACCGCTGCTTGACCGACGGCGTCGAGCGAACCCGATTCGGGAGCGGCGTGAACGGCGCCGGTAGATCATCATGCGGTAGATCAGCCGGGTCCGCCGCCCCGGCTTGAGGCAGATCAGCCCGGCCAGGTCAACGCGCCCGGAGCCCTTGCCCGGGACGGTGACGATGGGGGTGCGTCCGCGGCGGGACCAGGTGCGGGCCTTGGGCGGCCTCAGCGATTGCCCTGCTTCGTCGGCGAAGCAGATCCACGCGTCCTGATCCCGCGCCGTTGTTCCACCAGCGGCCAGGTCTCCTTCACCCAGGTGGCGATCGCCTCTTCGTCGCGCTCGGCGGCGGCGCCGGGGGACCCGCGGGCTCCAGCCCAGCCGATGCGGCAGATAGTAGATCCCGCGCGGGGTGTAGGAGACATGGAACAACCTGCCGACCAGGACGGTGACCCGCGCCAGGGTCCACCGCTGATCCTCGGTCCACCCCCACACGGCCGGACCGGCGTCCAAGGCGGCCTCCAAGCGCTCCACCTGCGCGGTGTTCAGCCGGCAGTGCTGCCCGCCCGGTCCTTTCGACGCCGGTGCCCCGGCTCCTGCCGTGCGCCAGGCATGGTGCCGTACATAGGCCGACTTGCGTGAGACCCGCAGCTTCTCGGCCACCGCAGGCGGAGACATGCCCGCGGCGAACAGCCCGGCAGCCTCCAAGCGGACCTGTTCACGCTTGGCTCGGGCCGCCGGGGGCAGACCACCACCATCCGGATAACGCATACCACCGGCATACTCCCGAACCTCGCCGTGAGCATGCAACCGCGAGGTGGTACCTCAGTCTTTCAACCTCTGTAGCAGTTGGCTTGGCGTGCGTGAAGGTTTGCGTGGAGCGCGATCGCCACTTGCGTGCAGGCCGTAGATCTATATGAGGCCGATGAACCGGTACGAAGGTTTCAGGACGAGTGAGTGCGAGCCGGGTGGCTTGAATAGTCGCCAGCGGCCGCCATTGTCACTTCGAGAGATGGAGGTAGGTGCCCGCAGAGTAAAAATGCAAAGACCGCTCAGGATGAGCTAGATTTCGCCGAAATGTCGTTCGGGTGCAATTCAATGCCTCGGCCGGAGTCCCCGACCGAGGCCTTGATGGATCAACTTCTGTTGGCGTCTTCGGGATTTATAGGTAAACGATCTACTGCGCTCATTATTGCAGCCTCAAGGCGCATTCCAACTCCCAGAATGGTCAGAATCACACATCCTGTGAGGGACCATGCTGTTGGTTGGGCGATAGTGAGAGCGAAGAGGCAAGCGCATACGGTTAGGGAAAAATTGCCTACCTGACGGGTCGTTGCCCGCTTAGAGCCTACGGGAGTCATAGAGCCATGTTAGCCTACTATCCCATCACCCGGTGTGACGCTGAATACGCCGGTACTCTTCTGGAGTACCATGTCGTCTGTCGTATCACCGAATTGCACTTGCATGAGTATCAAGTTCAATTCGATGCTCAGAATCCCCCCGCCCGCCTGATTGTGATTGTAGTAGAAGTTGGCGGACACTGTCTTCTGCTTGCATCCAGCACCTGGCTCGGCGTGGCCGCCCGCGGGCTTGTAGGTGATACTCGTGGTTCCCCAATGCGCATTCTGTCCGTGGTCAAGGGTGGAGGCATCTCGGACTTGGTAAACAAGGGACTGACTGCCAGCAGAATAGCGGTTGTATTCGCTGCTGGGTAATGGCCACAGCGCCCAGTCGCGCGCATAGAACCAGTCCCGTTCCACAACCCAGCAGGCTGGGTCCACGTTTTCTGTCGCCAGCCCCGCAACGTTCTCGGGATAGCCAGTTCCAAGGTAAGTTCCGTTGTACTCCCAGTTCCCTCCCACCGTGAAGCTGAATGGGTAGCCGCCTCCTGCAGGGTAGACCTCTGTATATCCGGACAGCGCGAACGCATCTGTTGGGATTCCGCTCTTGAAGTCAGGGGCAGAAGTAGATCTACTGCGGCTGTAAAGCTTCTGGAAGTCATTGGCCTCTACATTTTGCAGGCCCAACTTAGGCGCATGGAACTTTAATGTGCCGCCGTACCTCTTCGCCACGCGCTCTTGGCCGACATAATCGTTCGGGTGTTTGATGCGGTATTCTTGAACGGCTGCCACGCGTGGATCTGAGCTGCTTTCGGAGGAAGCCCCCATGCTGCTCGCTGGCGCTGCATTCGCTGGCCCAGATTGGAGCGTGGCGAAAGCAAACGAGGCGATGCAGAGAGTTAGGAATCCCGTTCGGGGCGTTTTTGCCATGCGAATACCTCCTGTGGGTCTTGACAGTGATCTTCTCATCAAGAATTTAAGCCGGTTCGAAGACTTTTTTTCAAGGCTCTCTCGGTGATATGACAATCACGTGCTGCTACTTCGGCGGCCTAAGCTGTGTTTGACGAGGAGCTTTAGTCAATGACTCGCCCTGGTCGCGACAAAAGACGCTGCAGCTTGTCCGCCGTTTCCCACTTGATTCACGATTTCAAGGGATTTTACTTAACGCTTTGGCAAGTCGAGGTTGTCAAACTTTGACATATGCCATCAGATCCCTATGTGCGGTCCTCCGCAGGAGCATCATGTCGGTCCGCAAGGCTCATGGACGTTCAACGCGGTCGGCGCGGGCCAGTCCATACCAGGAAGGCACAGCGAACTCAGCCACTACTGACTGCACCGATGACAGCGACGGTATGTGGGCTACGTAGTTCTGCTCCGCCAGGACCCGGCGCGCCGCGACTGATCTCGAAGGATTTAGCCAGCGCTCCTGGCGGCTCGGTCGGTGTCGCCTACCAGGGCTACGGCGACGCCGCGTGGATGTCACTGATGGACCCGCAGGCCGCGCCGCTTCTGGCGGACCTACTGAACGGCGCCGTGTTCGTGTGGGAGTGCGAAGTGACCGTCAAGGACGGCGGGTCGTACTACGCAGAGTGCCGCGGGCGACGGTGGGGAAGAGCAGGCGGCGCAGGTCGGCCACATCGCGGACCATGCCGTCGACCAGGACGCCGGTGATGCCCCGGCTCTGCATGTACGCGGCGGTCGCGCTGCCCAAGCAGGATCGTTCTTTGCCGCCGCCGGCCGCGACCACGATGATGTCGCCGGGCCGGGCCAGATCGATCGCCGCGCGGCGCACGGTCACGTCCGGGCCCGGGGCCGTGACGGCGCTGCCGCACAGGACCAGGCCGGGGGTCTGAAGCTTCAGGCAGTGCGACAGGGCGCCGGTCTTGCCGAGGGCGTCCACGATCGAGGCGACCGGCAGGCGGGACAGGGCGGCGATCTCGCTTCGGGCGGGGCGGATGATCTGCGTGTGGATCTCGCGTACGGACACGTAGGGACCTTTCATTCACCGGGGGCCGTGGGAGTCGGACAGCTCGCGCAGCGGCGCGAGGTCTCGGGTCATGAGGTCGTGCGGCGACGGTCCGGCCGTAGCGGAATCGGCTGCCAGCGCCGCGCGGGTGGTCCGGCAGATCATGTGGGCGATCGACTGCACCAGGCAGGGCAGGCCGAAGTCGTCCACTGCCGGTAACCTCTGGCTGCGCCAGCCCGCGGCGGGCAGTGTGGGACCGTCCCGGTGCAGGAGGAAGACCTGCGCGCCCGCCTGCCGTGCGGCATCCAGGGCCTGCCGGTTCGTTCTGCGGTGGGAGTCGTAGGCCAGGAGGAACACCACGTCCCCGGATGCGGCGGAGTGCAATTGGTAGCGGACGCCGTGCGCCGGGTCGGGGTGGTCGTTGTAGATCGCGCTCATGTCGGCGAGTGACGGGTCGCAGATGACGATGGGGGTCGCACTCCCTTCACTCCGAAGGGCGCGTCCCAGTGGAGGTTGTGCGCGAAGTGTTCCCCGGCCAAGGCGAGAGGGCCGCCGTCGGGACACAGCCTCACTGAGCTGCTGGTCGGTGGTGCCGGTGGCCCAGAGCATGCCGTCCACCGGCCCCAGCTGATCCCCGCGGCCGCCTACCAGGGCCAGCACGGGCACCTGCCGGGTCCGGCACAGAGCGGCCGCTTCGATGATGTTCGCCGATCGGCCGCTCACACTGGCGAGGATGACCAGGCCCACGTCCTGGATGTCGCCGGCGAGTGACCGGCGAAAGACCATCCGGTAGGAGTCCTGTTGAGCCCAGTACGCCATGGCCGCCGGGCTGATCATCGAGTCGTTCACCGGGAGTCCGGCATGGCCGGCGCGCAGCTGCAGGAGAGCCGACCGGACGATGGCCGAGCTGCCGCCGTTGCCGAACCCGCGTATCAGGCCGCCCCCGGCGACCGCCGTCCTCATCAGTTGCGCGGCAGCCTCGCCGCCGCTTTCCAGCATCCGCCGCAAAGCGGCGTCCACCTGCCTCAGGTACGCGTGCGCGAAGGCTTGGGTCACGAGCGACGACGTCACGGCAGATCACCTACCTCCCTCAGCGGAAACCGGTCGAAAGGACAGCAACCAGGGCTCGACGACCTGCGTGAACTCCTCGTCGAACCTGCGGTAGCGGTGCGCGGGCCACCCGAGAGCGGCGCGCAGATCCCCGCAGTCAAGGCGGCAGTCGACCGGCCGGTCGCCGCCCGCCGTGTCCGCCTGCCCGGCACGCACGTGAACGGCGGGCAAGCCGAAGCGGCGGGCGATCATCACCACCATTTCGTACTTGGTGAAGCCCTGCTCCGCACTCCAATGGCACACAGAGCCCAGATACCGTCCCTGTAGCTGTGCGCCCGCGATCCACCGGCACACCTCGGCCGCCTCGTTCGCGTGCGTGGGGTAGCGGACGCAATCATCGTCCAGTTCCATGTCGCACCCGGCGCTCAGCTGAGAGGCGATCTGCGTCAGGTTGGTCTCGGTCGCGTACTCCGCGCGCCCGTACAGCACAGGCAGCCGCAGGATCGTGGCCTCCGGGCAGAGGCTTCGCACGGCGTCTTCGGCCAGACGTTTCCACCGGCCGTAGGCGTTCACCGGGTTACGCGGGGCGTCGGTCCGGTAGGCGGGGTTCCTCCCGTCGAAGACGTAGTCGCTGGAGATGTGAAGCAGCCGCGCCCCGTGGTCGTGAGCGCCTTGCGCGATCAGCCGGGCCGCGGCGACATTCAACCGCCGGGCCCGTGCCGGCGCGCCCGCCCACACCTCAGGGCGTCGCTCACCGACACAGTTGACCACGATGTCGGGACGGAGGCGGTCCAGCACGTCCCGGACATCGCCGGGCGATGTCGCATCCAGCGTGATCAGCCGCTGGGACTTGCGGCGAAGGCCGGTGCCGCTCACCTGCTGATCGGCGAAGGCCCGCATCATCGGACGCCCAAGGAGCCCGGACGCCCCGAAGATCACTGCCCGCACGGCTGCCTCTCCTCCCGCTTGGCCCAGGCTGCAACGGCCGTTCGCCTGGTCGATGACCGCTCATGTCCGTGACACCGCGCTGGCCGTGCGATGCGGTGGTGGCAGGCGACCGGTGGCGGGCCGGGCCGGGGCGTCCCGCACCGCGACAGCGCTGCTCCGGCAGCGCTGCGCGGGATCCGGCGCCTCCCGGTGACGGTGAACGAACGGCCAGGGCTGCCGCTCACCGGGCGGGCGACCGGGGCACACGGCCCCGGGCAGTGCTCATGACAGCGCACGCCGAAGGCGCTTTCGGATGAGGCTGCCGGACCGGCCGCTGATCGTTTCGATCGTGCGCCCGACGCCGGCCGAACGCCGATCCGGCACAGCCGAGCCGTCAGCGGGCCACGACCGCTGCGACGGCTGGGCCCGGTGACCGGCACCTTTATGCCGGCGAGTCGTTTGGTGCACATCGCGCTCACACCCTTTTGTCGAAGGGGCGCCGGCTCTGATGCGACGGCGAGGCCGGCGGTTGCCCATCAGGAAACGTCCACAGCACGGTCGCGAACAATGCCGCGGGCGTGGTCATTGCCGCCGCGGCAATGTCAGCCGCCGGCGGCAGGTGTCAATCGCGTGCATCTGACGTACCGTCGAGCCGGATGAGCCGCTTCGGAGGTCGCGCTTCGGAGGTCGCTGTGGATCGAGCACGACGGGCCGAGCTGCAACGCCGCGCCCGGGATATCAGGTTGGACGGCGAGCTTCGCGGGCTGGACGTGCAGGCCATCGCCGGCGGTGTGCCGGAGTTGTCGCCGCTGGAGGTGCGGCGGCTGGCCCACGGCTGGTCGCGTCCGGCGGTGCTGGCGGAACTCGCCGCGCTCTACCAGGACGAGGGATCACCCGTTCCGCCGGTGACCACGGCCATGCTGTGCCGGTGGGAGCACGGCCAGGTCGCGGTGAGCGCGGGGTACGCGGCGCTGCTGTGCCGCCTGTATCAGGTGCCGCCGCAGCGGCTGGGGCTCTCATCGAGCGGATCGACGTCGCCGGAGCGTGGGACCGGCGCCGACCGGCGACCGACGGTTACAGTGAGCGAACCGGCCGGATACGGCGACGGCCAAGGGATCGATCCAATGCGGCGACGCACGCTGCTGGCCGCCGGGTTGAGCATCCCGGCCCAGCTTCTCGAACGAGTCGACGACTTGCTCGTGCTGCCCCCCGATCCCGGCCCTGCCGCCAGTCCCGCGCCGATCACCGCCCGGCTCGCGGCGGCCCGCCGGGCCTTCGACGCCAGCGCCCTTCCTTCCTTGGTGGCCGATCTGCCCGCCCTGCTCACCGCGGCGCGAGACACGGCCGGCCGGTCGAGCGATCCGCGTGGATGGGCGGTCCTGGCCGCCTGCCACGACCTGGCCACCGAGACCTTGAACAAGGTCGGCGCCAGATCGGCGGCGCGGGTCACCGCCGACCGGGGAGTGTTGTACGCCGAACGATCCGGCGACCCGGTCGCGATGGCGTTCTCCGCGCGGGCCCTGGGCATGATGCTCCGCACCGAAGGCCGTCACCAGATCGCAGCCCAGGTATTCCAGCGGGCGATCGACCGGCTCGACGCGCACGATCGTGACCAGGCGAGAACGTGGTCGAGTGAATGCCGGGGTTGCAGGAGAAGCCGACTGGCGGCGCCACCGACAGGCCCAGACCCGCCGTTCCCATTACCGGTCGCGGCCACTGGGTGCTGGCCCGCCGCTCCCTTACCAACGACGACATCGCCTACTACGTGTGCTACGGGCCTGCCCGTACCACTCTGGATCGGCTGCTGCGGGTGGCCGGATCGCGCCGGGCCATCGAAGAGTGCTTCCAGGCGGCCAAGAACGAAGCCGGGATGGACCACTATCAGGTGAAGCCGGACCAGCAGACGCCGGATTTCGTTGACGGTCAAGGGGATGAGATCATGATCGTCTGGTGGGGTGTCGGCTCCTGCCCGGCCCCGTTGCATGCCGTCCGGGCTGATCTGGCCGGCGAACTCGGCCAACGTCCAGCCGTTCTTGCGTTCTAGCCCTGCCGGCAGCCCCCGGATGTAGGCCGACACCCGCTCACGCGGTTCTGAGCGGGCGAACCGTCCCGCGATCCGCTGGTGCAGCTCTGCCAGCCCTGCCGACCACACGCGAACGTCCACTACCGCCATGAGACACACATGATCGCCAAACGATACGAGCTATACAGGTGCCGTTGCAGTTCTAGGCCAGATCCATGGACCAGACCTGGTTCACCAGGGGCCGGCCCTCCTCCTCGTCGGGCTCCTCTCCGTCGAGGGTGAATCCGGCCCGCTCATAGATTCGCCGCGCGTCGGTGAGCACGTGGCGGGTCCACAGGGTGATCCGCTTGTATCCGGCCTCGCGGGCGAAGTTCAGGCATTCCGCCACGAGCCGCCCGCCGACGCCGTGGCCCCGGGCGGAGGGCTCGACGAGCAGCAGCCGGAGCTGGGCCGTCTCGTCGTCCTTGCGCACGCAGAAGACGCACCCGGCCCGCTCGCCGTCGATCTCGGCGATCCAGGCGGCCTCGCGGGCGGGCTGGTGGCCGTCCGCGTAGTCGGCCACGATGCGGGCGACGAGCGCCTCGAACCGCGGGCCCCAGCCGTACTCGGCGGCGTAGAGCGCGCCGTGCCGGAACACCACCCAGCCCAGGTCGCCGGTGCGCGGCGGGCGGATGACGAGGGCGGCGCCCGCGCGGTCGCCCTCGGTCAGGCTCCGCCGGACCACGGTCATGGCCGACACCAGGCGGCCCGCGTCTTCGTCGGTGAGCCCGGCGAGCATGCCCCGCACCTGCTCGTCGGAGCGTTTGTCGAGTTCGGCGAACACTGAGCGCCCGGCGTCGGTCAGCGTTACGACCTGGCGCCGCCCGTCGGCCGCGGACCGCTCCCTGGTGGCGAGCCCTTCGGACTCGAACCTGGACATGATGCGGCTCAGGTAGCCCGCGTCGAGCCCGAGCAGCCTGCGCAGCTCGACGGCCTCGCTCTGCCGTCCCTCGCTCGTCGCGTGCGCCAGCTCCCAGAGCACCCTGGCCTCGGTCAGGGAGTAGGGGGTGTACATGGTCTCGGCCGCGAGGGCACCGACCACCCCGGTATAGAAGCGGTTGAAGGCGCGCACGGCGGTCACGTGCTCATCGCTCGCCATCGCTCTCCTTTGACCCGATCAATCAATTCATTGACGGAGTCAAACGATACGCGCCGCCCCGGCCACCGCGCAATGCCCCTGCGTGGCATTCGCGAAGAACGTGGCACGATGCTCAAGGACCACCACCGATCGGTTCACTGGACAAGAGTTGGGAGATCCCTTGCCTCTGTTCGACCTGCCCCTCGAAGAACTGCGGAGCTACCTTCCCGACCGTGACGAGCCCGCCGACTTCGACGACTTCTGGAAGCGCACCCTCATCGAGGCCGAGGCGTTCGACCTGGCGGCCGAGTTCAAGCCGTACGACGCCGGCCTGTCGTCCGTGGAGGTGTTCGACACCGCGTTCGCCGGATGGCACGGACACCGGATCAACGCCTGGCTGCTGCTGCCCCGTCACGTGAACGGGCCCGTGCCGTGCGTGGTCAACTACATCGGCTACAGCGGCGGGCGGGGCTACCCGCACGACCACCTGGCCTGGCCCGCCGCCGGGTTCGCCGCGCTGATCATGGACACCCGGGGGCAGGGCGGCTCCAACCCGAACAGGCCGGGCGCCACCGCCGACCCCGACGGAGGCGACTTCGCCGCCGCGTGGGGCATGCTGACCAGGGGCGTGCTCGACCCGGAGAACTACTACTACCGCCGGGTGTTCGCCGACGCCGCCAGGGCCGTGGACGTGATGGCCGCCCACCCGCGCGTGGACCCCGCGCGGATCGCGGTCTGCGGGGGCAGTCAGGGCGGCGGCATCGCCCAGGCCGTCGCGGCGCTGCGGCCCAACGTCTCGGCCGCGCTGATCGACGTGCCCTTCCTGACCCACTTCCGGCGGGCGGTGGAGATCACCGGCCGGGAGCCGTACGCGGAGCTCGTGCGGTTCCTGTCCACCCAGCACGACGCCCAGGAGCGGGTGTTCCGCACCCTGTCCTACTTCGACGGGATCAACTTCGCGGCGCGCGGCGTGATCCCGGCCCGGTACTCGGTGGCCCTGATGGACGAGGTGTGCCCTCCCTCCACCGTGTTCGCCGCCTATAACCACTGGTCGGGGCCCAAGGACATCTCCGTGTGGCCATGGAACGGCCATGAGGGCGGGGCCGGGGCGCAGGTCGAGATCCAACTCCGGTACCTTCGCCAACTGTGGGGACCACACGACTGATCTACATCGGCGGCTACACCCCGGACAGCGGCGGATCCGGACCCGGCGTCACCACCGTGCGCAGGGAGTCGGACGGACGGCTCGGCGAACTGGCCGTGACCGCCGCGTCCGGCCCGTCCTTCCTGGCCGCCCATCCGGCGCTGCCCGTCCTGTACGCGGTCGGCGAGACCGCCGAGGGCACCGTGAGCGCCTTCACCCGCCACCCGGACGGCAGGCTCACCCGCCTGGGCGAGCACTCCAGCGGCGGGAACTCGCCCTGCCACGTCGCCGTCGATCCGTACGGCTCGTGGCTGGCCATCGCCAACTACGGCGACGGCGTGCTCGGCGTGCGGCGCCTGGACGAGTTCGGCCGCATGGCGGGCCCGCCCAAGGTCTTCCCGCACACCGGCTCCGGGCCCGACCCCGACCGCCAGGCCGGGCCGCACGCCCACCAGGCCGTGTTCGGGCCCGACGGCGGCCTCTACGTCACCGACCTGGGCACCGACGAGATCCGCCGCTACCTGGTCGGCGACGGCGTCCGCCCGCACCCGGACGGCCCGATCCGCGTGACCCCGGGCACCGGCCCCAGGCACCTGTTCCACTCCGCCGGGCGCTGGTACCTGGCGGGCGAGCTGAACGGGGCCGTGACCATGTACGACGCGGCGTGGAACGAGCTGGCCACGGTGCCCGCCTCCCGCTCGCCGGAGCCGAACGCCCCCTCCCACCTGGAGGTCTCCGCCGACGGCCGGTTCGTGTACGTCGCCAACCGGGGGCCCGACACCGTCACGGTCCTCGACTCCCGCGACCTGTCGCACGTGGCGGAGGTCCCCTGCGGCGGCGCGTGGCCGCGTCACTTCGCCGTGGTCGGCGACCGCATGTACGTGGCCGACCAGCACTCCGCCGAGATCACCGCGCTGACCGTGAAGTCCGGCGTTCCCCAGGCCGTGGCCGAGCGGTTCGCCGTGGAGACCCCCTCCTGCGTCCTGCCGGTACCGGCCCTCTAGCCGCCCGGCGGTCGGAACGCGCCGCCAGCCCCGCCCGGTCCCGGACCGGCAGCAGCCCGTTGGTGGTCTTCAGCCCCACCACGCCGCACCACGCGGCGGGGACTCGGATCGACCCCGCCCCGTCGCTGCCCGTCGCCAGCGGCACGATGCCCCTGGCCACGGCGGCGGCCGATCCCGCCGAGGAGCCGCCCGCGACCAGCCCGGGGTTCCGGCGAACGCGCGCAGGCGCGGGTCGATCAGCTCCAGCCGGGCCAGCGCCGCCTCGGTGACCTCACGCGCGTTCACCCGGCGGCCGAGCACCAGATCCCTGACCCGCAACGCGGACAGCGCCGCGTAGGCCGGGGGAGTCAGCGCGCCGGTGGGCGCCATCCGGGGTCGCGTCCGAGGTGGCGGAGCAGGACCGCCGCGTCGTCGTCGCCCTCGCCCGGCGGCACCGGCGTGGCGAAGGCGAAGCCACGGAACGGCTCGATCACGTCCCTGGTCGCGGCCAGCAGGGCGCGGGCCGTCTCCGGCCGGAGCGTGGACGGCTGCCCGGTGGCGGCGGCGATGTCCCACGCGTGCACGGCGGCGTCGAGGGCGCAGACGGCCACGGCGGCCCGGGCGGGCAGGGTGCCGCCGGGGACCGGGATGGGCACCGGCACCGCCTCGGCGTCGGCCTCCACGGTGACCCAGGCGCTCGTGCCGTAGGTCATCGCCTCCTCGGCCAGGTCGACGGGGGAGCCCGCCACCTTGCCGGAGGGCGCGAACGGGTCTTCCGTGGGCATCCGGCCGCCGGTGATGAAACCGGCGTAGCCCACCTGGTCACCAGAGGCGTGCTGAACCACCTGGGTGACGTTCCACGCCTCGCACGGCGTCGGCAGCTCCCAGTCGCCGTCGGCGACGCCGCGCACGGCGGTGCGGAGCGCGAGATATGCCTCGTCGAGGATGGGCCACCCGCTAGGGGTGTCTCCTCGCTGAATGCTCGTTTCTTCCATAGAGCTGAGAGTCTGCCACCTATGCGCCGGCGCGGGGGCGGGTCAGCGGGGATCCGCCTCCAGGTAGGCCAGCACGGCCATGACGCGCCGGTTGTGGTCGTCGGACGGCGGCAGCCCGAGCTTGGCGAAGATGTTGTTGGTGTGCTTGCCGATCGCCTTCTCGGTGACCGCAAGGCGCGCCGCGATGGCGATGTTGGACATGCCCTCGGCCATCATCCCGAGCACCTCGCGCTCGCGCGGCGTCAGCCCCCCGAGCGGTTCGTCGCGGCCCCTGCGGGTGAGGAGCTGGGAGATCACCTCGGCGTCCATCGCGGTGCCGCCCCCGGCCACCCTGCGCACCGCGTCCACGAACTGCTCCACGTCGCCGATCCGGTCCTTGAGCAGGTAGCCGACCGCGCCGGAGCGGTCGGAGAGCAGTTCGCGGGCGTAGAGCTGCTCGACGTACTGCGAGAGGATCAGCACCGGCAGCCCGGGGAGGCGCTCGCGGGCCGTGAGCGCGGCGCGCAGGCCCTCGTCGGTGAAGGACGGCGGCAGCCGAACGTCGATCACGGCGACGTCGGGCCGGTGCCGGTCGATCGCGGCCAGCAGCGACGGGCCGTTGTCCACCGCCTCGGCCACCTCGAACCCGTGCGCGCTCAGCAGCCGGGTCAGGCCGTCTCTCAGCAGGGCCAGGTCCTCGGCGATCACGACGCGCACGGCACCTCCATGGTCAGCACCGTAGGGCCGCCCGCCGGGCTGCGCACGTCGAGCGTGCCGTCGAAGGCCGACAGCCGCCGCCCGATGCCGAGCAGCCCGCTCCCGGCCGACGGGTCGGCGCCGCCCCGGCCGTCGTCGCCGACGGTCAGCCGCAGCCCGCCGTCGCGCCGCCGCAGGTGCACCCACGCCCTGCCCGCGTCGCTGTGCCGGGTCACGTTGGTCAGCGACTCGGCGGCGGCGAAGTAGAGCGCGGACTCCAGCGGGGCGTCCGGACGGCGCGGCAGCTCGACGTCCACCTCGACGGGCATCGGGCACATCAGCGCGGCGGCCCGGATCGCCCCTTCCAGCCCACGGTCGGCGAGCACCGGCGGATGGACGCCGCGCACCAGGTCGCGCAGGTCGGTGAGCGCCTGCCCGGCCGACTCCCACGCCTCGTCCACCAGCGCCCGCACCTGGTCGGGATCGTGCGAGCCCCGGGCCAGGCCGAGGGTCATCCGCACCGCGACCAGCCTGGCCTGCGCGCCGTCGTGCAGGTCGCGCTCGATCCTGCGCAGCTCGGCGGCCTGCGCGCCCGCCGCCGCCGCGCGCGACTCGGTCAGCTCCCTGATCCGGCGCGCCCGCGCCGTGCCGGGGCCGAGCAGCACCTCCGCCAGCCTCGCCTGCGCCGAGCGCAGCAGCACGGCGGTGGCCGCCGCGACCGCGATGACGGCCAGGATCGCCAGGCTGAGCGCGAGGGTGATCTCGCCGCCGGTCCGCGCGGTCGGCAGCGCGAAGAGGGTCGAGACGGCCGAGCCGATCACGCAGACCACCGCGAGCGCCCCCGGCCCCGCCACGGCGTGCGCGGCCAGCCAGGCGGCGGCATGCCACCCGGGACCGTCACCCGCCGGGACCTCCCGGCCGAGCACGCGGCCCGCCCAGGCGCGCCGCCGTGCGGCCAGGACGCGGACGGCCCGCCCAGGCCCCGCGCCCGCGTCCCGGCCGAGCAGCGTCCACACCCCCAGCGCGGCCAGCAGCGGCGGTGCGGCGAGGCCGGTGACGGCGTCGATCACCAGCCGTCCGAGCGCCCGGGGGACACGCGGGAATGCGTTCACCCCTGCAGTCTGCCCCCTCGCCCGGGCCCCGGTCGGTGGGGGTGGCCCCACCCCCGAGTGCGGGAAATCCCACCACCGGCCCTCGTCCCCGGCCCATGGAGACGGCCCGCGCGGCCCGCGACGCTGAAGACATGATCGAAGTGACCGGACTGACCAAACGGTACGGCGGGGCCCTCGCCGTGGACGAGCTGACCTTCGCGGTGAAGCCCGGCCTGGTGACCGGGTTCCTCGGGCCGAACGGGGCCGGAAAGTCGACCACGATGCGGGTGATCCTCGGGCTGGAGAGCCCGGACGAGGGCACGGCGCTGGTCTGCGGCCGGCCGTACGCGGGGCTGCGCAGGCCGATGCTGCGGGTCGGCGCGCTGCTCGACGCCGGGAACGCGCACGGCGGCAGGACCGCCAGGGGACACCTGAGCTGGCTGGCCAGGAGCAACGGCATCGACCGGCGCCGGGTGGGCGAGGTGCTCACGGAGGTGGGCCTCGACGGCGCCGCGGACCGGCGGATCGGCGGCTTCTCCCTGGGCATGCGGCAGCGGCTCGGCATCGCGGGCGCGCTGCTCGGCGACCCGGAGGTGCTGATCTTCGACGAGCCGGTGAACGGGCTCGACCCGGAGGGCATCCGCTGGATCCGCGACCTGATGCGCTCGATGGCCGCCGACGGCCGCACCGTGCTGGTCTCCAGCCACCTGATGGGCGAGATGGCGCTCACCGCCGACCACGTCGTGGTCATCGCCGGGGGGCGGCTGATCGCCGACGCCCCGATGGCCGGCCTGCGGCACGGTGGCGTCCTGGTGCGCGCGGCGGATCGGCAGGCCCTGGCCCGCGAGCTGCGCCGGCATGGCGGCGAGGTCCGCGACGAAGACGGCGGGCTGCGCGTGCGCGGCCTGTCCGCCGCGCGGATCGGCGAACTCGCCCTGGCCGCGGGCATCGCCCTGCGCGAGCTGACCCCGGGCGGCCGGTCACTGGAGGAGACGTTCATGGAGCTGACCGGCGCGGTCGCCGGGAGGGCGTCGTGAGGAACGCGATCGCCGCCGAATGGGTGAAGTTCCGCACCCTGCGCTCCAACGCCGCGCTGCTGGCCGCCTCGGTGTCCGCCGTGCTGGTCGGCGCCGGCATGGCGTTCCTGGTGTCTCGGGGGTTCGACAACCAGTCGGGCGACGACCTGCTGCGCTTCGACGGCGTCGGCCCGGGCCTGGGCGCCGGTCTTCCGGTCGCCTACCTGGTGTTCGGCGCGCTGGGCGCGCTGACCGTCACCGCCGAGCACGCCACCGGCATGATCGGCGCCGGTCTGGTGGCCGAGCCCCGCAGGCAGGTCTACCTGTTCGCGAAGGTCCCCGTGGTGGCCGGGATCGGGCTGGCCGCCGGGCTGGCGCTGGCGTTCGGCATGCACCTGGCCGCGCTGGCGGTGTTCGGCGAACGGGCCGGGCACGTCCTGCTGAGCGGCGAGACGCTGGCCGTACCGGTGTCCGACGGCCCGCGCGTGCTCGCCGAGGTGCTGCTGGCCGGGGCGTCCGTGCCGCTGGTGGCGCTGGTCGGGCTCGGCCTGGGGGCGCTGATCAGGTCCACGGCGGGCACCCTGGTCACGCTGATCGTGATCGTGTTCGCGCTGCCCGTGGCGGCCCAGGCCCTTCCCGGCGTGTGGCGGGCCCGGATCGGCTCGTTCATGATCGAGAGCCTGCCCGGGCAGATCGCCGGGAGCGGCGGGCCGGGCGTGCTGAGCCCGGTGGCGGCGCTCGCCGTGCTCGTGGCCTACCCGGTGGCGGCGCTCGCCCTGGGCTCGGCGGCGATCGCGCTGCGCGGCGGCCGGGCGCGCCCGCTGGTCGCGGGGGCGCTCGCCGTCGCCGTGCTCGGGGCGGTGCCCGCCCTTCCGGCGGGCGTGGCCGTCGCGTCCCCGGCGTGGCGGGCCTGCGGCGGGGAGCTGCGCTGCGCGACCGTCTCGGTGCCGCTGGACTGGTCGCGTCCGTCCGGCCGCCGTGTGGACCTGCGCGTGGCCATGCTCCCGGCCACCGGCACGCACCGGGTGATCGGCACGGTGTTCTCCATCCCCGGCGGCCCAGGCGGATCCGGGATCGACGACCTGAGGAAGCAGGGGGGCGCGTTCGCGGCCCTGCGCGAGCGCTTCGACGTGGTCAGCTTCGCCCCGCGCAACTCCACCGACCAGGGCGTCTTCCCCGAGCGCTGCTTCACCTCCGGGCCGGTGCTGAAGCTGCCGGACGGCGCCGCCGAGTACGACGCCCAGGCGGCGCGGATCAGGAAGGCCGCGCTGGACTGCCGGGCAGCCGACCCCGAGTACTTCGACCACCTGGACTCCCTGTCGGTGGCCAGGGACATCGACGCCGTCCGCGCCGCGCTGGGGGCCGAGCGGCTGAGCCTCGTGGCCACCTCCTACGGCGGCGTGCCCGCCGTAGCCTACGCCCGGCTCTTCCCCACCCGCGTGCGCGCGATGTACCTGGACGGGGCGGTGAACCACCTCGTCGACCGCGCCACGGACCAGCGGATGCGGCAGGAGACGCTGGAACGGCAGTTCGCCCGGTTCGCCGCCTGGTGCGACGCCACCGAGGAGTGCGCCCTGCACGGGCGCGACGTGCCCGCGCTGTGGCGCGAGCTGATCGCGGACGCCGACCGCCGTCCGCTGCCGGTGAAGGGGGAGCGGGTGACCTACAGCGGCTTCGACATCATCGTCGCCGCCTCCCCGCACCTGGTCTCGCCGGGCCCCGCGCCGGAGCGGCCGCTGTGGCGGGAGCTGGCCAAGGCCGTCGGCATGGCGGCCGGGGGCGATGGGTCGGGCTTCGCGGACTACCTGAAGGCCCGGATCGGCCGTCCCGACGTGCCGTCCTTCGTCGGCATGAACATGACCCACTGCCCGGACGGGCAGGGCCTGTCCGGCTACGAGGAGTACCGGCGGCTGCGGGACGACGCCGAAAGGCGGTCGCCGAACCTGGCGGGCAACCGGCTGTGGCACACGCTGGCGTGCGCCGGGTGGCCCGCGCCCGTCGCCAACCCGCGCGGGCCGCTCCCGGCGCGCGGGCTGCCGCCGATGCTCGCCGCGGGCTCGTGGACCGACCACGACGACACGGCCGCCATCGTGGCCCGGGTGCCGGGATCGTCCACCGTACGGCTGGACGGCCCCGGCCACGGGCTCTACCTGACCGGCCAGGCGTGCGCCATCGCCCACGCCAACCGCTATCTGGTCACGCTGCGGACGCCGCCGCGCGGCACCGTCTGCGCGGAGCCGGCGGGCGACTGAGGGAGCTCAGACCCAGGCGCGGGCGCGCTCGACCGCCCTGCCCCACAGCCGGTACGCGTCGTCGTCGCGCGTGCCCGGCTCGAAGCGGCGGTCGAGCCGCCAGGTCTGGCGCAGCTCGTCGGTGGAGGACCACACGCCCGCGCCGAGCCCGGCCAGGAACGCCGCGCCCAGCGCGGTGGTGTCGTGGACCACCGGGCGCTCCACGGGGGTGGCGAGCTGGTCGGCCTGGTACTGCATGAGCAGGTCGTTGCCGCTCGCACCGCCGTCGGACTTGAGCACCGGCACCGGCAGCCCGGCCGCGCCGGTCATGACCTCCACCACGTCGCGCACCTCGAAGGCGATGGCCTCAAGCGTCGCGCGGACCAGGTGGGCCCTGGTGGTGCCCCTGGTGATGCCGCAGATGGTGCCTCGGGCGCCGGGGTCCCAGTGCGGGGCGCCGAGCCCGGTGAGCGCGGGCACGAACACCACACCGCCGGAGTCGGGCACCGTGCGGGCGATCGCCTGGGTCTCGGGGGCGGTGTTGACCAGGCCGAGGCCGTCGCGCAGCCACTGGATGGCGGCGCCGGTGACGAAGATCGCGCCCTCCAGCGCGTAGGTGATCTCGCCGGAGGGGTCCTGCCAGGCCACCGTGGTCAGCAGCCCCTCCTGGGAGCGCACCAGCTCGCCGCCGGTGTTGATGAGCACGAAGGAGCCGGTGCCGTAGGTGCACTTCACGTCGCCGGGGGAGAAGCAGGTCTGCCCGAACAGCGCGGCCTGCTGGTCGCCCGCCAGGCCGCTGATCGGCAGGTCGAGGCCCAGGAACGAGCCCGTGTCGGTACGGCCGACCACGCCGTGGTTGGGCACGATCTCCGGAAGCGCCCGGCGGGGCACGCCGAACAGCTCGCACAGCTCGTCGGACCAGCCGCCCTCGGCCAGGTCGTAGAGCAGCGTGCGGGAGGCGTTGGAGGCGTCGGTGACGTGCCTGGCGCCGCCGGTCATCCGGGCGATCAGGTAGGAGTCGACGGTGCCCAGGGCGGTACGGCCTTCCGTGACGCCAGCCCAGGCGCGCGGGTCGTGCTCGGCCAGCCAGGTGAGCTTGGTGCCGGTGAAGTACGGGTCCAGACGCAGGCCGGTCAGCTCGGCCACGCGCGGTTCGTGTCCAGCGTCGCGCAGCCGGGCGCAGACGCCCGCGCTGCGGCGGTCCTGCCAGACGATCGCGCGGCGCGGCGCGGCGAGGGTGGAACGGTCCCACAGCACGGCGGTCTCACGCTGGTTGGTGATGCCGACGCAGGTCGGGGTCACCGTGGCGGCGTCCAGCGCGGCGCGGCAGGCCGCCAGCACCGCCTGCCAGATCTCCTCCGGCGCGTGCTCCACCCGGCCCGGCTCCGGGAAGTGCTGGGCGAACTCCTGGTATCCGCGGGAGTCGACGCGGCCGTCCTCGGTGACGACCACCGCCGTCACTCCGGTGGTACCTGCGTCGACGGCCAGGACACTCATGACACTCCTCGCGTTTGGTCTAGACCATTGATTCCGCCTGGGGCAGAATGCCAGGGTCGGCGAACGGGTCTGCCCGGTCGCCGACGCTACTACCTTTGAGAGTCCGGCCGTGCAACCCATCGGGAGGAACCCGCTATGCGTATAGGAGTGCTCACCGGGGGCGGTGACTGCCCAGGGCTCAACGCCGTCATCAGGGCCGCCGTTCGCAAGGGCGTGAGCGTCTACGGGCATGAGTTCGTAGGATTCCGGGACGGCTGGCGCGGTCCGCTCGAAGGCGAGACGATGCCTCTCGACGTCCAGGCGGTGCGGGGCATCCTGCCGCGCGGCGGCACGATCCTCGGCTCCTCGCGGACCAACCCGATCAAGATCGACGGCGGTGTGGAGCGTATCAACGAGAACCTCGCCGCCACCGGCGTGGACGCGTTGATCGCCATCGGCGGCGAGGACACCCTCGGCGTCGCCAAGCAGCTCTACGATCTGGGCGTGCGGGTCGTCGGCGTGCCGAAGACGATCGACAACGACCTCGGCTCCACCGACTACACCTTCGGCTTCGACACCGCGGTGAACATCGCGATGGAGGCCATCGACCGGCTGCACACCACCGCCGAGTCCCACCACCGCGTGCTGATCTGCGAGGTCATGGGACGGCACGCGGGCTGGATCGCGCTGCACGCGGGCATGGCCGCCGGGGCCAACGTCATCCTGATCCCGGAGAAGCCGTTCGACATCGAGCGCGTCTGCGAATACGTCGAGAGCCGCTTCAAGACGCGTTACGCGCCGATAATCGTGGTGGCGGAGGGCGCCCACCCGCTTGAGGGGCAGATGACCCTGCAGACGGGCGAGCTCGACTCCTTCGGGCACGTGCGGCTGGGCGGCATCGGCGAGATGCTGGCCAAGGAGATCGAGAAGCGGATCGGCAAGGAGGCCCGCACCACGGTGCTCGGCCACATCCAGCGCGGCGGCACCCCGACCGCGTTCGACCGCGTGCTCGCCACCCGGTTCGGCCTGCAGGCGATCGACGCCGTGCATGAGGGCGACTTCGGGAAGATGGTCGCGCTGCAGGGCACCCGCATCGTCCGGGTCGGCCTCGACGAGGCGACCAAGGAGCTGAAGACCGTTCCGGTCGAGCGCTACCAGGAGGCCGAGGTCTTCTTCGGCTAGCCGTACCGGGAGTGGATCTTTGTAAGCGGATTGCAAGCGGCCCGCCCTAGTGTTCCGGGCGTCAGCGGTAATCCGCTTACATCCCCTCCATGTACGGCTTGCGCCCCGACTGAAGCGGCCCGCGAGGCGCAGGCCGTACATCAACGCCCGGCCCGGTCCCCGTCTCTGTCTCGGTCCCTCTCCCGGCCCGCGGACAGCCGGTCCTGGAGCGCCGACTCCGAGCGCAGCTCCCGTTCCGACGGCGACAGCGCCACCGCGAGCAGCAGGCCGAGCGTCACGACGGCGACCACGGTGAGCACCGGCAGCAGGAAGTCGATCGGGTCCGCGCCCGGCAGGTCGCCCGTGGCCGACGTCACCCGCACCCGCATCGCGAACATGCCCAGGTAGTGCATGCCGTTGACGGCCACGCCCATGATCAGCGCGGCGGCGACGGTGGCCAGGGCCCCGCGAACGCGCAGCGTGAACCACAGCGCGACGGTCGCCGCCACCACCGCGACGAGCACCGACAGGGCCACGAGCATCGGGTCGTAGGCGACCTCGGCGTTCATGTTCATCGCCGCCATGCCCAGGTAGTGCATCCCCGCGACGCCGAGCCCGGTCAGCGCGCCGCCGCCGAGCAGGGCGTCCGGCCGCTCGCCGCGCCGCGACACCAGGAACAGGCCCGCGCCGACCACCACGACGGCCAGCAGCGCCGACAGCACGGTGAAGGGCACGTCGTAGCGGATCCGCGTGCCGGCGACCGAGAACCCGGCCATGGCGACGAAGTGCATGGCCCAGATGCCGGTGCCGCCGATGGACAGCGCCGCGCCGATCAGCCAGCCCGCGCGGGCTCCGCCGTCGGCCAGGCGGGCGCGCCCGGTGAGGAGCAGCCCGAGCAGGGCTCCCGTGCCGGAGACGGCGAAGGCGATCGCGGGGACGAACCACGCGTACGCGAAGTGCTGGATGTGCGACATATGCCCCGTGTCCTTGGGTTTTGTGCTTTTTGCGAAGTATGGCAGTAGTCGCGAGTGAACATGAGCGCCCATCACCTTCTGACATATCGGGCTGACGAACTGAAGACGGCGGCGGATGCCCGAATACGTCCCCGTGCGCTATGAATGACCCGGCGAAAGGACTGGAAGGTGGGCGTCGAAGGGCCGTTCTGGCGGACCATCGCGGTGTTCCGGGTGGCGTCCCTGGTCTACGCGGCGGCGCTGCTGGTGCGCGCCGACGGCTATCACCGCCCCGTGGCGGCGGCGCTGGTCATGGGCGTGATGGCCGCGTGGACCGCGGTCACGATCTACGCGTACGCCGCCCCGCGGCTGCGCGGCTGGCCCGTGCTCGGGGCCGACATGCTCGTCACCGTGGGCTGCCTGCTGGCCACGCCGTACGTGCAGGGGCCCTACCAGGCGGGAAACCTGCCGATCACCGCGACCTGGATGGGCGCGCCGGTCATCGCCTGGGGCGTACGGCACGGCCCCGTGGCTGGCGCGGCGGGCGCCGCCGTCGTCGCGGGCACCGACCTGTGGCTGCGCGGGATCCGCGACGTCTCCGAGTTCGGGCTCGCCTCGGTGTCCGTCAACGGGGTCGTGCTGCTCTTCTTCGCCGGGGTCCTGGTGGGCCACGTCGCCCGGCTCGCCCGCAGGGCCGAGGAGCGCGTGCAGCGGGCCGTCGAGATCGAGGCGGCCGGGCGCGAGCGGGAGCGGCTGGCCAGAGGCATCCACGACTCGGTGCTCCAGGTGCTCGCCCTGGTGCAGCGCCGGGGCGCCGAGATCGGCGGTGAGGCGGCCGAGCTGGGGCGTTTGGCGGGGGAGCAGGAGGCGGCGCTGCGCGAGCTGGTCACCATCGAGCGCGAGCCGGCCGCCGCGACCGGCGACTGCGACCTGCGGCCCCTGCTGCGCGCCCACGGCGGCGCCGGGGTGACCGTCTCCACACCGGCGACGCCGCTCCACATGCCCGCCGAGACCGCCCGTGAGACCGCCGCGGCCGTGGCCGCCGCGCTGGAGAACGTCCGCCGTCACTGCGGGGAGTCGGCGCACGCCTGGATCCTCGCCGAGAGCGAGGGCGGCGTCGTCACCGTCACGGTCAGGGACGACGGCCCCGGCATCGCGGCGGGGCGGCTGGAGGAGGCCGCGGCGGCGGGCCGTCTCGGCGTCGCCCAGTCGATCCTGGGGCGCGTCGCCGATCTGGGCGGCCGGGTGAGCATCACCTCCGCTCCCGGTCAGGGCACGGAGGTGGAGCTGAGCGTGCCCGCCGTCCGGCCATAGGGTGGCTGGCGTGAACGGCTTGCGGGTGATGGTGGTGGACGACCACCCGATGTGGCGGGACGGCGTGGCGCGCGATCTCGCCGAGGCCGGGTGCGACGTGGTCGCGACGGCGGGAGACGGGCGGCAGGCGGTCAGGATCGCGTCCGCGGCACGGCCCGAGGTCGTCGTGCTCGACCTCCAGATGCCCGGCATGTCCGGCGTGGAGGTGACGCGCCGGCTGGTGGCGGGCGAGCATCCGGCCCGGGTGCTGGTGCTGTCGGCGAGCGCGGAGCAGTCGGACGTGCTGGAGGCGGTCAAGGCGGGCGCATCCGGATATCTGGTGAAATCGGCGAGCCGGGAGGAGTTCCTGGACGCCGTCCGCCGCACCGCCGAGGGCGACGCCGTCTTCACCCCCGGCCTGGCCGGGCTCGTGCTCGGCGAATACCGCAGGCTGGCCGCCCAGCCCGCCGACGCCGAGGCGCGTCCCCGGCTGACCCGGCGCGAGACCGAGGTGCTGCGGCTGGTCGCCAAGGGCCTGTCGTACCGGCAGATCGCCGAGCGGCTCGTGCTCTCCCACAGAACCGTCCAGAATCACGTGCAGAACACCCTCAACAAGCTGCATCTGCATAATCGCGTGGAGCTGGTGAGGTATGTCATAGAGCAGGGGCTCGACGACACCTGAACCGGACTAAAGTTGCCGGGGCACGCGTTGACACGATTGCCGCCTCGCCCGCCAGGCCGCGGGCGTGCGCGCCACCGGGAAATCCCCTTGATCCCCCAGCGGAGGAAACACAGATGCTCGACGGGACGTCCGTAGCGACGCCGGCCGCGCTCGGCGAGCCTTGCGTGCTGCTCAAGCTGGGCGAGGTCGTGCTGAAGGGCAAGAACCGCGAACAGTTCGAGCGAAGGCTGCAGGCCAACATCAGGGCCGCGCTGCGCGACTGCGGCGTGCCCGTCGAGGTGCGCCAGCGGCACGGCGTGATCGCGATCTTCCTGCCCGCCGGCACCGCCGTCGAACTGGCCGAGAAGGTGGCCAAGCGCGTCACCGACGTCCCAGGCCTGGTGTGGGTCCACGTCGCCTGGCGGGTCGAGAAGGACCCCGGCATGGTCACCAAGGCCGCGCTCGCGCTGGTGGAGGACCGCCTCCAGACCCGCGCCCGGCCGGGCAAGCCGCGGTTCGCGGTGCGCTCGCGCCGCCGCGACAAGCGGTTCCCGATGCGCTCCAACGAGCTCGACCGCACGGTCGGCGGCGAGATCAACAACGTCTTCGGCCTGCCGGTCGATCTCAGCAACCCCGAGCTGACCGTCCACATCGAGGTCGACCGCGACGAGGTGTTCGTCTTCACCGACGGCCTGCCCGGCCAGGGCGGCCTGCCGGTCGGGGTGAGCGGGCGCGCGCTGGTGCTGATGTCCGGCGGCATCGACTCCCCGGTGGCCGCCTACCGGATGATGCGGCGCGGCCTGCGGGTCGACTTCCTGCACTTCTCCGGCATCCCGTTCACCACCTCCGAGTCGATCTACAAGGCGTACGCGCTGGTGCGGTCGCTGGACCGCTTCCAGGGCCGCTCCCGGCTGTGGGTGGTGCCGTTCGGCAAGGCCCAGCAGTCGATCCGCGCCTCCGGCCAGGACCGCCTGGCCGTGATCGCGCAGCGGCGGCTGATGCTGAAGACGGCCGAGGAGGTCGCCCAGCGCATCCACGCGGGCGCGCTGGTCACCGGCGACTCGCTCGGCCAGGTCTCCTCCCAGACCCTGCAGAACATCACCGCGCAGGACCACGCCGTGGAGCTGCCCATCCTGCGCCCGCTGATCGGCCTGGACAAGACCGAGATCATGGCCGAGGCTCGCCGGATCGGCACCCTGGAGATCTCCGAGCTGCCCGACGAGGACTGCTGCACGCTGCTGGCTCCGCGCCGCGCGGAGACCCGTGCCAAGATCGAGGACCTCAAGCAGATCGAGCGCCGCCTGGACGCCGAGGAGCTCGCCGTCCAGCTCGCCGACTCGCTGCAGGAGTACAAGCTCAACGCCTGAGCGGCCGGGCCCCGCCCGCTCAGTCGCCCTTGAACGGGTCGTGCTCGGCCAGCAGGCGGTCCAGGCGGGCTTGGTCCACGCGGCTGGTCACCTGGGTGACCTCCTGGCGGTCCCGCACCACCTTGGCCAGCGTGAAGGCCGAGGTGACGACGTACAGGACGCCGACCGCCAGGAACCCCCTGATCCACCCGGTGACCGGCAGGTAGGCCACTCCGATGGCCAGGGCGGCCAGGGAGGCCCCGAACGACAGGACCGCCTGCACGTAGTACGCGGGGCTGACGGATGGATTCATCGCCTTGCTCAGCGGTTTGCTCATGTGTCGATCGTCGCCGTGCGGGAGCACCCTCCGCATGAGTAGCAGTGCTTAAGTTACTCGTGAGTAGGATGCTCCCGGCGGACGGATCGCGTGGTCAGACGGCGGTCAGCGGCGGCGCCGTGGCGGTCGCCGCCGTACGCCCGAGCAGCGGCGGGAACTGCCGCATGACCCGGGCCAGCTCCCGGAGGTCACCGTTGACCAGCGCCTGCGGGCCGTCCACCAGCGCCTGCTCCGGCTGCGGGTGGACGTCCACGATGATGCCGTCCGCGCCCGCCGCGATGGCAGCCCGCGTCAGCGGCAGCACCAGCTCGCGCCGCCCGCCGGAGTGCGAGGGATCGACGACCACCGGCAGGTGGGACAGGCGCTGGGCGACCGGCACGGCCGAGACGTCCAGCGTGTTGCGGGTGGCGGTCTCGAAGGTGCGGATGCCCCGCTCGCACAGCACGATGTCGAGGTTGCCGCGCTGGGCGATGTACTCGGCCGCCATCAGCCACTCCTCGATGGTGGCGTTCATGCCGCGCTTGAGCAGCACCGGCCGTCCCGACGCCCCGACCGCCTGCAGCAGCGCGAAGTTCTGCGCGTTGCGGGTGCCGACCTGGAGCATGTCGGCGTAGGAGGCCACCAGCGGCACGTCGTGGGCGTCCACCACCTCGGTCACGATCGGCAGCCCGGTCGCCTCGCGCACGTCCGCCAGGATGCGCAGGCCGGCCTCACCGAGCCCCTGGAAGGCGTACGGGGACGTGCGCGGCTTGTAGGCCCCGCCGCGCAGCAGCGTGGCCCCTGCGGCCTTGGCCATCTCGGCCGCCTCCAGGGTCTGCTGCGGGGTCTCCACCGCGCACGGCCCGGCGATCAGCGTGACGGTGTCCGGCCCGATGGGCACCCCGCCCACCATGACCGTGGTGCGTTCAGGATGGTTGTCCCTGCTCACCAGTTTGTAGGGCGTGGAGATCCGCATCACGTCGGCGACCCCGGCCATGCCGCGCAGGTTCAGCGCGCTGAACTGCGCCACGTCACCGACCAGCCCGACGATCGTACGGCTGACGCCGCGGCTGACGAACGCCTCGCCGCCCGCGGTCGCGACCAGTTCGACGATCGCGTCCACGTCTTCGGCGGTGGCCTCTGGTGTCATCACGATGACCATGCGCTGCTTCTTCCTGTGGGTGTGATGGGACCGGAAATGCGAAAGGCCCCGGGTCCTGATGGACCCGGGGCCTTTCGAACGCCTTCAGATGTCAGTGCAGCACCTGGTGGCGAACGGTCCGACCCACGGGCCCGTCGCCATACCAAAACCAGGACGCTGTACTCATCGCCGCATATCGTAGCGCATCCGAGGAGGGTCCGAGAGGCCCGCCCGGGTCGGTGAGCCCGGCGTGTCGGTGGCAGGATGGTTCGAGTGCCCGGCTATGTCCGGCCATAAGGTCGTGCCGGAACATCGCGTGCGAAGCGGCGGAAGGGAGCGGCGGTGGATCTACCCGAGCCTCCTCGGGGAGAGTCCCGCCTGCCACCGGGGCAGTACGTCCCCCGGGGCAGACCGGTGATCCACTACGGTCGCGTGCCCGCGTTCCGTCCCGAGTCATGGGACTTCCGGGTCTTCGGCGCCACCGCCGACGGCTTGGAGCGCGTGCTGACCTGGGGCGACTTCGAGGCGCTGCCGAAGACGACCGTCCTGGCCGACTTCCACTGCGTGACCAAGTTCTCGATCATGGGCAACGAGTGGCGCGGGGTGACGGCGGGCGACCTCATGGCGGCGGTCCCGGCGTCGCCGAACGTGCGCCACGTGATGATCTGGGGCGAGTACGGCTACAGCGCCAACGTGCGGGTGAGCGACTTCCGGGCCGCCCTGCTCGCCACGGAGCTGGAGGAGAAGCCGATCTCCCCGGACCGCGGGTATCCGGTGCGGGCCATCGTGCCCCACCTGTACGCGTGGAAGAGCGTGAAGTGGGTCCGGGCCGTGGAGTACATGGTCGAGGACCGCCGGGGCTTCTGGGAGGACCGCGGCTACCACAACATCGGCGACCCCTGGCGCGAGCAGCGCTACTCCTACCAGGAGGAACCAGGTGATGGGCCGCCCTGATCGCGTACCGCTCCTTCGCCGATAACCCGGCGAAAGGCGGCCCCGGTCGTGACCGGCAGTCGCGTTCGACCTCACCGACGGTGTCTGATTGACTACCGTGGCGCGCATGTCCACGACCGGATGGGTGCTCTTGTGCCTGTTGAGTGCCCTTGTCGGCCACCTTCTGCTGCGGCTGTGGCCGCGCGCGCTCCCGCCGTCCCGCTGCGGGCCCGCGCCGGGCACGCCGTACGCGGTGCACGCGCTGGCCGTGCTGCACGAGCTGAACGCGGCCACCATGGTGGCGCCCGCGCTGCGCACCGGGCTGAATCGCCACTCGGCGCGGGTGACCGCCCGCCACCTGCGCGCGCTGCTGGGCGGCGAGGCGGTGGCCGTGGTGCCCGCCGACGGCGTCGTCGCCTGGGCGGGCGCGGAGAGCCCGGCCGGGCACGCGGCCGACGCGCTGGCGCACGCCCGCTCGGCGCTCGCCAGGGGGCGTCCCCACGTGGCCGGGGAGCACGGCTGCGAACGCGCCGCCTGCCCGCTCGGCGGCGTCGTGACCGTCCCGCTCACGGTTGACGGCGAGCTGGTGGGCGCGCTGTCGGCCTTCGTCCCCGCGGTGAGCGCCGACTTCGCGGGAGGGGTCGCCGAGGCCGGGCGCTGGGTGTCCGGCCGCCTCGAACTCGCCGAGCTCGACACCTGCCGCCGCCGCGCCAGCGAGGCGGAGATGCGCGCGCTGCGCGCCCAGATCTCTCCGCACTTCGTCTACAACTCGCTCACCGCGATCGCCGGTTTCGTCCGCACCGATCCCGACCGGGCCAGAGACCTGCTGCTCGACTTCGCCGACTTCGCCAGGCACGCGCTGCGCCGCTCCCGCGAGCTGACCACGCTGGCCGAGGAGCTCGGCTGCGTCGACCGCTACCTGCTGCTCGAACGCGCCAGGTACGGCGAGCGGCTGCGGTTCACCGTCCAGGTGGCCCCGGAGGCGCTGCGCGCCCGCGTGCCGATCCTGTGCGTGCAGCCCCTGGTGGAGAACGCGGTCAAGCACGGCCTCGGCGGCCGGGACGGCGTCGGCCAGGTGCGCGTCGTGGTCAGCGACGCCGGGCCGGAGACCCACATCAGCGTGGAGGACGACGGCATGGGCATGGACCCCGCGCGGCTGCGCGCCACCCGTGGCGGCATCGGGCTGGCGAACGTGGACGTACGGCTGCGGCGGATCTACGGAGAGGACTACGGACTGCAGGTGGAGAGCACCCTGGGAGGGGGCACCACGGTGCGGTTGCGGGTACCCAAGAACCGAATCACGCATCCCGATAACGGTCGGTAGTTTTTCTTTACGGGTAGTTACCGTTTCGCTTGCGATGTCGGCGGCGGCACGGCAGCGTTGAGACCATGCTGCGCGTTCTCGCTGTCGACGACGAGTTGCCCGCTCTGGAGGAGCTGGCCTTCCTGCTGCGACACGACGCGCGCATCGGGCACGTGGTCACCGCGACCGACGGCGTGACGGCGCTCCAGGACATGGTCCAGATGATCGGCACCGGCGAGCGGCTCGACGGCGTGTTCCTCGACATCCGCATGCCCGGCTTCGACGGGCTGGAGCTGGCCCGCATGATCCGCGGCTTTCCCGCGCCTCCCGGGTTGGTGTTCGTCACCGGCCACGAGGAGGGGGCGGTGCGCGCCTTCGAGCTTCAGGCCATCGACTACCTGCTCAAACCCGTCAGGGCCGAGCGGCTGGCCGAGGCGGTGGGGCGGCTGGCCGCGGCGGTGACGCCCTCCGGCCCGCCCGCGGGCGAGGAGGAGATGATCCCGGTCGAGCTGGGCGGGCGCACCAGGTTCGTGCCGCAGCACGCCGTGTGGTTCGCCGAGGCCAAGGGCGACTACGTCCGGCTGCACACGGTCGACGGCAGCTACCTGGTGCGGATGTCGCTGGCGGCCCTCGAACGGCGCTGGGCGGGCGCGGGGTTCATCCGGATCCACCGCAGCACGCTGGTGTCCGCGCGGCACGTCCAGGAGCTGCGCTTCGAGGACGGCCGGGCCATCCTCCAGGTCGGCACCGAGACCCTCCCGGTCAGCCGCAGGCACACCCGCCAGGTCAGGGAGCAGCTCGTCCGCCAGTTCAGGGCCCTGCCGCGCTCCTCCTGACCCATTCTCCCGACCATGCCCGGAACCCCCGCGAGGCGGAGTGTGAAGCCCTCCAGGGGGGTCACTACCGGGGGCGTGCTCCGGGTCTGACAGACCGCTCGTCGCGCCCCGGCCACCGCTCGACGTTCGGCGACTCTCCGCACGGCGCTGACTACAGACCGTTGGCAGAGTGGGGTCTCAACCGGGTGCCACGCGAATGATCGTGACCGTAATGTTGCGCGTGTCGGAGCCGAGACCGTGCGCCGGGGGGACAGAGCCAGTCGGCTCGCAATGACCCGGCACACGGCGACCAGGGTGACATTCGGGTGTCACCCCGCGCCGCCTGGCCCCTGACCGGGGGGGAGGGGCCAGGCGGCTCCGGCGTGACGAGGGCGCCCGCACCGGCACCAAGCCGGCTTGCGATCCGGCCCGCGGGGGCGGCCGGATCGCAAGCCCCACGGGCGCCCTCCTCACGCCACGAAGCCGCGGCGAAGCCCGACACCATGCGATCCCCGCCCACCACAACTCGCCGCGGTCCCACCCCCCTGCCCGCCTACCCACCGACGAGGCACCCCCTCCGCGCCGTTGGGGCGCCGCCTTCGGGAGCATGGAGGTCGCGGTGGGTGAGTGGGGTCAGGTGGTGCGGAGTTTCTTGAGGAGGTCGATGTCCTCGCGGTGTTCGGGGGACTTGCCGGGGGTTTCGATGCACAGGGGGATGCCTGCCGCGACGGGGTGGCGCATGATCTCGGCGAAGGCTTCGGCGCCGATATGGCCCGCGCCGATGTTCTCGTGGTTGTCGCGCTTGGAGCCGACCGGGTCCTTGGAGTCGTTGGCGTGGATCAGCTTCAGGCGGCCGGGGGCGATCTCGTGCAGGGCGTCGAAGGTCTCGCGCACGCCGTCCGGGGTGGACAGGTCGTGGCCCGCCGCGAAGGCGTGGCAGGTGTCCAGGCAGATGCCGGCGCGCGGGTGGTGGTCGAGCGCGTCGAGGTAGGGGCCGAGGTCCTGCACGGTGGCGCAGAGCACCTGGCCCTGGCCCGCCATCGGTTCGAGCAGCAGGTCGGGGCCGTCGTCAGGGATGGCGTCCAGCAGCGGCAGCAGGTGCTCGCGGACCTGCCGCAGCGCCTCCTCTTTGGGCCTGTTCACGGCGGAGCCGGCGTGCACCACCACGCCCAGCGCGCCGATCGCGGCGCCCCGCCGCAAGCTGTGCCGCACGCTGGCCACGGACTTCTCCAGGGTCTCCGGGGTGGGCGACCCGAGGTTCACCAGGTACGGCGAGTGCACGAAGGCCGGCATGCCCGACTCGCGCAGCCGGGCGTCCTGGGCGGGATCGCCCGCCGCGAGGGCCCACCCGCGCGGGTTGGACACGAAGACCTGGATCATCTCCGCGCCGATCTCGTCGGCGTACTTGAGGCCGCCCGTCGCCAGGCCGCCGGCGACCATGACATGGCCGCCGATCAGTGAGTTAACGCTCATGGTGCCCGCAAGTTTATGGCGGCGGGGAGACTGCCGGAGCGGCCGGTTGGAGCATGAGACGAAAGGCGGCCCCGATCCGGGGCGCGGCTTGGCCGCCCACGTCATGGACCGCGCCAAGCCCGGGTGTGTCTACTGGATCACATGCCGGAAGGCGAACACGACACGGCGCTCGCCGCGTTCAACGCGCTGAGCGCGGCCCGGGCGCGGGAGGCGCTGCTGTCATGCTGCGCCGCGGCCCGCTTCGCCGCCGCCGTCGAGGGGCGGCGGCCGTTCGCCGATCGGGAGGATCTGGTCACCTCCGTCGAACAGTCGGTACTCCAACTGCCGTGGTCGTGCGTCATTGAGGCGTTGGCGGCCCATCCGCGCATCGGGGAAGCGGGGCCGGGGAAGGCTAGAGAAGCGTCATGGTCGCGTGGGGAACAGTCCGGTGTCGCGGAGGCCGGCGAGGCGACGCGCGACGCGCTCGTGGCGGGCAACCACGCCTACGAGCGGCGCTTCGGTCACGTTTACCTGGTCTGCGCGACCGGGCGCTCGGGGGAGGAGATGCTCGCGCTGCTACACGCCCGCCTGTCGAACGACGAGAGGCGTGAGAGGCGGGTGGTCCGTGCCGAACTGGCCAAGATCACCGGGTTGCGGGTGATCAAGTTGCTGGAGGGGGTCATATGAGCCTGTCGACCCACGTGCTGGACGCGTCGATCGGGCGTCCCGCGGAGGGGATCGCGGTACGGCTGGAAAGCCGCGACGGCGTGATCGACGAGAGACGAACCGACGCCGAAGGGCGCGTCGGGGGCTGGAAGCCGGGCAGAGGGGTGCACCGTCTCGTGTTCGAGACCGGCCACTACTTCGCGGGCCGCGGCATGGAGACCTTCTACCCGGAGGCCACCGTGACCTTCACGGTCGCCGACCCGGACGCGCATTACCACGTGCCGCTGCTGCTGAGCCCGTTCGCCTACACGACCTATCGGGGGAGCTAGCTTGGCGGTAGTCCTCGGACCCAACAGGTACGGCAAGGCGGAGACCCGCGTCGTGCGGGTCACCCGCGGCCCCGGCGGCCACCGGATCAAGGACTGCAACGTCGGCGTCGCGCTGTCGGGCGACATGGACGACGCCCACCTCGGCCGCTCGAACGCGGCCGTCCTGCCCACCGACTCCCAGAAGAACACCGTCTACGCCTTCGCCGCCCGGCACGGCATCGAGCAGATCGAGGACTTCGCGCTGCTGCTCGCCCGCCATTTCGTGGAATCCCAGCGCGCCGTCCACCACGCCCGCGTGAGCGTCGAGGAGTATCCCTGGGAGCCGGTCGCGGGGGGCGGCCACTCGTTCGCCGGGCGGGGCGGCGAGTCGCGCACCTGCGTGGCCCACCACGACCGCGACGGCACCGCCACGGTGGTGTCCGGCCTCGCGGGGCTCGTCCTGCTCAACACCACCGGCTCGGAGTTCCGGGGGTTCGCCGTGGACGAGTACACCACGCTGGCGCCCGCCGCCGATCGGGTGCTGGCCACCGCCGTGACCGCCATGTGGCGCCACACCAAGACACACAGCGGCTATGGCGAGTCGCGGGAGCGGGCGCGCGGCGGCCTGGTCGCCGCCTTCGCCGGAACCCACAGCCGCTCCCTGCAGCAGACCCTCTACGCGATGGGCGAGCGGGTGCTCGCCGACGGCCCGGAACTGTGCGAGGTGCGGTTGTCCCTGCCCAACAGGCACCACTTCCTCGTGGACCTGACCCCCTTCGGCATCCGCAACGACGACGAGGTTTACCAGGTGGCGGATCGGCCGTACGGGCTGATCGAGGGCGCGGTGCTGCGTGCGGGCGCCCCGGCGGCGGGATTCGCCTTCGACTAGCCGATTGGGGCGAACGTGGACTTCATCCGGCCGGCGAACTGGGCGGAGGCGCTGGCGGCCAAGGCCGAGCGGCCCGCCGCCCTGCCCGTTCAGGGCGGCACCGACGTCATGGTGGAGATCAACTTCGACCGGCGGCGGCCGGACGCGCTGCTGGACCTGAACCCGGTGGACGAGCTGCGGCACTGGACCACCGCGCCCGACGGCACGCTGCGGGTGGGGGCGGGCGTGCCGTACCACGTGGTGATCGGCGAGCTGGGCGGGCCGCTGCCGGGCCTGGCGCAGGCGTCGCGGACGGTCGGGTCCCCGCAGATCCGCAACCGGGCCACGGTCGGCGGGAACCTGGGCTCGGGCTCGCCCGCGGGCGACTGCCATCCGCCGCTGCTGGCGGCGGAGGCGGTGATCGAGGTGGCGAGCGCGGCCCGGGGCACGCGGATGATCCCGGCCGACCGCTTCTACCTCGGGCCCAAACGCACCGCGCTGGCCGCCGACGAGCTGATCGCGGCGATCCACGTCCGCCCGGCGGCCGGGCCGCAGTACTTCGCCAAGGTGGGCACGAGGAACGCGATGGTCATCGCGGTGTGCTCGTTCGCCGTGGCGCTGAACCCGGCCGGGCGGCGGGTGGGCACCGGGATCGGCTCGGCCGCGCCCACGCCGCTGCGCGCCGTCGCCGCCGAGGAGTACCTGGCCGGGGCGCTGGACTGGTCGGGCCCGCTCGACCCGGCAGTCGCGGGCCGCTTCGGCGAGTTGGTGGCCGCCGCCGCGTCGCCGATCGACGACGTGCGCGGCACGGCGGGATACCGGCGGCACGCGCTGGCCGTCCTGGCCCGCCGCACGCTGACCTGGGCATGGCACGATTACCGGGAGGCGGGCTGAGGCATGCGCGTGACCTTCACCGTGAACGGCCGCACGGCGGCCGTGGACGACGTCTGGGAGGGGGAGAGCCTGCTCTACGTGCTGCGCGAGCGAGTCGGGCTGCCCGGCTCCAAGAACGCCTGCGAGCAGGGCGAGTGCGGCTCGTGCACGGTCTACCTGGACGGCCTGCCGGTCTGCGCCTGCCTGGTCGCCGCCGGGCAGGCCGAGGGCCGCGAGGTGCGCACCGTGGAGGACCTCGCGCGCGGCGGCGAGCTGGA
Source organism: Spongiactinospora sp. TRM90649 (assembly GCF_029382225.1). Taxonomy (GTDB): domain Bacteria; phylum Actinomycetota; class Actinomycetes; order Streptosporangiales; family Streptosporangiaceae; genus Spongiactinospora. The sequence goes on from NZ_JARLTC010000029.1 coordinate 32,446, forward strand.
CGCCGTCCAGCGGGCCTTCGTGGAGTGCGGCGCCGTCCAGTGCGGATTCTGCACCCCGGGACTGCTGGTGCAGGCCCACGACCTGATCGAGCGGACCGGACGGCCGGGCGACGCCGAGATCCGCGAGGCGCTGGCGGGCAACCTGTGCCGCTGCACCGGCTACGAGAAGATCATCGAAGCGGTGCGCCTGGCCGCCGAGTGGAAGGCCGCCGGTCGGTGACCGCCCCGCGACGCGTGATCGTCGAGAACGCCGCCATCGCGCCCGTGGAGGGCGAGGAGATCGCCCGGGGCCACCTGGTGATCGAAGGCGACAGGATCGCCTCCCTGGGCGAGGGACCGCCCCCGCCGCTCCCGGCGTCTTCGGCCGTGGAGCGGATCGACGCCACCGGCTGCCTGGTCACCCCGGGGATGGTCAACACCCACCACCACCTCTACCAGTGGGCGACGCAGGGCATGGAGGCCGAGAGCACGCTCTTCGAGTGGCTGACCGGCCTGTATCGCCCGTGGTCGCGGATGGACGCCGAGGTCGTCTCGGGCGCGGCGCGGGCCGGACTGGCCTGGCTGGCGCTCACCGGCTGCACGACCACCACCGACCACCACTACCTCTTCCCGAAGGGCCGGGGCGACCTGTTCGCCGCAACCGTCGAGGCGGCGCGTGAGACGGGCCTGCGCTTCCACCCCTGCCGGGGATCGATGGACCTGGGCAGGTCGAGCGGCGGGCTGCCGCCCGACGAGGTCGTGGAGCGCACCGACGACGTCCTGGCCCACACCGCCGAGATGATCGACGCCTACCACGACCCGTCGTTCTCCTCCATGCTGCGGGTGGCGGTCGCCCCCTGCTCGCCGTTCTCGGTGACCGAGGAACTGCTGACCGGCTCGGCCGAGCTGGCCCGGGACAAGGGGGTCAGGCTGCACACCCACCTGGCCGAGACCCTCGACGAGGAGCGGCACTGCCGCGAACGGCTCGGCGTCACGCCCGTGCAGTACATGGAACGCGCCGGTTGGCTCGGCGCCGACGTGTGGCTCGCGCACTGCGTCCACGTCGGCGACCACGACGTGCGCCGCCTGGCCGCCACCGGCACCGGCGTGGCGCACTGCCCCACCTCCAACGGCCGGGTCGGCGCGGGCATCGCGCGGGCCTCCCACCTGGCGCGCGCGGGCGTACCAGTCGGGCTCGGCGTGGACGGCCCGGCCTCCGCCGAGGTCAACTCCATGGCGGGCGAGGCCAGGATGGCCCTGCTCACCCAGCGCGCCAGGTACGGCCCCACGGCGCTGAGCGCCCGCGAGGCGCTCACCATGGCCACCCTCGGCGGCGCGCGGTGCCTGGGCAGGCAGGACGAACTGGGCTCGCTGGTGCCGGGCAAGCTGGCCGACCTGGCGATCTGGCGCACCGGCGGCTTCCACGCCGCGATCGCCGACCCCGTGGTCGCCCTGGTCCACGCCCACACGCCGCCGCTGGCCCGCCTGCTGGTCGGCGGGGCCACCGTGGTCCGCGACGGCGAGCTGACCACCACCGACGGCCACGCCGCCGCCCGCGCCGGCGCGCTGGCCCACCGCCGCCTGCTGTCACTCGCCGGGGATGTGCTGTGATGAAGGCGCCACGCAAACCGTCCGGCAGGGAGCACGAGTGTCCGCGTCGTCCACGTCATCCACGTCGCCAACATCGTCCGCCAAGGGGCATGTCGTCATCGCGCCCGACAAGTTCAAGGGGTCGCTGAGCGCGGCGGAGGTGGCCGCGCGGGTGGCGGCCGGGCTCGGCCCCGGCGTCGAGACCGTCCTGCTGCCCGTCGCCGACGGCGGTGACGGCACCGTGGACGCCGTAGTGGCCTGCGGGTTCACCCGCGTCGAGGTGGAGGTCACCGGCCCGGTCGGCGACCCGGTGAAGGCCGCCTACGCCTGGCATCCGGGCCCGGCGGGCGGCGTTCCCACGGCGGTGGTGGAGCTCGCCGAGGCGTCGGGTCTGCGCCGCCTGCCCGTGGAGCACACCCCGGGCGCCACGGGGTCGGCCGCCCACCCGGGCGTCGCCCTCGCGCCGCTCACGGCGACCAGCCGGGGCACGGGCGAGCTGATCGCGCACGCCCTGCGGCAGGGCGCCCACCGCGTGGTGCTCGGCTTGGGCGGCAGCGCGTGCACCGACGGCGGCACGGGCATGATGGCCGGGCTGGGCGTGCGCTTCCTCGACGCGGACGGCGCCGACCTGGCCCCTGGCGGTGCCGCGCTGCGCGACCTGGCCCTCATCGACACCACCGGGCTGCTCGACCTCGCCGGCGTCGAGGTGATCGTCGCCGTCGACGTCGACAACCCGCTGCTCGGCCCCTACGGCGCAGCCGCCGTGTACGGCCCGCAGAAGGGCGCGACCCCCGCCGACGTCGCAGTGCTGGAGGCGGGCCTGGCCCGCCTGGCCGCCGTCGCCGCGCACACGCACGGAGTGGTCGGCGCGGCCGAGCACGACGGCGTGGTGCGCCGGATGGGCGTCGCCGCCGAGCCGGGCGCGGGCGCGGCCGGGGGAGTGGGCTTCGGCGCGCTGGCCTTCCTCGGCGCGGAGATCCGGCCGGGCATCGCCTACCTGCTCGACCTGCTCGGCTTCTCCCGCCACCTCGCGGGCGCGCGTCTGGTCGTCACCGGCGAGGGCGCCCTGGACGAGCAGACCCTGCGCGGCAAGGCCCCCGCAGGGGTCGCCGAGGCGGCGGCAGCGGCGGGCGTGCCCGTGGTCGCGGTATGCGGGCGCCTCTTCCTGGGTGAGGAGGAGCTGCGCGCCGCCGGGATCCGGGCCGCCTACGCGCTGACCGACATCGAGCCCGACCCGGTCCGCTGCGTCGCGGAAGCCGGTCCCCTGCTGGAGCGCCTGGCCGCCGGCCACCTCACCCCCTGGGTCACCTGACGATGCACGACCTCGTGGTGCGCTCGCGCCGGGCCGTCCTGCCGGACGGCCCGACCGGCGCGTCGGTCGCCGTCCGCGACGGACGGATCTCCGCGCTGAGCGGCTACGACGCGCCCCCGCCCGCCCGCGAGGAGGTGGACCTCGGGGAGGTGGCGCTGCTCCCCGGGCTGGTCGACACCCACGTCCACGTCAATGAGCCCGGCAGGACCCACTGGGAGGGGTTCGCCACCGCGACCAGGGCCGCCGCGGCGGGCGGCGTGACCACCATCGTGGACATGCCGCTCAACTCGATCCCGCCGACCGTGACCGCCGCCGCGCTGGCGGTGAAGCGGGCGGCGGCGGCCGGGCGCTGCCACGTGGACGTGGCCTTCTGGGGCGGGGCGGTGCCCGGCAACATCGGGGAGCTGCGCGGGCTGCACGAGGCCGGGGCGCGCGGGTTCAAGTGCTTCCTGTCGCAGTCGGGGGTGGAGGAGTTCCCGCCCCTGGACGCGGCCGGGCTGCGCGCCGCGTTCGCGGAGATCGCCCGGTTCGGCGGGCTGATGATCGTCCACGCGGAGGACCCGGAGCTGCTCACCGATCCTGCCGGGCCCGGCTACCCGGAGTTCCTGGCGTCGCGGCCGGAGGCGGCGGAGCGGCGGGCCGTGGAAAGGGTCGTGGCGGCCGCGCGCGAGGCCGGGGCGCGGGCGCACATCCCGCACGTGTCGTCGGCGAACTGCCTCGCGCCGATCGAGCGGGCCCGGCGGGAGGGCGTGGCCGTGACCGCCGAGACCTGCCCGCACTACCTGGTGCTGTGCGCGGAGGAGATCACCGGGACGGCGGCCAAGTGCTGCCCGCCGGTCCGGGAGGCCGCCAACCGCGAGGCGCTCTGGCGGGGCCTGGCCGCCGGGGCGCTCACCTGCGTGGTCTCCGACCACTCGCCGTCCACCCCCGACCTGAAGTCCGCCGACTTCGCCACGGCCTGGGGCGGGGTCTCCTCACTGCAGCTCGGCCTGCCGCTGGTCTGGACCGAGGCGCGGCGGCGCGGGCACTCTCTCGGCGACATCGCCCGCTGGATGGCCGAAGCGCCGGCCGCGCTGGCGGGCCTGACCGGCAAGGGCGCGCTCGCGGTGGGACGCGACGCCGACATGGTGGCCTTCGACCCGGGCGCGGCGTTCACCGTCCGGGCGAGCGACCTGCACCACCGCAACCCCGTCACGCCGTACCACGGGCGGAAGCTGACCGGCGTGGTGCGCGCCACCTGGCTGCGCGGCAGGCTCGCCGGCGGCGACCCGGCGGGGGTGCTCCTGTGACCGGCCCGGCCGGGTTCGCCGGCCTGCCCGACCTCGCGCTGCGCGGCAACGGCGGGTCCGTGGTGGCCGCCAGCGACGAGTCCTTCGCGGCGCGGGAGAACCTGATCCGCCCCGGACGCCCCGGTTTCCAGCCGCACACGTTCGGCGCCAAGGGCCAGGTCTACGACGGGTGGGAGACGCGCCGCCGCCGCGAACCCGGCCACGACTGGGCCGTGGTCCGGCTCGGCATGCCGGGCGTCGTGCGCGGAGTGGTGATCGACACCGCCTGGTTCACCGGCAACCACCCCACCCACGCCTGGCTGGAGGCCTGCGCGCTGCCCGGTCACCCCTCGCCCGCCGACCTGCTCGCCGCCGACTGGACCGAACTGGTGCCGCGCGCCCCGCTGAGCGGCGACGCCGAGCACCACTTCGAGGTGCGCGACGAGCGGCGCTGGACCCACGTCCGGCTCAACATCCACCCCGACGGCGGGGTGGCCAGGCTGCGGGTGCACGGCGAGGTCGTGCCCGACCTGTCCATCTGGGCGGGCATGACCATCGACCTGGCCGCGCTGCGCAACGGGGCGATGGTCACCGCCTCCTCCGGCGGCTTCTACTCCTCCGCCGCCAACGTCATCGCGCCCGGTCTGGCCAGGCACCAGGCGGAGGGCTGGGAGACCGCGCGGCGGCGCGACGGCGGCAACGACTGGCTGGTGGTCCGGCTGGCCGGGCCCGGCATGATCCAGGTGGCCGAACTGGACACCGCCAACCTGGTGTTCAACGCCCCGGCGGCGGCCCGGCTCACCGGCGTGGACGCGCGGCACGGGCCGCCGGGCGATCCGGCGGGGTGGGCGGAACTGCTGCCGCGCACGGCGCTGCGGGCCGACGAGCCGCACGCCGTCCGGCTCGATCCGGCCGCCGCCGCGCGGACGGTCACGCACGTGCGGCTGGACATCTACCCGGACGGCGGGCTGGCCCGCCTGCGGCTGCACGGCCGCCTCGCGGACGGATGATCAGTACCAGATCGTGACGCGGGTGCCGCGTGGGGCCTGCTGGCCCGACAGCGGGAGCTGCCCGCGCACGATGCCGCCGCCCATGCGCAGCTTGCGGACCCTCACCTTGAAACCGGCGGCCTGCAGCTCGCGCTGGGCGTCGGCGACGTTCTTGTAGAGCACGTTGGGGATCGCCAGGACCGTGCCGTCGCCGTTGTTCTGCCCGGTCTCCCACGGCCACTGGAACGGCACGTTGCACTGCGACAGCGTCAGGCTGACCCGCACGGTCTTGTCGATCTCGGCCTTCGGCCGCGGGTCCTGGGCGATGACCGTGCACGGCTCGGCGTCGTCGGTCTGCTCCTTGGACTCGAACTGGAAGCCCTGCTCGCGCAGCCACTGCTCGGCCTGGTCGCGGGGCAGGCCCATCAGGTCGGGCATCAGCAGGCCGGCGCTGAGCGTGATGTCGACCTTGCCGCCCTCGCGGAGCCTGCCGCCGGCCTTCGGGTTGCTGCTCAGCACCAGCCCCCGCTGGACGGTGTCGCTCTCCCTGCGGTGCACGTCGTCGACCTTCAGGCCGAGCTGCGACAGGCGCTCGCGGGCCGTGCCCTCGGGCACGCCGGTGAGGTCGGGGACCGCGACCATCTTGGGCCCCAGCGAGGGGATCAGCGTGAGCCGGGCGCCGCGGTCGACCTCGATGCCGGCCACGGGGTCGGTGCGCAGCACGCTGTCCTTGGTCACCTCGCCGTCGTGGACGCCCTCGCCGATCACCACGGCGAACCCGCGCGACTCGGCCTGTGACCTGGCGATGTCGATGTTCTTGCCGCGCAGCTCGGGGACCTTGAGCGGCGGGCTCTGGGAGAAGAACCAGCCGGTGAAGGCGACGGCGGCCACCATCACCACGCCCAGCGCCACCAGGAACGGGTTGACGCGCCGCCGGGCCCGCTCGGGCATCTGCGGGCGCGGCTGGATCAGCGTGTGGCCCGCGGGAGGCGGCGGCTGGGTGGGCGGGTGCGCCGTGGGCCTGGGCATGGCCCCGGTGCCCGGCATGGACAGGTTGGAGACCGCGTCGCCGGTCGGCGGGACGCTGTCGCTCGCGAGCGCGCGGTGCGCCTCCACCGCGGCGATCAGCAGCGCGCCGGCGTCGGCGGGCCGCTCCTCCGGCGCGCGGCTGGTGGCCGCGGACACCAGCGCGTCGAGCGCCGGCGGGATGTCGGGGATCAGCGACGAGGGCGGCGGCACCGTGTCGTGGACGTGCTTGTATGCGATCGTCATCGGCGCGTCGCCGTCGTACGGCTGGCGGCCGGTGATCAACTCGAAGAGCATGATGCCCGCGGAGTAGACGTCGCTGCGCGCGTCGGTGCGGCCCGTGGTCACCTGCTCGGGCGACATGTAGCCGATCGTGCCGATCATCACGCCGGTGCGGGTCTGGTTGCTCGCCTCCACGGCGCGGGCCAGCCCGAAGTCGACGACCTTGACCCGGCCGTCCTCGGCCAGCAGCACGTTCTCCGGCTTCACGTCGCGGTGGATCAGGCTCTTCTGGTGCGCCGCGCTGAGCGCGGCCAGCACCGGGATGACGATCTCCAGCGACTCGCGCGGGGTGAGCCGTCCGCGCTCGCGCAACGCGTCGCGCAGCGTGCGGCCGGGGACGTACTCCATGGAGAGGTAGACGATGTCGCCGTCGGCGCCCTGGTCGAACACCTGCACCACGTTGGGGTGGGACAGACTGGCCACCGACTTGGCCTCGCCGATGAACCTGCGCACGAACGAAGGGTCCTCGGCGAGGGAACGGTGCATCACCTTCAGGGCCACCGTGCGGTCGAGCCGGATGTCGAGGGCGACGTAGACGGTGGCCATGCCGCCCCTGGCGATCCGGGACTCGACGCGATAACGCCCGTCGAGAAGCCTCCCGACGAGGGGGTCCGCTAGCGTCGTGTCCACGGCCCCGAGTTTACGGGCGTTTTGCGACGGGCACCGCGCCTACGTCCCAAACCGATGCCGAGCCGTTCCCAGGCATTGGGCAAGAACGTACTCGTGGTGTGGAAGGTGACGTCAGGGGACCAGGGGCGATGATGCCTCCGCGTACCTTCTGCGAGGAATGCGGCCTGCCTCGCGCGCCAGGCGGCCCGCCTCGACGCCCCCCCGCATCGCCGCCGCCATCCGGGCGGGGCGCTGCGCGCGGGTGATCGCCGAGGCGATCAGGACGGCGTCGCAGCCCAGCTCCATGGCCAGCGCGGCGTCGCTCGCGGTGCCGATGCCCGCGTCCAGGATCACCGGGACGGACGCCGACTCCACGATCAGCTCGATGCTGTGCGGGTTGCGGATGCCCAGCCCAGAGCCGATCGGCGAGCCGAGCGGCATCACCGCCGCGCACCCGGCCTGCTCCAGCCGCCTGGCCAGGATCGGGTCGTCGCCGATGTAGGGGAGGACCACGAAGCCGTCGGCGACCAGGCGCTCGGCGGCGTCGAAGGTCTCGATCGGGTCGGGCAGCAGGGTCCGCTCGTCCGCGATCACCTCCACCTTCACCCAGTTGGTCTCCAGTGCCTCCCTGGCCAGCCGCGCGGTCAGCACGGCCTCCCCGGCGGTGAAGCAGCCCGCCGTGTTGGGCAGCACGTCGATGCCGCGCCGCCGCAGCACGTCGAGCACGGAGCCGGGGGCGGACGGGTCGAGCCTGCGCATCGCCACCGTGGTCATCTCGGTACCAGAGGCGGCCAGCGCCTGGTCGAGCACGTCGAGGGAGGGCGCCCCGCCGGTGCCCATGATGAGCCGGGAGGAGAACGTGCGGCCCGCGATCGTCAGCGGCGCCGTCTCCGTGCCCGTCTCTGTGTTCGTCTCTGTGGGCGCCGGGCCCGTCATCTGGTCGGTCATCTCAGCCCCCCTGCACCGCGGTGAGAACCTCGACGCGGTCGTGTTCGGCCAGCGTCGTGGAGTCCCACGCCCCCTTGGCCACGACCTCCTCGTTGACCGCGACCGCGACCCCGGCGGTGGCCTTGGTCAGCGCGTTCACGGCCTGTGAGACGGTCGCCCCTTCCGGGAGTTCGTGCGGCGTGCCGTTGATGGTCACTTTCATGTGCGGGAGTCCTTGAAGCGCGAAGGGGAGCAGGGGTGGTCGTCTGTCGTGTCGCCCGCCAGGAGACGGACGACCAGGTCGGCGGTGAGCGGGGCGAGCAGCACCCCGCCCCGGTGGTGCCCGGTGGCCAGGATCAGCCCGGGCAGCGCGGAGCGGCCGATCACCGGGAGGTTGTCGGGGGTGCCCGGCCGCAGCCCGGCCACCACGTCGGCCACCTCCAGCTCGGTGATGCCGGGCATCAGCTCCCTGGCGTCGCGCAGCAGCTCCCACAGGCCGCCCGCGGTGACGCGGGTGTCGAAGCCCAGTTCCTCCTGGGTGGCGCCGAGCACCAGCTCGCCGTCTCCCCGGGGCACGAGGTAGACGGCCGAGCCGCGTACCGTGCCGCGCACGCATCGGCTGAGCACGGGGACGGGGGAGCGCAGGCGCATGATCTGGCCCTTGACCGGGCGTACCGGCGGCAGGACCTCCGGGGGGACTCCTGCCAGCGTGCCGCTCCAGGCGCCGGTGGCGAGGACCACCTGGCGGGCGGGGATGGTGGCGGGGGACTCGTCGCCGGCCAGCCGTACGCCGCGCACGCCGTCGTCGCCGGTGTCCAGCCCGGCCACGCTGCGGCGGACCACGGGCACGCCGAGGCCGGACAGGGCGGCCAGCAGGGCCCTGACCACCCTGCGCGGGTCGATCCAGGCGTCGCCGGAGGCCAGCACGCCGCCGCGGACGGACGGGGCCAGCATGGGCTCCAGGCGGCGGCACTCGCGGCCGGTGAGCCGCTCCACGGGCAGGTCGAGCTTGGCCATGAACGTGCTCAGCTCGTGCAGCGCGGCCAGGTCGTCGGCGTCGAAGGCGACGTCGAGCGTGCCCTCGGCGCGCAGGTCGAGGTCGTGCCCGGTGGCCTCGGCGAGCCGCGCGGCGAACGCGGGCCATCGGGCCAGCGAGTCGACGCCCAGCCGCAGCAGCGGCTCCTCGGTGTAGGCGACCTCGCTCACCGGGGCGAGCATCCCGGCCGCCGCGTGGGACGCGCCGCCGCCGGGGGAGGGGTCCACCACGGTCACGGAGACGCCGTCGAGCGCCGCCTGCCAGGCGATGCTCAGTCCCACGACACCGCCTCCCACCACGACGATTCCGTGCCCACGCTCGGATCCGGTGGGGTTTTCGATCTTTGGCCTCATAAGGCCGTTCGCTCCCTTCGCCGGCATGACCCGGATCAGGTTCTGTTACGGTCGAGGGCCGTGACAGCCCTCCTCTCAGTCCGGTTCGTCCGGACTCCCGCGCGTTTATCCCTTCTAGCCTAAGCGTTCGCCAGGGCCGCCCGGTACGGGGTGTCTGCTGCGGGGTGTGTAGCTGTATTAGCGTTTTCGTTATCGAATCGCCATTGGCGCGATACCGATACACCGACTTAGGGTCGTGGGTTGTGAATCATGTCGTGGTGGTGGGAGCCGGGCTCGCCGGTGTGCGCAGTGTCGAGGCCCTTCGGGCCCACGGGTACGACGGCAGAATCACTCTCGTAGGAGAGGAACGGCACCGGCCCTACGATCGGCCACCGCTGTCGAAGGCGGTGCTCAACGGCGAGATCGACTCCACCTACGTCGAACTCGACCTCGACGCCCTGGAGGTCGACTGGCGCCAGGCCGTGGCCGCCAAGGGCCTGCGCCCCGGCGTCGTCGAGACCACCGAGGGCGAGCTGCCCTTCGACGGCCTGGTGATCGCAACCGGGGCCGTGCCCGCCCGCCTGCGCGGCGAGGGCCACCAGCACGTCCTGCGGACCATCGACGACGCTCTCGAACTGCGTTCGCTGCTCGTGCCCGGCGCGCGGGTGGCCGTCGTCGGCGCGGGCTGGATCGGCGCCGAGGTCACCACCGCGGCGGCCCGGGCCGGATGCGACGTGACCGTCGTCGAGGCCGGGGCCGCCCCGCTGGGCGTCGCCCTCGGCGACGAGGCCGGAGCCTGCACGATCCCCTGGTACGCCAAGGCCGGGGTCGACCTGCGCCTGTCCACCTTGGTCGCCTCCGTCGACCACGACGGCCTGACCCTCGCCGACGGCTCCCGCGTCCTCGCCGACGTCGTGGTCACCGGCATCGGCGTGCGCCCCGCCGTCGCCTGGCTCGCCGGATCCGGCATCGAGCTCGACGACGGCGTCGTCACCGACGAGCACCTCCGCACCTCGCTGCCCGGCATCGTGGCCGTGGGCGACTGCGCGGCCTGGTGGTCGCGGCGCTTCGCGCGCCGGCTGCGCGTGGAGCACTGGGACACCGCGCTGCAGGCCCCCGACGTCGCCGCCGCCGCGCTGTTCGGCGAGGAGGCCGTCTACGACCCGGTGCCCTACTTCTGGTCCGAGCAGTTCGGGCACATGGTCCAGTACGCCGGGAACCACGGCGACCCTCGGGCGTCGCGCGCCGTGCTGCGCGGCGACCCCCGCGACGACCCAAAATGGTCCATCTGCTGGCTGACCGGAGACGACCGGCTGACCGCCATCCTCACCGTGGATCGTCCGCGAGACCTCGTCCAGGGCCGCCGCATCGTCGAGAGCGGGCAACGGCTCGACCCGCGGCGCGTGGCCGATCCCGAGGTCATGCTGCGTGACTCCGTGATGGCCTGAAGGGGGCGGGCGGGTGTTTGCCGCGTGTCCAGTCGTGGTAGTGGTGGATTCGTGACGCTTTCTGTTGCACAGATCGACCAGCAGACCGACGAGCTGGTGGGCGAGTGGCTCTCGCTCTCGGAGGTGGCGCGCAGGCTGGGGCTCACGGCCGGCCGCGCCAAGCAACTGCTGAAGGACCGTAAGATCATCGGAGTACGGCGGAACGGCGGAGAACCTCAGGTCCCGGCCGCCTTTCTCGCCACCGACGACGTGCTCAAGGGGCTCCCTGGCACGTTGACCGTCCTCGGCGACGCCGGATACGACGACGTCGAGGCACTGCGCTGGCTGTTCACCCCCGACGACTCCCTTCCGGGAGCGCCGGTCGAGGCCATCGCGGCGGGCCGCCACACCGAAGTCAAGCGCCGGGCACAGGCCCTTGCCTTCTGACCGCCCGGCTCCGCCCGAAGAACATCCGTCGCTCTCCGCGCGCCTCGCCTCGTCCCGTCTCTACCTCTGCACGGACGGCCGCCGCGACCGCGGCGACCTGCCGGACTTCCTCGACGCCGTGCTCGGCGCCGGGGTGGACATCGTGCAGTTGCGCGAGAAGGGCCTGGAGGCGCGCGAGGAGCTGTCCCTCCTGGAGGTGTTCCGCGACGCCTGCGACCGGCACGGCGCGCTGCTGGCCGTCAACGACCGCGCCGACGTCGCCTACGCCGCCCGGCCCGACATCCTGCACCTGGGGCAGGACGACCTGCCGGTTCCGGTCGCCCGCGACATCCTCGGCCCCGGCATCCTCATCGGCCGCTCCACCCACGCGCCCGAGGAGGCATCCGCCGCCTCGGCCGAAGAGGGCGTGGACTACTACTGCTGTGGCCCGGTCTGGCCGACACCGACCAAACCGGGCCGCTCGGCTCCGGGCCCCGGCCTGCTGAAACACGCGTCCGACCTGCCCACGGACCGCCCCTGGTTCGCCATCGGCGGCATCGACCTGGCGCGCCTCGACGAGATCATCTCGTACGGCGCGCACCGGGTCGTCGTGGTCAGGGCCATCACCGACGCCGACGACCCCGCCGCCGCGGCGGCGGAGTTCGCCCGGCGCCTGGCCGCCGCGGAGGCGGTTTAGCGCAGCTCTCCGATCACCGGCGCGAACACCTCCAGCATCGGCTCCAGCACCGTGATGTAGCCGATGCCGTAGGTGTCGCGCAGGTGGCGGATCCGGTCGGCGATCTCGCGGTGGGTGCCGACCAGCAGGGTGGGGAGTTCGAGGATCTCCTCCAGGGTCATGCCCGGGGCGTAGGGGGCGAGGCCGCGCGCGGCCTCCTCCCGATCGTCCGTGACCACGACCCGCTGCACCAGCACGTTCTTCTCGACCGTCCGCCCGGCGGCGTGACGGTCGAAGAAGGCGACCCGCTCGGCGAACTCGGCCGCGCCGACCAGCGACAGCTCGCCGTCCGGGCCGGACCTGGCCCCGGTGAAGCCGACGATGTCGGCGTGCGCGGCGGCCAGCCGCAACACCCGGTCACCCGCCCCGCCGATCAGCAACGGCGGCCCGGAGGCCGCGAACGGCCGAGGCCGTACCTCGGGATCCGCGAACAGCCGCGCCAGCTCCCCGACCATCGCCTCCAGCCGATCCACCTTCCGCCCGGGCGTCTCCCACGGCAGCCCCGCCGCCTCGAACTCGGCCTTGACGTAGCCGGTCCCCAGCCCCAGATCCAGCCGCCCCCCGAGCAGCGTGTCGGTCGTCGCCACCTCCCTGGCCAGCAACACGGGATTCCAGAACCCGGCATTGAGCACGAACGTCCCAAGCCTCGGCCGCTCCGTCACCTCCCCGGCCAGCACGAGCGACGGAAACGGCGCCGGCATCCCCAGGTGATCGGCCACATTGATCACGTCATACCCGAGCCCCTCCGCCCGCCGGCACTTCCCGAACCACTCCTCCCGGGTACCGGGATCCAGAAAGTTCACCCCAAACCTGAATGACGTCATACCGCCACCCTAAAGTCCCACCCCCCACCCAAACCGAACTCCCAAAGCCACACGGAGCGGCTCCCGCAACGGCCAGGCGGGTCGGATCGGGCGGGTCGGGTGCGGCGAGTCAGGTGCGGCGGGTGGTGGCGGCGATGGCCAGGTCGGCCAGGGCGGCGCGGGACTCGTCGGTGATGGGGGCGCGGTCGAGGGCCGCGAGTGCGTCGTCGAGGTAGCGCCTGATCATCTCCTCGCAGGCCGCCAGCGCGCCGCTCTCCTCGATGATCGCGCGCAGCGTGGCCACGCCGTCGGCGTCGAGCTCCGGGTCGCCCAGCAGGCGGTGGACGATGGCCGCCTGCTCGGCGGGCGCCCCCGCCAGCGTGCGGGCGATCAGCATGGTGCGCTTGCCCTCCCGCAGGTCGTCGCCCGCGGGCTTGCCCGTCTGGGAGGGATCGCCGAAGACGCCGAGCACGTCGTCCCGGAGCTGGAAGGCGATGCCCACGCCCCGGCCGTACTCCTCGCACAGCCGGTCCGTCCACGCCGGGCCGCCGCGCGCCGCCAGCGTCATGCCCAGCCGCAGCGGGCGCTCCACCGAGTACCTGCCGCTCTTGTAGAGCGCGACGCGCAGCGCGCTGTCGAAGGTGCTCTCGCCGTGGGCCTGTTCGAGCAGGTCGAGGTACTGCCCGCACATCAGTTCGGTGCGCATGTGGTCGTGCACCGGCTGGGCAGCCGCCAGGGCGTCGGCGGGAAGGCCGCAGGTGCGCCACATCTCGCCCGACCACAGCAGCAGCAGGTTGCCCAGCAGCACCGCCGCCCCCTCGCCGAACTGCTCCGCCGACCCCGCCCATCCGGCCTGCGCGTGCAGCGTCTCGAAGCGCCGGTGCGCGGCGGGCTTGCCGCGCCGCAGGTCGCTGTTGTCCATCAGGTCGTCGTGCACGAGGGCGCTGGCCTGCAGCAGTTCGAGCGAGGCCGCCGCCGTGAACACGGCCGGGTCGTCGTCGCCGCCCGCCGCCTTCCACCCCCAGTAGCAGAACGCGGGACGCAGCCGCTTGCCCCCGCCCAGGAAATCCTCCGCCGCGGCGAGCAGCGGCGCGAGGTCGGGCCCGCCGACCACCACCTGCTGGCGGTCGAGGAAGGATTTGAGCGAACGGTCCACCTCTGTGCGCAACTGCTGCATCGCGGTGGCGGGAGCGGTCATGCTCCGAGATTATCGGCACTGGTACGCACTAGATGATCCCGACCACCCGTTTCACCCGGTTCGATCCCATGATCACGGCAGTGGACGGAGACCGCTCCAGACGCGGGCGCGTTCCGGGAGGCCGCCGTCGCTTAGCGTTTCGGCACGGCTGCCCGTACCCTGGTGGGCATGTCCTTGGGTCGTTCGTCAGTCCGCCCGGAGCGGGTGCCCACCGTACGCGAGCTGCTCGCGTCCGGTGAGCGATCGTTCTCCTTCGAGTTCTTCCCGCCCAAGACGGAGGAGGGCGAGCGGCAGCTCTGGCGTGCGATCAGGGAGCTTGAGGCGCTGCGCCCCACCTTCGTCTCGGTGACCTACGGCGCGGGCGGCGGCAGCCGCGACCGTACCGTCGACATCGTCGAACGGGTCGCGCACGAGACCACGCTGACCCCGGTCGCGCACTTCACCGCGGTCAACCACTCGCTGCGTGAGTTGCGTCACCTGGTCGGCCGGTTCGCGGGCGCGGGCGTGCGCAACATCCTGGCCGTGCGCGGCGACCCGCCGGGCGACCCCATGGGCGAGTGGGTCAAGCACCCCGAGGGCGTGCTGTACGCCGAGGAACTGGTCCGCCTGATCCGGCAGTCCGGCGACTTCTGCGTGGGCGTGGCGGCGTTCCCCTACAAGCACCCGAGGTCGGCCACGATCGAGACCGACACCGAGTACTTCGTGCGCAAGTGCGAGGCCGGGGCCGACTACGCGATCACCCAGATGTTCTTCCGCGCCGAGGACTACCTGCGGCTGCGCGACCGGGTGGCGGCCAGGGGCTGTGACACGCCGATCATCCCGGGCATCATGCCGGTGACCCAGATGAGCACGATCGCCCGTTCTGAGCAGCTCTCCGGCGCCCCGTTCCCCGAGGAGGTCGCGGCGCGCTTCGAGGCGGTCAAGGACGACCCGGCGCGGGTCCGTCGTCTCGGCATCGAGCACGCGGCCGAGCTGTGCCGCAAACTGCTCGACGAGGGCGCGCCGGGCATCCACTTCATAACCTTCAACCGCTCCAACGCCACCCGCGAGCTCTTCCAGCGCATCCAGCCCATCCCGGCCGCCACCCCGCTGAGCGCCTGAGCATCACCCCCTCTTGGGGGTGGTGATCCGGCCGCTTTCGTCGGCGTACGTGCGGCCTGTTGACGTATGGGCCTGGTGCCAAGTGCGGGGAGTGAACCGGTCGCCCGGCTGGCGTCGGCAACCGCGCCCGCCGTCTGTGCCGCGGTCGGTAGGCGGTTTGAGAGCTGGCCGGCCCCGGTGGGCCGCATGTAGGCGGGGGTACGGCCTGCCGTCCCCTTGCGCGTGACGGGGATCGCCCTCTCGCCGTACCCGGACCGTACGGCGGGCGGGAGGGGGCCTATCTGCGCGTGGGCCGATCGCCGTACCCGGGGGCTGGGCCTAGGAGGGGGAGGGGGGCGCCCATGATGGCGTAGCGTTCGTAGCCGCCGGGGAAGACGTACTGCGTCAGCAGGTCTACGAAGCCCAGGCTGTGGTACAGGTGGCGGGCCGCCGTGGGCTGGTCGTGGGTGGACAGGACGGCGGTGCGTTCCGGGCGGCCCGCGCAGAGGGCGTGCATCATCGCCCGGCCGGTGCCCTTGCCCTGGTAGTCGGGGTGGACGTGCACCTCGGCGATCTCCAGGGTGTGTCCGAGCCAGCCGAGGGCGGCCTCAGGCCCGCCGGCCTCGGTGAGCGAGCGGTAGATGACGTCGTGCCACCACTGGTTGGACGCTCCGTGGAAGCCGTAGGCGAACCCCACCGCCGTGCCGTCGGGCTGTTCGGCGAAGACACAGGTGAAGTCGGGGTAGGTCGCGTGGTTGCGCATGATGCCCTTGCGGCCGGTGAGCTGGTCGGCGGGCGGGCGCATGGCGGCCATGTAGATGCCGATCGAGGTGTCGAGCCTCGCGCCGAATTCGCCTGGTCCGACCTGCCGCAGTCCGATCATTTCCCGCACCCTAGCAGCCGCCCGCCCGGCCTCACTCGACCTCGGCCGGCATCCCGCCGGTGATACGGATGAGCTCCTCGAAGGCGGTGGGGAACACCGTGTGCGGGTGACCGCCCGCCGCCCAGACCACGTCGTGCTTGCCGAGCCAGGTGTCGACGAACGTGCGGATCGGCGCGGGGTGCCCGACGGGGGCGACGCCGCCGATGGGCTGGCCGGTGGCCGCCCGGACGAACTCCGGGGTCGCGCGCTTGACGGTGGTGGCCTCCGCCGTGCGGGCGATGAGCCCGGTGTCGACGCGGTGCGCGCCGCTGGTCAGGACGAGCAGCGGTTCGCCGTCGGCGTCGAAGATCAGGCTGTTGGCGATGGCACCGACCTCGCACCCGAGCTGGGCCGCGGCGGCCGCGGCGGTCGGGGCGGACTCGGGGAGCACCACGATCTCGCCGGCCGCGCCCAGCTCGCGCAGGACAAGGCCGACTTTCACCGCGTTGGGCGGCAACTTTTCTGGCATCCCGCCACTCTAATAAAGGTGACCGGACATAGCGATTGATTACAGATCGATGACCATTGTGGACCGTATGTGACCATTCGGCTAGAGTCGCTGGGTTTAGTGGTTATGAAGATGAGGGGATGATTTGACGTGGGGGCAGCGAGGCATCTGGGGCCGGCCGCGTTCGCGACCGCGGCGGCCGTGCTTCTCTCCGGATGCGGCACGACCGTGGGGGCCGCCCCGGACAAGGCGAACGTCGCCGGCGCACGTGTGACGAACCTTCCCGCCGTGGAGGCCGCCGTCGCCGGCGTGTCCGCCGGGATCGTGCGGGGCAAGGAGACGACGGCGTTCGTCGCGCCGGACAAGAAACTGAAGGTCGGCGCCAAGGGGACCGCGGTCAAGCGGCTCCAGACGCGCCTCAAGGCGCTCGGCTACCACCCGGGCAAGGTGGACGGCCGGTACGGCGGCGGCACCCTGGTCGCCCTCTGGGCCTTCCAGAAGGTCAACGGCATCAAGCCCACCAGCACCGTCGCGTCCAGGACCTGGAACGCCCTGGAGGCCCCGAAGCCCCCCAGGGTGCTCGTCCCCAAGGGCAAGCCCACCCGGGTCGAGGTCAACCTGACCCAGCAGGTCATGGTCCTGTACGTGCGGGGTGAGGCGAAGCTGATCAGCCACACCTCCTCCGGCAGCGGGATCCCGTACTGCGAGACCACCGAGTGGCAGGGCAAGAAGCAGCGCTTCTGCGGCGACGCGCGCACTCCCACCGGCGACTTCAAGACCACCTGGCGCCGGGACGGCTGGCACAAGTCGTACCTGGGCCAGCTCTACAACCCGATCTTCTTCAACGGCGGCATCGCGCTGCACGGGGCGCTCTCGGTCCCGCTGGTGCCGGCGTCCCATGGGTGCGTCCGCCTGCCGATGCACATCGCGCAGATCCTGCCCGGCATGCTCGGCCAGGGGGTTCCGGTACACGTGCGAGGCAAGTTCCGGCGCTGATTCCGCGCTTCGCGACGTACCGCGCCGCGGGCGCCGTCCACAGGAACGGTCCACCCCTCCCCGGGCCGTCCGTGGACCGGCGCCCGCCCTTCAGGCCGTGAGGAGTCAGAGGTCGAGACTCCTTACGGCCTTCGTCACGCCGGCCGAACCCCTCGCTTGATCGAAACTGTGTTCGCCTGACACTTGACACGAACTCTGATCGAATTTATGTTCGATGGCGAGAACGGGACTCGCGGCCCGTTCCATGGGCGGTGGGTGGCGTCCTCGTCGTCGGCGGAGACGAGTGGGCGCCGTCCGGCCGGGCGGGGAGTGGGGAAGCTCCTCGTCCGGCCGCCCGCAGATTGTCGGTGGTGTCTGCGAATGTGGTTCCACCGGCCGGATGCCGGAGCCGCCACGAGCGAGGGAGGCTGCAGCATGACCCCACGGCTCAGCGATGACAGCGGGCCCCGATTGTCCCCCACCGTCAGGGCGCACCTGGCCGACGCGCGCGACTGCCTGGCGCAGGCCGCCACCGCGGGCACGCCCGCGACACGTTACGTCTCCGCGCACCTCGCGGCCCTGCGCGCGGCCGCGGCGGTCCTGGCCGCCCGCCCCCGTCCGATGGACGGCAGGCGGCGCAGGCTGCGCAGCGCCTGGGAACTGCTCCCCGAGGCCGAGCCGCGCCTGGCCGAGTGGGCCGCGTACTTCGCGGTGAGCGCGGGCAAGCGCGCGGCGGCGGAGGCGGGCATGGTCCGCGTGGTGAGCGCGCGCGACGCCGACGAACTGGCGGCGGAGGCCGAGACCTTCGTCGTCACCGTAGAGGCCCTTCTCGGGATTCCCGGGCAGCCCGCGCTGCCCGTGTCCGTCCCCCTGGCGGGCTGACCCGCCTGAGAGCCGCGCAGGCGGCCCCCGCCGGCGTCAGTCGGCGTCGCCCGGGGCGGTGTCGCGGGGTACGGCGCTCTTGCGGAGCAGGAGCATCGCGGCGTCGTCGCTGAGGGGGCGTCCCACGTGCTTGAGCAGGTCGGCGCGCAGGCCGTCGAGAGAGGTCTGCGGGTCGGCTCCGGTCAGCAGATGCACGCGGTCGGTCAGCGGGTAGAACGCGCCGCCGTGGTCGCGGGCCTCGATGATGCCGTCGGTGTAAAGCAGGATCTGGTCGTCCTCGCCGAACTGCTCGACGTGCACCATCGGCGTTTCCGGCTTGAGCCAGGCCAGGCCGAGGGGCGGGGTCTCCTCCGGGGGCTCGGCGAACTCCGCGCCGCCGTCCGCACGGATGATCAGCGGGGCCGGGTGCCCGCAGTTGAGGATCGCGATCTCGTCCTCGTCGCCGACCTCGGCCAGCACCGCCGTGACGAACTGCTCGCCGGTGAGCCGCCGGGACAGCGCGTTCTCCAGGCGGGTGGCCACGCCGAGCAGGTCGCGCTCGTCGTAGGCCGCCTCGCGGAACGCTCCCAGCACGATGGCCGCCGTCTCGACGGCCTCCAGGCCCTTGCCCTGGACGTCTCCGACGATGACGCGCACGCCGCGCGGGTGGGTGACCACCTCGTACAGGTCGCCGCCGATGCGCGCCTCGGCGACCGCGGAAGTGTACGAGACCGCGACGCCGAGGCCGGGGCCGACCCGCCGGGGCACCGGCCGCAGCAGCACGCGCTGGGCGGCCTCGGCGACCGACTGGACGTCGGCCAGACGGCGTTCGTGGCGGGTGCGGGCCGCGCTGGCCACCAGGCTGGCCATGGTGACCCCCACGATGGCGACCAGGGCCACCTGGAGGCGTCCCTGGCCGATTTCGTTGGAGGTGGACAGCAGCAGGCACAGGGCCACGGCCACGCAGCCCACCATGCCGGTGCGCCGGATGTCGCAGGCGACGCTGGCGAACGCGGGCCCGAGCGCGAGCAGCGGCAGCAGGCCGACGTCGGGCCCGATCTGCCAGTCGGCCAGTGAGACGACCGCCATGACGGCATAGGGAAGCAGCAACAGCAGCGTACGCGTGGTGGACGGCCTGGCACGATGCGCCGCGTGCCCGTAGCCGCGGCGGCGGCCTTCCCGCCCCCCGTCTGTCACCCGCGCCATACCTACCGATTCTCGTGCCCGTGCTCCGGTCCTGCTCCCCTACAGCAAGATCTTGAAACTGGTGCTCGACGTTACCAAGCGGGACCTTGGCCTGGCCGCCGAATGCGCCGACGGCTCGGCGCCGGCATGTGTGACGGGTGCGCCGAGGCGGTGGCGCACCCGATCGCGGGTCATGCGATCGCGCTCCGGGCCGGGCCAGGCCCGGTGCGGATCAGAAGGACTCGACCGCGCGGCGGGCCTCGGCGTCGAGGACGCCCCAGCTGATCAGTTCCTCGGTCAGCTCGCTCGGCGACTTGTCGTAGATCACCGCGAGGGACCGCAGGTCTTCCTGCCGGATCGAGAGCACCTTGCCGTTGTAGTCACCGCGCTGGCTCTGGATGGTGGCGGCGTAGCGGGCGAGTGCTCCGGCCTTCTCCTTGGGCAACTGGGACAGCCGCTCCAGGTCGATCACGAGCTTCGGCGTCGGGCCGAGAGGGCTCGGCGCGGCGCCGCCGGGCAGCAGCTCGGAGACGGGCACGCCGTAGAAATCGGCGAGCTCCGCGAGCTTCTGCACCGTGACCGCACGGTCGCCGCGCTCGTACGAGCCGACGACGACGGCCTTCCAACGGCCGCGAGACTTCTCTTCGACTCCGTGCAGGGACAGCCCCTGCTGGGTGCGGATCGCGCGGAGTCGTGCACCCAGCGACTTGGCATACTCAGACGGCATCCTGTGGCCCCCCGGCTCTCTATGTAGCGCTATCTCTAGATTGTCCTACCTCGCGGCTTATGCACAGACCACCGGGGTCGGTGCCAGGGGCAGGCACCAACGGTGACCGTTGCGCCGGGGTTTACCCCAGTACGCCACGAGGAGTGGTTACGCACAGTGACGGTAAAGCGGTGGACGCCGAAGGTCAAGCTGATTGGAAAAAAGATGCCGAATCCGGTCCGGTGAAGAACGCTCGATATGTTACCCAGATCCCAAATGAAACATGGGTTCGTCAGGGTTTGATATTCATGATTCTGCCGCTCGGCTCGGCCTCGGGGGTCCTGGGCAAGATCATAACAGGGCGGGGCGACCCCTGAACGATCTTCAACGAGGTGTCCCCGAGGAACACCTTGCGTAGCGGCCCCGATTGGCTGGAAGCGCAGATCAGCAGCTCACCCGGCAGCCACTCGACCAGGCCGAGCGCCGTCGGCACGGTCCTCGCCTCGGTCATCTCGACGCTCACCCCGACCCGGTACGGCCCGCGCGCGGCACGTTCCAAATCCGCGCCGCACTGTTCCCGCAGACGGTGCAGCATTTCCTCTTCGAGCGCGGCACGCCTCGCCTCGCGCACCATGGGCCGGGTGATGAGCATCGTGAGCAACCGCAGCGGCGTGCCGAGCCGGGCGGCCACGGCGGCGGCCAGGCGGAGTGCCGCGTCGCTCGCCGGGCAGCGCCGGTAGGCGACCGTCAGGCGGTCGATGTCGTCCGGCGGGTCCTCGGCGTATCCGGCGGGCGCGAGCGCGACCGGCACGGGGGAGGAGTGCAGGAGCTGGTCGCCGGTGCTGCCGACGGTGATCCGGCCCCTGGCGGCGCGCGGCGCCGAGCCGATCGCGATGACCTCCGCGCCGACGTCGCGCGCGATGGCGGCCAGCCCGCGCCCGCTGCCCCGGTTCACGCCGATCACCCGCTCCGGCTCGCCCGCGCCCGCCTCCCGGACCAGGCCGGCCGCCTCGGCGAGCGACTCCTCGGCCTGCTCGCGCAGATAGCGGGTCCATTCGGCGTCCACCCTGCCGCTGGAGGGCGTCGTCCAGCCGGGCGGGTTGACGGTGGCCAGGCTGAGCCGGGCGGACGTGGAACGTGCCAAGAGAGCGCCGAGCGCGACGGCGTCCCTGCCGCCCCGGCCGGGCGTGTAGCCGGTGAGGACATGGCCGAATCTCATCGTGGGTCTCCTCCACCGGACGAGCCGGTCGCGCTGGACGTGGCGAGGCGGGAGCGGCGGAAGCCGTAGCCGAAGTACGCGGCCAGGCCGAGCGCCGACCACAGCAGGAAGGTGATCCAGGTGGCACGGTCCAAACGGGTCATGAGGAAGACGCAGAAGAGCACCCCGAGGATCGGCGTGAGGGGGAACAGCGGCGTGCGGAAGGACCGGCGCAGATCCGGCTTGGTACGGCGGAGCACCAGCACCCCGACGTTGACCACCGAGAAGGCGAACAGCGTGCCGATGCTGGTGGCGTCGGCCAGCCGTCCGAGGGGGATCAGCCCGGCGAGCACCGCCACGAACAGGCATACGATGAGCGTGTTGGCGGCGGGCACCCGGCGGCGCGGGCTCACCCGCTGGAAGATCCCCGGGATCAGGCCGTCCCTGGACATCGCGAACAGGATGCGCGTCTGGCCGTACAGGACGGTGAGCACGACGCTGGTGATGGCGATGACCGCCCCGGCCGACAGCACCACCGACGGCCATGCCGCCCCGGTGGTGTGCTCCAGGACCTTGGCCAGCGACGCCTCGGTGCCGGAGATCTGCTGCCACGGCATCGCGCCGACCGCCGACAGCGCGACGAGCACGTAGATGACGGTGACGATGAACAGCGAGAGCAGGATCGCCAGGGGAAGGTCACGCCGGGGGTTCTTGGACTCCTCGCCCGCCGTCGAGGCCGCGTCGAAGCCGATGTAGGAGAAGAACACCTTGGCCCCGGCGGCGCTGATCCCGGCCAGGCCCAGCGGGGCGAACGGTGTCATGTTGCCGGAATCGAAGGCGGTGAAGGCGACCACGCTGAAGAAGATCAGCACGCCGACCTTCACGAACACCATGATCACGTTGGCGGTGGCGCTCTCCGACGCGCCGCGCAGCAGCAGCACGGCGACCAGCGCGACCACCGCGATGGCGGGCAGGTTGATCACTCCGCCGCCGCCGGGCGGCCCGGCCAGCGCTTCGGGGATCGCCACCCCGAAGAGCTGGCGCAGCAGCTCGTTGAGGTACTGGCCCCAGCCGACCGCGACGGCCGACACCGACACCGCGTACTCCAGGACCAGGCACCACCCGCACACCCACGCCACCAGCTCGCCCAGCGTGGCGTAGGCGTAGCTGTATGAGGACCCGGAGACCGGGATGGTCCCCGCCAGCTCGGCGTAGGACAGCGCCGAGAACAGCGCGGTCACCGCGGCGAGCACGAACGACAGCACGACGGCGGGCCCGGCCAGCGGGGTCGCCTCGCCCAGGATGACGAAGATGCCGGTCCCCAGCGTGGCCCCGACGCTGAACATGGTGAGCTGGGTGAGGGTCATGGTGCGCCGCAGCTCGCCGCCCGCCCCGTGGCCGCCCTCGGTGACGATCTCCTCGACGGGCTTGGTGCGGAACAGCCGCCGCCAGCCGCTCATGACGGGCGCGCTGTCTCAGATGCCGTCGCGTTCCAGTGGGCAGCTCATGCAACGCGGCCCGCCGCGCCCCCGGCCCAGTTCGCCCCCGGGCACGGTGACGACCTCGACGCCCCTTTCGCTCAGGAAGTTGTTGGTCGTCGTGTTGCGGTCGTAGGCCACCACCACGCCGGGCTCGATGGCCAGCACGTTGCAGCCGTCGTCCCACTGCTCACGCTCGGCGGCGTGGACGTCCTGCTCGGCGGTGAGGACCTCGATGTCGTCGAGGCCGAGCGCCCGCCCGATGGCCCGGTGCATGTCCTGCGGCGGGTGGTCGGTGACCTTCAGCTCCTTGTCGTTGTCGCCGGGCTCGATCGTGTACGACGGCAGCATGCCCAGGCCCGCGTACTTGGTGAACCGGCCCTCGTCGACCATGGTCATCACCGTGTCGAGGTGCATGAACGCACGCGCCTTGGGCATGCTCAGCGCCACGATCGTGGTGGCCGAGCCCGCCCTGAACAGGTTGCGGGCGACCATCTCCACCGCCTGCGGCTGGGTGCGCTCGCTCATCCCGATGAGCACCGCCCCGCGCCCGATGACCAGCACGTCGCCGCCCTCGATGGTGGCCGGGGCCATCGCCGTGCCCGGGCACCACACCTTGAAGCGGGTCTCGTATTGGGAGGCGAACATCGGGTGCCAGCGGTAGATGGCCTCCATGTTGACCGTCTCGTTCTTGCGCGCCTTCATCCGCATGGCGTTGATCGAGACGCCGTCGTAGATCCAGCAGGAGTTGTCGCGGGTGAACATCGCGTTGGGCAGCGGCTGGAGGATGAAGTCGTCCATCGCCAGGGTGTGGAAGGCCAGGCTCTTGGGGGCGCAGTCGCGATCCATGATCTCGCGCTTGGTGATGCCGCCGGTCAGGTGGGTCTGGAGGGTCGCGGAGTCGAGCGAGTCGAGGGTGTTGCGGATGGCGTCGGTGGCCAGCGGGCCGAACCACCGCTCGTCCACCACCTTGTCCAGGATGTGCTTGCGCGCCTCGGGGATCTCGACCGTCTCGCGCAGCAGGTCGGCCAGCAGGTGAACCTCGATGCCCCGCTCGCTCAGGGTGCGCTGCCACTCCTCGTGCTCCTCCAGGGCGCGCTGCACCCAAAGGACGTCGTCGAACAGCATGCTGTGCATGTTGGACGGTGTGAGCCGCTTCAGCGCGAGCTCGGGTTTGTGCACGAGCACCCGGTGCAGCCGGCCCACCTCGGAATCGACGTGAAAGCTCATCGCTCTCCCCCTTAGCGCCGTACACACCGTCCCCGCCGAAGCGGGACGTCAAACGCTGATCTGGCCGGGCTTTTGGGCATATTTGCTGGTAGGGGGCGTGAGGGGGGCGATGGTCCGCTCAGTAGGGGCTGCTAGGGTGAATTCGCCACGCAACCTTTAAGACCCGTCCTGTGAGGCGGGAAAGGCGGTGATTTTCGCATGTCCGAAGCCTGGCACACCACCAGGGCGGTCCTTGAGGGGCCGGACATCCAACGGGCGCTGACCCGCATCGCGCACGAGATCATCGAGCGCACGAAGGGAGCGGGAAGCGTCGTCCTGATCGGCATCCCCACGAGGGGCGCCACGCTCGCGCGCCGTCTGGGCGACCGCATCGCCCGCTTCGAGGGCCTCAAGGTCCCCGTTGGATACATCGACATCACCATGTACCGCGACGACCTGCGGATGCGCCCCGCGCGCCCGCTCGGCCGCACCGAACTGCCGCCCGACGGCATCGACGACAAGACCGTGGTGCTGGTGGACGACGTGCTGTTCTCCGGCCGCACGGTCCGCGCCGCACTCGACGCGCTCGGCGACGTCGGCCGCCCGCGCGCGGTGCAGCTCGCCACCCTGGTCGACCGGGGGCACCGGGAGCTGCCGATCCGCGCCGACTACGTCGGCAAGAACCTGCCCACCGCCAAGAGCGAGCAGGTCAAGGTCTACCTGGAGGAGATCGACGGGCGTGACGCCGTCGTGCTGATCAAGCCGGAAGAGGGCGGGCAGGCCCGCCAGGACGATGGGAGCGAGCGGTGAACCGGCATCTGATCTCGGCCGCCGACCTCGGCAGGGACGACGCCCTGCTCATCCTCGACACCGCCGACGAGCTGAGCAGGGTCTCGGAACGCTCCATCAAGAAGCTGCCCACGCTGCGCGGCCGCACCGTGGTCAACCTGTTCTTCGAGGACTCCACCCGCACCCGCATCTCGTTCGAGGCGGCGGCCAAGCGGCTGTCCGCCGACGTGATCAACTTTTCGGCCAAGGGGTCGAGCGTGTCCAAGGGCGAGAGCCTGAAGGACACCGCGCTGACCCTCCAGGCCATGGGCGCCGACGCGGTGGTCATCAGGCACAGCGCCTCCGGCGCCCCGCACCGCCTGGCCGCGTGGGTCGACGGCAGCGTCGTCAACGCGGGCGACGGCACCCACGAGCACCCCACCCAGGCGCTGCTCGACGCCTTCACCATGCGCCGCAGGCTGGGCGTCCTGGACGGCCGCAGGATCGCCATCGTCGGCGACGTGCTGCACAGCCGGGTCGCCCGCTCCAACGTGCTGCTGCTGCACACCCTCGGCGCGGAGGTCACGCTGGTGGCCCCGCCGACGCTGCTGCCGGTCACCGTCGAGTCCTGGCCCTGCGAGGTCTCCTACGACCTCGACTCGGTGCTGCCGAAGTCCGACGCCGTCATGATGCTGCGGGTGCAGAAGGAGCGGATGAACGACGCCTTCTTCCCGAGCGCGCGCGAGTACAGCCGCCGCTACGGCCTCGACCGCGACCGCCTGGCCCGGATGCCGGAAGACGCGATCGTGATGCACCCGGGGCCGATGAACCGGGGCATGGAGATCGCCGCCGAGGTCGCCGACTCCGCCCGCTCGACGATCGTCGAGCAGGTCGCCAACGGCGTGACCATCCGCATGGCCGTCCTGTACCTGCTGCTCGGGGGAGAGACCCAGTGATCCTGATCAAGAACGCTCGCGTGCTGGGCGGCGAGCCCGCCGACATCCTGGTACGCGACGGCGTGATCGCCGAGGTGGGCGCTCCACGGGCCGACGGCCCGGAGATCACCGTGATCGAGGCCGACGGCCTGATCGCGCTGCCCGGCCTGGTCGACCTGCACACCCACCTGCGCGAGCCGGGCCGCGAAGACGCCGAGACCGTCGCCTCCGGCACCCGCTCGGCCGCGCTGGGCGGCTTCACCGCCGTCCACGCGATGGCCAACACCTCGCCGGTCGCCGACACCGCCGGGGTCGTGGAGCAGGTCTGGCGGCTGGGCCAGGAGGCCGGATACTGCGACGTGCGCCCCGTGGGCGCGGTGACCGTCGGCCTGGACGGCGAGCGCCTGGCCGAGCTGGGCGCGATGGCCGAGTCCGCCGCGGGCGTCCGGGTCTTCTCCGACGACGGCAAGTGCGTCTCCGACGCGGTGCTGATGCGCCGCGCGCTGGAATACGTCAAGGCGTTCGACGGCGTGATCGCCCAGCACGCCCAGGAGCCCCGCCTCACCGCCGGCGCGCAGATGAACGAGGGCGCCGTCTCCGGACGCCTCGGCCTGGGCGGCTGGCCCGCCGTCGCCGAGGAGGCGATCATCGCCCGCGACTGCCTGCTCGCCGCCCACGTCGGCTCCCGGCTGCACGTCTGCCACGTCTCCACCGCCGGGTCCGTGGAGATCATCCGCTGGGCCAAGTCCAAGGGCTGGAACATCACCGCCGAGGTGACCCCCCACCACCTGCTGCTCACCGACGACCTGGTGGAGACCTCCCCGCTCGGCTCCTACAACCCGATCTACAAGGTCAACCCGCCGCTGCGCACCCGCGACGACGTCCTCGCGCTGCGGGCCGCGCTCGCCGACGGCACCATCGACTGCGTGGCCACCGACCACGCGCCGCACCCGGTCGAGGACAAGGAGACCGAGTGGGCGGCGGCGGCCATGGGCATGATCGGCCTGGAGACCGCGCTGCCGGTGGTCCAGGAGGCCATGATCGAGACCGGGCTGCTCGACTGGGCGCAGGTCGCCGACCGGATGTCGGCGCGGCCCGCCCGCATCGGGCGGCTGAGCGGCCACGGGACGCCCCTGGAGGCGGGCTCACCGGCCAACATCACCCTGTACGACCCCGCACCGCGCGCCGCCGTGGACCCGCACGGCTTCGCGTCGAAGAGCCGAAACACCCCCTACGAAGGCATGTCCCTGCCCGGCCGCGTGGTCGCCACGCTGCTCCGGGGCAGGCCGACCGTCATGGAAGGGAAGCTGGTCTGATGGCCATCCTCGTTCTCGAAGACGGGCGGGTCTTCCGCGGCGCGCCGTACGGCGCGCGGGGGGAGACGTTCGGCGAGATGGTCTTCAACACCGGCATGACCGGCTACCAGGAGACCCTCACCGACCCGTCCTACCACCGCCAGATCGTGGCGATGACCTCGCCGCACATCGGCAACACCGGCGTCAACGAGGAGGACCCCGAGTCCTCCCGGGTCTGGGTCGCCGGATACGTCGTGCGCGAGCCCGCCCGCGTCCACTCCAACTGGCGGGCCACGAGCGGCCTCGGCGAGTACCTGGCGGGGCAGGGGGTCGTCGGCATCGCGATGCCCGGCACCCGGGCGCTCACCCGCCACCTGCGCGAGCGCGGGGCCATGCGGGCCGGGATCTTCTCCGGCGAGCACGCCGACGCGCCCGTGGACGAGCTGGTCGAGCGGGTGCGCCGGTCGCCGGGAATGGTGGGGGCCGACCTCGCCGCCGAGGTGTCCACGCGCGAGCCGTACGTGGTGCCGGCGGTCGGGGAGCGGCGGTTCACCGTCGCGGCCGTCGATCTCGGCATCAAGGCGATGACCCCGCAGCGGATGGCCGAGCGGGGCTGCGAGGTGCATGTGCTGCCGGCGTCGACCACGGCCGAGGAGATCCTCGCCCGGCGGCCCGACGGCGTGTTCTTCTCCAACGGCCCCGGCGACCCGGCCGCCGCCGACGCCCAGGTCGAGGCCCTGCGCGGGGTACTCGGCGCGGGCGTGCCGTTCTTCGGCATCTGCTTCGGCAACCAGCTCTTCGGCCGCGCGCTCGGGCTGGGCACCTACAAGCTCCGCTACGGCCACCGCGGCGTCAACCAGCCCGTCCAGGACCGGCGGACCGGCAAGGTCGACATCTCCGCGCACAACCACGGCTTCGCCGTACGCGCCCCGCTGGACGGCCCGTTCGACACGCCGTACGGCAGGGCGGAGGTCAGCCACGTCAACCTCAACGACGACTGCGTCGAGGGGCTACGCCTGCTCGACCGCCCGGCCTTCAGCGTCCAGTACCACCCCGAGGCGGCGGCGGGGCCGCACGACGCGGCGGGCCTGTTCGACGAGTTCTGCGAGATGATGGGGGCGAAGCAGGGTGCCTAAGCGCACGGACATTTCATCGATCATGGTCATCGGCTCCGGGCCGATCGTGATCGGGCAGGCCTGCGAGTTCGACTACTCAGGCACCCAGGCGTGCCGCGTGCTGCGCGCCGAGGGCTTCCGCGTGATCCTCGTCAACAGCAACCCCGCGACGATCATGACGGACCCCGAGTTCGCCGACGCCACCTACGTCGAGCCGATCACTCCCGACATCGTCGAGAAGATCATCGCCAAGGAGCGCCCCGACGCCCTGCTGCCCACGCTGGGCGGCCAGACCGCGCTGAACACCGCGATCTCGCTGCACGAGGCCGGGGTGCTGGAGCGCTATGACGTCGAGCTGATCGGCGCCGACGTCGACGCGATCCAGGCGGGGGAGAACCGCGAGCGGTTCAAGGAGATCGTCGCCAAGGTGGCCGCCGAGCACGGGCTGAACGCCGAGTCGGCGCGCAGCGCGATCTGCCACACGATGGCGGAATGCCTGGCCGCCGCGGACGAGCTGGGCTACCCCGTCGTGGTGCGGCCCAGCTTCACCATGGGCGGCGCCGGCTCCGGGTTCGCCCACGACGAGACCGAGCTGCGCCGCATCGCGGGCGCGGGCCTCGACGCCTCGCCGACCACCGAGGTGCTCCTTGAGGAGTCGATCCTCGGCTGGAAGGAGTACGAGCTGGAGGTCATGCGCGACCGCAACGACAACGTCGTCATCGTGTGCTCCATCGAGAACCTCGACCCGATGGGCGTGCACACCGGCGACAGCATCACCGTCGCGCCCGCCATGACCCTCACCGACCGCGAGTACCAGAACATGCGCGACGTGGCCATCGCGGTGATCCGCGAGGTCGGCGTCGACACCGGGGGCTGCAACATCCAGTTCGCCGTCCACCCGGGCACCGGCCGCATGATCGTGATCGAGATGAACCCGAGGGTGTCCCGCTCCAGCGCGCTGGCCTCCAAGGCGACCGGCTTCCCGATCGCCAAGATCGCCGCCAAGCTGGCGCTCGGCTACACCCTCGACGAGATCCCCAACGACATCACCAAGGAGACCCCGGCCTCCTTCGAGCCCACGCTCGACTACGTGGTGGTGAAGGTGCCGCGCTTCGCGTTCGAGAAGTTCGACGGCGCCGACGCCACCCTCACCACGCACATGAAGTCCGTCGGCGAGGCGATGGCGATCGGCAGATCCTTCCCCGAGGCCCTCCAGAAGGCGCTGCGCTCGCTGGAGAAGAAGGGGGCGCCGTTCACCTGGGCGGGCGACCCCGGAGCCGTCCCAGAGCTCCTGGAGGCCGCGAGCACGCCGCACGACGGACGGCTGGGCACCGTGATGCGCGCCATCCGCGCCGGGGCCACCCTCGACCAGATCCACGAGGCGACCGCCATCGACCCGTGGTTCCTCGACCAGCTCCTGCTGATCCATGAGACCGCCGTGGCCATCGGGGAGGCGTCCGACCTCACCGCGTCGGAGATCCTCGACGCCAAGCGGCTCGGCTTCAGCGACGCCCAGATCGCCGAGATCCGTGGCATGGACGAGGCCAGGGTGCGAGACCTGCGCCACGCCCTCGGCCTGCGGCCGGTCTACAACACGGTCGACACCTGCGCCGCCGAGTTCGCCGCCCGCACCCCCTACCTCTACTCGACCTACGACGAGGAGGACGAGGTCCCCGCGGGCGAGCGCCCGAAGGTCATCATCCTGGGCAGCGGGCCCAACCGCATCGGCCAGGGCATCGAGTTCGACTATGCCTGCGTCCACGCCTCTTTCGAGCTGTCGCGGACCGGGTTCGAGACGGTCATGGTCAACTGCAACCCCGAGACCGTCTCCACCGACTACGACACCTCCGACCGCCTCTACTTCGAGCCGCTGACCCTCGAAGACGTCCTGGAGGTCGTCCACGCCGAGCAGCAGAGCGGGCCCGTGGCGGGCGTCATCGTGCAGCTCGGCGGGCAGACCCCGCTCGGCCTGGCCCAGGCCCTCAAGGACGCCGGGGTGCCCGTGGTCGGCACCACCCCCGAGTCGATCCACCTGGCAGAGGAGCGCGGCGCGTTCGGCCAGGTGCTGGCCGAGGCGAACCTGCCCGCGCCCAGGCACGGCACCGCGCTGACCACCGACGAGGCCAGGGCGATCGCCGAGGAGATCGGCTACCCGGTGCTGGTCAGGCCGTCCTACGTGCTGGGCGGCGCGGGCATGGCCATCGTCTACGACGAGGAGACGCTGACGGCCTACATGTCCAAGGCGGTCGGCGAGCACCCGGTGCTGATCGACAGGTTCCTCGACGAGTCCATCGAGATCGACGTGGACGCCCTGTTCGACGGCGACGACCTATACCTCGGCGGCGTCATGGAGCACATCGAGGAGGCCGGCATCCACTCCGGCGACTCGGCGTGCGCCCTGCCGCCGATCACGCTGGGGTCCGCCGACATCCGGCGCATCCGCGAGGCCACCGAGGCGATCGCCAGGGGAGTGGGGGTGCGCGGGCTGCTCAACGTGCAGTACGCGATCTCCTCGGGGGTGCTGCACGTGCTGGAGGCGAACCCGCGCGCCAGCCGTACGGTGCCGTTCGTGTCCAAGGCGACGGCGGTGCCGCTGGCCAAGGCTGCGGCCCGGGTGATGATGGGCGCGACCGTCGCCGAGCTGCGCGCCGAGGGCATGCTGCCCGCCACCGGCGACGGCGGCACGCTGCCGCTCGACGCCCCGGTGGCGGTCAAGGAGGCGGTGCTGCCCTTCAACCGGTTCATCCACGGCGTCAACGACGGCGTCGACATCGTGCTGGGCCCGGAGATGCGCTCCACGGGCGAGGTGATGGGCATCGACTCCGTCTTCGGCACGGCCTTCGCCAAGTCGCAGGCCGCCGCCTACGGCTCGCTGCCCACCAAGGGCCGCGCGTTCGTCTCGGTGGCCAACCGCGACAAGCGGGCGATGATCTTCCCGGTCAAGGCGCTCGCCGACCTCGGCTTCGAGATCCTCGCCACCGAGGGCACCGCGGAGGTGCTGCGCCGCAACGGCGTCCATGCCAAGATCGTGCGCAAGCACAGTGAGGGAACGGGCCCGGACGGCGAGCCGACGATCGTGGGGCTCGTTCTGGACGGTCAGGTGGATCTCATCGTGAACACGCCCTTCGGGAGCCCCGGGCAGTCGGGGCCGCGCCTGGACGGCTACGAGATCCGCACCGCAGCGGTGCTGCGCGGCATCCCCTGCATCACGACCGTACAGGGACTCGCCGCGGCGGTTCAGGGCGTCCAAGCCGTCGTTAGGGGCGATGTGGGCGTACGGTCCCTGCAGGAGCACGCGCGAGCGCTACGAGGCTGACCGCGCCCTGCCGCGGAGGTGATGGGAGACGGCTGCGACCCCGGTTCAGGTGACCGGCACGGTGCTGACCACGCGCCGGGTCGACGCCTACCATGCCCTGACGGTGGTGGCGCCGGGCATCGCCGAGAGCCTGCGGCCCGGCCACTTCGTGGCCGTGGCCGTGGGCGGTCCCCACTCCGCCATGCTCACCCGGCGTGCCTTCTCGGTCCACGACGTCAAACCCGACTACGGGGGCACGGTGGAGCTGGTCTTCGCCGTGCGCGGCCCCGGCACCGCGTGGCTGGCCCGGCGCCGGGCGCGTGACACGATCGACGTGGTCGGGCCGCTCGGCCGTCCGTTCCCGCTGCCGCGCGACCCGGTCACGTGCGTGCTGGTCGGCGACGACTACGGCTCGGCGACGCTCTTCGGGCTCGCCGACGCGTTGCAGCGGCGCCGGTGCCGCGTCGACTTCGTGATCGGCGCGGGCTCGGCCGAGCGCGTCTTCGGCGCGCTGCGGGCCCGCCGGATGGGCGAGACCACCACCCTCACGACCGAGGACGGCTCGCTCGGCATGCGCGGCAGGGTGACCGATGTGCTGCCCGGTGTCATCGCGGACGCCCGGGCGGACGTCGTCTACGCGTGCGGCCCGATGGAGACGCTGCGCGGGGTCACCGCGGTCGCGATCGAGTTCGACATACCCGTGCAGGTGTCCGTGGAGGAGGCCATGGCGTGCGGGTTCGGCGTGTGCATGACCTGCGTGCTGCCGGTCATCGGAGACGACGGGATCACCCGGATGGTCCGCGCGTGCGCGGACGGACCGGTCTTCAGGGGTGAGAGGGTGCGCTTCGAAGACGTCGGGACGATCCCGTTCGACGCGGCGGGGGCGCCGGGCGCTCCGTCGGCGCCGGTGTCGCCCACGGGGCCTGGCGGAGGTGGCAGTCCCAGAAATGTCAGTTGATATGCGGACTTACCTGGCGCATGTGGAGCTGGCCAATCCCATCACCACCGCGGCGGGCTGCGCCTCCTCCGGGCGGGAGCTCGCCCAGTTCTTCGACCTGAACCGCATCGGCGCGCTGGTGACCCGCTCGATCACGATGGCCCCCCGCGCCGGGCGCCCCACGCCCCGCATGGCCGAGACGCCCTCAGGGCTCCTCAACGCCGTCGGACTGCAGGGCCCGGGCATCGATGCCTTCCTGGACCGCGAACTGCCCTGGCTGGCCCACAGGGGCGTGCGCACGGTGGTCTCCATCGGCGGGGGGACCGTCAACGAGTACGGCGCGCTCGCGCGGCGCCTCACCGACGCCCCGGGCGTGACCGGCGTGGAGGTCAACCTCGCCTGCCCCAACATCGAGGACCGCGGCAAGGTGTTCTCCAGAGACCCCGCCGCCGCGGCCGAGGTGATCTCCTCGGTCCGCGCCCTGATGCGCTACGACGTACCGGTGATCGCCAAGCTCTCGCCGGACGTGGCCGACATCGTCGCCGTCGCCCGCGCGTGCGTGGACGGCGGGGCCGACGCCCTGTCCATGATCAACACCCCGCTCGCGATGAGCATCGACACCGAGACGCTGCGCCCCTCGCTGGCCGCGGTGACCGGCGGCCTGTCGGGGCCCGCCGTGCGCCCGCTGGCGGTGCGCTGCGTGTGGCAGGTCTACGCCGCGCTGCCCGGCGTGCCGATCTTGGGCGTCGGCGGCGTGCTCACCGGCAGAGACGCCTTCGAGCTGATCCTCGCGGGCGCCTGCGTGGTCGGCGTCGGCACCGCCCTGTTCCACGACCCCTACGCCTGCCTGCGCATCCTGCGCGAGCTGGAGGAGCTGCTGTCCGCACGCGGCTTCCAGCGCCTGGCCGACGCCGTCGGCCTGGCCCATCACCACCCGCCGGGAGGCGGCGCGCGCCCGCGCCCGGACGTGCTGCCGGAACCCGGCGCACCCGGCTTCGCGCCCGGCACCGGCGGAACCGATATGGAGGAGAGTTCGCTTTGACGTCCGCACCCATCGCCGTCGCCCTGGACGCGCCCGACCTGGAGACCGCGGCCCGCTGGGCGGCCCTGGTGACCCCGCACGTGACCACGGTCAAGGTGGGCCTCGAACTCTACCTGCGCTACGGCCCCGACGTGATCGCCTCCGTGCGCGGCGCCAGCGGCGTGAACGTCTTCCTGGACCTGAAGCTCCACGACATCCCCAACACCGTCGCGGGGGCGGCCAGGGCCGTCGCCAGGCTGCGTCCTACGATCCTCACCGTCCACGCCACGGGCGGACCGGCGATGATCCGCGCCGCGAGCGAGGCCGCGCCCAACACCCGGATCGCGGCCGTGACGCTGCTGACCTCGCTGTCCGACGCCGATCTCGAACGCGTCGGGGTGAACGGGCCCCCGGTCGACGCGGTGCGCCGGCTTTCGGTGCTGGCGGTCGGCGCGGGCGCACGGGCTCTGGTCTGCTCGCCGCGCGAGGTCGCCGCCGTCCGGGCCGAGGTCGGGCCGGACATCACGCTGATCACGCCGGGCGTGCGGCCCGCCGGAGCCGACACTCAGGACCAGGCGCGCGTGGCGACGCCCGAGCAGGCGCTCGCCGACGGCGCGGACCTTCTCGTGATCGGAAGGCCCATCACCGGATCCGCCGATCCCGGTGCCGCTGCGGCAACCATAGCGGCTGCGCTGAGGCGCACGATCACGACCCCCTGAAATCGCGGTGGTGAGGGCCTTTTGATAGACAAAGCGCTATTTCTCTGTCACGGAGAGTCATGAACGAGATTTTGTGAGCACCGAAACGCCCCTTGACGTTGCTTGAAGGTCAATGACCAGCTAGTTTCCCTTCCCGTCCGAGTACATCGACAGAAATTCGAGGTGACCCGGCGTGGCTCTTCCTCCCCTGACCCCCGAGCAGCGCGCCGCAGCCCTTGAGAAGGCTGCGAAGGCCCGCAAGGAGCGTGCCGAGGTCAAGAACCGGCTCAAGCACGGCGCGGTTTCTCTGGCTGAGGTGCTGAAGGATGGTCAGACCGACGACGTCATCGGCAAGATGAAGGTGTCGGCGCTGTTGGAGTCGCTCCCTGGTGTGGGCAAGGTCCGTGCCAAGCAGCTCATGGAGCGGCTCGGTATCGCCGAGTCCCGCCGCGTGCGGGGGCTCGGCGCGAACCAGCGGGCTTCGCTGGAGCGCGAGTTCGGCGCTTCCGAGAGCTGATCTCGGAAGAGTCTTGAGGAATTAGTTTCGGGGGGGTATGGAGTGACCGGTACGTCCTGGCCCGGAAACGCCCGGGCCCACCGCGCCGCCGATTCGGGTGGCGCGGAGGCGCGTGCAGGTGGCTCCATGCCCTCCAGGGAAGACCCCGGGCTTTCCGGGGGCCTTCCGTCGCGGGGCCGTGGAAGGCGCCTGACGGTCCTGTCCGGGCCGTCCGGTGTCGGCAAGTCCACGGTCGTCGCCGAGCTCCGGCGGGCGCACCCCGAGGTGTGGCTGTCGGTCTCGGTGACGACGCGCGAGCCCAGGCCGGGCGAGACGCACGGGGTCGAGTACTTCTTCGCCGACGACGCCGAGTTCGACCGCCTGGTCGCCGGTGGCGAGCTGCTCGAATGGGCGGAGTTCGCCGGCAACCGGTACGGCACGCCGCGCGGTCCCGTCATTTCCCGCCTGGAGGCGGGCGTTCCCACCGTCCTGGAGATCGACCTCCAGGGCGCCAGGCAGGTCCGCGAGTCCATGCCGGAGGCGCTGCTGGTGTTCCTGGCGCCACCGACCTGGCAGGAGCTGGAGAAGCGCCTTCGCGGGCGCGGCACCGAGCCGGAAGACGTCATCGCGAGACGCCTTGAGGCGGGCAGGGTGGAGATGGCCGCCGAAAAGGAGTTCGACGTGACCCTCGTCAACACGACGGTCCAGGACGTGTGCCACCGCCTGATAGCCTTGATGAGCGCGTAGCAGCTCACCCAGACGAGAGGTCCATCAACGTGGCAGGCACTGCCCCGGTTGCCGAAGGCATCACCAACCCGCCGATCGACCAGCTTCTCGACGTGGTCGACAGCAAGTACAGCCTCGTGATCATGGGCGCCAAGCGGGCGCGCCAGATCAACGCCTACTACTCCCAGCTCGGCGAGGGTCTGCTGGAGTACGTGGGCCCCCTGGTCGAGACCCACGCCCAGGAGAAGCCGCTGTCCATCGCGCTGCGCGAGGTCAGCGAGAACCTGCTCACGTCCGACCCGATCGAGGGCTGAAGTCGCCCGGGTGTCCCAAGTCGTTCTGGGCGTGAGCGGCGGCATCGCCGCCTACAAGGCGTGTGAGCTGCTCCGCCTGTTCACCGAGTCGGGCCATGCCGTCCGGGTGGTGCCCACTCGCGAGGCCCTGCGCTTCGTCGGCGAGCCGACCTGGGCGGCCCTGTCGGGCAATCCCGTCTCCGCCGAGGTGTGGGACGGCGTGCACGAGGTGCCGCACGTCCGCATCGGCCAGGAGGCCGACCTCGTGGTCGTCGCCCCGGCCACCGCCGACGTGCTGGCCAAGGCCGCCCACGGCCTCGCCTCCGACCTGCTCACCAACACGCTGCTCACGGCCAGGTGCCCGGTCGTCTTCGCGCCCGCCATGCACACCGAGATGTGGGAGCACCCGGCCACCCGCGCCAACGTCGCGACCCTGCGCGAGCGCGGGTCGCTGGTCATCGATCCCGCCGTGGGCAGGCTGACCGGCGCCGACAGCGGCCGCGGCCGGCTTCCGGAGCCCACCGAGATCTTCGAGTTGTGCGCGCGGGTGCTGGCCGGCCGTACCACCGACCTGGCGGGCCGCCACATCGTCGTGTCGGCGGGCGGTACCCGCGAGGCGATCGACCCGGTCCGCTTCATCGGCAACCGCTCCTCGGGCCTGCAGGGATACGCCCTGGCCCGCACGGCGCTGGCCAGGGGCGCGCGCGTCACCCTGGTGGCCGCCAACGTCGCCCTGCCCGACCCCGCAGGGGCCGAGGTGGTGCGCGTCGAGTCGGCCAGGGAGCTGCGGGAGGCCGTGGTCACCGCGGCCGACGCCGCCGACGCGGTGGTCATGGCGGCGGCGGTTGCCGACTTCCGCCCCTCCGTGTCCGGCGACTCCAAGATCAAAAAGACCGCGCGCGAGCCCGATCCCATTCATCTGGTGAAGAACCCCGACATCCTCGCGGAACTGGGGGAGCGGCGGCGCGACGGCCTGCTCAAGCCCGGCGTGGTCATCGTCGGCTTCGCCGCCGAGACCGACGACGTGCTCGCCAACGGCCGCGCCAAGCTGGCCCGCAAGGGCTGCGACCTGCTGGTGGTCAACCAGGTCGGCGCCGGTCTGGCGTTCGGCACCCCGGACAACGCGGCCGTCGTCCTGGCCGCCGACGGCGAGCAGGTGGAGATCCCCAGGGGCCCCAAGGAGGCGCTCGCCGGCACCGTCTGGGACCTGGTCTCCGCCCGCCTGTCCTGAAACGCCCCGCGGTGCGTGCCGCCCGCCTGGTTCCCGATATGAGGGCCGTACAGTCGACACAGTCGACACAAGTCGACACGGCCATTGCGGCGCGCGGGGAGCGGACGGATACTCGCCGCAGGGGTCCGCCCGTCGCACGGCCGCGCGCACGGCCGTCATGGGCGTCCGAGGTCGCCTTGAGGGCGTGGAGGAGGCTGAAGATGCCGGTGAGCGGCACGGTTCGCGCGCGCTGCAGGGCGCTGCTGCGCCCGGGAGAGGCAATCCGTTACATCTTCCCCGCACTGTCGGCCGGTTCGCCCGGCGTGGCGCACTTCCTGGTGGCCGTCACCGACACCTCGGTCCTGGTGATCTCCACCCGGATGTTCAGCAGGGAGCAGCCCGTCGCGGTCTACGCCGCGCATCCCCGCCGCACCCGCCTGGGCCCGGTGGACCACTCGCTCGGGCCCGTGATCAATCTGGGCGGGATGGCGCTGGAGATCGAGGAGGAGTACATCCCCGTGGTGTGCGCGGCCGACGCCGAGGTATTCGCCCCCGAGAGCCTCCCGGCCGACCCATTACCCGACCTATGAGCCCCATATCAGTGCCGATGATCTCGCGAGCCCGCTTGACGCCCCTGAGGCCGTAGTATCGAAGGCGACCGGGTGCTCACCCACGCGACGTGACCGTATACGGCCGCGCCGGGTTTGATCCGGGTTTCGCCGCGCGACCTCGGGTCGGGCTAGACTGCGGCGAAGCATCCGCGGTGTGCCCCCGCATGTCGCGCCAGTCGTCAGCAGCCGCTGCATAGGAGCCACTCAGTTGTCCCGTCGCCTCTTCACCTCCGAGTCGGTCACCGAGGGCCATCCGGACAAGATCGCCGACCAGATCAGTGACGCGATCCTCGACGCCATGCTCAAGGACGACGCCACCAGCCGCGTCGCCGTCGAGACGATGATCACCACCGGCCAGGTTCACGTCGCCGGCGAGGTGACGACGGAAACCTATGTCGACATCCCCGCCCTGATCCGCGAGAAGATCCTGGAGATCGGCTACGACGCCTCGCACAAGGGCTTCGACGGCGCCTCGTGCGGCGTTTCGGTGTCGATCGGCGCGCAGTCGCCCGACATCGCCCAGGGCGTCGACGACGCCTACGAGAACCGCGAGGGCCTCGGCCTCGACGACATCGACCGCCAGGGCGCGGGCGACCAGGGCCTCATGTTCGGCTTCGCCTGCCGCGAGACCCCCGAGCTGATGCCGTTGCCGATCATGCTCGCGCACCGCCTGGCCCGCCGCCTGTCCGAGGTCCGCAAGTCGGGCACCGTTCCCTACCTGCGCCCCGACGGCAAGACCCAGGTCACCGTCGAGTACGACGGCGTCGTCCCCGTGCGGCTCGACACCGTGGTGGTGTCCACCCAGCACGCGGCGGAGATCGACCTCAAGGAGATGCTCGGCCCCGACATCAAGGAGCACGTGGTCGACCCCGTGCTCGCCGGGATCGACCTGCCGAGCGACGGCTACAAGCTCCTGGTCAACCCCACCGGCCGCTTCGAGATCGGCGGCCCGATGGGCGACGCCGGGCTGACCGGCCGCAAGATCATCGTGGACACCTACGGAGGCATGTCCCGCCACGGCGGCGGCGCGTTCTCCGGCAAGGACCCGTCCAAGGTCGACCGTTCCGCCGCCTACGCGATGCGCTGGGTGGCCAAGAACGTCGTGGCCGCCGGGCTGGCCGACCGCGCCGAGGTGCAGGTCGCCTACGCCATCGGCAAGGCCCAGCCGGTGGGCGTGTTCATCGAGACGTTCGGCACCGAGAGCGTCCCGGTCGACCGCATCCAGAAGGCCGTGCTGGAGGTCTTCGACCTGCGCCCGGCCGCGATCATCCGCGACCTCGACCTGCTCCGTCCCATCTACTCCCAGACCGCCGCCTATGGCCACTTCGGCCGCGAGGAGCCCAACTTCTCGTGGGAGCGCACCGACCGCGCCGACGCCCTGCGCGCGGCAGCGGGCGCCTGAGCCGCACCTTCGCGGCCACGGACTTACTCCCTTCCGCCCCGCCTTCCTCACAGGCCAGAGGAGCGGGGCGGAAGTGCGAGCACGCCTGGACATCTCGCGCCCAGCGCTCCAGGATTGTAAATCGCAGATCTTCGGGGAGTGGGTGACCTGCGCATGATGTCGAGTGGGCGGCCGGACCTGCCCGCCGACCTGACGAGCTTCGTCGGCCGTCGGCGGGAGACCGCCGACATCCGGCGCACCCTGGAAAGGTCCCGTCTGGTCACTCTGACCGGGATCGCCGGGGTGGGCAAGACCCGAGTGGCGCTGAAGGCCGCAGAGAGCATGCGGCGGGCCTTCGCCGACGGCGTCCTGTTCGTCGAGTTGTCGAGCCTGGCCGACCCCGAGCGGCTGGCCCAGGTCATCGCTCGTGAACTTGAGATCCCCGACCAGTCGGCGTCCTCCTCCGCCGACATGCTCGCCCGTTACCTCGCCGACCGGCAGCTCCTGCTGGTCCTCGACACCTGCGAGCACCTGGTCGAGTCCTGCTCGCGCCTGGTCGGCGGGCTACTGGCCGCCGCGCGCGGGCTGCGTGTGCTGGCCACCAGCAGGCAGCCGCTGGGCGCCCCCGGCGAGCACTGCCTGGTGATCAGGCCGATGGCGGTGCCCGAGCCCGGCCAGGCCGCCAGCCTGGAGGAACTGGCCGACTGCGAGTCCGTGGTGCTGTTCCGCGACCGCGTGGCCACCGTCGATCCCGGTTTCGAGCTGACCGAGCAGAACGCCCCGGCCGTCGCCGAGCTGTGCCGCCGCCTGGGCGGCATCCCGCTCGCGCTGGAACTGGCCGCCGTTCGCGCCCGCTCGCTGCCGGTCGAGCGCATCCTCACCCTGCTCGACGAGCGCTTCTGGCTGGCCGAGGAGGACGCCTCCGCCGGTGATCCGCGGCACCGCACCATGCAGGCCGCCATCGCCTGGAGCCACGGGCTGTGCACCGCCGAGGAACGCCTGCTCTGGACCGGGCTCTCGATCTTCCCCGGCCGGTTCGACCTGCCGGCGGCCGAGGCCGTCTGCGCCCAGGACGGCCTGCCCGCGCACGCGATCTACCCGGCCATCGACGGCCTGGTCGCCAAGTCGATCCTGGTGTGCTCGAAGGGGCCCGGCCGCACGACGTACCGGATGCCCGACAGCCTGCGCGAGTTCGGCGCCGACCAGATGCCCGGCCCCGACCAGCGGCGGGCGCTGCTGGCCCGCCACCGCGACCACTACGCCGAGCTGGCCGTGGCCGCCTCGGCCGTGCCGCCGCGCGGCGACCAGGCCGAGGAGTGGAAGCAGGTCCGCGCCGAATGGCCCAACCTGCGGGCCGCGCTGGAGTTCTGCGCGGCCGACCCGGCAGAGACCGCCGAGGGCGTCCGGCTGGTGATCTCGCTGACCTTCCTGTGGATCGCCTGCGGCATGGGCCGTGAGGGCCGCCACTACATGGAGTGGTTCGTCGGGGTGGCCCGGCTCGACGGCGTCACCCGCGTGCAGCTCCTGCTGCTGCTGGCCTACGCCATGGTGGCCCAGGGCGACCTGCGCTCCTCGCGCGAGACCCTGGAGGAGTGCGCCGAGGTGGTCCAGCACCTCGACGACCCGCTCTCGCGCACCCACCTGGTCAAGATGCGCGGCACGCTCGCCTACGCCGAGGGCGACCTCGCCGCGGCCGACGCCAACCTCACCGAGGCCATCGGCCTGCTGCACAACGGCCAGTCCGACCTGCTGGTGCTGGCCGCCATGGTGGAACTGGGCATCACCCGCCTGTGGCTCGACCGCATCGACGAGGCGGCCGAGGTGTTACGTGAGTGCAAGCGCGAGTGCGAGGAGTCCGGCCAGTCGTGGGCGCGCTCCTGGGCCGACCTCGGGCTCAGCCTGGTGCTGCGGGCCACCGGCGAGCTGCCGGGGGCGCTGGCGCTGGCCAGGAGCGCGCTGCGCACCCAGCGGCGGCTGCACGACGCCAGCGGCGCGTCGCTGTGCCTGGAACTGGTCGCCTGGCTGGCCACCGGCCAGGAGGACCCGGTCTGGGTCACCCGCCTGCTGCACGCCGCGCACGGGCAGTGGCGCCAGGTGCGCCGCCCGCTGTACGGCTCCCCGCACTTCCTGGCCGAGCACGCCCGCTGCGAGGAGCGCCTGCGCCGCGCCATCCCGCCCGCCGAGTACGAGGAGGCCGCGGCGGAGGGCAGCGCGATGTCCATGGACGAGGCGATCGCCTACGCGCTCGACGAGTCGGCGGGCGTCCAGGTGGCCGCCCCCCGCGACCGCGCCGCGCCGCTCTCCCCGAGAGAGCTGGAGGTCGCCGACCTCGTGGCGGACGGCCTGACCAACAAGGAGATCGCGCAGCGGCTCGTGGTCGGGCGCAGGACCATTGACACCCACGTCGAGCACATTTTGGCGAAGCTCGACTTCTCCTCGCGCAGCCAGATCGCCGCCTGGGCGATCAGGCACCGGGAAGGAGGTGGAGGATGGCCGAGCGACGGCACGGCAATCTCCCAGCGGAAATGACGAGTTTCATCGGGCGTACCGGTGAACTGAGCACCGCGAGCCGGATGTTCGCGGGCGGGCGGCTGGTGACGGTCACCGGACCGGCAGGGGTCGGCAAGAGCCGCCTCGCGCTGCGCGTCGCCGACGGCCTGCGCAGACGCTTCCCCGACGGGCTGTGGCACGTCGAGCTGTCCCCGATCGTGCCCGCGCACGTGCGTCCAACCGGCGGGCCCGGCCCAGTGACGGCGATCGCCGAGGCGCTGGGCCTCGCGGAGCGCGAGGGGCGGCCGGGCCGCTCGGCGCGCGACTGGGGCGACCGCCGTCCGGCCAGAGAGCGCCGTGACGGCCCCGAGGGCCGATCGCCCGCGGGCTGGGCGCCGCACGTCCCGCACGACGGCCGCACCGGCCGCAGGGCCGACCGCGAGGAGGCCGCGCGCCGCGACCTGGAG
This sequence comes from Spongiactinospora sp. TRM90649, assembly GCF_029382225.1. Lineage (GTDB taxonomy): Bacteria > Actinomycetota > Actinomycetes > Streptosporangiales > Streptosporangiaceae > Spongiactinospora. The sequence continues at coordinate 74,186 of NZ_JARLTC010000029.1, forward strand.
CACCACGAGCACGACGAACCCGGGTGGTGGGAGCGCGAGGGCCACGACATCGTCGCGCGGGCGCTGCGCGACCGCCGGGCGCTGATCCTGCTCGACACCTGCGAGCACCTGCTCGGCGAGGTCGCGCCGCTGATCGAGGAACTGCTCGCGCAGGCTCCCCGGGTGTGCGTGCTGGCCACCGGCCGCAGCCCGCTCGGGCTGGCCGGCGAGCGGGTGCTGCGCCTCGACCCGCTCCCGCTCACCGACCTCGCGCGTCCCGACCCCTCCTGCCCTTCGGTGGCGCTGTTCGCCGAGCGGGCGGTGGCCGTCGATCCCGACTTCTCCCTGACGCCCGGCGTGCTGAGCACCGTGACGCAGGTCTGCACCTGCCTGGACGGCCTGCCGCTGGCGATCGAGCTGGCCGCCGCGCGCACCCGCTCGCTGTCCATCGGCGAGCTGCTCGAACGCCTCGACGACATGACCACCATGCCCGGCTGGGGCGCCTACACCGCCTCGCCGCGCCACCGCGACCTGCGCGGCGCGATCGCGTGGAGCCACGAGCTGTGCCGGCCCGACCAGCGGCAGCTCTGGGAGGCGCTGGCCGTCATCGAGGGCGGCTTCGGCCTGGACACGGCCCGGCGGGCGGTGACCCGCGAGGGGGTCCTGGTCAGTGGGCAGGCGCTGGACGAACTGGTCGACCGCTCGATCCTGCTGCGCTCCGACGACCTCGGCGGGCAGCCGCGCTACCGGATGCTGGAGACCTACCGGCGCTTCTTCCTCGACCCGAGTTTCGGTCCGGTGGGCCGTACCGTCGTCGATCACAGGTTCGCCGTGGAGCGCTGGAGCCGCGCCTATCCGGGGTCGGCGACGACCTCGCTGGCCTGCGCGCCGCAGCCGGTGGCGGCGGCGCCGGTGCGCATCGGGCGTCCGGTGACGGGCACGCTGACGCCGCGCGAGCTGGAGGTCGCCGAGCTGATCGCGGAGGGCCTGTCCAATCCGCAGATCGCCGTGCGGCTCTTGATCGCTAAGCGTACTGTGGACGCGCACGTCCGGAACATCCTCGCCAAGGGCGGGCTCGCTTCGCGCACCCAGGTGGCCGCCTGGTTCGCCGAACGCACACAATGGGCCGACGCCTAGGCACTTTTCCGGATGTGCGATTTCTCCCGGGCCACAACACTATGTGAGGCCAGTGGGTGACGAGATGTGCCAATGTGTTTCCGCAGCGCTCAGGCGCCGAGCGGGAGGGGTCCCCCGCCGCCTGAGGAAACTAGGGTGGATCGCTCCAGTTCCGGGCGGCACCCACTGGCCAAAACACTTCCCGGTGCGGCGGGTCTGGTAGGACAGGTGCGTGAGCAAGGGGAGCGGCGCACCGGCCGGCAGAGGAGAGCAGGGCGAGCTGATCGCCGCGCCCGCGCCGCGCGTGACACCTGGTGGGGGGGCGGGCCGCGAGCCCGCCAAGGGAGCGCCGGAACCGGCGCCGCAGGCCCCGGTCGCCCGGGTCATCGTGGACAACCCGCTGCCGCACCTCGACCGTGAGTTCGACTACCTGGTGCCGGCCTCCCTGCACGACAAGGCGGTTCCCGGCTGCCGGGTCCGCGTCCGCTTCGCGGGCAAACTGATCGACGGGTTCCTGCTGGAGCGCACCGAGCACAGCGGCCACACCGGCAGGCTCACCCCCCTGGAACGCGTGATCTCCCCAGAGCCCGTCCTCACCTCCGAGATCGCCGCCCTCGCCCGCGCCGTAGCCGACCGCTACGCCGGCACCCGCGCCGACGTCCTCCGCCTCGCCATCCCCCCTCGCCACGCCCGCGTAGAAGCCGAACCCCACGGCGTCCCCCCCTCCGAGGGGGATTCCCCCGACGCCTCGCCCCATCCGGGGGTAACCCCACCCTCGGGCGACTCTGCCGACGCGCACGGGTCCGCCCCCTCCGGCGATGCGTCCGACCCGGTGACGTCCTGGACGTCACCCGGGTCCTCGTCTTCGGAGGGTTCCGGCGAAGTGAGCGCGGCCGATTCTCCCGAGTGGGACGCCCCCGTGCCGCCCTCAGGCCCTCCTCGGCCCCCGTCTGCGGGCGCTTCGTCCGGCCTGGCGATGCCTTCGGGGTCTCCCGGTGGGGCGGTGCGCCGAGGGGTTGTGGCGGCGGGGGCTTCGTGGCACTCCGGTGTGACCGCTGCCTTTGAGGCACCGTCTTCGAGGGGGGCCCGTGGTGCGAACCCGGCCCCTTCCTCCGGCGGTTCCGCTGCCGCCGGGTCTCCCTCCTCCGAGGGGGTGGGGGATGAGGTTTGGGGGGCTTATCCGGCGGGGCGGGCGTTTTTGGGGGCGTTGGTGGATGGGCGGGCGCCTCGGGCGGTGTGGTCGGCTTTGCCGGGGGAGTGGGAGGGGCGGCCGTATGGGGTGCCGGAGTGGGCCGTGGCCGTGGCGGTGGCGGCCCGTGCGGCCCTGACGGCGGGCAGGGGGACGCTGGTCGTCGTCCCCGACGGCAAGGACGTGGCGCTCGCCGATGAGGCGCTGAGCGCCGTCCTGGGCCCCGGCAGGCATGTCGCGCTGACCGCCGACCTCGGCCCCGCCGAGCGGTACCGGAGGTGGCTGCGGGTGCTGCGCGGTGAGGCCCGCGTCGTGGCGGGTACCAGGGCCGCCGTCTTCGCCCCCGTCCCAGACCTCGGCCTCGCCGTGGTCTGGGACGACGGTGACGACCTGCTGTCGGAGCCGCTGGCGCCGTACTGCCACGCCAGGGAGGTCCTGGCGCTGCGCGCCCACCAGACCGGCGCGGCCCTGCTGATCGGCGGATACGCCCGTACGGCCGAGGCCACGCGCCTGGTGGGCGAGGGCTGGGCGCGTCCGATCGTGGCCTCCCGCGCCACGGTCCGGGCGCGCGCCCCCCGGGTGCGCCCGGCGGGCGAGGACGCCGAGCTGGCGCGCGATGAGGCGGCGCGCGCGGCCCGGCTGCCCACCATCGCCTGGCGCGCCCTGCGGGCCGGGCTGGAACGCGGCCCAGTGCTCGTCCAGGTGCCGCGCCGGGGCTATCTGCCGGTGCTGGCCTGCCAGGGGTGCCGCGCCGCCGCCCGGTGCGTCCAGGAGCCCGCTGGGCCCGGCGGGCCCCGCTGCGGCGGCCCGCTGGCGCTGCGCGGCGGCCACGCCATGCCGTACTGCCACTGGTGCGGCCGGATCGCGGGCGAGTGGCGCTGCCCCACCTGCGGCTCCGGGCGCGTGCGGGCGGCGGTGGTCGGAGCCCGGCGCACCGCCGAGGAACTGGGCAGGGCCTTCCCCCAGGTGACCGTCCGCACGTCCGGCCGTGATGGCGTGCTGGCCCGCGTCGGCCCCGGCCGGGCGCTCGTGGTGGCCACCCCCGGCGCCGAGCCCGTCGCCGCCGGAGGCTACGCGGCCGGGGTCCTGCTGGACGGCTGGGCGCTGCTCGGCCGCCCCGACCTCCGAGCGGCCGAGGAGACCATGCGCCGCTGGATGAACGCGGCGGCGCTGCTCCGCCCCGGCGGCGAGCTGGTCGTGCTGGCCGACACCGCGCTGCCCGCCGTGCAGGCGCTGCTGCGCTGGGACCCGGTCACCCACGCCGAGCGGGAGCTGTCCGAGCGGATAGAACTCGCTTTCCCCCCGGCGGTACGCCTGGCGTCGCTGACCGGCGTCCCGGCGGCCGTCAGGGAGATGCTGGGCGAGGTGGCCCTGCCGCCGGGGGCGCAGGTGCTCGGCCCGGTCCCCGTGGAGGCGCCACGCCGAGCGGCGGCCGGGGAAACCGCCAGGGAACGCGCGCTGATCAGGGTGCACCGGGGCGGCGGAACCGCGCTGGCGGTGGCGCTGAAAGCGGCGGCGGGGGCGCGTTCGGCGCGGAAGGCGGCGGATGTCGTCCGGGTATGTGTCGATCCGATGGAAGGGATCTAGTCCGTGGCTTTTCCGGCGTATCGCCAAACGCCCCGATTCGCCGCGCCCTCAGTAAGCCGTTAGTTTCTCCCTGTGTCGATCGAATGGGTGAATAGAGCCATCGACGATCTGCGCGTTTGGGGGCGCGCGCACGGCGTCGACGTGGACGTTGACGAAGTGCGGCTGCTCTGCGACTACGCCAGCGACTATCTGGAGGTCAGGCGTCTCGGCGACTTCGCCACCGAGACGTTCGAAGAGCTGCTGCTGTCCATCTATCCGCGCAAGGTGATCGCGCCGCCGGAGAGTGCTCGCGAGACCCTGGCCGCCGCCCGCACGCTGGTCGACTTCCTGCAGTCGGCGGCGCACGTCACCGGGGCCACGGCGGTGCGGATGCGCGCCACGCTCGACCGCATCGAGCCGGAGATGCCCGCCGCCCTGGCCGACACCTCCCGCTACGGCATGGCCAAGAGCATCTTCAGCGCCATCGGCCCCGAGGCGCTCGACGACCCCGCTCCCGTGACCCTCACGTCCGAGCGGCGGGCCGCCGAGGACGCCACCGAATCCCTCGACGAGTTCTGCGAGTGCGCGGGCTGCTCGCCGCTGCCCGCCGTACGGCTGGTCTCCCGCGCCCGCCTGGCCGAGGCGGCCCGGGAGGTCCCCCTCCTGGCCGACGTCCACCGCCTGGCCGACTGGATGCTCGCGGGCGGCCGGGTGCCCACGGTCAGGGGCACGCTGCGGGTCAAGGACGCCGCGCGCGCCCGCGCCGAGCTGGCGGTGCCCGAGCCCGCGCTGCTGTGGGGGCTGGCCGTCTACACCGGTGTGGTGGAGGTCGCGCGGGCGTCGGCGACGCCTGGCGACGCGTTCGCGCCGCCGTCCCGGCGCGACGACGACGACCTGCTCGACCACTGGGCGGGCACGGTCGAGTTCCTGGTCGAGAAGGCGACCTCCGGCTCTGTCACCGGCAGGCCCGCGCTCGACGAGAAGCTGTTCGACCTGTGCGACATGCTCTACCGGGTCCAGGCCCCCGTCATGCCCCAGGTGGTCGCCGACCACCTGGGCGACGCCGGGCCGGAGGCCGACGAGGAGGGCTCGACCGGCCTCGGCCACGCGGTGGAACGGCTGGCCTACTGCGGTCTCGTCGAGTCCGTCGGCGGCGGCCTGCTGATGCTGACGCCACTCGGCGTGTGGGGGATGCGGGAGCTTTACCGCGATCTCGGCATGGACGCCCCGGAGGCCCCCGACCTCGCCGGGGCGGGCGCGCACGACCTGATCGACGCGCTGCTCAGCGGGGTGCCCGCCGAGCTGGCCGAGCACGACATCGCCCGCTGGGTGGCCAATCGCACGCCGCAGAGCGCGGCGGCGGACCTGCTGGCGGCCGCCGGGGGCAAGCCCGCGGTGGCGCGCGGTCTCGCCGTCACGATCGTGGACCGGCTCGGGGCGGAGGCCGAGCCCGCCGTGCGCGAGCATCTGGCCGATCCGGAGCTGCGCCCGCACGCGATCCACTGGCTCACCTCGCGCGGCCTGCCCGCCCCGGCGCTCACCCAGGAGGAGCTGCTGTGGATGAGCGTGGACATGCTGGCCCTGGCGATGCCGGGGGCCGGTGACGACCTCGACGAGTTCGCCGCCAACATCGCCGCCTCAGGCCCGCCCGCGCACATGATCGAGGAGATGTGGCGGGTGGACCACCCCGACGTCGTCGAGGTCCTCGACCTGCTCGGCAGGGCCCTGACGGACGACACGGTTGCCAAGGTGGCGCGCAAGGCGGCGTTCAAAGCCAGGTCCCGATCCATCGGATGACGTACTCCGCTGTGGCCGGTGTGCAGTAAGTTTCGTGAGTGGCAAAGAGCGCGAACAAGGGAAACGTCGTCGATCTCGCCGAGTTGCGCGGCGCCGCCGCGGACCTGGGCCTGGGCGGGCTGCCCGACCTCAGCGGCATGGAGCACGCGGCCGAGGCCGACGGCCTGGCGGACGCCGGTGACGAGGGCGCGGGCGCGGGTGCCGTGGGGTGCTCCTGCCCGGACTGCGACTCCGAGGTGCTCAGCTTCCCGCCGGTCGTGCTGCTGCCCGACGCCGAACTGGCCGCCGCCGTCCCGGCGGTGCCGCTGGTCGCCGACGCCCGCGCGCTCGCCGCGTGGACCGGCTCAAGGGAGCTGACCGGCGAGCGCCTGCTGACGCTCGCCGACGCCAGGGCGGCCGTCGCCGAGCTGGGGCTGCCGGTCCCCGCCGAGACCCTCGGCACGGCGGTCTCGGCGCGCGAGGTGCCGCTGGTCCACCTGCTCTGGGTGGTCGCGGTCAACACCGGCCTGGTGCGGATCACCGGCACGCTGGCCGAGCCGGGGCCGCTCACCGACACCGCCACGCTCGACTTCTGGGACGGCGTGGTGATGGACGTCCTCGACCGCGCCGACGACGGCCTGACCGGCTCGGCCGTCGTGGACGACCACCTGGCCGAGATGCTCGCCACGATGTACTCCGTGAGCGCGGGCATCGCACAGGCCACCCTGGTCAAGGGCATCCTGCAGTCGCACGAGGTGGCCTGCGAGGCGCGGCCCGCCGACATGCGCCGCCTGAACGCCGAGCTGCCGGAGGAGCTGGCCCGCGCGCTCGGCCTGCTGGCCTACTGCGGGCTGCTGGAGGAGACCGCGGGCGCCCGGCACCGCCTCACCCCGCTCGGCCTGTGGGCGGTGCGTCAGGACCTCCTGCGCGAGGGCCACGACGCGCCCACCGTCGAGGAGGTCGCGGTGTTCGCCGACCTCACCGCGCTCGACCTGGTCGAGGCGCTGGTCGCGGGCGAGGGCGCGCCGAGCGCGGTCGCGGTGTGGCTGGAGCGCCGCACGGCGCACGAGGCCGCGCACGAGCTGATCGGCGTCGCCGCGCAGGGCACACCCGGCCGGCGGGCCACCGCGGTGACCGTCCTGGAGGAGCTGGGCCCCGAGGCGGAGGCCCCCTTCCGGGCCGCGCTCGACCACCCGGTCATGTGGCGTTACGCGGCCTCCTGGCTGCACGTCCGCGACCTGCCCGCGCCCGCGCTGAGCCCCGCCGACGGCAACTGGATCGCGGTCGACACGCTCGCGTCGCTGCTCTACATCGACGGCGGCCCCGAGGAGATGGCGGGCTTCGACGCTCTCACCTCCCAGGAGGAGCTGGCCCGGCTGGTGGAGGAGATGCCGGGCGTCGACCACCCCGACGCGGTGGCCGCGCTCGACATGCTGGCCGCGCACCACCCCGACGAGGAGATCGCCAAGGCGGCCCGCAAGTCGGCGATGCGGGCGCGGTCCCAGGCGATCGGCTGACCGTCCCGGCGGGGGCCTGAAGCGTTACGCCCGGGTGGTGGGCGGCCCGCCGTAGACTGGGCAGATCCCGATCGTGTGACGTGAAACGGAGTGGCCCGTTGGCTATCCAGCCGATCCGCCTGTTCCCCGACCCGGTGCTGCGCACCCCGGCGGACCCGGTGGTGGACTTCGACAAGGAGCTGCGCAAGCTCGTCAAGGACCTCACCGACACGATGATGGACGCGCCCGGCGCGGGCCTGGCGGCCCCCCAGATCGGCGTGAGCCTGCGGGTCTTCACCTACTACGTGGACGAGCAGCTCGGCCACGTGATCAACCCCGACCTCGATCTGGGCGGCGAGCTCGACGAGGAGGGCGAGGAGGGCTGCCTGTCCTTCCCCGGGCTGTCGTTCCCGACCCCGCGCGCGATCCGCGCCGTGGCCAAGGGCTTCAACATGTACGGTGACCCGGTGACACTTGAGGGCACCGACCTGATGGCCCGCTGCTTCCAGCACGAGACCGACCACCTCGACGGCGTGCTGTTCATCGACCGGATGGACGCCGCCACCCGCAAGCAGGCGATGAAGGCCGTCCGCGAGGCCGAGTGGAGCGGCATGGCCCCGCCCGCGGTGAAGCTGTCCCCGCACCCCATGCACGGTAAGGCGCTGTAGGGCCGTGCGCCTGGTCTTCGCGGGCACCCCGGAAACCGCCGTACCGTCGCTGCGCGCCGTACTGGGGTCCTCCCGGCACGAGGTCGCGGCGGTCGTCACCCGCCCCGACGCCCCGTCGGGCCGGGGCCGCAGGGTCCATCCCAGCCCGGTCGCCGAGGTGGCCGAGGAGGCGGGCGTCCCTGTGCTGCGCCCGGCCAAGGCGGGCGACCCGGAGTTCCTCGACCGGCTGCGCGCGATCGCGCCCGACTGCTGCCCGGTCGTGGCCTACGGCGCGCTGCTGCCGCAGTCGGCGCTCGACGTGCCCCGCCTGGGGTGGGTCAACCTGCACTTCTCGCTGCTGCCCGCCTGGCGCGGGGCGGCTCCGGTGCAGCACTCGGTGCTCAGCGGTGACGAGATCACCGGCGCGGCCACCTTCCAGATCGTCAAGGAGCTCGACGCGGGCCCGGTGTTCGGGGTGGTGACCGAGGAGGTCAGGCCGTCCGACACCAGCGGCGAGCTGCTGGGCCGCCTCGCCGTCTCGGGGGCCGAGCTGCTGCTCGCCACCCTCGACGGCATCGAGGACGGCACCGTGCACGCCCGCCCGCAGCCGGCCGAGGGGGTCTCCTACGCCCCTAAGATCAGCGTGGAGGACGCGCGGGTCGACTGGTCCGCCCCTGCCTTCCGCGTCGATCGCCTGGTGCGCGCCTGCACGCCCGCGCCGGGCGCCTGGACCGAGTTCCGGGGCGCGCGGGTCAAGCTCGGCCCGGTCGGCGCGGCCCCCGACGTCGCCGGGCTGGGTCCCGGCGAGATCCTGGCCACGAAGTCCCGGGTGGTCGTGGGGACCGCCGGGCACGCGGTGGAGCTGAGCGAGGTCCAGCCGCAGGGCAAGCGCCCGATGACGGCCGCCGAGTGGGCCAGGGGCGTCCGCGTCACGGGCGACGATCACTTCAAGTAGCGGCACTTTCAGGCAGCGGTACTTTCGAACAGCGGCACCGCGGGCAACGGTGGTCGGGTAAGGACGGGAATGGCGCAGCGAGGGGGCCGGCGAGGACGCGACGGCGGGGCGGGCCGGCCGCGAAGGCCGTCGGGGCCGGGCAGACCGGTCCGTGACGAGGCCCGCAACGCCGCCTACGACGTGCTGCGCGCCGTCGACGAACGCGACGCCTACGCGAACCTGATGATGCCACGCCTGCTCCACGACCGCGGCCTGGCCGGGCGCGACGCCGCGCTGGCCACCGAGCTGGCCTACGGTACGCTGCGCGGCCTCGGCGCCTACGACGAGATCATCGCGGCCTGCAGCGACCGGCCGCCCGAGGAGATCGACCCGCCGCTGCTCGACGCCGTCCGGATCGGCGTCCACCAGTTGCTGCGCACCCGCGTTCCCCCGCACGCCGCCGTGGGCACGACGGTCGACCTCGTGCGCCTGCGCGTCGGGGCCGGGCCGTCCCGCTACGCCAACGCGGTGCTCCGCAAGGTGTCCACCCGCACGCTCCCGGAGTGGCTGGAGATCGTCGCCCCCGGCCGCGACGACGATCCGGTGGGGCACCTGGCGGTCTCCCACAGCCATCCCCGGTGGATCGTCTCCGCACTGCGCGACGCGCTCGAAGCGGGCGAGGCCGCAGAGAAGTGGGACGACGCCGTCTGGGAGGAGACCGGGGCGCTGCTGCGGGCCGACAACGAGCGGCCCAGGGTCACGCTGGTCGCCAGGCCCGGCCGGGCGACGGTGGAGGAACTGGCCGATCACGGTGCCGAGCCCGCCGTCTACTCCCCCTACGGCGCCTACCTGCCGGAGGGCGACCCCGCCTCGATCCCGGCGGTCGCCGAGGGGCGCGCCGCCGTCCAGGACGAGGCCAGCCAGCTCGTCGCGCTGGCGCTGACGCGTGTGCCGGTCACCGGCTCCGATGGGCGCTGGCTCGACATGTGCGCGGGCCCCGGCGGCAAGGCCGGGCTGCTCGACGCCCTCGCCGCCGGTTCCGGCGGGCGGCTGGTGGCCGCCGACGCGCAGCCGCACCGGGCCCGCCTGGCCCGGCAGGCCGTTCGGGAGGCCGGGGTGATCGTCGCCGACGGCACGCGGCCCTCCTGGCGGCCGGGTGCGTTCGACCGGGTGCTGCTGGACGCCCCCTGCACGGGGCTGGGCGCGCTGCGGCGGCGGCCGGAGGCTCGCTGGCGGCGGGCGCCCGAGAGCCTGCCGGAGCTGGTCGACCTGCAACGCGAGCTGCTCGCCTCGGCCCTCGACTCGGTCCGCCCGGGCGGCGTGGTGGCCTACGTCACCTGCTCGCCGCACCTGGCCGAGACGCGCGACGTGGTGGAGACCGTCCTCGCGGGCAGAGACGACGCCGAGCCGCTCGCGGCCCCGTCGTTCCTGCCGGAGGTCACCGGCCTCGGCGACGGGCCGTACGCCCGGTTCTGGCCGCACCGGCACGGCACCGACGCGATGTTCCTGGCCCTGTTGCGCCGCCGCGACCCGGGCTGAGCATGCCGGGGCGCCCCAGGAGCATCAGCGACGAGCGCCTGATGGCGGCGCTGGCCGTGGCCATCGGCAGGGTCGGCCCCGCCCGGCTGACGCTCGCCGACGTCGCGGCGGAGGCGGGTGTCTCCACGGGCATGCTGGTGCGGCGGCACGGCACCAAACGGGGGCTGCTGCTGGCGTTCCTGCGCCACGGCCGTGAGCACGGCATGCCGGCCAGGCGCATGCGCGAGGTCTTCGAGGCGGCGGCCGACCCGGTCGAGGGGCTGATCGGCGCGGTGATCGACGGCGCGGGCGCCGGCCTGCCGCCCGCCGAGTTCGCCAACCACCTGGCGTTCCTCAACCTGGAGCTGGCCGACGACGAGTTCCGCGGGCTGCTGGCCGAGTTCGACGACGCCGTCCGCGCCGAGCTCGCCTCGTTCATCGCCGAGGCGGTCGCGGGCGGCTTCCTGGTGGTCGCCGACGTCGACGCGCTGGCCGCGGCGGTCAACTCGCTGCGCAACGGCACCCAGATCACCTGGGCGACGACCCGGCGCACCACCCTGGCCGCCGCCATGCGCCGCGACCTGACGACGCTGCTCGCGCCCTACCGGACGGCCTGAGCCCGCGAGCCATGCTTTCCCACCGGCCCCGTTCTCATCCTGCGTGGGTACGGTGGTCGGATGGGCGTGGACCTGTTCGACGAGCTGCACCGGGCCGAGATCGGGCCGATCCTCGCGGTGCAGGAGCTGCCCGGCTGGCTCGCGCCGATCATGTGGGCGGCCTCCGCGGTCGGCACCGACGGCGCGGTGCTGGCCCTGCTGGCCACGCTGTACTGGTGCGTCAGCCCGCGGATGGGCATCAGGCTCGCCGTGCTGGTGCTGCTCTCGGCCGGGTTGAACGCGGTGGCCAAACTGGTCTTCCACGCCCCGCGCCCGGCGTGGATCGACGCGCGGGTGTGGGTCGGGTCGGGGGAGGGGTCCTTCGGCCTGCCGTCCGGGCACGCGCAGACCTCGGTGCTGGCCTGCGGGGCGTTCGCCTCGCTGGTCCGCCGCCCTGCGGTGTGGTGGGCGGCGGGCGTGGTGGCCGCCCTGATCTCCTTCTCCCGCGTCTACCTGGGCCTCCACTTCATCTCCGACGTGGTCGCCGGGGCGCTGATCGGCGCGCTGCTGCTGGTCCTGTACCTGCGGTACGGCGACCGCCTGGCCGACCGCTGGCGCCTGCTGCCGCTGCCCGCCCAGATCCTGCTGTCGGCGGTCGTGGCCGCCGCCCTGCTGGTCCTGGGAGTGCTGGCCGACGCCCTCTGGCAGGGTTGGTCGCTGCCATCCGCCTGGAGCGGGGGCGGCGCCCGCGACCCCGCCGGGCTCGACCGGGTCATCGTCATGTCCGGGGCGCTGTTCGGCACCCTGGCCGGGGCGTCGGTGATGCGCGAGCTGGGCTGGTTCTCCGCCTCCGGCGGGGTGGGCGTGCGGGTGCTGCGCTGGCTGCTCGGCATGGCGGGCGCGGTCGCGCTGTGGGCGCTGTGCGGGGGGCTCGGCGACTCGATGGCGGCGGGGGTGCTCCGCTACACCGTCGTGGCGGCGTGGGCCGTGCTCGGCGCGCCGCTGGCGTTCGCCCGGCTCGGGCTGGTGCAGGCGCGTGCCACGAGCGGGCGGCGGGCCCCGTAGCCGGGTGGTCCTCCGGGGCCAATAGACTTTCGGCCATCATGGCCGTACAGATCTCGCCCAGCATCCTGTCCGCCGACTTCTCCCGGCTCGCCGACGAGGCCGCCGCCGTGTCCAACGCGGACTGGCTACACGTCGACGTGATGGACAATCACTTCGTGCCCAACCTCACCCTGGGCCTGCCCGTGGTGGAGTCCCTGCTCAAGGCCACCTCCACCCCGATCGACTGCCACCTCATGATCGAGGACCCGGACCGCTGGGCCCCCGCCTACGCCGAGGCCGGGGCGGGCAGCGTGACGGTGCACATCGAGGCCGCCAAGGCCCCGGTGCGCACGCTCCGCCAGATCCGCTCGGCGGGTGCGCGCGCGGGGCTGGCGCTCAACCCGGCCACCGCCGTCGAGCCGTACGAAGACCTGCTCGGCGAGATCGACATGCTGCTGCTGATGACGGTCGAGCCCGGCTTCGGCGGGCAGCGCTTCCTCGACGTGGTGCTGCCCAAGGTCCGCAGGTCGCGCGACCTGATCGCGGCGCACGGCGGCCAGGTGTGGCTCCAGGTGGACGGCGGGGTGTCCGCGGAGACCATCGAGCGCTGCGCCGAGGCGGGGGCCGACGTCTTCGTGGCGGGCAGCGCCGTCTACGGGGCCGACGACCCGGCCAAAGCCGTGGACGCGCTGCGGTCCCTGGCCGAGGGCGCGTCCGCTAGCTGAGCGCCGGGTCCAGCACCACGTCCTCGCCCCGCGTAAAGGGCCGTTCTGGGAAGTGGCAGGCGGTGAGGTGCTCCTCGCCGCCGCCTTCCACCCGCGTCAGCGGCGGCTCCTCCGTGGCGCACCTGTCCTGGGCCTTCCAGCAGCGGGTGCGGAACCGGCAGCCGGACGGCGGGTCGATCGGCGACGGCACGTCCCCGGCCAGCCTGATCCGCTCCCTCGGCGGCGCGTCCAGCTCCGCCTCCGGCACGGCCGACAGCAGCGCGTGCGTGTACGGGTGGCGGGGCCGCTCATACAGAGACTCCCGGTCGCCGATCTCGACGATCTTCCCGAGGTACATCACCGCGACCCGCTCGGAGAAATGCCGCACCACCGCGAGGTCGTGCGCGATGAACAGGAACGCGATGCCCAGCTCCCGCTGCAGCCGCTGGAGCAGATTGACCACCTGCGCCTGGATCGAGACGTCCAGCGCCGACACCGGCTCGTCGGCGATGATCAGCCTGGGCTGCAGGGCCAGTGCGCGGGCCACCCCGATACGCTGCCGCTGACCGCCGGAGAACTCGTGCGGGAACCGGTTGTAGTGCTCGGGGTTCAGCCCGACGATCTCCAGCAGCTCGCGCACCCTGCGGTCGCGCCCGCCGGGAGGGTCGATGCCGTTGATCTCCATCGGGCCCCGGATGATCCCGCCCACCGTGTGCCGGGGGTTGAGCGAGGAGTAGGGGTCCTGGAAGATCATCTGGATCTCCGACCGGATCGGCCGCAGCTCGCGCCGCCCGGCGTGGGTGATGTCCCTGCCCCGGTACCTGATGGTGCCCGAGGTGGGCTCCAGCAGGCGCGCGGCGAGCCGTCCGGTGGTGGACTTGCCGCACCCGGACTCGCCGACCAGGCCCAGGCTCTCCCCGGCGCGCACGGTCAGGTCCACGCCGTCCACCGCGTGGACCGCGGCGACCTGCCGCCGCACCAGGAGTCCTCCCATCACGGGGAAGTGCTTGGTCAGGCCGGAGATCTCCAGCAGTGTGTCCGTCACAGGTGTTCCTTGACCTTGTGGAGGAAGATGTCGCTCTTCTGGGCCGGGGTCAGGTAGCAGGCGTCGCCGTGGCCGCGGTGGGGGGACAGCTCGGGGCGTTCGTGCCGGCACAGTTCGGGGCCCGCCAGGGCGACGTGGTCGCAGCGGGGGTGGAAGGGGCAGCCGGGCGGCACGTTGATCAGGCTGGGCGGCGTGCCGCGCACGGGCACCAGCGGTACGTCCACCGGCGAGCGCAGCCGTGGCAGCGACGACAGCAGCCCCCAGGTGTAGGGATGCCGGGGGGAGCCCAGGACCTCCCGGACGGTGCCCCGCTCGACCGCCCGGCCCGCGTACATCACCAGGATCTCGTGCGCGGCGGAGGCGACCACCCCGAGGTCGTGGGTGATCATGATGATCGAGGTGCCGGTCTGCTCCTGCAGGTCGCGCAGCAGGTCGAGGATCTGGGCCTGCACGGTCACGTCGAGCGCGGTGGTCGGCTCGTCGGCGATCAGCAGGTCGGGGTCGCAGACCAGGGCCATGGCGATCATAACGCGCTGCCGCATGCCGCCGGAGAACTGGTGCGGGAAGTCGTCCACGCGTCTGGCGGGCTGCGGGATGCCCACCCGGCCCAGCATCTCCACGGCCCGCGCCCGCGCCGCCGCGCGGCCCGCCCCGGTGTGCTTGGCGTACGTCTCGGCGATCTGCCGCCCGACGGTGTGGTACGGCGAGAGCGAGGTGAGCGGGTCCTGGAAGATCATCGCGATCTTGTTGCCGCGCAGCCGTTCCAGCTCGTGCCGGTTCGCGCCGATCAGCTCCCTGCCCTCCAGCAGGATCTCGCCGCTGATGCTGGTGAACGCCGGGTTGTGCAGGCCGAGGATGGCCAGGTTGGTCACCGACTTGCCGGATCCGGACTCGCCGACGATCCCCAGGGTGGTGCCCTTCTCCACGTCGAAGGAGAGCCCGTCGACCGCGTGGACGAGGCCGTCCTCGGTGGAGAAGTCGATGGTCAGGTCGCGGACCGACAGAAACGGGGCAGTCAACGCAGGGCTCCTAGTTAAGCCGGACGCGGGGGTCGATGAAGGCGTAGGCGGCGTCCACGACGATGTTGAACAGCACGATGGCCGTCGCCGCCACCAGCACCACGCCGAGCAGCATGGGCAGGTCCTGGTTGATCACGGCCTTGATGGACAGCTCGCCGACGCCGTGCAGGCTGAAGGTCTGCTCGGTGATGATCGCGCCGCCGAGCAGCGTGCCCAGGTCGACGCCGAAGATGGTGATCACCGGCCCCATCGCGCCGCGCCAGGCGAAGCGCAGGAACACCGTCCTGGCCGCCATGCCCTTGGCCCGCGCGGTGCGCACGTAGTCCTCGCCGAGCTGCTCCACCATGGACGACCGGGTCATCCTGGTGTAGTTGGCGGTGAAGATGATCGACAGCACCAGCCAGGGCAGCAGCAGCCCGCTGAACCACTGGAACGGGTTCTCGGTCAGCGGGGTGTAGGTGGGGCGCTCGATGATCTGGAGCTGGTCCACCAGGATCCAGGTGGCCAGCACGCCGACGAAGTAGATCTGCATCGAGGCGCCGATCAGCGACGCCGAGCTGGCGATCTTGTCGGCCGCGGTGCCCTGCCGGGCGGCGGCGATCATGCCCATCCCGACGCCGAAGGCCAGGAAGACGACGGCCGCGCCGAAGGTGAGCGACAGCGTGGTGGGGAAGCGGTCCACCAGGGCCTCGAAGATGGGCTGCTGGTTGACGAACGAGTAGCCCAGGCACGGCGCGTCGCAGCGGCCGTACGTCAGGTCGCGGCCCACGAAGACGCCGACCAGCCAGTGCCAGTACTGCAGGAAGACCGGTTCGTCGATGCCCAGATTGCGCCGGACCAGCGCGAGGTTCTCCGGCGTGCAGATCCGGCCGCACGCGAACGCGGCGGGGTCCCTGGGAATCGCGAAGAACAGGAAGTAGGTGACGGCGCTGATGATCAGCAGGATCACCGCTGCGCCGAGGATCCGGCGGATCAGGAATCGGTACATGGAGTCTCCGGTGGGCCCGTGCGGCGGAGGGCTCCGCCCGCCGGGCGTGGGGTTCTCGCGGGACGGGCGCGGGCGCCCGGTTCACCCGGTGGGCGGGCCGCCCGCCCACCGGGTGTGGAAGGGTTCACGCGGCGGACGGGAAGCGCGCCGCCGCCGCGTGAACGGTCACGGCTGCTTGACGTAGACGTTGGTCGGGGACTGCTGGCCCTGGATCGGGTCGAACCGCACGCCGCCCAGGCCCGAGCCGAAGATCCCGAAGTACGCCTTGTAGCTCTCGGGCACGATCGGGGCCCGCTCCATGATCATCTTGTCCAGCGCGGCCCAGGCCTTGCCCGCCTCGGCGGGGTCGGCGATCGCGTTGGCCTTGTCGATGGCCGCGTTCACCTCGGGGTCGTTGAGGTGGGAGTAGTTGACCTGCTGGTCGGCGATCTTCCGGCCGTCGTAGGTCAGCGAGATCGCGGTCGAGCCGGTCGGCCAGTCCGTCGCCCAGCCGCCCCAGTACACGTCGTAAGGGTTGTCCACCTTGCCGATGGCGTCGTAGTAGGTGGCGGCGTTAAGCGGCTTGGCGACCACCTTGAAACCGGCCTTCTCCAGCCCGGTCTTGATCGCCACCGAGATCTTCTCCTGAGCCGGCGTCTGGTTGTAGGCGTAGACGACGGTCGGGTTGGCCTGCCCGGCCTCGGCCAGCAGCTTCTTGGCCTTCTCGGGGTCGCCCTGCGGCTTGGTGAGCTGGCCGTACAGGTCGAAGGGCTCGTGGCCGAGCACGGTCGGGCTGATGATCGTGCTGGCGTACTTACCCAGGCCCAGCTCACCACCCTGCAATTGGCGGACCTGCTGCATCGGGAACGCCGTGATGATCGCCTGGCGGACCTTGACGTCCTTCACCCGGGTGGTGTTGATGTTGTAGAACGTGGTGAACGGCGTCAGCCCCTGCATGCTGCGCTTCATGACCTCCGGGTCCGCGAGCACCTGCTGGATACGCTCGGTGGCCACCGGGTTGTGGAAGGTCATCGTGTTCTTGTCCGGGCCGTTGTCCGCGATGAAGCGGTCGGTGGACTGCAGTTGCTGCACCCCGAACTCCATGTGCCACTTGTCCGGGTAGGCGTTCCTGATCGGATCGGTGGCCGGGTCCCAGTGCTCGTTGCGCTCCAGGTCCATGGACTTGTCGGTGATGTGGCTGACGATCTTGTAGGGGCCGGAGGAGAACGGCTGCTTGTCGTACTTCTCCTTGGTGTCCTGCTCCTTGGGCACGGCGCCGTAGCCTGTCATCGCCACGGTGAAGTTGAAGTCCGGGTGGACGGAGTTCAGGTGGAAGACGATCGTCTTGTCGTCCACCGCCTCGATGGTGTCCAGGTGCTCGCCGTCATACGGGCCGGTGTACTTCTTGCCCTCGGGCAGCAGCCACTCCTCGGCGTACGCCGGGCCCTCGGGCGTGAACGGCGCGTAGATCCGCTCGAAGGTG
The DNA here is from genome assembly GCF_029382225.1 of Spongiactinospora sp. TRM90649. Taxonomy (GTDB): domain Bacteria; phylum Actinomycetota; class Actinomycetes; order Streptosporangiales; family Streptosporangiaceae; genus Spongiactinospora. Next base: position 91,265 of record NZ_JARLTC010000029.1, read on the forward strand.
TGCTTGATGTCGGCGCTGGTGATCGGCGACCCGTCCTGCCACTTCAGGTTGTCCTTCAGGGTGAACTTCCAGGTCTTGCCGCCGTCCTCGGTGGTCCCCGAGTCGGTCGCCAGGTCACCGACCAGCTTGATGCCGCCGTCCGTGGCGATCTTGTACTCGGTGAGCTGCCGGGTGAACAGCTTGGACGCCATGGCGTTGTAGTTCAGCCAGATCCGCGCCGGGTCCAGATGTGAGAAGTCGTCACGGTCGATCATGTTGACCGTGCCGCCCTTGACCGCGCCGGGCTCCGGGGCCGCCGGGCCGGTGGAGTCCTGTGCGGTGCCCACGCTGATCTTGCTGATCGCCTGGGCGTCCTGGGACTTGCTCGGCGAAGCGGCCGACTTGGCGGGACCGCCGCCCCCGCCCCCCTGGGCGCACGCGGACAGCGCCAGCGCGCCGGCGGCCAGCGTCGCGATGGCCGAGGACGCCCGCTTGCGGGAATATCTCATCTCTTCCTTCCTTACCGGGAGGTCTTGTCGATCAGGTCGTACGGCTCGGGTCACCGGCGCGTCTTGGGGTCGAGCGCGTCCCGGACGGAGTCGCCGAGCAGGTTGAAGGCGAGCACGAAGATCACCAGGGACAGGCCCGGGAAGATCAGGAACGTGATGTCGTCGCGGTACACCTCGGCGCCCCGCTGGATCAGGCGGCCCCAGTCAGGGGTCGGCTCGACGATGCCGACGCCCAGGAAGGACAGCCCCGCCTCGGCCGTCACGAAGGCCGGGAGCAGCAGGGTCGCCTGGATGATGATCGGCGTCCAGAGGTTGGGGAGCAGCTCTTTGAACACGATCCGCGCCGGGGACGCCCCGGTCACCCGAGCGGCCTCCACGAACTCCCGTTCGCGCAGGGAGAGCACCTGTCCCCGCAGCAGGCGCGCGATCGTCGCCCAGCCGAACAGGGTGAGCACACTGATCAGCGAGACGGCGCGCAGCCAGACCGGGGTCTCCTCGTTCGGTGAGACGAACACCGTCTCGATCACCGGCATGAACGCGATGAAGAACAGGACCGAGGGGAACGAGAGCAGGATGTCGATTCCGCGCCCGATCAGATAGTCGGTCTTACCGCCGGCGTAACCCGCGACCAGGCCCACCACCACGCCGATCAGCGTGGTCAGCAGGGTGGCGGCGCCGGCGATGAGCAGCGAGGTCCGGATTCCGTAGACCAGCAGCATGAAAACGTCGCGGCCGAGGCCGGGTTCCAGGCCGAACCAGAATTCCGAGCTGATGCCACCATTCGGCAACAACGGGTAACCGTACTCGTTGAGCAGGCCCTCCCGATCCTGGCCGTACTGGGCGTAGGGGTCCTTTCCATATAGCGCCGATATCAGTGGCGCGGTGAGCGCGACGAGGAAGAAGAACAGCACCACGAACGCGGAGATCACCCCGGCGCGGTCGCGGCGGAACCGCAGCCACATGAGCTGACCGGGCGAACGGCCGGCGGTCGTCGGGTCGGCCGGACGCCCGGTGGGCTCGGCGGTCGCCTCGGGCATGGCCGGTGCGGGCATGGTCATCGTCGCGCGGACTCCCAGGTCGGATGCCGGGGAACGGTACGAATCCCGGCTACCGGAAACCATCGCAAGCGCGACCGCGAAAAATCAACGGCTAATCGGAAAAATGCTCCGCTTCCTTAATTTCGTTGTAAAGAGTATAGCTGCTTGTAGTCACATATTCGTTGACCTGGGCCGCCGCTGTGAGGCACACTAAAACAAGGCTGCAAGCGGTTATTCACGGATTTGTGACACGGTCATGACACGTCAATGACAAATCGTCCGGGGTATTTTCCGGTCACGCTCCGCCGGGCCGCGGCGTGTGCGGCGGCTGCAGCACCAGCAGCGCGATGTCGTCGATCGGTGCGTCGGGGGAGAACGCGTGCGTGGCGTCGCGCAGCCGCTCGGCGATCTCCCGGGCGCCCAGCCTGCGGCAGTGCGACAGCAGGATCGCCAGGCCGTCGTCATCGTCGAGCTGGCGCCCGCCGTGCCTGCGCTCGGTCACGCCGTCGGTCGCGCAGACCAGCGTGTCGCCGGGGCGCAGCAGGAAGGACTCGGCGAAGAACCCCGGGGTCTCGGTGATGCCGACGAGGATCTGCTGGGTGGCGATGCGGCTGACGTTGCCGTCTGCGAGCATGCGCAGCGGCGGCGGGTGGCCCGCGCAGGCGATGGTGCACGACACCCCGCCGCCCGCGGCGGGGCGCAGCTCGCCGTACACCAGGCTGAGGAACTGGTCGCGGTCGCCGTCGTCGTCCAGCAGGGCGCGGTTGAGCCTGCCCAGCGTGGCGGCGATGCCGTAGCCCTCCCTGGCGAGCAGCCGCAGGGTGGTGCGGGCCATGCCGGTGACCCCTGCGGCCTCCGGGCCGTGGCCGCAGGCGTCGCCCAGCGCGAACCGCCACGCGCCCTGCCCGGCCTGGTGCACGTCGTAGAAGTCGCCGCCGACGCTGCTGTCCGGGCCCGCGGGCTCGTAGACGATGGCGCACTCGACGCCGGGGATCGTGGCGTCTCTGGCGGGCATCAGGCTGCGCTGCAGCATGCTGGAGATCGCCGCCTCCCGGGTGTAGCGGCGGGCGATGTGCACGGCCCGCCCGACCCTGCGGCAGAGGTCTTCGGCCAGGCGGACGACGCCGCTGTCCGGGGCGCGCCCGCCGCCGAGTAACAGCAGGCCGACCAGCTCGGGGCCGACCCGGATCGGCAGGCTCAGCGCCATGCCGGGGACGGCTCCCGCGGGCAGCGCCCCGGCGGGCAGCAGCCTTCGCACGTCGTCCACGCGCCGCTCGTCGGCGTGGCAGACGTGGGCCAGCCGGGCGCCCTCCGGGCCGGTCAGGTAGACCGCCGACCACGGGGCCACCCTCGGCACCAGGAGCTGGGCGGTCAGGGCGGCGATGAGCCGCTCGTCGAGGATGCCGGACAGCAGGTCGCTGGCCTCGGCCAGGAAGGACAGGCCGCCCCGGTGGGCGCGCTCGGCCTCGGCGAGCCAGGCGCGCTCCAGGGTCGCGGCCACCCGGTCGGCGACGGGCTCCAGGGCGCGCGCGGCGGGCTCGCCGAACGCCTCCTCGCGGGCGGAGACGAGGACCAGGGCGCCCGCCGTCCGGCCGCCGGTGAGCAGCGGCGCGACGACCGCGCTGCGTGCCGAGCCGCCGAAGGCGCGCACCCCCGGCGGGTCGAGCACCACGGCCCCTGGCCGCTGGAACGCCTCGCCGGACGGCACCCGCCTGGGCGGCGCGGACGCCCCGGCGGAGGAGGCCGCGAGGTCGAGGTGGGCCGCGTCGGCGCCGGTCAGCAGGATGTGCGCGTCGCCGCCGAACATGCCGGAGACGACCTGCGCCACCCGGTCGAGCAGGTCGGTCACCTGGCCGCCGCCCTCCAGGGTGTCGCGCAGGCGGCGCTGCCAGGCGTCGGTGGTCTCCTCGCGCTCGGCCGGGGCGGGCGGGATCATGGCGGGCGGAGCCGGGGCGGCGGCGGCCCCGCGCAGGTCGATCCGGAACCACACGGTCTTGCGGGAACGGGCGTAGGTGACGCCCCAGGCGTCGGCGATCACCCGGGTCAGCGCGAGGCCCCGCCCGCCGCGGCCGCGCGCGAGGTCCTTGCGCCGGGGCGGCGCGTCGGGGACGGTGCGTGTGGGATGGCGGTCCTCGACCTCGACCGACACCCAGGCGCCGGGCTCGCAGCGGCACACCACGTCGAGGCCGGTGCCCGCGTGGACCAGGGCGTTGGTGACCAGCTCGCTGGTGAGCAGCTCGATGTCGGCGGCGGTGCCGTCGGGGTCGCGCGTCTCGCCGCCCTCCCCGGTTTCCGCGGAGACGGGATCCCACAGGCCCCACTCGGCGAGGGTCCGCCGGACGAAGCGGCGTGCCGCGGCGGCGGTGTTGGGCAGATTCGGGAAGGCGGCCCGTGATTCGAGTGGAATCTTCACGGCCTCTCCTAAAATGTCACTCGATGTGGCTGCCCTCTCACGCCTAGGGTGACAGGCTGAGAGCATTCGTACCGCAAGAGTCACTGAGATGGCGACATGAAATCCACATCGGTATCCGCAGGCCCCCCGGCCGCTGAGGTTCGTCAAGTCGGTCTCACGGGTCGCGCCCGTCCGTCGCCGCCCGGCCCCGGCGGGGCCGCAGAGCGCTCCGCCGGCGCGGTGGAGGGCCGCGCGTGACGGGCGCGGAGGCGGTTTTGCTGGTCGACGACCAGGAGACCAACCTGGTGGCGCTGGAGGCCATCCTGACGCCGCTCGGCCTGCCCCTGGTCCGCGCGGGGAGCGGTCAGGAGGCGATGCGGGCCATGCTGCGGCGTGAGTTCGCGGTGGTGCTGCTCGATGTCCTGATGCCCGGGATGGACGGCTTCGAGACCGCCGCCCACATCAAGCGCCTCGACGAGACGAAAGACGTCCCGATCATCTTCCTTACGGGTGCGGAGGGCGATCGCGACCATACCTACCGCGGCTACTCGGCCGGGGCGGCCGACTTCCTGGGCAAGCCGTTCGACCCTTGGGTGCTCCGCGCCAAGGTCAGCGTGTTCATCGACCTGCACCGCAAGAACCGCCAGTTGCGCGAGCAGGCCGACACGATGCGGCGCCTGGCCGCCCGCGCGGCCGTGGGCGAGGGCGAGCCGGGCCGTTACGCGGAGTTCGGGGCCCGGCTGACGGCCGTGGAGCGGCAGCTCGGCGTGTTCGGCGCGACCCCGTGCCGGGGGCACGACCTCGCCCTGCGCGAGTTGGCCGCGCGGGTGAACTCGCTGGCCGCGCTGCTGGAGACCCCGTCCGGCTAGAGCCCTGGTCGAGATGGGGGCCACCCCTGGCGCGCGCTTTAGGCGCGCATGGCACACTGGAGGAAGAGCGAGCGTGCTCCGGGGTCGGTGAAATTCCGAACCGGCGGTGAAAGTCCGCGACCCGGCCGAATCCATCGGCCGGTGGACCTGGTGAAATTCCGGGACCGACGGTGAGAGTCCGGATGGGAGGCGGCACGCGAGCGGCGGCGTGCCTTGGCGCGCTCGCCGTGCCAAGGTGTGTTCACGCGCACCCTCGAAGCAAGCCCCGGGGCCCGCCACGGCTCGTCAGCCGATGGCGAGGAGGAGGGCAGAGGGTGAGCGATCTCATTCACATGCGCCGCGCGATCGAGCTCGCCGCGGGCGGGCTCGGGACGACGAGTCCCAATCCGGTCGTCGGGTGCGTGATCCTCGACTCCGCAGGGCAGGTGGCCGGCGAGGGCTTCCACGCCCACGCGGGCGGCCCTCACGCCGAGGTCGCCGGGCTCGCCCAGGCCGGCGCGCGGGCGCGCGGCGGAACCGCATACGTCTCACTCGAACCGTGCGACCACACCGGCCGCACCGGGCCCTGCACGCTGGCGCTGCTGCGGGCGGGCGTGCGCCGGGTCGTGGTGGCCGCCACCGATCCCAACCCGGTCGCCTCGGGCGGCTCCGCGCGGCTGCGCGCGAACGGCGTGGTCGTCGAGATCGGGCTGCTGGAGCGCGAGGCCGAGGCCGGGAACGCCGAGTGGCTGGTCCGGATCCGCCACGGCCGTCCCCACGTGACCTGGAAGTTCGCCGCCACGCTCGACGGCCGCTCGGCCGCCGCCGACGGCACCAGCAAATGGATCACCTCGCCCGAGGCGCGGGCCGATGTCCACCGGCTGCGGGCCAGGAGCGACGCCGTCGTCGCCGGGATCGGCACGGTGCTGGCCGACGACCCCCTCCTGACCGCGCGTCCCCCGCTGCCGCGCCCGTCCGGGCCGCCGCTGCGGGTGGTCGTCGACTCCGAGGGACGCACCCCTCCGGGCGCCAGGGTCCTGTCGGACGACGCTCCCACGCTGGTCGCGGTGGCCGCCGACGCCGCGCCGGGGCCGCTGGGCGACGCCGAGGTGCTACGGCTGCCGCGCGCGGCCGGAGGGCGCCTCGATCTGCGCGCGCTCCTCACCGAACTCCACAAAAGAGACATTGTCGGCGTGTTCCTGGAAGGCGGGCCGGTGCTCGCGGGTTCCTTCATGGAGCAAGGACTGATCGACCGCGTGGTCGGCTACCTCGCCCCCGCGCTGCTCGGGGCCGGTGCCGCCGCCCTCGGCCCGGCCGGGGTGCGGACGATCGGGCGGGCACACCGGCTGGTCTATGAGGAAGTGACCGCCGTCGGGCCCGACCTGCGGGTCGTCGCCCGGCCGGCGCCGAGTGAGGAGAACTGAAGGAGATGTTCACCGGAATCATTGAAGAACTGGGCGAAGTGGTCGCGGTCGAGACGCGGGGGGAAGCCGCGCGGCTTGCCGTACGCGGGCCGGTCGTCACCGGCGACGCCGTCCACGGGGCGTCGATCGCGGTCAACGGCGTTTGCCTGACCGTCGCGGGCCTGGACGGCGACGTGTTCACCGCCGACGTGATGCGCGAGACCCTGCGGCGCAGCACGCTGGGCGGGCTCACCGGGGGCTCCAGGGTGAACCTGGAGCGCGCGGTGCGCGCCGACGCGCGGCTCGGCGGCCACATCGTGCAGGGCCACGTGGACGGCACGGGCGTGGTGCTGTCCAGGGAACCGGGGGAGCACTGGCACGACGTCCGCGTCTCCCTCCCCGACGACATCGCACGCTATGTGGTGGAAAAAGGGTCGATCGCGGTGGACGGCGTGAGCCTAACCGTGGCCGCCCTGGGGCCCGGCGAGTTCGCCGTCGCGCTCATCCCCACGACCCTGGACCTGACCACCCTCGGCCTGCGGGAACCGGGCGACCCGGTCAACCTGGAGGTCGACGTGATCGCCAAGTACGTCGAGAGCCTGACCGTCGCGCACCGCCCGGAGGTCCGGGCATGACCTGGGCCACGGCGGGCTTCGACCTGTTCGGCCAGCACGTGGTGTGGGCCGACCTGGCGGGCAACCTGTGCGCCCTGGCGACGGTGGTGCTGGCCATCCGGCGCACCATCTGGACCTGGCCGGTCCAGCTCACCGGGGCGGTGCTGCTGTTCGCCGCCTCGATCAGCGCCCACATCACCGGAAACGCACTAAAGCAGGTGATGTTCGGCGCGCTGGCCGTGTACGGCTGGTGGAAGTGGTCACGCGGCATGCGGGAACGGCGCACGCTGGCCGTCCGCCCGGGCACGACCCGGGAGCGCACCGCGCTGATCGGCGTCATGGTCGCCGCCACCTTCGTGGTCGCGCTGGTCTTCCACCTGGTGAACGAGAACCTGTTCGAGATCTCTTGGAACCCGCTGCCGGACGCCTACATCTTCGTGGGCAGCGCGGTGGCGACCTTCGCCCAAGGACGGGCCCTGATCGACTTCTGGTGGATCTGGGTGCTCGTGGACGTGGTGGGCGTGCCGCTGGCGTTCGGCGGCGGACTGGTGGTATCCGGCATCGTCTACGGGGTCTTCCTCGTGCTCGTCGCCGTGGGATTCATTACCTGGATGCGGGAGTACCGGGCCGGTACGGCGGCGCCGGTGGACAAGGTGGTAAGCGCATGAGAGGCATCGAACTGGACCGGGTCGAGCGGGCGGTGGCCGACATCAGGGACGGCCGTCCCGTCGTGGTCGTGGACGACGAGAACCGTGAGAACGAGGGCGACATCGTCTTCGCCGCCGCCAAGGCGACCCCCGAGCTGGTCGCCTTCACGATCAGGTACGGCAGCGGCGTGATCTGCGTGCCGATGCGCGGCACCGAGCTCGACCGGCTCGGGCTGCCGCAGATGGTCCTCGACAACCGCGAGCCGATGCGGACCGCCTACACCGTCAGCGTGGACGCCCGCGACGGGGTGACCACCGGCATCTCGGCGGCCGACCGGGCCAAGACCATCCGCACCCTGTGCGACTCCGCGACCGAGCCCTACGAACTGATCCGCCCCGGGCACATCTTCCCGCTGCGCTACACCGAGGGCGGCGTCCTCGCGCGGCGCGGCCACACCGAGGCCGCGGTCGATCTCGCGGTCATGGCGGGCCTGCCCGCCGCCGGGGTGATCTGCGAGGTGGTCAACGACGACGGCACCATGAAGCGCCTGCCCGAGCTGCGCGCCTTCGCCGACGAGCACGACCTCGCGCTGATCTCCATCGAGGACCTCGCCGACCACCGCCGCCGCACCGAGCGGATGGTGACCAGGGTCGCCGAGACCGCGCTGCCCAACCGGCACGGCGAGTGGCGGGCCTACGGCTACGCCAGCGCGCTGGACGGCGGCGAGCACCTCGCGCTCGTCTACGGCGACCTGGCCGGAGGCGAGAACGTCCTGGTCCGGGCGCATTCGGAGTGCCTGACCGGCGACGTGCTCGGCTCGCTGCGCTGCGACTGCGGCGTGCAGCTCGACGCCGCCATGGACGCCATCGCGACCGAGGGGCGCGGCGTCATCGTCTACCTGCGCGGGCACGAGGGGCGGGGGATCGGCCTGCTGGCCAAGCTCCGCGCCTACAGCCTGCAGGACGCCGGGAGCGACACCGTCTCGGCCAACGTGGAACTGGGCCTGCCGGTGGACGCCAGGGAGTTCTCCAACGCCGCGCAGATCCTGGCCGACCTGGGCGTGAAGTCGGCGCGGCTGCTCACCAACAACCCGGCCAAGACGCGGGGCATGGACGGCTACGGCATCAAGGTGCTGGGCCGCGAGCCGATGCCGCCCGCCGTCACGCCGTTCAACAGGAAGTACCTGATGGCCAAGCGCGACCGCCTCGGCCACGACATTCCCATGGAGATCCGATGAGTTCCGGTGGACGCCCTGACGCCCACGCCGTGCGCGCGGGCGGGCTGAGCGTGGGCATCGTGGCCGCCCGGTGGCACGAGAAGGTCACCGACCGGCTGGTGGAGCGGGCCGTGCAGGCGGCGCACGACAGCGACGCGCGCCCCACGGTGGTGCGGGTGGCGGGCACGCTGGAGATCCCCGTGGTCGCCCAGACCCTCGCGCGCACCCACGACGCGGTGGTCGCGCTGGGCGCGGTGATCCGCGGGGAGACGGCGCATTTCGACTACGTCTGCGACTCGGTGACCTCCGGGCTGACCAGGATCGCGCTGGACGAGGAGACGCCCGTCGGCAACGGGGTGCTGACTTGTGACGACCTTGACCAGGCCACGGACCGGTCCGGGCCGGGCGGCCGGGAGGACAAGGGCTACGAGGCGACCGTCGCCGCGCTGGAGACCGCGCTGATCCTGCGTGACCTGCGCGGATAGGCGTCCGTGCCCGGCGTGACGGCCGAGGCTCCGGCCCGGAGGTCACGCGGGGGAACACGGCCGGCGCGAAAGCCCAGGTGATCCGCGAGACCGCCGAGGGTGTGCGGTAGGTTGCCTTGCGTCTTTGCCGTCGCACGGGCCCGCGCGCCCGTGCGACGGCTTCCCGCGACGACGGAGCGCCGCAGATGTCTGAGATCGTCACCCCGCCCAGCCTGCCCGTCACGTGGCGGCCGCGCAGAGGGCGGCTGGTGGCGTACGGCTTCGCGGCGGCGGCGATCATCGGATCGGTGGTCCTCGCGATCGCGCTGCCCGCGCCCTTCGGTCTCGCGGACAAGGCGTTCATGGTCATCCTGGGGTGCGTGTTCGCGGGGGTCCTGCACCTGCTCGGGCGATGCCGCGTCGAGGCCGACGACAGGGGGGTCACCCTGGTCAACGCGCTGCGCACGCACAGTTACACCTGGCCGGAGGTCCTCGACGTCACGCTCGTGGACGGCGAGCCGTGGGCGAAGATCGACTTCGCGGACGGCTCCACCGTGGGCGCGATGGGCATCCAGGGGTCGGAGAAGGAGCGCGCGCGGCGGCAGGTGGCCGAGCTGACCGCGCTCATCCACGAGCGCGGCGAGGCCGGAGAGCCCTGATCTGCAACTTGCAGGTGTTCGTCCACAGGGTTTCGCGTTTGAGCGCGCCGAGATCCACAGGTACGGCGGGCTTCGCCCCGCTCCGCGCGAGCGCGCGTAGCCTGAGAAGGTGCCGCGCGCGACCACCACCGTCTCCGCCATCGAGTCCCCCGCCGGGCTCGCCGAACTCCTCGACGCCCACGCCTACCTCGCCGACGAGGGCCTGGCCACCGCCTGCTTCCTGGCGCTGCGGATGCGCAGGCCGCTGTTCCTGGAGGGCGAGGCCGGGGTCGGCAAGACCGAGCTGGCGAAGACCCTCGCGGCCGTGCTGGGCGCCCCGCTGATCCGGCTGCAGTGCTACGAGGGCCTCGACGCCGCCCAGGCCCTCTACGACTGGGACTTCCCGCGCCAGCTCCTGCACCTCAAGGCCGCCGAGGCGGCAGGGGCCACCGATCCGGCCGCGCTGGAGGGCGAGCTCTACGACCGCCGCTTCCTGATCGCCAGGCCGCTGCTGGCCGCGCTGGAGACCCAGCCCAGTGTGCTGCTGGTCGACGAGATCGACCGGGGCGACGACGAGTTCGAGGCGTTCCTGCTGGAGATCCTCTCCGACTACACGATCTCCGTGCCCGAACTGGGCACGATCCGCGCCGAGACCCCACCGGTCGTCGTCGTCACCTCCAACCGCACCCGCGAGGTCCACGACGCGCTGAAGCGCCGCTGCCTCTACCACTGGCTCGAACACCCCTCCTACGACCGCGAGGTCGCCATCCTCCTGCGCCGCCTCCCCGCCTGCGGCCCCGCCCTGGCCGCCCAGGTCGCCGCGGCGGCGGGCCGCCTGCGCACGGCCGACCTCGTCAAGCCCCCCGGCGTCGCCGAGACCCTCGACTGGGCCGAGGCCCTCCTCACCCTGGGCGCCCGCGACCTAGACCCCGACCTCGCCGCCGCCACCCTCGGCGCTCTCCTCAAACACCGCGACGACCAGTCCACGGTCCTTCGCACCGGACTCCTGCGCCATGAGTGACCCCACCGTCCGCACCGCGACGGCGACCGGCGCGCCGACCTTCGGAGCCGGGAGGCGGCGGCCGGCCGATCGGCGCGGGGTGGCGGGTCATGAGTGACCGCTCCATTCACTCTCACGGTGGCGGCGTCTCCGATGGAGACGGGGGGCGGGTTGTGGGGGCGCTCGTTGGGTTCGTCAGGACTCTGCGGGCGGCCGGGGTGGGGGCCGATCATGAGCGGGCGCAGAACATGGTGCGGGCCGCCGCCGTCCTTGGGGCGGCCGAGCCGGGCGACCTCTACTGGGCCGGTCGGCTCACGCTCTGTGCCTCGCCGGACGACCTCGCCCGATACGACCGGTGCTTCGCCGCCTACTTCGGCGGGGCGTGGCCCGGGCGGGCGCCCGCCGTCCCGCCGACCGTTACGATCACCCGGCACACCGTCTCCGCCGACGGCTCCCAGGGCCGCGAGGCGGGCGAGGCCGAGCCGATGGCCGTCGCCGCGACCGACGCCGAGTACCTGCGCAGGCGCGACGTGGCCGCGCTCAGCGCCGCCGAGCGGGCCGAGGTGCACCGGATGCTCGCGCTGCTGCGCGCCGGCCGCGCCCGCCGGACCTTCCGCAGGTTCGCCCCCTCCCACCGGGGCGCGCTCGACGAGCGCCGCACCGTCAGGGAGGCGCTGCGCCGGGGCGGGGAGATCGCGCTGCTGCGCCGCCGTGCCCACCGCGAGCGCCCCCGGGCCGTCGCGCTGCTGATCGACGTCAGCGGCTCCATGGCCCCCTACGCCGACACCCTGCTGCGCTTCGCGCACGCCATGGTCCGATCCGAGCCGCGCGCCACCGAGGTCTTCAGCGTCGGCACCCGGCTGACCCGCCTGACCGCCGAGATGCGCCACCGCGACGCCGGCCTCGCCATGGCCGCGGTGTCCGCCGCCATCCCCGACTGGAGCGGCGGCACCCGGTTGGGCGAGGAGCTGAAGGAGTTCCTGGCCTCGCACCACGGACGCGGCGCCATCGTGGTGATCGCCTCCGACGGCTGGGAACGCGGCGACGCGACGCTGCTGGGCGCCCAGATGGCCCGCCTGTCCCGGCTGGCCCACCGGGTGATCTGGGTCAATCCGCACAAGGGGCACGCGGGCTACGAACCGCTCACCGCGGGGATGCGCGCGGCGCTGCCGTATCTGGACGACTTCGTGGCAGGCCACAGCCTCGCCGCGTATGAGGAACTCGCAGGAAGGCTCGCGGATGCGTGACGTGCTCACTCAAATAGTCAGATGGTGGTCCGAGGGGCAGAAGTTCGGCCTCGCCACCGTGGTGGGAACGTTCCGGAGCGCCCCGCGCCCGGCCGGTGCGGCGATGGCCGTGCTCGGCGGCGAGGCGGTCGGCAGCGTCTCGGGCGGCTGCGTGGAGGGCGCGGTCTATGAGCTGGCCGAGGAGGTCACCGCCTCCGGCGAGCCGGTGCTGCGCCGCTACGGCGTGAGCGACGACGACGCCTTCTCCGTGGGCCTGACCTGTGGCGGCATCATCGACATCCTGGTCGAGCCGGTCTCCCGCGACACCTACCCAGAGCTGGGGGCGGTCGCCGAGTCCATCGCCGCGCGCGAGCCGGTGGCCGTCGCCACGGTGCTTTCCGGGCCGGGCCGGGTGGGCGCCCGCCGGGTGATCTGGCCGGGCCGCGCGTCCGGGTCGCTCGGCCTCGACCGTCTCGACGCCGCCATCGACGACGACGCCCGGGGCATGCTGGCCCAGGGCCTGACCGGCGTCCGCAGGTACGGCGGGCAGGGCGAGCGCAGGCTCGACGACCTGTCGGTGTTCGTGCAGTCCTTCGCCCCGGCCCCCAGAATGCTCGTCTTCGGCGCCATCGACTTCGCCGCCGCCGTGGCCAGGGTCGGTAAGTTCCTCGGCTACCACGTCGTGGTCTGTGACGCCCGGCCGGTGTTCGCCACCACCAAGCGCTTCCCCGAGGCCGACGAGGTCGTGGTGAAGTGGCCGCACGACTACCTCACCACGGTCGCGGTCGACGAGCGAACGGTGATCTGCGTGCTGACCCACGACCCCAAGTTCGACGTGCCGCTGCTGGAGGTGGCCCTGCGCACCAACGCCGGGTACGTGGGCGCGATGGGCTCGCGCCGCACCCACGAAGACCGTCTCACGCGGCTGCGCGAGGCGGGCATGACCGAGGCGGAGCTGGCCCGGCTGCGCTCACCGATCGGCCTCGACCTCGGCGCCCGCACCCCGGAGGAGACCGCGGTGGCCATCGCCGCCGAGCTGATCCAACTCCGCTGGGGCGGCTCTGGCCGTCCGCTCACCGACACCACCGGCCGCATCCACGGCGACGCCCTCGATGCCCTCGATGCCCACGATGCCCACGGCGATGGCTGAGCGGCCGGTGCCGACCGGCGATCCGACGGCGGGGCTGCTGCTGGCGGCCGGCGCGGGCTCGCGGCTCGGCGTGCCCAAGGCGCGGGTCGAGTTCGCGGGGGAGCGGCTGGTCGATCGGGGTGTGCGGGTGCTGCGGGAGGCCGGGTGCCATCCCGTGGTGGTCGTGCTGGGCGCGGCGCGGGTCCCGGTCGAGGGGGCGGTCGTGGTGCACAACCCAGACTGGAGCACCGGCATGGGCTCCTCGCTGCGGGCCGGTCTGGACGCGCTCCCGTCCGAGGCCGGACGGGTCGTGATCACACTGGTCGACCAGCCCGGGATCGGCCCCGAGGCGGTCACGCGGCTGGTCGAGGCGGCGCGGGCGGGAGCCGTCCTGGCCGTCGCCACATACGGCGGCGCGCCCCGCAACCCCGTCCTGATCACCCGCGAGCACATGGCCGCCGTCGCGCGGTCTGCCACCGGCGACGCCGGGGCGCGGGGCTACCTGCGCGCCAACGCCACCCTGGTGACCCGCGTGCCCTGCGACGACATCGCCGACCCCGCCGACATCGACACCCCCGAAGACCTCGCCGCCCTCACCGGCGGCACGGCCAGGCGCGCCGCTCAGCCGCCGGACACCGGGTCATAGCGTAGGCCTGCGGTGGCCGCTCGGTGGTCGCTGCCGGGGGCGGGTTCGACCGAGGCCTCTGTTGCGGCGAGGCCGCGGTAGAGGATGTGGTCGGGGCGGGTGATGGGGAAGCCGGCGGGCCAGGTGAAGCCGAAGCCGGTGCCCGCCTCCAGTTGGGCGTCCTCCAGCGGGGGGACCAGGCCGCTGCGCCGCCGGTCGGTGGTCGCGGTGTTGAGGTCGCCGAGGAGCAGCAGGTGCTCGCTGCGGTCGCCCTCCACCAGCCGCCTGGCGGCGTCGAGGGTCTGGTCGCGGCGCACGGTGTGGCCCGGTCTGGCCGAGGCCAGGTGCATGACGTAGACCGTCACGTCGCCGCCGGGGGCGCGCACCACCGCGCGCAGCCCGCGATCCCAGCCGAGGCCGACGTCGATGGGGCGGGCCGAGGCGATGGGATGGCGGCTCCACAGCCCGACCGTGCCCACCGTGTAGCTGCTCGGGTAGTCCGCGCCGAGCGCGGCCCTGACCTTCCGCAGCGCCGGCCGGGTCATCTCTTGCAGGCCCACGAGGTCGCGCCCGCCGGCCACCGCCCGCACGGTCGCGCCGGGCCTGCCGTTGGACGCGCCCACGTTGAGCGTCGCGACGGAAAGGTCGCTGGGCCCGCCCGGCGGGCTGCGCAGCAGGGCCGGGCCGAACATCACGCCCCACACGGCCGCCGGGACCAGCGACGCCGCCATGGGCCGCCAGCAGCGGGTGCAGCAGGCCGCCAGCAGCAGCACGGGCACCGCGGCGCCCAGCCAGGGCAGCAGGCTCTCCACGACGGGCATGACACCGCCGAGGTCCGGGAACAGCCGGTGACCGCCCAGCAACAGCGCGACGACACCGGCGACCACCATGATCGTCCTCTTCAGCAGCACACCTTCCCCGTCCGCCCGGCCCGCGCCGTCTCTACCCGGAATGGGTAAGGCTATGAGGTGGGTGCTGCCGTCGTCAGGCCGACACACGACGGATACCCTGACACAGAACCGAACATGATTCTGTGCTTCAGGAGGATCGCCGGCATGCGCATCGGTATGGCCCTCGGGTATTCCAAGGGATTCAAGGAGACGGTGGCAGAACTCGCGGATCATGAGAGGGCCGGGCTCGACATCGTTTTCGTGGCCGAGGCGTACAGCTTCGACGCCGTCAGCCAAATGGGCTACATCGCCGCCAAGACCGAACGGCTGTTGATCGCCTCCGGCATCCTGCCGATCTACACGCGCACGCCCGCGCTGCTGGCGATGACGGCGGCCGGCCTCGACTCCGTGTCCGACGGCAGGTTCGTGCTGGGCATCGGCACCTCGGGGCCGCAGGTCATCGAGGGGTTCCACGGCGTGCCGTACACCGCCCCGATCGCCCGCACCCGCGAGGTCATCGAGATCTGTCGCAAGGTCTGGCGGCGCGAGCGCCTGGAGTACGACGGGCGGTACTACACGCTGCCGCTGCCGGAGGGGATGGGCACCGGGCTCGGCAAGCCGCTCAAGCTGATCAACCATCCGCTCCGGGCGCGGATCCCGATCGTGGTGGCCGCGATCGGCCCGAAGAACGTGGCGATGGCCGCCGAACTGGCCGAGGGCTGGGAGCCGATCTTCTACCTGCCCGAGAAGGCCGCCGACGTGTGGGGGGCGTCGCTCGCCGAGGGCGCCGCGCGGCGCGACCCCGAGCTGGGGACGCTCGACGTCGTGGCGCAGGCCCCGCTCGCGATCGGCGAGGACGTGACCGGCCTGCGCGACCTCGTGCGGCCGACGCTGGCCCTCTACATCGGCGGGATGGGGGCGCGGGGCCGCAACTTCTACAACGACCTGGCCCGCCGCTACGGCTACGAGCGGGAGGCCGAGCGGATCCAGGACCTCTACCTGGAGGGCAAGAAGGACGAGGCCGCCGCGCTGGTGCCGGACGACCTGCTGGAGAGGATCTCGCTGATCGGCCCCGAGGGGTTCGTCCGCGACCGGATCGCGGCGATGCGCGAGTCGGGCGTCACCACGATCAACGTCACGCCCATCGCCGACACCCGCGCCGAGCGGGTCAAGCTGATCGAGCGGGTGAAGGAACTGGCCGGCTGAGCCGGCGACCGGGAACCCCGCCCCCGGAAGTGCGGGGGCGGGGGCCGCCGTGCGTGGGGGCACGGGGGTCCACGGCGGCACACCCGTCAGGGAGGAAGGGCGGGGTCCGGCCACCGGGGCGGTGCCCAACATATCCCACCGGGCACTTGACTTTCAGTCATCTTCAAAAGTCAGTGAATCGTTGGACATTACGGTCAGAGCGTAGAGTCCCACGGCGGCGAAATCGGCCGCCGGTTCCGATGTCTGCCAGGCGCGGACGTCGTCCACGTAGCGGGCGCCGTGGCCGGTGAACTCCCGGTTCGCGTCCACGCCGGAGGCCGGGCACGGCTTCATCTCCTCGAAGGGCTCATCCAGGCCGTCGGCGAACTGCTCGGTGGCGTTCGGCCCGTTGACCACCGCGCCCACGGCCGTGCGCCCGGTCAGATTCGCCACCTGGTGGTGCGGGCAGCGCTCGCCGTCACCGCCGACGCCGACCACGAACGAGACCCCCCAGGGATTGGCTCCCAGCGCCCAGTCCCGCTGCCGCCCGGCGAAGCCGTCGTACCGCTCGTCGCCGGTGACCGCCCGGTAGAGCCGCGCCGTCGCGGCCAGCCCGAACGCGTGCGGCACCGCGTCGAAGTCGTCGTACCGCGCCCCGCCCCCGAACGGATCCCGCGCCGCTCGCCGGGCCCCGCGCTCCACCTGCCCCCGCAGGTCCGCCACCAGCCCCCGCACCACCTCGGGGGAGGAGGGGGACGGGCCGTTGAGGCGGAGGGCGCGGATCAGGTCGGCGTGGGCCAGGGCGCTGACGTCGTAGAGGTTGAGGGTGTCGCCGCCGGACTCGTGTTCGCGGTACTCCTCGGACCAGCGGACGGCCTGCGCGAGCCACTCGCCGGCGCGGAGGTCGCCGAGGCGCAGCGCGGCGAGGGACAGTTCGGCCGCGCCGAGTTCCATGTCGTCGCGCCAGGCGCTCTCGGGGTAGAACGCGTACGGCAGGGACGTGACGAGCCGTCCCACCCGCGTGGTGCGGGCCGACGCGTACACCGAGGCGGCCTTGGAGAGCAGGTCGCGAGCCCGTGCCGGGTCCGGCTCGGTCTGGGAGGCCAGGGCGAAGGCGGCGGCCGTGCGCCCGGCGAGGTTCGGGCTGATCGGCTTTCCCGGCGGTGCGGCGCGGAAGACCGGGCGGTCGCGGATGAAGCGCCGGTCCTCGCCGGTGTCGGCGTCGTCGGCCTGGGGGAGCCGCCAGACGTCGTGGTCGCCGACGAAGGTCCCGGCCTTGTCGCCCGCGCCGATGCCCACCTGGATGTAGAGCGTGCGGGTCCGTTCGTCCCACATCTTGTCCAGCCAGGCGAGCCCGTGCGCGGCCTCCGCGCCCAGCCGCGCGTCGGCGGCGGCTCCGCCGTCTCGCTTGGCCGCCCACATCAGCGTGTCCACGTACGCCATGATGTGGGTGAACTTCAGGTAGTCGCCCGCGTCGAACCAGCCGCCCTCGACGTCCACCCGGGGGCCGCCGGCGGGGCGCAGGGCGCCCTTGATCTGGTCGCTCTCCCGTCCGGCGAAACGCGGCCATTCGTAGACCGCGGCGGAGCGGTCGCGCAAGTGGGCGGGACGGCGGCCGAGCGGCCCCGCGGGGACGTTCGCCCCGTCGCGCTGGCCGGTGAAGAACGTGAGGATCCGCCCGGCCGGCAGGACGCCCGGCGCCGGGGCCACCTGGAACCGTGCCCGGGCCGGGCCCGCCTTGATCAGGTAGTCGCCGGGCGTGCGGACCCCCGACAGGTCGAGGTCGTACACGTGGCGATATCTGGAGTTCCAGGCGCCCCGGTCACGGCCGGTACGCCCGGCGAGCACCACCCGGCCGTTCCGGTCCTGGACGGTGAACGGCCCGGCTCCCGGCTTCCCGGTCATCAGATACGCGTGCTTGGACTCGGCGGGCGCGAACCCCGCCCGGCTCACCCGCAGGTGCCCGGCGGGCGCGGCCTGCGCCCTCGCGGCCACCGGCTGGACCCCCGGGCCGCACAGCATCAGCGCCGACAGCGCGGCGACGGCGGGCAGGCGGCGACTCATCGGCGCTCCATCGGATCGATCTCGGGGTGTGATACCTGCTCTGTGCTGCACGGGGACGCTAGTCGGGCCGGGGGAGCAGGGTCAAACCCCCTGTCATCCCCCATCGTGATACCAGGTACGGAAGGGTGCCTGCCCCTACCAGGGTGACGTGCCGTACATTCGGCGCATGCCCGCCAACCATGCCGAACGACGCGAGCGCGCGGCAGCGCTGCTCCCGGCGGTGAACGCCGACGCGCTCCTGGTCACCAAGCCGGTCAACGTCCGCTACCTCACCGGGCTGGTCAGCACGAACGCCGCACTGCTGCTGCACGCCGACGGCACGGCGGCGCTGGCCACCGACCTGCGCTACATCGAGACCGCACGGCGGGTCTGCGCGGACATCCGGGTCGTCCTGGAGCGGGACACCTCAGGCGCCCTCGCCCGGCTCGCCGACCCGGCGCGGCTGGCCGTCGAGGGCCACCACATGCCGGTCGCCGAGTTCCTCAGGATCGCCGAGGAGGGGGCGAGTGCCGGAGCGGGCGCTCCCGAGCCGGTCTCCGGCCTGGTGGAGGGCCTGCGGGTGGTGAAGGACGAGGAGGAGATCGACTTGATCCGCACCGCCTGCGCGATCACCGACCAGGCGTTCGCCGACGTGCTCGGCGCGATCAGGCCCGGCGTCACCGAGCGCGAGATCGCCCGCATGCTGGAGGGGCGGATGCTGGAGCTGGGCGCCGACCGGCCCGCCTTCGACTCGATCGTCGCCGCCGGTCCGAACGGCGCCGTGCCGCACCACACGCCCACCGACCGGCCGGTGGCCGCCGGGGAGCTGGTCACCATGGATTTCGGCGCCCTGCACGCCGGGTATCACGCCGACATGACCAGGACGGTCGCCGTCGGCGCGCCCGCCGGCTGGCAGCGCGAGCTGTACGACCTGGTGCGCGCCGCGCAGCGCGCGGGACGTGACGCCGTGAAGCCCGGCGCGACCGTCCACGACGTGGACGCGAGCGCCCGCGAGGTCATCGAAACGGCAGGGCGGGGCGAGCACTTCGGCCACGGTCTCGGGCACGGCGTCGGCCTGGAGATCCACGAGGTGCCGTTTCTGGGCCCTGGCAAGCCCGGTAGGATAGAGGATCGAGTTCCGATCACCGTCGAGCCGGGGGTTTACCTTCCCGGCAAGGGCGGGGTTCGCATCGAGGACACGCTCGTGGCACGCGTCGACCGACCGGAGCTCCTCACCCACACGACCAGAGAGCTGCTGATCCTGTGACAAGCGGGGGCGGCAGCCGTACGCAGGAGACAAGCGAGTGGCGACGACCAACGACCTCAAGAACGGCATTGTGCTTCGGCTGGACGGCGGCGAGCTGTGGACGGTCGTGGAGTTCCAGCACGTCAAGCCCGGTAAGGGTGGCGCGTTCGTGCGCACCAAGCTCAAGCACGTCCTGTCCGGCAAAGTCGTCGACAAGACCTTCAACGCCGGCGTGAAGGTGGAAGTGGCCAACGTCGACAAGCGTGAGATGCAGTACTCCTACCCGGACGGCGACGACTTCGTGTTCATGGACACCGAGACCTACGACATGGTCCAGGTGCCGAGGGCGACCGTCGGCTCGGCCGCCGACTACCTGCTGGAGAACATGCTGGCCACGGTGGCGTTCAACGAGGGCGTGGCGCTCTACGTAGACATGCCCGCCGCCGTCGAGCTGACCGTCTCGCACACCGAGCCGGGCCTGCAGGGCGACCGCTCCACCGGCGGCACCAAGCCGGCCACCCTGGAGACCGGCGCGGAGATCAAGGTGCCGCTGTTCATCACCACCGGCGAGAAGGTCAAGGTCGACACCCGCACCGGCGACTACCTCGGCCGCGCCTGATGACAGCTCGGGGCAAGGCCCGGCGCCGAGCACTTGACATCCTCTTCGAGGCCGAGCTGCGCGGTGAGGATCCCGGCAAGATCCTCGCCGAGCGGCTGGAGCGGGCCGAGCCGCCCGTCAACGAGTACACCGCCACGCTGGTCGAGGGCGTGGTGCGGCACCGCGCCCGGATCGACGAGCTGATCTCGACCTACTCCGAGGGCTGGAGCCTGGACCGCATGCCGGCGGTCGACCGCAACGTGCTGCGCGGCGGGTCCTACGAACTGCTGTGGATGCCCGGCGTCCCCGAGGGAGTCGTGATCAGCGAGTGGGTCCATCTGGCCTCCGAGCTGTCGACCGACGAGTCTCCGCAGTTCATCAACGGCATCCTGGCCAGGTTCAAGGAGCTCAAGCCGAGCCTCAGCCTGTGAGCCCGATGCGACGGGAAGGGCGCTCCCCGGCGTAGGCTGGCCTGACTGGACGTTCCCGGTGCGGGGGCGCGGTCAAGGGAGGACTGTGACGTTGCGGACGGATGGTGTCACCCGGCAGCCGGCGACGCCGGCGGCGCGGACCGCCGTGCTGTGGGGCGCGTTGCGCGCGGTGCTGGCGGAGCGGACCTCGGCCACCGGGCGGGAACGGCTCGACATCATCGACGCCGGGGGCGGCACGGGCGGCTTCGCCGTACCGCTGGCCGGTCTGGGTCACGCGGTCACCGTGGTCGATCCGAGCCCCGACTCGCTGGCCGCGCTGGAGCGCCGCGCGGCCGAGGCGGGCGTGGCGGTGCGCGCGCTGCAGGGCGACGCCGCCGACCTCGGCGACCTGCTCCCCGAGGGCGCCGCCGATTTGGTGCTGTGCCACAGCGTGCTGGAGTACGTGGACGATCCGTCGGCCGCGCTGCGCGCGGTGGCCCGGCTGCTGCGGCCTGGCGGCGTGGTGAGCCTGCTGGCCGCCAACCCGGTCGCCACGGCGCTGCACCGGGCGCTGACCGGGCGGTTCGACGAGGCCAGGCAGGTCCTGGGCGACACGCAGGGGCGCTGGGGCGACCGCGACCCCACTCCGCGCCGGTTCACCCGTGAGGAGCTGGGCGCCCTGCTCGCCGCCTCCGGGTTCACCGTGGGCGACGTGCACGGCGTCCGGGTGTTCGCCGACCTGGTCCCGAGCCGTCTGGTGGACGGCGAGCCCGGCGCCGCCGAGGCCCTGGTCGCCCTGGAGGAGGCCGCCGCCGCCCATCCGGTGCTGCGCGAGATCGCCACCCAGACCCACCTGCTGGCGACCCGGGGGTGAACCCGGCACGGCGTGAGTAGACTCGAACACCCGTTCGCCTAGGATGGTGCCGTGTCCCGGAAGCAGCAGGTTCCCAGGGTCGCCGCGATCCGGCCGGCCGACGACACCGGCTGCCCCATCCTGCACGTCGACATGGACGCCTTCTACGCGAGCGTCGAGCTGCTCGAACGCCCCGAGCTGACGGGCACCCCGGTGATCGTCGGCGCCGCCGGGGCCCGCGGCGTGGTGCTCAGCGCCACCTATGAGGCCAGGAGATACGGCGTGCACTCGGCGATGCCGATGACACGCGCGATGCGCCTGTGCCCGCACGCCACGATCATCCCGCCCAGCCACGGTAAGTACTCCGAGGTGTCCAGGGGCGTGATGGAGATCTTCCATTCGGTCACCCCCCAGGTGGAGCCCATCGCCTCCGACGAGGCGTTCCTCGACGTCGGCGGCGCCCGGCGCAGGCTGGGCTCCCCGGCCGGGGTGGCCGCGCTGATCCGCGCCCAGGTGGCCGAGCGTTTCGGCATCACCTGCTCGGTCGGGGTGGCGAGCAGTAAATTCGTCGCCAAGCTGGCGTCCCGCCAGTGCAAGCCGGACGGCATGCTGGTGATCCCGGCCGACGGCGTGGTCGAGTTCCTGCACCCGCTGCCCGTGGGCGCGCTGTGGGGGGTCGGCGACCGCACCGAGGAGGCGCTGCTCCGCCTGGGCATCAGAACCGTCGGCGACCTGGCCCGGGTGCCGGTGGCCACGCTGCGGCGCGAGCTGGGCCACGCGGCGGGCGGTCATCTGGCGGCCCTCGCCTGGGGGCGCGACGAGCGCGAGGTCACCCCGCACGTCCCCGACAAGAGCATCGGCGCCGAGGAGACCTTCCAGGCCGACGTGGACGACCCCGAGGCGATCCGGCGCGAGCTGCTGCGCCTGTCGGAGAAGGTCGCCGCGCGGCTGCGCGCGGGCGGTCATGTGGGCCGCACGGTGAGCGTCAAGCTCCGCCGGGCCGATTTCACCACGATCACACGCTCCCGCACGCTGCGTGAGGCGACCGATGTCGCGCAGGAGATTTACGTCACAGCCTGCGGATTGTACGCCGCGGCGGGGCTCGACCGGGTGCGCCTCCGGCTCGTCGGAGTGCGGATGGAGAACCTCCTGGCGGCCGAGGCGGCCGCGCGTCAGCTTACCCTTGGAGAACGAGAGTCCGGCTGGAGGGAGGCGGAACGCGCGATGGACAGGGCGGTCGCGAGGTTCGGACCGGGGGCCGTGCGCCCGGCCTCGCTGGTGCGGCCAAAGTTTGATGGAATGGATCTATGACGTCACCTCCGGTTTGGTCTACGTTGGACGTTTTCTTTCGCCCGCGTCTACAGCCTCGTATTCTGGGGATAACCGACCGCGAGGTTCGGACACCCCGTGTCGTCCGTTGCCGTCTTCCCCGTCCTGGGGCCGTCCTTGGGAGGCGCCGTGCCGCTCTCTGAGCACGAGCAGCGCCTGCTCGAACAGATCGAGCAGGCCCTCTACGCCGAGGACCCGAAGTGGGCCAATACCGTTCGAATCCGCGATCCACGCAACCACTACAAGCGCCGCCTGGTGAAGGCATCCATCGGGTTCCTTCTCGGCGTGGTCCTGCTGATGGTCGGCGTGGTTTCGCAAATCATCCTGCTCGGTGTCGGCGGCTTCGTGGTCATGCTCCTGGCGTGTCTATGGGGCCTGTCCAGTTGGAAGAAGATGAACGGGTTCGGTGACGCCACGGCGCCACAGGCCGGCCAGCCGGGGGCGGCGCCCCCAGGCGGGGCGGCCGGGCGGCGCGGCGGGCAGCGGCCCGGTTTCATGGAGCGCATGGAGGAGCGCTGGCGTCGTCGTCACGACGATCGCTGAGCGGTCCCGCCCGGCACGCGGAGCCGGGCATCTGAGCGCTTTCCGAGACCCGAGCGGGCGATTCGCCCCTCGGGTCCGATGCGCTCTCCGGCGTGCGCGCGTACGGGCGCTCACCCCTGTTCGACCTTGAAACCTCCGTAGAGAACCCCATGGAATCCTGCGGAGACCCGCGAGCACACCGATGGCCGCCCCCCTTCCCGGGAGCGGCCATCCGCGTCGTTCGCTCAGCTCGTCCGGCGGACCCGGAGGTTCTCCAGCCGGTCGAAGCCGTCCATCACCCGCCCGCCCAGCGCGCGCAGCCGGCGCAGGGTGGACGGCGGCAGCAGCACCGCCCTGATCCGCCGCCCCCGGGAGACCTTGGCGGCCAGCGCCCGGCGCACCCGGTGCAGGTCCTCGCCCAGCGGGCGCTGCTCGCCGGGATCCCTGGCGAACATCATCCGCTCGGCGGCCCCGGAGATCCGCTCGATCGCCGCCGTGGACAGCGCGTCGAACCCGTATTCGCGGACCAGCCTGCGGGTCAGCGCCCTGGGCGTCTCGCTCGGCTCGCGGCTCAGCCCGTAGTCGAGCAGGGCGTCGTCGAACTCCGCCCACGCCGCCGCCACCGGGGAGACCTGCCGCCGCCCGGTCCTGACCTCGGCCGGGGCGCCGCCCGGACCCCCACCGCCGTCACCGGACGCGGCCTCGGTGGCCGGCCTGGCCACCACCCGCAGCCTGCGCCTGCGCAGGACCACCCGCAGGGCGGCCGGGATCAGCACGATCAGCGCCAGCACCAGCGCGCCCAGGCCGAGCCTGACGGCGAGCGGGGTGCTCTGCTCCTCGGCGGGCAGCGGGCCGATGGTGCCCTCCCGGTCGATCAGCGCCGGGTTACGAGGCGTGTTCGGCCCGCCGCTGGGGGTGCCTGCCGGGTCGGTCTCGCTGCCGGTCGGCCCGGGGGAGGAGGTCGTCGGGCCGGGTTCGTCGGCCGGCGGGCGGGTGTAGTCGGGCACCCGTGCCGTGCCTTGCCCGCCGCTGCCCGAGGGCGTGGGCTCGAAGGCGAGCCAGCCCACCCCTTCGAAGTACAGCTCCGGCCATGCGTGCATGTCGTGGGTGCCCACCTGCCATCTCCCGCCGCCCAGCGAGGTGCCGCCGGTGTAGCCGGTCGCCACGCGGGCGGGGATGCCGAGGGTGCGGGCCATCACCGCCATCGCGGCGGCGAACTGCTCGCAGTAGCCGACCCTGCTGACCGTGATGAAGTCGAGCAGCGCGGAGTTGCTGTGCCCGCTCTGGGTGGAGAGGTTGTAGGTGAAGTCGCCGTCGCCGGTGAACCACTCCTGGAGCCGCACCGCCTTCTCGTAGTCGCTGCGCTTGCCGTCGGTGACCATCTCGGCCTGCCTGCGCACCTCCGGCGGCAGCGACTCGGGCAGCCGCAGGTAGCGGTCGGCGACCTCGGGGTCCGGCGCGGGCGCGGCCTTCAGCGTCTCCGGGCTGGGCCGGGGCTGCCTGCTCACCACCCGGTAGGAGAGGCCGCTGGCGTAGTCGCGCGTGGAGAAGACCATGAGGGTCGACTTGTCGGCGCGCCAGTCGCCCTCGGCGGTCACCCGCACCGCCGGGTACGGCAGCGGCAGGAACTGCAGTTCGTCGTCGATCTCCTCGCTGATCCGGATGTCGGTCCACGACTCCGTCACCGGCACGGTCGGCCCCTGCCCTGGCGGCTCGGGGAGCGTGCCCCGGTCCACCCTGTTGTCCGGGCTTCCCGACGGGTTCGACATGGTCCACACGTCGCCGTCGAACGTGTCCAGCGACCACATCCGCAGGTAGCGCGGGACGTCGTCGTTGTTGACGTAGGTCAGCACGGTGGCGTTCTCCGGCAGCGTGAGCTGCCCCTTCAGTCCCACGATGGGGTTGGGGATGCTGATCGTGTTGCCCTCGCCCTTGCCGTCGCCCGAGCCGATCCCGAAGGTGAACAGCGGATTCGGGTCGAGGGTGGGCAGCAGCGCGGGCACCAGGACGGCCAGCGCGATCGCGGTCACCCCGATCCGCTTGCCGGACAGCCGCAGCGGCCCGCCGGGCCCCGCAGGGCGTACCGCGCCCCGGGTCCTGCGGACCAGCACGGCCCGGCCCCAGTGCCCGATCCGCTCACGCCCGTCGGCCAGCAGCAGCCCGGTGAAGCCGAGGGCGGCCAGGATGAACGCGGGCCAGGGCAACTGATCGGTGATGATCTCGGCGGGCACCACGAACAGCGCCAGCAGGGGCAGCCCGGCCAGCGCGGCGCGCCGCAGCCGTACGGCGAGCAGGTCCACCAGGATCGTGATCAGCCCGATGCCCACGGTGGTGAACAGCACGATCGACTCGTTGGCGGGCACCGGGGGCGCGAAACGCTGGATGTCGGAGTAACCGGTGGAGATCAGTTTCGCCAGCGCGGCCACGGAGTCG
Source organism: Spongiactinospora sp. TRM90649 (assembly GCF_029382225.1). Lineage (GTDB taxonomy): Bacteria > Actinomycetota > Actinomycetes > Streptosporangiales > Streptosporangiaceae > Spongiactinospora. Next base: position 116,502 of record NZ_JARLTC010000029.1, read on the forward strand.
ATGGTGGGGAAGACCCGCGCCCACGCCTCGTCTCCGGTGAAGGTCGTGGTGAGGTAGATCCACAGCCCGGCGACCTGGGCCGCGGTGGCGAGCCACACGGGAAGGGCGAGCGAGGAGGCGCCCACGCCCACGGCCACGATGACGATCACCGCGCCGATGGTGCTCAGCAGCCACTGGCCGCCGTCGAAGAGCTGGTAGAGCGTGGTGGCCACGGCCAGGGTGGACAGCCCGGCGGCGATCGGCAGTCTCATGACACGCCTCCCACGTGCGCCCGGCCCGCGCGGGCGGCGGCCTCCGGCCAGACCGAGGCGATGGACGTTCCGGCGGGCAGGCGCGCGACCCGCCAGCCGTACCCGGCGAGCACGGCCCTGGTCTGCTGGTACTGCTCGCTCTCCGGTGCGCCGGGGTCCTCCCACACGGCGGTGTCGAGCAGCACGGCGACGCCGGTGACGCTGCCGTGCCGCAGCCGGGCGAGCGGGGTGACCTCCTCCGGCCGCAGGCCGCCGAGCACCGCGACGATCAGGCCGTCGCCGCCGCCCTGGCGCAGCGCGTTGATCCCGAAGTCCAGAGTGCGGGTCTGGCTCTGGCGCACCACGGCCAGGGTGTCGAGCAGCGCGTGGCTCAACCCCGTGTCGGTGAGGTGCTCGGCCCCCTGGTCGGTGACCAGCCGCAGGCCCAGCCCTTCGTGGGCAAGGTGGACCCCGATGGAGGCGGCGGCCGAGACGGCGATCTCGAACGAGGACCGGGGGCCTTCGCCCCGGTGGGCGATCCTGCGGGTGTCGAGCAGCAGCGCGCCCCGGCTCTGCCACTGCTGTTCCTCACGGCGCACCATCAGCTCGCCGTACCTGGCGGTGGAGCGCCAGTGCACCCTGCGCAGGTCGTCGCCCTGGCGGTACTCGCGCGGCGCGACGTCGTCGTCGCCGGCCGCGGCCACGCTCCTGGTACGGCTGTCGCCGCCGCCCGTCCACTCGCCGGACAGCCGGACGTGGGGGAGCGGCACCACCTGCGGCATGACCACCAGCGTGTCGCTGATGGTGAACCCCCTGGCCAGTTCGACCAGCCCGAAGGGGTCGGTGATCCGTACCGACAGCGGCCCGATCGGGAACCTGCCCCGCAGGTCTGAGCGCACCCGGTAGTCGATCTCGCGAACCCCGTGCGGCTCGACCCGGTCGAGCACGAACCTGGGCCGCGCGCCCAGCGCGTAGGGCACGGTGTCCTCGATCAGCAGCAGCCCGGTCGGCAGCCGCGTCACGTTCTCCAGCCGCAGCGTGACCGTGGCCTCCGCGCCGACCTCGGCCCGGTTCGGGTCCAGACGGCGCGCGCAGCTCAGCCGGTAACGCGTGCGGGCGACGACCAGCGCGGCGAGCAGCGGCAGCGTGACGATCAGGATGCCGATGCGCAGCAGATCGTGCTCGCCGAGCAGGACGGCGCACAGCAGCGCCGCGATCCCCGAGGCGAGGAACGACCTGCCCCGCGAGGTCAGCGCGGCGAGTCCGGCCCTCACCGACCCGTTCCCGCCCCGCCCGGCGGCCGGCCCGGGGCGTCGGGCACGGGCACGCGGCGCACCAGGTCGGCGACGACCTGCTCGGGATGCCGCCGCTGGCCCTGCGCCTCGACGCTCGGCAGCAGCCGGTGCGCCAGCACGGGGATCGCGAGGTCCTGCAGGTCGTCGGGGATGACGTAGTCGCGGCCGGCCAGGGCGGCGTGCGCGCGAGCGGCCCGGACGAGCTGCAGGGTGGAGCGGGGCGAGGCCCCGAGGCGCAGTTCGGGCGTGTGCCGGGTGGCGGTGGCCAGGTCGATCGCGTAGCGCTTGATCGGCGGCGAGACGAAGACCGCCCGCACGGCCTCGATCAGCGCCTGGACCTCGGCGGTGGTGGCCACCGGCTCCAGCTTGTCAAGCGGGGAGGCCGCGCCGTGCACGTCGAGCATCTCCAGCTCGGCGGCGGGCTCGGGGTACCCCATCGCGATCCGCGCGGTGAAGCGGTCGCGCTGAGCCTCGGGCAGGGGATAGGTGCCCTCCATCTCGATCGGGTTCTGCGTGGCGATCACCATGAAGGGGCTGTCCAGTTGGTAGGTGGTGCCGTCCACCGTGACCTGGTGCTCCTCCATGCACTCCAGCAGCGCCGACTGCGTCTTGGGGGAAGCGCGGTTGATCTCGTCGCCCACCACGATGTTGGCGAAGACCGGGCCGGGCTTGAACTCGAACTCCCGGGTCTGCTGGTTGTAGGCGCTCACTCCGGTGATGTCGCTGGGCAGCAGGTCCGGGGTGAACTGGACCCGGCGGACCGGGCAGTCGATGGACCGCGCCAAGGCCTTGGCCAGCATGGTCTTGCCGACGCCCGGCACATCCTCGATGAGGAGGTGGCCCTCGGCCAGCAGCACGGTCAATGTGAGCCGTACGACATCACCCTTGCCCTCGATCACCGATTCGATCGACTGGCGGATCCGGTGCGCCGTGTTCACCAGATCCCCGAGTTGATGTCCGACGTCATGGCTGACTGCCACCGGGCCTCCATGAGGGTGGTACGGCATGCCCCCGCGCGGGCGCTTTTGCGAGGGCCTTGCGTTTCTTTTCCATTGTGTGTACAGACACTACGTTGCCAGGGGTTCCCCGGCGACTTTTACCGGTTTCAACGGCTATTGCGGCTTTGTCGACGGCTTCCCCACCTCTCTCCACCACCGCCCTCCACCGCGGCCCGCATTCGCCGTGTGAAGGGTTATTCCGGCGCGCGACACGCCACGCCGACACGCGGGGGCGCCGCACCCCCGCTCCACTCCGCTCCACCGCTTTGAACTGCGAAAACGTCAGAGAAATGGCGAGGACACACGGCGACGATTAGTTGACGGTGGGGAGAAGTGGAGTATGGTGGTGCGCAGTGGAGGGCCGGTGATCTAGTACCGAGCGCTCTGCTGGGCGCGGGAGGTGAGGCCGGTGTTCCTCGGCACACACCAACCACGCCTGGACGACAAGGGACGGCTGTTCCTGCCGGCGAAGTACCGTGAGGAGCTGGCGGAGGGTCTGGTGATCACCAAAGGCCAGGAGCGCTGCCTCTACGTTTTTCCCGTAGAGGAGTTCCAGCGCATCACCGAGGCTCTGCGCGCCGCGCCGGTGACCGCCAAGGCGGTCCGCGACTACAGCCGTGTTCTCTTCGCGAGCGCGTCCGACGAGGCCCCTGACAAACAGGGTCGGATCACGATTCCGCAGCCCCTTCGCCAGTATGCCGGGCTGACCCGCGATTGCGTGGTCATCGGGGCCAACACGCGGCTGGAGATCTGGGACGCGCGTGCCTGGGAGACCTACCTGTCCGATCAAGAGCAGGCATTCGCCGATCTGTCGGAGGAGGTGCTGCCAGGGATTCTGTAGAGACAACGGTCGAGACGTCGGTGAGACAAGTCGTTCGGCGAGGTCTCCACCCGCACCCACCGGCCCGCCAGCTGATGCACCTTCCCCGGTGTCAGGTGGTGGGCATCTTCAACCGGTTGCGGATGGGGACCTGGCCGGGCGGCCGGGTGGGGGCCCGTGAAGATCGGGATACACCGGCGGCTCGGCGGAAGCCGCGAACATCCGCGAGCACGAGCGGCGAGAGGGGGGTTTACGATCATGCGCTCGACCGATGAGAACGGTCAGCACGCCATCGACGGCCACGTGGGCCGGAGCGGTCATGTGCCGGTGATGCTGTCACGTGTGCTCGACCTCCTGGCGCCCGCACTGGAGCGGCCGGCCCCTGTGGTGGTCGACGCCAATCTGGGGCTGGGCGGCCACGCCGAGGCGCTGCTCGCGGCCCACCCTTCCCTCAGGCTGATCGGGATCGACCGCGACCCGGTGGCCATAGAGCGTTCCACCGAGCGCCTGGCGCCTTACGCCGAGCGTGCCACCCTGGTCCGCGCGGTCTCCAGCGAGCTGTCCTCGGTGCTCGCCGAGGCCGGCTGCCCGCGCGTCGACGCCGCGCTGTTCGACCTGGGCGTCTCCTCCCCGCAGCTCGACGAGTCCGAGCGGGGGTTCGCCTACTCCTACGACGCGCCGCTCGACATGCGGATGGACCGCGACCAGCCGCTGACGGCGGAGCGGGTGGTCAACACCTATTCGCCCGGCGACCTGGCCAGGGTGCTGCGCGACTACGGCGAGGAGCGGTTCGCCGCGCGCATCGCCCGCCTGATCGCCGAGGAACGCTCCCGCGAGCCCATCGTCTCGACGAAACGGCTCGCCGACATCGTGCGGACGGCGATCCCCGCCGCGACCCGCCGTACCGGCGGCAACCCGGCGAAGAGGACTTTCCAAGCGTTGCGCATCGAGGTGAACGGGGAGCTGTCCGCCCTTGAGACGGCACTTCCCGCCGCACTCGACGCGTTGACCCTTGGTGGGCGGGTAGTCGTGCTCGCCTACCACTCCCTTGAGGACCGGCTCGCCAAGCAGGTCCTCGCGGCGCGAACCAAGGAGACGGGCCCGCCCGGCATGCCGGTGCCGCTGCCCGAGCACCAGCCGAGGTTCCGCCTGGTGACGAGGGGAGCCGAGCTCCCCGACGAGGAGGAGGTCACGCGCAACCCGCGCGCGGCCTCGGCCCGCCTGCGGGCCGCAGAGAGGATCCGTGAGCCAGTTGACGAAGACCGAGCGTGAGCTCCAGCGTGGAGTCCGCTCCCGCATGCCCCGTCAGCCCCGCGCCACCGCGACGAGGGTGGCCCCGGCGCGCCCGCGGCAGGAGCCCGTGCGTCCGAAGAGTCCCCGGCCGCGCCAGGAGGAGACCGTGTCTCCCAAGCCGGCCGGTCAGCCGAGCGCCCAGGTGTCCCGCATGGCCCGGCGCCGTACCGGCGGGCGCGCGCCGCGGGCGCCGTTCGTGCTGCTCCTGGTCGGCCTGCTGTGCGGCGGCCTGGTCAGCCTGCTGCTGCTGACCACCGTGCTGGCCCAGGACTCCGTCGAGGCCGACAAGCTGCGCAGCGACAACAAGCGGATCAAACTGGAGACCGAGCGCCAGCGGCTGGAGAACGTCAAGCAGGACACCGCGGCGGCGCTGGCGGAGCGCGCCGCGCGGCACGGCTCGCGCCCCGACCCCTCCTTCAACCCGTTGACATCCGATGAAGACCTTCCGGCCAAGGAAGCGGAGGACCCGAGCAGGTGATGAACGGCGGTGGCCGGGGTTCGGGGCCCGGTCGCGGCGGATCCGGCGCCGGCGCCCCTGGGGGGCCCGGCGCCGGGCGTCGTGTGCCCAAGGGCCCGCGCAGGCCGGGCAGAGACGGCCCGGCGCAGGGGGCACAAGGGGAGGGCCGCGCGCCGTACGACGGGCCGCCGCCGAAGACCGGGCGGGGTGACCCCGGCGCCCGCAACGTCCGTCCCGCCAGACCCGGCGGCGACGGCCCGCCTCATCCCACCGAGGAGCACACCAAGCCGCTGCGTTCCGGCGGCGAGGGCCGTACTCCCCGGCCGGGAGTCCCGAGGCCGCCCAGACCGCCGGGCCCTCCGAGACCGCCGCGCCCGCCCAAGCCGCCGACCGTGCTGCGACTGGGCAATCCACGCCGTCGCATCAGCATCGGCCTGCTCGCGATGACCTTCGTGCTGTCGATCCTGTCGGGCCGGCTGGTCCAGCTCCAAGGCCTCGACTCCAAGGTCTACGAGGCGCGGGCCGCCGAGCAGCGGGTGCAGCCGGAGATCCTGCCCGCCAGGCGCGGGCCCATCACCGACGCGGGCGGCCACGAGCTGGCCATCACCGTCGAGGCGCGGGAGATCTCCGTCGATCCCGCGCGCGTCAGCGAGACCGCGCGCGGGGCCGTCGCGGCCATGCTGGCCAAGGAGCTCGCCAGGCCGCAGACCGAGATCGCCGCAAAGCTCGCCAAGACCGACACCCGCTACCAGCTCATCGCCAGGGGCGTCGATCCGGTCGTCGCCCAGCGGGTGATCGACCACGACTACCGGGGCGTCGCCAGCAAGTCCCATTACCGCCGGGTCTATCCGGGCGACGATCTCGCGGGCAGCCTGATCGGGTTCGTCGGCTTCGACGGCGGCGGCCTGGCCGGGCTGGAGCGCGTCTACGACAAGGTCCTCGCCGGCCGCGACGGCGAGCAGAGCATCGAGATGGGCCGTGACGGTCAGCGCATCCCGATGACCAGGGAGAGCAGCAAGGCCCCCGTGCCCGGCCGCGAGGTCCGCCTGACCATCGACCGCGACATCCAGTGGGCGGCGCAGCGGGCGATCGCCCGCCAGGTCACGGCCACCGGGGCGCGCAGCGGCAGCGTGATCATCATGGACGTGCGCAACGGCCACGTCCTGGGCATGGCCAACGCCCCCGAACTCGACCTGAACAACTGGGAGAAGACCCCGCAGAAGGACTGGATCAACCGGGCGGTCGCCGAGGTCTACGAACCGGGCAGCACGAACAAGGTCATCACCGCCGCCGCCGCGCTGGAGGCGGGCGCGGTGCGCCCGGAGACGGTGTTCAACGTCCGCGACAACATCCGCTGCGCCGACCGCGTGCTGCGCGACTCCCACGCCCACAAGCCGGAACGCCTGACCTTCTCCGGCATCGTGGCGACCTCCAGCAACGTCGGCACGATCATGGCCGCGCAGAAGATCGGCAACGAGGCCCTGCACCAGAAGCTCCGGGCGTTCGGGTTCGGCGTCAGGCCGGGCAGCGGGCTGCCCGGCGAGGAGGCCGGGCTGCTGCCGGCCTGGCAGAGCTGGTCGGGCAGCCAGGGCTGCACGGTCGCCTACGGCCAGGGCGTGTCGGTCACCGCGCTGCAGATGGCCAGCGTCTACCAGACGATCGCCAACGGCGGGGTCCGGATCACACCGCAGATCGTGGCGGGCGTGGCCGGCGAGGACGGCAAGATCGTGCCCTCCAAGCCCGGCAAGCGCACCCGCGTGGTCGGCACCCGGACCGCCGAGGAGATCGCCGGAATGCTGGAGGCCGCCGTCGGGGAGGACGGCACCGGCACCCTGGCCGCCATCCCGGGCTACCGGGTGGCGGGCAAGACCGGCACGGCCATGCGTTATGACGAGGAGTGCCAGGGCTACTGTGGTTACACGGCGACGTTCGTCGGGTTCACCCCGGCCGACGATCCGAGGATCGTCGCGCTCGCCGTGCTCCAGGACCCTCGCAACGGGCACTACGGCGGGCAGATCGCCGCGCCGGTGTTCAAGGACGTCATGACCTTCGCCTTAAAGAGCAGGAAGATTCCGCCTACCGGTACTACTCCGCCATCGGTGCGGATACGCGCCGATGGGTGACGAGTGACGGTACGCTCTCGCCGTGCGTCCCCCGTCTATGCGTCCAACGACCAGCCCGCGCCCGCTCTCGGGGCTCGCGGCTCTGCTCGGCGTGCCCTGTGAAGGACCTCGCGCCGCGGTGACCGGTATCACCCACGACTCCCGCCAGGTGAGGCGCGGAGACCTCTACGCCGCGCTGCCGGGGGCCAACTTCCACGGGTCGAGCTTCGCCGCGCAGGCGCTGTCCGCCGGGGCCGCCGCCGTCCTCACCGACCCGCGCGGCCACGACGCCGCGGCGGCGACCGGCCTGCCGGTGCTCGTGGTGCCCGACCCGAGGGCCGTGCTCGGCCGGGTCGCCTCGTGGATCTACGGCGACCCGTCGTCGGCGGTCACCGTCATCGGCGTCACCGGCACCAGCGGAAAGTCCACCAGCACCTTCCTGCTGGAGGCCGGGCTGCGCGCCGCCGGGCACCGCACCGGCCTGATCGGCGGCGTCGAGATCCGCGTGGGCGAGCGCACCATGCCCGCCCGGCTCACCACGCCCGAGGCCAGCGAGGTGCACGGCCTGCTGGCGCTGATGCGCGAGGAGGGCGTGACGGCCGCCGCGATGGAGGTCTCCAGCCACGCCCTCGCCCTCGACCGGGTCGACGGCGTCTTCTACGACGTGGCCCTGTTCACCAACCTGTCGCAGGACCACCTCGACTTCCACCGCGACATGGACGACTACTTCGCCACCAAGGCCCGCCTGTTCACCCCGGAGCTGAGCCGCACCGGCGCGGTCAACGTGGACGACCCCCACGGCCGCGAGCTGCTGCACGTGGCGAAGATCCCGCTGACCACGTTCTCCGCCGAGGGCGCCGCGAACGCCGAGTGGCGGGCGACCGACGTCAGGTACGGAGGCGACGGCAGCACCTTCCGGATCGTGGGGCCGGGCGGCGTCGAGGCCGACGTCGCGGTGTCGCTGCCGGGGCCGTTCAACGTCGCCAACTCGCTCGGCGCCGTCGTGGCGCTGGTGGAGGCGGGCGTGCCGTTGCAGACCGCGGTCCACGGCGTGGGCTCCCTGCGGGGGGTCCCCGGCCGGATGGAGCGGGTCGAGACCGGCGGCGACTACCAGGTGATCGTGGACTACTCGCACAAACCCGGCGCCGTCGAGTCGGTGCTGCGGTCGTTGCGCACTGTTACGGCGGGCTCGCTCACCGTCGTGCTCGGCTGCGGCGGCGACCGCGACCGTGGCAAGCGCCCGCTGATGGGCCTCGCCGCCGCACGGCTGGCCGACGTGGCGATCCTGACGAGCGACAACCCCCGCTCCGAGGATCCGCTGGCCATCCTGGCCGCCATGCTCGAAGGGGCGCTCGACGTGCCGCCCCGCGACCGCGCACATGTGATCATGGAACCGGACCGCGCGGAGGCCATCGGCCTCGCCGTGCGACGCGCCGAGCCCGGCGACGTCGTCCTGATCGCCGGCAAGGGCCATGAGCAGGGCCAGTACATCGCCGGCGAGGTGGTCCCCTTCGACGACCGGCAGGTGGCCGCGCAGGCCGTCCGCCGCCGAGAACATATGGAGAGTAGGGAAGACGCATGATCCCGATGCCGCTGGCCCGGGTCGCGGAGATAACATCCGGCGCCCTCACGGGCACCGCCGATCCTCGTGCGGTGGTGCGCGGCCCCGTCGTGATCGACTCGCGCGCCGCCGCGCCGGGATCCCTGTTCGTGGCGATCAAGGGCGCCCGCGTGGACGGCCACGACTTCGCCGAGGGGGCCCACCAGGCCGGGGCCGTCGCCGTGCTCGCCGCGCGCCCCACCGAGGCGCCCACCGTGATCGTGGGAGACGTGGTGGCCGCGCTGGCCTCCCTGGCCACCGCGGTCTGCCGGGAGCTTCCGCAGGCCACGGTGATCGGGGTGACCGGCTCCTCGGGCAAGACCTCGACGAAAGACCTGCTGGCCGGGCTCACCGCGCTGATCGGCCCCACCGTCGCCCCGGTCGGATCGTTCAACAACGAGATCGGCCACCCGCTGACGGTGCTGCGGGCCGACGAGTCCACCCGCTTCATGGTGCTCGAACTGAGCGCCCGCAACGTGGGGCACATCGCCGACCTGGTCCGCATCGCTCCGCCCAAGATCGGGGTGGTGCTCAATGTGGGCACCGCCCACCTCGGGGTCTTCGGCGGCCGTGACGTCATCGCCAAGGCCAAGGGCGAGCTGGTCGAGTCGCTGCCCGCCAGGGGCGGCGTCGCGGTGCTCAACGCCGACGACCCCCTCGTGCGGGCCATGGCCGACCGCACGGCCGCCCGCGTGACCCTGTTCGGGCGCTCGCCGGAGGCCGCGGTCCGCGCCACCGACGTGGCCATGGACGACCGGGGGCGGGCGAGCTTCACGCTGAGCACGCCGTCCGGGTCGGCCAAGGTCACCCTGCGCCTGTACGGCGGGCACGCCGTGGAGAACGCCCTCGCCGCCGCCGCCGCGGTCTACGAGCTCGGCCTCCCGGTGGCCACCATCGCCAGGGAGCTGTCCGAGGCCGAGCCGCGCAGCCGCTGGCGAATGGAGGTCAAGGACCGCCCGGACGGCGTCACAGTGATGAACGACGCCTACAACGCCAACCCCGATTCCATGCGGGCGGCATTCGCGACCCTGGGCGACCTAGGGCGACACCGCCGCAGGTTCGCGGTGATCGCCCCGATGCTGGAGCTGGGCGAGGAGGGCCCGATGCTGAACGAGCAGGCGGGGCGGACGGCCGCCGCCGCCGGCCTGGCCGGCCTGATCGTGGTGGGCGGCGCCGACGCGCGGCCCATCGTGGTCGGCGCGGCGGGCGCCCCGGTGCTGCACGTGCCCGACCCGCAGGCGGCGGCCCAGGCGCTGGCGCCGATGCTCGCGCCGGGAGACGTGGTGCTGATCAAGGGGTCGCGGGCCACCGGACTGGAACGCACGGCCGAGATCCTGCTCGGGGGTGCCGACCAGTGAGGGACATCCTCGTCGCCGCCGCCGTCGGGCTGCTGCTCTCCATGATCGGCACCCCGCTGGCGATGCGCATCTTCGCCCGCCGCGGCTACGGCCAGAACATCCGCGAGGAGGGCCCTTCGGGGCACTACGACAAACGGGGCACGCCGACCATGGGCGGCACCGTCATCGTGATCGCCGCGCTGCTCGGCTACGCGGCCTCTCACGCGGCCACGCTGACCTCCCCGACGATCTCGGGCCTGCTGGTGCTGTTCCTGATGACCGGCCTGGCCGCGGTCGGCTTCCTGGACGACTTCATCAAGATCTACAAGCAGCGCAGCCTGGGCCTGCGCAGCGGCGCCAAGGCGTTCGGCCAGCTCGTGGTGGGCGCGATCTTCGCGGTGCTGGTGGTGCGGTTCCCCAACGCCTACGACATCACCCCCGCCGAGACCCGCCTGTCCTTCCTGCGCGACTTCGGCCCCTCGATCAGCCTGATCCCGTTCATCATCTGGGTGCTGATCATGATCGTCGGGTTCTCCAACGCGGTGAACCTCACCGACGGCCTCGACGGCCTGGCCTCCGGCGCGACCGGCGTGGTGCTCGGCTCCTACGTGCTGATCGGCAACTGGCAGCTCCGCAACAGTTGCGTCAACCAGCTCGGGCCGAACTGCTACTGGGTGCGAGATCCCCTCGACCTGGCGGTGGTCGCCGCCGCCGTGCTCGGCGCGCTGATCGGCTTCCTGTGGTGGAACGCCCCGCCCGCCAAGATCTTCATGGGCGACACCGGGTCGCTGGCCCTGGGCGGCGTGATAGCCGGGCTGGCCGTCACCACCCGCACCCAGCTCCTGCTGGTCATCCTGGCCGGGATGTGCGTCATCATCACCCTCTCGGTGATCATCCAGGTCGGGTTCTTCAAGATGACCAGAAGACGAGTGTTCCGGATGGCGCCGCTGCAGCACCACTTCGAGCTGGCGGGCTGGGCGGAGACCACCATCGTGGTCCGGTTCTGGCTGATCGCCGGGCTGTGCGCGGCGGCCGGGCTCGGCCTGTTCTACGTGGAATGGATGCCCAAGGCATGATCACGGTGGCCGGACTCGGCGTCTCCGGGCGGGCGGCGGCGCGGGCGCTGGCCGCCCGCGGCGAGCGCGTCGTCGTCCTGGAGGCCAAGGACGACCATCGGCTGCGCGCCGTCGCGGCGGAGCTGGCCGGGCTGGGGGTGGAGGTCCGATTCGGCGAGGCGGCCCGCCCGCCCGACGGCACGACCATGCTGGTCACCTCGCCCGGCTGGCGGCCCGGCCACCCGCTGCTCGTGGCGGCGGCCGAGGCGGGCGTGGAGGTGATCGGCGAGGTCGAGCTGGCCTGGCGGCTGCGGCGGCCGGGAGCGGCGCCATGGCTGGCCCTGACCGGCACCGACGGCAAGACCACCGTGGTCCGGATGCTCACCGCGATGCTGATGGCCGCCGGGCACAAGGCGCTCGCGGTGGGCAACGTGGGCACCCCCATCGTGGAGGCGGTCTCCGGCACCAGCGACGTGCTGGCCGTCGAGCTGTCGAGCTTCCAGCTCCACTGGGCCCGCAGCCTGGCCCCGCACACCGCCGCCGTGCTCAACGTCGCGCCCGACCACCTCGACTGGCACGGCTCGATGGAGGAGTACACGCGGGTCAAGGGCACCCTGTTCGAACGCGCGGGCACGGTGGTCTACAACGCCGACGACGAGGCGGTCACGCGCCTGGCCGAGCCGTACTCCGGGGCCGTGGGATTCACCCTGCGGGTGCCCCGGCCGGGACAGCTCGGCGTCGTCGAGGACCTGCTGGTCGACCGCGCGTTCGTGGCGAACCCCGCCGACAACGCCGAGGAGCTGGCGGTGCTGTCCGACGTGCGGCCCTTCGCGCCGCACAACGTGGCCAACGCGCTGGCCGCCGCCGCGCTGGCCCGCTCGTACGGCGTGCCGCCGGGCGCGGTGCGCCAGGGCCTGGCCGACTTCGTGCCCGACCCGCACCGCATGGAGACCGTCGCCGACGTCGGCGGCGTGACCTACGTCAACGACTCCAAGGCCACCAACGCCCACGCCGCCGCCGCCTCGCTGGCCGCCTACCCCTCGATCGTGTGGGTCGCCGGAGGGCTGCTCAAGGGCGCCGACGTGGACGACCTGGTGCGCTGCGCGGCCCCCCGGCTGCGCGCGGCCGTGCTGCTGGGCGCCGACCGTGACCGAATCCACGCCGCGCTCACGCGACACGCGGTGAATGTCCCCGTGGTCGAGGTGCCGGGGCAAGACACTGGGGTCATGGACCGCGTCGTCACCGAGGCCGCGGGGCTGGCGACCCCCGGAGACACCGTGCTGCTCGCCCCCGCCGGGGCTTCGATGGACATCTTCGACAACTATCTGGCGCGGGGGGAGGCGTTCGCGCGGGCGGTGCGCAGGCTGGCCGTCCGGTCCGGCGGGGCTGAGGAATGACCGCCGGCGCCGGGGCGGGAGACCGGCGGGGCGGGTGGGCCCGCGAGCGCGTCACGGCCCTGCTGGAGCTGCTCGACCGCCCGCTGACCTCCTACTACCTGGTGCTCGGGTGCAGCGCGCTGTTGCTGGCCCTCGGGCTGATGATGGTGCTGTCGGCCTCCAGCATCGAGGCGCTGCAGGAGACCGGGAGCCCGTTCAGCTGGTTCCTTCGGCAGTCGTTCTCCGCGACGCTCGGCGTTCCGCTGATGTGGGTGTGCTCGCGGCTGCCGCTGCGGTTCTTCAGATTCGCCGGGTATCCGCTGATGGCGCTGTCCATCATCGGGCTGATCCTGGTGATCTTCGTCGGCGAGTCGCAGCTCGGCGCCCAGCGCTGGATCGACCTCGGCCCGATCTACCTCCAGCCCTCCGAGCCCGCCAAGCTGGGCATCGCCCTGTGGGGGGCCGACCTGCTGGCCCGTAAGGCCAGGGCCGGGCGGATCGAGTGGCGGCAGCTCCTGATCCCGCTGATGCCGGGCACGGCCATCCTGGCCGTGATGGTGATGCTCGGCCGAGACCTGGGCACCACGCTGGTGCTGTTGCTGATCTTCCTGTCGCTGCTGTGGGTGGTCGGCGCGCCGATCCGCCTGTTCGCGGCGATCCTGTCGGTTGCGGTGCTGGCCGCTGTGATCATGATCACTGTCGAGCCGTACCGGATGGCCCGCGTCACCTCCTACCTGCAGCCGTGGGACGACGCCCAGGGCGCGGGATATCAGGCGGTCCAGGGACAGATCGCGATGGGGTCGGGAGGGTGGTTCGGCCTCGGGCTCGGCAGCAGCCGTCAGAAGTGGAGCTGGCTGCCTCATTCCGAAAGTGACTTCATCTTCGCGATTCTCGGTGAGGAACTCGGGCTCGCGGGCACACTTGCCGTCGTGACTCTTTTCGGCCTGCTCGGATACGCCGGGTTGCGGGTTGCCTCGCGGGTCAACGACCCGTTCATCAGGCTCGCCGCCGCCGCGACGACCGCCTGGGTGGTCGGTCAGGCGATCGTGAACATCGGCGCGGTGATCGGCGTTCTGCCGATCACCGGCATCCCGCTGCCGCTGGTGTCTTATGGTGGTTCGGCACTGTTGCCGACACTCGCCGCGCTTGGCATGTTGTTGTCATTCGCCAGACGCGAGCCCGGAGCCCGCGAAGCTCTGGCCGCACGCGGCCCCGGACCGGCGGCAAGGGGCCTAAGCTGGCTTGGCCTGGGCGGTCCCGGGGCGATTCGTCGCCGTGTGGGCCGTGCAGGACGGGTCAATCGATAGGTGAAGTGAAAGGACCGACATGAGGGTGGTCCTCGCGGGCGGCGGGACGGCCGGGCACATCGAGCCGGCACTCGCCCTTGCCGACGCTCTGCGCCAGCTCGCCCCGGACACCGGTATCACCTGCCTGGGCACCGAGCGCGGCCTGGAAACCCGCCTGGTCCCGCAGCGAGGCTACGAGTTGCAGCTCATCCCCGCGGTACCCCTGCCACGGGCGATCACGCCGCAGCTCCTCACCGTGCCGGGACGCCTGGCCGGGGCGATCAACTCCGCGGCCGGGGTGCTCGACCGGGCGCAGGCCGACGTGGTGGTGGGGTTCGGCGGCTATGTGGCGACTCCCGGCTACCTGGCCGCGCGCCGAAGAGGCGTGCCGATCGTCGTCCATGAGGCGAATCCCCGGCCCGGCCTGGCCAACCGGCTGGGCGCGCGGCTGACCGAGCACGTGTTCACCGGTCATCCCGAGACGTCCCTGCCGCACGCGCAGTACCTCGGCATCCCGCTGCGCCGCGACATCTCCAACCTCGACCGCCTGTCCACCGGCGACAAGGCGCGGGCCTGGTTCGGCCTGGAGGCCGACCTGCCCACGCTGCTGGTCTTCGGCGGATCCCAGGGCGCCCGCTCGCTGAACCGGGCGGCGCTCGCCTCCGGCGCCGAGCTGCGCCGCGCGGGCATCCAGGTGCTGCACGTGCTCGGGCCGAAGAACACCGTCGAGGAGGAGCCCCCGCCCGGCGACCCACAGTACGTCGTGCTGCCCTACATCGACCGGATGGACCTCGCCTACGCCGCGGCCGACTTCGCGCTGTGCCGCAGCGGCGCGCTGACGTGCGCCGAGCTGACCGCGGTCGGCCTGCCGGCCGCCTACGTCCCGCTGCCGCACGGCAACGGCGAGCAGCGGATCAACGCCACCCCGATCGCCCAGGGCGGCGGCGGCCTGATGGTCGACGACGCCGAGCTCACCCCGGAATGGATCGTGCGAAACCTGCTGCCGATCCTGCTCGACCCCGAGCGGGTCGCCATGATGTCGGAGGCGGCCGCCAAACTGGGCCGCAGAGACGCCGACCTGGCGCTGGCCCAGCGGGTGCTGGAGATCGCCGCCGGCCGGGAGAGGCGGTGACCCCGAGATGAGCCTGGTGAAACTCGTCGATCCGGTGGCGGCCGGAGAACTCGGCAGGGTCCACTTCGTCGGCATCGGCGGAGCGGGCATGTCGGGCATCGCGCGCATCCTCCTCAAGCGGGGGGTGACGGTCAGCGGCAGTGACACGCGCGGCTCGGCGCTGGTCACCGAACTGCGCGAGCTGGGCGCCACGGTCCACATCGGCCACGCCGCCTCCCACATCAAGGACATCGACACCGTGGTGGTCTCCACCGCGATCCGCGACTCCAACCCGGAGCTGGGCGAGGCCCTGCGGCAGGGCCTGCGGATCATCCCCAGGGCCGCGGCGCTGGCCGCCGTGATGGCGGGCCGCACCGCCGTGGCCGTCGCGGGCACCCACGGCAAGACCACCACGACCTCCATGCTCACCGTCGCCCTGCAGAAGTGCGGGGCCGACCCGTCGTACTGCGTCGGCGGCCAGCTCGTCACCACCGGCCTGGGGGCCGACGAGGGCACCGGCGAGGTCTTCGTGGCCGAGGCCGACGAGAGCGACGGCTCCTTCCTGATGCTCACGCCCGGCATCGCGGTGATCACCAACGTCGAGGCCGACCACCTCGACAACTACGGCGACCCCGACGCCGTGTACGACAGCTTCGCTCGCTTCGTGGAACGGATCGGCACCTCCATGGTCGTCTGCCTGGACGACCCCGGCGCGACGGCGCTGCTGCCCGCGGCGCTGGAGCGCGGGCTCCGAGTTCGCACCTACGGCGAGACCGAGGGGGCCGATCTGCGCGTCCTCAACGTGCGCCCTGACGGCTTCGGCGTGGCCTTCGAGGTCGAGGGCCATGGACCGGTCCGGTTGTCGGTCCCCGGCGCGCACAACGCGCTCAACGCCACCGCCGTCATCGCCGTGGCCCTCGAACTGGGCCTGCCGTTCGACGAGATACGCGACGGCCTGGCCGCCTTCACCGGGGCCAAGCGCCGCTTCGAGTCCAAGGGCGAGGCGGGCGGCGTCGCCGTCTTCGACAGCTACGCCCATCACCCGACCGAGCTGGCCGCCGACCTGCGCGCCGCGCGCGACGTGGTGGCCTCCTTCTCCTCTGGCGAGGGCCGGGTCATCGCCGTCTTCCAGCCGCACCTGTACTCCCGCACCAGGTTCTTCGCCGACGAGTTCGGCACCGCCCTGGGCCTGGCCGACGAGGCCGTGGTGATGGACGTCTACGGCGCGAGGGAAGACCCCGAGCCTGGCGTCTCCGGCGCGCTGGTCGCGGGCAAGATCCCCCTCCCGGCCGCCCAGGTCGCCTACGTCACCGATCGCGCCGAGATACCCGCCCTGGTCGCCGCGCGTGCCCGTCCCGGCGACATCGTGCTGACCATGGGCGCAGGCGACGTCACCGAACTCGGTCCCCTCATCGTGGCCGAGCTGTCCGGCCGTTGACCCTCCCCCCATTAACACGCAGTACCTATCGGAGGGAACCGGACATCCGCATGGCCGTGCAGAGGGGAAACCGAACCACGACACAGGCGCCCGCGTCACGGCTCCGGCGTCCGATCGCCGGGGCGCCGCCTTCGCGGCTCGCGCGGCGGCGCCGTCCGCACGCGGAGCGGGCCGCGACCGTCTCCAGGGGAGAGCCGGGCGGCGCCGGGACGACGGCGGGCGGCGGGGCCGGGACGATCGAGGCCGGTTCCACGCGCGCGCCCGAGGGCGTGCCGGGAGAACCGGGCAGCCCGGGGCCTCCCGCGCCGCCGGGAGAGGGCGACGACGCCGGGGCGCGGGGCCGCTGGACCGGCTGGCGGGCGGTCCTGGTGATCGGGCTCTTCGCCGCCGTGGTCGGGGCCGCCACCTGGACCGTCTTCTTCTCTTCCGTGCTCGGCGTGCGGGAGATCGAGGTTGTGGGAAATCTCACCGTGCCCGCGGAGCAGATCCAGAACGCCGCCGCGGTGCCCACCGGACACCCCCTGGCCACGGTCGACGTGGACGGGGTGCGGGCCCGGGTCCTCGGGATCCGGCAGGTCGGGTCGGCGGAGGTCGAACGGGCCTGGCCCGGCACGCTGCGGATCGCCGTGCTGGAGCGCAAGCCGGTCGCGGTGGTCCCGGTGTCGGGCAAGGTCGCCCTGGTGGACCGGTACGGCGTGGTCATCGAGGTCCGCCCGGTGGCCTCGCCGAGGCTGCCGCTGCTGCGGGTCGCCCGTCCGGGCCCCGACGACCTCGCGACCAGGGCGGCGCTCGGTGTGATCCTCTCGCTGCCCGCCGAGCTGGCCGCCCGGGTGATCGAGGTGCGCGCCACCACGCCGGAGAACGTCTCGCTGCGCCTGGGAGACGGCAGGACGGTCGTGTGGGGCGGCACGGACCGGGCCGAGGACAAGGCGCGGATCCTCACGACGCTGCTCAAGCGACCCGCCGACACCTACGACGTGAGCTCGCCCGAGGTCGTCACCGTAGAGTGAGATCATCTGGTGGGTCGCGGCGGGCGCCGTGCGCGTCGTGCGAAAAGGACAGGCCGCGACACGCCGGGCGCGCTTGCGGCGCGGTTAGTTGACCCGCGTAGAGCGCAACTCCTACTGTCCGTATCAATCCTCAGGTTGACATAAATCTAAATCTCAACTTGAGGGTGAGGGTTTTGGGAATCGCGGGCACGGCTGCGCCGTCCCGCACGAACACCGTAAGTCACTGGAAATATCGCAAGTCAACGAGCGGAAAGGCCCCTCGTCGTGGCAGCACCGCAGAACTACCTCGCGGTCATCAAGGTCGTCGGCATCGGCGGCGGCGGCGTCAACGCCGTCAACCGAATGATCGAGGAGGGACTCAAGGGCGTCGAGTTCATCGCCATCAACACCGACGCCCAGGCGCTGCTGATGAGCGACGCCGACGTCAAGCTCGACGTCGGCAGAGAACTCACCCGCGGCCTCGGCGCGGGCGCCAACCCGGAGGTCGGCCGCAAGGCGGCGGAGGACCACCGGGAAGAGATCGAGGAGGTCCTCAAGGGCGCGGACATGGTGTTCGTGACCGCGGGGGAGGGCGGCGGCACCGGAACCGGTGGCGCGCCCGTGGTGGCGAGCATCGCCCGCTCTCTGGGGGCGCTCACCATCGGCGTCGTGACCCGGCCGTTCAGCTTCGAGGGACGGCGGCGCGCCTCCCAGGCCGAGGCCGGGATCGAGACCCTGCGCGACGAGGTCGACACCCTCATCGTGATCCCCAACGACCGGCTGCTGTCGATCTCCGACCGGCAGGTGAGCGTGCTCGACGCCTTCAAGGCGGCCGACCAGGTGCTGCTCTCCGGTGTCCAGGGCATCACCGATCTGATCACCACGCCCGGTCTGATCAACCTCGACTTCGCCGATGTGAAGTCCGTCATGTCCGGCGCGGGCTCCGCGCTGATGGGCATCGGCCACGCCAGGGGCGACGACCGCTCGGTCGCCGCCGCCGAGATGGCCGTCTCCAGCCCGCTGCTCGAAGCGAGCATCGACGGCGCGCACGGCGTGCTGCTGTCCATCGCGGGCGGCTCCGACCTGGGCCTGTTCGAGATCAACGAGGCCGCGCAGCTCGTCTCCAACGCCGCCGCGCACGAGGCCAACATCATCTTCGGCACGGTGATCGACGACGCCCTCGGCGACGAGGTCAGGGTCACGGTGATCGCCGCCGGGTTCGACGAGCCGGAGCGCCCGGTCTCCAGCCCGCCGGTCCAGCAGCCCGCCGCGCGTCAGCAGCGCCCGGCGTCGTCCCCGGCCCACGGGCCGGCCCGGTCGCAGTCCGGCCCGCCGAGCGTGAAGGCCGCCGAGTACCGCCCGGAGCCGTCCAGGTCCGAGTCGCCGCGTCACGAGCCGTCTCGTCATGAGCCCTCGCGTCACGAGTCCTCGCGGTTCGACCCGCCGAGGTCCGAGCCGCACCGCCACGAGGCGCCCAGGCCCGAGCCGCGTCCCGAGCCCAGGATCGAGCCCCGGCCGCAGCCCAGGCCCGAGACGCGCCCGGAGCCGCCGGCGCCGGTCCGCCCGCTGGCGAGCCAGCCCGATCCTGCGGCCGACGAGCCGTCGGGCCCGATCGCGCTGCCCCGCACGCCGGTCGAGTCCGCCGCGCCGACCCCGCCCACGCCGATCAGCTCCCGGATGCCCGACCAGGGCCGTCCGCGCGTGGTCTTCGAGGACGAAGAGGAACTCGACGTTCCCGACTTCCTGAAGTGATCTCGCTCACCCTCTCTACGGCGGCGGGCCGGGGAGGGTGCACGATGGTGCCGCTGGCTGAGCAGGCGACAGGTGGGCGGCGGTAAGTGAGCGGGCTGACACGGGGCGAGGAGATCGCCGAGGGGCTGAGGGCGGTCGAGGAGCGCGTCTCCGAGGCGTGCCGTACGGCGGGCAGGAACAGGTCGGAGGTCGCGCTGATCGCGGTCACCAAGACCTACCCCGCCTCCGACGTGCGCATCCTCGCCGGCCTCGGGGTGCTCGACGTCGCGGAGAACCGCGCGCAGGAGGCGGCGGGGAAGGCCGAGGAATGCGCCGGCCTTCCACTGACCTGGCACTTCGTCGGTCAGTTGCAGACCAACAAGGCGCGCCTGGTGGCCGCACACGCCTCCGTGATCCACTCCGTGGACCGCCCGCGCCTGGTCACGGCCCTGAGCGCGGCGGCGGCGCACGAGGAACGCGAGCTTCGTTGCCTGGTGCAGGTGGCCCTGGACGACCATCCCGAGCGCGGGGGAGCCAGGACCGCCGACGTCCCCGCCGTGGCCGAGGCGATCGCGAAGGCCGAGGGGCTGCGCCTGGGCGGGGTGATGGCCGTGGCGCCGCTGGGGGAGGAGCCGGGCGCGGCGTTCGCCCGGCTCCACGCGATCGCGCTGGCCGTGCGCGCGGACCACCCCGAGGCGACGATCATCTCCGCGGGGATGAGCGGTGACCTGGGTGAGGCGATAGCAAACGGCGCGACACACCTGCGGATCGGTA
Source organism: Spongiactinospora sp. TRM90649 (assembly GCF_029382225.1). Classification (GTDB taxonomy): domain Bacteria; phylum Actinomycetota; class Actinomycetes; order Streptosporangiales; family Streptosporangiaceae; genus Spongiactinospora. The sequence goes on from NZ_JARLTC010000029.1 coordinate 136,394, forward strand.
CGGCGTTGCTCGGTCGTCGGAAGCCCTTCGTCAGGTAATGTCCACTCAAGTGGGCCTTGACGTCCACGCTCCAGGAGAGGTCAAACAGCGGTCGGCTCAAAGGGGGGTACGGCGGCCGTAACCGACCTGTAAGTGCGACGGAGGAAGACGTAGCGATGGCCGGCGCGATGCGCAAGATGGCGGTCTACCTCGGTCTCGTGGAGGACGACCGCTACGAGAGGTACGACAGCTATCCCGAGGACGACTACGACGACTACGACGAGTCGAGGCGTCCCGCGGATGAGCGCCAGGGCGCGGTCCACGAGCGCGACGACGACACCGACCCCGGGCTGCCCGCGCCCAGGCCCGCGACGGCGGTCCTGGAACGCCGCACGACCGACCTCGCGCGGATCACCACGCTGCATCCCCGCACCTACAACGAGGCGCGGACCATCGGAGAGCACTTCCGTGACGGCACGCCGGTGATCATGAACCTCACCGAGATGGTGGACAGCGACGCGAAGCGACTGGTCGATTTCGCGGCAGGTCTCGTCTTTGGCCTACATGGCAGCATTGAACGTGTTACCAACAAGGTGTTCCTGTTGTCCCCCGCCAATGTCGAGGTGACCGCCGAGGACAAGGCCCGAATCGCGGAACGCGGGTTCTTCAACCAGAGTTAGAGTTCCAGTATGGACGTGACAGACCGGCCCATCGGTTCCCTGGGAGTGCGGGGATGGGGATGGCGGCGTACCGGAATGGAGGCAGGGCGACACTGTGGGGATCGTTAGTGAGATCTTGGTCGTTGTCCTGTCGATCTATCTGGTGCTCCTCATCGGCAGAATGATCTTCGAGACGGTGCAGGCGTTCGCACGCCAGTGGCGCCCTACGGGTTTGGTGTTGGTGCTGGCCGAGGCCACGTACACGGTCACCGACCCACCGCTCAAGTTCCTCCGCCGTTTCATTCCGCCGCTCCGGTTGGGTACGGTGGCCTTTGACCTAAGCTTCACAGTGCTCTTCATTGTGGTCTTGGTCTTGATCCAGATCGTGTCCGCGCTTCGTTGACGGGTACCGTCCCTCCGGACAGACTCCAAGCGCGCCAAGGAGACCGAAATGCCGCTGACGCCCGCCGATGTGCGGAACAAGCAGTTCAGTACGACCCGGCTGCGGCCGGGCTACGACGAGGAAGAGGTAGACGCCTTCCTCGACGAAGTGGAGGCAGAGCTCGACCGCCTGATCCAGGAGAACGAGGAACTGCGCGCCAAGCTGGCCGAATGCCTGCGCGGCAAGGTGCCCGGCGGCATGGGCGTGGGCATGGCGCCCGCTCCTGTGGCCGAGCCCAAGCCGGAGATGATGGCTCCGCAGCCGGAGCCCATGAAGCCTCCGGAGCCGCAGCAGCCGCAGCAGCAGCCGGTCCCCGTCGGCATGGGCATGCCGCCCGCCGAGGACAACATGGACACGGCCGCCCGCGTTCTGGCGCTCGCTCAGCAGACCGCCGACCAGGCCATCGCGGACGCCCGCCGGGAGGCGGACGAGACCGTGACCCGGGCCCGGCGTGAGGCCGACGAGATCCTCGGCAAGGCCCGCCGTCAGGCCGAGCAGGTCATCGGCGACGCCCGTGCCCGCGCGGAGACGCTGGAGCGTGACGCGCAGGAGCGGCACCGCCAGGCCATGGGCTCTCTGGTGCAGACGCGCGACGAGCTGGAGCGCAAGGTCGAGGAGCTGCGCAGCTTCGAGCGCGAGTACCGCAGCCGCCTGAAGCTGTATCTGGAGGACCAGCTGTCCAAGCTGGACATCGCGGGCGACGGGAGCGGAGCATTCCCGATCGTCGGCGGCCAGATGCCGGCCAGTCCCGCCATGTCCCGTGGCCCCGGTCAGCAGCCGTTGCAGCCCGGCCCCGGTTCGTTCGGCCCCGACGCCGGACAGCACCAGGGCGCGTTCCAGACGGCGGACGGCCCGCACAACGACCGCAGGTAAACTCCGGGACGAGTCTCCCTCCCTGACCCGCATGCGGGAGTTTCTCTGTGATCTTTGTAAGTGCTGGATTGGTGCTCGCCGCGATCGTCCTGCTGATCGCGGGCGTCGTGCTCGCTCAGCCGGAACTCGTGATGTGGTCGATCGTGCTCAGCGTGCTGTCCGCGGTCTTCCTGCTGATCGCGGTGATGCTGCGCAGGCACGATCTGTTCCCCCGCGGGGGGCGTGCGTACGCCAAGGCGACGGTGCCACCGGTGCCCCCGATGCCACCGATGCCTCCGTCCGCGCCGCCCACGGCCGGTCCGATGACGCCGCCGACGATGGCGTCGCCACCACCGCATGTCCAGCACCCGTCCACGATGCCCGCCCAGATGTCCGCCCAGCCCCGTGTCCATCCGATGGCCGCGGGGGGCTCCCCGGCCGGCACCGGAGCGCGGACCGGCGTCTCGCCGGACGCGATCGTCCTGGTCATCCCCGGACGCCGGCGCTACCACGTGGCCGGCTGCCGGCACCTCGCCGGACGCGGGCTTGAGGAGCTCACGTACGTGGAGGCGCGGGAGGAGGGCTTCACGCCCTGCACCGCCTGCTTCCCCGACACCGCCCTGGGCGGAGTCCAGACACCCCCCACTCCCGAAACCCTGACCTCTCGCGCAGAGGGGTTCGCGTTCACGGAGCCCACGACCAGCCCGGTCCGCGCCCCGCGCGCAGGCTCGGGTTCCGATCCCCACCCTGGCGCCGCGCCCACCGGCCGCGTGACCCCCGAGCCTGCCGGGCGTGAGCCCGCCGAGCCCGCCGGCCGTGAGGCCGCCGCCAAGGACGACACAGTCGGCGCCGTCGGCACTCCTTCTTCCGCCGGCACCCGTCAGGACGCGCCCGCGCCGTCCGGAACCGCACGTGCCACCGGCGAGCCCCCCTCCCCGGCTCCTCCGGCACCCCGCCAGGGCTCGTCCCCGGCGGCCCCAGATCTTCCTGAGCCCCCGCGCTCCGAACCGGCCCGCCCGGTCCTCCCGGCGTGGATGACGCCCGCCGACGTGGAGCGCCCCGCCTCCCGGCCGGGCACGACGCCTCCGCCGCCGCGCGCTCCCACGGAGCCGGCCGCGCGTCCGGGCGCCGAATCCCCGGCGTCTCCCGCCGCTCCCAAGGATCGTTCCGAAGGCGAGTCCGCCAGGCCCTCCGGCTCCGGCCGGGAGTCCAAGGCCCCCGGGCAGCCGCCGGAGTCCTCCGCGACCAGACCGGTCTCCTCGTCCGCCGCCCCGCTGAGCGCGCCGGTGCCCGAGGAGCGCGCGGAGGGCCGCAAGCCTTCGTCCGCGCCGGCCGAGTCCGCCCCGGCGTCGTCCGGGGCCCCGGGCTCGTGGTTCTCCCGGACCGACCAGCAGGATCCCGCCGAGTCCGGCGAGTCCGCCGGTTCGGGGCCGTCCGACGCGCGTGACGACGACCGCACGCGGATCGTCGTCACCGTGGACGAGGAACGTTCCGATCCCGGACGCCCCACCTCGAAGGGCTCCTGAGCCGTACGAACCACCGAAAGGGGAGGCCCCGGAATCCGGGGCCTCCCCTTTCGCGTCAGGCGGTTCTCGCGGTCAGCCGGTGCGGCGGAGCTGGAAGGTCAGTCCCAGGTCGTCGTCCCGGTGGGTGGGCAGGCCGGAGGTGTCTCCCTCGGTGAAGGAGGCGGCGAGCACCTCGTCGGAGACGGTTCCGGCGTGGGCGCGCAGCGCCTCGGCGACGTCGGGGGAGCCCGCCGTCCACCACAGGTCGATCCGGTCGGTGATGGACAGGCCGGAGGACTTGCGGGCCTCCTGGATGAGACGGACGGCCTCGCGCGCGGTCCCGGCCAGCCGCAGCTCGTCGGTGATGGCCAGGTCGAGGGCCACGGTCTCGCCGGTGCCGGTCTCGATGGCCCCGGACTCGACCGCCCAGCCGGAGCGGGGCTGCTCGGTGATGATCACATCGTCCGGCCCGAGCTCCACTTCGCCCGCCTCGGCCGCCTGGACGGTGACCGTCCCGCCGCCGCGCAGCGCCCCGGCGAGACCCACCGGGTCGGCCGCCGAGATCGCGGCGGCGACCAGCTTGGTCTGCCCGCCGAACCGCTTGCCCAGCGCGCGGAAGTTGGGCTTGACGCTGAAGGAGACCAGATCGGCGGAGAAGCCCGAGAGGTCTTCCAGCGCCTGGACGTTCAGCTCGTCGGCGATCAGGTCGCGCAGCTCGCCGGGCAGCGCCGACCAGCCGGGCGCGCCCACGAGTGCGCGTCCGAGGGGCTGACGCGTCTTCACACCGGACGAAGCGCGTGCCGAGCGTCCCAGTTCCACCAGGCGTCGCACGAGCGCCATACGCTCGCTCAGGGCCGTGTCGAGCAGCTTCTCGTCGGCCTGCGGCCAAGTCGCCAGGTGCACGGACGAGGGGGCGTCGGGGGCGCGCAGCACGTCCCACACGTGGTCGGTCACGAACGGCGTGATCGGGGCCATCAGCCGCGTCACCGTCTCCAGGCACTCGTACAGCGTGGCGAACGCCGCCGCCTCGCCAGCCCAGAACCGGCGCCGCGACCGGCGGACGTACCAGTTGGACAGGTCGTCCAGGAAGGCCGCCAGCCTGCGCCCGGCGCGGGCGGTGTCGTAGGCGTCTAGTGCCGCGGTGACCTCGGCGACCGTGCGATGCAGCTCGGCCAGCGCCCAGCGGTCCAGCAGCGGGCGCTCGGCCGCGGGCGGGGCGTCCGCGAGCGCCGCAGGGGACCAGGACTCGGCGTTGGCGTACAACACGAAGAACGACGCCGTGTTCCAGTAGGTGAGCAGGACCTTGCGGACGATCTCCTCAAGCGCCGCGTGCCCCACCCGCCTGGCCGCCCACGGCGAGCCCGAGCAGGCCATGAACCAGCGCAGCGCGTCGGCGCCGTGCTGGTCCATCAGCGGGATGGGCTCCAGCACGTTGCCCAGGTGCTTGCTCATCTTGCGGCCGTCCTCGGCCAGGATCAGCCCCAGGCACAGCACGTTCTCGTAGGACGACCGGCCGAAGACCAGCGTGCCGACCGCCATCATCGAGTAGAACCACCCGCGCGTCTGGTCGGTGGCCTCGCAGATGAACTGCGCCGGGTAGGTGCGCCGGAACTCCTCCTCGTTGACGTGCGGCGCGCCCCACTGCGCGAACGGCATCGAGCCCGAGTCGTACCAGGCGTCGATCACGTCGGGCACCCGCCGCGCCTCCGCGCCGCAGGTCGGGCAGTCGAAGGTCACGTCGTCCACGTAGGGGCGGTGCGGGTCCAGCGCGGACAGGTCGCGGCCCGCGTGCCTGCCCAGCTCGGCCAGCGAGCCAACGCACGTCACGTGCGACTCGTCGGCCGTGCACGTCCACAGCGGCAGCGGGGTGCCCCAGTAGCGCGACCTGGACAGCGCCCAGTCCACGTTGTTGCGCAGCCACTCGCCGAACCGGCCCCACTTGATCGTCTCGGGGTACCAGTTCGTCTTCTCGTTCTCGGCGAGCAGACGGTCCTTGATCGCGGTGGTGCGGATGTACCAGGAGGGGAGCGCGTAGTAGAGCAGGGGCGTGTGGCAGCGCCAGCAGTGCGGGTAGCTGTGCTCGAAGTGGCCGCCGCGGAACAGCAGGCCGCGCTCGTGGAGGTCCTGGGTGAGGGCCTCGTCGGCGTCCTTGAAGAACTCGCCGCCGACCATCGGCACGTCGGGCAGGAACCGCCCGTCGGGGCCGATCGGGTTGACCACGGGCAGGCCGTACCGCTTGCAGATGGTCAGGTCGTCGGCGCCGAAGGCGGGGGCCTGGTGGACCAGGCCGGTGCCGTCCTCGACGGTCACGTAGTCGGCCAGCACCACGTAGTGCGCGCCGGGGATGTCGACCAGCTCGAACGGCCGGGCGTAGGTGGTGTGCTCCAGGTCGGCGCCGGTGAAGGTGGCCACGACCTCGGCGTCCTCGCCGAGCACGGACGCGGCCAGCGGCTCGGCCACCACCAGCGTCTCGTCACCGCCCGCCGGGCGGGCGGCCACGTAGGTGACGTCGGGCCGTACGGCCACCGCCGTGTTGGACACCAGGGTCCACGGGGTGGTCGTCCAGATCAGCAGGGACGCCCCCAGCTCGGCCAGCGGCCCGGAGGTGGCGGGCAGCCGTACGTACACCGACGGGCTGCTGACCGTTTCGTACCCGCCGGGCTGGCCGAGCTCGTGGTCGGACAGGCCGGTGCCGCAGCGCGGGCAGTACGGCGTGATGCGGAAGTCGCGGAACAGCAGGTCCTTGTCCCAGATGGTCTTGAGCGACCACCACACGGACTCGATATAGGAGGAGTCCATCGTGCGGTACGCCTGGGAGGTGTCCACCCAGAAGCCCATCCGCTCGGTCATCTGCTCGAAGGCGTCCACGTGCCGCTGCACCGAGTCGCGGCAGCGGGCGTTGAACTCGGCGATGCCGTACGCCTCGATCTCCGGCTTTCCGGACAGGCCCAGCTCACGCTCGACCGCCACCTCGACCGGCAGCCCGTGGCAGTCCCAGCCGGCCCTGCGGGGCACGTTGTAGCCGAGCATCGAGCGGTAGCGGGGAAAGACGTCCTTGAACACGCGGGCCTCGACGTGGTGGACGCCGGGCTTGCCGTTGGCGGTGGGCGGGCCCTCGTAGAAGACCCAGGAGGGGCCGGTCGCGGTCTGCTCGACCGAGCGCTCGAAGACCTTGCCGTCGCGCCAGCGGTCCAGGACCTCGTGTTCCAGGGCGGGCAGGTCTACCTGCGCGGGCAGGGATCGGAAATGGTGTGACGACATCGGATGGTGCCTCCACGCGGAAAATGGCCTCGATGGTGCTCTGCCTGTGCGTGGAGGGACGAAGCCGCCGCCGGGGCGCTCCGCGGTACCACCCTCCTTGGCCCCCGGGACCCGGGAACCCTCTCGTCGTGCCCGCTGCCGGGTCTACTTGACCCGGCGCGTGGCGGGTCGTTCTTCCGGCGGCTCAGGGGTGATGTTCACTCCGGCTCTCGCCCCGGACTCACACCGTCTCCGGGTCGCTCGCGCGAGGGGTGCCGGGAGCTACTCGTCCCCATCATCGCCTTGCAGGGCGGTCGGTCGCGCGCCCGCCGGTGGGGGGACGCACTCCCGCTTAGAAAGATAACGCACCGAGGGCACAGGTCGCTTCCCGGTTTCCACGCCTGGTGCTCTGTGCTCTGCCAAACCAGGCGTAGAGGTGCGGCGCAATGGGAAGGACGTGGCGGATCGGGGTGGGATGCAAACGAGCGCGGCGAATGTCCAAGCAGGTCATTAGCCGAGGTGTTGGTCATAGACCAGGATTTCCCACGTCGTTTGGGGTGTTCGATCAGCGAGGAGGCTGCTATGGGGGCAACCGCACGGGCAGGCAAGGGCACCGCCGTACGCGGTAACGGGGCCTGGACGGAAGGGGAACTCGCGGAGGTCCGCGACAACCTGTTCCGGGAGATGGAGGAGCTTCGCGTCGTCATCACGCGATCGGAGTCGGAGATAGCCTCTGGGGACATCACCGAGGGCGCGGGCGACGATCAGGCCGACGCCGGGGCCAAGACGTATGAGCGGGAGCGTGAGATCGCCCTTACCCTGAACTCGCGCGACCTGCTCGCGCAGAACGAGCGGGCGATCGCCAGGATCGACGCGGGGACCTACGGAGAGTGCGAATCGTGCCACAAGCCGATCGGAAAGGAACGGCTGCGGGCGTTCCCGAGGGCGACGCTTTGCGTGGCCTGCAAGCAGAGGGAGGAGCGCCGCTGACGGACGGCCCGGACGACCCGGACGCCCGCCGTCCGGACGGCGAGGCCGAACCTCCCACGGGCACTCCCCCCGCGCCCGATCCGGTCTCCGAGACGCCCGGCCACGACACCGATTCCCGGGCAGGCTCCGGCAGCACCGGGGGTGAGACGGCCGGGGCTCCCCCCGCGGCCGGGCGACGCCGCGTCGGCCTCCTGATCGGGCTCGCCGCGGTGATCTACGTGCTCGACCTGATCACCAAGACCCTCGTCGTGCGCTACCTCGAAGGCCGCGACCCGATGGTGCTGATCCCCGACGTCCTGGTGTTCCAGGTGATCCGCAACCCCGGGGCCGCGTTCAGCATCGGCACCGGCCTCACCCTCGTCCTCACACTGATCGCCACCGGCGTGGTCATCGCCATCCTGCGCACCGCCCGCAACCTGCGCAGCCTGCCCTGGGCGATCACCCTCGGCCTGCTCCTCGGCGGCGCGTTCGGCAACCTGACCGACCGGGTCTTCCGCTCGCCCGCCCCGCTGCATGGCCACGTGGTCGACTTCGTGCAGGTCTTCCCCGCGACCGGCTTCCCCATCTTCAACGTCGCCGACTCCTCCATCGTCTGCGGCGGCGTCCTGGCCGTGCTGCTCGCCTGGCGTGGATACCAGATCGACGGCACCCGGCACGAAGGCTCCGGCAAATGAGCGAACAGCGTGGTCTCCCGGTTCCCGACGGGCTGGAGGGCGAGCGCCTCGACGCCGCGATCTCCCGTCTGTTCGGGCTCTCCCGCACCCGCGCGGCCGAACTGATCGGCGTGGGCGACGTCCTGGTCGACGGCATGGCCGCGGCCAAGTCCGACCGCGTCCAGGCGGGCTCGTGGCTCGACGTCACGCTGCCCCCGCCGCCCGGCGCGCCCGTCCCGGTCGCCGAGCCCGTCCCCGGCATGCGCGTCATCTACGAGGACGACGACATCGTGGTCGTGGACAAGCCGATCGGCGTCGCCGCCCACCCCACCGTCGGCTGGACCGGCCCGACCGTCCTCGGCGGGCTGCTCGGCGCGGGGCACCGGGTGGCCACCAGCGGGGCGGCCGAGCGCCAGGGCATCGTGCACCGCCTGGACGCCAACACGACCGGGGCCATGGTCGTGGCCAAGAGCGAATCCGCGTATTCCCTGCTGAAGCGGGCGTTCAAGGAACGAACCGTTGAGAAGCGGTACCACGCCCTCGTCCAAGGACATCCCGATCCGCTTCGCGGCACCGTGGACGCGCCGATCGACCGCCACCCCTCGGGCGACGGGCGATTCGCCGTCGTGGCGGGGGGCAAGCCGTCCGTCACGCACTACGACACCATCGAGGCGTTCCGCGCCGCCTCGCTGCTCGACATCAGGCTGGAGACGGGCCGCACCCACCAGATCCGCGTGCACATGGCGGCGCTGCGCCACCCGTGCGTCGGCGACCTCCTCTACGGGGCCGACCCGACGCTGGCCGCCCGGCTCGGCGTGACCCGCCAGTGGCTGCACGCCGTGTCCCTGGCCTTCGAGCACCCGGGCACGGGGGAGTGGGTGTCCTTCACCAGCGAGTACCCGGCCGACCTCGCTCAGGCGGTCGAACTGGTGCGCGGCGAGAGCTGACCGTCCTCCGGGTCGTAGGAATCGGCGTCGTAGGGGTCGTCCTGGCCCTCGTTCCGCTGATCGGGCCCCCCGACCTCGCCGTCGCCGTCGTCCTGGGGCTCCGACTCTTCGGGTGAGGGCGTCTTCTCTTGCTTCTTGCCGGAATCGTCGGGGGAGGGCGACTTCTTCGGCGTCTTGTCGCCGGTCTTGTCGTCCTGCGGGCGCTCGGTCGGCTCGTCAGTGGGCGCGGGCCCGGTCTCCTCAGGCCCCGTCTCCTGAGGCTCGGTCTCCCCGCGCTCCGTCGGCGAAGGGGCCGGGGCCTGCACGGAGACCTGGGGGTCAGGGGTCTTCGGCACGGTGGACCGCACCGTGGTCGTCGTGGTCACCGACCCGTGCGCCGGGGGACGGCGCTGCGGGTCCGGCTGGGCCGACAGCCAGGCGGCGCCGCCGCTGACCATCGCCACGACCACGGCGAGCCCGGTGAGCCCCCCGACGGCCATCGCCTTCCTGCCCGTGGGACGTCGCTCCCCAGACGCCGGAGCGGGCACGGGCTCCGGCGGCGGGACGACGGGTGGGTGTGGGCGGCCGGGGTCCGTGTTCCCGGAACGTCCGTGGTACCCGTGCCCGGAGCGGCTGGTGCGAGGGTCACGCGGGCGGCCCGTCGTATGGACGGGACGGGTGGTGCGGGTGTTCGCCGGCCTCGCGTGCCCGCACCCCGCCCCCTGGACGGCCGGCCGGGACGCCACACCCGTCACCGGCACCACACCCGCGACGGGAATCGTGGCCGTCGGCTCGGGGGCCACGCCGTCCGCGACGGCCTGCAGCACGCCCGCCGTCTCATCGGGCGACGGACGCGTGCCAGGGTCCTTGCGCAGCAGCGCGGCGATCAGCGGGGCGAGCGCCCCCGCCCGGCTCACCGGGGCGGGCTCGTCGTGCATCACGGCGCCGAGCGTCGCGAGCGGATGACCCCGGTGGAACGGCGAACGGCCCTCGACGGCCAGATACAGCGTCACGCCGAGCGACCACATGTCCGACGCCCGGACGGCGCCGCCCCCCGCCGCCCGCTCAGGCGCGATGAACGCCGGAGTGCCGACCAGGATCCCGGTCCGCGTCATCGGGGAGTCGTCTTCCATGGTGGCGATGCCGAAGTCGGTCAGCACGGCCCGGCCGTCCGGGGTCAGCAGCACGTTGTCCGGCTTGACGTCACGGTGCAGCACGCCCGCCTGGTGCGCCGCCCGCAGCGCGGCGATCACCTGCGTGCCGATCTCCGCCACCTCGCTCACCGGCAGCGCCCCGCGCTCCCTGATCGCCGCGCCCAGCGTCTTGGACTCCACCAGCTCCATGACGATCCACGGATGGCCGCGCTCCTCCAGCACGTCATAGACGGCGGCCACCCCCGGATGGCTCACCCGCCCGGCGGCCCGGGCCTCACGGAACGTGCGCTGGAGGAACTCCTCCCGCTCCTGTCCCACCATGTCAGGCGGAGGGGTGATCTCCTTGATCGCGATGTCCCTGCCGAGCACCTCGTCGTGCGCCCGCCAGACGGTGCCCATGCCGCCCCGGCCGATGGCTTCGAGCAGTCGATAGCGCCCCCCGACCAAGAGGCCCCGCTCCTGCGAATCCGACATGGGGCATCGGCTACCCAGGGAACCGGCGGGCATGCGAAGGATGATCCGGCGGTTCCCCAGGGGGTCACTTGGCGGGCTTGAAGGTCTTGGCGAAGGTGTCGAAGTAGTGCAGGTCCTTGTCCCAGGCGTCGGCGAGGGTGTGCCAGTAGAGCGCGTAGCCCCGGCCGCCGTCGGTGACGAACCCGCGGTTGCGCACGTGCGCCTTGCCGGAGCTCATCCGCCAGGTGAACTCCCAGTCGGCCGCGGCCTTCATGTAGTCCACCTTCTCGATCTTCACCCGCTTGTAGTCGTTGAAGTTCCCCTTGACGGCCTTCTCCTGCTGGTACCAGTCCTCCAGCGGGTCGGAGCGGGGATCGGACGCCTCCTCCACCAGCAGGTAGCTCCCCTTGGCGGCGCCGGGGCCGTGGAACCAGACGGAGCGGTCCTGCTGCTTGAAGACCGACCATCCCTTGGGGAGGGCGATGGAGAAGCCCCGGCCGTCCTTGTGGGTGAACCAGCCTTCGGGCAGCGCCTCGTCCTCCTCCTTCGGGGGCTTCGACTCCTCGGGGGCCGTCGTCTGGGGCGGCGGGGCGGCCTCCTCGGACTTGGCGGGCGCGGACTCGGCAGGCTGGCTCGGCCCGGCCGACGTACTCGGCTCCGTCTTGTCTTCCTTGTCCCTCTCGCTGTCCTTGTCGTCGGACTTCGTGTGAGACGCGGTGACGGCGGGCGTCGGGCGGCTCGTAACCTCGGCGACCCCGGTGCCGCCGCCCCCGGCGCTCCGTATCCCGAGCCACCAGGCGACCAGCGCCACGATCACCACGGCCAGCACCAGCAGCGGCAGCGCCTTCTTGACCTGCCCCATGGAGAACTGCCCCGGACGCTCGGCCGGAGGCCCCGCGGGCGGCAGCCGCCCGGCGTCGAACGACACGGGCATCCCCACCTGCGTCGGCTGCGCGGGCTCCCGCGCCACCGGCGTCCTCTTGGGCGGGTCCTTCCTGAACCAGCCCTCCAGCTCCTCATCGATGCTCAGGGGAGCGGGTTTCCGCGCGGCGGGCGTCCTACCGCCACCGCCGGGCCCCTTGGCCGCGCCCTTCTTCGGGGCGGGCGGCTTCTCGTCGCGAGCGGGGATCAGCGCGGCGGTCCTGTCCTCGCCTGCCGCGCCACCGCCGTCGCCCCGCTCGCCCCCGGGCGCTGAACCGATCGCGACGGTCCCGTCGCTCTCGTCCCCGTCGGCCGCCGGGAGTGCGCCGATCCGCCCGTCCTGGTCGGTCACGGCGACAAGCCCGGGATCGGTGTCGTCATCGCCTCCCACCGAAGCCGCCCCGGAACCTTGGGCACCGGTGCCGCCCACCGCCGAACCGAGGCCGCTGGCGCCGCCGTCTTTCCCGCTGCCCGCCGCTGTACCGAGGTCGCTGGTGCCGCCGTCCTTCCCCGTGCTCGCCGTCGTGCCGAGGTCGCTGGTGCCGCCGTCCTTCTCCTTGCTCGCCACCGGACCGAGCGAGGCACCGCCGTCCGTCTCGTCGTCCGCTACCGCCGTGCCCTGGGCTGCGGAGGCGCTCGTACCGTCGCTCTCGTGCCCATCCTGCGACGCGGCGGCCACCGCAGACGCGCTCGGACCGGCGTTCTCATTGCCACCCTGCTCGGGGCCGTCGTCGGCAGCCGGCACGGGGGCACTGTCGGCTGCCGCAGACGCACCCGCACTGCCGCTCTTCCCCTCAGTCGGCGTAGGGCTGTCATCCATTGCCGGGCGCGCGCTGGACCGCAGCAGGCTGGTGCCGTCGTCCTTCTCCCCGTCCCCCGCTGACGCGCTGGTACCGCCGCGCTTCTCCTCATCCGGCGCGGGAGTCTCGTCCGTCGCGCCGGCGCTCCCTGCTGTCTTTACGTCGCTCGTGGCCCGGATTTTCGCGGACGCCGCCGTCGCCCCGCCTGTGCCGCTGGCCTTCTCACCCGGCTTGCCGGCCGCCTCTTTGCCGCTCTTCTCGGCAGGCTGTGCGGGCGTCTCCGGGTCGGCGTCGGCCGCCTTCGCCGCCGCGCCCTTCTTCGGCTTGGCGGGCGCCTTCTTCGCCTTCGCGGGTGCGGCGGGCTTCTTGCCCTTCTGGGCGGGGGTGGCGACCTTCGTGGTGGCCGTCGGGTCGGGCCGGTCGGCCTCGGGCTGCGGCTCTGCGGGCTTCTCGGCCGTCTCTGGTGAGACGGCGGGCTTCGGCGTCGCCGTCCGGGCGTAGGGCGGACGGCGGCGCGGAGAGGGGGGAGCGTCTCCCGCCTGTGGCAAGGGGCTCGTCGCGCGGGCCGGATGCAGTGCGGTCGCGTCGGGAGAGGGCGGCGGAGGGGCTTCGTCCTTCGCGGCCGAACTCGGACGCGGCGCGATCTTCGGCGTGGGCGGTGCTGAAGGCGGCGCGAGGGCCGCGTCCGCCGGAGCGCCGGACGGCGTGCCCGCCTGCGGGACACGGGGCTGGGGCGGCTCGGACTTCGGCTCGGGCGACGGCGGGGGAGGCTGCTTGCTCGCCGTAGGCACGATCGGCCGCCCCGCCTCCGGGCCGGAAGCCGGAAGCGGCGGCAGATCGGCGGGCGCACCGGGCAGCCGTGCCCCCTCCTGGAACGCGTTCATCCGCCTCGGCGGCGGACTCGCCGCCTTCCCGACGTCCGCCCCCTGCCCGGCGGGAGCCTGCGCGGCAGGGCTCTGCCCGGTCGAGGGCTGCGGCGATCCCTGCGCCGCAGGGGTCTGTGCCATCGGCTGGCCTGGTGTTCCCTGGGCCGGTGGTGGCTGCTGGGGCGATCTCTGCGGGGCGGGGGGCTGTGCCGCAGGGGTCTGTGCCGTCGGCTGGCGTGGTGGCCCCTGGACGGCGGGGCTCTGCGCGGTCGGGGGCCGCTGCCGGGAGGCGGCCTGGGGCCGGGGCGGGCCCTGAACCGGCGGAACAGGTGGGCGCGGGCCCGCCTGCCCCGGGTTCTGGCCCGGGTTCTGGGCCGGGTTGCGAGCCGGGTTCTGCGCGGCTGGGGGCCGGGGGGCGCCGCCGTACGGCGGGCTCTGTCCCGGCGCGGGCGGGCGCGGCGCCTCCCGTGAGACCGGCCCCGGTACGGCCTGCGGCCGTGCCGCAGGCGGCGGCGGTTGCTGCTGTCGCGGTGCCGGACGCTGCGGATTCTGGTGGCCCGGCCCCTGTGCCACGCCGGGCCCGGCCGGTGGTCCGCCCTGGACCGGCCCCTGCGGGTCACGCCGTACCGGCCGGATGGCGGGCATTATGCGCGTCGGACTGCGGCCGTCGAGGACCTGCCGCAGCATGCGCGTGGCCTCGTCGTGGTCGAGGCGCTGTACCGGCTCCTTGACCAGCAGCCCCTCGATCACGGGCAGTAGCGCTCCGGCGTGCGGCGCCGGGTCGGGCGGGTCCATCAGCACCGAGTGCATGGTGGCCATCGCCGTACCTCGGTCGTGCGGGGACCGGCCCTCGACCGCCGCGTACAGCGTGGCGCCGAGCGACCACAGGTCGGACTCCCGGCGGGCCGGACGCCCCCGCAGGCGCTCGGGCGCGATGAACGCGGGGGTGCCCGCCAGCCCGGTCATGGTCAGCGCGGTCTCGGCCTCCAGCGTGGCGATGCCGAAGTCGGTGAGGACGACCCGGCCGTCGTCGGCCAGCAGCACGTTCTCCGGCTTCACGTCACGGTGCAGGACCCCGGCCTTGTGCGCGCTGCGCAGGGCGCTGACGACCTCCAGGCCGATCTTGGCGACCCGCTGCGAGAGCAGCCGCCCCTCCTGCTTGATGACCTGCCCGAGGGACCTGGAAGGGACGAGCTGCATGACGATCCAGGGACGACCGTCCTCTTCGATCACGTCATGGACGACCACGACGTTGGGGTGATCCAGCCGCGCCGCGGCCCGCGCCTCGCGCATGGTGCGCCGGTTGAGCTGCTGCACCTCATCGCCGAGCACGCTGGCGTAGCGGACCTCCTTTACGGCCACCTTCCGGTCCAGGACCTTGTCGTGGGCGCTCCAGACCACGCCCATGCCACCCCGGCCGATGGGTTCGAGCAGGTGGTAACGGTTCGCTACCACACGATCGCCGCGCTGCCCCTCCGACATCACCGAATTGAACCCCCTCTCGGAGCTAAAAATCCTCCCATAGCGGGGGATCCGGAGCGACCGGAAGCGGCTCGGCCGCGTGTGATCGATGTCCACATGGCGAGACGGATCTTTCGTGAAGTGGCGTGCGGTCGAGGTGATGGCCTATCGTCGGGGACGTGGTCCGTTACTTCGCGTTTATCGAGCCGGCTCCGGAAGGGCCGGTCGCACCTGCGTGAACTAGCGATCGACCGGAGCCGGCGAAGGCAGAGACATCACGTCTCTGCCTTTTGTTTTACCCCCAACTCTCACCTGCCGGCTCGCGGGAAAGGGCGGCCGGCCTACTGATACAGGAGCCGAGATGTCGTCGAATGCCCCGCAGGGAAGGTCCGACTCGTGAGTGTTGAAGTTTCCGGTCCCCGGGCCGGTCGGGCCGTACGGGTCGGTGAGGTGCCGCTGGGGCGGGACGTGCCCGCGGTGGTCGTCGGGGGAGCGCCGGTGGAGGCGGCCCAGGGCGAGGCGACCGGCGGTGAGCCGGACGCGCGGTGGATCAGCCTGCGCGGTCACCACGGGCGCCGTCCGGCGGCGGAGGTGATCGCCGAGGCTCGCGCGCAGTGCGGCGGTCCGCTCCTGGTCGAGCCGTTCTCGGCGGCGGACCTCGCCGACGTGGCGGCCATGGCCGACGGCGTGATCGTGGGCGCGGCCTGGATGCAGGACTACCAGCTCGTGCGGGCCGTCGCCCGGCTCGGACTGCCCGTGGTCGTGCAGCGCGGCCCGGCGGCGACCCTCCAGGAGTGGCTGGCGATCGCCGACTACTGCGCCGCCGAGGGCAACGACCAGGTGGTGCTGTGCGAGTGCGGCGGCCGTCCCAGCCTGCCCGGCGGCACCACCACCCTGGACCTGGGGATGGCGGCGGAGGCGGGGGAGCGCACGGGGCGGCCGGTGCTGGTCGCCCTCGGCGACGACGCCTCGCTGGCCGCGGCGGCGATCGCGTCCGGGGCGGACGGGCTGATGCTCGCGTCCGGCGCGGGACGTGACGCGGTGGCGGCGGCCTGTGAGGCGGCGACGGTCGTCGGCGCGCTGGTGCGGCGCGAGGCGCCGGATTCCGTGGCCGGCGCGCGGTCGGTGATCGACCGCGTGGACGCGGCCCTCGCCACCTTGCTGGAACGGCGGGCGGAGCTGGCCGGGATCGTGCAGCGGCTGAAGCCGGTGGGCGGGTTCGCCGGGCGCGACATGGACCGCGAGCGCGCTCTCGTGGCGGCCATGGCGCGGCGCGCGCCGTCCCTGGGCGCCGACCGCCTCGCCCCGGTGATGAACGCGGTGATCGAGGCCGGCCTGCTCCTGGCCGAGGAGCGGCGCGGGGCCGCGAGCGGCTGAGACTTCGGATTCCGGCGGCGTGTCGGCCCGAAACCGAGCTTTCGCGCAGGTGGCGGGGCGGGGGCCGCCGGGTGTCCGAATGGCGGGCACGGGGTGGGCACATGGGGGCTCGAACGCGCGTAGGCTCTTGTCCGCCGCCTTTCGCGAGGGTGATCGAGGGAGCCGCATGAGCGAGTCGTTTGTCCATCTGCACGTCCACACCGAGTACTCCATGCTCGACGGTGCGGCCCGGTTGAAGCAGATGTTCAAACAGGTGGGTGATCTGGGCATGCCCGCGATCGCGATCACCGACCACGGCAACATGCACGGCGCCTACGACTTCTACAAGCAGGCCACCGCCGCCGGGATCAAGCCGATCATCGGCATCGAGGCGTACGTGGCGCCCGAGGCGCGGCAGAACAAGAAGCCGGTCCTGTGGGGCGAGCCGCATCAGAAGAAGGACGACGTCTCCGCCGGTGGCTACTACACCCACATGACGATCTGGGCCCGTAACCGTACGGGCCTGCACAACCTGATGAAGCTCAGCTCGCGCGCCTACACCGAGGGCTTCGTCCGCAAGTGGGCGCGGATGGACGCCGAGGTGCTCGCCGAGCACGCCGACGGCCTGATGGCCACCACCGGCTGCCCCTCCGGCGAGGTGCAGACCCGCCTGCGCCTCGGCCAGTACGACGAGGCGGTCCGCGCGGCGGCGAAGTTCCAGGAGATCTTCGGCAAGGAGAACTACTTCCTGGAGGTCATGGACCACGGCCTCGACATCGAGCGCCGGGTTCGTGACGGCCTGACCCGGGTCAGCGCCGACCTGGACATCCCGCCGCTGGTGACCAACGACTCGCACTACACCTACGAGTCCGACGCCACCGGCCACGACGCGTTGCTGTGCATCCAGACCGGCAAGCAGCTCGCCGACCCCGACCGGTTCCGCTTCGACGGCAGCGGCTACTACATCAAGACCGCCGACGAGATGCGGGCGATCCACCCGAACGAGGAGCTGTGGCAGGAGGGCTGCCGCAACACCCTCCTGGTCGCCGAGCGGGTCGATCCGGAGGGGTTCTTCGGGTTCCGGAACCTCATGCCCACCTATCCGATCCCGGACGGCATGAGCGAGGTGGAGTTCTTCCGCTCCCAGGTCTGGGAGGGCATGTCCCGCCGCTGGCCGGAGGGCTTCGACGAGACGCACCGCACCCAGGCGGAGTACGAGATCGGGATCATCGAGCAGATGGGCTTCCCGTCCTACTTCCTCGTGGTCGCCGACTTCATCATGTGGGCCAAGGAGAACGGCATCCGGGTCGGGCCGGGGCGAGGGTCGGCGGCGGGCTCGCTGGTGGCCTACGCGCTCGGCATCACCGACCTCGACCCGCTCCCGCACGGACTGATCTTCGAGCGGTTCCTCAACCCGGACCGCGTGTCCATGCCCGACGTCGACATCGACTTCGACGAGCGTCGGCGCGGCGACGTCATCCGGTACGTGACCGAGAAGTGGGGCGCCGACAAGGTCGCCATGATCGCCACCTTCGGCACCATCAAGGCGAAGGCCGCCATCAAGGACGCCGCACGCGTCCTGGGCTACCCGTACGCGCTCGGTGACAAGGTGTCCAAGGCGTTCCCGCCCGCCGTCATGGGCAAGGACATCCCGCTGTCGGGCATCTTCGACGCAGACCATCCCCGCTACAACGAGGCGGGCGAGCTGCGCAAGCTCTACGAGGAGGATGTGGACGTCAAGTCCGCGATCGACCTCGGCAAGGGCCTGGAAGGGCTGATCAGGCAGACCGGCGTGCACGCGGCGGGCGTCATCATGTCCGCCGAGGTGATCACCGACCATATCCCGATCATGCGCCGCGACTCCGACGGCGCGATCATCACGCAGTTCGACTACCCGACCTGCGAGACGCTCGGCCTGCTGAAGATGGACTTCCTGGGCCTGCGCAACCTGACGATCATCGACGACTGCCTGAAGATGGTCGAGGGCAACACCGGCGAGATGATCGACCTGCTCAAGCTCCCGCTCGACGACCGCAAGACGTACGAGCTGTTGGGCAGGGGCGACACCCTGGGAGTGTTCCAGCTCGACGGCGGCGGCATGCGCTCGCTGCTGCGGCTGATGAAGCCCGACAACTTCGAGGACATCTCCGCCGTGGGCGCGCTCTACCGGCCGGGTCCGATGGGCGCCAACTCGCACACCAACTACGCGCTGCGCAAGAACGGCCAGCAGAAGATCGAGCCGATCCACCCCGAGTTCGAGGAGTCGCTGGCCGAGATCCTCGGCACCACCTACGGCCTGATCGTCTATCAGGAGCAGGTCATGGCCATCGCGCAGAAGGTCGCCGGGTTCTCGCTCGGCAAAGCCGACCTGCTGCGCCGCGCGATGGGCAAGAAGAAGAAGGCCGAACTGGACAAGCAGTTCGCCTCCTTCGAGCAGGGCATGAAGGACAACGGCTACAGCGGCGTGGCGATCAAGACGCTGTGGGACATCCTGCTGCCCTTCTCCGACTACGCCTTCAACAAGGCGCACAGCGCCGCGTACGGCCTGGTCTCCTACTGGACCGCCTATCTCAAGGCCAACTACCCCGCCGAGTACATGGCCGCGCTGCTCACGTCGGTGAAGGACGACAAGGACAAGTCCGCCCTCTACCTCAACGAGTGCCGCCGGATGGGCATCAAGGTCCTCCCACCGGACGTCAACGACTCCGACTTCGACTTCACCCCGCGCGGCACCGACGTCCGGTTCGGACTGTCGGCCATCCGCAACGTGGGCGGCAACGTGGTGGACGGCATCATCTCCGCCCGCCGCGACAAGACCCGGTTCACCGACTACAAGGACTTCCTGCGCAAGGTCCCGGCCACGGTCTGCAACAAGCGGGTCATCGAGTCGCTGATCAAGGCGGGGGCGTTCGACTCCTTCGGCCACGTCCGCAAGGGCCTGGTCATGGTGCACGAGCAGTCGGTGGACGCCATCATCGACATCAAGAAGAACGAGGCGATCGGCCAGGACTCCCTGTTCGGGGCGGTCGAGGGCGTCGAGGACCAGACCTTCGACGTGCAGATCCCGCCGGGGGAGTGGGACAAGAGCACGGTGCTGGCCTTCGAGCGGGAGATGCTGGGCCTGTACGTCTCCGACCACCCGCTCCTGGGCGTGGAGCACATCCTGTCGCAGGGAGCCGACTGCTCGATCGCCGCCCTGCAGGCCGACGAACGCCCGGAGGGCCAGGTCATCACGGTCGGCGGCATCCTGTCCGGCCTGCAGCGCAAGGTCACCAAGAAGGGTGACACGTGGGTGCTCACCCAGCTTGAGGACCTTGAGGGCTCGATCGAGGTAATGATCTTCCCGTCGTCCTACCAGCTCTGCTCGACGATCCTGGCCGAAGACGCCATCGTCTTCGTCAAGGGCCGCCTGGACAAGCGGGAAGACGTCGCGAAGATCATCGCGATGGAGGTGACCGCCCCCGACCTCACCCAGGAGGCGGGCGGCCCCCTGCTGGTGAGCCTGGCCCTGGCCCGCTGCACCCCGCCGCTGGTCGGACGCCTCAAGGAGGTCCTGTCCACCCACCCGGGCACGACAGAGATCCACCTCCAGGTCCACAACGGCCCCAAGACCACCGTCCTGCGCCTCGACGACCGGCTGCGCGTCTCGCCGTCCCCGGCCCTGATGGGCGACCTCAAACAACTCCTGGGCCCGGCCTGCCTGGGAGCCTGATCACCTTGGTCGGGGGACCCGCCCGGGTCCCCCGACCAGGTAGGGCAAGCCCCCTCCACCCGCCCGTGTGCCGGCCACCTCCCCGTGCCGCACCCACCGAGCGCACCCCCATCCCACCGCTCCAGCACCGGCCAGAAGCCCCCGCCCTTCGGCAAGGCGACCGCGCCATCGCCCCGGACGCACCACCACCGGCCCCGTTCTCCGGGCCGGTGCTCCGCCCTTCGGCCGGGTGGCCGCGCTGACGCACGCCCAGTGGGCCGCGCTGCGCTCTGACGCCCCTTTCCTGGCGCGGGCCGCCGCGCAGCACTTCAACGCCCTGTCGGGAAGCCTGCTAAACCCGACACCCACCCACGATCGGAGTCCCTGGATCGGACTGCGAGGCTCAGCCGAGCGTGAACGTCCTGGCGCGGGTACGGCGCCGGCTGGGAGGGTGGACCTCATGATGGAAGACTTGAGGGACGCCGAGCGCCGGCTCCAGGCCGCGCAGCTCGCTGGAGATGTCGAGGCGCTGGATCGGCTGCTGGATGATCGGCTGATCTTTACCTTCGGTGCGAACGTTGCGACCAAGGCGGACGACCTGGAGCTGCACCGCACTCGGACGCAGGTGATGACGAGGGTGGCCGAGGAGGAGTTGACCGTGCTCGCCGATGGGCGCACCGGGGTGACGTGGTTTCTCGGCACCGTCGAAGGGACCGTCTCCGGTGCGCCGTTCGCGGCCAGGATGCGCTACACCCGTACTTGGCTGTACGACGACACCCACGGCTGGCGAATCATCGCCGTGCACGCCGGCACAACCGATTGACATAGCCGACACGTTGTCCGACGACCGGCCGGCCGGAAGGTCGGCGGCGAGGTTCGACCGCCCCGGGGGACGGGCCGACGCTGGGAGCCAGGCCATCCCGGCAAGATCAAGGACTGGATCTTGGTGTCCCAGCTCCGGCCCATGCACGAAAAGGATCAAAGCCAGAGGGATCAGAGACACCCTCTTGGCGATGTTCAATGCGCTGAACTCACGAGGCGAACAGGCGTTGAGACGCCGAACCCACGTGAGTTCCCGCTGAAGAACCTTCAGTTCGCGAGAACCGGGCCTTCGCGGCTTCCCGCTCGCCGGGTAGCCCCGGTGCATTGCTGGACCGAGGCCCCCTCAGAACCGTGCGGGCCACTCATCGCGGCACACGGCTCAAGCAAGCCCCGAAGGGCGGTTCAGATTCGCTGTGCTGGGCTCCTGCGACGCCGGGCGAGGTAGCTCCGGTGGCAGGAGGCGTGAACAAGGCGGGTCTGGTCACCGTCCGGCGAGCCGGGTCGCCCGTGATGCACGAGATGGTCGGCGGCTATCGCGCGGCGGACGACGTGCAGCCACCATCGCGTCCATTGATCGGGGGACTCGGGCGGCTGGTCGGCGGTCAGCAGGTGGTCTCCGCAGAGCGGGCAGCGCGCGTCCTGCCTGGTGAGCAGGCGCAACGTATACCGATCGAGCGGAGGCTCGACCCGCGTGCGCCGTTTGGCCCAGTACTCGGCCAGGGCGGGATCATCGGGGGATGCCCGGCCCAGGACGAGGGTGTGCCGGACGATGCTGGTCCAGGCGAACTTGGGCAGGTAGGCGCCCGTGTCCGGGTCGCCGAACACCCACCGGTCGTTCCTGAACTTGTTGAACCTGCCGAAATGCCGGTCGACGATCCAGCGCGTCGGCTTGTTCGGGTGGTTGTAAGTGGCCCACTTGAAAGTGAGCTGCCACACGTAGTGGTCCAGGGCGGCGAACGTCCTGGACGACACCACGCTGCGGTAGTAGGCGGCCCAGCCCCGCACGATGGGGTCGAGCCGGGCGATGACCGCCTTGACATTCGAGCCGCGCAGGCTACGCGTCTCGGTCGCCAGCCGCAGCTTCAGCCGCCTGACCGCCGTGCTGCTCGGCATGGTCAGTGTCTTACCGTTGGGGTAGCGGCGGATGTGGAAGCCCAGAAACTCCATCCCTTCGCGGAGGTGGACGATGCGGGTCTTGTCCTCGTTGAAGACCAGACCCCTGGGCTCCAGCCACTCGGCAAGTCGCGCCTTGACCTGGTGGGCCTGCTGCTGGCTGTGGCAGAGCACGATCATGTCGTCGGCGTATCTGACCACGATCGGGCAGCCCGCCACCGTTTCCCCGGCCCGTGAGCCGGTGCGGTAGCGGACCCCGGCGGCCTCCTCCAACCCGTGTAACGCGATGTTCAGCAGACACGGTGAGATCACGCCACCCTGGGGTGTCCCCTCGTCAGTGGGTGAGAATCCCTTGCCTGCCTCGAACATCCCGGCCTTCAGCCAGTCCCGGATCATGTCCCTGGCGGGGAAGGATCCGATGGCCTCCAGCAGTCGGGAGTGGTCGATGTGATCGAATGCCGCCGCCAGGTCCGCGTCCAGCACCCAGAGCCGTTTCGCCAGCTTCTGGCTAGTGGCCTGGAAGATGGATTCGATCGCGTCCTGGCAGCTCCGGCCCGGTCTGAACCCATAGGATCGGGGCTCGAACCGGGCCTCCCACTCGGGTTCCAGCGCGTTACGGATCCGTGCCTGATGACACCGGTCCATGACCACCGGGATGCCGAGCGGGCGCAGCTTCGCCGCGTTACCGGCTTTCGGGATGTGTACCCGCCTGACCGCGCGCGGGTTCCAGGAGCCCATCGTGGCGTGCACGCGCATCGCCACCTCGGCCCTGGCCCCGGAGGTCAGCGCGACCTCCCCGTCGATGCCCGCGGTCATGCGGCCAGCATTGCGCTGCGTCACCTGGCGCACGCTGATGAGCGTGTTGGCTCGGCTGCGCAGCATCAGCTTCTGCAGGTTCCTGGCCTTGGGCCAGTCCCCTTCTTGAACCGCCTTGAAGATTCTGCTCCGCAGCCGTCGTACCTGCCCCTCCTGGTTGCGCCAGTCGATGCGTTCCCATCGATCGGCGTCCATGTCCAGGGGCAGGCCCTCGGGTCCGTTCACCATGCGGCGTCCAACTTGTCCCTCGGTGCCGGCGGATCCGGCGCTTGGTCGTCAAAGGCTCACCTGCCCACGTCAGCTCCCTTTCGGGCCGGGCACCAGGCCCGGTATCCGGCCGGTTATCCGAGACCATCCGCTGGAGGAGCGACTCTAACCGTCTCGGTTTCCCGCTGCCTTTCGGCCACCGGCGTTCGCTTCTTGGGCATCCTGTTCCCGCCGGGGAGTTCAGCTCTCCTTGCGGTCGGCCTACCACGCCCGACCATCCGGGCGCGGACCCCGACGGGGTTTCCATGTTCCGCGCGCGCGAGACACGGCTGGGGCCGGGCGTCCTCTGCACCCCGGGGACGGCGGTGTTCCCACGGCCGGAGACCCTCTCCGACCGCCGCCTGCCGTCTCTCAACGGCTGGTCCCTGGCACTCCGGTCTGGCCTTCCGTCCCGGAGCGTTGACATAACGAGGCATCAGCGAGGATTCACGATCATTCGCCCCTCCCAGCCTTCCTCTCACCTGTGGCCACCGGACGGACGGCGGCCCTTGGGCTTTCCCCTGAGCTTCGCACCCCGCAGTTACCCGCGACGCACGTCAGAGTGAGGACAGGTCTCGAACACTGACCTGGACTACGTTCCCGACATGATCGATCTTCCTTCAACGCAGTCACTCGCCACGCGCGACCTCATGTCGCAAGGATCCATGCCACCAGACGCAAAATAACGCTGTGTAACTGGCCGTGCGTGCCTTGACCATGGGTTTCTCCGTGAGTCCGGCCGCAAGGCAGCGAAGCGCTATGTCTCTGGCGCGTCGCGTCGCAATCGCGCCTGTGGCGGCCCGCCGGTAGACCGGTAGGACAGCCACCTGCGCGAACGCGGCGGTCACGTCCACGCGAACGGGCTCCGGTCCCGCAGAATTGAATGTTTCTGCGGATCGCGCGCTTTGCGATTCAAGGGATGGGCCGGGGATGAAGGTTGCCACGACAGGTTGTGACCTTGGAGGCTCTCCTTACCGAGGCGTGCGACCTTCCAGGAGTGCCCTGTGATCATCGAGGACCTGTCCGAGCCGGAACTCGCCCTCTGGGAGGCGTTTCCCGCAGCGCGTCCCGTGGATCTTCCGGGCACTCCCGTTCGGGCCGCGATCATCGCAAGGATGTTGCTCGGCGCCCAGGAACGCGTTGCCGGGCAGACGCCCGGCATGCACCTGTCCGGCGCCCGGATCACGGGCCGATTGGACCTGTCGTACGCCGAAGTACAGCACCCTCTGATCTTGACCGCGTGCGAGTTCGAGGAAGCACCGGTCTTCACCGGAGCCCGCACCGGTCTGGTGGACCTCGCGGCCTCCCGGGCACCCGGACTGCAGGCTGTGGACGCTGTGATCGGCGGGGCACTGCGCCTGGAAGGCTGCGAGATGGCCGGCCCGATCCAGCTCGCCGGGGCCCATGTGTCCGGGACGCTGGATCTCAGCGGCGCAGTGACCCACGCACTTCAGGCCATCCACGCCGACGGCCTGATCGTCGACCGTGATCTTCTGTGCGCGAACGCCGTCCTCGACGGTGAGTTACGCGTCGTCGGCGCCAGGATCGGCGGGACGATGAACCTCGACGGCGCACGGGTCGGGCGGTCAGGCGGCTTCGGCCTCACCGCCGAGGGGGTCGTCATCGACGGCGGGTTGTCGTGTGCCCGAGGTTTCCGTTCCTGGGGGGAGCTGAGCGTGCAGGAGGCCCGGATAGGGCGCCGATGCGTCTTCAGCGGAGCCCGGCTGTCCAACCCGGACGGCATCGCCCTGAACGCGGAGAGACTCAGTGTCGAGGGCGGGCTGCGCATCGATGATGGCTTCTCGGCCGAAGGTGAAGTCCTGCTGCGCGGAGCCCGCGTGGCCGGGTCGCTCCGTTTCGCGCAGGCGAGCCTCGCCAATCCGGGAAGACGCGCGCTGAACGCGCCACTGATGGAGATCGGCAGCGGACTTCGGCTCACACCAGGTTTCGCGGCGAACGGAGAGGTCTTCCTGGACTCCACCCAGGTCCGCGGATCGGTCAACCTCGACGGCGGGACGTTGTCCAACCCGGGTGCGACGGCGCTTTCCCTGCGTCGGCTGGGGGTCACCGGCAGGCTCAGCTGCGGCGAAGGCTTCCGTGCCGACGGGGAGATCGTGCTCATCAACGCCCGAATCGAGGGCGGTTTGGCGTTTCACGGTGCCGCCCTCAGTAATCCCGGCGGGCGGGTTCTGTCCCTGTGGGAGGTGATCGCGGGCGGGGGCATCGACTGCTGCGAAGGCTTCGCGGCCACGGGAGACGTCTCGATCAGGAACTCCCAGATCGCCGCCACACTGTGCCTCGCGGAGACCACCATCGACGGTGACCTGCACCTTCGTGGTGTAGAGGCGGCTTCGCTGAAGATCGGGCCCCAGACGCAACTGCTGCGGGCCGTCGACCTTCGCCACAGCCGGGTCGGCGTACTGGATGACGCTCCCAGCCGGTGGCCTGCTCACGTCCTGATGAACGGCTTCACCTATGACAGCCTGGAGGCTCCCCTGCCTGTCCAGGAGCGACTCGACTGGCTGGCCGGGGAGGACTACCAGCCTCAGCCCTATGAGCAATTGGCCGCCGTCTACCGCTGGCAGGGGCACGATGAGGCCGCTCGCGACGTGCTGCTGGCCAAACAGCGTCGCCGCCGCTCGGGGCGGCGGCTCGGGGCACGGCTGTGGGGAAGTGTGCAGGACTGGACCGTCGGGTACGGCTACCGCCCCTTCCGCGCCGCGCTCTGGCTCGCCGCCCTTCTCCTGATCGGCACGGTCGTTTTCACCGCCCACCAGCCGCCGGCCTTCAAGCCAGGCGAGGCTCCCCCCTTCAACGCCTTCCTCTACACCCTGGACCTGCTCCTCCCGATCATCGGCTTCGGGCAGGAGAGCGCCTTCGGCCCGCGCGGCGCACAACAGTGGCTCGCCGCGGCGATGATCGCTGCGGGGTGGATCCTCGCGACGACCATCCTGGCAGGCCTCACTCGCGCGCTCTCGCGCCAATAACGCGACCAGAACCGATCACCTTGACGCCATTCCTTCGGTGGTGAGTGTCAGTGACGTCTAGCGGACCTGCTCGCCGAGCCAGTCCTGGAAGGTGAGCAGGCCAGGAAAGTCCTTGCGCAGCTTGGCGAGGTCGGCATGGTAGCCGCTCTCGGCGAACCATTCGAACAGCCTTTCCTTGAGCGGCAAGGGGACGAGGCGCGTCGGCACTCCGGTGACCCTCTCGTAGATTCCGGCCACCTCGGCGAAGGTCAGCTCGTCGCCGGCGATCTCTAGTTCCACGCCCAGGTAGTCGTCCCGGTGGTCGATGACCTGCGCGGCGATTCGGCCGATGTCGTCGGTGGCGATCAGCTGCATCGGCCGGTAGGGGAGCACCGGGAGCTCCATCAGCCGTTCCCCTCCGGCGTCGGCGTCGGCGTCGGCGTAGTGCAGCAGGTTGTCCATGAAGAACACCGGCCGCAGGATGGTCGCGGGCAGCCCCAGGGCGCGGATGTACGCCTCGATCGCCGCCTTGCTCTCGAAGTGCTCGATCCCGGTGTGCCGCTCGGCACCGCCGACCGAGCTGTAGACCAGGTGCCCGACCTCGGCGTCCAGTGCGACGTCGGCGACGCGCATGCCCTGCCGTACCTCGGCCTTGAGGGTTTCCGGCTCATACGCCAGTGCCTGCATGCTGAACACGGCGTCCGCGCCTCGCATGGCCCGCTCCAGGGACGCGGGATCATCCAGGTCGCCGACCACGAGTTCGGCACCGGTCAGCCGGGCGGCGGCCGGGCTGCTCGGGTCGCGGACCAAGGCACGGACCTGCCAGCCACGCCTCAACAGGTGACGCGCGGTGGCGCCGCCCTGCTGGCCGGTGGCGCCGATGACCAGGGCCACGCTCATGCCGTCACCACCGGGGTGGTCTGGGCCAGCGCGATCCGCCAGGGGCCGTCGTCTTTGACCAGCACGAAGGTCAGCGCTCCCGTGCGGCCGTCGTGGACGTGCTTGATCAGGTCGACCAGCGCGACGTCCGGTCGCAGGAACGTGATGTCGAGAAGCTCGTTCCTGGTCAGGACGTCCTTGAGCGGGGTGCGCAGCGCCTTGGCCATGACCTCCCTGACCTGGTCGCGGCCGCGCAGCCGGATCCCGGTGAAATTGACCAGGGCCACCTCATCGGTCAGCAACCCGGTGAAACCGGCCACGTCGCTCTGCAGATCTTCGGCGTCGCGGACGACCTGCTCGATCGCCTCGATATCGGGGTTCATGTCGTATCTCCTCAATTTGCGGAGCGATTCGCTCCGCCATGAGACTACGCCGGAGCGAATCGCTCCGCAACTGCTAAAGTGTGCGGCGATGACCACACGCAAAGACATCGCCGAACGCAACGACCGCACGTTGCTCCAGGCCGCCCGCGACGTGCTCGCCGAAGACGGCGCGCACGCGTCCGTCGCCGCCA
>NZ_JARLTC010000003.1 GCF_029382225.1 Spongiactinospora sp. TRM90649
CCACCCTCACCGGCCACACGAACGCGGTCTCCGACGTCGCCTTCGACCCACGCGGCCACACCCTCGCCACCGCCAGCGCCGACGGCACCGCCCGCCTGTGGGACATCACCGACCCCCGCCGACCTCGCCTCCTGGCCACCCTCACCGGCCACACGAACGCGGTCTCCGACGTCGCCTTCGACCCACGCGGCCACACCCTCGCCACCGCCAGCTTCGACGGCACCGCCCGCCTGTGGGACGTGACCGACCCGGCCAGGCCGGGGCCGCCCACGGTGCTCGCCGGGCACACCGCCCGCGTGCTGTCCGTGGCCTTCGACCCCCGGGGCGGCGTCCTGGCCACCGGCGGCGCGGACTCCACCGTCCGTCTGTGGGACACCGACGTCGCCCGGGTCGCGGCGCGGGTCTGTACCCTCGCCCATCCGGCGGTCACCCGGGCGGAATGGGCACGCTATCTGCAGGGCTCCGACTACCGGCCTCCGTGCGATGGTTGACCACGGGGGCGTCCGGTGGGCATCGTGGGGCGGATGACCAGCGATGAGACGCGCGACGGGGTGCCGCTGACGAACCTCGGCCAGCCGCTGTTCGACGGCGCCGACGCCACCAAGCGAGACCTGGTGGACTACCTGGACGCCGTCGCCGACCGGATCATCCCGGCCCTGCGCGACCGGCCCCTGTCGGTGCTGCGGGTACGTCCGGGCCAGGAGCCGTTCATGCAGAAGAACGTGCCCAAGTACGCCCCCTCCTGGATCCGGACGGTCACCCTCTGGGCGGCGGCCTCGAACCGCCAGGTCTCCTACGCCCTGTGCGACGACCGCCGCACGCTGCTCTGGTTCGCCAACCAGCGGGCCGTGGAATACCACCCGGGGCTCATCGTCGGCGAGAGCGCCACCCACCTGGTCCTCGACCTCGACCCTCCAGAGGAGGACTCCTTCCCCCGCGCCGTGGCGGCGGCCCTGCTGGTCAGGCAGGCGCTGGCCGACGACGGCCTCGCGGGGGCGGTGAAGACCAGCGGGGCCAAGGGCGTGCACGTGTTCGTGCCGGTCGTGGCGGGGATCCCGATGGAGGACCTCGCGGCGGCCACCCGGGCGGTCGCCGCCCGGGCCGAACGCCTCGACCCGGCGCTCGCCACCACGGCCTTCATCAGGGAGGACCGGGGCGGCAAGGTCTTCCTAGACTCCACGAGGGCGGGCGGGGCGACCGTCGTGGCCGCCTACAGCCCGAGGGTACGGCCGGGCGCGCCGGTCTCCTTCCCGGTCGCCTGGGACGACCTCGGCGGCGTCTCACCCGGTGACTTCACCATCCACACGGCGGTGGAGATCCTGGCGGGAGCCGATCCGTGGGCCGCGTCCATGCCTGCTCCGCAGCGGCTGCCGTCCGATCTGATCGAGGAGGGGGACACCATCCCGGTCGCCCGGGTGCAGGCCATGCACGAAGGCAAACGAAGGGCCCGTGCCCGCCGCGACGCGGGCGGGTGACCGCGCGGCGGGGCTCTCGTGTCCGGGGTATGTCCAGGGATTGTCCGCGGCCCCGGGAATCATCTGTGGTGTACCGCCCGGCGTGCACCGCGCCCGCAAGGGAACGGCAGGCAGCCCGCCTTGCGACGCCGGGCGGGCGGGCCCGGCGAGGCGACGCCCCACCCACGACTCTCGTCACGCGTCGCCTTGCCGGCCGCCCGGGTTCACTCCTTGATCGGGTCGTGTCCCCAGTTCATCAGGGAATGCCGCCACCGCGAGTCGCGGACGTTCCCCTTGGGACGCCGGGACATGCTCCTGCGCACGTACCCGACGACCTTGCCCATGTGCTCGTAGTCCCCTTCGCCGAGATCGGCCTTGCGGGTCTGGAGGATCTTGACGATCCGCCTGCCCGCCCGATGCCCCGGCGATTCCTGGCCGGGCCGCTTGTCCCCCGCGTTCTTGGACTCGTCGGTCGCGAGCCACCGCTCCAGGGTCTTCGGCCCCATGTTGACGACATCGCGGAACGCGGCCGCCGTCTCCTGCCTCTTGTCCATGGCCGCCTTCTTGGCGGTCGTCGTCTTACGAGCGGTCGTCGCGGCCTTGCCGGACGGCCTGCTCGCGGACGTCTTGGTGGTGGACGTCTTGGCGGCGGACGCCTTCGTGGTGGTGCGCCCGGTGGACGTCGTGCGGGCCGAAGTCCCGCTCGTGCTGGCGGCCGAGACCTTCCCGGTCGTTCCCGCCTTCGCGGTCGCCTTCCCCGTGGTGGCCTTCCCCATGGTCGCCTTGGCGGTCGTGGCCTTCGCACCGCCGGTCTTCATCGCGCTGGAGTTTGCTCCACCGGACTTGGTGGCACGGACTCCCGTTCCGTTGGGTGCGCTGCTCAGAGCCGACGCCTTGTGGAGGGCAGACCTCCCGCTCGCGTCGCTTCGAACCATGTAGCGCGGGTCGTCCCGCGTCGCAGTGACCGTACGGCCGGACATCCGGGTCTTCCCCGTCACGACCTTCTCCACCGTCCCGGTCGCCTTCGATCCGTGGCTACGCCAGGTGACGTGGTCACCGACGTCGAAATCTCGCTTCCCCATGCGTTTCGGCTACCCGGCCCACGATCGCGCACTCCCGCCGCCCGTCAACACGCATTACCGACTCGGTAGATCCCCCATCACCATCGGGACCCCGGGGGCCGGCCGGTGAGCCCCGGCCCCCGGGTACAGCACGCGCGATCAGCGCACGGTCATCGCTTGACCTCGCCTCGGTACCCGACCGGCCCCTCACCCTTGAACTGGGCGGAACCGGCGAACCTGGTGCCGTCGTCGAAGAACGTGACCTGACCGTTGCCCTGCGAGCTGGACCAGCTCACCTGCGTGCCCGTCGTGGGCAGACCGTCGCTCGGGACCACACCGTCCCGGTTTCTGATGACAATCGTCAGATCACTGTCGTTGTGCCAGTCGGCGGACGGGCCACCCCACTGAATCTGCGTCTTGTAAGTCGCCATGACCGATCGGTTTCCCTTCGCTGGCGGCAGTGTCTCCGGGAGTATCCGTCGCTGCGGACAAACGGATCAACACGTCCTGACAGGGTGTCAGCATTCAGGGTGTCTGTAACGAATGACTGCCGCATGGTAACCAGGGTGATTCGCGTGGAACGTGACACTAGCGCGGCATTCGCGAACCAGAAGGACGGACCGTGCGCACGAGGACACGGCCGGTTGTGGCCACATTTGGATCTGGCCAGAATCCCGGCCGCGCACTCTGAGTAGGGGCGTACGCATGTGCCCCCTCTCCGACCCGCCGATACTTGATCGCGCTGCGACGATGGGGGACGGCGATGAGCACTCCCGGACGCCCAATGAGCTTTCTGGACTTCAGCCAGTTCGTCAGGACAGTCCAGGTGACCCCCGACAACCGTTGGGTGATCGCCGGGGGGGACCGCCAGCAGCAGCGACTCCGGCGACCTGGCCGCCTTCGGCATCGAGACCTCCTCCGTGCTGTGGCGCGTGACCGACGAATGGCGCGTCCTGGACGCCGTGCTCAGCCCGGACGGCGAATCCCTCCTCGTGACCGAACTGCGGAACGAAGGCACCAAGGTCCGGGTGCGGGTCCTCGACGCGCGCTCCGGCGCCGAGCGCTCCCGCATGCCGGACGGCGGCCCGGACAGGTACTGGCCGCAGGCGAGGTTCGGGTTCAGCCCCGACGGCCGCTGGGCGGCCGGCAACGCGCTCGCCACCGACCCGGACGCGCCGTTCCGTTCGGCGCCTTCACCCTGCTGTTCGGCACGTCGGACGGCAGGCTCCGCTTGCGGTCCCGCGACGCCTGCGGCGCCGTGCTCTTCACCCCGGACGGCCGCCACATGGTCGGACTGGGCGGCTTCGCGCCGAAGGTCCTCGACGCCGAGACGGGCGCGGAGGTCTACCGGCTGAGCCCGTCGGCGGCCAGGTGCGCGCTCAGCCCGGACGGCCTGCGGCTCGCCTGTCACCGGCAACGACAACGAGGTCCGCCTGCTCGACACGGCGACCGGCACGGAGGAGTTACGGCTCGTCCACGACAACCCGGTACCGAGGTACGTGGGCTCCCTGGCGTACAGCCCGGACGGCCTGTGGCCGGCCACCAGCAGCGACGGCATCGCCCGCGTCACCCCCGCCGAGATCACCCTCGACTGACCTCACCCCGGTCGCGGCACACACCCATGCATCACCCCATACCGCCGCTGCGCGATCCTCATCAACTCCGTCAAATCCCGCACCGCATCCCGCCCAGCCGCCACCCGCGCCAACGAGATGTCGATCCAGGGCCGGACGTCACCACATCGAAACATCGCCACAACGTCATACGGATCGAGCGACCCCGGAGGATCGGCCAACACCAGCACCGACCCCTTCCCCAACTCCACAGGCAACGGCGTAGGCCGATACTTCGCGAACTCCCCCCCATGCAACCGCTCCAGCACCTTCTCCCCGTCCTCCTGCGCCCATCCGAGAGACACGGGATTGGGATACACATCAGGAGTCCGGCAGTTGCCGGAGCGTCTCCACGCCCCGTCCCAGCGATCCGTCAGATGACCGGCGTATCCACTGACCGTCCGCACGGCACTTTCAGGCAGGAACCCGCACACATATGGCGCCGCGTCCACCAGCGGCCGCACGTCCCTTACCAACGCCGGCTCGCTCCCGCCGTGCTGGGTGCAGGCCGTGGAAAAGCCCGCCGCCAGAACCAGTGCGGCGAGCAGGCGCGCCGGCGTCACCGGTCTCCCCTCGGCCTCTCGGCCTCTGCCAGCCCGAGGTTACGCCGCACGTCACCCGTATTAGCCGTGGTGTCGCGGGCCCGTTCGAGGAGGTCGCTCGTCTCGCTGTTCTGACGAGCCCATTTCAGGAAATCTCGATACTCGTCCTGTGTCATGGTCTGGAGCGCCTTGATCGCGGCCGGGTGTCCTTCGGCGAACGTCCGGTGCTCCAGGGGAATGTCATCGAACGCTCCATGACTGAGTGCCGTCGCGATGATCATCTGTTCGGTCAGTCGTTCGATCGCGCCATCGTTGTCTGCGATGTCCTTGTACGCCTCGTCCAGCGGAAGCCTTGGGTCCGACGCGAAGTGGCGGGCGATCTGGTCGTAGCCGGTTTCGGTGAGTTTTGTGTAGCCCGCCGTCAGGAGGTCGCCGAAGGCGCTCTTGGCCAAGGTGCCGAGGTGGGTGGCGCCGGGAAGGGGGAGCAGGCCGAGGGAGTCGCGGACCATGGTGCGCAGGGACTCGTCGGTCTTCTTGGCGTCGAGGCCGGATGCCACCAGTGCCTGGGCCCGGGTTTCCAGGAGGTGGCCGAAGAGGCGGGATTCCTCGACGACGCGGTTGGTCAGGTGGCGGTTGAGCGCGAAGAGGCGCTCGGTTCCGCCGATCTCGCCGTTCTCGTCGAAGTCGAAGCGGGCCAGGCCGTCGGCTCCCGTGAAGGAGGGGACGTCGTTCAGCGCGGCGCGCATGTGTTCGGTGTGGGCGCGGATCAGCAGCTCGAAGCAGGTGTCGTCGGAGTTGACGAACGCCAGCAGGCGGTCGAGTTCCTCCACGCCCAACCGGCCCAGGCGGCCGTGGTCGAGGATGGCGTCGGTGAGATCGGCGACGCGGGCCGCGAGGGCGGCGGCGAGGGGCTGACGCAGGGGGGCCAGGCGGTCGAGGCGGGCGCGGTCGGCGATGGCGAGGTCGCCGTCGTCGCCGACGGTGAAGACGCCGGACAGATGCGCGGATACGACCTCGGCGGCTTCCGCCGACAGAGTGCGGGAGGTGGGGTCCTGGCCGGTGAGGGCGGAGCGCAGCAGGCGGGCGAGGGCGGGATGGCCGCCCGTGGTGGCGAAGGCGTCGAGGCGGGTGGTGAGCAGGTGGGTGAGCGTGGCACCGCCGAGCAGCGTCTGGGAGGCGTCGCGGGTCATGGCGGTGGCGTGGAGGAGGTCGTCCACGACGGCGCGGCCGGTGCCGGTGGTGCCCGGCGGGCCGGCGGACGGTGGACCGTCCGCGAAGCCGGGGCCGAGACCGAGGACGGTGGCGAGGTCGAGCAGGGCGACCTGGCCGGTGTCGGTCAGCGCGCCCAGTGGGTCGAGGCGGGCCCGCCAGCGGGAGGCGTACCGCTCGTGCTCGAAGGCGACGGCGTCGCGGCCGACGACCTGCGCGAAGCGCGCGGAGTACGGCACGCCGGGGTCGGCCGCCCGCCAGACCAGGGCCTGCGCCTGGTAGCCGAAGTAGGTGAGGTCACCGTGGGTGTGCCTGGCCCGGCCCTGCCGGACGAGCTCGGCGAGGAAGTCGTCGCCCGCGAAGGCGGCGCTCGCCGGGTCGGTGCCCGCCGCGAGGGCCCGCGAGAGCAGCGCGGTGGCCTGCCGGGCCTGCTCGGCGTGCCGCCCGGCCGACACCGGATCGCCCGCGCGAGCGACCGACCGCACCAGCGCGGCGGGCAGGACGGTGACGCCTTCGGCCCCTATCGCGCCGAGGAAGGCCCGGACGAACCCGGGATCGCCGCCCCTGGCGGCGTGGGACAGCAGCCGGGCGAGGGCCCCGGCGTCGCCGTCCGTGACGAGGCGGGCGGTGCGGGCGGCGAGCAGCCCCTCGGCGGCGGGCTCGCCGTCGGGGACGCCGAGGAAGGTGCCGTCGGCCGTGCAGGTGGGGTGGGCGGCCTGTGCGCGCTCCAGCTCGCGGATGAGCCGCTGGCGGCGGCGGAGGTCGTCGCCCTGGCGCAGCACGCGGCGGGCGATGTCGCCGACGCGCAGCGCGGGGGTGGGGTCGAGACCGGCCGTGCGGAGTTCGGCGTGGAGCAGTTCGGCGAGCCGTTCGAGCCGTGGCCCGGCCTGGCAGTGGCAGGCCACCAGGAGGTCGAACTCCGGCTGCCTGACCCCGGTGAACCCCTTGCCGAGGCTCATGCCCGCACCGCCGCGCGACGGGCGTCGGCGAGGGCGCGGCTCAGGAGTGCGTGGAGGTCGTGGCGCAGGCCGTGGACGTCGGCGACGAGACGGTCGCCGGCGGGGCCGAGCCAGGCGTGCGCGTCGAGCAGGCGGCAGGATTCGTCGAGGGCCCGCCAGTGCTCGTCGGCCATCCGCTGGATCCTGGCCACCACCGCCTCCAACACCGCCTCCAACGCAGCGCCGTCCACCTCACTCCTAGATTACCAAGAGTAGTCGCCCGATCGCGCCGCGAACAGAGGCTCAGGCCCACGCGAGCAGGT
This sequence comes from Spongiactinospora sp. TRM90649, assembly GCF_029382225.1. Taxonomy (GTDB): domain Bacteria; phylum Actinomycetota; class Actinomycetes; order Streptosporangiales; family Streptosporangiaceae; genus Spongiactinospora. Next base: position 7,141 of record NZ_JARLTC010000003.1, read on the forward strand.
CGGCCAGGGGCCAGGTGTTGATCACCCGTTCGGGGCGCACGCCGCACAGGGCCGCGCGTTCGCAGCCGAACCGCTGCCAGTCGAGCTGGCCGGGGGCGTGGGCGTCGGAGTCGACGGCGAACAGGCAGTCCATCTCCCAGGCCAGGCGCATCAGGCGCTTGGGCGGGTCCTGCCGGTCGGGGCGGGAGTTGATCTCGACGGCCACATCGAACCTGCGGCACGCCTCGAAGACCAGCTCGGCGTCGAAGTCCGATTCCGGCCGCAGCCCGCCCCTGCGGCCCCCGGCGCGGACGATGCGGCCGGTGCAGTGGCCGAGCACGTCCACGTTGGGGTCGGCGACGGCGGTGACCATGCGCCTGGTCATCTCGGCACGGTCCATCCGGAGCCGGGAGTGGACGCTCGCGACCACGACGTCGAGGCGGGCCAGCAGCTCGGGGTCCTGGTCGAGGGTGCCGTCGGGGTTGATGTCCACCTCGATGCCGGTGAGGATCCGGAACGGCGCGAGGCGGGCGTTCAGCTCGGCCACGACGTCGAGCTGGTCGCGCAGCCGTCCGGCGGTCAGGCCGTTGGCGACCGTCAGCCGGGGCGAGTGGTCGGTCAGGGCCAGGTATTCGTGGCCGAGCGAGATCGCCGCCTCGGCCATCTCCTCGATCGGGGAGCCGCCGTCCGACCAGTCGGAGTGGCTGTGCAGGTCGCCGCGCAGGGCCGCGCGCAGCGCGGCGGCCTCGGCTTCGAGGTCGTCGCCCTCGGTGGCCTGAAGACGGCGCAGATAGGTCGGGACGTCTCCGGCGAGGGCCTCGGCGACGGCCAGCGCAGTGACCTTGCCGATGCCGGGTAGGGTCGCCAGGGCGCCCCGGCCCGCAAGGCGTTCCAGCTCGTCGCGGGGCAGATCGGCCACGACGGCGGCGGCCCGCCGGAAGGCGCGAACACGGTAGGTCGGCTCGCCCGCCCGCTCCAGCAGAAAGGCGATGTCGCGCAGCGCTTGGACCGGGTCCATTGGGCAAACGTACCTCTGGGGGCGGCTGGGGTCTTGCCGGGCACAGCGAGGGGAGCTACCTTTCCACTAACAATTAGGAAACTTTCCTAACTGTGGTCTCCCCTGTCCTGGGCTTTTCGCTTGCGAACGGCCCACACCCCCCGGCTACGTGGAGCGACGATGGCTATCCGTACGGCACGAACGAGAACGAGAGGAAAACCCGGGTCCAGGGGGTCGGCGCTATTCGCCGCCCTGGCCCTGTTCCTTGGCATGGGAGTGGCCGCCACGGCCCCGACCGCGGCGGCGAACGCGTCGGCCGCGGGCCCCACGGCCGTCTGCAAGCCCACCCAGGACTGGGGCAGTGGCGCCCAGTTCGGTTGCACGATCACCAATGGTGGCACCAGCGCGATGTCGAGCTGGAAGGTCGAGTTCGACCTCGGCTCCAACGTGCGGATGGGCTCGTACTGGGACGCTTTGCTCACCAGTGCCAGCAACCACCACACGTTCACGAACCGCTCGTGGAACGGCGCGATCAACCCCGGCGCCTCCGCCTCGTTCGGCTTCCTTGTGACCTACAGCGGTTCGCTCGGCACGGCGCAGAACTGCAAGCTCAACGGCAACCCCTGTGACGGCGCGCCCACCGACAACCCGCCGACCGTGCCCACCAACCTGCGGTCCACCGACGTCCAGCCCACCAGCGTCGCGCTGGCCTGGGAGGCGTCCAGCGACGACGTCGGAGTGAAGAACTACGACGTGCTGCGCGGCGGCTCGGTCGTCGCGACCGTCACCGGCACCAGCGCCACGGTCACCGGCCTGACGGCCGGCACCACCTACAGCTTCACCGTCCGGGCCCGTGACACCGCCGACCAGCTCTCGCCGGTCAGTGCCGCCCTGTCGGTGACCACCCCGGGCACCGGCGAGGACCTCCCGCCGTCCCGGCCCACCAACCTGCGCAGCACCGACATCACGTCCACCAGCGCCGCTCTGGCCTGGGACGCGTCCACGGACGACAAGGGCGTGAAGAACTACGATGTGCTGCGTGACGGCACCGTGGTCGCGACCGTCACCGGCACCACCGCCAACGTGACCGGTCTCACCCCCGAGCGGACCTACAGCTTCACCGTCCGCGCGCGGGACACCGCCGACCAGCTCTCGCCGATCAGCGTGGCGCTGTCGGTGACCACCCCGGGCACCGGGCAGGACAACCCGCCCACCAAGCCCGGCAACCTGCGCAGCACCGGCCAGACCACCAACTCGGTCACGCTGGCCTGGGACGCCTCCACCGACGACAACGGCGTCTCCGGGTACGACGTGCTGAAGGACGGCGCCGTCGCGCAGACCGTCACCGGCACGAGCGCCACGGTCACCGGTCTCACCGCGGGCACCTACAAGTTCACGGTGCGCGCCAAGGACACCGCAGGCCAGCTCTCGCCGCTGAGCAACGAGATCAGCGTCACGATCGGCGGAAGCGGCGGCAACTGCCGTCCCGACGGCCTGTACCAGACGCCCGGCACCAACCCGCCGTACTGCCAGGCCTACGACAACGACGGCCGGGAGAAGCTGGGCTCGGACCACCAGCGCCGGATCATCGGCTACTTCACCAGCTGGCGTGACGGCGCCAACGGCGCCCCGCGTTACCTGGCCAGCGACATCCCGTGGGACAAGGTCACCCACATCAACTACGCGTTCGCGCACATCGACTCCCAGAACAAGGTGTCGGTCGGCGGCAACAACGCGAACAACCCGGCGATCGGCCGTGAGTGGCCGGGCGTCGCGGGCGCGGAGATGGACCCGGCGTATCCGTACAAGGGTCACTTCAACCTGCTCAACAAGTTCAAGAAGCAGAACCCAAACGTGAAGACCCTCGTCTCGATCGGCGGCTGGGCTGAGTCCGGCGGCTACATCGGCGACGACGGCAAGCGGGTCGCCTCCGGCGGCTTCTACACGATGGCCAGCACCCAGGCGGGCATCAACACCTTCTCCGACTCGGTCGTGGCCTTCGTCCGGCAGTACGGCTTCAACGGCGCGGACATCGACTACGAGTACGCCACGTCGATGAACTACGCGGGCAACCCGGACGACTTCAGCTTCTCCAACCCGCGCAGGGCCACCCTGATGGCGCAGTACGTCTCGCTGATGAAGACGCTGCGCGAGAAGCTCGACGCGGCCAGCGCGGCCGACGGCAAGTACTACATGCTGACCGTCGCCGCCCCGGCCTCCGGCTGGCTGCTGCGCGGCCAGGACAGCTACCAGGTCACCCAGTACCTGGACTACATCAACATCATGAGCTACGACCTGCACGGAGCGTGGAACCACTTCGTCGGTCCGAACGCCGCGCTCTACGACGACAACAAGGACGTCGAGCAGGTGGACGGCGCCGTCTACAGCACGTACGGCATGGGCTACCTGAACACCGACTGGGCCGCGCACTACTTCCGCGGCGCGGTGCCTGCGGGCCGGATCAACATCGGCGTCCCGTACTACACACGGGGCTTCCAAGGTGTGACCGGCGGGACCAACGGCCTATGGGGTAAGGCGGCACTACCGGACCAGACCAAGTGCCCGCCGGGCACCGGCGGAACGGTCGGCTCGACGACACCGTGTGGCCATGGCGCGGTCGGCATCGACAACGTCTGGCACGACCTGGACAAGGACGGCAAGGAGGTGCTCGGCGGCGGCAACCCGATGTGGCACGCCAAGAACCTCCAGCAGGGCATCCAGGGCAGCTACATCCGCGACTACGGCCTCGACCCCGACACCGACCCGGCCGACCGGCTGAGCGGCACCTACCAGCGGTTCTACGACAGCACCCTGGTCGCGCCGTGGCTGTGGAACGCCAGCAAGAAGGTGTTCATCTCCACCGAGGACGACCAGTCGATCACGGCCAAGGCCGACTACGTCGTGAACAAGGGTCTCGGCGGCGTGATGATCTGGGAACTCGCCGGTGACTACGCCTGGGACGCCTCGCGGAACAACGGCCAGGGCGAGTGGTTCATGGGCACCACCCTGACCTCGATCCTCTACAACAAGTTCCGTTCGGCCACGCCGTACAAGAACCTCAAGGCCGACGGCCGGACCATGCCGACCGAGGTGGCCAACGTGAAGGCCGAACTGGTCGGCTTCCCGGTCGGCGACTCCAACTACCCGATCTCGCCGAAGCTCCGGATCACCAACAACTCCGGGCAGACCATCCCCGGCGGGGCGACCCTCGCGTTCGACTACGGAACGAGCGCGCCGTCCAACATGAGCCAGCAGTCCGGCTGGACCATGACGGTGCAGGCGGGACACACCGGCAACAACGTGGGCGGCCTGAAGGGTGACTTCCACCGCGCGACGATGACGATCCCGAGCTACCTCAGCATCGCCAACGGCGCCACCGCGGAAGTCCAGCTCAACTACCGTCTGCCGATCGCGACCCCGTCCAACTGGGTGCTCACGTTCGGCGGCAAGAGTTACGCACTGGCGCAGGACTACCCGCGTTCGGCGACGCCGAGCGCGCAGAGCACACAGCGCCGCTGATTGACTCCGTCGCTCCCGTGGTCAGTCCTGGGTTCCGGCCCACGGGAGCGACGGAACACCTCGCCCGGCTTCGCCCCCGGGCGAACGGCGGTACGGCTCACCGTGGCGGGCCGTACCGCCCTTTTTCATGCCTATTCAGGGTGCTTTTCCAGCCTTCCGCATGCCCCGCTCATGCCCATGACTTCAACCGGCCCGGGGTTTGCCGCGACGCCGCTCCGGCGAGGGGCAGGACCGACGCGACGCGCGAAGGAGCGGCCATGACACCCGGTTCGATCACCGATCTCGGCGCGGGCGCGGTGGGCGCCGCCGTGGTGGCGAGCGGGAGCCTGTGGCTGGTCGCGCTGTGCGGGGCCGTCGTGGTCAGCGGCGCGCTGACGGTGCGGGCGCGGTTCCGGCGCGGCGCCGGCCCCTACTCCCACTGACGGCGGTGAAGGGCCCGCCGCCGATGCCGCCACCGCCGCCACTTCCGATGCCGCCACCGCCACCCCCACCGCCGCCACTTCCGATGCCGCCACCGCCGCCGCCGCTTTCCGCCCGGTGCGCCGGGCCGCTGACCCGCGCGCTGCTCGGTGGGCCGCCGCTGGCCGCGTTCGCGGTGTGGGGGACGGCGCAGGTGAGCGGGCTGTCCGGCGAGCTCGGCGGGCACGTACCGGCGGTGGCCTGGCTCGCGTCGTTCGTCCTGCTCTGGTGGGTGCCGCTGGCCTGGCTGGAACGCCCGATACGTGTCCCTCCTGAGCGGCGCGCCGGGCTGGCCGGGCTCGCCGTCACCGTGCAGGTCCCGGTCTACAACGAGGACCCGGCGACGCTGCGGGAGTGCCTGCGCTCGGTACTACGGCAGAGCAGGCGGGTGGAACGGGTCCGGGTGGTGGACGACGGCTCCGCCGACCCGGCCGCCTACGACCGGGTACGCCGCGACTTCGAAGAGGCCGCCGCCGCGCTCGGCGTCGAGACCACCTGGGACCGCACCGCGAACCGTGGCAAACGGCACGCGCAACTCCACGCCCTGTCCGGCGACGACGCCGACGTCTTCGTCACGCTGGACAGCGACTCGGTGCTCGACCGGCACGCGGTGCGCGAGGGCTTGGCGCCGTTCGCCGACCCGCGGGTGCGGTCGGTGGCCGGGCAGGTGCTCGTACTGAACCGCGCGGCCACCCCGCTCACCCGGCTGACCTGCCTGCTCTACCTGCCGCTCACCCGGGGCGTGCGCAGCGCCCAGTCCGTGCTGCGCCGGGTGACGGCCAACTCGGGCGCGCTCGCCTTCTACCGCGCGGACGTGGTCCGGCGCTGCGCCGGGGCCTACGCGCACGAGCGGTTCGCCGGCCGTCCGATGCAGATGAACGACGACTCGATGCTCACCTTCTACGCCATGCTCGGCGGGGACACCGTGCAGCAGCCGTCCGCGCTGGTCTTCACGCTCGTGCCGGAACGGGTGGGGCACCATGTGGCGCAGCAGCTCCGGTGGCTGCGCGGGACGACCGTCCGGCACCTGTGGTGGCTGCGTTACCTGCCGGTGCGCGGGTTCGTCTTCTGGGCGACCGTGGCCGAGTACCTGCACCTGGCGCTGGCGCTGGCCGTACCGGTGGCGCTGGCCGCCGACCCGGCCTGGCGTCCGCACCTGGGCGAGATCGGCCTGACGGCGCTGCGGGTGGGCGTGGCGATGAGCTACCTGACCGCGCTGCGGCTGTTCACCGTACGGCGCAGCGACGAACCGGCGGCGAGCCGCCTGCTGCTCTTCCTGGCCGCTCCGGCCGCCGCGCTGTGGCGGCTGGCGGTGCTGCGCCCGCTCCACCTCTACGCGCTGCTCACCTGCCGCCGGGTCGGCCGCTGGGGCACCCGCGCCGGGGTCGAGGTCACGATCGCCTCCTGACCCGAAGATCAGGCCGTCGGGGCAGGGCCGCTTTGCCGTTCCGCGATGCATCCTTGACGGGGGACGCTAGAGGCTTTGACTTGCGGGTAGCCTGACGGTTGCCCTTGGCGAACTCGGCGATTCGGGGAGGAATCTCAGTGCCAAAACTCCTGCTCGGGCCGCTGCTGCGCTACGTGGACGAGACCCGCGCGACGATCTGGGTGCAGACCGACGCCCCCTGCGTGATGCGGGTGAGCGGCGACGGCTTCGAGACCGTCGCGGCGGACACGTTCACGGTGCACGGCCACCACTACGCGCTGGCCGTCGTCACCGGCCTCGAACCCGGCGGCTCCTACCATTACACGGTCGAACTGGACGGCGAGCGGGCCTGGCCGGAGCCCGACTCCGACTTTCCCGCGAGCCGGATCCGCACCATCGACCCGGAGCAACGACGGCTGCGGCTGCTGTTCGGCTCGTGCCGCACCAGCGTCCCGCACGACGTGACGCACATGATGTCGCACGGTGTCGACATCCTGCGTTCCTACGCGCACCGGATGGCGGAGTTGCCCGAGCACGACTGGCCGTCCGCGCTGCTCATGCTGGGCGACCAGGTCTACGCCGACAAGCCGCCGCCCCGGATGCGCGAGTTCATCGAAGGGCGCCGCGACACCTCGGAACCGCCCGGCACGGAGATCGCAGACTACGCGGAGTACGCCGAGCTGTATCGCCAGGCGTGGAGCGAACCCGCGCTGCGCTGGCTGCTGTCCACCGTGCCCACCTCGATGATCTTCGACGACCACGACCTGCGCGACGACTGGAACACCTCCGACGCCTGGCAGCGCACCATGCGGGCGCTGCCCTGGTGGCGGCGGCGGGTGACCGCGGGGCTGGCCTCGTACTGGATCTACCAGCACCTCGGCAACATGTCTCCCGAGGAACTGGCCGACGACCCGATGTGGGGCAAGGTGGTCGCCGCCGAGAGCGACCTGTCCGAGCCGCTCGACGAGTTCGCCTGGCAGTCCGACGCCGACCCGGAGAGCTACCGCTGGAGCTACACGCGCGACTACGGCAAAAACCGCGTGATCATGCTCGACACCCGCTGCGCCCGCGTGCTCGACCCCGCCCGCCGCGCGATGATCGACCCCGCCGAGTGGGACTGGTTCGAGCGCGCGGCCACCGCCGGGCCGGTCGATCACCTCATCGTGGCCAGTTCACTGCCGGTCCTGCTGCCCCGGGGGCTGCACGAGGTGGAGAGCTGGAACGAGGCGGTCTGCGACGGCGCCTGGGGCAGGCGCGCGGCCTCGGCCGCCGAGTGGATCAGGCAGCGGATCGACCTTGAGCACTGGGCGGCGTTCCGCACCTCGTTCGACGCGATGTCGCGCCTGGTCACCGGCATCGTCCGGGGACAATACGGAACCGCGCCCGCGAGCGTGCTGTTCCTCGGCGGCGACGTGCACTTCTCCTACCTGGCGCAGGCGCGGCTGCGCCGTACCGGCGCCAAGGTCTACCAGATCGTGTGCTCGCCGATCAGGAACCCGCTGGCCCGCACCATCCGCCTGGCCAACGGCATCGCCGCCTTCGCGGTGGCCGGGGTGGTCGGCCGGGCACTGGCCCGCTCGGCGGGCGTGCGCAAGCCCGCGTTCTCCTGGAAACTCCAGGGCGGGCCGTTCTTCCAGAACGCCATCGCCACGCTCGACACCAACGGGCGCGAGGTCACGCTGCGCTACCATACGGCGCGCATCACGCAGGGCGATCCCCCCGCCCTCGCCGCGCTCACCGAACGCCGGCTGACCTGAGCCGATGCGTTCCCGACAGGTTTGAGGACCGATCGTGAGGGCAGACGCCACCACCCGAAGAAACGGCGATGCTTTGACACAGACGGACGATTGCGCCGACCAGGACCTCGTCGAGCGCGTGCGTGACCACCTCGGCAAGGCCGGTTTCGTGGTGGATCCGTCACGGCTCGCCGTGGACGGTGGGGTGCAGGTGAGCGACGTGCACGGGCGCGGGGTGGTGGTCTCATGGCACGGCGGGCCCGGCATGGCCGACCGTGACATCACCCAGCACGACAGCATCCGCACGGCGGTGCACCTGGCCCTGATCACCATCCTCACCAAGGTCGGGTACACGGTGACCAGCGACCTCGGCAACGGCGAGGTACTCGTGATCAGCGCGCCCGACCGCATGGCCTGACCGGCATGTGACGCGGTTGAGCGCGCTGGGGTGAAGCTGGAAAACTACCAGATGCGTGGTCGGCGGGCTAGAAGCCGGTCTTCCACAGCTGGTTGCCACCACCGTTGTCCCGAAGGGTGTAGACCTTGCCTGCCCGGTTGCTGTCCAGCATGCGGCCGCTTGCCTTGTTCTGCATCTTCATCTTCCGGTCGCCATCGAGCAACCATACGCGCCACAGCTGGTGGTCGTTATCCGACTGGCAGGTCCGCATGTAAACGTCCCCGTTGCCGTTGCTGTCCACGCACAGCCCCGTCTTCTCGTTCTTGAGCAAAAGCCAGCCCGGTTGCATGCCCCCCTGTGTGGTCCAGCGCTGGTATGAGCCTCCGTTGCATATGAGGGTGTAGGCGTTTCCCGCGCCGTGGCCACCGTCGCTGTCCAGGCACAGTCCTGTTTCCCAGTTGCGCCACATGTTGTACCCGGCAGCGCTTGCGGACGCGTTACCGGCGGTGGCGGCGTTGGCGGGGGCGGCATTGGCCATACCGGAAGTCAGGAGTGCGCCCGCGAGAAGCGGTGCGACCCACAGGGCCTTCGTAATACGCCGATTTTCGGTTTCCCGGACGGTCATGCTCATTTCCTCTCCGATGATAAAAGTGCGGCCACACAGGTAGTGCGACCCGGGCGGCCGGCAGATGGAGCGCTGACACCACTCCACCGCCAAGAGAGGAGAATCCCTTCACCTACCTACCGATGAATAGCCCATTTACTGACCAGTGGCCTTCCGACGGCGGTCACGGCCGGCAGATCGCTGCGGCAGTGGGGCCGGCCCCGACCTCCGGCGCGCGGCGCAGCTCGGCCGCGTCGAATCCATTGGTGATTCTTGCGCGATCCTGAAGGTATCTGTTGCTTTTCTCGGGAAACGCTGTGCAGCACCACGGGAAGGGAGGACCCGCCATGACCCGACCGGCGATCAGTCGCCGAGGGGTGCTGCTCGGCGCCGCCGCCTTCGGGGTCCCCGCCGCCCTGACCGGTTGCGGCGGGCCTCCACGGGGCCCGGACGGCATGATCACCCTCGGTTCCAACGCCTCCGACGCGATCCCCAGGAAGGCGCTACGGACCGTGGTCGAGCGCTTCGCCCCCGGCCGGGTGCGGATCAACACCGTGGACCACAACACGTTCCAGGAGAACATCAGCCGCTACCTGCGCGGGCGTCCGGAAGACGTCTTCACCTGGTTCGCCGGATACCGGATGCGGTTCTTCGCCGAACAGGGCCTGGCCGTCGACGTCTCCGACGTCTGGGGGCGCTTCGCCGCCGACTACGCCCCGGCCCTCAAGGCCGCCTCCACCGCCGCCGACGGCAGGCAGTACTTCGTGCCGTTCACCTACTACCCGTGGGGCGTCTTCTACCGAAAGAGCCTGTGGCGAGAGAAGGGCTACCAGCCGCCCGCCACCCTCGACGAGCTGACCGCGCTGGCCAGGCGAATGAAGGCCGACGGGCTGATCCCGATCGCCTTCGCCGACAAGGACGGCTGGCCCGCCATGGGCACCTTCGACATCCTCGACATGCGGATCAACGGCTACGACCACCACATGGCGCTGATGGCGGGCCGCGAGTCGTGGACCGACCCGAAGGTCAGGCAGGTCTTCGACACCTGGCGCGGCCTGCTGGAACACCACCAGCCCGCCGCGCTCGGCCGTACCTGGCAGGAGGCCGCGCAGTCGCTCGCCCAGAAGAAGACCGGGATGTATCTGTCGGGGATGTTCGTGGCCCAGCAGATCCCCGAGGCCGACCACGACGACCTCGACCTGTTCACCTTTCCCCAGATCGAGCCCCGGTTCGGCACCGACTCCCTCGACGCCCCGGTGGACGGCTACATGATCTCGGCCAAGGCCAGGAACGTCGAAGGGGCCAAGGCGCTGCTGACCCACTTCGCCGCCGCCCCGGCGCAGGACATCGTCACCGGGCTCGACCCCGGCACGCTGGCGACCAGTTCCAGGGCGAGCGGCGGCGGCTACACCGTGCTCCAGCGGCGCGCCGCCGAGCTGGTCTCCAAGGCGAGCCACATCGCCCAGTTCCTCGACCGCGACACCCGCCCCGACTTCGCGTCCACGGTGATCGTCCCGGCATTCCAGCGGTTCGTCGGCAAGCCGTCCGAGATCGATCCGCTGCTGCGCGACATCGAGGCGCAGAAGGTCAACATCTTCCGCTGATGACCACACCCAGCCGGGCCGCGTCCCGGATCCGCCGTCTCTCCACCCGTGACGTGATCGTCGTGACCGTGGGCGTCGCGCTGGCCGTCGCCCTCGACCTGGCCCTGATCTGGGGGCCCACCCTGGCCTCCGCGGGCCTTTCCGGCACCGACTGGAACGGGGTCTCCGACCTGCGCTGGGTCGGCGGGCGCAACTTCGCCGAGGTGGCCGCGGAGTACCCGCCGTTCTGGACGGCCGTCCGCAACAACGTGCTCTGGCTGGGCTTTCTCGGGCTGGTCGCGACGCCGTTCGGGCTTTTCTGCGCGGTGCTGCTGGACCGGCGGATGCGCCTGTCGCGCGTCTACCAGAGCGCGCTCTACCTGCCGGTGGTGCTGTCGCTCGCGGTGGTCGGGTTCATCGCCCAGCTCATCTACTCCTCCGACTACGGCGTGCTCAACGCGGTGACGGGGCTCGGCGTCGACTGGCTGGGCGATCCGTCGATCAACATCTGGGCCGTCCTGGCCGCCGCGGGCTGGCGGCACGTCGGGTACGTCATGATCATCTACCTGGCGGGGCTCAAGGCCGTCGATCCCGCGCTGAAGGAGGCCGCGGCGATCGACGGCGCGAACGAGGCGCAGGCGTTCTTCCGGGTGATCTTCCCGACGCTGCGCCCGGTCAACGTGATCGTGCTGGTGATCACGGTGATCGAGGCGCTGCGCGCGTTCGACATCGTCTACGCGATCAACAAGGGACGCAACGGGCTGGAACTGCTGTCGGTCCTGGTGACGGAGAACATCGTCGGCGAAGCGGGGCGGATCGGCTTCGGCTCGGCCATCGCGGTCGTCCTGCTGGTCATCTCGACCGGGTTCATCGTGATCTACCTGTCGCAGCTCTTCCGGGAGGACCGATGACGCTGACCGGAGCCGCCACCAGCCCGGCGCGGGCCCAGGCCCCTCCGGCGCCGCGCCGGGCGTTCCGCCCGGCGCGCGTCCTGCTGCACGCCTTCCTGGCCCTGGTCGCGCTCGGCTGGGTGCTCCCCCTGGCGCTGGCGCTCTACGCGTCCCTGCGGCCGTACGACGAGACGGCCAGGCTCGGCTACTTCTCCCTGCCCGAGTCGCTCACCCTCGACTACTACGGGCGCGCCTGGACCGAGGCCGGGCTGCCCCGCTACTACCTGAACACGCTGATCGTGGTGATCCCCGGCGTGATCGTCACGCTGGCGCTCGCGTCGTTCACCGCCTTCGCCATCGCGCGACTGCGCATCCCGGGCCGCCGGACCCTCCTGGTGGTGTTCACGGCGGGCAACCTGCTCCCGCCGCAGGTGCTGCTCACCCCGCTCTACACCATGTACGTCACGGTGCCGCTGCCGTGGTGGGCGTCGGACTCGATGTCGCTCTACGACTCCTACCTCGGGCTGATCCTGATCCATGTGGCGTTCCAGTTCGGGTTCTGCGTGTTCGTGATGGCCAACTTCATGAGGGCGATCCCGGAGGAGATCGGCGAGGCGGCTCTCGTGGACGGCGCGAGCGCGTGGCGGCGCTACTGGCAGCTCACCCTGCCGCTGTGCCGTCCGGTGCTGGCCGCCCTCGGCACGCTGCAGTTCACCTGGATGTACAACGACTTCCTGTGGGCGCTGGTGCTGATGTCATCCGGCGACAAGTTCCCGATCACCTCCGCGCTGAACAACCTGCGCGGGCAGTTCTTCACCGACTACAACCTGCTGGCCGCCGGTTCGCTGCTGGTCGCGCTGCCCACACTGGTCGTCTTCCAGCTCCTGCACAAGCACTTCGTGGCCGGGCTCACCCTGGGGTCCACCAAAGGCTGAGCGATTCGCTGGAAATGATGGGCTCACGACGCACATACGCAGAAGTGTCATGTCAGTGCGTTGATTAAGGGGACCTGCTATGGAAGCCGCCCGTGGATAACGAGCGGTCGGCACGATTCGAAGCCGTCTACCACCTGGCCTACGGCCGGATCACGGCGTACGCGGCCCGCCGCTGCGACTCGCCGCAGGACGCCGCCGACGTCGTGGCCGAGACCTTCACGGTCGCGTGGCGCCGCCTCGCGGAGGTGCCGGACGGGGAGGAGGCCGTGCCGTGGCTGTACGGCGTGGCCCGCAAGGTCCTGGCCAACCACCACCGGGGCGACGCGCGCCGCCGGGCGCGGAACGTGGCGCTCGACACCGACCTGGCCGACCTGTACGCGACCGGCCCGGAGAGCGGCGTGGAGCTGAACGCCATCGGGCGGGCGTTCCGGTCGCTGCCCGACGACGACCGCGAACTGCTCGCGCTGATCGCCTGGGAGGGCCTGGGCCGCGACGAGATCTCGACGGCGCTGGGGGTGTCGCGCAACGCCGTACGCATCCGGCTGCACCGCGCCCGCAGGCGCTTCTCCCGCGCGCTGGCCCGCGCGGGCGTCAACTTCACGCAGGAGAGCCGGCTGCGTCCGGCGGAAAGGCCGCTTTGACATCCTCCCCCTCCTGAAGAAGGGGGATTCCAACCGTCGCCAGTCGGCCTTCCTGCTTCATTGCCGGTCGCCCGCCGAGGAGGTCTCCTCTTGAGGTCTTACACCAGCTCCACAGGCGTTTCAGCTCTCCGCCAGCCCGGCGGCGAGCACGTTCCTGGCCGCGTTCACGTCTCGATCATGGACGGCGCCGCAGGGGCACTCCCACGTCCGGACGTTCAGCGGCATCTTGTCCCGCAAGGCCCCGCACGTCGAGCACAGCTTGGAGGACGGGAACCAACGGTCCACGACCACCAGAGTCCGCCCATACCAGGCCGCCTTGTACTCCAGCATGGACCGCAATTCCCGCCACGCGGCGTCGGAGATGGCGCGGGCCGGCGAGCGGTTGCTGACCATGTTGCGGACGGTCAGGTCTTCCACGGCGATCACTTGGTTCTCGCGAACAAGCCGTGTGGTGACCTTGTGCAGGTGATCCCTTCTGCGATCGGCGATCCGGGCGTACACCCGGGCCACCCGCAGCCGGGCCTTGGCCCGGTTGCCGCCGCCCTTCTCCTTACGGGCCAGCGCCCGCTGGGCCTTGGCCAGGCGTCGCCGGTCACGGCGCTCGTGACGCGGGTTGACGATCTTCTCCCCGGTGGACAGCGTGGCCAGGGCGGTAATGCCCGCGTCCACGCCGACCGCTCGCTCGACCGGGGCAAGCGATGTGATCGTCTCCTCGATCAGGAGGGAGACGAACCAGCGTCCGGCCGCGTCCTTCGACACGGTCACGGTGGACGGCTCCGACCCTCCTGGCAGTGGACGCGACCACACGATGTCCAACGGCGCGTCCATCTTGGCCAGGGTCAGTTTGCCGTCTCGCCAGCGGAACGCCGAGCGGGTGTACTCCGCCGACAACCGCGACTTCTTGCGCGACTTGAAGGTGGGGTACTTGGCGCGCTTGGCGAAGAAGTTCGCGAACCCTGCCTGAAGGTGGCGCAGCGCAGTTAAAGGCTGGTCTGTTGTGGTAGACGGCGATCCGCCTTACGGCGTATCGCCTGCCCCTGCCCTGCTCGGCAGGGGTCCGATTCTTCCTCCGCCTGAAAGCGGGGGTTTCCTCGGAGGTTTCCGGTGAAGAACACCGACGAGATCGACGGCCTGCGCCCGCTGGCGCGGGTCGCGCCCGGCGAACGGGGGGCCGACCCGGCGGGTGCGGGCGGCCGGGCCCTGCTGACCTCGATCATGGCGGAGGAGCCGGGGGCGGCGACGGCGCCCCGTCCGCGCAGGGGCCAGCGGACCGTCTTCGGCCTCGCGGCGGCGGTCGCCCTCGCCGCCGGGGCAGTGGTGGTCCCCACCTTCCTCGGGGACGGCTCCGCGCTGCCTAAGTCCTACGCGGTCACCCGGACCGACGACGGAAAGGTGATCATCCAGGTCCGCGACTTCCGCGACGCGGCGGGGCTGGAGCAGCGGCTGAAGGCGCTGCGGGTGCCGGCCATCGTGAACGGCTTGCCGAGCGGGCAGATGTGCCGCGAGCCGCGCGGCAAGCATGTGAAGGACATTCCGCCGGGTCTGTACGGCGTGCCGGAGAACATCCCCGGCGAGACCGAGGGCTGGCAGATGCGGATCGACACCACGCTCTTCAAGCCGGGCCAGACGTTCGTCTGGACCATCAGCGCCTCTGACGCGTCGGGCGACGGGAGCAGCACCAGCACGTACCTCATGGAGGGCCCGATCGCCCCCTGCGAGCCGGTGCCCGCGCCGCCTCCGGTGATCCGCGAGCCGGAGTACCGGACGGCGACCACGAAGGGCAGGTCGCTGGAGGGCTTCCGGGTGGACGAGAAGACCGTCGGCGAGGTACTGCCGGAGCTGCGCAAACGGCACAAGAAGGTGGAGTTCCTGATCATCGCCATCCCACCCGGCAACCCTGGCGGGTACGGCGAGCTGCGCACCCAGAAGGCACCGGTCGGCGACCACTGGACCGTCTGGGAGGCGGAGGAGAACACCAAGGGCGTGATCCGCCTGCTGGTCACCGAGCAGCGCTATGACAAGAACCCGGTCTACGGGGGGCCGCGGGACGACGTAATCAAGGAGTGAGCACGGCGAAGACGGTCTTGCCGGGGGATCGTTCGCAGTATTGGTAGCCGGTACTCGCGGCCACCGCGGCGACGATGAAGAGGCCGCGCCCGTTCTCGGAGTCGTCGGGTACGTCGTCTTCGAGAACGGGAAAGCCGGGGCTGGAATCCCATACGTCGATTCGAAGGCCACCGCCGTCCAGGTGGGTGAGGGTTATCCGGATCAGCGCTTCCTTGGCGAGCAACGCCGGGGCGGAGGGCCGGGTGGTCGCGTACCCGAGGGCCTGGACGGCGTTGGTGACGAGCTCGGAGACGACGAGCCGCGCGTCGTCGATCAGCCGGTCGTCATCGCATCCCCAGCCACGAAGGACGGCGGCCGCATAGGCACGGGAGATCCACACCGCGCTTGGAAGCGCGACGAGCATAAGCGAATCAGGTTTCACGAAAATTCCAAGCTACTGATATGTCGTCGATATCCCTTTTGACGACCAGCTGATTTCAAATTGCGGTCGCCTCACCCAAGAGTGCCCCGCATACTGTGGCCATCGGGTAATCCGGTCGCGACCTTCCGCTACGAAGCGCGACCTGAATGTGGTCACACCAGTGAGGCGACGATGGATCTCGGCAACGAACCGGCTAAGCGCGCGACCAGGGCTTTCGCCACCGAACTGGCAAGGCTCCGCGAGGAGAGGGGGCTTGCACAGACCTCACTGGCCGCTCGTTTGCAAGTACATCGGTCACTGATCTCGCATATCGAGCACGAGCGGAAGATTCCGACAAGAGCCATCGCCGAGAAGCTCGACCGAGTCTTCGGCCTGGTCGAGCGCAAGCATTTCGTCGGGCTATATAAACGAATCCTATATGCCCGCAATTCGCCTGCCTGGTTCATCAAGTGGCTGGAGGCGGAAAAGCAGGCCATCATGCTGCAGTCCTGGGATCCGCTGGTCATACCCGGCCTGCTACAGACCTCTGCCTACGCACGAGCGGTCATCGGCTCCAACCCGACGCTCGGCACCGCCGAGATGGAGGCCCGTGTGCAGACGCGGCTCGCTCGGCGAGAGATCCTGAACAAGGAGCGGCCGCCGACAGTATGGGTGCTACTCGACGAGAACGTGCTCGATCGCCCGATCGGCGGACCACCGGTGCTCGCCGAACAACTCCACCATCTCCTGGAGGACGCCCGTGATCCACGGGTGACCATCCAAATAGTGCCGTCCATGGCCGGAAATCCCGCCGGCCTCGTGAGCGCGTTCCAGATCGCCAGACTCCCGAACGGAATGGAGGTCGTTTCCGTTGATTCGATCATCGCCGGACAGCCGTCAGCCGATGCCGACATAGTCGCAAAGGCGAAGATGTGGTATGAAGCCATCAAAGCGGATGCACAGCCGCAAAGTGTGTCGTTGAATCTCGTAGAGGATGCGGTACGCCGATGGACGAAAACCTAAACCTTCACCCCGCCCAATGGCGCAAAGCCCGAGCCTCCGGAGCCAACGGCGAGCAATGCGTCGAAGTCGCCACCAACCTCCCTGGAATCGTCGCCGTACGCGACAGCAAAGATCCCAACGGCCCCACCCTCCACTTCACCCACACCGAATGGGCAGCCTTCCTCCGTACCACTAAGGAGGCGTAAGGGCTGAGTGCGGGCCACAGATCCCCCGCCAGCGTGGACGGCACGTGTCCCACGAGGGCCATGGCGTCCGGCACGCCCAACAGGACGCAGGCGATCCGTACCCCGCTCAGGTTTCGTTCCAGATCAAGCCAAGACTGCCGTTCACAGTCATCAGCCACCCAAGTGGAGCTACTCTTAGTGCCAGGTCGATCACGAGGAGATGTTCAGCCGGGCGGGACCGCTTGGCTCTGCAGCCGTTGCCCTACCTCTGATCGCAGTCGGGAAGTGCGAAGATGTCACCATGAGCATGAAACGGCGAGACAAGGCCTTGAACGACCTGGCCGAGGCGATCCGAAACGTGCGCCTTCCAGATGCGCCCAATATCCAGGGAGCTTTTATCGAGCCGCACCTGGACGTTGACGGCGAGGCAGCGCTCAAGGCCGTGATCATTCTTGACGCGCCGGACGAAGATGGGTGGTCGGCCGATTTCACGCATGCCCTGCGTAAGGAGGTGAACAGGCTTGCGACAGGACTTGATATCGATGAGCATGTTTACGTCACCCTGTTCACCCAGGAAGACTTTGAAGCTCGGAAAGAGAGTGACGATTCGCCGCAAGACAACAGCACTGGCGCCATTGACGATGCCTTGACAAAGGATCAGCAGGGTAGACCGTGAGGCGAGACTTCAAAGCAGATGACTGTCTGCATCTGGCCGACACCCTCGCTGGTCGTACCGCAGGACGCGGCCGCCTCGGACCGCTTACCTGAGGCGTGCCATCTCAACGGCCTATTATGCGCTCTTTCATGAGCTTGTTCAGCATGGCGCGAGGCGTGCCGCGAGGAATGGGGCCATCGAGCATCAGCATGCCATCGGCCGCTGGTACGCCCACGGCAATTTCAAGAAGGCCAGTCGATGGGTGGTGGACATCGGCGCAAACCGTACACCCCCTAATCCCGTCCAGCTTCTTCTGATCGATCCGCTCACAAAAACGTTCCGGCGGATCTAGAGGTGCTGGCGAGCGCCTTCAATGAGCTTTTGGATGCCCGACATGGCGCGGACTACGGCCCTGCCTTCGATGTGACCGCCCGGCTACTATCAGCCATATCAATACGGCTCGCTCCGGCATCGAGGCCATCAAGCGCATGGACAAGGCCGACCTCCACCAGTTCGATATGTACCTGCTGCTCGCCCTCGCGGCGACCGTATGATCAAGAACAGCTGAGCGAGACGGGACACCAGGCTCAGAGCTTAGAACTTCGACCATTCGTAGCCGGGAACGCTGTCCTATTCCTCCTTGGCCCACTCTCGGGCGAGGAACATCAGTCTGGTGAGTACGACGTCGCCCGCACGTTGTACGCGCAGGAGTAGGCCCAGATCCAACGAGACCGGGACGCCCTCGGGGACGTAGTGCAGGCCGAACTCATTGACCGGTCGGTACGGTAGTGATCGGCCGCCGCCCAGCCCAGGATTGCCTTGCTGCGCCAGTCAATGACCGTGGCCGGGTAGAGGAAGCCCCTACACATTCGGACGTAGCTGATGTCACCGACCAGCTTGGTCAGCGGCCGCTCGGTGGTGAAATCGCGGCCGACCAGGTCGGGGATGCCGCCAACGCCGCCCTGCACCTTGGTGACCGGCTGGAACGCCCGTACCCGGACCAGACAGGCCCTGGCCCGCTTGAATAGCGCCGCATCGGCACCGCCTGCGAGGCGTTCCCCCCGTCCCCGTACTCGGCCGCCTGCCCGCCGGCGCGTTGGCCAGGGACGGCCCGGGAAGGCTTTATGCGGTATGCGGCACCAAATATCCGAGATGGACACTTTGTAGCCAATCGTCGGTAATCCTCTCCCCGGTGATCCTCTCTATCGTCAAGATAGCGGCCGCCTCTCGTTCGCCATCGGTCAACTCGCCTAGCAAATCCTCGAAAGCCGCGTCTGAGCATCTGATGTCCGCGCCAATGCGATTGTCCGGATCATTCAACGAGAAATCGACCGCGAGAACGCCATGGCTCGCTACCGCAAATCGTCCTGCGCCATTCATTGTCCAATAGATCCCGAAGGATCGGACACCCAGTCGGCTCGCCCTGGTAACGCCCGACGCCATGGCGACGTCACCCCATGGCGCCATGGCGACACTATACTCGCCTAACCGGCCGACCAGCAGGGCAAAATTCCATTGCGCATCAGCGAGGTCCAACTCGGCCGAACTCGACAACATCTGTGCCACCGTGAGATCTTGAGCGGTGGTGAGATCAGCACCCAGAATGCGCGCAAGAGCTTCGTGCTCTACACCAGAGCACCAGTTGGCGCAGAAGCTCTCGAGTAAACCGAAGCGCCGCAATCGATCCTTCGTCGAGCGGGCATATTCCGCAAAGTTCATTCTTCCTCTTCTAACTAGGGGCTTGCGTGTGGCATAAACTGCGCCACACGCAGGGGCGGCGCCGGCTGGTATCTCCTCCGGCTTGGCCACCACCACCTGCTTGATCTGGTCCAGGCTGATCGACGGCGGGCGGCGGCCTGGGCGCGCCTCATCGAGCAGCCCGTCCAGCCGCAGGCGCAGGAACCGATGCCGCCATTTGGAGACCGTGTCCGGATGCACCCGCAACTCAGCGGCGATCTGCTTGTCGTCCTTACTCCGCGCAGCCAGCACGATTTTCGCGCGCATCGCCAGGACCTGCGCGGACTTGGCCCGCAGTGCCCATCGCAGCAGCACGGCCGCTCGGGCTCCGGCACTGTCAGCTCCGCTTTGGGTCGCCGAGCGCGCGCCGTCGGCCAGCGCCTCGAGCCGGCCTCGGGCGAAAGCCGCACGCCACCTACGCACCGTGCTCTCCGTGGATCTCCACTGCGGACGGTCCTGGATGTGCCACGGATGCACAACCCAGGGGCGTTTCTATCCAGCTCATAAAGGATGCGCTGAGCGATGGACGATGACCCTACGCTTGATCACGCCGATTGGCGCAAAGCACGAGCATCCGGAGCCAACGGCGCGCACTGCGTCGAAGTCGCCACCAACCTCCCAGACATCATCGCCGTACGCGACAGCAAGAACCCCAACGGCCCCACCCTCCGCTTCACCCGCACCGAATGGGCCACCTTCCTCCGCACCATCAAGGGTGCATCTGTCAGCGGATGAATCCGTTGACGACGAGTGGCAGTGACGCGTCCAGGCCGGCGACGTTGAGCACTCTGGCGTCGTTCGGGTCGCCGATGGAGTATCCGGCCGGGGTCATCGCCGCGACCACCAGCCGGACGTCGGCATTGATGGCTTTGCGGTAGGCGTCGAGTGACTGCGCGGGGTGGGAGTCGCCCGCCCAGGTTTCGTTGTCGGTGAAGACCACGACGCCGTCGGCTTCGAACCTCTCGCGGCGCGCCCACTTGAACGGCAGCGCCAGGTTCGTCCCGCCGCCGGAAGGCACCCAGGAGGCGATCTCGCGCAGGTTCGTCCGCCGGGTCACCTTGGACGCGTGCACCGACATGTCGACGTCGATGACGTGCACGCCGTCCTTTTCGATGCGGGCGAGCATGACGGCCATGGCGCACCCCACCTCGTAGGCCGTTCCAACGCGGGAGCCGCCGGAGTGGACGCCCTGCCCCATGGATCCGGAGGAGTCCACCGCCACGAGCAGCCGCTTTCCGGTGGGCTTGACAGCGCCGAACGACAGTTCGTAGGTCTTCTCCAGCGCGTCCAGGATCTCCGGGACCGGGATCCAGCGGTGCCCCTTGGCGCGCGGGTTCGGCCGGCTACGGCCGGAGGCGTAGACGCGCATGGCCAGCCAGGCGTCCATCGGGTGGATCCGGGCGCGGAGCAGCGCCTCGCCGTCGGTGAGCCGGGCCACGGCCCGGTGGGTGGCATCGCCCATGGGAGCCAGCGTGCCGATGCGGGTCATCCGGGCCAGGTTGCGGATCAGCGCGGTCATCCCCACGGTGTCCACCAGGGCGTCCCACACGGCGGGCTCGCGCAGCATCGCGTCAGGGAGGAACTCCCACGGCACCCGGGCCTCGGTAACGACGCGAACCGCCTCCTGCGGGGAGGTGACGGCCTTCGCCGTCAGGAACCGGTCCACCGCGGGCAGTTCGTCGCGGGCCTGGTCGTCGGAGACGTTCCCCGCGATCCACCCGAACAACGTCCTGCGCCGCGGCCAGTCGGCGACCGGATGGGCGATGCGCAGCACGTCACGCAGGTCGAACGCCTCGCCCTGCGGCGTCTTACGCTGCCGCGCCTTGCACGCCTTGAACGCCACATCGTCGGCGGTCCCGGTGAGGAACCAGGACGCGAGCGCGGTGCGCAGCGACCGGCCGACCCTGGGCGACGTGCCGCGGGCGGTGGGCTTGCCGCCCAGGTGCTTGTAGTAGCCGAAGAACTGGGCGAGGTGGTCGGTCGTGCGAGCCACGCGGGGCAGCGCGACCTTGGCGGCCTGCCTGGTCTTCGCGTCTCCGCACGCGTAGCAGGCCGCCAGGGCGAACAGGGCCGGGCGCTGCTTGGGAGCGCGCGGCGGCTGGGCGGTGGAGATCTCCGCGAGGAGGTCCACGACTCGCCGGCCGTTCGAGGCGATCGCCTGGAACAGCACGTCGGCGTTCTCCGCGGTGAGCTCGTCCTCGCCCACGTAGTAGGTGCCGCCCGTGGTGCCGAGGATCAGGAAGTCCTCCACCCGGGTCCACAGGTCCTTGGCGAACACGTAGCCGCCGGCGGCGTTGCGGACCTGGTCGGTGCGGCCGGGAATGCGCTGCGTCTGCGGGGTCGCGACGGTTGAGACGGCGGCGAGAGGATCACGTGCCATGGTGTGCTCCTTCTGTTCGATCCGCCCAGGCGGGAATCGAACCCGCGACCTCCCCAGTAGAAGTGGTAACCGACATGCTTCGACCCGTGCCGGCACCAGACCTGACCGGCCCACGAGGCCAGAAAGACGCGGATTGGTCAAACGGCACCGGAGGGCTCTATGCGAAAGACCACCGGCGCCCATTCGACCCGCGCCTCATCGGGTCTCGTGAACTGCCGCCCACGCTACCGATTCGCGCGACGAGTCACACCTGGATTTGGCGAATCAACCCATTGCCGCATCCCCTGCCGGTGTTCGCCATGCCCGCCGTTCCTGGCGGGCCGTCAACTTCCCCCGCAGGTCCCGCACGCGGTCCAGCCGTTCGCGATGGCGTCGCCCAGTTCTTTCGGCTCGATCGGCTGTAGGTCGTATCGCCCTTCACCGCTTTTCTGCCCGGCGATGAGACCCCAGCAATTCTCGGTCTTGTGGTACTTGTCGCCCTTTGCGGTGACGTACACCTCGGCCATGGTGGCGATCCCTCCGTCGCTTGCACCGTCTCGATACGAGATACCTTGGGCATGGCCGCACCGCCAGGGAAGGTGACGGCTTCCGCACCTTCCGGCTCGCCCGCGGCGGCGGGAGTCGCTCGTCACACTCCAGGCACGGCCACGTTCAGGACCGCCGGGACGGCCGCAGAACACCCGCGTCATGAAGAAAACGTTTTCTTGCTACACCCGCCCAGGTGAACACGTTTTCTCACGGCGACCACGCCTAACGCCACGAATCATGACGCCAGCTCACGGTCGCCATCGTCACCGAATCGTGACCAACGGCCTTTTGGGCGGCCCAATGGCGAATCCACCCATGGGCTGACCTGTCAGAAGATCCGTCTCCTGACACCTCGGCGGTTTTGGGCCTGCGCGCTTCGTGGTCGGAGGGTCACCCCGATTGCATTGACCTTTGATCGTCGCTCGCCGATATTCCGAGTGATCACCTTTATTTGGACCTTATGCCGCACGCGTCGGCCGACAGGGCCGAGCAGGTGGCATCCACTTCACTGGGGGCAGCGACGTGTTCTCGCGTGCGCGTTTATGGTTGATCTGCCTATTGGTGGCCGCGGTCGGCGTGGCCGGAACCGTGGTACTGAGCGATATTCCCTCTGACAACAATCGTCCGGAGAAATCAATCGACGGCCGGGAGATTCAGCAGGTCGCCGACACGACCGGAGCGGAGGACACACCTCCCCCACCATCCCAGGACAAGGCCCCACCGGCCTGGCCCAAACCCGTGACCGGGGACGTGGCCGTGGCGGCGAAGCCGACACCGGTCCAAGCGTCTCCGGTCACCGTCGCCGCCGTCGATGCGAAGGGCCCGGCGAAGGTGCGGGTGCAGAGCTATGGCGCGGACGTCGCCAAGCGGCTCGGCGGCATCGGCGTCGCCGTCCGGACGGCACGCGCCGACGGCGCCACAAGCACCACCAACACAGGCACCGGCACCGGCAAGGTTCGGCTGGGGCTCTCGTACGCGGGCTTCCGGGACGCGCTGCCGTCAGGCGCGGCATCCCGGCTCAGCCTGCTCCAGTTCCCCGCCTGTGCGCTCGCCGCACAGCCCGCCGCCACCTGCGCGCGGTCGGCGCGCACGGTCCCGATCCGCAACGACCGGGCGAGCGGCCGGATCGAGGCGACCGTCGATGTCGGCGACTCGGTCTACGTGCTGGCCGTCGCCGCGGCGGCCGCGGACCCCGGCTCCGGGATCACCAACTTCGCCGCGACCGACCTGAAGGCGGCCGGCACCTGGCAGGCCGGTAGCTCCGGCGGCGGGTTCAACTACTCCTACCCCATCACCGTGCCGCCGTCCGTGAACGGCCCCGGCCCGCAACTGGCCCTGTCGTACTCGTCCTCCGCGATCGACGGCCTGACCAACTACACCAACAACCAGGCGTCCGTGGCCGGCATGGGCTGGGACCTCGGAGTCGGCTTCATCGAGCAGCGGTTCCGGCCGTGCGCCGACGACTCCTTCGAGAGCCGCAAGGGCAGCCAGCGCGACTGGAAGGACCTGTGCTGGGAGTCGCCCGACGAGAACGACGGCGACGCCGCCACCACCGACTACACCACCTCCAACCTGGTGCTCTCACTTGAAGGCAAGTCGTCCAGCATCGTCAAGGACAAGGCGACGGGCACGTACAAGACCGCCGACGACTACGGCTGGAAGATCGAGCGGCTCACCTCGGACGTGACGCAGCAGCCGTACTGGCTGGTCACCACGACCGACGGCACCGCCTACCGGTTCGGCTACCGGCGCGACTCGATGTGGCAGACCGCGTACTTCGGCGACGACAACGGCGAACCGTGTCGTGACAAGTACCCGTCGGAACGCTGCTTCGCCCCCTGGCGCTGGAACATGGACCAGGAGGTGGACACCAACGCCAACCTCGTGGACTACCGCTACTTCCGCGAGGAGAACTGGTACTGCATGGTCCCCGGCGCGTTGTGCAACCCCGGCGGGCCATGGGATCCGAACGAGGCGCGGGTGCCCTACGACCGTGGCGGCTACCTCCAGCAGGTCGAGTACGGCCACAACAAGCTGATCGCCGGGAGCACGCCGACCGCGCGGGTCACCTTCAACGCGGTCGATCGCGGCACGCCGCCCCGCTCGGGAGCGCCGTGGGACAACGACACCCCCACCGATCTGGACTGCGCGCCCCGGTCACCGGATGTGGTGACCGCCTGTGACGACAAGGGCCCGACGTTCTTCACCTCCAAGCGGCTGAACACGATCGTCACCTCCACGGCCGGCGCGGCCGGTGCGTGGGACGAGGTCACCCGGCTTGAACTCGGCTACAAGTGGGTCTACACGGAGATCATCGAGCCGCTCCCGCCGTCAGCGCCGGTGCTGTGGCTGGACACCATCCGCCCGGTCGGCCTGGCCGGGAACGGCCCGGACATCCCGCTGCCGCCGGTCGACTTCGAGGCCACCCTGCTGGACAACCGCGCCGACTACAACAGCGGCCAGGGCAAGTCCAGGCTGCGGTTCCCCCGGATCTCGGCGATCTACAACGGTCTCGGCGGGCGCACCGACATCTCCTACGGCCAGGCCAACCCCTGCCCTGTGCCGTCCGGCTACCCGACCACAGGCTGGGACAACAACGCCCGCGACTGCTACCAGGCCACACTCGGCAGCTACTACGACGACGCCGGCATGTCGCATACCGCGTACGCCGTCTACATGAAGTGGCTGGCCACGCAGGTCACGGACAAGGACCTGGTCGGCGGCTCCCCCGATGTGACGACCCGCTACCAGTACGTCGGCACTCCGGCCTGGGCGCGACCTTTCAACTACAACGACGTGGAGACCACTGACGGGATCTTCTGCGGCCAGCCGTCCAACCAGTACTGCAAGCAGCTGAACGAGGACTGGGACGACTTCCGCGGCTACGGCACCGTCCGCACGATCGTCGGCGACGGCCCGGCGGCCGACGACTACAGCGTCACCAGCGCCACCTACTTCCGGGGCATGTACGACGACCCACGCTCCGACGGCACCCCCAAGCACACCACCGTCACCGACTTCGACGGCAACACGCACAACGACCTGCGCGTTCTCTCCGGACGCATCCTCCAGGAACAGACACTCCGCGCGACCACCGTCACCTCGGGCGCGCTCGCCGCGCTCGCGGCCGGGTGTACCTACGCGAGGTGGTCGCTCGGGTTCTACGTCAAGGGCGACCGGGTCACCTGGAAGAACCACCACTGGGAGGCCGTGGGCCCCACGGTCAACGAACCCGGCACCAACTCGGCCTGGAAGGACCTCGGCGACTGCGCGAGCGGGGGCGGCGGCGGTGCCACCCCGACGCCGACCAGCCCGGGCCCGGGTTCCGGTGTCGGGCCCGGCGGCTATGAGGAGGTCAGCTCCACCCGCCACGAGTACGTCCGCACCTCGACCGGCACCGGCCCCGGCATCTACGACCCGCTGATGATCAACACCAGCGCCACCTACAACCGGGAGAGGGTCACCGCCGGATGGCGCCGCACCGAGCAGCGGTTCACGTACGACTCCTACGGCCTGCCGTCCAAGCTGAACGATCTCGGTGACACCGCCACCGCCGCCGACAACGTCTGCCGGCTCACCACCTACGCCCGCAACACCGGCAAATGGATGCTCAGCCTCCCCGCCGGTGAGGAACGCCGCGCCGGTGACGACTGCGCGGCGGGCGAGGTGCTCGGCAGGACCACCATCCTGTACGACGGCGCGACCGACCCGGCTGCCAACACCCCCACTCGGGGCAACCCCACCCAAAGCCGCGTCCACTCCAGCACCTCGGAGTACTCCACGACCAAGGCCACCTTCGACGGGTACGGCCGGCCGATCTCGGCCACTGATGCGGTTGGAAAGGTGACCACCACCGCCTACGCCCCGGCCACCGGCTGGCCGTCCAACGGCATCACCGTCACCAACCCGCTCGGCCACGCCGTCACCACCTGGCCCTCCGCGTCGCACGGCCAGGCAAGCGGCATCCGCGACGCCGACGGCGACGACACGCAGGTCGACTACGACGCCGCCGGGCGCACCGTCCAGTTGTGGACGCCGCTGCAGCCGCGCACCGGCGGCACTCCGGCCGCCAAGATCGGCTACACGGTCTCGTTCGACGGCACCCTCGGCCAGCCCACCGCCCCCGCGCGCACCACGCTGAGCAACCTGCGGTCCGGCAGCGGCGGCGGCGCCGTCTGGGGTACCACGCACACCTACATCGACGGCTGGGGCCGTCCCCGCGAGCGGCAGGCCGACTCCCCTGCCGGGGGCCGCATGGTCAACGTCACCACCTATGACGGACGCGGGCAGCGAACGGTGGTATCCGAGCCCGCCCACAACACCGCGGCCCCCGGTTCCGGTCTGCTCAACCCCGCCCTGACCGACCTGCCGCAGTGGACCCGAACCGTCTACGACGGGCTCGCGCGACCCACCGCGACAATCGACTACACGGGCTCACGCGAACTACGCCGCACCACTACTCGCCACTACGGCGACAGGTACGAGATGCAGCCGCCCACCGGGGCCAAGACCGTCTACCACACCGACATCGCGGACCAGGTCGTCAAGATCGAGGAATGGGCGGACACCGCCACACATCACGACACGGCCTATGCCTATGACCGCAACGGCTGGCTGACCTCGATGACGGACGCCAAGGGCAACGTCCGCACGTTCACCTACGATCTGCGCGGCCTGCGTACCCTCATCCACGATCCCGACGCCGGGGACACCCGTCAGCAGTACGACGCGGCGGGGCGGGTGACCTGGTCCAGAGACGGCAACGGGACCAAGGTCTCCTATCGCTACGACGACATCGGCCGCAGGACCGGCCAGTGGGCGGGCGAGCCGGACTCCGGCGTCAAGCTCGCCGAATGGACCTACGACACCCTGTCCAAGGGCGCGCTGACCAGTGCCACCCGATTCACCGATGGCCGTGCCTACACCAACCGGGTCCTCGGCTATGACGCACTCGGCCGCCCCACCGGCTCCACCCTGGTCATCCCGGCCGAGGAAGGAGCACTGGCCGGGCAGTACACCTTCACCGCCGCCTACAACGCCGCCGGCGACATCGAGCGAATGGGAATGCCCGCCGCGGGCGGCCTGCCCGCCGAGACGGTGACCTCCAGCTACACCGAACTCGGCCTGGCCAAGGGCCTCACCTCCGACTTCGGCGGCGGTTTCACCTACGTCAAGGACACCTCCTACACCGCCACCGGCAGACTCAGCGAGCGCGCCTACGGCGAACGCGGGCAGGTCAAGCGCGGCCTGGTGTGGGACGAGGGAACCGGACGGCTCAACCGGGTGACCACCACCGCCCAAGCCGACACGACCACCCCCCGCACCGCCCAGGACGACCGGTTCACCTACGACGTCTCCGGCGAGGTCACCCGCATCCTGGACGCCGCCTCCGCCATCCCCGGGAGCACCGAGGGTCAGTCGGAATGCTTCACCTACGACGGACGGCACCAACTGTCGGCCGCCTACACCACGACCGCCTCTTCCTGCGCAGGTACGCCGGACGGGCGCGGCGTCGACCCCTACGACCAGCGGTTCACCTACGACACGGTCGGCAACATCACCACCAAGACCGACGCGGGCCGAACCTCCACTTACCGCTACGCCGCAGCCGGGGCGAACGCAGTACGGCCCAACGCGGTCGGCTCCATCGAGCGGCCCGGCGGCACCGACACCTTCCGGTACGACAACGCGGGGCAGTTGATCTCACGCGACCAGGACGGCAAGTCCGGCGCCTTCGAGTGGAACGAACTCGGCGAGCTGACCAAGGCCACCATCGACGGCCAGGACACCTCGATGGTCTACGACGCCAACGGCGAACGGCTCATCCGCCGCACCCCGGACGGCAAGACCACCCTCTACCTGGGCTCCATGGAAGTCGAGCTGTCCGGAGGACTGGTCACCGCCAAGCGGTACTACAGCACGCCCGACGAGTCGGTGGTCGCGATGCGCGCCACCGGGCGGGGCCTCACCTGGCTGGCCACCGGCCAGCACGGCAGCCAGCAGGTCGCCGTCGACGACGCCACCGGAACCGTCAGCCGCGAACGCTACCTCCCGTTCGGCCAGCGCAGAGGCGCCGACGACCTGCCGTTCACCGACCGCGGCTTCCTCGGCAAGATCGAGGACGCCTCCACCGGCCTGGACTACCTGTCGGCCCGCTACTACGACCCGGTCGTCGGCCGGTTCGTCTCCACCGACCCGCTGCTGGACATGGCGACGCCGACCTGGGCCAATCCCTACAGTTACGCGGGCAACAACCCGATCGGCCTGTCCGACCCCACCGGGCTCAATCCCTGCAGCCCACAGGACTCCGATTACAAGACGTGCATGCAGGACCAGTGCGCGCGGAAGTTCGGCAAGGTCAAATGCGCCGAGAACCGTCTCCGCGAGGCGGAACGACGGCGCGACGCGGAGTGGAAGGCGTTCCTCGACGCACTGCTCGAACTGGGCAAGCTCGCCGCCGACGAGCTGGGCATCACCGACGGCATCAAATGCTTCACCACTGGAGACCTCGGCGCCTGCTCACAAACGGCGCTGAACATCCTGGGCAGCCTGGCGGGCGGCATCGCCGGAAAACTGGTGGCGAAATACGGCCTGCCCTGGAAGTGGAAGAAGCTCGCCAATGTGGTGGCCAAGGCGAAGAACCTCATCGAGAAGGCCTACAACGCCTACAAGGCGTGGGGCAAGTCCAAGGATGAGGTGAAAGCCGCTCAGAACGCGGTCAACGCCGCCAAGAGGGCATGTAAAAGCAGTTTTGTGCCAGGCACTCCCGTCCTAATGGCCGATGGCCGCTACAAACCCATCGAGGAGGTCAAGGTCGGCGACCAGGTGGCCGCGACCGATCCGAAGACCGGGAAGACCAAGGCTCAGCCGATCCTGGCCGTCATCAGCAGCGAAGGGGTCAAGCGGCTCGTCCGGATCACCGTGGACACCGACGGTGCCCGGGGTGACGACACTGGCGTCATCATCGCGACCGACGAGCACCCGTTCTGGCGGCCCGATCGGCGCGCCTGGGCGGCCGCCGACGAACTCCGCCCGAACGACCGGCTGCGCACGGCGATCGGCACCACCGTCAAGGTCTCCGCTGTGACCATCCGGCCCGCCTACCAGCGGGTCCACAATCTCACGGTCGCGAGCGTCCAGACCTATCATGTCGGGGCGGGTTCCGCGGCGGTCCTCGTCCACAACACGGCGTGCTGGCATCTGGAGTACGCCGAGGACATCGCGCGCGGGCATGCCGGCAACAAGCATGCGAAAGATTTCCCGGGAATGTCGCTCGACGACCTCACGGAACATGTGAAGAACGTGATGCGCAACCCGGTTAAGACCAAGGAGCTCCGCGGCGGAAGAATGGCCTATCTCGGAGAGGACGGAACCATCGTGATCTTCGATCCAAGCAACCCTGACGGAGGTACGGTCTTCAAGAGAGCGAAGGACACACTCGACGAGTACTGGGAAGGGCTGAGTTAGCACATGTCAAATGCAGGGCTGGTTCGACCAAACCTTTCCCAAGACGAGGAGGCCCTCCTCCTGAAAGGGCTCATGGAATGGGCCGGCCCTGCCCGCTGCACGGACGCCTATGCAATCGCGATGGGTTTCGACGGCGTCACGGGCATGACCACGGAATGCCTGCGCATCCGCGCGGCGCTCACCGATGGCGGCGGGCTGACCGCCGCCGATTGGGCACGGGCCGTCCTCGCCACGGAGACCGCGTTCACCAGCGACACGATGGGATCGGGCTATGAGTGGGCGACCACGACGGGCCTCACGGACGCGTGGACCATCAAGACCCTCCGCTCCCTGCAGCGAAAGCTCACACCGCTGATGGTCCACGTCGACCTCGGACATCTTCGCGATCTTTAGAGCCGCGCTGGTTCGGCGTGTCCTCAGGACATGCCGAACCAGTGCGGGATGTCCAGGCGGAAGACTTCGGGTGGGGTGACCTTGCGGAGGTCGTCCTCCAGGGCGTCCAGGCGGCCGGGGCCGAGGGTGTCGGCCCAGCGGGCGCGGATGCGGTCGAAGATGCGCTCGGAGCGGGCGAGGGCGTCCACCGCGTGGGCGGTCAGCCGGACGATCTTGCGGCGGCCGTCCAGCGGGTCGTCGGCGCGCTCGACGTAGCCGAGCCGTTCCAGAGTCTCCACCATCTTGCCCGCCGCCTGCTTGGACACCCCCAGCCTGCGGCCCAGCTCCACCGCCGTGGCGCCGGACGGGCCGATCGCCTGGAACACGAAGCCGTGCAGCGGGCGCATGTCGGGGTGTCCCTGCACGGCCAGCTCCAGGTGCAGCTCGTCGATGATCACGCGGAAGCCGAGCAGCAGCCGCATCGGCAGCTCGAACCCGGGGGTCTCACTTGACATGAAAGACAACCTCGTTGACTATATGGGCAACCACATTGACCATCTTAGGGAGACACCCAGATGACCGTCATCCGTCACACCGAGCGCCGCCGTACCGAAACACCCAACGGCATCATGACCACCCTCGCCTCACCCACCCAGGGTGGCGCGGGCATGGCCATGTGGCACGTCGAGTTCAAGCCCGGCAGGCAGGGCCCGCCGCACGCCTTCGACACCGAGCAGATCTGGACCTTCCTGTCCGGCACCGCCACCATCGACCTCGGCGGCCACCACCTCACCGTCGAGCCCGGCGACACCGTGGTCTTCCCCGCCGACGCCTTCCGCCAGATGGACGCACACCCGGAAGACGGCTTCACCGCCATCGTCACCGCCCCGGCCGGCACCCGCGCCTACAACCCCTCGGGCGAAACCGCCTCCGACGCCGGCGACCTGGCCCCCAAGGCCACCGAACGCCTCACCCCGCCCTGGGCGCGCTGACCGAGCGGCGGATGATCCGAAGCGCGCCACAGGCATAGAGTGGACGGCCGAGGCTCCCTACCAGGACGACGAGGAGCCCGGGGAACTCGTGTGGGCGGTGGTCGAACTGCCTGAGAACTGGGACAGCGCGGGCGCCGGTGCGGCCTCTGGCATCACCGGCCGGACATACGGCGGCCCCGCGTTCGTGATGTCCACCGTGGACGGCTCGGTCTTCGCGCGGCGGTCCCGCGGGTATGGGTGCCGCGGACGGACGTGAGGGGATGGGTTCGGCTGGGCGTCAGTTCCAGTTGTCGATCTTGACGTCGTACGGTTCGGGGGCGCCCTTGCCGGTTTCGACCAAGGACTTCAGGCTCATCAGGAAGACGGCCCACTTGGTGCTGCAGTGGTGCATGAACTCCACCGGCTCCCGCCAGCCTTCGTGCTTGAAGAGGACGACGGCGTACTCCTCGGCCTGGTCGAGGTCAAAGTGCACGTGAGTGCCGACCCATTCCTGCGGCCCGTCGACCACTTCCCACGAGACGCGCTTGCCCGGGACGAGTTCGCGGACCTTCATGTTGAAGCCGCCGGCACCGAACCGGAATTCGAGCACGTCGCCGAGGTCTCCGCCGTCGCCTCGCACGTTGCCCGTCCACCAGGCGGCGAGCCCCTCGGTGGTGGTGAGCGCCGAATAGACCTCGGCGACGGACGACTTGATGCCCACGCGATGCAGAATGTCCACCATTTCAATTCCTTCTTTCCAGGATTCGCCGAACCCTTTTCAACCGGTCGTCGGGACCAGACGGGAAGGCGGCTTCATCAACCTCGGGCCGGTGCCGACGTCACGTCGGCACGTCTGGTCAAGCGGGCGCGGCGGCTCAGGCCGCGCCCGCGACCGGCGAACTTGAGGTTGGACAAGGGTTCACTGTTGTGCGCTGTTCGCTGTTCGCTGTTAAGCGCTGTTCACTGCTGCGCGCTGCGTTGGATCGCCTCGGCGATCCGCTTGATGCGCCGGAGCCTGGCGTCCCACGCCGACCCCACGGAGGACAACTGGGCGACCGCCCGGGCGAGCTGGGCCTCGTCCACGCGGTATCTCCTTTCTCGTCCGGCAGGTGACGCGTGCACCAGACCGACGCGGTCGAGCACGCCGAGGTGTTTCGCGATGGCCTGCCGGGTCACCGGTAACCGCTCGCTGAGGCTGGTGGCGGTGCCGTCGCCGTCCGCCAGGAGCAGGTCGAGGATCCGGCGACGGGTCGGGTCTCCGATCGCGGACCACAGGTCGTCGTCGACCGCGGAGCTCACCGGGCGGACACCAGCCGCGCGGCGTACTCCCCGAGCCCGGGGATGTAGGTGTTCCAGCCGACGACATGGTCCTGGTACTGCGCCGCCAGCTTGGCCTCCTCCCAGCCCATCTCCCGGAACCCGGTTTCGGTGAGCCGGACCGTCGTGCCGGTGCCGGAGGGGATGAGTTCGAAGGTGACCAGCAGCGCGTTGGCGAGGTCGTCCACCTTGCCGTCGGCGTAGCACCAGCGGAACGAGAAGAGCCGAGGCGGGTCCACCTTCACCACGCTCATCGGGACGACGTTCTCCCGGTCACCCCAGGCGAGCTCACCGATCGAGCCGGGCGTCGCCTCGAAGTCGGCCTCGTCGGCCCACCACTCCATGATGTGCTCGGGACGGCTGACGACCTCGAACACCACCTCTGGCGAGGCGTCGATGTGAATCTCGCGTTCGATGCTGCCGTACTCCATGCTCTTCACTCATCTCCATGCGCAATGTTTGGTTGCGCTTCACACTAGCGCGCGTTCCACCAATTCGCAACCATCGGTTGCACAATGGCGGCCCGGTCGCGGAGGCCGGTTCCGTCTCTGGGGGCCGGGAGTGTTGCGGCAACGGGGACGGGTGGTGGGGGGCACCCCGGGCGGGCCCCTCCGGAGGTTGGGGAATGCGCCCTTGTAGGGTTCGAACATGCGATTCGCGATCTCCATGCCACAGGCCGTCAGCAGTGGTTCGTTCGATTCGGTGGGGTTCCGTGAGTACCTCACGCGCGCCGAGGCGCTCGGTTTCGAGGGTGCCTGGACCACGGAAGGGGTGCTCGGCTCGCCCGGGCTCGGGCCGATGGAGACGCTCAGTTACGCGGCGGCCTGCACCAGCCGGATCCGGCTGGGGTGTGCGGTGCTGATCAGTGCGTTGCACAGTCCGGCGCATCTGGCCAAGAGCGTCGCCACGCTCGACCAGCTCAGCCTGGGTCGCCTGGACGTGGGCGTCGGCATCGGCGGGCGGGGGCGCATGTTGTCGGCGTTCGGCGTCGATCCGGACACGCTGACCGCCCGCTTCGTCGAGGGCCTGCGGCTGATGAACGAGCTGTGGACGCAGCCCAAGGTCAACTTCGACGGGCGCTTCTGGCAGTTGCGCGACGCGGTCATGGAGCCCAAGCCGCGTCAGCGTCCGCACCCGCCGATCTGGTTCGGGGGTTCGCACCCGAACGCGGTACGGCGTGCCGTCCGGCTGGGTGACGCCTTCATCGGCGCCGGGTCCTCGACCACCGCGCAGTTCGTGGAGCAGGTCCAGGTGCTCCGGGAGGCGCTGGCCGAGCAGCAGCGGGATCCGGCGGGGTTCCCGATCGCCAAGCGGGTCTACATCGCGGTGGACGACGACGCCGAGCGGGCCCAGGGCCGGATCGCCGACGCCCTCACCCGCATCTACGGGCGCACCGACCTGGCCGCGGTCGCGGTGGCCGGTACGCCCGGTGACTGCGTGGCCGGCCTGCGGGAGGTGGCCGACGCGGGCGCGCAGATGATCGTGCTCAATCCGCTGTTCGACGACCGCGACCAGATGGAGCGGCTCGCGGCCGAGGTGATGCCCGGACTCTCCTGATCCGGAACCTGATCGGAACCTGATCGGAACCTGATCCGGAAAACGATCAGCGCAGGCCGGCGAACAGGTCGGTCTCGTGGTCGGGCGCCCCGGCGACACGGCTGTGCTTGCGGACGAACGACTCGGCGCCCAGGATCCGGTTCTGCATCTCGTCCGGCAGGTCGAGCATGAAGATGTTCTCGCCCTGGCTCTCGTGCGCGCGCAGCGCCTTGACCTTGCGCTCCACGTAAGCCGAGGCGTCCACCACACTGGTGATCTGCTCGTCCGGGATGCCGAAGTCGTCGGGCAGTTCGTCCTCCATGGGGATGCCCGCCGCCCGCATCATGGCGAACATCTCCTTGACCCACGAGCGCGGGACGGCCGTGTAGTAGAGCTTGTCGGGGATCCCGGTCGCCTCGGTGGCCGCCACCGCGATGCGGTGGGCCTGGATGTGGTCGGGGTGCCCGTAGCCGCCGTTCTCGTCGTAGGTGACGAGGACCTGCGGCCGGTAGCGCTCGATGAGTTCGGCGAGCCGTCCGGACGACACGTCGAGCGGCACGTTGGCGAACGACTCGGGGTCGCCGTTGGCGTCCCATCCGGCCATGCCGGAGTCGCGGTAGCCGAGCAGTTCCAAGTGTTCTATGCCCAGGTGCGCGACCGACGCACGTAGTTCGTCCAGGCGGAGCCGGGCGACGGCGTCGCCGTCGTGTCCGGGCTGTCCGGGCTTGAGTCCGCCGGGCGCGTCGCCCTGTTCCCCGTTCGTGCAGGTCACCAGGACCGTGCGGATGCCTTCCTCCGCGCAGCGGGCGAAGAGGCCACCGGTGCCCAGGACCTCGTCGTCGGGATGTGCGTGGACGGCCATCAGTGTCAGTTCCCGAGCCATGCAATCCCCCATATCAACAGATTTGATGACACCGGAACGACCCTACCCGGCCGATCGCCTATCATTAGATAATGAACAGTCATTATCTAATGGATCGACCGCTCACCGGGGCGGTGGCGCTGGTCGCCGGGGGCACCAGGGGCGCGGGGCGCGGCATCGCCGTCCAGCTCGGCGCGGCCGGGGCGACGGTCTACGTGACCGGCAGGACCACCCGCGAGGCCCGCTCGGAGATGAACCGGCCCGAGACCATCGAGGAGACCGCCGAACTGGTCGACCGCGCGGGCGGGCGCGGCGTCGCCGTCCGCGTCGACCACCTCGACCCGGCACAGGTGCGCGACCTGGTCGCGCGCATCGACGCCGAACAGGACGGCCGCGTCCTCGGCGGCGTGGAGCCCGACGAATCCCGACGCTGAGACGTAGCCTGCAGGGCGGGAGGCTACCTACCTATGGATCAAGGTTTCCGGACGTTCTACCCACCCATCGAGCCCTACGACAGCGGCACACTCGATGTCGGCGACACCAACGAGATCTATTGGGAGACCTGCGGCACTCCCGGCGGCAAGCCCGCGCTCTTCCTGCACGGCGGCCCCGGCGGCGGCCTGCTGACCGACCACCGGCGGCTGTTCGACCCCTCGGCGTACCGAATCGTGCTGTTCGACCAGCGCAACTGCGGGCGCAGCACCCCGCACGCCGGAGACCCCGCCACCTCGCTCACCGCCAACACGACCTGGCACCTGGTCGAGGACATCGAGCGGCTGCGCGAGCACCTGGGCATCGACCGCTGGCTGGTCCTCGGCGGTTCGTGGGGCAGCACGCTGGCGCTGGCCTACGCGCAGCGCCACCCGGAGCGGGTCACCGAGCTGGTGCTGCGCGGCGTCTACCTGGCCCGCCGCTCCGACGAGTCGTGGTCGCTCACCGAGACCGGCGCGGCGCGGCTGTTCCCGGAGGAGTGGGCGCGGTTCCGCGACCTGATCCCGCTCGGCGAGCGCGGCGACCTGCTCAGCGCGTACGGCAGGCGACTGTTCGACCCCGACCCCGCCGTCCATCTCCCGGCGGCCCACGCGTGGGCGGCCTGGGAGCTGTCGGCCAACACCCTGCTCCCCGTCGAGCCGCCCGAGCTGGACGACCGCACCGTGCTCGGCTTCGCCCGCATCGAGCAGCACTACTTCAGCCGGGGCTGCTTCCTCCAGGAGGGCGGGCTGCTGCGCGACGTCGACCGGATCCGCCACATCCCGGCCGTGCTGGTGAACGGCCGCTACGACATCAAGACGCCCCCGGAGCAGGCGTGGGATCTGCACCTGGCCTGGCCGGAGGCGGAGTTCCACATCGTGGAGAACGCGGGGCACGCGGGAGCCGAGCCGGGCACGCTGCACCACGTGGTCAGCGCGACCGACCGGTTCCGCGCCTAGCCGGGCGGTGGAAAGGAGCCGTCGGGGCCGGGGACGAAGGGGACGACACGCACCACGGCGTCGGCGTTGAGCGGGCCGTAGATATGCGGAAAGGCGTCAGGCCGTCCGGGCACGGCCTCGTACTTGATCTCGGGGCCGACCAGGTCCTCGTCGATCTCCAGTAGCAGCAGGTCGCCGGCGTCGCGGTAGAAGGCGCCGGCGACCGACACCACCTGGCCCTGGGTGCTCGCGTGGATGAAGCCCTCCTCGGCGAGCGACCGGCCCCGGGTGGAGACCAGGTAGGCGCCCTCCTGCCGGGCTCGCTCCCAGTCTGCGGGGAAGGCGATGTGGTAGATCAGTCCCATCTCCCCATTCTGCCGGGAAGAAGACGGCGGAGACAGCGCTTGACATTGACATCGGTGTCAACGCTTACCGTGCCAATCAGCCACGGAGATGGCGATCAGGGAGGTACCGCATGCGGATCGGCGAGCTGGCCGAGCGGACAGGGGTGAGCACCCGCTCGCTGCGCTACTACGAGCAGCAGGGAATGATCACGGCCCGCCGTACCGCGAACGGATACCGGGACTACGACGAGTCCGCCGTCCGGCTGGTCACGGAGATCCGTGAACTGCTGGCCGCCGGTTTCGGCCTGGAGGACGCACGGCCGTTCGTGGAGTGCCTGCGGGCGGGCCACGCGGCGGGCGACGCCTGCCCGGAGTCCGTCGCGGTCTACCGGCGCAGGCTGGCCGAGATCGACGCGGAACTCCGCGCCCTGATCACGCGCAGGGCCGCCGTGGCCGACCAACTGGCGCGCGCCTGTCCCGGCTGCGCCCTGTCCAGGGAGGCACACCATGATCACACTGACCACCGGAAACTTCGACGAGCAGGTGCTTCAGGCGGACAAGCCGGTGCTCGTCGAGTTCTGGGCCGACTGGTGCCCGCCGTGCCGGATGATCGCACCGATCCTTGACGAGATCGAGGCCGAGCACGGCGACCGGCTGACGGTCGCCAAGCTCAACGGCGACGACCACCCTGAGATCGTGCGGCGGTACGGCGTGATGGGCTTCCCGACGCTCAACTTGTATCGGGACGGCGAGGTCGTCCGGCAGATCGTCGGGGCCAAGCCCAAGCGGCTGTTGCTCGCCGACCTCGCGGGCCACTTCTAGCCAGGTCAGCGCTTGCGGCCGAAGACGAAGTAGGCGATCGGCCCGAGGAAGTTGACGAAGGCGGCGACCGTCCAGACCCGCTTGGCGCCCCTGATCCGCTCGGCCGGGCGGCGGCGGATGTCGACGAGCGCCGCGATCAGCAACACGACCTGCACCACCGACGCGCCGCCGATCAGCCCCCGCTCCCCCCGGGACAGCTCGGACCACTTCTTCCTCGCCATTGACGCGCTCCTGACCTGGGGAATACGGGGACCTGACGGCCACACTACATCCGCGACGTCGCGCGGACGCGCCCGGCCACCGGCCCCGGCGGGGGCCGGTGGCACGCCCGGCGCGGGCGGGTCAGGCCGAAGCGTAGATGCGGTGGACGAACTCCGCGAGCTTGGCGTCGGGTAGCTCCTTGGCCAGGTCGGCCTCGCTGACCATGCCGACTATCCGGCGCTCGGATATCACCGGGACGCGCTTGATCTGGTGCTTCTCCATCGTGGCCAGCGCCTCCTCGACGCTGGTCCGCGCCTCCACCCACACCAGCCCGGCGGCCAGTTCGCCCGCCTCGGTGGTGTCGATGTCCCTGCCCTCGGCACAGCACTTGATCACGATGTCCCGGTCGGTGATGATGCCTTTGAGCCGATCGTCTTCCCCGCAGATGGGCAGCGCGCCGACATCGAGGTCACGCATGATGCGCGCGGCCTTTCGCAGACTGTCGTGCTCGCCGATGCACTTCGCCCCCTGGTGCATGACGTTCTGAACGGTCATTTCGCCACTCCCCGTGGTCATCCGAATCCCTCCTGAACGATCGATTGACGTTCCCCCGCCCCCTACCCAAAACTTCCGGCATACGCGTGTGATCTGGAAGGGACTCCAGTGGACGACCCCGGCGACACCTCCGTCCGGCCCGGCGACGAAGAGAACTGGTACCGGCTGCGGGCGAACGGCCGTCTCGACCCGGTGGAGTTGCGGACCGACCGGCCCCACCCGGCCCGGGTGTACGACTACCTGCTCGGCGGCAAGGACAACTTCCCCGCCGACCGCACCGCCGCCGAGGCGAGCCTGCGCAGGGCGCCGGGCTTACGCGTGGCCGCCCGCGCCAACCGCGACTTCCTGGCCCGTGCGGTGCGCGCGGCCCTCGCGGACGGCGTGCGCCAGTTCATCGACATCGGCACCGGCATTCCCACCAGCCCCAACGTGCACGAACTCGCC
Source organism: Spongiactinospora sp. TRM90649 (assembly GCF_029382225.1). Lineage (GTDB taxonomy): Bacteria > Actinomycetota > Actinomycetes > Streptosporangiales > Streptosporangiaceae > Spongiactinospora. The sequence continues at coordinate 45,561 of NZ_JARLTC010000003.1, forward strand.
CAGGGGTCCACACCCGGCACCCGGGTCGTCTACGTGGACAACGACCCGATCGTGGGCGCGCACGCCCGCGCGCTGCTGACCTCCTCGGGCGAGACCGCCTTCCTGCTCGCCGACGTGCGCGACCCCAAGGCCATCCTGGACGCCCCGGAGACCCGCGACCTGATCGACTTCGACCGGCCGGTCGGCATCCTGTGCATCGCCACCCTGCACCACGTGCCCGACGAGGACGATCCGCAGGGCATCATCGAGCGCCTGGTGGGCGCCGTGCCGTCCGGGAGCGTGCTGGCGCTGACGCACCTGGGCTCGGACCTCGCGCCCGAGGAGGCGGCGGCGATCGCCACCGGCGCCGCGCGCGCGAGGGTCACCGTGCTGCCCCGCCCACGCGAGACGGTGGGCGCGTACTTCGACGGGCTCGACCTGCTCGCCCCCGGCCTGGTACGGGTGCCGGACTGGCGGCCGGAGCACGCGGTGCTGCCGGAGGATCTTGAGCAGACCTGGATCTACGGCGGCGTGGCGCGCAAACCATAGCCGCGCAAACGTAGCCACGGAAGCCGAAGCCGCGGCCACGGAAGCGGTGGCCGCGCGAGCGGTCAGATCGGCGGGGGGAACACCACCACCAGCAGGCCGTCCTCGAACCTGACGTCGGTGCCGAACTCGGCGCACGCGCGGGTGAACCGCTCGCGGATCCAGGCCAGGTCGTCTCCCCGGGCCAGGTCGGTGCGGCCGAACTCCAGGCGCAGCGGCACGGCGCGCAGCATGATCGGGCCGTGGTCGTCCACCGTCACCAGGTAGAGCAGCGACAGGTCGTTGCGGAGTTCGTCGTCCACGGCGTAGTCGTCGATGAAGTCGCCCATGTCGTAGATGACGGGCGGCGCCACCCCGTGGAAGACGTGCGCGGAGTGCCCGGCGATCAGCCCCGCCCCGGCGTCCAGCAGCGCGTCCCCCGCCGCGCGGACGTACTCGCGCGGCCGGGCCGTCATGTTCGGGCCCCAGTGCGGGGTTACCACGACGAGGTCCGCGTCGGCGCGCGCCGAGCCGACGGCGTCGCTCAGCCAGCCGGGAACGCCCTCGGCGAGATCGGCGTAGGCGATCCCCGGCGTATCGACGCCCGCCGCGTACCCGGCGGGGTGGTCGGCGACGCCGACCACCCCCAGCCGCGTCCCGGCCACCGCGATGACCGCGGGCTCCCTGGCCCGCCGTTCGTCCGCGCCCGCCCCCACGACGCGGATCTCGGCGCGCTCCAGATGTTCCAGCGTGTCCAGCAGGGCGTCGTGACCGTAGTCGAGGGCGTGGTTGTTGGCCAGCGTCACGCACCCGACGCCCAGCTCCGCCAGCAGGTCCGCCGCCTGCGGCGGCGCCCTGAAGTAGAACGGCTTGCCCGGCGCCGTCCACGGCTCGCCCCTGGCCGACACGCAGCACTCCAGGTTGAGCACCCACAGGTCGGCCTCGGCGAGGTAGCGCCGGACGCCGCCGGAGACGTAGGCGGACGGCTCGGCGGACCGGGAAAGCAGATCGGCGACGCCCCGCCCGAGCATCGTGTCACCGGTGAGCGCCAGCGTGACGGCCATGCTTGCCGCTTACCCGCCGAGGTGATCGGTAACCCGCGAAGGAATTTCAGCTCGCAGCTCTGACCTGGCGTTTCCTCGAACTGACCACGTCGTCGATGAGCCCGTACGCCTTCGCCTCCTCCGGCATCAGGATCTTGTCGCGTTCGAGGTCCTTGGCGACCTTCGCCACCGGCTGGCCGGTGTGCCTGGCCAGCAGCTCGTTCTGCAGGTCGCGCAGCCGCAGGATCTCGTTGGCGTGGATCTCCAGGTCGCTGCCGCTGCCCTGGCCGCCCTCGGTCCAGGGCTGGTGGACCAGGATCCGCGAGTTGGGCAGCGCCAGCCGCTTGCCCGTCGCCCCCGCGGCGAGCAGCACAGCGGCCGCCGACGCGGCCTGGCCCAGCACGATCGTGGACACCTCCGGCCGGATGAACTGCATGGTGTCGTAGATCGCCAGCATCGAGGTGAACGAGCCGCCTGGCGAGTCGATGTAGATGTTGATGTCGCGGTCGGGGTCGATCGACTCCAGCGTGAGGAGCTGGGCCATGACGTCGTTGGCCGACGTGTCGTCCACCTGGACGCCCAGGAAGATGATCCGGTCCTCGAACAGCTTGTTGTAGGGGCTGGTCTCCTTGATGCCGTAGGTCGTCCGCTCCACGAACGACGGCAGGACGTGCCTGCTCTCGAACATCCTCAACCCCCGTTCGCGGTCAGGTGGGTCGCCTGCGGCACCACCTCGTCGATCAGGCCGTAGTCCTTGGCCGCGGCCGCGGTGAACCAACGGTCGCGGTCCCAGTCCTCGCGGACCTGCTCCGGCGACTGCCCGCTGTGGTGGGCGATCCGCTCGGCGAGGACCTGCTTGACGTAGAGCATCTGCTCGGCCTGGATCGCGATGTCGGAGGCGGTGCCGCCGATGCCGCCGAGCGGCTGGTGCATCATGATCCGGGAGTAGGGCAACGAGTGCCGCTTGCCGGGGGCGCCCGCCGTCAGCAGGACCTGGCCCATCGAGGCGGCGAGGCCGATCGCGACCGTGGCCACGTCGTTGGGCACGAACTGCATCATGTCGTAGATGGCCATCCCCGCCGAGACCGAACCGCCCGGGGAATTGATGTAGAGAAAGATGTCGCGCTCGGTGTCCTCGGCGCTCAGCAGCAGCAGCTCCGCGCAAATCCGGTTGGCGATGCCGTCATCGACCTCCTGCCCCAGGAAGATGATGCGCTTGCGCAGCAATCGCTGGTAGGTGTCCTCCAGCATCGGCGCGCGAGGGGCCTCGACGGCCCGCGCACGGACCCGCCCAATGTACTCATGACCCGTCGGCTCGCCCGGCCGCCACGGAGTGATCATTTGTTTCACCTGCTCTTCCGGCACTCATGAAGCGATTCCGGTGAATCGATTCGATGAAACGCTAACGCCGCCCCCGACCACCACGAAGTCATTTTCGCTGACGGCCAATAACACGCCGGGAAATCCACCGACAGCGGATTAAGCCGAAAGCGCACTCTGCTGAGCGCTAATATTCCTGGCGATTGGCGCGCCTCCTGTGTTATCCGCCGGTGACCAACCCTTCTCCGCACCGTAGTGACGAAACAGGCTGTGTCCGCCAATCACCCGTATTACCCTGCGGAGCAGCACGCGCACCCACCACGACGGAGGGGTCGGGACATGGCGGATGCCGGATGGCATTCGAGACGAGCGCTGAGCATCGGGGTGGCGGCGTTCGACGGGACGAACCTCGCACCGCTCGGCTTCGCGCCGGAGTTGTCGGCACGACTCGCCGAACGCCTGGAGAAACTCGGCTACACCACCACGCGCCCGCGCGTGCACACCGCGCCCGGAGCCCAGATCGGCGGCATGGTCTCCGCCGCGTTCGACGGCGACGGCCTCGCGGTGGTGCACATCCTCAGCCACGGCCAGGCCGTGGACCGAGCTGGAACGTTCTACGTGCTCGGCGCCGACGGCGTCGCCCACTCCTCGGCCAACGTCGGCGCCTGGCTCGCCGACCTGGAAGCGGTGCCGGGAAAAGCCCGTACTCTGTTCCTGCTCGACCTGTGCCAGTCCGGGACGACGGCGCGCTTTCCCTGGCAGGACGGCTCCGCGCAGGCGCGGGGCTGGGTGATGGCCGCCTGTGGCCACGACCAGGCCGCGTTCGACGGCCGCTTCACCCAAGCGCTGATCAACGTCCTGGACCGGCTGGCGGACGGCGACATGGACATCGACCCGGCGCTGCCGTACGTGCCGCTGCCGACGGTGGCCCGCGCCGTCCGCCAGGAGGTCAACCGGCTGACCGGGGGCGGATACCCGCAGCACGTCACCAACAGCCGGGTCGACATCGCCGACGACGTCGACGTGGCGTTCTTCCCCAACCCCGCGCACGACGCCGACAACCCGCGCCGCCTGCTGCGCCGTGACCTCGACATCGGGCTGGTGCCGTTCCTCGACGACCTCGACGAAGGGCTCGACGCCCGCCACTTCCTGAGCCGCGCGGCGGGCACCCGGATGACCGAGGAGCTGATCGGCTGCTTCACCGGCAGAGACGCCCAGGTCAAGCAACTGTCGCCATGGCTCAACCGGGTCGGCGAGGGCACGCTCGCGGTCGTCACCGGCGGGCCGGGCTCGGGCAAGTCCGCCCTGCTCGGCGTCATGGTCTGCGCCGCGCACCCCCGCCTGCGCGCCCCCACCCGCCCGCTGTGGGACCGCAGCGCGCAGGCGCCGTACCCGATCGAGGACGGCTTCGCGGCCGTGCACGCCCGCCAGCGCGGCGTCCACGAGGTCGCCGGCTCCATCCACCGCCAGCTCGGCTTACCCGGCGAGGACACCGCACCGGCCGCCGTCATCGAGGCGGTGGGCGAGCTGACGCCGCACCCGGTGATCGTCGTGGACGCCCTCGACGAGGCCGCCGACGGGCCCGCCCTGATGACGAGCCTGCTGCTGCCCCTCGCCCGCGAGGCGGGCGCGCGGCTCCTCGTCGGCACCCGGCCCTACCCGGAGTACCAGCCGCTGCTGGACGCCGAGTACGTGGTCAACCTGGACTCCGTCCCCGCCGAGGTGCTGGAGGACGACCTCAAGAAGTACATCGACGAGCTGATGCGCACCACGACCGACTACCGGCGGCGCACCGCCGTCCAGGGCGCGTTCGCCGGCGAGACGGCCTACACGCTCGCGCACGGCGCCGGCCCCACCCGCACCGGCGGCGAGTTCCTGGTCGCGGGCCTCTACACGCGGCACGTCGTGGCCGCCCACGCCGGGTCGCCGATCGAGAGCGTCGGCCGGGCCGAACGGCTCGGCCGGGAGGCTCCCCGCACGCTGCCCGAGGTGCTGGAACTCGACCTCGGGCTGCAGGACACCGAGCCGCTGCTGCGGCCCCTGTTGGTCACCCTGGCGCACGCGCTCGGCCAGGGCATGCCCGAGACGGTGCTGACCCGGGCGGTCGCCGCCGCCACCCCCGACGGCCGCGTCCCTTCCACCACCGAGGTTCGGCAGGCCCTCGACGCCGGGCGCTTCTACCTGCGCCAGGCCACCGAGACCGACGGCACGCTGCTCTACCGGCTGTTCCACCAGAGCCTGGCCGACCACCTGCGCGACGATTCCCCGGCCTTCGAGGCGGCGCTGCTGGACCGTCTGATGGCCCCGCTCGGCCCGCCCGACCGGCGCGACTGGTCGGCGGCCGAGCCGTACGTGCTGCGGCACCTGCGCGGGCACGCGTCCCGCGCGCGGCGCTCCGACGTGTTCGGCGGCGACCTGGGCATCCTGTTCGAGACCGACCCCGAGCCTTCGATGCTGGAGGCGTTCGGCGTCCGGCCCCTGCCCGGCCTGCTGGACCTGATCCGCGACTCCTCCCTGCCGATCGCGGAGCGAAGGGCCAGGGCGGCGCTGGTCGCCGCCCGCGCGGGGGACCGGGCCCTGGCCGAACGCTTCTCGACCACGTCCGGCGGCCCGGCGATCCCCTGGCGTCCGCTGTGGTCCCGGCCGCACGGCGACCCCGAGGAGCAGGCCACGCGCGACCAGATGACGCTGAAGGCGCTGGGCTCGGGCACGCTGCGAACCCCGCCGTCGCCGAGGGCCCTGGCGTGGACGGCTGCGCTCACCACTCTGGTGGCGGTCGGGGCGTATGTCGGCTTCGAGACTGGCACCGGCAATGGGTTCGCCCTGTTCGTGGCGAGCAACAAGGACATCTGGCCGAACTCCCTGTCGCTGATGGCGATCTTCGTGCTGCTGACACTGGTCATCACCGTCACCGTCAGGTATCCCGCCCGGTTCGAACGCCTGGTCTACGACTACCTGGAAGAGAGGCGGGAACGGCGGCTGCTCGGCACGTCGCTGGCGAAACAACGACGACGACGGCGACGCACACCCGTCCGTCTCACCTCGCGAGAGCGGACCACTCTCGTCGTCACCGGCTCGGGCCGCCGCCGCCCCACGCTCGTGCTCGGGGGCGACCGCGGGCTGTGGACGCGGCGCCTCGGCTCCGGCGGCACCTTCGAGCGAACCCGCATGCTGCGGACCGGCCGGGTGAACGCGCTGGCGGCCGTGGATCCGGACGGACTCCGGCCGCTGGTGGTGGTGGCGGGGTCGATGGGCGTCCTGGAGGTCTGGAACCCGCTCACCGGCATCCGGCTGCGGCAGGTGGACGACGCTCAGCGGCAGTACTTCACCTGCCTCGCGACCGCCGAGGTCAACGGCCGGAACGTGGCCGTCACGGGAGACATGGCAGGCGGCATCCGGCTGTGGGACGTCGGCACGCTCAACGGAGCCGACCTGCAACGCCCCGCCACCTCGACCGCCCCCCGGCCCGCGATCGAGACACTGGCGACCGGGACGCTGCAGAGCCGTCCGGTCGCGGTGAGCGCGGACGCCGATGGCCGGATCCGGTTGTGGGACCTCACCACGAACGAGATGATCGCGCAGGCGAGCACCTCTCCCTACACCGCCAGGGCGCTCGCGATCGTCGACGACCTCCTGATCGCCACCGGACGCCATGGCGTGTGCCTGTGGGATCTCACCTCGATGCGAGAGATCACCTCGCCGTACTCCCAGGGCCGGTGGATGGAAGGCGTGGAACTCCTCAGGACGCCGCGCGGCCCCGTCACCGCGATCGGTGAATCCGGGCGGATCATGTTGTTCGACCCGCACGGCGGACAGCCGCTCGGCGACTGGACGGACACCGGGCAGGGCTCTCCGCTGATGACCGCCTACCGCGACGACGCCGGCGAGCAACGGCTGGTGACGTGCGACGAATCCGGCTCCGCCACCGTGTGGAAGATCGAGGCCAACGAGGACGGCACGTCCGGCGATCCGGTCACCGCGGTCTGGAACGGCAGGCTGTGCGTGGCGGAGCACAGCCGGATCGTCACCTTCGACCTCAGCACCGGGGCCGAGACGGCACGCTCGGCCGACCTGGGCTTCGAGCCCGGCGAACTGTCGGCGGTCGAGGTGAACGGCTGGTCCGGCCTGTCGATCGAGGCGCGTGACCGCCGCGGGCTGTTCTGGTGGGACGGCTCGTCCGACACGCTGGTGAATCCCGGATATCGGCCGAGGACGCCGCCGAGAGAGCAGGCGACCGCCGTCGTCGGCACCACGCTCGTCGAGATCCGCGCCGACGAACTGAATGAAGGAGTGATGTTCCGCGACCTCGGCGCGCGTCGAGGCCTGGAGGGCGGTGGCACGGGGAGGGTCACCGCGGTCGCGGCGGTGACCCTGGCCGGACGGGCCGTCGCGTTCTCCGCCGCCCACGGCGAGGTCGCCGTCTGGGACCTGGCCGAGCGGGAGGTCGTCGGCTCGATCCACATCGGCAGGGAGGTGACGTCGCTCCAGGCCACCCCCGACGGATACCTCGTGGTCACGACCCCGGGCGACACGACTGTGTTCCGCACTGGGTTCCGTACTGGGTTCCGCACTGGGTTCCGCACCGAACCATCGGCTCCCCCCGGCTGACGACCCTGCTGCGGGGCGGCGCCCGGAAGTAGTCACGCAGTACGGGCTGCCAGCGGTTCGCCGGAGCGCCGCGCAGCAGCGCGACCGCCATGCAGTACTTGCTGATGACGGCGGGCCGCACGCCCAGCGTGCGCAGCAGCCGGTCGGGCAGGGCCTGGCCGGTCACCGACTTCGACTCCAGCAGCACGTAGTCGCGGCGCGCGCCGAACGCCCGCCGTCCGTCGTGGCAGACCAGCCCGGTGTCGCAGGTGAGCCGGGCCTCGCCGGTGCGGTCCACCAGCGTCACGCGCCGGTAGTCGGTGGTCAGGATCGGCATCAGCGTGTCCGGCGGGCGCACCCGCAGCCCGCGCAGCACGGTGTCGGACACGAAGGCCCGGCCGCCCGACGGCAGCGTCTCGGCGGCCGGCGCGGGTGTCAGGAGCTGGTACGGCATGCGGTGCTTGTCGGTGCTGGATCGTCCGCCGCTCAGCTTGACCTCCAGCCACCGGTCACCCGAGTCCAGGTACGACCGGGTGCGGATCTTGAACCGCCGCCGCCTCCCCTGCCGGTGCTGCCGGTAGGTCAGCAGATCGGGCGTGTCGAAGTAGGTGGAGCTGTACCGGAACTGCCTGCGCCATCCGATCTCCAGTACGGCGAAGCGCTCCCCGAGCAGCGCCACCAGCTCCGCCAGCAACGTGGCCGGGACCAGGTACTTCAGGTCGGTGCGGGACAGCAGCGGGGCGGTGTCCGCCAGCCCCACCGGCGAGAGTCCGGCCGCGATCCCGGCGAGCATCAGGTCGGCGTCGCGCGCCCGCCCGCCGTTCACCGGAGCGCCCCCACGCTGTGCGCGGACACCTGGAAGCGGACGTCCACCACCATCACCTCCCGCACGTAGTCCACCTGGGTTACCTCGCACGACAGGACGGCGACGCGCAGCCGGTTCTCCAGGTCGGCGCGCAGCGAACGGGCGTCGCTGTGCACGCAGTCCAGCGTGACGACCTGGTGGCGGGTGCGTTCCAGCAGGCGGGGATGGTCGGCGACGTACATCACCGCGAGCAGCGTGGCGTCGAGCAGCACGGCCGTGACCGGCCAGGCGGAGGCGATGCCGTTCACCAGGCCGAGCGCGATGGCCACGAAGTAGTAGGCGATCTCGCCCTGGGTGATCTCGCTCGACCGCAGCCTGATGATCGACAGCACCCCGAACAGGCCGAAGCCAACCGCGAGATCGACTCGCTGCGCCTGTAAGAGGGAGACCACCGCGAAGATGCCGACGTTCAGCGCGGTGTAGGCGAACAGCAGGTCACGCCGGTGGTGCCGGCGGAAGTACAACACGTAGGCCAGCACCGAGATCGCGGTGAGATCCAGGACAAGCCCCACCAGAGTCGCCGAACGCACCGTGTCCTCCTATATGTCCACCCTCGGGCCATTCGGTGAACAGCTTGGGCAGGGTGCGTGAAGCATCGGTGAGGAAACGGTGAGGACGCTCTCATCGGGCGGGTTTACACCACTTTGCGGCCCCGCCTGCTCTGATGGAGTTCAGCCCCGGGCGGCTGGATGAAGCCCTGAGCCGCCCGGGGTTCCAGCCGGAGTGAATCCGACGGAAGGACGTACGTATGGTACCGAAGTGGAAGATCGTTGTCGGCACCACGGTGGCAGGGGGCGCGATTCTCCTGGCCACCGGGGGCGTCGCCCTGGCCAACGCGGCCGCCGCCCCCACCCCGGCGCCGTCGTCGCCGTCCTCGCCCGCCTCGCCCGACCAGCCTGACCGCTCGCCGTCCGGTGAACGCCACAAGGACTGCCCGAAGGACCGCGCCGACGCCGCCTCCCTGTGAGGTAGCGAGCCACGGTGATGGAAGACCGCCTCCCGGCGCCAGAGCCCCAGCGGCGGGCGGCAGGAGGTCGGGAGCCCCGGTGGCGGTGACGGGCGACCGGAGCCCCCGACCCGCCGGAGCGCGGCGCCGAGCCTCTCCCCCGGCGCCGCGCTCCCGGCGACCCCGCCCGCTCCCAGGGAAGTAGGTCAGCCCCATAGCTCAATGTCGGGAATGTCATACGATCGGCAGAAAAGGGTGCAGTCTTCGCTACACCCGCATGAAAGGGGAATTCGCGAGATCCTGACCCCTGAATCCCGCTAATGTGTGCCTTATAGCGGTAGATCGACGTGGAGGTACGGGGTTGGCCGGCGACAAGCGGGTGGGAGTCAATCTCAGGACGAACGTGCCCCACTCGGCACGCGTCTATGACTACTTCCTGGGCGGCAAGGACAATTTCGAGGCCGACCGCACGGCGGCCGAGGAAGTCATCAAGATCGCCCCCTACATGCCGACGTCCGTGCGCGCCAACCGCGACTTCATGGTCAGGGTGACCCGCCACCTGGCGGCCGAGCGCGGCGTCGACCAGTTCATCGACATCGGAACGGGCCTGCCCACCTCGCCCAACCTGCACGAAGTGGCCCAGCAGGCCGTTCCCGCCGCGCGCATCATCTACGTGGACAACGACCCGCTCGTCCTCGTGCACGCCCGCGCCCTGCTCACCAGCACCCCCGAGGGCAGGACACGCTACATCCAGGCCGACCTCAACGACGCCGACGCCATCATCGACTCGCCCGAGGTCCGCGAGACCTTCGACTTCAGCCGTCCCGTCGCGCTGTGCCTGATCGCCGTCGTGCACTTCATCCGTGACGAGGACGCGCTTCACTCGATCATCGACCGCCTGATGAAGCCACTGCCCAGCGGCAGCTACCTGACGCTGTCCACGATCGCCCTCGACAGCGCGCCCGGCAAACTGGTGAGCGAGGCCGTCGCCCAGCACAACCGCCGCGGGATCATGTCGAAGGCCCGCACCAGATCGCAGATCGAGAAGCTCTTCACCGGATTCCGGCTGATCGAGCCGGGCGTGGTGCCGGTCCACCGGTGGCGGCCGGACGAGAAGGCGCGCCTCGTGAACGATTCCATGGTCTCGATGTACGGCGGCCTGGCCGTCAAAGACTGACGTCTCCCCGCTGATCCGTAACGTCGGCCACGGCCGGTACGAAGTCGTCATGCGACTGTCATGCCCTATCTGAAGCCGACGGCCGGAAACGAGCGGAGTTTCCCGCTGAGGGGAGCATGAAATGTTAGGACGGCGAGCGCGCCTCGCGGCGCTGACGATCGGCGCCACCAGCCTGTTCACGTTGTCCAGCGGTATCGCGGACGCGTCCTCCGGCCCCACCTACCGGGTTTCCCACCGAGGCCCGTTCGCCACCGAGACCATCTGCACCACGGTCAGCGACTCCATGAACGAGCCCCCGGACGTCTACGCTTTCCGCTGCTTCTATTCGGAAACCGGCGTCCGCGGCTACAAACTTCTGCCCGGCTGGTATTTCCGCTACCAATACCGAATCGACTGAGCTCAAGGGTCAAGGAAGCGTAAAACCTGTTTACCGGTGCCGTGGATGGTGGCAACGTGCGGGCATGGACTTCCTTTCGCACTTCCGGCGTGAGGTCGGCGCGTTCGAGGCGGCGGTTCGGCGGGCGGCCGAAGGCGGTGAGGCGCCGTTCGTGCCGTCCTGTCCGGGGTGGACGGCGGCTGATCTGGTCGCCCATCTGGGTGGGGTGCACCGGGGCGTGTTCCATGTCATCGACGCGCGGCTGACCACCTGGCCCGGCTTCTCCGACCCGAGCGTCTTCAAGCTGCCCGCCGACATGACGGGCTGGCCGCGGCCGGACGGGGCGCCCAATGTCGGGCCGCTGGCGGCGAGTCTGGTCGACTGGTTCGCGGAGGGGGCCGAGAAGTTGGCGGCGCTGTTCGGCGAGCACGATCCCGCCGAGGCGGCGTGGACCTGGTCCCGGGAGCAGACCGTCGGTTTCTGGCTGCGCGTGCAGGCCATCGAGGCGGCCGTGCACCGGTGGGACGCCGAGGCCGCGCTCGGCGCGGCCGAGCCGCTCGCGGCCGATCTGGCGCGTGACGCCGTGGGCCACACCTTCGAGGTGATGGCCCCGGCGCGGCGTGCCTGGCGGCAGGCTCCGCCGGGCGCGGGCGAGCGGTTCGGCTTCCGCCAGACGGACGGCGACGGCGCGTGGACGGTCACCTTCGACGGCGACCGGATCGACCTGGCCCCGAGCGCGAAGGAAGCCGATGTGGAGGTGGCGGGGACGGCATCCGACCTGGCGTTGTTCCTCTGGCATCGGCGCTCGGCCGACGAGCTCGCCGTCCGGGGTGACCGCGCACTGCTCGACCGCTACTTCGAGCTGGTTCCCCCGGTCTGACCCGGATCAGGGCCGGAACGCGCGGAGCGCGGCGTCCACCAACGCGTCCGCGTACTCCGCCGTGAGCGGCCCGGAGCGCGTCAGCCAGCGCTGGTAGATCGGGGCGTAGAGCAGGTCGAGCACCAGGTCGAGGTCGGCGTCGGCGGCGAGCTGGCCGGCGCGCTGGGCACTGCGCAGCCGTTCCCGTTTGGCCTCGTCGACGGGGGCGGCCAGCTTCTCGTGGTACTGCGCGGCAAGCTCGGGATCATTGACGATCTCCATGTTGAGCGCCCGGATCGGCGCCTCGAACTCGGGGTCCGCGAACTCGGCGGCCGTCGCGCGCATGACGAGCTTGAGGTCGGCCTCGATGTCGCCGGTGTCGGGCAGCACGACGCCCTCGGCGCCCTCGCTGAGCGCCAGGAAGGCGTCGAAGATCACCGCGCCCTTGGACCGCCACCACCGGTAGATCGTCTGCTTGCCCACGCCCGCCCGTGCGGCGATGGCCTCGATCGAGACCTTGGCGTATCCGACCTCGGTGACCAGTTCGCGCGCGGCGCCCAGGACGGCCTGCCGCGAGCGCTCACTCCGGCGCGCCGGATCGGGGTTCCTCGTGGCTGACATGCGCCGAGCATAGCAGCACACCGAGACGAGACGGTCCGTCTTGACACGGCCCCGGCCGTCATGCAGACTCTCGAAACGAGACGCAACGTCTCGTGTCGCAACCCCAACGAGAGGAACCCGCCCGATGACGACCGCCCGAGTATGGTTCATCACCGGCGCGTCCCGAGGGCTCGGCAGGGCCTTCACCGAGGCCGCGCTCGCCGCCGGAGACCGCGTCGTCGCCGCCGCCCGCGACCTCGCCCCCCTCGCCGACCTGGCGGAGAAGTACCAGCAGGACCTCGTCCGGCTACCGCTCGACGTCACCGACCGCGCCGCCGTCCAGGAGCAGACGGCCCGCGCCGTCGCCGCGTTCGGCAGGCTCGACGTCGTCGTCAACAACGCCGGGGTGATGCTCTACGGCATGCTCGAGGAGGCCACCGAGGAGCAGGTCAGGGCGCACCTCGACGTCAACCTGTTCGGCGCGATCTGGGTGAGCCAGGCCGTCGTGCCGTACCTGCGGGCCCAGGGCTCGGGGCACATCCTGCAGGTCACCTCCATGGGCACCGGCGGCGGGTTCGCCGCCGTCGGCCTGTACGCGGCGGGCAAGTCCGCGCTCGACTCGATCGGCGCGTCGCTGGCCATGGAGGTCGAGCCGTTCGGGGTGAAGGTGACGATCGTCCAGATGGGCGGCTATGACACGGGTCTGTTCACCACGGGGACGACGGCCACCGACGCGATGCCGGAGTACGCGCCGCTGCGCGCCAGGCTGGCCGAGATGTGGGGCGACGAGGCGGGCCCGGATCCGAGCACGGCGGCCCCGGTCATCATGGAGCTCGTCGACATGCCGGAGCCCCCGCCCCGGCTCATCGTGGGCGGCGCCTCCTACGACATCGTCCAGCAGATGGACGCGGAACGCACGCGGACCTACCGCGCGTGGGAATCCCTCAGCCGCAAGGCTCCGGGCTGATCAGCGCGCCGCAGCGAGGGCCCGGTCGAGGGCGGCCAGCAGACCGGCCCGATCCACCCCGCCGAGGGCGAGGGCCCTGGGGACGGTGCCGACCTCGGCCAGCAGCACGCCGCGCAGCAGATGGCCGGGCCGCAGGTCCTTCTTACGGCCCACGGACGCGAAGCCGCGTTCCAGCGCGAGCCGCGCCGAGGTCCCGAGCCTGGACGGCGGGTCGCCCGCCACGCTCGCCGCGGGCAGGGTGAACGCGGCGACGTCCACGCCGATGGCGGCCAGGCTCCGCGCGTTCTCCCGGTCGAGCGCGGCCCGGACGGCCGCGCGGTCGAGCCCGGCAGCGTCGAGCACCCCCCGCACCACCGGATCATCGGCTCCGGCGAGCGCCAGCAGCAGGTGGTGGGCCTCGACGGCCTCCGCGCCGTCCTGGTGCGCCTCGCGGCGGCCCCGTTCGATGACCACGTCCACGTCGATGAAGGCGGCGGCCACCGTCACCGCCTCCGGAGCTTGACACCCGCGTCGATCAGCCGCCTGGCGTGCTTCTTGTGCACGGCCTGACGTGTGACGCCGAGCGCCTCGGCCACCTGGGGCCAGCTCCAGCCGGTCCGCATCGCCTGTTCGACGGCGGCGTCCTCGATCCGGTCGGCCAGGCGGCGCAGCGCCGACACCGCGGCCAGGGCGTCGGCGGGGTCGTCGGGGAGGGGGGCTTCGGCACCGGGCATGCCGCAACTGTAGTGGGCCGGGCCGTGGCACGCGGGCCTCGCCGGGGCGTCAGGATCCCAGCGCGCGGCCGAGCCGGTCGCGCAGGTCGCGGAGGTGGGCGAGGAGTTCGGGCGGGTCGTGGACGACGAAGTCACAGCCGAGTCGGGCGAGGCTGAACGCCAGGTAGTCGAGAGTGTCGGCGCCCCCGCGCCACCGGCAGGTCCCCCGCCCCACCCAAGGAGCCCTCGCAATGCTTTCGACGTCCTCCCCCGTCCAGGTGACCTGGCGTGAAGTCCGCTCGCGGCGGCTCGCGCGTCACTCGCTCGCCGCGCCCGGCGGAGGCGGCACGGCGGCGGACGTGGCATCGGCCAACTGCGGGGCACACGCCCAGGTGATGTCGGCGGCCGAGCTGTCCGTCGCGACGCGCATGGACGGCGACGCGACGCGCCAGGACGTGCGCGAGGCGCTGCGCGGCGAACGACCCTCGCTGGTCAAGGCGCACGGCCCGCGCGGAACGATCCATCTGCTGGCGGCGCGCGACCTGCCGATGTGGACCAGGGCGCTGTCCGCCGTCCCGTCCGTCCTCACCGCCCGCTCAGGGCTCACCGCCGAGCAGATCGACGAGATCGTCCGCGCGGTCGCCGACGCCCTGGACGGCACTGCCCTGACCATCGCCGAGCTGGACGAGGCCGTGGTGGAACGTACCGGCCCGTGGGCGGGCGAGCGGGTGATGCCCGCGTTCCAGGACATGTGGCCGCGCTGGCGGCAGGCGCTCGCCCTCGCGGGGCACCGGGGCGCGCTGTGCTACGGCCCGAACCGGGGACGCAGCCTCACCTACACCAGCCCGGCCACCGTGCTGCCGGGGTTCCGGCCGGTGCGCGGCCCGGAGCCGGACGAGGAGCAGGCGGCCCTGGCCGAGCTGGTCACGCGCTACCTGCACGCGTACGGGCCGGTCACCCCGCAGGAGTTCGCCCGCTGGCTCGCCGCCCCTGCGGGGTGGGCGGTGCGGCTGTTCGAGTCCATGGGCGAGCGGATCACCCGGGTCGATGTGGATGGCCTGCCCGGCTGGGTGGTCGCGGGCGACACCGGAGTGTCGCCGGAGCCGCCGGGCGGGGTGCGGCTGCTGCCGTACTTCGACGCCTACACGGTGGGCTGCCATCCGCGCGAGCGGGTCTTCCCCGGCCGGGCGGCCGAGCGCGCCCTGGCGCGGGGCCAGGGCGGCAACTACCCCGTGCTGCTGGTGGACGGGACGGTGGCCGGCGTGTGGCACCAGCGCAGGTCGGGACGCCGGATCGAGGTCACCGTGGAACCGCTGGACGATCTCTCCCCGGCGCTGCTGAGCGACCTGGACCGCGAGGTCGAGCGGATCGGGCGGATCCTGGAGGGCGTTCCGCGCCTCACCGTCGGGCCGGTCACCGTCGGCCCCCACGCCTGACCGGCGCGGCCGATTCCGCCACCGGTCAGGCGGAGGCGAGCGCGCGGTCGATCCCCTCGGCCATGAACGCGCGGGCCAGCCGGGCCCGCCGCAGCCGCCAGCCGGGCGAGGTGCGGACCGGACGCCCGTAGCGGCGGTCATATATGTCGCTGACCAGGTCGGCCGGCGCGCCCAGTTCGAGCAGCACGGGGAACGCCTCCCGCTTGGAGATCATCCCGCCGCCCCTGAGCGTGACGGTGGCCCGCGCCAGCGTGAGCGGGCCGACGTCGATCCACGTGTCGGAGAGCCACGGCCCGAACTTGGCCACGACCCGCCGCCAGTAGCCGTCCAGTTCCTCCCGGACGAAGGCGGCCAGGTCGGCCGGGGGGACGGGCGGGATCATGCCGCCGGGAGCCGGGCCGTACAGGGTGGCCCCGATCTCCAGCAGCTCACTGCGGATCACCGGCGAGACCGGACGGTGGAACATCTCCTGGAACGCCCAGGTCAGGTGCTCTATGCCGGGATCGCGCAACCGGTGCCGCTCCATGTAGGAGCAGTGCAGCTTGGCCGCGACGGGATGGTCCCTGATCAGGTCACGATGCACGGTCTCCAGGCCCTGCACCTGCTCGGGGCCGGGCTTCTCGGCGATCACCGCGAGCAGGTCGAAGTCGCTGCGCCCGAACTGGAAGTCGCCACCGGCCAGCGAGCCGTGCACCCACAGCGAGACCAGGGGGACCGTCGCCCGGATCTCGGTGGCGAACCGCTCGACGACCGTGCCCGCGACTTCCTCGAAATCCATGTCCCTAGGCTCTCATGCGACCGGTGAGCCAGACCAATTCCCTAGGTTTACCGGAGGCGTCCGGACTTTTCCATACCGCATTCACGGGGCCGGAATGCGCGGACAACTCGACGGCACCCCGCTGACCGGCCCAAATGCGCCGGAGCCCGGTTTCGACCGGCCCCCCTGAACTGCCCCGGGCCGCCGGAAGACCTACCCCTGCCGCTCCTCAGCCGGGATTGACACACAGTTACCCGCGAGTAAATATCGGCTCACGGCGCGCCGCCACTATTCCCCGTGCACTCACTCTTACCGAAGGGCGGCCAAATGGGCTTGCGTGTGCGCGTGAGCATTGCCTTTGTCGCGATTGCGACCATGGTTTTAGCCGTCGCCGGCACCACCGTTCCCGCTTCGGCGGCCGGTGCCGGTGACGTCATCTCGGCACAGTCAGTGAGCTTGTACTACGACCCCACCAAGCTGGTGAAGGTCCCGGCGAAGGTCTGGAAGATCCTCTACCGCTCCACCTCGGCGCGAGGCACGGCGGTGCAGGTCTCCGGAACCGTGCTGGTACCGAACGGCTCGTACTCCGGCACCCGGCCGATCGTCGGGTACGCCATGGGCACCCACGGCCTCGGCGACCAGTGCGCGCCGTCGGCGTTGATGCAACAGGGCAAGGACCAAGAGATCGCGTTGATCAGCCTGCTGCTGGCCAAGGGCTGGGCCGTCGCGGTCACCGACTACGAGGGACTGGGCACTCCCGGCCTGCACACCTACATGGCCGGTATCTCGCAGGGCCAGGCCGTGCTCGACTCGATCAGGGCGGCCACCCGCGTTCCGGGCTCTGGTCTGTCCGCGTCGGCGAAGGTCGGCGTGATCGGCTACTCCCAGGGCGGCGCCTCGGCGGGCTGGGCGGCCCAGCTCCAGCCCAGCTACGCCCCTGAGCTGCAACTGCGCGGCGTCGCCGCGGGCGGCGTCCCGGCCGACCTGCAGCGGGTCGCGGCCAACCTGGACGGCACGTCGAACTTCGGCCTGTCGGCCGCCGCGGGTATCGGCCTCAACGCCGCCTACCCGGAACTGAGTTTGGACGCCTACCTCACCGCCGAGGGCCGCACGCTGTTCACCGACGTCAGCGACGACTGCGGTGGCGCGATCAACTCCAAGCTGAGCGGACGGCGGCTCTCCCAGCTCACCACCACCGACGTGATGAACCTGCCCGCCTGGCAGGCGCGTCTCGCCGAGACCCGGCTCGGCTCCCGGACCCCGGGCGTGCCGGTCTACCTTTACCACGGTGACAACGACGAGGTGATCCCGCTCGCCGTCGGCCAGACCCTCCGCCGCGACTGGTGCAACCGAGGCGCCAAGGTCCTGTGGACCCCGCTACCCGCCCCCAACCACGTGGCCGGCGCGGTCGAAGGCGCCCCGCTGGCCATCACCTGGCTGCACACCCGCTTCAACAACCTGCCCGTCCTGTCCAACTGCTGACCCCCTGAACGACCCGCCCCGTGATCACTCACGTGATCACGGGGCGGTTTCAGGTCCTACGACCAATGATGTACGGCGGCCCCGGCCGTGGCCCGAGGCGACCGCCGGGTGGGACGGCATAGCGTCGAGGCCATGAAGATCGGAATTCTCGGAACCGGCCACGTAGGGCGGGCGCTGGCCATCGGCTGGGCCGGCGGGAGCCACGACGTCGTCCTCGGATCACGGCGGCCGGAGGACGCCGCGTCGCGTGCCGAACTGGCGACCGTACGGGAAGCGGGCGTACCGGTCCTGGACCCGTACTCAGCCGTCGCGGGCGCGGACGTGGTGGTCAACGCGACCCCCGGCACCGTGTCCGTGCCGCTGCTCACCGAGATCGGCGCCCCGGCCCTGGCCGGGAAGGCGCTGCTCGACGTCGCGGTCGGCTTCCGGGAGGACGGCACGCTCTCCCACCTCGAAGAGAGCCTGGGAGAGGAGATCCAGCGCACATTCCCGGACACGAAGGTCGTCAAGACGCTCTGCACCATCGACGCGCAGCTCATGGTCGCCCCCGAGTCGCTGCGGGGCCCGAGCACGGTCTTCCTGTCAGGGGACGACGCCGACGCCAAACGCAGGGTCGGCGGCCTCCTGAACGACCTGGGCTGGCCCCCTGACTCCCTGCTCGACCTGGGAGGCATCCCCACGGCCCGGGGCCAGGAGCACTACAGCCTGCTCTTCATGGGAATCGCCGACGCCATCGGCTCATACGGTTTCGGGATCCAGGTGGTCCCTCCGAGCCGCGGCTGAAGGCGAGATCAGCGGAGCACCTGCCCGATCTGCTCCACGGTCAACTGCCGGGCGTCCCAGAGCAGCCCCACCGTATCGACGACCTCCTCGGGGAACGGGACGGCGGGCGCGGCCCGGCGGACACCGGCCAGCGAGTCCGGCACGGCGGCCGGAACCCCGAGCACGGCGCCGCGGCGCCCCGGCCACCACCGGCAACCGAGCCGCATCCCCAGTCGCTCCGCGACCCGCCGAAGGAACTCCTCCCCCGGAGGCCACTCCGGAGGCACCGCGGCAACCGCACCTCGCGGCCCCGCCAGAAGGTCTCCGGAGGGGCCGCGGTTCGTTCGCGCTATGGCCGCTTCCAGCCAATGCTCTGTGGCAGCACACCCTTCTCCCAGAGGCGGTCGAGCCTGGCGAGGAGCCTGGGCAGGGTCCTGTCGAATTCCTCCCATGCCTCCGGGTCCAGCTCGCGCCACCGGTCGGAGATGACCAGACCGGGTGGCAGCGGGCCCGTCGAGCCGGCCACCCTGCGGCACGCGGCGCACCAGGTGTAGCCGATCATCGCGGGACGATCCGCGTGCCGCGTGTTCCTGAGGTACGTGCGAACGGACACCTCTCCGCACGCGGGGCAGCGCCACTCCGACTGGTCCCGAAGGAAATTCCGCTCTCTTCCGAGAGCCTCAAGCTCCATGGGGGTGAAGCGCCCTAGCTGCAGCATTGGCCCGTCCTTCGCCGGAAGATCGCCAACGTGGTCACAGACGGCGTTCGCCGCGAAAGCCCCGTCAGGACGTGCCTGACGGGGCGTCCGCCGCGCCGTCGGTCAGCGCGGTAGGCGGGACAGCATCCGCGCCAGATCGTCTGGAAATTCCGTTCTGTGCGGCTCGGCGCAATATCTCACGGCTGCGGCCGCTGAGACCAACTCCATGGCCGAGTACCCCCCGCTCGACAGCATTCTCGCGGCCATTCCCAGAGGAACCACGAAGTCCGCCTGGGCGCCGTCCGACAGCGTTTCGAGCAGTCCGGATTCCTCCGAAAGCACTCGCTCGACGATCGAGCTCAGGACTCGCGCCAGTTCCGGGCCGTCCGTCTCGCGGGAAAGCTCGATCATGTCTTCGTATTCGGCGAAGCCGAATCGATTGATCCGGCGATGTTCTCTGCTCACCGTGATTTCCTTACCAGCGGATTCCTTGATGTCGCAGCCTGGGTTGGCAGACCAGTTCGCAAGGAGTGGCAGACGTGCCGTGCGCGCCACCGGGGGGCGAGTTCAAACCTCTTACCTTCACCACTTCGAACACATCCCCTCGAACTCCGGCCGCGCCCTCCACCTTCTCGGCTTTGATGAGGCACATGGTCTCGGCGCATCCCGCGTGGTAACGGCCGTCCGATGGGGTGAACCGCCGGACGAGGTCGTCCACCGCTCCGCCGGGAGTCGGCGTCATGTCGTGACCTGAGTGACCGTAATAGGTCTGCCCTGAGGGAGATGTGTATTTCGCCGCGAAGAAGGGGCCGTCCTCCTTGTTGAACTGCTCACGCAAACTGTCGGCATACTCCTGGAGATTGTCGCAGTTGTGGACGAGGACCGGGGTGGCGCCCGTCAGCACGTAGTACGTGTTGATGTCGGCGATGGTGAAGTTGTGGACGCGTTGCCTGGCGGTCGAGGTCTTGGTCGCGGTGACCTGGACGTAGGTGCCCGCGCTGGTGCGGAGCCACATGCCGGGCTTGAGGCGGTCGGCCTTCAGCCAGGCGCGCTCGCTCTGGACCCAGATCGGGTGGCCATCGGTGGCGACGAGGTCGCTGGTGGCGGAACCCGTGTCACCGTCGGTGTCGATCGTGATCTTGACGAGCTTCTTGTCGCCTTCGCCGGCGATCTGCCGGACGACGGGCTTGGCCCTGGTCTCGCCGGTCTCGGGGTCGGTGGCGAGGACCTTCTCGCCCAGGGCCACCTTCTCGATCGGCTTGGCCGTGCCGTTGGCCAGGAGCACGAGGGTTCCGGCGGCGAAGCTGTTGGGGCAGCTGTCGGCCTTGGCACCGCGTGACTTCGGGTTTGCGGCCGGTGGTTTGGTCTTGGCCTTGGCCTTGGCGGCCAGGGCCTTGGCCCTCGCCGCGGTCTCGGCGGCGAGCTTCTTGGCCAATTGCTCGGCCGCGGCCTTGGCGGCGGCTCTCTTGACGGCCGCTTCGCGGGCCGCCTTGGCGGCCGCGGCCTTGGCCGCCTCCGCGGCCTTCGCCGCTCCTCGCAGGATGGCTCTGGCCCACTTCAACTGCTGGAAGAAGTTGATGACGGCCTTGCCGGCCTTCCAGATGGCCTCGATGATCTTCGGGGCCTTGAAGATCTTGCCCCAGGGCAGCGCGCCGACGACCATGGAGACGCACGCGCCGAGGTCGCCCTTGAGGCAGTTGAGGATGTCGTTGATCCCCAGGATCTCCATCAGGATCTGGCCGCCGGCCTCCAGCACCACGTCCAGCACGGACTTGTTCTGGAGCTGCTGGGCCTTGGCCACGTCCTCCGGGCTGGGGCCGGGGTCGGCCCCCTGGCTGGGGGCGGTGTCCCCGTTGGTGGTCGGGCCGTTGTCGGGCCGCATGCCCGTCCGGTCCGGCCCGGCCGTGATCTGGTTGCCGTTGACGTCGTAGGCGAAGTTCTTGGACACCGTGCTGTCCGGCTTGGCCACGGTCTCGCGAAGAAGCTGGTCGGCGACGTCGTAGGTGTAGGTGGTGGTGTCGTTGCCCGCGGTGCCGGTCCGCTTCTGCGAGAGGCGGTTGCCCATCAGGTCGTAGGTGTAGTCGATCCGGCCGGCGGCCTGTGTGCCGGTGCCGCAGGTGGTGGCCGAGTAGCAGGCGGAGGTGACCCGGTCCACGCTGTCGTACGCGTAGGCGACCTCCTCGGTGCGGTCACCTCGGCGGGTGACGACCTTGGTGGGGTTGCCGACCTGGTCGAGCGTCAGGTCGAACGCCGACACCGGAGCGGCGTCGCCGTTCGCCGTGGCGATCGAGGTCAGCCGTCCCGACTCGTCGTAGGCCCGCTTCTCGGTCAGCCCGCCGGTGGGCAGGGTGGTGGAGACGCGACGGCCAGCCGGGTCGTACTTGAACGTCCATTCCGACGCCCCGCCCGCGACGCCGCCGGACACGTTGTGCGAGGTGATCCGGCTGTCGCCGTCGTAGTCGGCGGTGACCTTCGTGCCGTCCGGATGCGGGCGCGAGGTGATGTTGCCGCGCTCGTCGTAGGCGTAGGTGAAGGTCTGGTCGGACTGCCCGGCGGTCTTGCGGGTGACCGTCTTGATCTGGTCCTCGTCGTCGTAGACGACCTCGCGGACGCCGGTCGGGTCGCCGTAGGCCGTGGTGCGGTCCTTGGCGTCGTAGGCGAACGTGTGGACCGGGCCCTGCGAGCCCAGGGTGGTCTTGGTGCGACGGCTCAGGATGTCGTAGTCGATGCTCACCGTGCGCTTGGCGCGCTCCTCCGGCGACACCCACTCAGGGCCGTTGATGGTGATCGCGGTCCGCGGGTTGCTCTCCGCGTCGTAGGTGACCTCGACCCGGCGGGACAGCGGGTCGGCGCGGGTGATCAGCCGCCCGGCGTCGTCGTAGGCCATCCGGGTGTAGCGGCCCAGCGGGTCGCGCACCGACTCCAGCATGCCGTCGATGCTGTAGGTGTAGACCGTGGAACGGGCCTCGGGGTCGTACGGGCTGTACGGCGTCTCCGGGGTGTGCACCGTGCGCAGCAGATTGTCCTCGTTGAACGTCTGATGCGTGGTGCGGCCCTTGGCGTCGGTCGTGGCGATCAGCCGGTTGACGCCGTCGTACGTCGCGGTGGACGCGTTGCCCAGCGGGTCGATGATCTTCGTCTGGTTGCCCGCCCGGTCGTACTCGTACCGGGTGGTGTACCTGTCCGGGTCGGCGCCCTCGACGTTGCCGCGCGGCTCGGTCACCGCGACCAGCAGGCCGTCGTCGTCGTACTTCCAGGTGGTGACCCCGCCGACGGCGTTGGTCTCCTTGATCGGGTTGCCGGCCTTGTCGTACTCGGTCTTGGTGGTCTTGCCGCCGGCGTCGGTGATCTCGGTCTGCCGCCCCGAGTCGTCGTAGGCCATCCGCGTCCTACGACCGAGGTTGTCGGTGGTAGAGGTGATCTGGCCGTTGTTGTCCCGGCCGAACGTGGACTCCTTGTTCAGCTCGTCGATCTTCGAGCTGGTCCGGTCGAGCGGGTCGGTCTTGATGTCCCGGTCGGTGAAACCGCCGCCGGGGTACGGGTGCCGCACCCGCACCGGGTTGTCGTCGGCGTCGTAGAAGTACGTGGTCGTGTAGTCGGCCTTGTTCGCCCCCGGCTCGTTGCCCAGCGGGGAGGTGGTCGTCTTCAGCAGGCCCTCGGCGTTGTAGGTGTAGCTGGTGGTGATCGGCGCGCGGGTCCGCAGCAGCACCGACGCGGTGGCCTGACGGCCGGCCTAGGTGTAGGTGTAGGTGCTGGTGCGCCGCTCGTGGTCGACCTTCTGGAGCAGCCCGTTGGCGAAGTAGTAGTAGTTCGTCGTCTGCCCCATCGGGGTCTGCACGCGAACCTGCCGGCCGGTCTCGTCGAAGCCGCTGCGCCAGGCGTTGTTCTTGCCGGGCTCCTGCGTGCTGGTCAGCCGGTCCTGGGCGTCGTAGGCGTACCTGGTGGTGTAGGCCGCCGGGTTCCCGCCGGGCACCGTGCCGCGCGGGTCGATCGAGGCGATACGGCGGCCGGTCACGTCGTAGACGACCTCGGCCCGCCGTCCCTCCGGAGAGGCCGACGCCTTGATCAGACCGGAGTTCGGCCCGCCCTGCGGCAGGTACTCGAACCGGGTGACCTTGCCGCGCTGGTCGGTGGTGGAGGTCCGCAGGCCGCGCGAGTCGTACGCGCTGGTGATCGTGTTGCCGTCGGGGTCCTCGCTCTTCACGAGTTCGTTGAACTCGTTGTAGGTGTCCTTCCAGACCTTGCCGTTGGCGTCGGTGTGCTCGGTCGGGTTGTTGTTTCCTTGTCGTAGCGGTGGTTGTCGGTGTCACCGGTACCGTGCTGGGTGTAGACCAGCGTGTTGCCCCGGTAACCGTCCCAGGTCACCACGCCGTCGGCGTCGGTGGTCGTGGCCTCCTGCTTGGCGGCGTCCCACGCGGGCGGTGCCCTGCTTGACCTGCGGCACCGGCGGCGGCGCGGCCTGGGCCACGGCCGCGTCCACCGGCGCGACGAACGACGCGACGAACGACGCGACGAGCGTCAGGGTGAGTAAGGGAATCTGAATTCGGGCATGCCGAAATCGGCCTTTGGCGAGCAAAGCTCGGAACCTCCCCCGTGGAGGACGACAGTGAAATACCGTCGACTATCCGATTACAGATTCGAAGGAAGGCAGACAACGCACTGGACTACAACCAGTGATCTGGTAAGCCACACTCCGTTACATAATGTCGGCATAAGCCGCTTGACAAATGCTTCACGAGATGGCGAACCATCCGCCGACCTGGAGTGCAATCGCCTTGGATCGATCCAAGTGCGGCATCTGCGACAGCGGAGCGTCGCGTGGGGAACCCGTCGCGGTACGCGATCGGGGCTCTGTGATCTGCCGAAACCCGAACGGCGCGGGCGAGACCGCGAGCGTCATAACATCGCGGTATAGCTAGATCTTATAGACCGAAATCAACGGGAACGGAACCGTCGAGCGCGACCTCGATGTACCGCCGCCAGTCGCCCGCGCCGTTGCGGATCACCGCCGCCAGGCCGCAGATGACCATGTTGACGTCGCCGGTCGTCACGTCCTCGCCGATCGCGCCGTGCGCCCGCGCCCGGTCGACCAGCCCGCCCGCGACGGCGAGCAGCGCCTCACGGGTCTCCCTCCCCTGCCCGCGCGCGCCCATGGCCTTCTCCACGACCTCGGACATGCCGCGATCGTCCGCCGACACCTCGCCCATGTGGCGCACGGGCGGCTGCACGGCGTGCCCACCCCGGTCAACGCGGTGCTCCAGCGCCTGGCGGCGGAGTTCGCCCGCGACCGCAGGCCGCCCGGCTCCCTCCCCGGTCGAGGCGCTGACCGTCGCGATCAAGGCCGGGACCACCGGGAGCTGAAACCCGATCAGGGCAGGGCGATGCCGCCGCCGTACAGGCGGGCGACCCGGATCCTGATGACCACGCGACGGTCCTCCACCATGTTCCGCAGGAACACCGCCTCGTCCTCGGGTCGCTCGAACGGCGCCTGCATGCCGAGGAGTTCCCGGCCGGTCTCGTCGCCCGGCTCGGCGCTGGGCGGAGACACCTCCGCCTCCCCGGCGGCGACCGCGTACGCCATGAAGTCGGTCGTCGAGACGTACAGCGCACACCGGGGGTCGGCGGCCAGCCGCCGCACCTTGACGCGGCCCTCGATGGAGCTGATCCGGATGATCCGCTCCGCCGGGTCCCACGCGTAGGCCACGGTGGACATGACCGGACGGCCGTCCTTGCCGTTGGTGGCCAGCGCGCCCATCCGCTGCTCGCCGAGCAGCCGGATCAGGTCTTCCTCAGACGGAGTGGCGGGTCCCGGGCCCCGGCCCGGTTCGTACGCCTGCGTCATATGGTCGATCAGCACCCTTCGAACTGGGGGACGGTAAATGTGAGGTTCAGGCCGGTGGGCTTGAACCACTTCTCCAGCAGCCGCTTGGCGGTGCCGTCCAGGTACATCTCGGTGATCGCCTTGTTGACCGCCTCGCACCCGGCGACGTCGCCCTTGCGGATGCCGACACCGTAACGCTCGTCCGTGAACGGCGCGTTGACGAACCGGATCTGACTGCCCTTGGCCTCCTGCGCGTAACCGGCCAGGATCAGGTCGTCGGTGGAGACGGCGTCCAGCGAGCCGTCGGCCAGCTTGGCCAGGCAGTCGCTGTACTTCTTCACCTCGACCAGCTCCACGTTGACCTTGCGCTCCTCCTTGACCCGCCGCCAGGAGTTGGAGCCGGTGACCTGGCAGAGCTTCTTGCCCGCCAGGTCGCGCACGTCGCGGATGTTCGCGTCGGAGGAACGCACCAGGGTGTCCTGGTGGGCCACGTAGTACGGCCCGCCGAAGTCCACCTTGGTCTTGCGCTCGGCGGTGATCGAGTACGACGCGAAGATCAGATCGACGTCGCCGGCCTGCAGCATCGCCTCGCGCTTGGCCGAGGGCGCCTCCTTGAAGACGAAGTTCTTGGCGCCCAGCTTGCGGGCCACGTAGGCGGCCACGTCGACGTCGAAGCCCTCGTTCTTGTTCCCCGACTTGTAGCCGAGGCTGGGCTGGTCGAACTTGACCCCGATCGTCAGGGTCTCCTTGCCGAGCACGGAGTCGGCCTGGGCGCCGAGCCCGCACCCGGCCGTGGCCAGCACCACCGCGCCCGCGAGGGCGAGCCGTACACGCATCGTCGGTCTCCTTTCGCCCACGCTCAGCGGTACTCGCTCAGCCGCGGCTGGACTCCGGCGAGGATCAGCGCGGCGGCGGCCAGCGCCACCCCGGGCAGCAGCCAGTTCCAGCCGCCGAGCGCCGAGTCGCCGCTCTTGATCTGATCGTTGAAGGTGGTCCTGTGCAGCTTGATGAGGTCCACGAGGGCCGTGTCGTAACTCTGGAAGGTCTGGCTGAGGTAGCCCATCCGGTGGCCGATGGCCTTGCCGCGCTGCCCGCCCAGCGCGAGCCTGCGCATCTCTTGGTCGCCCCGCTGGAAGCCCTGGTAGCCCTTCAGTACCTTGCCGACGGCCGTCCGCTCGTCGGAGCGGGTGACGGTGGCCGCCTCGACGCCGTGGAAGCCCAGGAACCCGGCCTGGCCGGGAAAGGCCGAGACCGCCTTGTTCACCCCGGCGTAGTACTTGTCCAGGCTGCCGCCCGGCGTGTAGAGCACCTTCTGCGAATTGTCCAGGTAGACCTGCTCGTAGGTGTCCGCGCGCTCGGGGTCGAGCAGGTAGCGGCTCTGGTCGCCGTGCATGGTGTTGCCGATCGCCCGGGCCCGCGACATGGCGAGCACCGAGTTGAAGCCCTCTTCCTTGGCCTTGCGCAGCCCTTCGGCCTGCGCGCCGAGCAGCAGCACGGCAAGCACGGTGAGCGCGCCGACGCCGACGGTGGCCAGCATCAGCGCCGGGTTCGTCAACCGGCGGAACCTGCGGGTGAGGAAGACCTGGATGCCGACCAGGGTCAGCACCGCGCCCAGCCCCACCACGCCGACGATGATCCGCCCGGCGGTGATGGCGGCGTGCTCGTCCTCGTAGGTCTGACGGACGATCGTGCCGCTCTCCAACGTCAGGTTGTACGCCTTGGGCAGCAGGTCGAGCCGCATCAGGTCGGTCGCCTCGCGGTAGACCTCGATGACCCGCGTGGGCGGCGGCCCGGCCGCGTGGTCGGCCTGCTGGTTCAGCAGCATGGCCCGCTCGGCGAGCTGCTGGTAGCGGCCGAAGCCGTTGAGCAGGGCCACGACGGTCAGCTTCTCGGTGGGGTCGCCCATGGCCAGGTCGCTGGCCAGCAGCAGCGCCTTGCCGACCTCGGTCCTGCGCTGCTCGTAGCGCTGGACGGCGGTGTCGCGGCCCTCGCCGAGGCCGGTGTCCCTGCCGATCAGCAGCACGTTCGCCACCTGGGCGTCCATGTCGCTGAGCGCGAAGTACATGTCGGCGGTGGCGACGACCTGCGGGCCCGCGTCGTGGCCGATCACCTGCAGGCCGTCGCGGACGTTGCCGATGGCCCAGAAGGTGCCGCCGAACAGCAGCGCCACGGCCAGCAGGCAGACCCCGGCCAGCGTGCGGATCCGCCCGGGCACCGTACGGCGGCGCGGCGCGCGCGGCTCCGGCGCGGGCCTCTCGGGCAGCGTCGTCGGGCGGCCCATGACGGCTGTCGTGCTCGCCTGCGCGCCGCCCGGGTCGTTACCGCTGGGGACAGGCGTCAGTGGAGGCGCGGTCACGGTGCCTCACCCTTTCCGTAGCGTGATGACGGTCCACGCGCCGAGCTGGATCCGGTCGCCGTCGCCGACCGGCACCGGCACGTTCTGCGGCAGCGACTCACGTGAGCCGTTGACCGCGGTGCCGTTGGCGGAGCCGGGATCGACGAGCATCCAGGTGCCGTCCGGCTGGGCCAGCAGCACCGCGTGCAGGTGCGAGACCCCCGGATCCTCCGGCGGCCCGGTCAGGTCGATCTCCGGGCTGAGGTTGCGCGAGCGGCTGCGCCGCCCGATGCGCACCTGCTGCCCGGTGAGCGGGAACCGCCGCTCCGGGCAGTACGGCGGGAACGGCACGCTCGACGCGTCGGGCCCGCCCATGCCGATGATGGTGTTGTAGTAGTCGCGGTCGGCGGTGACCACGGCCTCCCAGGCCCCCCCGTAGGTCGCCTCCGCCGCCTGCGGCTGCGGGTCGGGGGCGACGCCCTGCGGCGTGGTGACCGGCGCGGGCATCACCGGCGGCCCGACCGGTGGTGCCGTGGGCGGCGGACCTGCCGCCTGGAACGCGGCCGTCTGCTGCGGGCGCGACGACCGCCCAGACTGCGCCGACTGCGCGGCCGTCCGGCCCTGGAGCATCGCCTGCACCGACTGCGCCTGCTCGGCCATCCGGATCGCGCCGGAGACCTCGACCGCGTAGTCGAACCCGCACTCCTCGCAGAACCGGCCGGTTCGCGGGGCGTCGCAGTCGGGGCACGTGCTGCGTCCGCCCTCGGCGTTCGCGGCCGGTGCGGCCGGGACCGGAGTGGCCGAGGACGCGGGCATGCCCGAGGGCACGCCTGAGGGCGCGGCCACCGGCGGCCCTCCCATCACGGTCCCGCAGATGTCGCAGTAGTCCGTGGCCTCCGACTCATGGCCGGTGGGACATGTCGCCATCGCTCGTCCTCCTCACTCTCGGCTCTCGCCTCGGGGCCCTCAGCCCTGCGGGTCCCGGCGCATCCGGGCGGTGCGCACCGAGCCGGTGTCCAGCGCGATCTCCGCCGCCTTCTCCACATTGGGCTTGAGCCGCGCGGTACCGCTCTCCGGGTCGAAGTCGATGACCCGGTCGAGCAGTTTGGCGGTGTCGCTGTTGCCGGACTGCGCGGCGATGCCCCTCGCCCGGCCGAGCCTGGCGGTCGCCAGGTCGAGGTCGCCGTCCTTGCGAGCCTGCAGGCCGTCCTGGATGAGCTGGGCCAGTTCCTGCTGCCCGGTGTAGTGGGCGACGCGGGGGTTGATCCTGGTGGACTGCGCCAGGTCGGTGCTCCACTCGGCGAGCACGTTGCCCGCGGCGAGCTGCTCCCCGGTGTCCGGGATCATCAGCCGGATCCACGCGGCCCGCATCTCCTGCCCGACCGTGCCGGGGGCCACCTGGAAGGACATGTGGTACTCGCGGCTCTCCGCGCCCCACGAGCCCGTCGGGTAGTCGCCGTCCAGCGGCCCCGACGGCGTGCGGCGGCCCGTGAGGTCCTCCAACGTCGGCGAGACCTGCTTGACGAACTTCAGCGTCGCGTTCTGCGGCGTGCGCACCCGCAGCACGACATCGGCCACGGCCTTGCCCATCGCGGTCTGCGTCATGGCCCGGAAGTCGGCCTCCAGGTCCTTCGGGTCGGGGATGTCGTTGACGCTGCCGAGCAGCGCCGAGGCGACCTTGCGCAGCTCGGCGACCACCCAGCCGTCGCCCACGCCCCGGCAGTCGCAGACGAACTTGCCGGTGCAGTAGGCCAGGTCGGCGTCGAACTCCCTGGCCTCCTGGTGCTCGTTCTTGCCGTCGGTGAGCAGGATGGCGTGCTTGATGGCGTGCGGGAACGGCTGGAACAGGTCGGCGGCGAGCCGCAGCCAGCGGCCGATCGCGGTGCCGCCGTCGGCCTGCATCCGGCTGATGGCGTCCTTGGCCGCCCGCCTGCTGTTCTCGTCGGCGGGCACGAGGTGCCGGTCGTGCGGGAAGACCATGTGGGCGTAGGCGGTGCCGGAGACGATCGCGAAGAACACTCCGTCGCGCAGGGTGTCCACGGCGGCCATCGCCGCCTTGCGCGCCTCGTTGATCTTTCCGTAGGACATCGAGCCCGAGGTGTCGACGATGATGACCTCGGCCGCCTGCTGCGCCTGGGCGAGGCGTTCCACCGGCCCGGCCGCCTCGACGGTGAGGATCGCGTGCACCTCGGTACCGTCCACCGGGAGGTACTTGTTCTGGTCCACGCGGATCGTGAACTGCGGCTGCTCGGTCACTTGGGCGTGCTCCCCTTCTCGAACGGGATCACCAGCACGGTGATGTTGTCGCGGCCGCCCGCGTCGTTGGCGAGCCGTACCAGGGCCTGGGCGGTGGGCAGTGGGGCGGTGGCCGCCTCCGGGGCGGCGCGGGCCATCTCCTCGGCGGCCGGCAGGTAGTTCCACAGGCCGTCACTGCACACCACGATCACCCCCGGGCCGTCGGGCTCGAAGGTGCGGATCTGCGGGATCACCTCGCCGGCGTCGGCCCCCAGCCAGGCCGTCAGCATGCCGGTCTCGGTGGCGTCGTCGAGGGTGAGCCGGGCCGGGGTGGGGCCCAGCCAGTAGGCGCGGCTGTCGCCGACCCAGGCGATGGTCACCCTTCCCCTGCCGACGATGGCGGAGACGAACGTGCAGGCCGGGGCGTCGTGGACGGTGCCGAGCGCGGCGATGGCCTCGGCGGCCCTGGCCACGGCGGCGCGGGTGGCGTCCACCGGGTCGGCCCCGCTGCGCAGCTCCTTGGTCATGGTGGCCAGCCCGGCCTCGGCGGCGGCCAGCGAGCCGTCGTCGGGGCGCGGCGAGGAGGACACCCCGTCGCACACGATTCCGGCGGTGATCCCGCCGTCCACCGCGGCCAGGGCCATGGCGTCCTCGTTGCGGCTGTGCCGCTTGCCCCGGTCGCTGACCCCCGCGCCCGCGCCCGCCTGGACCTCCGAGTGGTCGCGGGCGGTCGGCTGGCGCAGCCCGCAGCGCTCGCAGTACCCCTCGGCGTCGATCGCCGCGGCCCCGCACGCGGTGCACGCCCCCGGCGTACCGGCCTGCAGGGCGCGTCCGCACTCCTCGCAGAAGGTCTCCCCGAGCAGCACCGGATAGCCGCAGTGCGGGCAGTTGGCGTTCATCTCACACCCACGTTCTCGGGCGGACGGCGTTGGCCTTGTCCACGTAGGCGTGCCGGTCGTCGATCGCGCCGGAACCCCTGGCCAGGGCCCGGTAGACGCGCTCCAGCTCCTTGCGCACGCCGTTGTCGCTGAGCGTCGCGCCCAGCAGCGGCGGGCCTGCCGTGCCGCGCTGGCCACCGGCCGAAAGCCAGGTCAGCGCGACCTCCAGCACCTCCGCGGCCATCCGGTTGTGGCGTCCGGCGTCGAGCCGCAGGTCGGCCAGGCGCTCCCCGGCGACCATCAGGTCGTCCACCGGCAACTGGCCGGGGTCGCGGCCCCTGATGGCCAGCGCGACCGCCGCCATCTGCGCCGAGATGTAGTGGCTGGAGGTGGTCGGCACCTCGTCCAGCACGCGGGTGGCCGACGCGCGGTCGCCCATCGCCAGGCACACCCTGGCCAGGCCGAACGCCGCGCTCACGTAGGCGCGGTCGGTTCGCCAGATGCCCGCGTAGTGGCGGGCCGCCTCGCCGTGGTCGCCCGCGCACTCGCGGGCGAACGCCAGCGCCAGCCGGGGCGCGCGCTCGCCGGGCATCCGGAAGTAGACCTCGTCGAACAGCCGCACCGCCTCGGCCAGGTTGCCCCAGGCCAGCTCGCGCAGCGCGTGGTACCAGAGCACGCGCCAGTCCCACGGCGTCTCCCTGGTCGCCGCTTCGAGCACCTCGCCCGCGCGCGGGTTGCGCTGCTCGATCAGCGCCCTGATCAGGGCCAGGCGGATCTCTATGGAGGCGACCGGGGCCGCGTCCAGCATGGTGACGAGGTCGTCGAGGGTCCGCGCGGTGATGCCGGCCAGGAAGCCGGCGCCCTGGTCGCCAGGGTCGACCAGCGGGGTGGACAGCGCGCCGACCGCGGCCTCGACCGACAGGGGCTCAAGGACCTGGCCGTTCACCGGGCCCTCGGCGGCGAGGGTGGTGGCCGCCGCCAGGCGCTCGGGGCCGAACTCGGTGGACAGGGCCGGGCGCGGCCTGCCGTCCTCGGCCGCCCTGATCTCCCGGAGGATGCCGGTGAGCTGCTCGGACATCTCCTGGGCGCTCTGGAAGCGGCGGGCCGGGTTGGGGTCGGTGGCCCGGTGCAGGAAACGGTCGAACGACTCGTAGGTGGCCAGCAGCGGCTGGCGGTCCGGCGTGGGCAGCGGTGCGGCGCGGTTCTCGGCGGCCGGGCTGAACGGCATGCTCAGTACGGCGAGCATGCGGCCCACGGTGTAGAGGTCGGAGCTGACGGACGGGCCGTCCTTGGCGATCTCCGGCGCCTGGTAGCCGACCGTGCCGTAGATGGAGCTGTCCTGGTCGTCGATCCGCCGGACCGCGCCCAGGTCGATCAGCTTGAGCTGGTCCTCGACCTGGATGATGTTGGCGGGCTTGAGGTCGCAGTACAGCAACTGGCGGTCGTGCAGGTAGTCGAACGCCTTGAGGACCTCAAGGATGTAGGCGATGGCCTGCGCGACCGGCAGCGCCTCGCGGTTGGCGGTCATCGACAGCCGGGCCTTGAGCATGTCCTGCAGCGACTGGCCGCCGACGTATTCCATGACGATGTAGCCGACCATGGTGCCGGTCGTCGGGTCCGGGTGCTGCACGAAGTTGAAGATCCGGACGATGTTGGCGTGGTCCATGCTGGTCAGGAACCGCCGCTCGGCCTCGGCGGCCAGCAGCGCCTCGACGTCGCCGGTGTCCAGCAGGCCCTTGAGGACCACCCAGCGGCCGTCCAGGTTGAGGTCCGCCGCGAGGTAGATCCAGCCCAGTCCGCCGTGCGCCAGACAGCCCTTGACCTCGTACTGCCCGGCGACCAGGTCGCCGTCGTTCAGCTTCGGGGTGAAGGAGAAGCGGTTGCCGCAGTGCGGGCAGAACCCCTCGGCGCGGCCCGGCCGGTCCCCCTTGGCCCGGCCCACCGGCTTGCCGCACGAGCCGTTGCTGCAGTAGCGCTTGTGCTCGGGGACCTCGGGGTCGCGCATCACCACCAGCGACGGGTCGCGGTACGGCACCGGCGGCACCTCGACCAGGCTCGCGCCCAGCGAGCTGCGCCGGGAGCGCGTGGAGCTGGTGCCGCGCCCGCTGACCGGCCCGGTCGAGGGCGCGGTGCCCAGGTCGATGCCCGATCGGCCGCGCCAGCCGGCCGAGACCGGCGCGCTGCCGCCCTGCCAGCCCGACACCGGGGTGCTGCCCGGACGCTGTGGCATCGAGGGCTGCGACGCGCCCGGCGCCTGAGGGGCCTGCGGCTGCGGCGGGGCCTGCGGCTGCACCTGGCCGGTGTGCGGGTACGGCGGAGCCGGCGGCGGCGCCTGTCCGGCGCCCGCCGACGGGTACTGCTGGAACGGCTGCGGCGCCGGGCCGGACGGCGGCGGCCCCTGCTGGCCCGTGCCCGGCGGGTACACCGGGGCGCTGCCCGGAGACGGATACACCGGGCCGCTCGCGGGCGGCGGCGGATAGAGCGGACCGCTGCCCGGCGCGGGCGGATACGCGGGCCCGCCGCCCGGCGGCGGGTAGGCCGGGCCGCCCTGCGGCGCGGCGTGCCTGCCCCCGGTGCGGGGCGGCTCGGGAACCGGAGCCGCGGGCGGGGCGAGCCCGCAGGTGTCGCAGTAGCCGTCCTGGACGGTTCCAGTGCAGCCGGGATGGGTGCACGCAGTCATCCGGCCTCTCCCATCTCCTTGATCGCCCGCTGGTAGGCGGCCACCGCCACGGTCGACTGGCGCAAGTCGCACGGGGCGGTCCACAACAGGTCACGCGCCTGACGGAACAGGTAGTCGAGCCCGGCGTCCTCGCCGCGGCCCAGTCGTACGGCCTTGGCCCGGAACGCCTCCAGCCGCCCGCGCAGTTCGTCGCGGCGGTCGAGCAGTCCGGTCACCGTCGCGGTGGTGGTCCTGGCCTGGTCGAGGGCACCGGCGGTGGCGCGGTCCAGGCCGCCCAATCGCTCGGCGAGGTCCATCCACTCGCCCCGGTCGCGCAGCGCGTTCAGGGCGTCCAGCCGGTCGCGCAGGTTCGCGGCCTGGGCGGGCATGGCGGGCAGCACCGGGGAGGCGATCTTGGCGAGGACCATGTCGCGGGCCGTGCGGGTCTCCGCCTCGGCCGCGTCCACCTGCGCGATGCGGTCGGTGATCTCCTTCGACCGCCGCGGGTAGTCGTCCATGATCGTGGCGGCCTGTTCGAGCAGCGCCCGGCGGCCGGCCACCTGGGTGACGATCGCGTCCAGCGCGACCAGCTCGCGGGGGTCGCCGCCCGCGTAGGCGAGGGGGTCGGCGCGGGCCTCGTCGCGCAGCCTGACCAGTTCCTCGCCGATCCGCATCAGCTCGGCGTCGTCTCCGCCGACCCGCCCGGACAGCTCGCGCGCCGAGAGCCAGGCGCCCTCGGCCTGGTTGATCCGGGGCGCGAGAACGCTCCACGCGGAGTCCGCGGCGGCCACCGTCTGCGCGCACTCGCGGTACGCGGCGTCCATCCGGCCCATCACCTGGTCGAGGGTGAGCCACTCGGCGGTCGGCCGGACCAGGGAGCGCCGCTCGACCGGGACGTCCTCGACCTTCATCTCCACCGAGGCGCCGTTGAGCAGGCCGGTCAGCGAGGCCAGCTCCGCGCCCCCGAGGCGTCTGCCGCCCCCGGCCAGTTCCTCGGCCTTGGACAGGACCCGGCCGTAGGCGTCGAACAGCCACCAGAGCGTGGCGATGGCCGCCTCGGTGGCCTCCCAGCGCCGTTGGGTCTCGCCCCGCAGCTCGGCCCCCTTCAGCAACTGGTGACCGGGATGCTGCTCCAGGTCGAGAAGGTCACCGGACAGCCGCTCACGCTCATCACGACGTCGCCGCAGGGCGTTCGCCACACCCTCGGCGCTCATGGGCGGCCCGCTCGCGCTCACCACTTCCCCCGCCCCACACTTCATGTCCCCGCTGTGTCCCGTCCTGTCCGATGATCTCCCTGTCTTGGACAGTCCCCGGGACGGATAAGTTTGCCTATTTCCTCAATCTTTGTACATCGGGCTGGGACACGCGAACCGGTTCACCTCCCAGGGGGCCTTGTGTGACCCCACCGTGACCCTGGCGATCCTTTACCACCCGCATATACCCCCTTGCCCTATCGGACTCGCGGGGCGGCATACATCCTCCGGGGCCGGGCATGCCGCAGACAGCACCCGGGACTCCGCTGCTCATCGAGGGGGAAACCATGTCGCAGGGCAAGTCGATCGCCTTTCTCGTCGCTCCCGAGGGCGTCGAGCAGGTGGAACTCACCGAACCGTGGAAGGCGGTCCAGCGGGCCGGCGGCACACCCCGGCTGATCTCCACGAAGTCCGGCAAGGCGCAGGCGTTCAACCACCTGGACAAGGCCGACTCCTTCGAGGTGGACGCCACGGTGGACGAGGTCTCCGCGAACGACTTCGTCGGCCTGGTGCTCCCGGGCGGCGTCGCCAACCCCGACTTCCTCCGCACCGACGAGAGGGCCGTGCGGTTCGTCCGCGACTTCTTCGAGACGGGCAAGCCGGTGGCGGCCATCTGCCACGCGCCGTGGACCCTCATCGAGGCCGGCGTGGTGGACGGACGCACGCTCACCTCCTGGCCCAGCCTCCGGACCGACCTGCGCAACGCGGGCGCGACCTGGGTCGACCAGGAGGTCATGGTCTGCACGTCGGGCCCCAACGTACTGGTCACCAGCCGCAAGCCGGACGACCTCAAGGCGTTCGGCCAGGCGACCGTGGACGCCATGGTGTCCGTATCGCCCTGACCTGGCTTTTGACGGTCACCTGACGTGGGGAATGCCACGCCGACGCCGAAACGACGCGTCGCTGTAACATCGCGGGCCCGGGATGAGATCAATGGTCTAAAGACAGGCCAAGGAGATTCCTGGATGCCAGACCTGCCCGTGGATCCGATCCGGCTGGTCACGGCATGGGCGGGCCGCCCCGTGACGGTAACCGAGATCAAGGGCGGGCTCAGTCACCGAATCGCCCGGGTGGACACCGGTGACGGCGAATGCTGGCTGATGCGGGTGCTCGACCCCCGCGTCTCGGAGGCCGGTCTGGGGATCCCGCTGGAACAGGAGATCGCCAACACCGCGTGCGCGGCCCGCGGCGGTGTGGGCCCCCGGGTCGTTCACCGGATCCCGGACCACCCGGTGCTGCTGCTCGAATTCCTCGACGGCCGCACGCTCGACGCCGCCGCCGTACGCGATCCCGACATGATTCCCGAGATCGCCCGCGCGTGCCGCAGGCTGCACGCCGGGCCGCGTTTCGCCAACGACTTCTCCATCTTCCGCAAGCTGGAGGAGCTGCTGGCGCTCTGCCACGCCAACGGGCTGCCGGTGCCGGACGGGCACGCCGACCGGCTGCCGGTGATCGCCGACATGGAGCGGGCGCTGACGCGCTGGCCGCTGCCGGCCGTACCGTGCCACAACGACCTGCTGCCCGAGAACTTCATCGCGATGGCCGACGGCTCGGTGCGGATCGTGGACTACCAGCTCTCCGGCAACCACGACCCCACGTTCGAGCTGGGCGACATCGCCGCCGAGGCCGACTATCCGCCCGAGCTGGTGTCCCTGCTGGCCGCGTCGTACTTCGGCGAGCACGACCGGCGGCTGCTGGCCAGGGTGCGGCTCTACCTGGCCATGTCCAACTTCACCTGGACCCTCTGGTTCGCGGTGCACCACGGGCTGCTGTCCGAGCAGGCCGCCGCCGCGGACTTCGACTACGCGGCCGAGGCCGCGGACAAGTTCCAGCAGGCCGTACGCGACATGGACGACCCGGGGTTCGGCCGGCTGATCGATGACGTCCGGGGGCTGCCCCCGGTCTGACCCCCCGCACCACCGCAAGGGCTGTCGGCGCGCCGGTGGTTCACGGGCCCCCGGCGTACGGTGACGAACCCACCCAGGACGCCCAGGAGAAATCGATCAACTGAGGACGGCGCCGGTCGCCTCGAAGGCGCGCGCCACCTCGGCGCGCGCCGCCTCCATGCCCGCCGCGGAGCCCTCGCGGGACAGCGAGGTCATGTCGACGTCGGGCATGCCGCAGGCTACCGCCCACTGCCACGGGGTGAGGTCGCCGTCCACGTTGAGGGCGAACCCGTGGCTGGTCACGCCGAGGCTCTGCCGCATGCCGATCGAGACGATCTTGCGCTTGGACCCGGTGGTCCACACCCCGGTCAGCAGTTCGGACCCCGGCGGGGTGTCGCGGCGCTCGGCCCCGACGCCCATCGCCGCGAGCGCGGCCACCAGCCGCAGCTCGACCTCGCGGACGTAGTCGACGATGCCCTCGCGCTCGCCCAGCTTGACGATGAGGTAGCCGACGAGCTGGCCGGGGCCGTGGTAGGTGAGCTGCCCGCCCCGCCCGGTGGGCATCACCGGGATCTCGTGCGACGGGTCGGGCAGGTGCTCGGTCAGTGTGCGCTTGCCCACCGTGTAGACGGCGGGATGGCTGAGCAGCCACAGCGTGTCGGGCAGCGCGTCACGCTTGCGCTCCTCGACCAGGACGGCCATGCGCTCCATGGCCTTCTCGTACTCGACCAGGTCGTCCTGGATCATCGACAGCGGCCGTTCCCTCATGACGACAGCCTATGCCGCCGCCCGGGGACGCCTACCTGTGGGTGTAGTAGGACGAGGGCATGTCGGAGGCCGGGGCCTTCGGGATGAAGATCCACATGATGAGGTAGATCACGAACTGCGGCCCCGGCAGGATGCACGAGAGCAGGAACAGCAGACGCACCAGGTTCGGCGACCAGCCGAGCCGCTCGGCGATGCCGCCGCACACGCCCGCGATCATTCTGTACCTTCTGGACCGATGCACCGTTGCCTCCCACTGAGTTGGTCTCTCACCCAGAAGAACGCCCACCGCCCCACCCCACGTTCCGATCCCCGCCCCTGACAAAACCCTGACCTCACCCCCGACAGGGTCCGCCCCTGCCGCCGGCGGACGGGGAGGGCGCGCCGGAGTGGGTGGCCAGCGAGATCAGACGAGCGGCGTGGGCGCGGTTCAGCCGAACTTTATATAACGTTCCATCTATTACACAGTCGTATGCCTGAAAATCGCCCGAGACGCGGCCCTGGGGATTGAGCACGCCATCGACATCTACCAGCGGCAACGGTCGTTTCGGCATGCTCGAAATAGTACGGGTGGCCAAATGGGTCCAGGTCCTGGCGAAAACGAAGTCTGGCGGGTTAAGTTCCCTAAGCAAGTTTCGGGGGTTTGCGATCCATACCTCTATGGAGGAGCCGTATGCGGTTATCCCTGCGCCACCGCGCGATCCGTGCCGTCACCCTGGCGACGGCGCTCGCGCTGCCACTGGCGTTCGCACCACCGGCCGGCGCACAGGCCGGCCCGGTTTCAGACGTCTTCGCCAAACTGCTGGAGAAGACCGTCACGGGGAAGAACGTCAAGAAACACCTGAACGCCCTCCAGGCGATCGCCACCGCCAACGGAGGCAACCGTGCCGTGGGGACGTCCGGCTACGACGCGTCGCTGAACTACGTCGCGGACAAGCTGCGCAAGGCCGGCTACAAGATCAGCACCTCGCCCGTCGAGTTCCCGCTGACCTGGGAGGAGCTGTCCGCTCCCGTCCTGGAGCAGGTCTCGCCCACGCCCACCACGTACAACACGCCCGCCGACTTCGTGACCGTGCACTCGTCCGGCTCGGGCGACGTCACGGCCGAGGTCCAGGTCATCGACCCGGTGCTGCCGCCGACGCCGACGCCCAGCTCCACCGCGGGCTGTGAGGCGAGCGACTGGGCCGGCTTCGTGCCCGGCCGCATCGCGCTCATCCAGCGCGGCACCTGCCCGTTCAAGCAGAAGGCGGACAACGCCAAGGCCGCGGGCGCGGCCGCGGTGATCTTCTTCAACGAGGGCCAGCCCGGCCGGACCGACCCGTACGTGTTCGACATCGGCGAGTGGCGCTACGGGTTCCCCGTGATGTTCGCCGGCTTCGCCGTGGGCAACGCCCTGGCCGGCACGCCCGGCGTGCGGCTCCACGTCAAGACCGACACCAAGACCGTGGTCGGCAAGGCCAAGAACCTGCTGGCCGAGAGCCGGTTCGGTGACCCCGACGACGTGGTCATGGTCGGCGCGCACCTGGACAGCGTGCCCGCCGGTCCCGGCATCAACGACAACGGCTCGGGCACCGCGGCGATCCTGGAGACCGCTCTCCAGATGAAGCTCTTCCCGGTCCGCAACAAGGTCCGTTTCGCCTTCTGGGGGGCGGAGGAACTGGGTCTGCTGGGCTCCGCGCAGTACGTCGAGCAGCTCTCCCAGGCCGAGCGTGACCGCATCCGGCTCTACCTGAACTTCGACATGGTGGCGTCGACGAACTTCGCCTACAAGCTCTACGACGGCGACAACTCCGACAACGTCGGCTCGCCTGCCGGTCCGCCCGGATCCGCGCAGATCGAGAAGCAGTTCGAGAAATTCTACGGCAAGCGCAACCTGGCCACCGTCGGCACCGACTTCGACGGACGCTCCGACTACGGCCCGTTCATCGCGAACGGCATCCCGGCGGGCGGCATCTTCACCGGCGCCGAGGGGATCAAGACCGCGGCCGAGGCCACGCTCTTCGGCGGCACCGCGGGTGCCCCGTACGACCCCTGCTACCACCAGGCCTGCGACAACATCAGCAACATCAGCGACAAGGCGCTCGACGTCAACTCCGACGCGATCGCCGTCTCGACGGCGACGTACGCCTTCGACCTGTCCTCGATTCCGAGGCGTGCCGCCGGGGCGGCGGCCACGACTCTGAGGTCGCTCTCGGCCTCCTGACCGCACGATGACGGCGAGCCCTCGCGAGGAGGGCTCGCCGTTCGCGTTCCCCGGCTCACTCCCCCGGCAAGTCGGCGGGCTCTTCCCCCCACGACGGCAAGTCCGTCGGGCCATCCTCCGAAGGCGGAGCCACGTCCGGATCCTCCTCCCACGGCGGCAGGTCGGTCGGGCCTTCCTCCGAAGGCGGAGCCACGTCCGGCCGATCCGTGAACGGCGGGTCGGGCACGAGCGGCTCCTCGGACGGGAAGGGCACGTTCGGCTCACTCGGCGGGTGCTTCTCACCCTTCGGCGCGTCGTAGATCCCTACCGCCCAGGACAGGGGCCGCTCACCGAACTGGGCCGCGAGCCTGTCGGCGAGACCCACGTCGCGGAAGTCACCACTGATGGTCGGATCGCACCGCTGGGCCTCGCCCGCTTTGCCAAGTGCGCAGACCTTGAGCACTTCGCCGTCCACGAGGTCGGTCGGGTTGATCGGCGCGTCCGCCGGGAAGACCCACAACTTCAGGCTCTGCGGCTTCTTCAGCCAGTCCCGGCTCACCCGCCGCTCGTTGAAGTCCCAGCTCATGTGGTCCCCACACCGGCTGATACCCCCGGAGGGCGCTTCACCGGTCCGCTCATAGCGGGTGAGGACCCAAGCCCTCGGGTCCGAGCAGAGCAGCGTGAATCCCGTGTCGACGCTGCTCGGCCGGAAGGTCATGGCCGCCTTGCCCGCCGTGGTGGACCGCCTCTGCTCGATCAGCGGCACCCATCGGATCTTCGCATCCCGGATGGTCGTCTTCACGACCACGTCCATGGTCGGGGGCAGCCTCAGGTCCGGCGCGGGCGTGGTGATCTTCGCCGAGCTCATGGGGCCCACCGCGACCGGCGCCGCCGTGCCGTTCGCCATCAGTCCCGTCACGCCCGCCACTGACGCCACCGCGACCCCCGCGAGCACGGCGGAGGCGAGGTACCGGCCGCGGCGGAGGCGGTGGCCCCGCCGCACGATCGCCTCGATGTCGGGAGCGCCCCCCCGGTCTCCGGAGGCGCGCTCGTCGAGCAGCGCGCGCAGGTTGCCTTCCGTGTGCCTCATCGGTCCGCCCTCTCCAACTTCAAGGTCGCCATGCCCGGATCGACGCGTAGCCGCGCCAGCGCCCTGCTGAGCTGTGTCTTCACCGTCCCGAGCGAGCAGCCGACGAGGTCGGCCACCTGGGCGAGCGTTCGCCCCTCCAGGTAGTGCAGGACGATCACCGATCGCTGGCGCGGGGACAGTGCGCCGATCGCGTCCCACAGGGCCGCCTGGTCGCTGACCTCGCCGGCCAGGTCCCGCGGGTCGGCCTGGTCCGGCAGGATCTCGGTCGGCACCTCGCCGCGCCAGCGCCGCCGCCACCAGGAGGCGTGGGTGTTCACGATGATCCGGTAGACGTACCGGTCGGGGTCACCCTCGATCCGCCGCCAGGCGACCCATGCCTTGGCCAGCGCGGTCTGCACCAGGTCCTCGGCCAGATCCCAGTCCCTGACGAGGAGATACGCCATGCGCCGGAGCCGCAGGTGGCGCTGCGCCACGTAGCCGGCGAAGCCGTCGTCCATATGTGGTGTCTCCGTATCGTCGTCCTCGACGATGACTACGTCCTGAGCGCGCGTTCCGGTTGACAGCCGCGTCCTTCTCGCGGGCCGGGTCCGCTTTGGTCCAATGACCGGGCACGAAGACTCCACGGCTCCGCTAGCCTCGCTTCTCACGTACTTTGTCGGCATCCCAGTGGAAGGTGTCTTCGCTTGATCGGCTGGTTTGAGGCGACCGTGCTGGGCGTGTTGCAGGGGCTCACCGAGTTCCTGCCGATCTCCTCCAGTGCCCATATCCGCGTCGTGTCCGCCTTCTTCCATTGGCCGGACCCTGGTGCCGCCTTCACCGCGGTGATCCAGCTCGGCACCGAGGCCGCCGTGCTGATCTATTTCCGCAAGCGGATCTGGGACATCATCAGCACTTGGACCCGTTCGCTGTGGACTCCTGAGCTGCGCCAGGACCAGGCGGCCAAGATGGGCTGGTTCGTGATCGCGGGAAGCATCCCGATCGGCGTTCTCGGGCTCGCCTTCAAGGACCAGATCGAGACCGTGGTCCGCGACCTGCGCCTGGTCGGCACCTGCCTGATCGTCTTCGGCCTGCTGCTGGCCCTGGCCGACTACATGGCCCGCAACCAGCTCACCCTCGACAAGCACCTCAACATGCCGCACGCCCTGACCTACGGCATCGCGCAGGCGCTCGCCCTGATCCCCGGCGTGTCCCGCTCGGGCGGCACCACCGGCGCGGGCCTGCTGCTCGGCTACCGCCGCGAGGAGGCCGCCGAGTACTCGTTCCTGCTGGCCATCCCCGCCGTGCTGATGTCCGGCCTGTTCGAGCTGACCGAGATCGGCGACAACACCCCCGACTGGGGGCCGACCATCCTGGCGACCGTGATCTCCTTCGTGGTCGGCTACGCGATCATCGCCTGGTTCCTGCGGTACATCAGCACGCACAAGTTCACCAGCTTCGTCATCTACCGCGTCGCGCTCGGCGTACTGGTCATCGCACTGGTCTCTTTCGGAGTGATCCCGGCCTGACCTGGGGAAACGCTG
The DNA here is from genome assembly GCF_029382225.1 of Spongiactinospora sp. TRM90649. Lineage (GTDB taxonomy): Bacteria > Actinomycetota > Actinomycetes > Streptosporangiales > Streptosporangiaceae > Spongiactinospora. The sequence goes on from NZ_JARLTC010000003.1 coordinate 87,255, forward strand.
TGGCCACCTAAACGATAGGGTGCTATCGTTTAGGTGTACGCGTTTCTTGACCGTGAGTCGATCCGGGAGGAAACAATGAGCGCACCCGCGATCCTGCCCTTCCACATGCGGCGTTCCGGGTTCGACCCGGCACCAGAGTTGTCGGCGCTGCGCGACGACGAGGGCGTCAGGCGCATCACCACCCCGTTCGGCGTCGACGCCTGGCTCGTCACCCGGTTCGCCGACGTCCGAGCGGTGCTGTCCGACTACGAGCTGTTCCGCATCGTCCCGCGCCCCGAGCTTGAACGGGGGGCCGCCAAGCTGAGCGACGAGGACGCCGCCCGGCTGCGCGCGGGCAACCTGCTGGGCGTCGATCCCCCCGACCACACCCGGCTGCGCCGGATGCTGACGGGCGAGTTCACCGTCCGCCGGATGCGCAGGCTGGAGCCCCGGATCAGGGAGATAGTGGACGCCCACCTCGACGCCATGGAGCGCGAGGGTCCCCCGGCCGACCTGGTCACGTCCTTCGCGCTGCCGATCCCCTCACTGGTGATCTGCGAGCTGCTCGGCGTGCCGTACTCCGACCGCGACGAGTTCCAGCGCCGGTCCAACCGCCTGCTCGACATCTCGATCCCGCTCGTGGACCGGGTGGCCGCGCAGGGCGAGATGCGCGGCTACATGTCCGAGCTGGTCGCGCGGGCCAAGGCCGATCCGGGCGACGACCTGCTCGGCATGCTGGTGCGCGAGCACGGCGACGAGCTGACCGACGCCGAGCTGGCCGGCATCGGCTCCCTGCTGCTGGTGGCCGGGCACGAGACGACCTCCAACATGCTCTCCCTGGGCACCCTGGCCCTGCTGCGCCACCCCGAACAGCTCGGCCTGCTGGCCAAGGAGCCCGAGCGGATCGACGAAGCGGTGGAGGAGCTGCTGCGCTGGCTCAGCATCGTGCACGCCGTCACGATCAAGGTGGCCACCCGCGACACCGAGGTGGGCGGCCGGGCGATCGCGGCGGGCGAGCTGGTGATGTGCTCGATACCCGCTGCCAACCGCGACCCCGCGCTGCTGCCCGACGGCGACCGGCTCGACATCGCCAGGGCGGGCGCCGGGCACGTCGCCTTCGGTCACGGCGTCCACCACTGCCTGGGCGCGCCGCTCGCGCGGATGGAGATGCGCACCGCCTACCCGGCGCTGCTGCGCCGTTTCCCCACGCTGCGCGAGGTCGAGCCGGGGCCCAGGTTCCGGTCCTTCCACATCGTGTACGGCCTGGCCTCCCTCCCGGTGGCCTGGTAGCCGCGCGGTCCCGGTCAGCGTGCGGCCCATGGAAGAGCGGCGTTCCCCCCGGCGCGCGTCCGGCCCGGCCCGGCGGGCGGACGCGATGCGCAATTCCGGAAGGATCATCCAGGCCGCCATCGCGGCGCTGCGCGACGAGGGCCCCGGGGTTTCCCTCGACGAGATCGCCCGCCGGGCCGGAGTCGGCGTGGCGACCGTCTACCGGCGCTTCGGCGACCGCGACGGCGTGATCAGGGCGGCCTTCGAGAGCTACTTCGCCGACGAGGTCGAGCCGCTGGTGCTCGCCGCCGGGGCCGACGCCGACCCCCGGCACGGCCTGGCGGGCGCGCTGGCCGCCGTGGTGGACACCATGGCCGCCCACCGGGTGCTGCTGGCCGCCGCCCGCGAGTCGGGCGCGTTCACGGTGGAGATCGCCGAGCGCTTCATGGGGCCGCTGGGCGACCTGCTGGCCGCCGCCCAGCGGCGCGGGCTGGTCAGATCCGACCTGATCACCCGCGACCTGGCCGCGATCGTGGTGATGGCGCTGGCCACCGCGCGCGACGACGACACGGGCGCCGCCCCCCGCCGCTACCTGGCCCTGCTACTGGACGGCACGCGCCCCTCCCCCGACCCGCTGCCGGCCCCGCCCTCCACATCGCCGCTCGGCGGCCCGCCGGGGGGCGTGCGGCCCTCGCCCGAGTGACACGCCCCCAGGGCCGAACGCCGTTCGTCGACTGCCTGACGCCGTTCGCAGAGTTCCCCGACTGACTGCGTGTCGGACGGGGATGTCGTCAAGGTGACGTGGCCGCTGACACACCACCCCGGGCACGGCGAAAGCCCCACCGGCCCGGGTCCTGTCCCAAGACCGGAGCCGTGCCCCGATGCCGAACCCCAGTCCTCCCATAGCGTCCGGCGACACCCGCTCGCGCCAGGCGTGCTTCGACGTGCCCGACCGGCTGGAGGCGATCGGTGAGGCGCGCCGGTTCGTCCGCCAGGCGCTGGCGCGCTGGCGGCTGGCCGACATCACCGACGACGTGGCGCTGATCGTCACCGAGCTGATCACCAACTCCCTGGCGTACGGGAAGGAGCCGATCAGGCTGACGCTGCGGGCCGACGGCCGGGCCGTGCGCGGCGAGGTCAGCGATCACGGCTCGGCCCTGCCCACGCTGATGCCCGCCGACCTCTACAACGAGCACGGCCGGGGGCTGATCCTGGTCAACGCCTACGCCGACCGGTGGGGCATCGATCCGGCCGCGTCCGGCAAGACGGTGTGGTTCGTCCGCCGGGCGGCGGCGGCCACCGAGGAGTTGCATCCAGCTCCGGACCGCACGTTCGCGTGGTGAACGGCGTCCCGGATGTCACGGGTTGCACACGAATGACCTTCGCCGGGTTCCAGAGGCGGATCACCAGGAGAACACTTCGGGCATGTCATGGCTTGGGCATACCGCCGTCGAGATCGCCGCCGCGGTCCGGCGCGGTGAGACGACCGCTCACGAGGTCGTCGCCGAGCACCTCGCGGCGATCTCCGAGCGGGCCGGGCTGGAGGCGTTCCGGGTCGTGCGCCAGGCGGCGCTGGCCGAGGCGCGCGCCGTCCAGGACCGCGCGGATCTCGCGCGGCTGCCGCTCGCCGGGGTGCCGGTAGCGATCAAGGACAACATCGCGGTCGCGGGCGAGGCCGACCGGAACGGCTCGGCCGCGACCCCGGCGGCCCCGGCCGCCGCCGACCACCCCGTGGTGGCCAGGCTGCGGGCGGCGGGCGCGGTCGTCGTGGGCGTCACGAACGTGCCCGAACTCTGCCTGGCCGGATTCGCCGACAGCTCCTACGGCATGCCGCGCAACCCCTGGAACCCGGCCCGTACGGCGGGCGGCTCGTCCTCGGGCAGCGCCGTCGCCGTCGCCGCCGGTCTGGTCCCGATCGCGCACGGCACCGACGGCCTCGGCTCGCTGCGCATCCCCGCCGCCTGCTGCGGCCTGCTCACGCTCAAGCCTGGCCCCGGGGTGGTGCCGCCGCAGGCGCGCGACTGGTTCGGCCTGGCCGAGAGCGGCCCACTGGCCACCACCGTCGCCGACCTGTCGCTGGCGCTCGCCGTGATGGCCGACGACATGGCCCTGGCGACCGCGTGGCGCACCGGCGGCCGCACCCGCATGGCCTGGGAGCCCGGCCCCGCGAGCGGCCCGCTCGGCTCGGCCGCGGCCTGGCGGGAGGAGCCGTTCGAGCTGCGCGTCGCGGTCGCGCCGGCCCCGCTGCCGCCGGGGTTCGGCATCGACCCCGAGTTCCAGGCTGCGGTGCTTGAGGCGGGCGAGATCCTGCGGGTGGCGGGGCACACGGTGGTCCCGCACCCCGGCCGCTTCCCGATGCGCCTCGGCCCGGCCGCGCTCGCGCTGTGGGCGCGCGCCGCCGCCGACGGCGCCCACGGCCTGGACCGCGCCCTCCTGGAGCGCCGCACGCGGGCGCTGGCCCGCGCCGGGCGCGTCCTCGACGCGTTGCGCCTCACCGGCCGCGCCGCCTACGAGCGCTGGCGCGCCTACGGCGCCGACCGCTGGTTCGGCGACGCCGATGTGCTGATCACGCCCACGCTGGCGCTCGCGCCGCCCCCGGCCGACCGCTGGGGCCGCAGGGGACTGCTGCCGAACGTCTCGATCGCCGCCCGCTACGCCCCCGTGACCGGGCCGTGGAACCTGGCGGGCTGGCCCGCCATGTCCGTGCCGCTGGGCACGCGCGGCGACGGCCTGCCCATCGGGGTCCAGCTCGTCGCGCCGCCCGGCGGCGAGGCCCACCTGCTCGGCCTGGCCGCGCAGATCGAACAGGCGCGCCCGTGGCCGCGCCACGCCCCCTGAGCGTTCAGCCGGGAGGTCGCCGAAGAAATCGGTAGCTGTTACGGATACGGCTACCGATAGGTCTTGGGCCTATTTTTGGCCCACGCATGATTCGGCGACATCGGCGGCCGGGCCGGATATCCCCTCCACGGCCCTTCACCGGTGACGACGGTGCGGCCAAGGGGCCCCGTCCCGGAAGCGGTAACCCCGCTCACCCGGACGGGGCCTCCGCCACCGATCCCCCGTCAACCCACTCCCCCCAACGCCCCCAACCGTCTCCGCTCATCACTCCACCTCACCCCCCCCACCGTCCCGCGCGTGATCCGCGCTTCCGGGCGGCCATGTCCAGTGGAGGTGCTCCCCACCATGAGCCTTCGACGACATCTCGTGACGGCGTTACTCCCCGCGATCCTCCTGGGGATCGCACCGGCCACGGCTCCGGCCACCGCACAGACCGCCGGGACACCACCGGCGCACGCCTCCGCCACCACTCCCGAGAGTCCGGTGGCGTCCTCCGGAGAGGAACGCGAGGCCGACATCACCCTCCGGTACGGCACCGACGGCCGAATCCGGAGCGCCAAGGTGACGCGCCCCGGCGCCGGCTACGTGAAGGTCCACTTCTCCGCGTTCCGCCTGCTGCCGGGCGACCGCGTCACGGTGGCCGACCCCGCGGGGCGCGAGGTGCACACCTACTACGGCGACCCGACCCGAGGCGGCAACGCGGGCGGCTCCGGCCACACCGAGCACGGCGGCCCAGGCTTCGCCGCGCTGTCCATCGACGGCGACACCGCCGTGGTCACCCTGCACGCGCGTACCGCCCGCCGCGACGCCGGACGGCTGGCCCGCGAGGGCTACGGCGTCCGCGTGGACCGCTTCTGGCGCGGCTTCACCGCCGACGAGGCCGCCGCGCGCTCCAGGGCGCTGACCGTGTGCGGCACCGACGCCCGCCGTGACGTGGTCTGCTACCGCGACAGCCACCCCATCGAGTACGCCAGGGCCAACGCGGTCGGCCAGCAGCTCCTGAACGGCCTGGGCTCCTGCACGGTCTGGAAGGTCGGCAACACCAACCGCCTGCTGACCAATAACCACTGCATGGAGAACGCGGCCGACCTGCGCGCAAGCGAGTTCAAGTTCGGCAACGACTGCGCCACCTGCGGCGGGAACGACCCGCGTCCGGGCACCAAGGTCGGCCCCGGCGAGTTCCTCAAGACCAGCGGCCTCAACGCGCTGGACTACACGCTGTTCAGCGTGGCCGACCCGGCCGCCATCCAGCAGTACGGCACGCTCTACATCGAGCCGCGCGAGCCGATCGCGGGCGAGCGGATCTACATCCCCGGCCACGGCGACATCAAGCCCAAGCGGCTGTCGCTGTACGAGGACGACCAGGGCGGGGCCACCTGCAAGATCGACATCGTGTCGTCGGGCGTGAACACCGGTTACCGCTGCGACAGCTCGGGCGGCAACTCGGGCTCCCCGGTGCTCTCGGCGTCCAGCCACAAGGTGATCGCGCTGCACCACCTGGGCGGCTGCCCGAACTGGGGCACCCGGATCACCCTGGTCTACAACGAGATCGCCGCGCTGATCGACAACACCCCGCCCACCGGGGGTGACGACTTCTCGGTCGCGGTCTCGCCGTCCTCCGGGAGCACCGCGCCCGGGGGCGTCCTGACCGCCTCGGTCTCCACCGTCACCACTGGCGGCCAGCCGCAGAACCTCACGCTGAGCGTGAGCGGCCTGCCCGCCGGGGCGAGCGCGAGCCTCAACCCCGCCACCGTGCGGTCCGGCGCGAGCTCCACCCTGGCCATCTCCACGGGCGCCCAGACGCCGCCGGGCACCTATCCCCTGACCGTCAGCGCGGCGGGCTCGACCGGCACGCGAACCACCGGATACACCCTGAGCGTGGGTTCGACCTCGGTCTGTCCGGGCTACGAGACCACCAAGACCGGGACGATATCAACGCAGGAGCAGTACCAGCCGGACGGGCGTTACTACCAGACCACCGTGTCCGGCCCGCACCGAGCCTGCCTGAAGGGCCCGGCGACCGGCGACTTCGACCTCTACCTGCAGAAGTGGAACGGCGCCACGTGGGCGGTGGTCGCCCGGTCGACCACTCCCAGCAGCGACGAGAACCTCACCTACACGGGTTCGGCGGGCATCTACCGCTACCGGATCCACGCCTACAGCGGTACCGGCTCGTACACCCTCGGGTACGACGCGCCGTAGCGATACCACCTCCCGGCCACGGCGAGGCGGCGCGGGCGGACGGTGGGCCCCCACACTCCGCCCGCGCCCCACGGGCTCCTGCCGCCCGCGCCGTACCCGCGCGCGGCGGCGCTGATTCCCCTCCCGGCGCCGCCGCGCCCCTTTTGTCGTGCCCTAGGGGAAATGGGCAATGAATGGTCTACCGACCGGACAGTGCCGTGCGCCAGAGTCCCTCTCGCGGCCGATCCGTGGCCAGGACGGCAGAGCGGGCGGATGACACGCCCCCGCCGTCGTGAGCCGACGCCGCTCCCCCGATCGAACAGGCCACCGGAAGGGACGCCGATCAGTGAGGTTTCCGAGCAGCAGCGCCTGGCGGCACGCGACCGGGGTCAGCCGTCGCGGCACAAGGCCGCGGCTTGCCGTACCGGCCCTGGTGATGAGCCTGATCGCGGGCACCGCCATCACCTTCGCGGCCCCGCCCGCCTGGGCGGAGCCGCCACCCAAGGAGATTCCGCAGGAAGGTCACGTCAGCGACGCGCACCTGAAGTTCCAGCCGTTCATGGACTACGACAACGACGGCTGCTACCCGTCCGTGGCCATCGGTCGGGACGGGGCCATGAACCCGGGGCTCGAACTGGGGGGTGCCCGCAACGGCGCCTGCCACGACGAGTCCGACCTGGACAACAGCAACATGTACGCGCGCACGCGATGCAACTCCAACGGCTGGTGCGTGCACAAGTACGCCCTGTACTTCCAGAAGGACCAAAAGCTCGACGGCGATCTCGTCGGCAACGGGCACGTCAACGACTGGGAGCACGTCGTGGTGTGGACCAAGGACGACAAGGTCCGGTACGTCGCGGCCTCCCAGCACGGCAGTTACGTCGTCCGGGAGCCCTCGGAGATCGAGATGGGCTGCGACCGCGAGGGCGAGACGAACTGCAACCATCCGAAGATCGTCTATCACCTGCAGGGCGGTGACACGCACTCGTTCCGCTTCGCCGACAAGGGCGAGCAGCCGGAGAACCACTACAAGCGGTGGCACCTGCCGGATTTGATCAGCTGGAGCGGCTTCCCCACGAGCGCGTTGCGGGACAAGCTGGCCGCGCACAACTGGGGCAGCGCCACCCTCGCGCTCAAGGACCAGAACAATGAGTTCGCCCGCGACCTCGCCAAGGCCCACCGCAGGCTGATCGCCGTGGACGACGGCTACGACGAGGTGGAACTGCCCTTCGACTTCGACATCTACACCAACGAGGTTCCGGCCGGAATGGCCGATCCGAACAGCCCGCCCGACGACGATCCGGAGGACGGCGGCAGCGGCGACAACACCGCCGACTCCCTGCGGGTGATGGGCCTCGGCTCCTCCAGCGTCTACGGCCAGGGCAGCAGCCACGGCAACGGCTACCGCGACGTGGCCGACCACGGCTTCAGCGACCTGTACGAGAACAGGTCGCCGCTCACGGCGCTCGCCGCCGAAGACACCACCCCCAAGGTCGACTGGGTGGGCTCCGTCCGGGTCGGCACCATGCCGGACCGCGACATCGAGGGGTGGAAGGGCTACCGGATCGACCAGATCGCCGGCAAGGCACAGTGCGCCGTGAAGACCTACCAGCCCAACCTGATCACGCTCATCGCGGGCGGCAATGACGTGATCTACGACGACCGGATGGACACCGCGATCGACCGCCTCGAATCGTTGATCAAGCAGGTCATCCGAGACTCCCGGGGCGTGACGGTCCTGGTGGCCGGCATGCAGCCCTTCCGCGACGCCGGCACCGACCAGCGCGGCAGGGCGTTCACCGCCCAGATCGACGGCCTGGTCGAACGGCTGGCCCGCGAGGGCGAGCACGTCGTCTACGCCGACACCACCGGGCTCACTCACTCCGACATCGGCTCCGACGGCATCCACGCCACCGACGAGGGCTACCGCAAGATCGGTGAAGCCTTCGTGAAGGCCGCCCGCTACGCCAAGGACAAGGGGTGGATCTACAAGCCCAACCCCTTCGCCCCGAACGTGCACTCCAACCCCTGCGGCCTGAAGGACGACGGCACGGGGGCCGAGGGCGCCCAGGACTCCGATCCGTCGAAGCTCGGCCCCTACTGGGATGATCGCGGCGTCATCCAGGACAAGCAGTACGACTCCTCGAACCGGTACCTGCTGGTGGACATCAACAAGGACGGCAAGGCCGAGTTCGTCTTCGTGGACAAGTACCAGAACTTCCGGTTCTGGTGGAACAGCGGACCCTCCGGCAAGAACTGGGTGCCGTTCGTCGAGGGGCAGAACTCCTACCGTCCCGCCGCCGGGGCGGTGGGCAACCAGTTGCGCTTCGGCGACATCGACGGCGACGGCTTCCCGGACTGCATGATCGTCGATCTGACCGGCCGGGTGACCGCGTTCACCTGGAAGGGCGAGAATCCGTCGGGTTCACGAATGTGCATGCGCAAGTACGACGGCGTGGCGAGCGTGTTCTCCAACGGTTCCGAGGGCGACCGGCTGAACACCGACCCGGCTACCAAGATCCGGTTCGCCGACGTCACCGGAGGCGGCCGGGACGACTACTTGCTGATCAAGCCGGACGGCACGACCACCGCGTGGTACAACCGCGACTTCCAGACCAAGGACGACCGCAAGTGGCTGGACTGGACGCCACCCAAGAAGATCGGCGGCGCCCTGGTGAACCCCAGGCAGATCAGGTACGCCGACATCAACGGCGACAAGCGGGCCGACCGCATCCTCATCACCGCCCGAGGCGGCGCGCGGGCGTGGCTCAACGAAGGGGCCCGGGGCGCCGGCGGGAAGTACCGCGACATCGGCAGGATCGCCGGTGACGCCGAGGTGCCCCCGAAGGACGTCCAGTTCGCCGACATGGACGGCGACGGCAAGGCCGACTTCGTACGCATCGGCTGGACCGGCGTCGCCCACGCCTGGCTCAACAAGCTCCCGCCGGACTACTTCAACAGCTTCCACCCGTAACGGCGGCTGAAAGACTCCGCCCGGCCGCCCAGGAGGCGGGCGGCCGGGCGGGACTCGACCAAGCGGGACTCAGCCGGTCGGGAATCAGGTGCCGGCGGGATGCCAGACGGTACGGGTCTCCAGGAACGCGGTCATCCGGCCGGTGCCCGGGTCGGCCGTCCAGTCGTCCCGGGCGGGGCCGCGGACGCGCTTGAGGTTCTCGGCCGCCGCGCGCTCGCACTCCACCGCCAGGTCGTCCGGGCAGCCGGTCAGGTCGATCGCGTTGACGTCCATGTGGCTCGCCAGCCAGGGAGCCAGCTCGGCCGGGCGGCCCGTGAGCAGGTTGATCACCCCGCCCGGCAGGTCGGAGGTGGCCAGCGCCTCGGTCAGCGTGACGGCGGGCAGCGGCGCCCGCTCGCTCGCCACCACCACGCACGTGTTCCCGGTGACGATCACCGGGGCGACCACCGAGACCAGCCCGAGCAGCGGGTCGGACGGCGGCGCGACCACCGCGACCACGCCGGTCGGCACGGGCGTGGACACGTTCAGGTACGGCCCGGCGACCGGGTTGACCGCCCCCTGGATCGCGGTGATCTTGTCGGACCAGCCCGCGTACCAGACGAGCCGGTCGACCGACGCGTCCACCGCCTCGCCCGCCTTACGGGCGGACACCCCCTCCACGGCGGAGATCTCCGCCGCGAACTGGGCCCGCCGTCCCTCCAGCATCTCGGCGATCCGGTAGACGACCTGGCCGCGGTTGTACGCCGTGGCCCCGCTCCACCCGGGGAACGCCTTGCGGGCCGCGACCACGGCGTCTCTGGCGTCCTTGCGGGACGCCCTGGCCGCGTTGGCCAGGAAGTCGCCCTTGGAGGAGGTCACCGGATAGGACCTTCCGCTCTCCGAGCGCGGGAACTTCCCGCCGATGAACAGCTTGTAGGTCTTGCGGACGCCGAGCCGCGCGCCGGACTCACTCATGGCCGCCGCCCCTCCAGGTGCTCTGGTGCGAGGGACGCTCGGACTCCATGATCTGCCCGCACCGGCTGACTCCGCCGCGGTGGGCGAACCAGCCGCCCCGGCGTGCCGTACGGCCGGCCGCGGCGAACGCGTGCCCCCCGCTCATCTGGGCTCTTCTGGCCGCACGTTTCGGGCGGCGGTGGTCACACATCGAGGTACGCCTCAAGGCCATGACGTCCACCTTCGCGCCCGTACCCCGACTCCTTCAACCCCCCGAACGGCGAAGCCGGGTCGAATCGGTTGAAGGTGTTCGCCCAGACCACCCCCGCGCGCAGCCGATCGGCCACCCACAGGATGCGTGAGCCCTTCTCCGACCAGATGCCCGCGGACAGCCCGTACGGCGTGTTGTTGGCCTTCTCCACCGCCTCGGCGGGGGTGCGGAAGGTGAGCACGGAGAGCACCGGGCCGAAGATCTCCTCCCGGGCGATCCGGTGCGACTGCGCCACGCCGGTGAAGACGGTCGGCGCGAACCAGAACCCCCGGTCCGGCAGTTCGCAGGACGGTGACCAGCGCTCGGCGCCCTCCGCCTCGCCCGCCGCCACGAGTTCGCGGATCCTGGCGAGCTGGGCCGCCGAGTTGATCGCGCCCACGTCGGTGTTCTTGTCCAGCGGGTCGCCCACCCGCAGGCGTCCGAGCCGCCGCCGCAGCGCCGCGAGCAGGTCCTCCTCGATGGACTCCTGGACCAGCAGCCGCGATCCGGCGCAGCACACGTGGCCCTGGTTGAAGAAGATCCCGTTCACGATGCCCTCGACGGCCTGGTCCAGCGGGGCGTCGTCGAAGACGATGTTGGCCGCCTTGCCGCCCAGCTCCAGGGTGACCTTGCGGCCCGAGCCCGCGGCCTGGCGGGCGATCTGCCGTCCGACCCCGGTGGAGCCGGTGAAGGCGATCTTGTCCACGCCGGAGTGGGCGACCACGGCCGCGCCGGTCTCACCGGCGCCGGTGACGATGTTCACCACCCCGGGCGGCAGCCCGGCCTGGTCGCAGATGCCCGCGAACGCCAGCGCGGTCAGCGGCGTGGTCTCGGCGGGCTTGAGCACCACGGTGTTGCCGCAGGCCAGCGCCGGGGCCACCTTCCAGGCCAGCATCAGCAGCGGGAAGTTCCACGGGATGACCTGCCCGGCCACCCCGAGCGGGCGGGGGGCGGGGCCGAACCCGGCGTGGGCGAGCTTGTCGGCCCACCCGGCGTAGTAGAAGAAGTGCGCGGCCACCAACGGGAGGTCCACGTCGCGCGACTCGCGGATCGGCTTGCCGTTGTCCAGGCTCTCCAGGACGGCCAGCTCCCGCGCCCGCTCCTGGATGATCCTGGCGATCCTGAACAGGTACTTGGCCCGCTCGGCGCCGGGCAGCGCGCTCCAGGACTCGAACGCCTTGCGCGCGGCGCGCACCGCCCGGTCGACGTCGGCCTCGTCGGCGTGGGCCACCTCGGACAGGGTCTCCTCGCTCGCCGGGTTGACCGTCTTGAACGGCGTGCCGCCGCCGTCGGTGAACTCTCCCCCGATGAACAACCCGTAGGAGGAGTCGATCGAAACCACATCCCGCGACTCGGGCGCGGGCGCGTACTCGAAGACCATGATCAGTCCAGGGTGTAGTAGTCGGGGCCGGCGTAGCGGCCGGTGGTCAGCTTGCCGCGCTGCATCAGCAGGTCGTTGAGCAGCGAGGACGCCCCGAGCCGGAAGAGGTCCGGGGTCAGCCACTCCTCTCCTGCGGTCTCGTTGACCAGCACCAGGTAGCGGATGGCGTCCTTGGTCGTGCGGATGCCGCCGGCGGCCTTGACCCCGACGCGCCGCCCGGTGGCGGCGTGGTGGTCGCGCACCGCCTCCAGCATGACCAGCGTGACCGGCGTCGTCGCGGCCGGGCTGACCTTGCCCGTGGAGGTCTTGATGAAGTCGGCCCCGGCCAGCATCGCCAGCCGGCTCGCGCGCCGGACGTTGTCGTAGGTGGCCAGCTCCCCCGTCTCCAGGATCACCTTCAGGTGGGCCGCGCCGCACGCGGCCTTGATGGCGATGATCTCGTCGTAGACCTTGCGGTAGTCACCGGCCAGGAACGCGCCGCGGTCGATCACCATGTCGATCTCGTCGGCCCCGGCCGCGACCGCCAGCGCCGTGTCGGCCACCTTGACCTCCAGGCTGGAGCGCCCCGACGGGAACGCGGTGGCCACCGCGGCCACCTTGACCGGAGTGCCGGCCAGCGCGGTCACGGCGACCTCGATCAGGTCCGGGTAGACGCACACCGCGGCCACGTGCGGGACGGAGGCGTCGGCCGGATCAGGCCGCGCCGCCTTGGCGCACATCGCGCGGACCTTGCCCGGGGTGTCGGCACCCTCAAGCGTGGTCAGGTCCACCATCGAGACGGCCATGTCGATCGCCTGGGCCTTGGCGGTGGTCTTGATCGACCGGGTGGCCAGCATCGCCGCCCGTTCATCGGCGCCGACCCGGTCCACGCCGGGCAGGCCGTGCAGGAACGCCCGCAACGTGGCGTTGGAGGACACCACATCCGCGTAAGCGGTAGTCAGTGTTGACACAGGTCCAGCATCGCCGACCAGCGCGATCCAATCCAAACCGGACCCGGCCGAGGGTCGTCACGGCATTTCGTCAACATTCGCTCGTGTAACCCCTAAGACCCCTTCTAGGTAGTCCTAGGGCGGTAGTACGACCAGGTAAGGCCCGGAGATAAGGCATCCGCCCGATGTGTCGGAGGGGGTCTTAGAGCGAACCTTGAGATGTCAGCAAAAGGACATCGACCAGGGAGAACCCCCATGGGACCGGAACTGCACTACGAACTGATCCTCAACCGCGTCAGCGAGCTGCACGAGGCGGCGGCGGCGCACCGCAGGGCCAAGGAGGCCGACAAGCGGCGCAAGTCTTCAGAGGGGACCCGCGGCTCGCGGAACCGCTCCCTCTTCGCCAAGCTCCGCACCTCATGACCCCCCACAGAGCGCCCGGCCGAAACCTCCCTCTCGGCCGGGCCTCGAAACCCCCGTGAAGGCCGGTGGCCTGGCGCGATGTGCGCCCGGGCGCCGGCGTTCAGCCGACCGAAAAATCAGGCGATTCCCCAAGGTGGGGCATGACATGCTGGACGACATGGTGGGTCGGACGGTCAGTCCTGTCTTCGTGGGGCGGGAAGCCGAGCTGGGGGTCCTGACCGAGGCGTTCGACGAGGCGCGCAAGGGGGCGGCGTCCGTCGTCTTACTCGGGGGCGAAGCGGGGGTGGGCAAGACCCGCCTGGTGGGCAGGTTCACAGAGCACGCGATCGACGAGGGCGCCCACGTGCTCTCCGGCGGCTGCGTCGAACTGTCCGCGGAAGGTCTGGCCTACGCCCCGTTCACCGCCGCGCTGCGGCAGCTCGTGCGGGAGATGGGGGCGGCGCCGGTATCCGCGCTGCTGCCCGACGGCGCGGGCCGCGATCTCGCCCGCCTGTTGCCGGAGTTCGGGGAACCCAGCGGCGACACCGAGACCGAGACCGCGCGGGCCCGGCTGTTCGAGCAGATCCTGGCGCTGCTGGAACGCCTGGCCGAGCGGCGTCCGATTGTGCTGACCATCGAGGACGTGCACTGGGCCGACCGCTCCAGCCGCGACCTGATCGCGTTCCTCAGCCGCAACCTCGGCACCGCGCCCGTCCTGATGATCCTCACCTTCCGCTCCGACGAGCTGCACCGCCAGCATCCGCTGCGGCCCGTGCTGGCCGAGCTGGGCCGCGTCGAGGGCGTGCTGCGGATGGAGATCCCCCGGCTGACCCACGACGAGGTCGCCGCGCAGATGGCGGGCATCCTGGGCGGCCCCGCCGAGTACCACACCGTGCTCAGCGTCTTCCAGCGCAGCGAGGGCATCCCGCTGTTCGTGGAGGCACTGGTCGAGGCGGGAGGCGACTCCTCCCTTCCCGAGTCGCTGCACGACCTGATCACCGGCTCCGTGGAGAACCTCCCCGACGAGACCCAGCGGGTGCTGCGGATGGCCGCCGCCGGGGGCACCCGGATCGGCCACGCCCTGCTGGCGGCCGTGAGCGGGCTCGCCGACGCCGAGCTGGAGGACGCCATCCGGCCCGCGGTCGCGGCCAACGTGATCCAGGTGGCCGACGGCCGCGCCTACGTGTTCCGGCACGCGCTGATCCGCGAGGCCGTCCACGACGAGCTGCTGCCCGGCGAGCACACCCGGATGCACGCCAGGTTCGCCGAGGAGATCGAACGCCACCGCACGCTGGTCCCGCCGGGACGCGCCGCGATCGAGATCGCCCACCACTGGTATTCGGCGCGTGACGACTCCCGCGCACTCAACTCGGCCTGGCTGGCCGCCCGCAAGGCGGCGCACGCGTTCGCCTACACCGAGCAGATGCAGCTCCTCGAACGCGTGCTCACGCTGTGGGACAAGGTGCCCGACGCCGCCGAGCGGATCGGCGCCGACCACACCCACGTGCTGGAACTGGCCTCCGGCGCCGCCCTGTCCAGCGGCGAGCACGAACGCGGGATGAAGTTCGTCAAGGCCGCGCTGTCCGAGCTGGACGAGCAGGCCGAGCCCGAGCGGGTCTCCGAGCTGATCGTGCTCCTGGCGCAGATCCAGAAGGAGCGCCGCAAGCCGGGCGCGCTGGAGAACCTCCGCCGCGCCGAGCGGCTGGTGCCCGACCCGGGGGCCGCCCGCGCCGCGGTGCTCACCAAGCTGGGCAGCTACCTGTTGTTCAGCGGCGCGATCGCCGAGGGCACCGCGCTGACCAGTGAGGCGCTGCGCATCGCGCGAAGCGTCGGCGACGAGTCGCTGGTCGCCGACCTGCTGATGAACATGGCCATCGGCCACTCCATCGACGGGCGGCTGGAAGAGACCATCGCCACCAACAACCGGGCGATGGCGATCGGCAGACGCCTCGGCCACGGCCGGCTGATCCTGCGCGCGATGGGCAACAACATCGACGCGATGAACAACCTGGGCCGCTCGGAGGAGGCCGTCGCGCTGGCCGTCGAGGCCGAGCGGCTGGCCAGGAAGTACGGCCGGTACCGCGTGCAGGGCCTGTTCATGACCCTCAACCGGGCCGAGGCCCTCGACTCGCTCGGCCGGTGGGACGAGGCGATCGAGGTGATCGAGTCGGCCCTCACCAGAGACCCGGTCCTGCAGACCCGCCACCACCTGCTGCGCGCCAGGGGCGACATCGCCGCCGCCCGGGGCGAGGCGGACGTGCTGGAGTCGGTGCTGGCCGAGCTCGACGCCTTCACCGGCCCCATCGACGACGCCGCCCAGGAGACCACCGGCAACACGCGGCTGCTGATGGCCTACCACCGGCTGCGCGGCGAGCCGGGCAAGGCCCTCGACAGCGCCGAGCGCATCCTGCGCGACGACCGGCTGTCCAGCAAGGCGCTGATGGGCTGGCGGCTGCTCGCCGACATCTGCACGGTGTGCGACTCCTACACCCACGAGGCGTTCGACGAGTCGCAGTCCGAGCGGGCCCGCGTGGTGCGCGCGCTGGCCGACGGCATAAGGGCCGGGATGCACGTGGACGGCCCGGTCGGCGACGCCTACCGGATGATGTGCGAGCGCGCCCACGACGAGGCCGCCGCCGCGTGGGCCCGGCTCGGCCGGTGCTACCCGCAGGCCAGGGCGCTGGTGATGGCCGCCAAGGAGGCGAGCGTGGCCGGCGACCGCGAGGCGGCGGCCGTCCGGCTCCGCGACGCGCACCCGCTGGCCGTGTCGCTGGGCGCGCACCCGCTGATCGAGTCGATCGAGGTCCTGTCGCGCCGGGTGGGCGTGTCGCTGGACGGCGGGGCTCCCCTCGCCGACACGACAGGGGCCGACCTGCTGACGCCGCGCGAGGTCGAGGTGCTGCGCCTGGTCGCGCAGGGCCGCTCCAACCGCGACATCGCGGCCGAGTTGTTCATCTCGGCCAAGACGGTGAGCGTGCACGTCTCGAACATCCTGGCCAAGCTCGGCGTGTCCAGCCGTACCGAGGCCACCGCGGCGGCACATCGCCGTTCACTGCTGACCTGATTCGGGCCGCCTCGGGGGACGCCGGGCACTACCCTGCTGGGCGTGAACCAAAGATCACCCGGAGGCGATCAGCACGCCTTACGCAGCGCCCTGATCACCGGTGTGGCCACCGTGCTCGCCGCAGGGGCGGGTGCGTTCGTCACCTGGATTCTCACCGGGCAGAATCCGGCGCCGCGGACGTCCGCGTCGGCCGTCGTGACGCGTACCGTCACGCAGACGGCCACCGCCACGGTCACCACCGTGGCGACCACCGGCGGGGCGGAGGCCGAGCCCTCCGCCTCCTCCGAGGAGGCCCCCTCGGGCGACTCTCTGGCGCTGACGAGCCTGAACTCCACGGGCGACGCCCTGGTCCAGGGCACCTGGACGCTGGCGGGCAAGAAGTACCCGAAGAGCCTCTCGACGTCCGACGTGTGCGGCAACGACTCGACGGTCGTCTACCAGTTGCCGCGCCCCTACCAGGCGCTCACGGCCACCGTGGGCCTCGACGACGAGGGCGGGCGGCGCGACGCGGGCGACGCCGTCAAGTTCGAGGTCTACGTCGATCTGGACGACGACCTCGAAGCCGACGAGAACGAGCAGGTGACCGTGGTCGCGGCCGAGTACCGCAAACCCGGGCGGATCAAGGCGCCGCTCAAGGGCGCGAGCACCGTGATGCTTCGCGTGAGCTCCGGCTCGTGCGTGCTGTCGCCCGCCGTGTGGGGCGCCCCGGCGGTGTCCGGGCCGGTCGGGACCGGGTAGGACCGGTCACAGGAGCGGGACCGGTCACAGGAGCGCCTCGGCGATCAGGATCACGCCGAAGATCGCGAACGCGGCGGCGGCGCCGTACCTGATGAACCTCTCCGGCAGGTGCTTGCCGAGCATCCGGCCGACCACGATGGCCAGGGCGTCGGCGGCGACCATGCCGACCGTGGAGCCGATCCAGGTGCCGAACCAGCCGTGCTGGGTGGCCAGGGTGATGGTGGCCAGCATCGTCTTGTCGCCCAGCTCGCTGAGGAAGAACGCGACGGTCACGGCGATCAGCGCGGACCTGGTGGTGCGCGACGCCTTGCTCGACTCCTCCTCGGTCAGCTCGTCGCCACGCAAAGTCCAGGCGGCGAAGCCGAGGAACGCCACGCCTGCCACGACGGCGATCGCGGTGGCCGGCAGGAGGTCACCGGCCAGCCCGCCGACCGCCACGCTGATCAGGTGCACGACCGTGGTGGCGATGGTGATGCCGGCCAGCACGGGCCACGCCTTGAACCGGGTGGCGAAGGTCATGGCCATGAGCTGGCTCTTGTCGCCGAGCTCGGCGACGAAGATCACAACCAGGCTGATCCAGAACGCTTCCAACGGGGGTGGCCTCTCCTGCGGCGCGGCCGGGCCGGAGGAGCGTGCACCGGGGGAGCCGGGGCAGGTCTTCGGCCCGGCAGCGGTCGAATACGACACGTCTACCAGGCCGAAGGTCTCGTCCGCCCGCGACTGCGGGCCCGCGTGACCGGGCGCTGGGCGCCAGTGTGTCGATCACGCGATTGGGACTACTCCCCTTCGGTGTTACTGGGAGCCTAACACCGCTCCACGAGCCGGTATTCCGGCCGTGAGAATGGTCACAGTGACACGCCGACGAGCACCGGCTCGTTGACGAGGGTCACGCCGAACTTCTCCGCGACGCCGTCGCGCACCTCTCTGGCCAGGGCGAGCAGTTCGCCCGCGTTGCCGGAGAGGTCGGGATTGGTCAGGGCGAGCGGGTGTTTACCGGAGATGCGGACACGCCCCGTGCCGTAGCCCTTGACGAACCCGGCCTGCTCGATCAGCCAGGCGGCGGGCACCTTCACCGCGCCGTCCGGCATCGGCCAGCGCGGATAGCCGACCGCGCGCAGCTCCAGTTCGGCGGCCTGCTCGGCGGTGAGCACGGGGTTGGTGAAGAAGGACCCGGCGCTGCGGGTGTCGGGATCGGCGGGGTCGAGGACCATGCCCTTGGCGCGGCGCAGCCCGAGCACGGCCTCCCGGGCGTCGGCCAGCGGCACCCGTTCGCCCAGCGGCACGCCGAGGCGCGCGGCCAGCTCCTTGTAGGAGATCGGCCCGGACAGCGGCGAGCGGGCCAGCGAATAGGTGACCGACAGCACGACGTGGCGGGCCAGGTCGGCCTTGAACACGCTGTGCCGGTAGGCGAATCCGCAGTCGGCGGCGGCGAGGTCGCGCACCTCGCGGGTGCGGCGGTCGAGCACCCGCACGCCGGTGATCGTCTGAGCCACCTCCTGGCCGTACGCGCCGACGTTCTGGATCGGCGTGGAGCCGACCAGGCCGGGGATGCCCGCCAGGCACTCGGTCCCCGACCAGCCCTCGGCCACGCCGCGGGCCGCCAGGGCGTCCCAGTCCTCGCCGCTCTGCGCGGTGACCAGCACCCGGTCGCCGTCGGTCACGACCTGAACGCCCTTGGTCGCCACCCGGACGGCCAGGCCGTCGAACCCCGCGTCGGAGATCACCAGGTTGCTGCCGCCCCCCAGGACGAGCACCGGCTCTTTCGCCGCGTCGGCGGCGGTGACCAGGCCGATCAGCTCCCCGGTGTCGCCCGCCTCGGCGAACGCGCGGGCCGCGCCGCCCAGCCCGAGCGTGGTGTACGGCCCGAGCCGCACCTCCGACAACCGTTCCGCCATGCGTCACTCCCCAACCGGCCGGACGTCGATCAGGCCGTTGACCAGCCTAGGGTGTGCGGGCCCCGGGTTTCGAACGCAGCAGCCGCAGGACACGGTCGTAGGTGCGGTGGGACTCGCGGTCGCGGTAGGCGGGATCCACCTCGTGGTAGGCGCGGTGGCGCTCCTGGTGGACCGGCAGCGTGCCCTCGGGGACCACCAGGTCGCCGGGGAGGGTGAGGGAGAACTCCAGGTCGGCGTTGCGGTAGTAGCGGGCCCGGTCGCTGAGGCCGCCGGCGTCGAGGGCGGCGGCCCGCCGTACGGCGAGCAGGTAGCCCAGCAGGCCGCGTACGCGCCCAGGACCGGCCGGGTGCCACTCGCGCCCGTCGTCGCCGGGATCGACGCCCTGCCAGCCCGCCGCCGTGGCCCCGGCGTGGATCGCGTCGGCAAGCGGGGTGATCGCGTCGCCGTCCAGGACCGTGGAGGTCTCCATCATCACGTGGATCTCGGCGGTGTCGATCCGCATCAGCTTGGTGCGGCTGGCGCCCCAGCCCGCCGAGCCGGAGCGCCAGTGCGGGCGCTCGGCGACGTGGAATGCGGTGATCCGGCTGCCGTGCGCGTCGGCGAGTTCGTGCAGGACGGTTCCGGCGCCGTCGATGTCGCCCAGGTCAAGTGCGATGATCTTGGCGTCGGTGTAGGTGAGCAGCGCGTCCAGGCACCGGCGGACGTCGCCGGGCCAGCCGTCCACCAGCAGGCCGACCGTCACGGTCCCGGAGGGCGTCTTGGTGTAGCGCTCGCTGCCCCCGGCGCCGCTGATGGCCTCATCGACCCGCGAGGTGGCCAGGCTGGCGTCCCAGAGCACCTGGGCGGCCACCACGCCCTCAGTGCCGGGTCCGGACGCCTCGGTGGGCTCGCCGCCCTTCTCGGGCCCATCTGGCTCTTCTACGGGCTCCAGGCGCTCTCGCGCGGCTGGGACCGGGATCGCGGCGACGGTGGGCCACACCTCGAACGGCGGCTTGGGCGCCAGCTCGAAGCCCTCGGGGCCGCCGTCCCGCACGAGCCAGCCGGCCTGCTCGATCTGGCCGCGCAGCACGTCGGCCGAGGCGAAGTCGCGGTCGGCCCGTGCCTTGGCGCGCTGCTCGGCCAGCCCCCTGACGTGGGCCGGCGCCTCTCTCCGTTCGCTCACCGCGCCACCATCCCCTTTCGCGCCTCGCGTGCCCCTGGGTGGGTTCCGGTACCGGCCCCTACCCGTACGGCACGGCGCTAAGCGGCCGCGCGGCCCGCTCCGCTCAGGCCAGCCGGACCACGGCGCGCGCCCTGGACAGCACGCGGGAGTCGCCCGAGCGGGCGGTCAGCGCCAGGACCACGAGGTTGTCGTCGAGCTTCTTGTCGATCACGCCGCTGACGGTGATCGACGCGCCCTGGTCGTCGTCGGGGACGACCACCATCGAGGAGAAGCGCACCGAGTAGTCGACCACCGCGCCCGGGTCGCCCGCCCAGTCGGTGACGAACCGGCCGCCCTGGGCCATCGTGTACATGCCGTGCGCGATGACGTCGGGCAGCCCGACGGTCTTGGCGAAGCGCTCGTTCCAGTGGATCGGGTTGAAGTCGCCGGACGCCCCGGCGTACTTGACCAGATCGACCCGGTGCACCGGGTAGTCCACGGCCTCGATCTGCTGCCCGGCCTCGACCTCGTCGTACTTGATCGTCGCGGTCATCGCTACGCCGCCCCTCCGCGCTCCACGATGGTGTTGTAGGTGGTGCAAACGTGCTCGCCGTCCACCGTGGTCACGTCGCTCTGGACGGTCAGCACCTCGTTGCGCCCGATGCTGCGGATCTCGGTGATCGTGGACGTGCACACCAGCTCATCGCCCGCGCGGACCGGCCGGGTGTACTCGAACCGCTGGTCGCCGTGGACCACCATGGCGTAGTTGAGACCCAGCTCCGGGTCGGACAGCGCCTCGCCCGCGCCCGCCAGGGTGAAGACGATCGGGAAGGTCGGCGGCGCGATGACGTCGGGATGCCCGGCCGCCTTGGCGGCCTCCCGGTCGCGGTAGACGGGGTTGGGGTCGCCGATCGCCGAGGCGAACTCCCTGATCTTCACGCGGCTGACCTCGTAAGTGGAGGACGGCGTGTAGGTCCGGCCGACGAAATCGCGGTTCAGGGCCATCGTGCCCGGGGCTCCTTCTGGTTCGAGAAACGCCACTACCCGCCTACCGGTGTTCGGCATAGGCGGGTAGACGGGATCGCCTGTCGACGCCGCGAACGCGGCGGATAGGGAGGGGCGCCGATCAACGGCGGCGTGACGCCGCCGCCCCGGTCAGCGGGTCTCGCGGTGCGGCTGGTGGCACTTGCAGTTGGGGCAGTACTTCTTCAGCTCAAGCCTGTCCGGGTCGTTGCGCCGGTTCTTCCGCGTGATGTAGTTGCGGTGCTTGCACTCCTGGCAGGCCAGCGTGATCTTCGGCCTAACGTCGGTGGCAGCCACGTGGGAGTGCCTTTCTACGTCTGGGACGGGTGGACGGCCCGCACCGGCCGCTCTGTATGAGACGACTCGGCGTGGGTTGTAGCGGAGGCCGGACTTGAACCGGCGACACAGCGATTATGAGCCGCTTGCTCTGCCTGACTGAGCTACTCCGCCTGGAGATCTGCGAAATCCAACGGCACCCAAGAATACCCGACCCGCGGGGGTGCAGCGCACGCGACCGCTCGGCACTAGGGGTGGGCCCCGGGTCCGACCGGCGGCATGAGCATCGCTGTACTTGCTTGGGCTCCTGGTGTTGGAGCGCTGGTCAGCCTACCAGGCGGCGGGCTCCCCACGCGAACGGGCCGGCGCTCGCGCGGATCACGCGTGCCGATCACACGATTTCTGCGGATCATGACAACCGACCCGCCCCAAGGGGCGTCCAACGACGCCGATGGTGATCGTGACCGCGACGGCGCACCTGGGGAGGGAGTCGGCGGACATTCGGTGCAAGGGGTAGTAGTCTCCTTGTTCTCGATACGCGGTCCCGCGCACCTCGGCAGGCACGACTGAAGGCCCCCGCCCGCGCTGGACGAGGGCCTTCAGGCCGTTTTGCGGCTGCACCGTTGCCATAAAGTTGCTATAAAAGCTGGATATTTCGCTTTACTGGCTAACATCCGTTTGTCGGGGTGCCCGCGACGACGGCTCAGAGTCACAGATTCCCTGTAGGCGCGCGAGCGCGCGCCCTCCCTCCCTCGATCAGGAGCATCGATGGCCCACAATGAAGGCCCTCCGCAGTACGGACAGTCCGGGCAGCCGCAGTACGGTCAGCAGCAGCCCGGCGGCCAGCAGTACCAGCAGCAGCCGCAGCAGGGCTACTACGGCGGCCCCGGCGGCGACGCCGGTCAGGGCTACTACGGCCCGCCCGGCGGCGGCGCGCAGCCGCAGAACGGCCTCGGCCTGGCGGCGCTGATCGTCGGCATCGTCGGCCTGGTCTTCGCGATCATCCCGTTCACCTTCTGGCTCGGCGCGGTGCTCGGCATCGTCGGCATCGTGCTCGGCATCGTCGGCATGCGCAAGGTGTCGTCCGGCGCGGCCAACAACAAGGGCGCCGCCCTCACCGGTGTGATCACCGGCGCTCTCGGCCTCATCGTGGCCATCGTCTGGTTCGTCCTGGGCGTCCTGCTCGTCAACTCGGTCAGCGAGCAGACGCAGAACCAGCTCAACGAGCTGCAGAAGACCTCTGAGTGCCTGCAGAAGGCGCAGACCGCCGACGAGATGTCGGCCTGCACCGCAGGCTCCTGACGCGGCTCTGACTGCCCCCGCAGCTTGGGTATTTCCCCAGGTCGCGGGGGCATTCGCATGGAAATGGGCACTTTTGGGCGGCCGGGCCGCCCGGCGTTTTCCCAGGCAATCGTGACCCGGAATCCACCCCCGGCTGCCCTAAGATCCGGACAGGCCCTTTAACTGGGGTGATTTTGCTGCGGGAACAGTGCGGCCTCTCGTCTGCGGACGGGAGGCCGTTCCTGTACCGGCATGGGTGAAGTCACATGCGAAACGCCCAAATCCGGAACCGCCGGACCGAGCGTTTGATGGTGCGAAATGGAGCCCCCAAACGGAATCGAACCGTTGACCTTCTCCTTACCATGGAGACGCTCTGCCGACTGAGCTATAGGGGCTGATCTCGCGGGACCCGTTCCGGCCTCGCGACACGAGTAACCATACACTCCACGCTCATCTGACGCGAATCAGAACCGGCCGTCGTTTCCGGCCTCGGGCTCGCCGGTCCGGCGGGCTCCGCCGTCCGTCGCGCGGCCCTGGTGGTCCGCCCCGCGCGGACGTCGCGGCAGCGGAATGATCTCGCACAGGTCGGCGAGATCGACGTACCGCGCGACCTGCGCCACCGACAGGCAGTCGGCCACCAGGTGACCGTTTCTGCGCAGCCGGAGAACCGGCCGCCCCGCCCGGACGGCACCGGTGATCTCGTAGCCGTCCGGCCCGACCCATCGCCTCTCCACGAACGGACACACTAGGCCGAAGTCCCACTGGTTTCCCTGAACAACACGCGTATCGCTCATACCGAACAGGTATGCGATTTCCCATCAGCGTGCTATCTGTCGTCTTTGAGTCGGTAGTAGCCGATCAGATCGTCCATGACGGTGACCTCGTCCAGCCGCACCTTGGTGCCGGTGCGCAACGCGTTGATCATCCGGCCGCCGCCGACGTAGATGCCGGAGTGGTGGGTGCGGGCCCGGCGCTTGCTCAGCTTGCCGTAGAACACCAGGTCACCGGGGCGGGCCGCCTCTGGGGACACCCGCTGCATACGCCTGATGTGGTCATTGGTGGTGCCGCCGCCGAGCACGTCGTCGCCGTACGCGAGGTGGTAGACCCAACGGACCAGGCCGGAGCAGTCCAGGCCGACCGTCTCCTCCGCGGGGCACGGGCGGATCTTGCCGCGATAGCCGAGGCAGGTGCCGAGGGACGGCCCGGGACGCCGCGCGTGGCCGCCGCCCCAGGCGTAGGGGACGCGCCCGCCGTCCCAGCCGGGCAGCACCCGCCCCCGCATCACCGCCGTGGCGACGGCCACCACCCGGTTCGGGTCCACGTCGAGGTCCACCGGTTTGGCGAGAGGAACCGAGGCGACCGCGAACGCCAGCACCATGCCCACCACGAACGCGAGCCGGAGCGGCCGGTTTCGGCCGCCGTCGCACACGTATCGCCAGATTCCTCTCACAGGGCGATTCTGCCGCCACGCGGGGCGGGACAGGCGGACCGGATCGACTAGTCTCACGAACAGATCGGCTCGGCGTCGTCGGGAGAGCTGCGGGGGAAAGGTGACCGAGCACCGCGCACCACAGCCGTCCGTCCGGCCCACCACCGGCCCTGGACCCGGCGGGCTCCCCCCTGCCTCGCAGCCGTACTGGGGTGATGACGCGGCCCTTGTGGTGGCGGTCGTGCTGGGTGTGGTGTGGGCGGTGGTCTCGGGGGCCGGAGGCGTGGCGGGGTGGGGGGTCGCGCTGCTGGCCACGCTGGAGGTGGTGCGCAGGCGTGGCGTTCGGGCGCTCTTCGCGGCGCGGGGCCCGGCCGTCCCTCGGATGCCCTCGCATCTGCCCAGGGTGAGCGACCTGCCGGTGGTATTGGTGCTCGCCTGGACCGGATGGCTGGCGTTGCCCTGGGGGCTCAGCGCGCCCGCCGCGCAGAACGGACAGCCGGCATCGCTCGGGCCGGTGCCCGCCAAGTCTCCGGCCGCTCCGCAGGCGCGGCGTGACGTCTACCACGAGGTGGCCGAGCGCGCCGCCGTACGCGAGCGCGCCCGGATCGCGAGCGAGGTGCACGACGTGGCGGGGCACGGTCTGGCCGCGATCGCGATGCAGGCCAAGCTCGCGCTGCTGATGCTCGACGAGCGGCCCGAGCAGGCCCGCGCCTCGCTGGAGGCGATCCGCTCGACCAGCACCCGCGCCCTGGCCGACCTCCGCGCCGCCCTCGACACCATGGCCCCCGCCGAGCCGCGCGCCGGGGCGGGCCGCGACGGAGGGCCTTACGACCTTCGCGGGCTGGTGGAGAACGTGCGGGCCGCCGGGCTCCCGGTGGACCTCGAAGTGGACGAGCGGGCCGGCGCCGCGCCCGCCCACGTGGCGGCGGCCGTCCACCGCATCGTGCAGGAGTCGCTGACCAACGTCATGCGCCACGCCGGCCCCACCCGAGCCGTAGTGCGCGTCGCCCACGAGCCGACCCCCGACGGCACCCCCGGCGACCTCGTCGTGGACGTCTCCGATCGGGGGGTGGGATCCGCTGCCGTGAGGGCTTCGGAGGGGCGGGGGATGGCCGGGATGCGGGCTCGCGCGCGGGCTGCCGGGGGGTGCTTCAATGCGGGGCCGCGGGATGACGGCGGGTTCCGGGTGGTGGCGCGTTTCCCCCGTGCGGACGGCGGCGCGTCCTGCGCGCCGAGAGGCCGGGACGAGGCGTGATCCGGATCGCGCTCGCCGACGACGAGGCGGTCGTGCGAATGGGCCTGCGCGTTCTCATCGAGCGCGAGCCCGACCTCGAACTCGTCGGAGAGGCGGCCGACGGCGCCGCCGCCCTCGAACTGGTCCGCCGTACCCGCCCCGACGTGCTGCTCCTCGACATCCGGATGCCCGGCACCGACGGCGTCGCCACGCTGCGGGCGCTGGCCGCCGACCCCGTCCTGCGCGACCTGCGGGTCGTCGTGGTGACCACGTTCGAGATCGACCACTACGTCTTCGAGTCGCTCCAGGCGGGCGCGAGCGGCTTCATCCTGAAGGAGAACGCCCCCGAGGAGCTCGCCCACGCGATCCGGGTCGTGGCGGCGGGCGAGGCGCTGCTGTCCCCGTCGGTGACCCGGCGCGTGATCGGCATGTTCGGCCGCCACCTGGCGGGGGGCATCGCGCCCGCCGTCGCGGGGCTCGACGAGCTGACCCCGCGAGAGCGCGAGCTGGTCGCCTGGGTGGCCACCGGCCGGTCCAACGACGAGATCGCCCGCGAGCTGGTGATCAGCCCAGAGACGGTGCGCACCCACGTCAGCCGGGCGATGGTGAAGCTGCGGGCCCGCGACCGGGCCCAGCTCGTGGTGTTCGCCATGCGCGCGGGCCTGGCCATCCCCACCGAATCCTGAGCCCCGCCGCTCGTCACTTGCGCAGGAAGCCCTCGTAGTTGCGCTGCTGGAGCTGGCTCTCGATCTGCTTGACCGTCTCCAGACCCACCCCGACCATGATCAGGATGCTCGCGCCGCCGAACGGGAAGTTCTGCTGCGTGCCGGGGTCCCTGAGCAGGACGAACGCCACGATCGGGATCAGCGACAGCACCCCGAGATAGATGGATCCCGGCGCGGTCATCCGCGTCAGCACGTAGTTCATGTATTCGGCGGTGGGCCGCCCCGGCCGGACGCCCTGCACGAACCCGCCGTATCTGCGCAGGTTGTCGGCGACCTCCGCCGGGTCGAACGTGATGGACACGTAGAAGAAGGCGAACGACACGATGAGCGCGAAGTAGGACACGATGTAGACGGGATGGTCGCCGGACACGAGGTAGCGGTTGACCCACGCGGCCACGCCCGATTCGGGGCCCGCCACGGACACCGCGAGCTGCGGCAGCATCAGCAGCGAGGAGGTGAAGATGACGGGGACGATCCCGGCCTGGTTCACCTTGATCGGAATGTACGTCGACGTCCCGCCGTAGGTCCTGCTGCCCACCATGCGCTTGGCGTACTGCACGGGAACGCGCCGCTGCCCCTGCTCGACGAACACCACCGCCGCGACCAGGAACACCCCCAGCACCATGATCATCACGAACGCGGCGACGCTCTGCCGCATGATCGTGGTGAGGTACGACGGGAAGACGGCGACCACCTGGGTGAAGATCAGGATGGACATGCCGTTGCCCACCCCGCGCTCGGTGAGCTGCTCGCCCATCCACATGGTCACGATCGCGCCCGCCGTGATCGTGCTCACCAGGGTGATCGTGGTGAGGAGGTCCTGGCCGGCCAGCAGCGGCAGCCGGCACGACGGGAAGATCTGCCCCGAGCGGGCCATCGCCACCACCGCCGTGGCGTTCAGCACGGCCAGCCCGATGGTGAGGTAACGGGTGTACTGCGTGATCTTCGCGTTGCCCGCCTGCCCCTCCTTGCGCAGCGCCGCGAGCCGGGGGATCGTCACCGCGAGGAGCTGGAGCACGATGCTCGCCGTGATGTACGGCACGATGCCGAGCGCGAAGACCGACAGCCGCAGCATTCCGCCGCCGCTGAAGAACTGGACCAGGTCGAAGACCGTGCGCGAGGAGCCCGCCTGGGCCTGTGTCAGGCAGGCCGTGACGTTGCGCACGTGCACGCCGGGCGCGGGCAGGATCTGGCCGAACCGGAACAGCACGATCATGCCGAGCGTGAAGAGCAGCTTCCCGCGCAGCTCGGGCGTGCGCAGCGCACGGGAGATCACGCTCAGCACGGCGGCCGCCGGGTCTGGTGTTCATCTGGCATCACAGCGGCGATTCTCGCCAGCGGGAGCCGCCCCGGACATCCGCCCGCAAGCGGCTTCGGACATACGCGAATCCGCGTACGCCACGGCCTCGGAGGGTTGGAAACCGGCACGTCAGAGCGCGTCTGCGGAAAGCTCGATCATTCCGGCCACCACCGCATCCCGCTGCGCTACCTTCCCCGATACAACCCATATGGGTGCGACACCACTGACCACGGGGGTTCCTGATGGCTGTCGGAGAACGGGGCGGCCCGGCGTGGGCCGGGCTCGCCGTCCTCGTCCTGCCCGCGCTACTCGTGGCGACCGGGAGCGCCGCGACCGACCAGGTCACGCCCCAGATAGCGGAGGATCTGCGCCTGGACGACGCGGGACTGTCCTGGTTCGGCGAGACCTACACGCTACTGTCCGTCGCCTTCCTGATCGCCATGGGCGCGGTGGCCGACCGGGTGGGCAGGCGCAGGCTGCTGCGATACGGCGCCGCCGGCTTCGGCCTGGCCGCGCCGCTCGCCGCCTTCTCGACCGGCGCCGCGACCCTCATCGCCGCCCACGCGGTGCTCGGCCTCGCCGCCGCCGCGCTGATCCCCGCCACGCTCGCGCTGGTCAGGAACATGTTCCCGGACCGGGGACGGCGGCTCACCGCCATCGCCGTGCTGATCGCCAGCGGATACGCCGGGGCCGAGGCCGCGCCGGCGCTCGGCCTGATCGTGGCCGAGCACTTCGGGTGGCCCTGGGTGTTCCTATGCCAGGCGCCCATCGCGCTACTGCTGCTCGCGCTGTCCCCGCTGCTCCCAGAAAGCCGTGATCCCGGCGCGGAACGGTTCGACGCGGCCGGTGCGGCGCTGTCGGTGGT
Source organism: Spongiactinospora sp. TRM90649 (assembly GCF_029382225.1). Taxonomy (GTDB): domain Bacteria; phylum Actinomycetota; class Actinomycetes; order Streptosporangiales; family Streptosporangiaceae; genus Spongiactinospora. Next base: position 115,362 of record NZ_JARLTC010000003.1, read on the forward strand.
CGCCGTGGCGGCGCTGCTCTACGGGCTCAGCGCGCTCGCGTACGAAGAGGTCGCGGTGGTTCCGGCGGTGGCCGTGGCGGCGGGGCTCGCGCTGTGCGCGGTCGTGGTGCTGCGCCGGGGCGGGCCCGCCGCCGTCCCGCTCCTCGGCTCCCGACCGCCGGTCGCGGGGTTCGTCACGGTGCTCCTGGTCGCGGCGATGTCGCTCGGCACGGCCACCCTGGGGGCGGACCTGGCCCGATGGTCCGTCGCGCTGGATCCGGGTCTGGAACGCTGGACGCTGCTGCTGCCGGCGGCCGCGATGGTCGCCGGTCACCTGCTCGCCCCGGTGTTCGCGCGGCGTGCCCACTCCGCCTCGGTGGTGGGCGGCGGGCTGGCGGTCATCGCGGCCGGGGTCGCGCCGCTCGCCCTGATCGGCTCCGAGATCGGCGCGATTCCAGTGATCGTGACCACGATGGTCCTCTCCTTCGGGGCCGGGCTGGCGCTGGTCCCGGCGATCGAGCTGATCGTGGGGGCCGCGCCGCCGGAGCGCGCCGGGGTTCCGGCCGCGCTGCCGGAACTGGCCAGGCAGTTCGGCGCGGTGCTCGGGTTCGCCGCGTTCGAAGGCGTACGCTCCGTCGCCTATCGGGTCCTGCTGACGCCGCCCCCCGGGCTGCCGCCCGAGATCGCCGACGCCATTCGCGACCGGTACGCGCTGGAGTCCCTCGGTGAGCTGCCCGAGCGGTCGCTGAAAGCCGCGCTGGACGCCACCACGGCGGCGGACACCGCGAGCCTGCGGGTGAGCGCGGCGGTCGCCGCGATCGCCGCGCTGGCCGTGGCCGTGCCGGCGCTGATGTCGTCCCGCCGCCGGACGACGTACGAGGAGACGCCGGACAGGCGGGAGGCACCCGCATAGCGGGCACCGGTGATCAGGGGGCGTATCTTCCGGTGTCCTCGGTGAGGGCGGCGAGGGCGGCGAGGGCGGCCTCCCAGCGGGGCTCGCCGTCGCCGGTGTCGAGCAGGACGCGGACGCCCTCGGCGCGCAGGCCGTCCACCGCGCGGCGGAACGGCGCGCGCGAGGCGAGCGCGGCGTTCACGAACGGGACCACCACCACGGGGATCCCCAGGCCAGGGGCCTCGGCGAGCAGCCCCAGGGCGTAGGTGTCGGTGATGCCCAGGGCGAACTTGTTGACGGTGTTGAAGGTGGCCGGGGCCACGATCACGGCGTCAGGACGCGGCGGCTTCGGCTCGCCGGGCCTGCGGTAACGGCTGCGCACCGGACGCCCGGTGCTCGACTCAAGGGCCGGGATGTCGAGGAAGTCCAGCGCGGACGGCGTGGCCACCACCTGTACGGCCCAGCCCGCGCCCTGCGCCCGGTCGATCAGCCCGACCACCTCGCCGCCCGCCTCGGCGGCGCAGACGATGACGTACAAGGTTCCGCCGGGCACACGCGCCTCCCCTGGCGACGGTCGTCCTTCAGCCGCCCGCCGGCCGTCCTTCAGCGTCCGATGACCGATGTGCTGTCCAGGCTCGCCTGAAGCTCCATCTCCAGGAGATCACGCATGAGATTACCCGAGAGCAGCGAACCGGCCCGGATGGTCAGTGAGAGGTAGAGCAGGGCGAGCCCGATGGCGAGAAGGGCGGCGACCACCAGACCGCCCAGCGCCACCGTCGCCGCCGCGAGTCCCAGCATCATCAGCGCGCAGGCCGCCCGCCCGACGATGGGCGGCAGGTCGGCCGTCCTCCGCTGCCGCCGGCGGCGGCCGAGCCAGGGCACTCCCCGGCTCACCGCGACCACCGCGCCGCCCAGGAGCGAGATCCAGTAGAACCCGAAGTCGAACAGCCCGAAGACCCCAGCCAGGCCCGTGACCAGGCCCGTCGCGCACAGCGCGATCAGCAGCGCCTGCGACGCCCGGCGCGCCCGGCGCGCCTTGGCCTGGTTGACGGCGGGCGAGACGAAGATCTGCTGCCAGTGGCCGCGCGTCAGCCGGGACGGCGTGTCCCGCGCGCGGAGCAGCAGTTCCTCCGCCGTGTTCTTCTGCAAAGAGCGCAGCAGATACCAGTCGAGCGAGAGCAGGCGGGTCGCGATGGCGTCCAGACGCCGGTCCGAGTCGGCGATCTCGTCTCTCGGCAGCAGGCAGTCGTGCAGGATGTCGTGGTACTCACGGGCGCGCGCCGAGGGCGGCGGGGCCACGACGTGCGCCCTGGGCCGCAGCATCACCGGCAGCTCGGTGATCATCCTTCGCGTCCCGGCGTCGATCTCGGGCAGGGTGGTGAAGATTCGGCTCAGCGCCGTCGCGGCGAGGGGGATGGCCAGGCGGGCGTCGACGTCACCCAGGTCGCCCGGCGGCTGTCCGGCGGACCGATCGTTGATGAGCTGCACCACCCGATCGACCACCCGGTTCGCGGCCGGGGACGAACCCGCTCGGAACGGATCCCACACCCAGTGCCAGCTTCCGCCGTTGGAGCCGGTGCGGGCGGACCGCTCGGCGGCCAGCGCCTCGTCGAACTCGGCGGTACCGAGCATGGTCGCCAGGTACCAGCCCGCCCTGAGGGCCTGCCCGCCCTCGTCGTAGGCCAGGCCGATCAGCGCCTGCAGCGCCGAGGGCGTGCCAATGGCCGCGATGTCGCTGAGCGCGCCCGGTATGCCCTGGCGGGCCCGTTCCTCCAACGCCGGGATCGCGATGTCGCCCATGGAGATCAGCGCGTCCCGCAGGGTCCTGACGTGGGGGTCGAACGGGGGGACCGAACCCGCCGCAGGCGCGGGGTGGCGCGGGGTCTCTCCCTGCTCCCGGACCAGCGCCTCGGTCAGGACGGTGACCGCCTCCGGCAGGTTCGTTGAGGCCAGCGCCTGCACCGCGCCGTTCCAGCGGCTGTCGCCAGGATCCCGGAGCACCCGCTCAAGGTGGGCGAAGACGGCCCGCCCTCGGGGCCGCCGGTCCGAGGCCACCGCGCCGAGCGCGCCGATCACCACCTGGCGCTCCGCGCCCAGCACCACGTCGAGCTGCCGTTCGAAGCGATGGGTGATCGACTCCGCCAGGTCGGGATCGACGTGCTGGGCGTCGGCCAGGCACTCGAAGGCGAGCACCGGATCGCGGTCGTAAACGGCGGCGATCACCGGCCGGCTGTCCTTGCTGGTGTTCCCGCACCAGAGCTTCACCGGCTCGCGCCAGGTCCCCGGGTCCCTGCGGTGGTAGTTCAGCAGGGTCTCCGGGTCACCTTCCAGATGGGCCGCCGCGAGGTACTCCTGGAGGGTCAGGTGAGCGAACTGGTAGCGCTCGCCGCCGTCCACGGACAGCAGCAGGCCGCTGCGCTCGACGATCTCCTTCAGCAGCGGCTCGGCGTGCTGGGCGTCAAGGTTGACCATGGGCAGGATGTCGGCGATCTCCTTGAGCACCTGCGTGTAGGTGAGCGTCAGCCGGTCCCGGTCCGAGTGCGGACGGCTGAGCCCGGTGATCGCCAGATGCTGGAGGACCAGCTTCTTGCTGGGGCCGGGGTACTGGTTGATCGCGCTCTTCAGCCGCCGCAGCAGCACATCGGTGGCCTCCTTGTAGAACTCCGCGCGCGAGTGCGGGAGCATCTGCTCCTTGCCGTCGTACACGTCGCTGTAGAGGTAGGCGATCATGGTGAGCAGCAGCGGGTTCTTGGCGAGCTGGAGCAGCCTCGGGGTGTTGCGCAGCGCGCCCAGCAACTGGTCGACCGCCTGCCCGCCGGGCATGCCCGGCCAGCCGCGCAGGAACCGCCTGATGAGCTGCTGGTCGAAGTCCGCCACCCGGTAGCCCTGCGAGATCTGCGGGGACAACTGGCCCTCGTAGATCGCCGACCGGCAGGTCACCAGCACCTGGCAGCCCTCGTTCGCCTCCACGAAGTCCTTGATCCAGCCGACCACGCGGGTGCGGTCGCGGGAGCCGACCTCGTCGAGACCGTCCAGCAGGACCGACAGCCTGCGGGTTTTGAGCAGGTGGCTCAGGAACCTCGCGGGGGACGGCAGGCCGTCGCGGCCGAGCTGCGCCGTCAGGTGCTGCTCCAGTGTGGTCGTCTCGTCGCCGTTGCAGCGGTGCAGGTCGAGCAGGACGGGCACCCTGGCCAGGCGGCTCTTGCCGTCGCCGAGCGCCCACAGCAGGACGGAGTGCCGCAGCAGCATCGACTTCCCCGAGCCCGGCGGCCCGGTGATCACGGCGGTCCCGGCGGCGCGCAGGCTCTCGTACGCCTCCGAGCTGACCTCGGAGTCTCCGACGTTCACCGCCTTGATCGGCACGTAGACGTCCTGCATGGCCAGGGCGCGGCCTTCCAGGAACGGGATGTTCACCCGGCCGTACTTCTCCCTGATGGTACGGCTGTAGCGCCTGACGGCGCGTTTGCGCAGCAGGCGGGTGCCGATCAGGTCGTAGAGGAAAAGGGCGGACCTCTCGATCGCCTGCGACAACAGGTCCTTGGCGACATCTCTGAAGATGAGTAGGACGAAGAGCGCGGCCGTCACCAGCCATGCCGGATTCTGCAACCATTCGGGAATCGAAATGGCAAGGTATCGGGGCATGTTCATGATGGAAATTGCGAGGGTGGCTTCACAGGCTGTTCACTCGGTGGACGCGCGGGTAAAGGTGCGTGTTTGATTATCGGCGGCTCTGCCGCTGCGTTACACGGCACTCGCGCTCTGTGTCCTTGTGGCGCGTAGGCTGATCGCGGCAACGCACCAGTTGCCCGCGCTGGCGGCGGCCGGCCACCGGGCGGTCGCGATCGACGTGCGCGGCTACGGCCGTTCCTCCAAACCCGACGACATCAGCGCCTACCGGATGCTCGACCTGATCGATGACAACGTCGCCGTGGTCCGCGCCCTCGGCGAGGAGAGCGCGGTGATCGTCGGCCACGACTGGGGGGCCGCCGATGCCCCCGACCAGCACTTCCTGGCACGGGGCGGGGGCATGCGCGACCGGCTCGGCTCAGCGCGCCCGGCTCAGCTCAGCGCGGCCGGCTCAGCTCTCTTCCAGCGCGAAGCCGAGGACCACCGCCGCCGAGACCACCACGTTCCCGGGCGCGAGATCTTCCTCGGCCGCCTCGGCACTCGCCCCGTGACCCCGGTAGGACTGGACCCTCCTTGAGTCCGGATCGACGTCCCTGATGTGCACCACCCGGCCCAGCCGGACACCGGCCGCCTCGGCGTACAGCTCCGCCTTCGCCCTGGCGGCGTCCACGGCCGAGCGCCGCGCCCGCTCCCGCAACTCGGCCTTGGCGCGGACGTCGAAGTCGACGGCCTCCAGCCGGTTGACGCCCGCGTCCACCACGTCGATCAGCAGCCGCTGGAGACCGTCGAGATCGCCGGACTCGATGGTGAACGCGGCCTCGCACGTGTAACCGAGGAACTTCCGTTCCTTGCCGTAGCCCTCCCACGAACTGGTCATGGTGAGTCGCGCCCCCGACACGCCCGCGTCCGGGATGTCATGACTCCGCAACACCCTGCGCAGCCCCGTCACCGTGTTCTGCCCCGCCTCGAACGCCTCCTTCGGAGTCGGCTCGGTGCGCTCGACGACCAGCCGGACCCGCACCAGATCCGGTGTGGCCCGCACGCTCGCCGCGCCGTAGGCGTTCACGCCCCACGGCGTCTCGATCTGCGTCTCCAACATGAGGATTCCACTTCTTTCAGGAGGTCATGGACTCATCCGTCGGTGGAAGCGACGCCCATCACGCCCAGCCGGTGAAAATCACCGTAATGATCGGGCGAGAACCAGGCGGCGCGTGTGCGAATATCGATGACAATGCGATGCGCGTTACGGCTCGCCCCCCGTGGCCGAGGTTCCACATCATATTCCTGATAGGCGCCACCGGCGGGAAGTTGCCGTTCGTGATTGAAGAATCGCCCACCGCTGAAGTTGTACAGCCCGCCCGGCCAGGTGTACCAGCCGGAATCGGCAGGGTATCCCTTGGCCGCCCAGATATCACGCGCTTTCAATGCCGCCCGGCAACTCCGGATTTCGCAGGCCGGAAAGACCTCCGCCCCCGCCGGGGCCGGGCTCGCCGTCCACCCCAGACCGACGAGGGCGGCCAGTGCCAGCCCCGCACCACACCCGCGCCTCATCGTGTTCACTCGACCACGATAGGTGACCGCTTGTCGCGTCCCGGCGGAGAGCCGACGTCCACGGCGTGGGACTGGCCTGATCAGCTGTGCGGGCGCTACCGTCGATCATGCTCCCCGCCTCCTCGGATCTGCTGCCGATCATCCGCGCCCTGATCTCCCCGCCGGGGATCGTGATGCTCCCGATCGTCGCGCTGACCGGGCTCCTCGTCCTGGCGTCCGTCTCCCTGCCCGGCGGCTCCTTCGACCTGCTGCTGCCGTCGATGTTCCTCGTCCCCTGCGCGGCGGCCCTGTGGCTGGCCCGCTTCGCCGCGGCACTCGCCCACCTCGAAGGACGCCGGGGAATCCGCCGCCACTGGATACGGTGGGCGGCTGCGCCCGTCATGGGAGTGGCGGTGATCGGGCTGGTCCTCACCGGCACGCCGATGGACGCCCGTTTCGCCCTGTCCCGCCCGAGCCTCGACACCCTGGTCCAGGACGTGACCGCAGGCCCCACGCCGGCCGTCCAGCCCGACCAGCGGGCCGGTCTCTACTCGCTGACCGGGATCGAACGGACGGCGACCGGCGTCCGTTTCCTGATCCGCGACACCGGCTTCTACGGTTCGCAGGGCTTCGCCTGGAGCCCCGGCGGCCCGCCCCCGCGCGAGGACGACAGCTTCTACACCCACTACCAGGGCCCTTGGTACCGCTGGGAGGTCACCTGGTGATCGACGCCTGCCGTCAGGGGCCGTCTTCTTGCTTCGCGTCGGCGGACGCCTGCCGCTCCGCGGCACGGCGCAGCTCCTCGAACAAAGGCCCCACCGCACTGCCCTCGACATCGACCCGCTGATCCTTGTCGATGATCTTCGCATTCGGCGTCGCGCTCTCCCCCACCGGACTCGCCACCTCCGGCTTCCCCTGCCCGGTCGACAGAACCACCCCCGCGCCCACCACGGTGGCGGCCCCCAACACCGCCACCCACCACCAGCGACGCCCTCGCCCGATCACCCGTCCCCCATCTCCCCTGCGCTGATCCATACGGCCCCACTACGGTTGAAAGGCGATCTGATCACGGGCGGCGACCGCCACCGGCAGTTCGACCTAACGTGCGCGTATGCGACCTCTAACGGTGATCGTAGCGGCGACCGTCTGCGTCATCGGGACGATCGGTCTCACCGGTTGCACACCTCCCATATCCGGATCGACCGGAATAAGCGTCGACGCCGACGGCCATCCGGTCATCGTCCTGGCCTGGTGCGGTGACGCCGCCCCTGACGGTGTCCACATCTCCCACCACGAAGACGCATCGGGCCGCCCTCTGGCCGACGCGCCGGACGGCCCCTCACCGGCTGCCACCAGCGTGGATGACGTGAACCTCACCGCCCCGTATCTGCGCGGTCGGAGCGCGGCCGTCCGCCTGGACGCCCCGGCGTACGGCTGGTCGGCCGAACCGAGACCGCTCGTGCTGCGGCCCGGCGTCCGCTACCACGCCTTCGGTTACCGGGGACGGGGCCACGGCCAGGTCAACACCCAGTATCTCGACTTCTCCGCCGAGAGAGTGGCCAGGCTGACGCCGGACACGGTGCTGATCCAGCGAGCCGACGAGAGAAGGTCACCGCCGGCGTCGGCCGACGCCGTCATCAGCCGGGAAGAGTTCGCCCGCCAGGGCCGGGACGCGGCCGACTGTTGACGGCCCGCTCCGGCGGACACGATTTGATCTGTTCATTGAATGTCAGCCGATCAACAATCCGGGTGTCAGGAACATCGGCATACGCCTGTGATTGGAGATCGCGTGCGTAGAACCGTCCCGCTGCTCGCCGCCGCCCTGGTGGCGCTGCTGGCGTTATCCCCGCCGGCCCCGGCCAGCGCCGCCCCTCAGAAATCGACGGCCCCCCAAGCACCGGCCCAGGCGATCACCTGGACCCCGTGCGTGCGGAATCCCACCGCCGAGTGCGGCAAAGTGACCGTCCCCGTGGACTGGAACGACCCCGGCGGGCCCACGATCGACCTGGCCGTGGCCAGGCGCAAGGCCGCCGACCCCGATGCCAGGGTCGGCTCGCTCCTGCTCCACCCCGGCGGACCCGGAAGCTCGGGAATCAGCTACGCGCTGTCCCTCAACGACTTCAGCCCCGAACTCAAGCGCCGCTTCGACATCGTGGGCTTCGACCCCCGGGGCGTCGGGGAGAGCAGCCCGGTCGTCTGCTCATTGAAGCTGGTCGTCGAGTTGCAGGATCCGCTCATCAAGAGCCAGGCCGAGTTCGACTCCATGCTCGACTACAGCAGGCGGCTGCGCGAGGACTGTCGCGCCCGGACCGGGCCGGTGTTCGACCACATCGACAGTGTGAGCGTGGCCCGCGACCTCGACGCGATCCGCGCCGCGCTGGGTGAGGAGAAGGTCACCTTCTACGGCCTTTCCTACGGCTCGCTGGTCGGCCAGATGTACGCCGAGTTGTTCCCCAACCGGATCCGCGCCCTCGTCCTGGACAGCAATGAGGACCACAGCCTACGTACCGGCCCCTACCTCTACGAATGGGCCTCGTTCGCCCAGGACAGCTTCGACGAGTTCGTGAAGTGGTGCGGCGCGGAGGCCCGGTGCGCCCTGTACGGCAGGGACATTCGCGCGCTCTGGACCCGGCTGCTGGAGCGCGCCGACCGCGGCGAGGTGCGCAACCCCAGCAGTCCGGCCAGGCCCCTCACCCGGCAGGACCTGATCCGGTCCGTGTTCCGGGCGGGCTACGTGCCCACGTGGTACGACCTCGCCACCCTGCTCGCCGCCCTCGACGCGAACGCGCCGAACCCGCCCGCCTCCGCGTCCCGGCTGCCGGCGGCGACTCCGACGGCGCCGGAGGCACAGACGGCCGCACAGACGGCCACACAGCCGGCCGCCGACCCGGAGCCGGCGCTCTCTTATGCGCTCCCGATCTTCTGCAAGGACTTCCGCTGGCCGATCCGCGACTACCGGGAGTACACGAAGCATCTGCGCCGTGCCCAGGCCGTCGCGCCGGACATGGGGATCGTCCCGACCAGCCTGACACTCGTCGCCATCTGCCTGAGCGAGCCGGACCCGATCCCCAATCCCCAGCACCGCCTGAAGGTGAAGAACGGACCGCCGCTGCTGCTCGTGAACGGGCTGCACGACCCGTCCACCGGGTACGCCTGGGCCGTCAACGTCGCCGCCCAGATCGGCAAGCGGGCGCGGCTGCTCACCTATGAGGGCTGGGGACACGACATCTACGGACGCAGTGACTGCATCAACAGCACGGTCGACGACTACCTGATCGCGCTGAAGGCGCCCGCGCGCGGCGCCCGCTGCCCGGCCGTACCGATCGGACCGCCCAGAACGGCCGCCGACCAGCCCGCGCCCACGCCCTTGACAGGGTTCGAGACCGGCCGGTAGAACACCAGAAGGTTATAAAACCGAAAGGTAATCAACGTGTCTGCCGATGTGCTGGACGCGACGTTCGCCGCCCTCGCCGACCCCACTCGCCGTGCCATTCTGGCCCGGCTGGCCAAGGGTGAGGCGACGGTGACCGAACTCGCCGCGCCCTTCGCGATGACCCAGCCGGCCGTCTCCAAGCACCTGCGGGTGCTGGAACAGGCCGGCCTGATCACCCGAGGGCGCGACGCGCAGCGCAGGCCGTGCCGGCTTGAGGCCGCCCCGTTGAAGAACGCCATGGACTGGCTGGCCGAATACCGCGACTACTGGGAAGAGAGCTACCAGCGCCTGGACGCCCTGCTCGGCGAGCTCAAAGCCGGACAGACGGAGGCTCCGTGACACCTCCGCGCCACGACGCCGAGGGTCTGACGGTGACCCTGCCGTCCGCCACCGAGGTCAAGCTGAGCAGGACGTTCGACGCGCCCCGCACACTCGTCTTCGACGCGTTCACCCGCCCCGAACTGCTGCGCCGCTGGCACGGCGCCAAGGGCTGGCGGCTCGTCGTCTGCGAGATCACCCTCCGCCCGGGCGGTTCGTGGCGATTCGTATCGCACGGCCCGGGCGGAGCCGAGCTGGGCCACGGCGGCGTCTTCCTCGAAGTCGAGCCCCCGGCACGGCTCGTCCAGACCGAGACATACGACGGCTGGGAAGAAGGCGCGGCGGTCGTCACCACCCTCTTCGAGGAACACGACGGCCGGACCGCGATGACCACCACGGTCCGCTACCCCTCCCAGGAAGCCCGCGACAGCGTGCTGCGCACACGCATGGAACGCGGCGTGGGCGAGGCGTACGACCGCCTGGCCGAACTCCTCGCCGAAACCACCGAAAGGACGACCACCCAATGACCGACACCACCGAGACCACCCCGGCCCCGGCGCCACCCGTCCCCCCGGGCACATTGCTGCTCGAACTCGTCCCCGTCCCCGTCTCCGACATCGACCGGGCCAAGTCCTTCTACGCCGACCGCTGCGGCTTCACCGTCGACGTGGACGTCCGCCCCGCCGAAGGCGTCCGCATCGTCCAGCTCACCCCACCGGGCTCCGCCTGCTCCATCACCCTCGCCGAGGGCGTCGACTCCCTCGACATGCCCGTCGGCACCCTCCGCGGCCTCCACCTGGTCGTCAGCGACATCGAAGCCGCCCGCACCACCCTCATCTCCCAGGGCGTGGACGTCGCCCCCGTCCAGGACCTGGGCGGCGTCTACTACGCCGCCTTCACCGACCCCGACGGCAACACCTGGACCCTCCAGCACATGCCCTGGCGCACCTGAGACCGGCCGGTCCAATGTCCGTGCGATCATGGTTCGCATGACCTCGACCAGAAAGGGCCATGCCGCGTAGGCGCCCTTCCGCGGCCGGGGGTGGGCGACCAGTCTGCTGAACGGCCACCAGGCGATGGCAGCGAAAGCGGGTGCGTTCGTCCGGGGTGATCTCGCCGGAGTCGATTCGATGGCGGCCATCACCGTCCGCGCCGGTCCGTCCAGATCCGCATGGCCGGATGTTCAGTTCGAGGGCGCGGCGAACGCGGCGCGGTCGGGAGCCGGTAGCCATTGCCGTTCCGGGTCGAACGGCCGGAAGTCGCTTTTGATGGAACGGATGAGCCGGGCCGGCACTTGGTGCGGGTTCTGCCGGTGATAAAGCAGCGAACACGGATAGACAGGAGTCGGCTCGACGATTGGAATCTACACCGTACGAGGATTCCACGGCAGCCGCAGTTCTTCACCACCGAATCCGATGTGCTCGCCCGAGCCGATCCGCTCAACGAAATGTTTCCAGCCGAAGTCGGGCCCCGAAGTATCGATCCGGATGTCGAACGCCGCGCCAAGATGGCCGTAATAGTCGGCCCACTCGCTGTGGCCATGGGCAAGAAGAAGAAAGAGGTCCTCGACGCCGAATGGGACCGCTTCTCGGCGGTCCTGCACCTGGGACGGAGCCGGAGGACCGCGCTGGGCTTACTCTGCCTTCGTGGACAGAGGGACGCTGACCAGGATCTACGAGCGTCGGGCGCGCCACGTGAACCGGAAGAACATTCCCTACCTCGGCTTTGACGAGCTCGTCACGCGGCTCGGCGCCTGTGCGCTTGAGCACGTCATCTTCGGCACCGTCAAAGGCGCTGACCCTGCCTACTCGTACCAGCTCTTCCTCTCTCCCGACGCATCCCGCGTGGTGGCCTGCCTCGGCGTCAGAGCACAGCGGGAGCGCCCGGCGCACACCACCCCCGACTGATCATCCCGGCCCAGGTCCGCTCCGCCCGCCCCGAATCGACGGCGGGGCGGCGCGCCCCCTCGATCTTCAATCTTCAGGGGCGGATCGAAGCCGGTGGATCTCAGCGGCGGTGCTGCGCTGGGCCGTCTCCAGGAAGCGCAGGACGGCGCCGAGCTCTCCGTCGTCGAAGTCGTCGAGGTCGTCTCGGGTGCGTGCGACCAGTCCCGCGTAAGCGCGGGTGACCCTGTCGAGGCCGTCCTGCGTGGGTTCGATGAGGACCCGCCTACGGTCGACAGGATCGGCCACCCTCCGGACGCAACCCGCGGCGACGAGCCGATCGATCATCCGTGAGGTCGATCCGGTGGTGAGGTTCACGTGCCTGGCCAGGACGCTCGGCGTCGTGGGCCCGTGACGCCCCAGCACGTGCAGGCACTGCACGTCGGTGTCGGTGACGCCCAGCCGGTCGGCGACGAGGTTGTTGAGCTGCACGACCAGGATCGCCCAGCCAGGTATCGCCTTGCCGACGACCTCGGCGAGCACCCCCTCCCTGTCCGGGGCCGGGTTCGTCATCGCGAGATTCCTCCATCCGGTGATTGCTGCGTGGCGCAGCAATCGTGCTAAGTTCGCTGCGCGACACAGTGACTGCACAACACAGTCACTGCGTGACGCAGTCATCTTATCCCATCGCCCTGCGACAAAGGAGCACAGCGCAGCATGACCACATCCACCCGCCCACCGAGCGGGGACGCGGCGGCACCCGCCCTGCTGCGAGGGCGCACCGCGTTCATCGTCCTCGCCGTGATCCTCATGGCGGACTTCATGGAGCTCCTCGACGCCACGATCGTCAGCGTGGCGGCTCCCGCGATCGCCGGAGACCTCGGTGCCGGCGAAACGTCCCTGCAATGGATGATGGCCGGATACACGCTGGCCGCCGGAGCCGGCCTGATCACCGGCGGCCGAATCGGCGACCAGTTCGGCCGCCGCCGCGTGCTCCTCCTCGGGCTGGCCGCCTTCATGCTGGCCTCCGCCGGCTGCGGGCTCGCACCGAACCCCGGCGTGCTGGTCGGCATGCGCATCGTGCAGGGCCTGGCCGCAGGGCTCATGATCCCGCAGGTGTTCGGCATCATCCGCGCCTCGTTCGAGCCCGGCGCGCGCGCCAAGGCGTTCGGCGCGTACGGCGCGGTGCTCGGCCTGGCCTCGGTGGCCGGGCCGCTGCTCGGCGGGCTCCTGGTCGAGGCCGACCTGTTCGGCCTGGGCTGGCGGGCCATCTTCTGGGTGAACGTGCCGATCGCGATCATCGGCCTGATCGTGGGAGCCCGCTTCCTCCCCGAGTCCCGCCTACCGGGCGACGCCCGCCTCGACCTGCCGGGCGCGGCCCTCGTCTCCGCCGCCGTGGTGCTCCTGCTCTTGCCCCTGATACAGGGACGCGACTGGGGCTGGCCCTGGTGGAGCTTCCTCACCCTGGCGCTGTCGGTCCCGGCGGTGACCCTGTTTCTGATCAGAGAACGACGGCTGGTCGCGCGCGGCGGGCAGCCGATCCTCGACCCGGCCCTCCTTCGGGTACGGGCCTTCGCCGCCGGCCTGGCCACCTCCCTGCTGTTCTTCGGCGCTCTCGGCTCCTTCTTCCTCCTGCTGTCGCTCTACCTGCAACTGGGCACCGGCCGCACCGCACTGGAGACCGGCCTGGTGATCCTGCCTTATGCCGTCGGCTCGATCATCACCTCCGGCATCGGCGTCCAGTTCGCCCACCGCGCCCTGCTGGTGTCAGGCGCGCTGGTCCTGGCCGCCTCCCAGCTCGCCCTGCTGCCCATCGTCGGCGACGGCGCCGACCCGACGTACTGGGCCCTCGCCGCCCCCCTGTTCGCAGGCGGCCTGGGCCTCGGACTCACCGCCCCGTCCCTGGTCAACGTCGTACTGGCGGGCGTACCCGGCAAGGACGCTGGAGCGGCCGGCGGCGTCCTCACCACCGTCGGCCAGGTCGGCAACGCCTTCGGAGTCGCCGTACTCGGAGTGGTGTTCTTCACCCACCTGGACAACGCCCTGGCCAAGGGCACCACCGCCCTAATCGCCTATGGCGATGCCTTCACCACGATCCTGCCCTGGCAGGCCACCTGCTACGTGGCCGCCGCCGCCCTCATGCTCCTGCTCCCCAAGCGCGCCGACGCCACCCACGCATGACAGCCACCGCCCAGGAGATCTGATGACCGCCGCGCCCCATGTCACCATCGACCCGTTCGCCGGCGCCGTCCGCAAACTCGGCGAGCCCCACCCCGCGCGTGCCCTCCTGCGCGCCGCAGGCCCCATCGTCGAGGCCGACGCCCCCGCCGGCGGCCCGGTGTGGATCATCACCCACGACGAGCTCGCCCGTGAGGCCCTCGTCCACCCGCACATCGTCAAAGACCCGGCCTGGGCACCGCTCGGCTGGGACCCCCGCACAGCAGGTCTCGAACCGACCGCCGCCACGCAGCCGTCGCTCACCACCTACGACGGCCCGGCACACGAAGCCTTGCGCCGGGCGCACGCCCCCCTCTTCACGGCCCGCCGCATGAACGAATACTCCGAACGCATCACGGCGATCGCCCGCGACCTGCTCACCGGGCTCGCGGACTCCGGCCGAACGGTGGATCTGATGGCCGACTTCACCACCCGGTACCCGCTCACCGTGGTCTGCGACGTACTCGGCGTCCCCCGCGACCGGATCGACCAGGCCATCGCGGCCTGCCGGGGCATGTACAGCGAAGACGCCGAGGAGGTAGGAGCGGCGATGGCCGCCTTCGGCGAACTGGCCGTCGCCGCACTGAGCGACGGCCGGGACGGCCTCGCCGTCGAATTGCGCGACCGGGTCCCGGTCGAGATCACCGAGACGCAGCTGCACTACCTCATCTTCACGCTCATCTACGCCGGGCAACTCACCACCGACCCGTCCCTGGGCTTCCTGCTCGCACGCGTCTTCGCCGCCAATAGCGGCGCAGCGGAGTCGACCACGATCGACGAGTTCGTCCGGGAGACACTGCGCCTGCACGCGCCGGCCCCCTTCAGCCTCTGGCGGTTCACCTCCACCGACATCGAACTCGCCGGGATCCGGCTCCCCGCCCGCTCGCCGGTGCTCATCGACATCCAGGGCATCAACACCGCCCCCACCAGGTCGATCGGGCCAGACCTCACCTTCGGCGCCGGCCCCCACTACTGCACCGGCGCCCAGCTAGCCCAACTCGAACTGAAGGCGGTCGTCGAAGTCCTGCGAGCCGACTTCCCCGAGGCCCGCCTCGCCGTCCCTCTCACCGAACTCCAACAAACCGACCTCGGCGGCATCCAGGGCAGCCGTCTGACCGCCCTGCCGGTCAAACTACGCGGCTGACACCCAGGGTCATGTCCATGCAAGGGTGTATGAATCAGCCGTCGCGTGCAGACCACTCGCGCATGCCGATTCCCACGCTGGGGTCGACCTCGACCTCGACCTCGACTTCGAGGGCGCCGGGTCGCGGCGATCAGCCGGGTCAATCCGCCGAGCTTCTGCCCACCGCCCGTCAGGGTCCAGGCTGATAGATCAGGTGCAGGACCCCGGTGGCGAAGGTGGCCGAGTGGACCAATCGCAGCGAGGTCGGACCGCTGTCGGCGAAGAGTCGCTCCCCATGGCCGAGGACGACCGGGTGGATGAGGAGGTGCAGTTCGTCGAGCAGGTTGTCGCGTAGCAGCGATCGCACCAAGGTCGAGCTGCCGCTGATGGTGACGTGCCGGTCCGGCCCCTCTTTTGAGGGCGGCGATTTCGCTGGAGACCGGGCCGGGGATGACGGTGGTGTTCTGCCAGGCCGGGGATGTCAGCGTGGTCGAGGCCACCAGCTTGGGCATCGAGTCGGTCAACACCAGGTGGACCGACACCGGAGACGCCCACGAGGCTCGCGGCTTGAAGCATCGCGGACGGGATGACGTACGGCCGGTGCCGATCCCTCCGGAGCTGGTCGAGATCCTTCGCGAGCATGTCGAAGAGTTCGGGGTCGGCCCCGATGGGCGACTCTTCCGGAGCGAGCGAGACGGAGTGGTGGCGTCAACGGCGTACACGGAGGTGTGGCAGGACGCCCGGCTCTTCGCGCTCACTCCAGCTCAGGTGGCCTCGCCGCTCGCACGTCGGCCGTACGATCTGCGGCACGCGGCGTCTCGCTCTGGCTCAACGGCGGTGTGCCCACGCCAGAGGTGGCCGAGCGTGCCGGGCACGGTGTTGACGTGCTGCTACGGGTCTACGCCAAGTGCCTGGACGGCCAGGAACAGATCGTCAACCAGCGGATCGAGGACGCGCTTGCCTCCTGAGACGAGCTGCGCCGTGTGTGAAGGGTCCCGGATGCTCTCTGGGGCTCTTCCGCGTTCCGTGAGAGCTGGTCCGACCTGCGCGAACAGCCCATGATCCATTCCGCGTATATTCCGGGAACGGTGACGAACGGCTGCGTCCGGCGGCTCGTGGCTACACGACCCGGACATGCAAAGAGGCCCTCAAGGGGCCTCTGAGCTGGTGTTACTGGTGGTGGCAGGTGCAAGGTTCGAACTTGCGTAGGCTGAGCCGACGGTTTTACAGACCCGTCGCAACAACGCTGCGACCTGCATCTTCTCCCACGAATCTGGTGATCTAGCCGTGTATTGGCCGTGCCTACTGTAACGAAACCCAATAGTGGTCGTCCCATCATCCTCAGACGCGTGGATCATCGGTGACCTCCCGCACGTGGAGGAACGCCCGCACGATGGCGTTGACGCCCGATCAGGTGAACTCCGACCTTGTGGCGCGGCCGTACGATCTTCGCCACGCAAGGGATTCAGTGCGACTCAACGCCGGCGTTCCCGCTAGCCAGGTCCTCCAGTCAGCGGGAACACAGCGTTGGCGTTCTACTGAAGATCTATGCCAGTGCACCGACCGACAAACCCAGAGGTGGCGCGATGGTCGGTCGCGCGCTGCGCGTGCCGCACGTTGCCCGTACGTGATCAAGGAATGTCTCTTGCGTTACGTGAGTGGCCAACAGCCATAGGCCCGCATACTGGTCTTGTCTGATGCATCTCAAGGTCCGGGTGTCCATGTGAGGTCTCGTGACATACTTAACCAGTCGTCCCCAAGACAAGCGTGACATGCAAACCGGGCGGCTATATTCAACCCATGCCCGAGCGCACCACCTCCCGTGACAGTAACCTCTACGGCTGCAAGCTGACGGAGAGAGACCTCCGCAGACTGGCCGATCTAATTAATCAGGGCTTCAGCGAGAAGGCAGAGCTCACTGCCTCGGCAACGGTGGACGATGTCACAATTAATTCAAAATCAATCGACGAGCTATTGAAAGAAATCGATGACGGCACAGAAGTGCTCAATCGCACCTCAATTCAGTCGGTAGAATATCAGCCCATCTACAGGCGAGCCCGAGTATTCTTTTATAATGGCTTCACAGGGGTGCTTGTGAATGGCAGCGATCACACCTGGGTGCTAGGCAAGCATGAGGAGCTAGTACGCTTCCTGTCAACAAAAGTTGATCAGCCTCGCATACTCGTGCTGCGGATTACCTGGTGGGCATTGATTGGCCTGTCGCTCGCAGCCAACATCGGAGCTCTCGCGGCGATCAGCCAACGGCTGCCAACTTCCGGAGTGTTTGCAGTTATCTTTGCACTAGCATCCTTCCCGCTATTGGCTACGTTTGCTGGCAGGGCAATCAGAACAGAGAGGAAGAGTGCGGTAATCCTTCACGATACAAAGCACAGGAAGATCGACCACATAGCGGTCGCCTCACTCGTAGCAGGAATAATTGGCGCATTGGCTTCAATCGTTCAGACTATCGTCGCTATCGCATCTGGACAGTAAGAAAACCACCTGACCACCAAACAGGAGTAGCGTGTCACTGCACGTGGTGCAATGTTGAGGTGATTACAATCTGGTTTGGATGTTCAATACTCTCACCGCGAGTGAGGATATGGTACTGGTTCGCCACACGTGCCACACCAATACACGCTGCCCGCATTGGCTGTCAGATGGTAAAACGACGGGGCGCGAGCCCCTCTGCGGTGAGTGTCACGCCCGTCAGCTAGAGCTTATGGTAGGCGGCCCGGGTCTCTATGAGGGCCGATAAGCGCTTCCCGGGCCGATCGCTCAGCTTAGCACGCCAAACTGGAGGGAAAAATAATGAATTCTTCTAATCAGAAGCGATACCAGGTTTTCGTAAGCTCAACATATCTAGACCTGATAGAGGAAAGGCAGGCGGTGATTTCTGCTCTACTGCAACTCGACGCCTTCCCTGCCGGCATGGAGCTATTCCCCGCAGCGGATGATGATGCATGGACGCTCATCAAGCGCGTAATTGATGATTCCGACTATTATCTGCTCGTGATTGGCGGCAAGTATGGCTCAATCGACTCGGTCGAAGATTTAAGCTACACCGAGAAAG
Source organism: Spongiactinospora sp. TRM90649 (assembly GCF_029382225.1). GTDB lineage: Bacteria > Actinomycetota > Actinomycetes > Streptosporangiales > Streptosporangiaceae > Spongiactinospora. The sequence continues at coordinate 133,437 of NZ_JARLTC010000003.1, forward strand.
AGTACAATTATGCTGTCGGAAAAAAGAAGCCCGTCATGGCCTTTTTGCACGGCAAGCCCGAGTTGCTCCCACTCATGAAGTCAGAACTTGGCGAGACAGCTCGGGCTGCGCTTAGTAATTTCCGTGCACGCGTTCAACAAGCTAAACATGTCAAGTTCTGGTCATCCAGCGAAGACTTGCCCGGCAAGGTGGCCTTGAGCTTCGCGCAATTCGTGAAACAGTATCCTGCCACAGGTTGGATAAGGGCAAATCAGCAAGCAACAATAGAGACACTACAAGAGATTAACGATCTCAGGAAGAAGATCGCCGAACTCGAGAGTTCAGCAGAAATAAATCGCCACGAACCGCCTCAGGGAGTATCCCACTTAGCCCAGGGATCCCAACAAGCCTCGCTCCCCGTATGGCTAGAAGCAATCTTCTCTCGACCTCGAAACCTCGATGCCAGAGTAGAAATATGGGTGAAGATCGACCTCACTTGGGATCAGATCTTTGCCGCCACGGGTTCAATTCTTTTCGACGACTGCGAAGAATCCACTATACATGAGCAACTAAACGGGTGGCTAAATAACTACGAGCGAGTCAATGCCTTAGAGGAGCCAGCAATCCTTGAGACACTCGCTGATAATAAGATAGATCCAGGTAGCGTAAAGGTAAAATCGATCGAAATATCATTCTCGGAAGACGAATTTCAGACCATCTTGGTTCAATTTTTAGCCCTAGGATTAATCAAGCGTAGCGAGCGCCGCCGCAGCGTTACAGATAAGGGTTCATATTGGGCGCTTACGCCATACGGAGAAACGCGAATAATACAGCTTCGAGCCATCGCAAGTTCCCCGACTCCAGCACTTTCTGACTAGCCATCGAGCATCGACTGCAGTATCCGCAAAAACCACAGAGTCCTCCTCCACACACCTTGGTAGCCATACCTCGGGAGGCAGCGCCGACTGAATTGTGCGGACTCCTCCGTGTTATTCTGCGGCGCGCCACGAAGCAGCGTGCACCTAGGCATTTACCATGGCGATCGCACAACCTCCCTGCCGGAGGGGGTTGTGCGGACTCTGCGGCTCCACCTTACTCCTCTCCCGTGCGCCCCATCTTTCCGCTGTAGACCAGGGCGAAGCGATCGGCGGGTACCACAATGTCTGCGGTTTCCACCGGCTGCTTTCCTGCGTAGTAGCTGCGTTGGATGGTCACCATGATGGAGCCCGAGGCGTGCTTCAGTTGCTCGCATTCATCCGCCGTGCCGAGCCGCGCCCCGACCTCTTCAACCCAGTCGTCGATGACCACCCCGATGCTCAGCATCCGCTCGACCACTCCCCTACCGGCCAGCATGCCGTCTTCGGGTAGGACAACCGCCGTTCCCCGTGTGGTGGCAAGGGGTTCCCAACTGGTCGAGAGCATCACGGGCTCTTCGTCGGCCGTGAAGACGTAGTGAGTCCTGACCACGTCTTCTGTGTCGCCTTCTGCCTCGGTGAGCGCTAGACGGTTGCGGATCTCTGGTGGTGCCTGGATGGTCTGTGAGTCGTAGGTCCAGCCTGCGGCACGCCCCTGGCGTTCCATGTCCTGCCGGAATGGCGAGCCGTACGGCCTCGCCCGGTACCAGGCGCGGATCAGTCGTTGTGGCTCTCGTGGCAGGCGGACGAAGGTGCCAGCGCCGGAGCGGGCTACGGCGAGACCTTCAGAGATGAGGACCTTCAGCGCCTCGGACGCCGTAGACCGCGAGATGCGCAGGTCAGACGCGAGCCCTGGCACGGAGGGCAGCCGGTCGCCTTCACGTAGCTCACCGGAGGTGATCTTGGCGCGCAGCTGGTCGGCTACCTGGAGATACAAGGGACGTTCGTCGTCTCGATCCACGCGGGTAGCTTGACAGCCTTACCAGGAAGCTTCAAGCTTGCCGGTACACAGCTCGACCTACCCGAGAAGGTTGGGGCGATGTATCGACAGTCCCTCCCATCCACTCAAGCCAGCATCGAGAGCGCCGGCACCTGGGCGCGCGGTATCGCGCAAGCTGAGTTGCCCGGACTCGCCACCGTGGCCGACGAAGTCGCCCGAGGCTTATTGTCCGCAGCGCTCCGGCGAACTCCGCTCGGCGAACAGATCCATGTCCAGATCGACATTACCGGCGAGGGCCTGCACATTGAGGTCCGCGACCCCGGTCTACCCGACCCGACAGGCGGCTTCGAGACGGCCGAACTGTCGAGCGTCACCTCGTCCTTTGGCGCGTCCTGCGGGCCGGAGGGACACCGCACCTGGGTACTCCTGCGAAAACAACGGATGGCGTCATGACCGCACGCGATGAAGACGACAGCACTCCAGACAATGCCAGCCGACAGGAGAGCGTGGACAACGTGTTCCAGCTGATCTCACGCGCCTTCGATGACGCGGTCGCGGCCGTGCGGATGATTCCGGAGCCACGGCGTGCCTTTGACGACGCCACCCACCTCGCTGAGAAGGTTCGCGGGATGGCGGACACCGCCGCCCAGGTGCGAGCGGAAGCCGCCGCACGCGTGCACCGGGCGGAAGGGCTGTCGGTCGGCAAGCTCGCCCAGCGGCTCGGGATATCGAAGGCGCGCGCCGAGCAGTTGCTCAGGATGGCACGAAGAGCGAGAGACGGCCATGGAGAGAAATAGGGGGCTCATCCAGCCAGCGACGGTTGCCGCCGATGAGCTACAGCGTGCCCTCTCGGCCTACGGCATCGTCGCCGACGTTCACACAGGGAACCGCATCGCGCTCATCTCGGTATGGACCGACCTGGTCGTCTGGACAGATGGGGTGGTCTACCTCTGGTGGACCGGAAAGGTCTCACCACGTTCCAGGCGGTACGTATACGCGAGCTACGGCGTAGAGCATCTGGACACCGTTGCTCGCGTCGTGGCGCGCCGATTCGACGCCTTGCGCAACCTTCGACAGCCCTGGTCCGTGGACGGTGCACCATGTGGATGACACTGAATTGGAACTCCGACGATTTCCCGCCTCGGACGCTGGAACAGATCCAGGCCAATCACGAAACCCTCATCAGGGTGCGAGCAGCGGCGGCGGTGATCGTGGCGCGGAGCATCAACCTGCAATCGCTGGCTCTGGTCCGTGGCTGGGATCTGTCACGTGCGGCCTTGGACGAAGCCGCCGCCAAGCTCGGGATGTCACCGGTCTCAGATGAGGAATGGGAACTCGTCACGGACTGGCGCGGCGGCAGGGTCGATGGCCCTTCCTCGTAGGGGATGGCAGGGGAATCCCTCCCCTGCCGCCGCGCCGACGCTGGGCACTCTGCCCTGATGATGCCCCTCCCCCGCCTCCCAGATGACTGCCGACACATCGCGGCCGGTCGTGGAATCGACCCCGTCCCCGGCATATCCGTCCCACACCCCTGTGCGGATATGCGCTCACTCACCGTACGGGCGCGGTCGCCTCGATCTCTGGCCAGAGCATGCGGCAGCGAGGCGGGGGAGGCTCGCTTTCACATCTCATCTGCGCGAATATCGGCGGACACCGTCACCGCGACACCTTCGTAATCCGATTTCGCCGCATGAAGGTGAATGCCACCAGGGCGTTTGATCCCATCGGGCCACGTCACGGCGCCGAGGGCGGATTGCCATGCGTAGAAGTCCCGCTCCCGCTGTATCGGGTCGCTGGCGTGACACTCCCCCGCCACAACAGGACCCGCCCCACCGTCCCCGATCATCCACGTGATGGTGGGCAAGTCCTCGCGTCCGGTGCGCTCTAGAAGATTTCCAAGCGCCCGGTAAGCCTCTTGCTGAGAGTTCAGCTTGTCGTTCTCCTCGGCCGCGGCCATGGCTACCTCACTAGGTGACGTTCGCGTCAGGAAGCACGATCGGCGATTCCCCGTGCTTGTGGTCGTACATACCGGCCAGCGCTGAGCGGAAGCCGGCGAGGTGGCCGCGCCACACGTCGCACAGTGCTTCACGTGCAGATGAGTCCGTTTGCAGAAGGAACTGAAGGTGCCGAAGTCCATGCATGAGCACGTCGATGTAGCGAGGGAAGGGCGCTTCGGTGGCCGTCACTTCGATGGGCTTTCCAACCGCGTCGGGCAGTTCAGGGCTGATCGGTACGGCTCGCGGCCACCGATCCAATGCCAACTCCTCCGAGCAGCCCACCACGGCGACGTAGGTGAGGATCACCGCCGTATCGTCTGCGCGCCATGACGTGGAGTGCAGCAGTTTCACGTCCGCCGTCTGGTGCTCTTCCAGCAGTGCCTCAACGGCGCTGTGCGGATCGCTGTCCTGCCGGATCGCATCCGACCGCCAAGCGTCCTGACCGCTGATCAGCCACAGGCCGACCTGGTCGGCCGAGATGGGCCAGACTTCTACGCGCACCTCAGTGGTGGCACTCACGTGGCTTCCTCCGGAGCTGGATTTGCCTTCTCATCGGCCTTCTTGGCGGTGTTGATGAGCTGTGCTGCGCGTGCTTTCGAAATGCTGATGCGATCCGCCAGGCCGGCCAGCGATAGTTGCTCGCTCTTGAAGATGCGGGCCGCAGACTGCGCCCGTAAATCCCCCGAGGCTTCGCTGAAGCGCTGAAGCGTCTCTACCAGCTGGGTGGCTTCGCCGTACGCCCGGTCAGCGTCGGGGTCGTTTTGGATGGCGCTCACCGCGGACTCGAAAGCACGCACGAGCCCCGCCAGCGCGGCGGCTACCTCGTCGTGCGTGTCCTGGTCCTGCATGCAGCCCAGGTTACGCGAACCGTCAAGGGGGGCCTAGACACGCCGCGCTCCCCTGCGGCTGACCTCGCACATGACACGCCGTGTAGTCCCCCCTTGACGCTCGTACAGGGGGGCCTGTACGGTACTTCGTGTAGGCCCCCCTGTACGGCCCGACCAGAGGAGTTCCGATGATCCCCGTCACCAAGCCCCGCCGCCTGCTGCCCACGCTGTTCGTGCTCGCGGCCGTCCTGTTCCTCTTCTACGCCGTCAAGCAGCCCGAGCGTGCCGCTCAGGTCTTCCTCAGCGCCATCGACGGGCTCGGGATCGTTATCGACGCCATGAGCAGGTTCATCGATGCCCTTGCCTGAATCCCCCCAGAAAACGCCGGAGCGGCCCCGATCCGCCAAGACAGGAAGCCGCTCCGGTCTCCCCGCCGCCCATCAGAGAGCAACAAGGAGTGCCACCATCATGGCAACTGATCCCATTTCCGTCACTACCGGCAGGGCGAAGATTCACCCGTCCCTGCTATCGCCCAACCAGCGCCGCAAGGCGTTCCGGGGCAGGGGCGGCGCGCCCGAGGCCGATTGCCTGCTTGACCTCGATCTGCACAACGGCCCGGCACACGCCGAGTCGGCCGAAGAGCGCGCGGCCCGCGAGTCCGTCGCTCGTGACGTGTGCGACTCCTGCCCGTCGCTCAAGCTCTGCGCCGACTACGCGCGGCGCGCCTGCCCCGATTCGGGCGTGTGGGCGGGGATGACCGCACGCGAGATCGTCGCCTCGCCTGACCAGCTCGGGACCGGCTGGGCGGAGGTGGCTTGATGAGTCGCATTCGTGCTGCGTTCTGGGATCCGGCCGGTGACCGCTACGGCATCCCGTCCTACCCCTGGCGGATGGCCCCGCCGCACCTGCTCACCCTGCGCCAGCTCACCGCCAAGGGCCTGCGCCCCGGCGGCCAGGGCGTACAGGCCCAGGTGCTGTGGCGCTCGCGCCGTCACGGTACGAGTGGCGTTCGCGCCGCCTACCTCTACGATGTCCGGTTCGCCCTGCCCAAGCGCACGGCCAGCCTTCGCCAGCGGGCGGCCCTGGCCAAGGCGAACGCCGCTCGCCGTACCTGCCCCGAATGCGGCCTTGACGCGGGCTATGTGCTCCCCCGGCACCTCGGAACCTGCCTGAACTGCGCCGAGGAGCGGGCTGCATGAACGACCACGAGACCATCAACGCTCCGAGGCCGCTCGGTCAGGGTGAGCACACGGCTATTTCGGTGACGGCCGCCGCGACCGGCGTCCTGGGCCTGCTCGGCTTCGTGATCAGCTTCGCCACCGTGGCCACGGCCGCCGCGCCGTCCTTCGGGTGGCTGGCCTGGATCGTGCCGCTGGGCATCGACCTCGGCATCGCCGTGTTCTCCGCCCTGGACATCGTGTTGGCTCGCCTCGGCATGCGCCTGCGCTGGCTGAGGCTGATTCCTTGGGCGCTGACCGCCGCGACGGTCTATCTGAATGTCGCCACCTACCTCGGTGCCGAGCGCGTCGACTGGTTCGCCGTGGTGTCACATGCGGTGCTGCCGCTGCTGTGGGTCATGGCCGTGGAGGTCGGTGCGCATGCCGTCCGCAAGCGCGCCGACCTGGCCAAGGCCGACCGTATGGACGGCATCCGCCGTTCGCGCTGGCTGCTGGCACCGCTGCCCACCCTCGCCCTGTGGCGTCGCATGGTGCTGTGGGAGATCCGCAGCTACCCGGACGCGCTCACCCGTGAACGTGATCGCATCCTGGCCAAGACCGAACTTCAGGACCGGTACGGACGCCTGTGGCGCACCAAGGCCACCCGCCGCGAGCGCGCCCTGTACCGGCTGGGCGAACTGGTTCCGGTATCCACACAACACCAAGTGCAGATCTCGCCGGTACGGCTGGCCCCCGCCCCGGCGCTGCCGCCGGCCTCTGCCCGCAAGCGGCCCAGTCGCAAGCGCGGCAAGGTCACACGCCATACGTCACCCGACGTCAGCGACCTGATCCAGGTAGGTCGTCGAGTCGCAGCCGACCTGAACGCACGAGGAGTGCCGCTCACCCGCGACCGCCTCCGCGCCGCCGTCCGGGAGACTGGCCGGTCGATCTCAACCGACCGCGCCGGAGCGTTGCTCGCCCGCCTGCGCGCCGAGCCGAAGAGCGAGGCCGCCTGATGAGCCTGCGCATCTCCGAGGAACTGATGAGCTGCGATCGGTCGGGGCAGCGAGCCGTACGGCGTGCGGACGGCCGGTGGACCGTCAGCGGATACGGCGGGCGGGCCTTCGACCGTGACCAGGCCATCACGGCTCTCACGCTCGGCGAGGTCCTGGCGATCAGCCCGCCGCCCGGTGACCCGATCTGGCTCTTCGTCCCTGGGTGGCGAGCCGAACTCGGCACCGCGCCCACCGTACCGACCGGCATGACCCGCGCGGACCGTCCGCGCCGGACGGACCGCCTCGCGTAACGCCGACCCGCGCGGACCGACCGCGCGTAGTCGCTGACCGCCAACGGGGCGCGGGCCCCACTCGCCAAAGCCGGATCGCGCCCCGCCCACCCCGCGCAATTCCAACGCACACGAGGTGACCTCATCATGTCCGACCAGCCCGACGACAGTGCACAACAGCCCGACCAGGGCGCGGAGATCGTCCACTTGGACACGGTCCGCGCCGGGCGCCATCCCTACCCGCCAACCAGCCCCGACGCCGAGCCCGATGGCGAGGTGATGCGCGTTGACCGCGCCGGAGGCGAGACCCGCGACTGGATCACCGACCTTGCGGAGAAGGCCAGGACCCGCCGCCCGATCGTGCCGCTGTGGCTGCGCTCCCGCGCCGAGGCTCTGAGCATCCTGTCGTGGGTCGCCGCCCACTACGTCTACGTGGCCGGTTACCAAGCGAGCCGCGCCCCGCTGTACGCCGGGCGGCTGGCCGTACGCTCGCCGCGTGGCTTCGGCCGATTGGTGGGCGGTTTCGTCCGGTGGACCTTCGACCTGGAGGGCGAGCCGGTACGGCTGGCCACCGTGCAGAAGGCCGACCCCGACGCGTACCTGAAGCTGAGCAGGCAACGGGATGCGCGGGTACGGCTGCGCGCGCTCGGTGCGCTGCTCGTCATGATCACGCTGGTGATCGTGAGCATCCTCGTGGCCAGCGCGCCGACGCCCGCGCAGTGGGCGGCGCTCGCGTTCATGGTCGCTCTGCTGGGCGTGCTCGGGCGTCCAGCCGATCGGCCGCTGATCGATCGCGCGGTCATCCCGACCTCGGTGGAGAAGCTGACCAGTGACGTGGTGATCCGCGCGCTGGGCTCACTCGGCATCGCCGCGATCAACCAGGCCATCGCCAAGAACTCCCGTAACCCGCTGGACTTCAAGGCACCGATCACCCGGGACGGCCCCGGCTGGCGCGCCGATGTGGACCTGCCCTATGGAGTGACGGTCGCCGAGGTGATGGACCGGCGCGACAAGCTCGCCTCTGGCCTGCGCCGTCCACTGGGCTGCGTGTGGCCGGAGACGGTCCCCGAGGAGCACACCGGCCGACTGATGCTGTGGGTCGGCGACCAGGACATGAACAAGGCCCGTCAGCCCGCGTGGCCGCTGGGTCGCTCCGGCAGCGCGGACCTGTTCAAGTCCACCACATTCGCCACCGACCAGCGCGGCCGGTTCGTCGGGCTGACGCTGATGTTCGTTTCGGTGATCATCGGCTCGATTCCGCGCATGGGCAAGACGTTCCTGCTCCGGCTGCTGGCGCTGATCGCGGCCCTGGACCCGCGTACCGAGTTGCACGTCTATGACCTGAAAGGCACCGGGGACCTGTCGGCGCTGGAATGCGTCGCCCATCGCTACCGCGCCGGAGACGACGACGAAGACATCGAGTACGCCATCGCCGGCATGCGCGCCCTTCGCGAGGAGCTGCGCCGCCGCGCCAAGGTGATCCGCGGCCTGCCGAAGGACATCTGCCCCGAATCGAAGGTCACGCCCGAGCTGGCCGGTAACCGGAGTCTCGGCCTGCATCCGATCGTGATCCCGGTGGATGAGTGTCAGGTCTGGTTCGAGCACGAACGCTTCGGGGCGGAGTTCGAAGCGATCTGTACCGACCTGGTCAAGCGCGGCCCGGCGCTGGGGATGGTGCTGATCCTGGCCACCCAGCGCCCGGACGCCAAGGCCCTGCCCACCGGGATCAGCGCGAACGCCGCCGTACGGCTGTGCCTGAAGGTCATGGGCCAGATGGAGAACGACATGGTGCTCGGTACCTCGGCTTACAAGAACGGCGTCCGCGCCACCATGTTCAGCTTCAACGACAAGGGCATCTGCTACTTCTCCGGCGAGGGGGAGAACCCGCGCATCGTGCGCTGTGTCTACCTCGACGCCCCGGCCGCCGAGAAGATCGCCCTACGCGCCCGCGCCATGCGCGAACGGGCCGGAACGCTGTCGGGTCACGCCGTGGGCGAAGGCTTCGACGCGACCGAGGCCGCGCAGGGCTCGGATCTGCTGGCCGACATCGCGGCCGTGGCGAGCGAGCCGAAGCTGTGGAACGAGGTCGTCGTCGATCGCCTCGCCGAACTGCGGCCCGAAGCCTACGGCCCGTGGGCGGCGCTGACGGGTTCGGCCAAGTCCGCGCAACTGACCAACGCGCTCAAGCCGTACGGCGTCAAGACGGGCCAGGTCTGGGGCACCACCGCCGACGGCAAGGGCGCCAACCGCACCGGGATCACCCGCGACGACATCACCCACGCCCTGACCGAACGTGATGCTCGCAAGAGGGCGGGCGCGGCTTCCTGACCACGCCGACGCCTCTAGACCTAGAGGCCGCCCCCTCTAGGTCTAGAGGGTCCGCTAGGCCCCGAAACCCCGCCCTGCCTGCGCTCTAGCGCCTAGGCCCTGGCCTTCCCCGACCCGCTCAAACGTCTTCGGAGACCACTTTGGCGACCCTGCTTGCCCTGCTAGGACTCTACGTTCCGCTCGTCACTCTCGGTTACTGCCTGATCTGCCTGGTGTGCCCGTGGCGTGCCTGCCCGCGCTGCCGTACTCACCGGCGGCGGCACGCCTGCCGCGCCTGCAACGGCACGGGCATGCGGCCCCGCCTCGGCTGGCGGATCTACACCTACCTCCGCCGCTTCCACGACAACGGCACCCGCTGAAGGGGACCTGCTCATGTCTGCTGACCTCACCGGCTACGCTCTGGCCGCCGCCGCACGCGGCTGGGCCGTCTTCCCGCTCACCCCGCACGGCAAGCGCCCCATGCGCGGTTTCACCGACTGGGAACGCCACGCCACCACCGACCCCGGCCGTATCCACACCATGTGGGCGCGCGGCCCGTTCAACATCGGCATCGCCTGCGGCCCCTCCGGCCTGGTCGTGCTCGACCTGGACACCCCCAAGCCCGGCCAGCACCCGCCACCACCATGGGACCAACCAGGCGTCAACGACGGCGCCGACGTGCTCGCCATCGTGTGCGAGCAGGACGGACAGCCGTTGCCGCTGGAAACCTTCACCGTCCGCACCCGCCGAGGCGGCACACACCTCTACTTCACCGCCCCGCCCGGCGTGCGCCTTGGCAACACCGCCGGACGCCTGGGCTGGTTGATCGACACCCGCGCCTGCGGCGGCTACGTCGTCGGCCCCGGGAGTAACGTGGAACTCCCGGATGGCACTGGCTGCTACGAAGTGATCCACACCGCCGCCCCGGTGCCGCTGCCCGACTGGCTGGCCGTACGGCTGGCCCCACTGCCGCCTCAGCCACCAGCCTGCGCGCCCGACGTCCTGGCCATGCTCGGAACCGACCGAGCCACCGGATACGCCCTGGCCGCCCTGCGCGGCGAAATCGAACGTGTCCTGGCCGCCGCGCCCGGTACCCGAAACGACACTCTCAATGCCGCCTCCTTCGCCCTCGGCCAGCTCGCCGGCACGGGCCTTCTCCCTCGCCGTCTGGCCGAACAAGCGCTACAGCACGCCGCCGAGGCCACCGGCCTGAGCACACGAGAAGCGATGTCCACCATCCGATCCGGGCTCGACTCCGGCGAACGTCACCCCCGCAGGGAGGCCGCATGAGCATCGCCAACGGCCACAGCCCGGCACAGCAGGCCACGGCGATCCTGACCAGGCTCGCAGCCGCTGACCGCCTGGCCGACGCGCACAACCGCCCACCACACCAGTGGGACACACCCATCCCGCTTCGCCAGCGCGCGGAGCTGCCGCCCTTCCCCGTGCGTGCTTTCCCGGCCTGGGTGGCCGATCACATGACCGCCGTGGCCGAGGAGACCCAGACCCCGCTGGATCTGGCGGGCTGCGTCGGGATGGCTGCACTGTCCACCGCCGCAGGCGGCAGAGCCGTCGTCAACGTCCGAGGCTCATGGATCGAACCGGTCAACCTCTACGTCCTGGTGGCCATGCCGCCCGGCTCGCGCAAATCCTCGGTATTCCGCGAAATGACAGCCCCGCTCAGGCAAGCCGAGAAGACACTCCTTGACCGGATCGGCCCGCAAATCACCGAGGCCGAGGTAACCCGACGCCTAGCCGTGGAAACCGCCGAGAAGGCCGCTCGCACAGCCAGCGCCGCACGCGGGGAGGCAGCAACCGAGGCGATCGCCGAAGCCCAAAGCACCGCCCTGGCCGTGGAGGGCATCCGGGTTCCCGTCAAGCCGCGGCTTGTCGCCGACGACATCACTCCCGAGACCGCCGCGAGCCTGCTCGCCGAGCAAGGGGGACGACTGGCCGTGCTGTCCGCCGAGGGCGGCATCTTCGCCACCCTCGCCGGACGCTACTCCGGCACGCCCAACCTGGATCTGTTCCTCAAGGGCCACGCGGGTGACACCCTCATTGTGGACCGGCGTGGCCGCACCGAGCAGGTGGACAGCGCCGCGCTCACCCTCGGCCTGGCCGTGCAGCCGGAGATCGTGGCCGACATCGCGGGCATGCCCGGTTTCCGGGGAAAGGGGCTGCTCGGCCGCATCCTGTACAGCCTGCCGACATCCAACATCGGTTACCGCCGCATCGATCCCGACCCCGTTCCGGCCGAGGTCGCCGAGCGCTATCAGCACAATCTGCAAAAGCTCGTCATCGGCATGCACGAGTGGGACGATCCCGCCCGGCTGCTGCTCTCGCCCGAGGCCGCCGAAGTGTTCGCCGAGCAGCGTCGCCGTACCGAGCCCCGGCTGCGGCCCGACTCCGGCGACCTGGGCCACATCGCCGACTGGGCGGGCAAGTTCGATGGCGCGGTTGCACGCATGGCCGGACTGATCCACCTCGCCACCCACGTTGACGACGGCTGGCGACGCCCGATCAGCGCCGACACCATGACCGCTGCCGTGGAGCTGGGCGCGTACTTCACCGCTCACGCGCTGGCCACCTTCGACGCGATGGGCGCTGACCCCGACATGGAAGGCGCCCGCACCGTCCACGCCTGGCTACAGCGCACCCGCCCGGAACGATTCACCGTCCGCGAGGCATTCACCGCGCTCCCGAGAAGCCGCTTCCGCAAGGTCGGCGAACTGGAACCGGCCTTGGAAGTCCTTGACCAACTCGGCTGGATCCGCCGACAACCCGAACCGCCCCGCACCGGCCCCGGCCGCCGCCCCTCCCCCATCTACGCCGTCCACCCGCTGATCACAACTAGAGCGAGCCACCGGTGAAAGCAGCCAGACCCGATCCCGACAAGCTCACCGTCTCCCAGGTCTGCGCCGAACTCCAGATCTCCCGGTCCACCTTCTACGACTGGCGCGCCAAGGGCCGCGCGCCTCGCTGCATCAAGCTCCCCAACGGTGACCTTCGCATCCGCCGCCATGACTTGGACAAGTGGCTCAACGACCTGGAGACGGCCGCCTGATGGACAACATCACATACCGCGTACGCTTCTGGAAGATCAAGACCTACAAGGGCTCCAGGGTCACCACTCACACCGTTCGCTGGGTTGTGGAGAGCCGCGAGTGGAAAGAGCCGTTCCGCAACATCGCACAGGCCCGAAGCTTCCAAGCGCGTCTGATGACGGCCGCGCGTGAGGGGGAGGCTTTCGACATCGGTACCGGGCGACCCATCTCGTGGAAGCGGGAGGAGTCGCCGCTGAGCTGGTATGCCTTCACCTTGGCGTACGTGAAGGCCAAATGGCCGTACGCTTCGCCCAACCACCGCCGAGGCATTGCTGAGGCGCTTACCGACGCCTCAGAAGCCCTCTACACCAGTGAGAACGGCGCACCATCCCGCGACATGTGCCGCGCCGCGCTCCGCTGGGCGTACAGCACGCGGATCAGAGACGATGAGCAACCGCCCGCCGAGCTGGCTGAGGCTCTTCGGTGGCTAGAAGGACACACGATCGCGCTGGCCGCACTCGCTGAGCTCGGCAAGGGGGCTACGCTGGCGCGCGGCATGCTTGACAGGATCAGCCGGACCAAGGACGGATCCTTGGCCGCCGCCAACACTGCCAACCGTAAGCGCATGGTGCTGAACAACGCCATGGAATACGCCATGGAGCTCGGCGCACTTTCGAAGAACCCGTTGAAGGCCGTGAAGTGGACCCGTCCGCGAACACTCACCACCGTGGATCCACGGACGGTCATCAACGCCGAGCAGGCAAGGCGATTCTTGGCCGCCGTTCATGGACACAGCGAGCGTGGACAGCGTATGAAGGCATTCTTCGGAGTGCTATATTACGCAGCTCTACGGCCGGAGGAGGCCGTAGACCTCCGCAGAGAACACCTGGTGAGCCTGCCCGAGGAGGGCTGGGGCGAGATGCGACTGACGAGCGCCGAACCACGCGCCGGTAGCCGCTGGACCAACAGCGGCCAGCCACGCGAACGCCGCGCGCTGAAGCACCGCGCAGATGGCGAAACCCGGTCCACCCCGATACACCCTGAGCTGGTGAACCTATTCCGCTGGCACCTGGAAGAGTTCGGCACCGGTCCTGATGGGCGCGTATTCATCGGCCCCCGGGGCGGGCTGATGACCGATCGCGCCTATCTGAAGGTCTTCCACGAAGCCAGGACTATGGCCTTCAGTCCTGCTGAGGCTGCATCTTCGCTCATGAATGTGCCCTACGCACTCCGTCACGCTGCCGTATCCACATGGCTTACCGCAGGTGTACCGGCGCCCCAGGTCGCCGAGTGGGCAGGCCACAGTGTGGCGGTCCTGCTCAAAGTCTATGTCAAGTGCGTTCACGGCCAGGAAGGCGAGGCCATGCGCCGAATCTGGGATGCTACCAGACCTTAGCCAGCACTAGATACAAAGGTGCCGGACATCAATCGAAATCTCCGCTAGAAATGATACCGGCCACCTCCAGAGACCGCCCGCATGGGCGGCGGAAAGAACTTCACACAATCCGGTAGGCCGGAGCTAAGGGACGAAGCTGTGGACCGTCGATCGCCCCCGGCCAGGTACGGCAACCTGCCATGCCGAGGCGATCGTAAGGGCTGCCACTATGCGGCAGCGCGGCAACCCCAGTCGGAACGTTCGGTTGGTACGGCGGAGCCGGCGCGCGGTGTACGGCCCGGTGTCCCGCCGCTGCCCGAGACCAGCCCCCCAGGCCGCACGCCCGGACGGCGGGCGGAGGGTCGGGGGGTACGGCGGCGCGCCGCGCCGCCGCTTGATAGCCATGAGAACAATTCAGCCGCCAGATGGACTAATCACGATACCAGCAGTTTGACTGCACTAGCCTTCTGTTCCACGCAAAAGCTCGTCTGTGATGACCTCAATAACGTCGGGCTCAAAGCGAATCAGAGTTGTTAGGCATATTTGCCAGTGTCCGCCTTTCAATGCATGCGCAAGCAGTTGACGGCCCTCAGCAACTGGAGCCTTGGCTGCTAGTGCCGTGAGTGTATAAGCCTGTTCACTGGCGTCTAGAATCGCCTGCGCAGTAGACTTCGCCCGTCCAATATTCCCGCATTCGACATGGGCCTCCGCAACCATGCGAAGCACACGCGCTTGCTCGCCAGGATCGACTATGGAACGGGCGATGGACTCCGCCTCGTTTAAACAGCCACTTTTGACATAAGCACCGGCGATCGCAGTGAGCAGTTTAGTCCGCCTTGACGAACTCCCTATAGAGGACACGACTCTTGTGGCCCCGCTAAAGTCACCTAGTGAGGCCACCGCCACTGCGGCAGCTGCGAGCGCGAGCTCACGTACAGTTGGGGCGCTAATGAAGTGAGCTAAGTTCTCAGCACGATCCAGGCCCCTTAGAGTGGCTATCTTCGGCACGATATCCTGAAGCGCGGAGTCTCGGGACGAGGCGCTAGGAATCGCGATAGCAAGAGAAATGGCCTTGTCGGAAATTTTCCGAGCTCGACTTACATCGCCTGCGCCAGCCACCTCCTGCGCCAAATTCATATGTGCCCGAGCTCGCAAATCCGGATTCGCAATAGAGCCCACCACTCTTTCGGCCCTCTTTTTGTCGCCGATCGCCACCGCAGATCGGGCAATCGACGACATCAATTTAGCCTGAGGGTACGGCTCCTTTATCGACATGGCAATCGCTTCTGCGTCATCGAAATTGCCAGTGCTCAGTTTACGCTCAATCCTGCCGGCAAGCTCCTCCACAGGTGTCCGGAAGCCGCTGGTCATTGCCGAGCAAGCCTCGCCGCTGCTGCGGGCTCGGGAGAAGAGCGCCATCAACTTCGCATGCATAGCAGGGTCTAGAACCGCTTCGATAGTCTGCGCAGCACTAGCCACATCACCGTTCTCTAGCTCTGCGCGTACGATGAATGCTAGAGCCTTCACCTGTTGTTCTGGCTCACGGATCAGGCCCACGATGGCCTTAGCCTGACCGAGGTCCCCCCTCCCAGCAAACGCCTCCACCACAGCTTTAAAGGCGCGCGCCTGCTGGTTTGCATTAGAGATGTGATGCGCAATTTCTTGCGCACGGTCTACAAAACCAGCTTGGGCCGCAGCTAGCGATAGAGCACTCAACGCTCTACTTGCATGGGACGGCGCTGAAATCGATCGCGCAAATACTTCAGCCTCGCGTGCTAGGTGTGCAGATTGGACAGTCTCGCCACTTTTCGCAGATCCAGATGCAACAGCAGCAAGTCCTCTAGCATGCCGCGGCGCATTTGTGATGCCACGGACGATATGCATCGCGCGTTCTAGTGCCGCGTCACCGAACCTTGCTAGGTCATTGATCGTTGGTGGGTGAGCACGCCAGCCTTGTCCCGGAGTAGTT
>NZ_JARLTC010000030.1 GCF_029382225.1 Spongiactinospora sp. TRM90649
CGAGCTTACGAACAACAAGATCAGCCGCTACGTCACGGCTTCACCTCCTGCTCTGCTGGGCGCACGAAAAAGGTTCAGTGCAGCAGGAGCCAGAACTCAAAACACGGGGTGGAGAGAGCGAGTTCCACCTCAGAGCCCGCCTTCACAAGCAGCGCCTCGGTCAGCTTGGGGTCGAGTTCCGTATCGAGAATGCACCACACCTCGTCATCCTCGTCGTAATCATCGATGCGCAGCCGCCGCTTGGCTTCTGCAACAACGCCGAGATGGTCGACCTTAGGATTGATCACATCAAGCACTGGCCCGCCACGGGTTCGCATCCCGACGAAGTAGCCTCTCTCTGTCTCACCTTCACAAACGATAAGGAAGCGCTTGCGTTCGAGGCGAGTACCGAAGTGGCGACGTTCCAGAGACGATCTTCTCATAATCGAGGAACGACGTGAGACCTTGCTATCTCTAGGACGCTGGGGAGACATGTTTGAACTCTACACGTGTGGCGAGCGCCGCCGCGAAGAGTTCATCGTCCAAATCAGGTACAGCGCCGTATCGACCCGTTAGATAACGACGTTCCCTGTTGTCTTCTTTGCGCGGTTTGAAGTCCGTCAACGGGAAGAGCTGTGTACCGCCATCTTCTCCCTTCTCCGTGAACCAGATTTGGTCACGATCGAGTACATTCCGGCCTTGCACCCGACCAAGCAGAGCAGAGTCATGGCTAGCGAAGATGAGTTGGGCGCCACGTGGATTCGTGGCGGGGTCCTGAAATAGATGAATCAGCCTTGCGCTCAGATAGGTATGCAGGCTGGCATCCAATTCGTCCGCAAGGAGAACGCTTCCGGATTGCAACACAGGAAGCACCGACATGGCGAGATAGAACATCTGCCGTGTCCCTTCAGACTCGTCTCGAAGAGTAAGAGCGAACTCCCCCGAACCACATTTGTGCCGGAACAACAGCTTAGTGTCGCGCGGCGGCGTGCGATCCGCTCCGAGTCTCTGCCTCTGGGCCACCCTTACCGCAAATTCCTCGTCGGTCTCCTCTGTGATCTCGAAGTCGGCGATGCCCGTGTCCGCAGCGCGCATAAGACTCGCTATGCGGTCCTGAAGTTCGGCGATTCCGAGAGATCGTTGCAACTCATAGAGGTCTCCCAGTCGCGAACCGAGAACACCTTTCCCCACATTGACCGGCGACCGAAATCGTTGAGCGGCAAACCAGGAGTAGACCGGTTGCAGCATTTGCTGACGCGCCCGCCCACCTACCGACAACAGCAGCACATTCGGCTCTACGAGCTCCTCAAGCGCCTTGATCGAATCAGGAGTCGTTGTTCCATAGGTGAAGCCCTCGGGACCTCGTTCGAAGATCTTTCTCTCGCGTTTGCGTGGATAGCTGTAAAGCCACTCTTCCACGACGGCGTCGTCGTCCACAGCGAACCCATATGTGTAGCGAACGTCGTCGATCGACAAATCCACCACATAAACCGAAGGCTCATTGATATCAAGCGCGAATGGATTGCGCCTCAGTCCTGCTCCTGGCTCATTTTCACGAAACGACCATCTGACAACATATGCCATATATCTGATCGCGTCGAGTACATTTGACTTGCCAGATGCGTTCGGCCCGAATACCGCGGCAACCGTGACCGCCTGCCACTCGGGGTCACGGGCATCCTGTTCACCGTAGGGAGACGTCAGCAGGAGCTGCTGCTCCTGCCTCAAGGATCGATGGTTCGCCGTGCGGAAACTCAGCAACATGCGGGATGACGCTCCCTCCAGGGCGGAGCTTCAGCCTACATCCTGCAGAATAGCCGCACGATGGAAAATGAGCCATGGCCGTGCCAAGCCTGTGCGGCACCCATTGCCGCGCTCAGCCCTTGGGCGGACCAGCACCAGGACCATGCGTACGCTGGAGATCGGAGTGGCCTACCCCCACCCGCGATGCACGGGCCGCCGGTTGAGTGGCGTTTTCGGTGAAACGGACAGTCCTGCACCTTTGATCCTCTCGGGATGAGGGTTCATCGGCGCGATCATCCTGGTAGCGGGCTTCGATCTGCGGTTCGGCCAGGAGGTCTCGGTATGGCGGATGAGGACATATGACGGTGTTCACCTGCGGGGGCTGCGACAACGCGCTGACCGCACCAGTGTCGCAGGTCGCGTTACCGCCGCTCGTCCACGCCTACCAGGGATGCGAACGTGGATGGATCGCCCCGCTCCTCGAACCTGGCACGTTCGCGGTGGACCCGGAACCGGCCGGCCCACCGTGGCGGGCGTGGGAGGAGATCGACACGGCGGAGGCCGAAGCTCGCGGCATATACGCGCCGACGTCCTACCTGCCGGACGGCCCATCCGGAGCCATCTGCATCGCGCCCGGCGACATCCGCGGCACCGTCCTGATCCCCGAGCGATGCGACGCCTCCTGCTGGGGTCTGTACGGCGCGGACGGCCCGAATCTGGTCTGTACACAATGCGGGCACGCTGTCGCCACGCGCGTCGATCACTGCGGCCACTGGCAGGTGATCTGGCTGGACCCGCGAGCCGTCCATCGGACCGGTGGCGACGACGACGTGATCGGCTGGGAGGAATTACGCCAGGCGGTGGAGCCCGTGCCGCCCGTCGAGCCGTCCGGAAGGTGGAGCCCGCTGTGGGAGGCGGCGGCAGGAGCGGCGCTGGCGCACCTCCTGGCGGTGAGTGAGGGACACCGCGTGATCATGCCCGACGGCCCCATCGCCCAGGTCTTCCGCCAGACGCTCGACGTCCTGCTCCCATCAGGCCCATCGTCGTGGACCCTGGGCCTGGACGGCCCGGGCCTGTCCACCGATGCCGACATCGCACTGGTCCCCCAGCATCCCCAGACCGCCGAGACCTGGCCGCGCGGCACCGGGGCCGCGGTGCCGCTGCCCGCCGAGGTCTGGACGCATCTGGCCGCCCACGACGACCGGCGGCTTCTCCTCGCGATCGGCAGCCTGCCGTACGGTGTGCGCCGCGACGATCCGCCACCGCCGCTGCCAGACCAGTTCCGCCCCGATGAAAGGGTGTTCATCCACACGCTCGCCCGACTGCCCGCCGTCCGACAGCCCTGGCTCCGAGCGATCCACGAGCGCTTCGCCCGCACCCACTGATTTCCGAGCTATTGAGCTCCTGCCTCCATGGAGAAATCGGTCCCTCTGATCAGGGTTCGCAGGCCGCAAGCGAAAGCCTGATCACCGAGAAGGGCCCCACCTCCGTGGACGGCCGCCAGCAAGGTCGGCATCGTGGCCGGGTCCGGAAGGTCAGGAGACGACACGGCCGGGCTTGACAGGGCATCAGGTTGCGACTGTTCCTGCAGCACGAACCCATTGACGTAGTAGGTCACGGTCGTGATCGTGTGTAGTGCCAGCGCCGGAGTGAAGCCGTGGGCCGTCATGACCGCCAGCTCCGCTTCGAACGACTTCACCGCCTCCGGGCTCAGCCGGCGGGCGGTGGCCACGATGCGCGCGCCGTCGCGGTGGGCCAGCAGCGCCGCACGGTAGGCGTTCGCGCGGCGGCACAGCCAGTCCTGCCAGGACTCGCCCTCGCGCGGCGGTCCCATTCCCGCCGCCTGGATGATCGCGTCGGCCATCTCGTCGAGCAGTTCCTGCTTGGTGCGAATGTGCCAGTACAGCGCGGGCGAGCGGTCGTGACGCTGGAGGCGCTGGCCGCGTCGCCGTCCTCGTTCACCGGCACGGTCGTCTTCGAACCGCCGTCGCTGACCGGCACGCCCCTGGGCGGAAAGGACGGCGAGATCACCAGGTACGCCCGCACCGCCATCGCGGCAGGCAGACCGGTCAAGGCCATGGCCTTGCGACCGCAGCCCGTCCCACCTCACCGAACGCCTCGACGCCCTGGCCCGCGCGATGCCGGCGGCCGATCGCGTGACCATGCGCGGCCACGACCACGGCGCCGACCTCAAGTCCTCGGGCACCGTCGCCCGCGTCATCGAGACCCTCGCCGAGAAGCCACACCTCCGGGACGGCTGATCAGCGGAAAGCGGCGCGGTACGACTTCGGGGTCACGCCGGTGACGCGTTTGAAGCGCTCGCGAAAGGCGGTGGGTGAGCCGAAGCCCGTCCGGGTGGCGATCCGTTCGACGCCGTCGTCGGTGGTCTCCAGCAGGTGCTGGGCGCGGCGGACCCTGGCGCGCAGCAGCCACTGCAGCGGGGTGGTGCCGGTCTGTTCGCGGAAGCGGCGGCTGAAGGTGCGTTCGGCGAGGCCGGCGCGTCCGGCCATGTCGGCCAGGGTGATCTCGCGGGCGAGGTCCTCCTCGATCCAGGAGAGTACGGGCTCCAGCAGGGAACCCTGTGGGGCCGGGGGCAGGGAGTGGGCGATGAACTGGGCCTGGCCGCCCTCGCGTTCCAGGGGGACCACCGACATGCGGGCGGATTCGGCGGCGACGGCCGAGCCGAAGTCGCGGCGGATGATGTGCAGGCACAGGTCGGTTCCGGCGGCGGCTCCGGCAGAGGTCAGGATCTGGCCGTTGTCCACGTAGAGCACATCCGGCCGTACATCGACGCGCGGGTGCAGCTCGGCGAACCGGGCGGCGGCGGCCCAGTGGGTGGTGGCGCGCAGGCCGTCCAGGAGCCCGGCCGCCGCGAGGACGAACGCGCCCGCGCAGATGGAGACGATTCGGGTGCCCGCGTCGGCCGCCGCGCGCAACGCGTCGAGGATCTCGAACCCCGGAGGGGCGGCGTGCTCGGAACAGCCGGGGACGACGATGGTGTCGGCCTCGCGCAGCGCCGCCAGGCCGTGCGGGGCGACCAGCGCGAACGGACCGGCGTCCACCTGGGGCGCCGCCGCGCAGACCAGGACCCGGTACGGCCTGCGCCCCCCGGCCAGCCTCGCCCGCCCGAACACCTCTATCGGGGTCGCCAGGTCCGCCGCCACCACATGATCCAACGCCAGGACCGCCACCGTGTGCATGCCCACACGCTAGGCGAGAACCCGTTGGAAGTTGTCATTCCGGCCACTGTGGCGGCAAGGACGGCCCGGCCTAGCCTGGCGCTGCCCCCGCTCCCCGCCCCCACAGAACGGATCATCATGTCCATACTTCTTCCGATCCTGATCGGGCTGGCCGCCGTCGCGGTGCTGTCGCTGATTCCCGAGCCGCACCGGCGGCCGTTCAACGCCGTCCTGGTCGGGGGCGCGGGCGCCGCCTACCTGAGCGGGGGCGGGCTCGGCCCGTGGGAGTTCGTGCTGCCGACGGTCATGACCTACATCGCATACCGGGGCCTGACGAGCTGGACGTTCATCGGCGTCGGCTGGCTGCTTCACACGGCGTGGGACGTGCTGCATCACTTGCAGGGCAGCCCGATCATCCCGTTCGCCGGCGACTCGTCGTTCGGTTGCGCGGTCTGCGACCCGGTGATCGCACTGTGGTGCCTGATGGGTGGGCCCCCGATCTTCCGGCGCCGAGCGGAGACGAGGGCGGCCGCCTGAGGGTTGCTCTACGACCTGTAGAGTTCATCGCGACCGAACAGAACGACAAAAGGGTGGAACGTGCTGCGCTGGTTTCGGGTTCTCGCCGTGGCGGAGGCTTGTTCGTGGGCCGGGCTTCTGGTGGGGATGTTCTTCAAGTACATAGCCGAGACCGGTGACCTCGGGGTGAAGGTGTTCGGGCCGATCCACGGCGCGCTGTTCGTGCTGTACGCGGCCGGGGTCGTGCTCGGCGCGCGGGAGGCCGGATGGAGCCGGGGCGCGGTGGTGCTCGGCCTGGCTTCGGCGATCCCCCCGTTCACCTCGCTGTGGTTCGAGCGGCGGATGGCGGCGCGCACGCCGGTCCGCCGTCCCGCCTGATCAGCCGCAGGCGGCTCAGAACGGGAACGACCGGGCGTCGTCCCTTACGGTGATCCACTGGAGTTCGCAGAACTCCTCGGCGGCGAAGCCGAGGCCGAAGCGGCCCCAGCCGCTGTCCTTGAGGCCGCCGAACGGCATCTGCGGCTCGTCGTTGACGGGCTGGTCGTTGACGTGCACGATGCCCGCCTCCAGCCGCGCGGCCAGGCGCAGGCCGCGAGCGCTGTCACCGGTGATGATGGAGGCGGCCAGGCCGAGATCGGAGCGGTTGGCGCGGGCGACGGCCTGCTCGGCGGAGTCGACCACCTCGACGACCACGACGGGGCCGAAGGTCTCGCTCTGGGCGATCTCGGCGTCGTCGGGCACGTCGGTGAGCACCGTGGCCGGGTAGCACGGCGGCACCGGCTCGCCGCCCGCAAGGACGCGGGCGCCGAGGCCGATCGCCTCCTTGACGCGCCGGTCGAGCAGCGCCAGAGCCCATTCGTTGATCACCGGCCCGACCACGGTGGCCGGGTCGGACGGGTCTCCGGTGGGCAGTGCCGCCGCCCTGGCCGCGAACCGTTCCATGAACGCCCCGGCGAGCGGGCGCTCGACGTAGACGCGCCTGGCGCACATGCACACCTGGCCCTGGTGGACGAACGCGCCGTAGACGGCGGCGTCCACGGCGTAGTCGAGGTCGGCGTCGGCG
This sequence comes from Spongiactinospora sp. TRM90649, assembly GCF_029382225.1. Taxonomy (GTDB): domain Bacteria; phylum Actinomycetota; class Actinomycetes; order Streptosporangiales; family Streptosporangiaceae; genus Spongiactinospora. The sequence continues at coordinate 6,481 of NZ_JARLTC010000030.1, forward strand.
GCCACGATCAGCGGGTTCTGCCCGCTGAGCTGGAGCACCACCCGTTTGAGGTGACGGCCCGCCTTCTCGGCGAGACGCCTGCCGGTGGCGGTCGAGCCGGTGAAGTTGATCCGCTTGACCAGCGGGCTGACGAGCATCGCGTCGCCCACGCCGTTCGCCTCGCCGGGCGCGTGGGTGACCACGTTGAGCGCCCCGGCGGGCAGCCCGGCCTCCTGGAAGATCTCCGCCCACAGCGCTCCCCCGGTGTACGGGGACTCCTCCGACGGCTTGAGCACCACGGTGTTGCCGAGCGCGAGCGGCCCGACGATCGCGCGCCCGGCCAGGGTGAGGGAGGCGTTCCACGGCGCTATCGCGCCGGTCACGCCCACGGGCCGCCGTACGGCCATGGCCCGGGTGCCCTCGATGTCGGACGGCAGCAGCTCCCCCGCCGGCCGGTAGGCGAGCTGCGCCGCCTGGCGCAGCAGGTTGAGCGTGAAGCCGACCTGTACGGCGCCGAAGTGCCGCCCGCAGCCGGTCTCTGCGGCGAGCGCGGCGAGGATCTCGTCGCGGCGGCCCTCCACGACGTCGGCCGCGCGCAGGAAGATCATCTGCCGTTCGGCGGGCAGTGCGCGGGCCCAGCCGCCGAACGCCTCGTGCGCGGCGGCGATGGCCCGCTCGGCGTCTTCGGCGTCTCCGGCGGCGACCTCGCCGAGCACCTCCCCCGACCACGGCGACCGGTTCGGGTAGCTGCGCCCGTTGCCGCCGGGAACCCACTCGCCGCCGATGAAATGACCGGAGAGCCGGTCTCGCCAGGCGTGTACCGCTCCGGCCATGGGGCCCCCGATCCGTGCTCGCTCGCGGTGGTGCAGGGCAGCAGGGTGGCGTGAACGGGCCCGATCGTCAAAGTCGTTCGAATACCTCGAACGACAGGCACGTATTCTGGCACATGTGACTGATGCCTCCTCCCCACGGTCGCGCACCCGGGCGACGGCCGATTCCGCCTCCTTCTCGGTGTCGCTGGAGCGCGGCCTGCGCATCCTGTCGGCCTTCGGCGGCGACCGTTCCGTGCTCGGGATCGCCGACCTGGCGCGGGCCGTCGGGCTGAACAAGAGCACCACCTACCGCTATGTCGCGACGCTCGCCAAGCTGGAGTACATCCGGCAGGACCCGGAGACCAAGAAGTACTTCCTGGGCCCCCGGGTGATCGACCTCGGGTTCGCGGCGATCGACTCCATGGAGCTGACCAAGGTCGCCGGTCCGCTGCTCCAGGCGCTGGCCGACGAGACCGGGTTCACCGTGAGCATGGGGCTGTGCGACGGGCCCGACGTGGTCTACGTGGACCGCAGGCGCAGCGGTCGGCGCAGCCCCCTGGCCATGGACCTCAACCTGCACGTGGGCTCCAGGCTGCCGGCCTACTGCACGTCGATGGGCAAGGTGCTGCTGGCCTACAAGGACCCGGCGGCGCTGCGGCAGATCCTGGACCGCACCGAGATGGCCCGCCGGGGCCCGAAGACGATCACCAACCGGGAGCAGTTCCTCGCCGCGCTGGCCAAGGTGCGTCAGAGCGCGGTCGCGGTCAACGACGAGGAGCTCGCGCCGGGCCTGCGGTCGTTCGCGGCCCCGGTGCGCGACCGTTCCGGCGGGGTGGTCGCGGCGGTCAACGTGGCGGTGCACCTGACCATGTCGCCGACCAGCGTGGAGGCGCTGTCGGGCCGGGTCGAGCCGTCGCTCCGCCGCGCGGCGGCGGAGATCTCCCGGCGCCTGGGGTATCGCGGCTGATCTCCGCCCACCACGAACGGACGTTCCGGAATCACAGCTCGCGTTCGAACCAACGGAACCGAGTGTTGCTCTGCTGTTCATCGGATCGTACGGTCGGCTCAACTTCCCCCACCTGAAGCCCCGTACGGTTCCCCCCGGCCACGAGGCCGCCGGGCGGGACGGATCCCAGAGCGACGCGGCGTGTCCAGGACGACGACGTCTGCGCGCGCCGTATATACAAGGAGTTCAGCGTGAGCGACATCACCATCGGCGGCATGAACCGCCGTTCCTTCCTGGGGGCAGCCGCCGCCCTCGGCACCACCACTCTGGTGAGCGCCTGTGGCGGGCTGAAGGGGACGGGCGGCTCGTCGTCCGAGGTGCTCAAGATCGGTTACGTCAGCCCGCAGACCGGCCCGCTGGCCGGGTTCGCCACCGCCGACAACTTCGTGGTCAAGCAGATCCAGAACGCGGTGCGCAACGGCTTCACCGCGGGCGGCGTCAAGCGCCGGATCGAGATCGTCGTCAAGGACACCCAGTCGAACCCGAACCGGGCGACCGAGGTCACCCGCCAGCTCATCAACAGCGACAAGGTCGATCTCATCGTGGGGTCCTCAACCCCCGACACCACCAATCCGGTGGCCGACCAGTGCGAGGCCAACGGCATCCCGAACGTCACCACGATCGCCCCGTGGGAGGCGTGGTTCCACGGCCGCAACGGCAAGCCGGGTGAGGGCTTCAAGTACACGACCCTGTTCTTCTTCGGGATGCGGGAGTTCGCCGACTGCTTCTTCCCCATGTGGGAGCGCATGGACGTGTCCGGCAAGAACGTCGCGGCGCTGTGGCCCAACGACACCGACGCCAACGCCTTCCGCCAGGGCCTCGGCCCGATGATGAAGGAGGCCGGCTACACCGCGATCGACGGCGGCGCCTACCAGAACGGCGCGACCGACTTCACCGCGCAGATCGCGAAGTTCAAGCAGTCCGACGCCGAGCTGTTCACCTGCACGCCGATCCCGCCGGACTTCCAGACCTTCTGGAAGCAGGCCAAGCAGCAGGGCTTCAAGCCCAAGCTGGCCACCGTCGCCAAGGTCATGCTGTTCCCCTCGGAGGCCGAGGCGCTCGGGCGGCTCGCCGACAACATCGCCACCGACTTCTGGTGGAGCCCGGCGCACCCGTACAAGTCCATCCTGGACGGCAAGACCGCCAAGCAGCTCGCCGACGACTTCGCCGCCGAGAGCGGCAAGCAGTGGACCCAGGCGCTCGGCTCGGTCTACTCGCTCTTCGAGATCGCCATCCAGGCGTTCAAGGAGGCCGACGACCCCAAGGACCGCGACGAGGTGGCCGCCAAGCTGCGCGGCATGAAGATCAACTGCATGAGCGGGGACCTCGACTTCACCGCGGGCCCGCAGCCGGGCATCGCGCTGCAGCATCCGGTCGGCGGCCAGTGGCGTAAGGGCGAGAAGTTCCCGTGGGACGTCGTGATCGTGGACAACAGCGCCAACAAGGCGGTCCCCGTCGGCGGTGACCTGAAGCCCACGAACGCCTGATGACGACACCGCTGCTGCACCTGGACGGCATCTCCAAGAGCTTCGGCAAGGTGACCGTCGCCAGGAACCTGTCGCTTTCCGTGCGGCCGGGCGAGGCGCTCGGGATCGTGGGGCCGAACGGGGCCGGCAAGTCCAGCCTGTTCGCCATGGTCTCGGGTGATCTGCGCCCGGACGGCGGTTCCGTGTGGCTGGACGGCCGGGAGGTCACCGACGCCCGGCCGTACGCCAGGACCCGCGCCGGCATCGGCCGCACCTATCAGGTGCCACGGCCTTTCGAGCATCTGACCGTGTTCGAGAACGTGCTGGTCTGCGCCCACCAGGGCGCGGGCCTGAAAGGCCGTCAGGCCTGGACACAGGCCATGGACGTGCTGGAGCGCACCGGCCTGGCCGGCCTCGCCAACACCCCCGCCGGGCGGCTGACGCTGTTGCAGCGCAAGCGCCTGGAGGTGGCCCGCGCCGTGGGCACCGGCCCCCGGCTGCTGCTGCTGGACGAGGTCGCGGGCGGGCTCACCGAGCCGGAGGTGCTCGAACTGGTCTCGGTCGTGCGTCAGTTGCACGCCGAAGGTCTGAGCGTGGTGTGGATCGAGCACGTGGTGCACGCCCTGGTCAGGACCGTGAGCCGGATGATCTGCCTGGCGGGCGGCGACGTGGTCGCCGACGGCGCGCCCCGGCAGGTCCTGGCGGACCCGAAGGTGCGCGAGCTGTACCTGGGCTCCGGCCCGGAGACCGAACTGACCGACGCGGCCGACGCGGCCGACGCAGCCGACAAAGCCGGGGGGCCCGGCGACACCGAGGCGACCGGGGAGGAACGGGCATGACGCTGCTGTCGATCCGCGACCTGACCGTCCACCACGGGCAGTTGCGCGCGGTGGACGGCCTCAGCCTGGACATCGAGCAGGGCGAGGTGCTGGCCATCATCGGCGCGAACGGCGCGGGCAAGTCCACGCTGCTGCGCGCCCTGGCCGGGCTGAACCCGCCGACCTCCGGCTCCATCCACCTCGGCGGGCGGGACATCACCCGACTGCCCGCCCACCGGCGGGTGTCTGCCGGGATCGCCCTGGTCCCCGAGGGCCGCCGGCTGTTCCGCTCCCTGACGGTGGAGGAGAACCTGCTGACCGGCGCCTACCGCAAGCGTCCGGGGAACTGGACGCTCGCGGGCGTCTACGAGCTGTTCCCGTGGATGGCCGACCGGCGCGGGCAGAACGCCGCGCAGTTGTCGGGCGGGGAGCAGCAGGCGGTGGCCATCGGCCGGGCGCTGCTGTCCAACCCGGACCTGCTGCTGATCGACGAGCTGTCGCTGGGACTGGCCCCGGTGATCGTGCGCCGCATCTACGAGGTGCTGCCGGGCATCGTGGCGGCGGGCGCGACCGCGCTGATCGTCGAGCAGGACGTCTCGCAGGCCATGCGGATCGCCGACCGGGTGCACTGCCTGCTCGAAGGCCGCTCCGTCCTCGCGGGACGCCCGGGGACGCTGACCGCGGAGCAGGTCGAGCACGCCTACTTCGGCATCGGCGCTCCCGAAGGCCCCGAAGCGCCCGGCGTGACCGGCGCGACCGAAGGCCCCGGCGTGGCCGACGAACCACGAGAGGGACTGAACTGACATGGGGTGGTTGAACGCCCTCATTCAGGGGCTGCTGCTGGGCGGCCTCTACGCGCTGTTCGCGACCGGGCTGTCGCTGATGTTCGGCGTCATGCGGATCGTGAACCTGGCGCACGGCGACCTGGCGATCGTCGCGTCGTTCCTGGCGCTGGCCCTGGTCAGCGGAACGGGGCTGCCGCTGTGGGTCGTGATCGTGGTGACCGTGCCGCTGTTCGCGCTGCTGGGCTACCTGACCCAGCGGGTGCTGCTGCAGCGCAGCCTGTCGTCCGGGCCGCTGGCCACGCTGCTGGTCACGTTCGGCCTGTCCATCGTGATCCAGAACCTGCTGCTGGAGATCTTCTCCGCCGACACCCGCACCCTGGACGGCGGCTCGTTCGCGACCGGCTCGTTCGAGGTGAGCGGCGCGATCTCGATCGGCTACCTGTCGCTGGCGACGTTCCTGCTGGCCTGTGCCGCGCTGGTGGGCATCCAGCTCTTCCTGTCGCGCACCGGCCTGGGGCGGATGCTGCGCGCCAGCTCCGACGACCGTGAGACGGCGAACCTGATGGGGGCCGACAGCCGTCACGTGTACGGCATCGCGACCGCGATCGCGTTCGGGAGCGTCGCGCTGGCGGGCCTGATGTTCTCCATCCGCTCGTCGTTCGACCCGGCCATCGGCCCCTCGCGGCTGATCTTCGCGTTCGAGGCGGTCGTCATCGGCGGGCTCGGCTCGCTGTGGGGGACGCTGCTCGGCGGCATGGTGCTCGGGGTCACCCAGTCGCTCAGCGCGGAGGTCGATCCGGCGCTGACCTTGCTGGCCGGGCACCTGATCTTCCTCGCGGTGCTGGCCTTCCGGCCGCGGGGACTGCTCGCCGGGCGGACCGCATGACGATCTCCGAGATGGTGACCGCGCGCGCGGGCGAGGCCCTGCGGGTGAGCCGGGCGGCGCGGTCCTCGAAGCTGTCGGGCGTCAGCATGGGGGCGCTGGCCGCGATCCTCGCGGCGCTGCCGTTCCTGGTGTTCAGCTCGGTCACCGACACGCTGGTCAACCTGTTCGTGCTGATCGCGCTGGCGAGCATGTGGAACCTGCTGGCCGGGTTCGGCGGGCTGGTCTCGGTGGGCCAGCAGGCCTACATCGGGATCGGCGCGTACACCGTGATCGCGCTGGCCGATCTGGGCGTGCAGCCGTACCTGGCGGTGCCGCTGGCGGCGGTGACCTGCGCGGTGTTCGCGGTGCCGACCTCCTGGCTGGCCTTCCGGCTGCGCGGCGACTACTTCGCGGTCGGCACGTGGGTGATCGCGGAGGTGTACCGGCTGCTGGTGGTTCGGATCGACGCCGTCGGCGGCGGCAGCGGCAAGGGACTGACCGGGCTGTCCGGGATCGACCAGACCCTGCGCGGGGCGCTGACGTACTGGATCGCGCTGGCGCTGGCGCTGGCCACGATCGGCGGGTGCTACCTGCTGCTGCGCGGCCGGCTCGGGCTGTCGCTGATGGCGGTGCGCGACGAGGAGACCGCCGCCGGTTCGGCCGGGATCGACGTGCAGCGCGCCAAGCGGCTGGTCTACCTGGTCTCGGCGGCCGGGTGCGGCGCGGCGGGCGGGGTGATCACCGTCAGCTCGCTCAGCGTCAACCCGGACGCGATCTTCTCCATCCAGTGGTCGGCGTACATGATCTTCATCGTGGTGATCGGCGGCATCGGCTTCATCGAGGGCCCGCTGCTCGGCGCGCTGATCTTCTTCGGGCTGCAGCAGCTCCTGTCCGACTACGGCTCCTGGTACCTCGTGGTCCTGGGCGCGATCGGCATGCTGGTGGCGCTCCGGCTGCCGGGCGGGCTGTGGGGCCTGGTCCGCTCCCGCACCGGGCTGAGCCTGTTCCCCGTCGGATACCACGTGCGAAGAGGGGAGCCCGATGCCTGACCACGCCGAGACGGCCACGGCCGCGTCGGCCGCCATGGCGGACGGCGAGCTGTCGCCCGCCGAGCTGACCGAGCGGATGCTGGCCAGGATCGAGGCCACCGAGCCCGACCTGCACGCCTACGCCACCGTGACCGCCGACCAGGCCCGCGCCCAGGCCGCCGCGCTCACCAGAGAGCCGGCGCGTGGCATCCGGCGCGGCCCGCTGTACGGCGTCCCGATCGGGATCAAGGACCTGATCGACACGGCGGGCGTGCCCACCGCCTACGGATCGCCCAGGTTCAGTGGCCACGTGCCGGACCGGGACGCGAGTGCGGTCCGGAGCCTGCGCCGGGCCGGGGCGGTGATCCTCGGCAAGCACACCACGCACGAGCTGGCCTGGGGCGGGCGCACCGACAGCGCGTTCTTCGGCCCCACGCACAACCCCTACCGCCGGGGCCGTGTGCCCGGCGGTTCCTCCGGCGGCTCGGCGGCCTCCGTCGCGGCCGGGAGCTGCCTGGGCGCGCTGGGTTCGGACACCGCGGGCAGCGTGCGGATCCCCGCCGCGCTGAGCGGCTGCGTCGGGTTCAAACCGGGAAGGGGCCGGATCCCGCTGGACGGCGTGCTGCCGCTGGCGCCGTCCCTGGACCACCTCGGCGTGCTGGCCCGCACGGTGGACGACGCCGCGCTGCTGATCGGCGCGCTCGCCCCGGCGGCGCTGGAACGCACCGACGGCCCGCCCGGCGAGCCGCTCCGGGTGGGCTGGCTCGGCGGCTGGTACGACGCCGTGCTCGACCCCGGGGTGTGCGCGGCCCTGGCGTCCGCCCGCGCGCTGCTGGAGGATCAAGGGGTGCGAGTGGAGGACGTGATCGTCCCCGACGAGCCGCTGATGCCCGAGGCGGTGCTGGACCGGATCGTCCGCGAGGCGGGCACGTTCCACCGCGACGCGTTCGAGGCCGACCCCGCGCTGTTCGGCGCCGACATCGCCGAGCTGATGCGCATGCCGCCCGCGACCGCCGAGCGGATCGGGGAGCTGGAGGCCGCCGCCGGTCGCGTGACCGGCGCGCTGCGCGACGCCCTCCTTTCCTACGACGTGCTGATCGGGGCCACCGTGCCGATCCCGGCTCCGCGCATCGGCGCGATGACCGTCACGGTCGGCGACCGGGAGTGGCCGGTGGAGCTGCTGCTCACCCGGCTCACCTCGCCCTGCAACGCCGCCGGGCTGCCCGCGATCTCGCTGCCGGCCGGTCTGGCCGACGGCCTGCCCGTCGGGCTGCAGCTCATCGGCCCCGAGGGCCGCGACGACGTCGTGCTCGACGCGGCCCGCCTCGTCGAGGGCCTTCTCCCACCGCTGCCACGTCCCGTCCTCCCAGAAGGGAACCCCGCATGAAGGTGACCGCGGCCGTCGTCGACGAGGTCGGCGGGCCGTTCCGGATGGAGCGGCTCGACCTCGACGAGCCGGGCCCCGGCGAGGCGCTGGTCAAGATCGTCGCCGCCGGTGTCTGCCACACCGACGAGATCACCCGGCACGGCGACCTGCCGATGCCATTCCCCGGCGTGCTCGGACACGAGGGCGCGGGCGAGGTGGTGGCGGTCGGCGAGGGCGTCACCGCCGTGCGGCCGGGCGACCACGTGGTGATCGGCTGGCCGTCCTGCGGCACGTGCCGCAACTGCCGCGACGGCGAGCCCCGCTACTGCGCGCGGCTCGGCGAGGCGCTGTGCGGCGGCGGGCGGCTGCTCGGCCCCCGCGCCGGGCGGACCGCGCTGCGCCGCGAGGACGGCTCGCCGGTGCACAGCCACTTCTTCGGCCAGTCCTCGTTCGCCGACCACGCGCTCACCTGGGCCGACGCCTTGGTGGTGGTGCCCAAGGACGCTCCGCTCGACCTGCTCGGCCCGCTGGCCTGCGGCATCTCCACCGGAGCGGGGACGGTGTTCAACACCGTCAAGCCCGGCCCCGGTGCGTCGCTGGTCGTCTACGGCGTCGGCGCGGTCGGCCTGGCCGCCGTGATGGCCGCGCGGCTGTCCCCCGCCACCACCGTCATCGCGGTGGACCGGCACCCGGCCCGGCTCGCGCTCGCCCGCGAGTTCGGCGCGACCCACACCGTCGACGCCGCCGAGACCGACCCGGTGGCCGAGGTGCACCGCGTCTGCGGCGGCCCTGCCGACTACGCGCTGGAGTGCACCGGCGTCATCTCGGTCGTCCGGCAGGCGGCCGACAGCGTCGGCATGCTGGGCACCTGCGTGCTCGTCGGCGGCGCCCCGGCCGGGGCGGAGTTCGGCCTGGACCACCTGTCCACGCTCTGGGGTAAGAGGATCGTCGGGGCACTGGGCGGCGGCGGCCGGAGCGAGACTCTGATCGGCACCCTGGTGGAACTGCACCGGCAGGGCAGGTTCCCCTTCGACCGCCTGGTGCGCTTCTACGAGCAGGCCGAGATCGAGAAGGCTTTGGAGGCGAGCCGGCGGGGTGAAGTGATCAAGCCGGTCCTCCGGATGAACCACTGACCGAAGACCAAGGAAGTAGAGGAATCGCCGTGGCACTGCTCGACAGCGTCGACTGGCAGGGGAAGATCTTCAAGAACGGTGAGTGGACCGCCGGGCGGGGAGGCGACTACCCGGTCGTCGAGCCCGCCACCGGGGCGGAGCTCGGCCGGATGGGACTGGCGACGCCGGAGGACGTCGCCGAGGCCGGGGCCGTGGCCGCGCGGGCGCAGCGGGAGTGGGCGGCGCTGCCGTACACGGCGCGCGCCGCCGTGCTGCGCAGGGCGGGCGACCTTTGGCAGCGGCACGCCGAGGAGATCTCCGGGTGGAACGTCCGCGAGGTGGGCGCGGTCCCCGGCATGGCCGGATTCTCGCTGCACGTGGCGGCTGAGGAGTGCTACGAGGCGGCGTCCCTGCCCGGCCGCGCGATCGGCGAGGTGCTGCCGTCGGAGGAGCCCCGGCTGTCCATGGCCCGACGACTGCCCGCCGGGGTGGTCGCGGTGATCTCGCCGTTCAACGTGCCGATCATCCTGGGCATCCGCTCGGTGGCCCCGGCGCTGGCGCTGGGCAACGCGGTGATCCTCAAGCCGGACCCGCGCACCGCCGTCACCGGCGGCACCCTGATGGCCCGGATCTTCGAGGAGGCGGGCCTGCCGCCCGGCGTGCTGCAGATGCTGCCCGGCGGTCCCGACGTCGGCGAGGCCCTGATCACCGACCCGGTCGTCCGCGTCATCTCCTTCACCGGTTCCACGCCGGTCGGGCGGCGCATCGGCGAGCTGGCCGGCAAGCACCTCAAGCGGGCCCACCTGGAGCTGGGCGGCAACTCCGCGCTGCTCATCCTGGACGACGCCGACGTGGACGACGCGGTGAACCTGGCCGCCTGGGGCTCGTTCTTCCACCAGGGCCAGATCTGCATGACCACCGGCCGCCACCTGGTCGCCGACGGCCTGTACGACGACTTCGTCGAGCGCCTGGCCGCCAAGGCCGCCGCGCTGACGGTCGGCGACCCGGCGTCGGGGCAGGTCGCCCTCGGCCCGGTCATCGACGAGGGACAGCGCGGCAAGATCCACCGCCTGGTGACGGCCAGCGTCGAGCAGGGCGCCGGACTGGCCACGGGCGGCACCTACGACGGGCTCTTCTACCGGCCGACCGTGCTGGCCGACGTGCCGCTGACCGCGCCCGCCTTCGCCGAGGAGGTCTTCGGCCCGGTCGCCCCGATCACCCGCGTGTCCTCCGCCGAGCAGGCCGCCGAACTGGCCGCGGCCAGCGAGTACGGCCTGTCGCTCGGCATCGTGACCCGCGACGTGATGCACGGCCTGGCCGTCGCCGAGCGGATCCCCACCGGGATCGTGCACATCAACGACCAGACCGTGAACGACGAGGCCACCGCCCCCTTCGGCGGTGTCCGCGCGTCCGGCACCGGCTCCCGGTTCGGCGGCGCCGCCGCCAACATCGAGGCGTTCACCGAGACCCGCTGGATCACCATGCGCGGGGCGCCGCCGAAGTACCCGTTCTGACCGGCCTCATCCCGCCGTCACTCCACCTCCGCGACCGGCTCGGCGAACTGGGCGCTGTAGAGGCGGGCGTAGGCGCCGCCCAGGGCCAGCAGCGACTCGTGGGTGCCCTGTTCGACGATCCGGCCCTCCTCCATGACCAGGATCAGGCTGGCGTCGCGGATGGTGGACAGACGGTGGGCGATCACGAAGCTGGTGCGCCCCTCGCGCAGCGAGCTCATCGCCCGCTGGATGAGGACCTCGGTGCGGGTGTCGACCGAGCTGGTGGCCTCGTCCAGGATCAGGATCGCCGGTTCGGACAGGAACGCGCGGGCGATGGTGATCAACTGCTTCTCGCCCGCGCTGACCGAAGCGCCCTCCTCGTCGATCATCGTGTCGTAGCCGTCGGGGAGGGTGTGCGCGACGCGGTCCACGTGGGCCGCCGCCGCGGCGGCCTCGATCCGCTCGCGCGTCGCCCCCTGCGCGCCGTAGCCGATGTTCTCCGCGATCGTGCCGCCGAACAGCCAGGTGTCCTGGAGCACCATGCCGATGTTGCCGCGCAGTTCCTCCCTGGACATCCGGGCGATGTCCACGCCGTCCAGCGTGATCCGTCCGCCGGTCACCTCGTAGAACCGCATGACCAGGTTGACCAGTGTCGTCTTGCCCGCTCCCGTGGGGCCGACGATGGCGACGCTCTGACCTGGCTCCACGGTCAGCGACAGGTTCTCGATCAGCGGGCGGTCCGGGGCGTAACGGAACGACACGTTCTCGAACGCGACCCGGCCCCTGACCCGGTCGGGGCGCGCGGGCGCGGCGGGCTCGGCCGACTGCTCCTCGGCGTTGAGCAGCTCGAAGACCCGCTCGGCCGAGGCGACGCCGGACTGCACCAGGTTCGCCATGCCGGCCACCTGGGTCAGCGGCTGGCTGAACTGCCGCGTGTACTGCACGAACGCCTGCACGTCGCCCAGCGAGATCGAGCCGGAGGCCACCTTCAGCCCGCCGACCACGGCGACCAGCACGTAGTTGAGGTTGCCGATGAACATCATCGCGGGCTGGATGACGCCGGAGATGAACTGGGCGCGGAAGCCGGAGGTGAACAGCTCCCGGTTGTGCTCCTCGAAGGTCTCGGCGGCCTCCTGCTGCCTGCCGAAGACCTTGACCAGGGCGTGCCCGCCGTACATCTCCTCGATGTGGCCGTTGAGCTTGCCGGTCGCGGCCCACTGCTTGATGAACTGCGGCTGCGACCGCTTGCCGACGGCCGCCGTGACGAAGATCGTCATCGGCACGCTGACCAGCGCGATGAGCGCCAGCAGCGGCGAGATCGCCAGCATCATCACCAGCACCCCCACCAGCGTCAGCAGCGACGTGATGAGCTGGCTCATGGTCTGTTGCAGGGTCTGCGCGATGTTGTCGGTGTCGTTGGTGGCGCGGCTGAGGATCTCGCCGCGCGGCTGGCCGTCGAAGTAGCTGAGCGGCAGCCGGGCCAGCTTGGCCTCGATCCGCTCGCGCAGCCGGGCCGCGGCCCGCTGCACGATGATCGTGGTCAGCCGGAACTGGAACACGCCGAGCAGCGCGGCCAGCAGGTAGATGGCCGTCACCCAGGCCAGCACCGTGCCGAGCGCGGTGAAGTCGATGCCTTGGCCGGGGACCACGTCCATCGAAGAGACCATGTCGGCGAAGGTGTTCTGGCCGGAGGCGCGCAGGCCCGCCACGGCCTGTTCCTTGGTGGCCCCCTGCGGGAGGCGGGCGCCGATGATGCCGTCGAAGATCAGGTCGGTGGCCTGGCCGAGGATCCTGGGGCCGATCACGGTCAGCGCGACGCTGACCGCGCCGAGGATCAGCACGACGGTGAGCATGGCGCGCTCGGGACGCAGCAGCTGGAGCAGGCCGCGCAGCGTGCCGCGGAAGTCGAGGGCCTTCTCGGCGGGCCCGGACATCATCCGGCCGGGCCCGAAGCCGGGCTGGGGCCGGCGTGGGGGCGCCTGGGTGGTCACGCCGCGGCCTCCTGTTCGGTGAGCTGGGAGAGCACGATCTCCCGGTAGGTGGGGCAGGTGGTCATCAGGTCGGCGTGTCCGCCGCTGCCGACCACGCGGCCGTCGTCGAGCACCAGGATGCGGTCGGCGTCGCGGATGGTGTTCACCCGCTGGGCCACGATCACGATGGTGGCGTCGGCGGTCTCCTCGGCCAGCGCGGCGCGCAGGCGCGCGTCGGTGGCGTAGTCGAGCGCGGAGAACGAGTCGTCGAACAGGTAGATGCCGGGCCGGTGCACCAGGGTCCTGGCGATGGCCAGGCGCTGGCGCTGGCCGCCGGAGACGTTGGTGCCGCCCTGGGAGATCGGCTCGTCCAGGCCGCCGGGCATCGCCTCGACGAACTCCCTGGCCTGGGCGACTTCGAGGGCACGCCACAGCTCCTCGTCGGTGGCGTCCGGGTTGCCGTACCGCAGGTTGCTGGCGACGGTGCCGGAGAACAGGTACGGCGACTGCGGGACCAGGCCGACCGTGCGGGTGAGCGCCACGGGGTCGAGGTCGCGCACGTCGACGCCGTCCACGAGGACCTGGCCCGAGGTGGTGTCGAACAGCCGGGGAACGAGGTTGAGCAGCGTGGTCTTGCCGCTGCCGGTGCTGCCGATGATCGCGGTGGTACGGCCGGGCCGCGCCGTCAGGCTGACGTCGCACAGCACCGGCTCCTCGGCCCCGGGGTAACGGAAGTCCACGGACCGCAGTTCCAGCTCGCCGAGCCGCCGCTCCGGCGTGACGGGATTCTCCGGCGGGCGGACGGTCGGCTCGGTGTCCATGACCTCCTCGATCCGCTCGGCGCAGACCTCGGCGCGGGGGATCATCATGAACATGAACATCGCCATCATCACCGACATGAGGATCTGCATCAGGTAGGAGATGACCGCGGTGAGCGCGCCCACCTCCATGGCCCCGTCGGCGATGCGTTGGCCGCCGAACCAGACCACGGCCACGCTGGACAGGTTCACCACCAGCATGACGGCGGGGAACATCAGCGCCATCAGGCGTCCGACCCGCAGCGACACGTCGGCGAGCCGGTCGTTGGCCACGCCGAAGCGCTCCCGCTCGTGCTGTTCGCGGACGAACGCGCGGATGACCCGGATGCCGGTGATCTGCTCGCGCAGCACCTGGTTGATCCGGTCGATGCGCTCCTGCATGGCGCGGAAGAGCGGGCGCATCAGCCCCACGATCAGGCCGACGATGGCGATCAGGACGGGCAGCGCGACCAGCAGCAGCGACGACAGCGCGGCGTCCTGGCGCAGGGCCAGCACGATGCCGCCGACGCACATGATCGGCGCGGCCACCACCAGGGTGCACGTCATCAGCACGAGCATCTGGATCTGCTGCACGTCGTTGGTGGTCCGGGTGATCAGGGACGATGCGCCGAACCCGTTGACCTCCTGGGCGGAGAAGTCCTGCACCCGGCGGAAGATCGCGGCCCGCAGGTCGCGGCCCAGGGCCATCGAGGTCTGCGCGCCGTAGTAGACGGCCACGATCGAGCAGGCGATCTGGATCATCGTCACACCGAGCATCACCACGCCGACGCGCGCGATGTACCCGGTGTCGCCCTTGACGACGCCGTTGTCGATGATGTCGGCGTTGAGGGTCGGTAGGTAGAGCGTGGCCAGCGTCTGCACGAACTGGAAGACGACCACGATCGTGATCTCTTTCCGGTACGGCCTGAGCCTGGCCCGCAACAGGCGGAGCAGCATCAAGTATGGCTTTCTGTCGTGGGGGTGGGGGAAGGCCGCACGAGCAGCCCGTCGAGCAGCACGGAGACGATCTCGTCGTCCTCCATGTCTTCGAACCCGCCGTCGTCGAAGAGGCCGCGGTGCACGCTCACCATGATCACCATGAGCAGCAGGTGCGCGGCGGCCTGCGGGGAACGCCGCAGGCGGTCGCGGTCGGGATCGACCAGGTCGACGATGGCACCCTGGACCCGGCGCTGCGCCTCCATCATCCGCTCGGCGAATTCCCGGTCGTCGGCGGCGAACTCCCGGGGCGCGGCGAAGAGCTTGGCGTTCGCGATCATCCGGCCGCGCACCAGCTTGACCACCGCGCGCAGCCGATCGCGCAGTTCGAGTTCCGTACCGATGGCCGCCAATGCCTCCACCGTGGCGGTGGGATCGAACGCGCTCATCAGCGCCGCCCGCAGCAACGAGTTCTTGTCGGGGAAGACGCCGAAGATGGTGCCCTCGGCCACACCCGCGGCCTGGGCGATCTGGCGGGTGCTCACCGCGGTGCCGTGCTCGCGCATCAGGGGGAGCGTGGCGGCGATGAGCGCCGCCCGCCGATCTTCTGGCGCCAAGGCCGGCACCCGTCGCCTTCTGGGCATACGGGCAAGCCTACTGAGCGAGCACTCACTCGTTCAAATCGATATGGGAAAACATGAAACGGCGACAGGCCGGGCCTGCCGCCGTTTCGGTGAAGTCGCAGGTCAGTCGCGGGTCAGGCGAACTCGCACCGGACGGATCGTACGGTGGAGAGTCCGCCGTCCCAGGTCTCGCCCGGCACCAGGGTCTCCTCCGAGCAGGTCACCGTGCCGGAGCGCCATCATGATCTGGCCGGGCGGGGCTCGCGCGCGGCCGGAGGCGTCATCCGCCCGGGGGGCGCAGGTCGCCGATGCCGCCGTAGTCGCCGCCGGGGGTGACGACCGTGCCGGCCTTGCCGTCCAGGATGTCGGTCACGTCGGTGAGCGAGCCGATGGCCCCGAACCCGCCGGTGACCTCGACGAAGCGGCAGACCGCCTCCGCCTTCGGGCCCATCGAGCCGGGCGCGAAGGTCTCGCGCCGCAGGGACGCCGGGGTGGCCCGCGCGATCGGCTGTGGCGACGGCCCGCCGTAGCCGCGCATCACCGCGTGCACGTCGGTGAGCAGCAGCAGCGCGTCGGCGTCCAGCGCCTCGGCCAGCTTGGCGGCGGCGAGGTCCTTGTCGATGACCGCGTCCACCCCCTCCAGCTCCCCCGCCTCGTTGCGGACCACGGGCACCCCGCCGCCGCCCGCGCACACCACCACCGCGCCGAACGCGAGCAGTTCCCTGATGAGCCGGGTCTCGACCACCCGGTGCGGCTCGGGCGAGGGCACCACCCGGCGCCACCGGTCGCCGTCGGGGGCGAACGTCCATCCGTTGCGGCTCGCGAGCCCGCTCGCGACGTCCTGCTCGTAGACCGGCCCGACGAACTTGGTGGGGTTGGCGAAGGCCGGGTCGGCGGCCGAGACGAGGGTCTGGTTGATGAGGGCGGCCACCTGGCGCCCGGGCAGCGCGTTCTGCAGCGACTGCAGCAGCCAGTAGCCGATCATGCCCTGGGTCTGCGCGCCGAGCACGTCGAACGGATAGGGCGAGGTCAGGTCGGGGTTGGCCGCGCTCTCCAGGGCGAGCAGGCCCACCTGGGGCCCGTTGCCGTGGGTGACGACCAGTTCGTGCCGCTCGCCCAGCGGAGCGAGCGCGCGGACGGCCCGCGCCGTGTTCGCCCGCTGCGCGGCGGCGTCCGGGCGCTGCCCGCGTTCGAGCAGCGCGTTCCCGCCGAGGGCGATCACCAGTCGCATGGTCACCCGCCCAGGGTGGCCAGCAAAACGGCCTTGATCGTGTGCATTCGGTTCTCCGCCTGGTCGAAGACGATCGAGTGCGGGGACTCGAAGACCTCGTCGGTGACCTCCAGCGCCTCCATGCCGGTCCGGGCGAAGAGGTCGGCGCCGACCTTGGTCTTGCGGTCGTGGAAGGCGGGCAGGCAGTGCATGAACCGCACCCTGGGGTTGCCGGTGGCCCTGATCATGTCCATGTTCACCTGGTAGTCGCGCAGCAGCGCGATCCGCCGGTCCCAGGCGTCCGCGCCCTCGCCCATGGAGACCCACACGTCGGTGTAGAGATAGTCCACTCCTGACACTCCCGCCTCGACCTCTTCCGTATGCGTGAGGCGCGCTCCCGTCGTCTCCGCGATCCGGCGCGCCTCCTTGATCACCTCGTCGTGGTTCCACAGGGCCCGGGGGGCGACCATGCGGACGTCCATTCCCATCATGGCCCCTGCCACCAGCAGCGAGTTGCCCATGTTGTTGCGGCCGTCGCCGCAGTAGGCGAACGCGATCTCCGCGTCCGGGCGGTTCGTGTGCTCGCGCATGGTCAGCATGTCGCAGAGGGTCTGGGTGGGGTGCCACTCGTCCGTGAGACCGTTCCACACCGGCACGCCGGCCAGCCGTCCCAGGGTCTCCACGTTCTCGTGGGCGGAGCCCCGGTACTGGATGCCGTCGAACATGCGCCCGAGCACCCGCGCGGTGTCCTCGACGGACTCCTTGTGGCCGAGCTGCGAGCCCGCCGGGTCGAGGTAGGTGACGTGCGCGCCCTGGTCGTGCGCGGCGACCTCGAAGGCGCAGCGGGTGCGCGTGGAGGTCTTCTCGAAGACCAGGGCGATGTTCCGCCCGGTCAGCCGGGGCCGTTCGACACCGGTGTACTTGGCCCGTTTGAGTCCCTCCGCCAGATAGAGCAGGTGCTTCCACTCATCGGGGGTGAAGTCGAGTTCCTTGAGGAAGTTGCGGGCCGTCAGGTTGACGCTCATGCACGCTCCTATGCGCGGTCTCGTTCGATCGGACAGGTCATGCAGCGGGGACCGCCCCGTCCCCTGCCCAGTTCGCCCCCCTCGATCGTGATCACCTCGATGCCGTGCCTGCGCAGGTTGGTGTTGGTGGCCACGTTCCGCTCGTATCCGACGATCACGCCCGGCTCGACGGCCAGGAAGTTGTTGCCGTCGTCCCACTGCTCGTGCTGGGCCGCGCGCAGGTCCTCGTCGGTGCGCAGGACGGTGACCCGGTCCACGTCCAGGGTCTCGGCGATGGTGTCGAACAGGTCGGCGTTGGGCAACACGCGCAGCCGTTCCGGGCGGTCGGGGTCCTCCGAGGGCAGCACGGTCCACGACCGCAGCGGCTCGGCGAGGTACGGATACATCACGAACGTGGTCAGGTCGATCATCGTGAGCACCGTGTCGAGGTGCATCATGGCCCGCGAGTGCGGCAGCTCGATGGCGATGACCTTGACCGCGGCCTTCCCGGCGAACAGCGCGCGAGCCAGGTTCTCCACCCCCATCGGGGTGGTCCGCTCCCCCAGGCCCACCATCACGGCCCCGTTGCCGAGCACGTGGATGTCGCCGCCTTCGAGGGTGGCGGGCTGGTGCCGCTCCTCGTCACCGCCGTACCAGATGGGGAAGTACTCCCGGAGGAACATGGGGTGGAACTCGTAGATCGCGGCGCTGTGCACGGACTCGCGTTCCCTGGCCTGCCTGGCCATCGGGTTGATGCTGACCCCGTTGTAGATCCACGCGGAGTTGTCCCGCTGGAACAGGTGGTTGGGCAGCGGCGCGAGCAGGAAGTCGTCGGCGCTGATCAGCTCCCATCGCAGGCTGCTGGGACTTATCTGGCGCAGGTCGGCCTTGAGCACGCCGCCGATCAGCAGTTCGGCCAGGCGGTCGCCGGGCACGTCCTCGGCCAGCCCGCGCAGCGGCTCGACCAGGGTGGGTCCGACGGTGTCGTCGGTCAGCACGCGGTCGAGCACCCAGTCCCTGGCGACCGGGTTCTCCAGCACGTCGGCCAGCAGCCGTTCGAAGTAGTGCACCCGTACCCCGCGGTCGCGCAGGACCTGGGCGAACGCGTCGTGCTCCTCGCGCGCCCGTTTGCCCCACAGGATGTCGTCGAAGAGGAGCTCGCCGGTGTTGTCCGGGCTGAGCCTGGCCAGTTCGAGTCCCGGCCGGTGCAGGATCACCTGGCGCAGCCGGCCGACTTCCGAGTCAACGTGGAAGGTCATGGACGTCGTCTCCCTGGGTTGAGTGGGTACGGGGGTACGGGTCCGGGATCGGTCATGCGGGTGCGGGTCCGCAGGTAGACCGGCACGCCGAGCAGGAACGCGGCGCCGGCCATCAGATACGGGCCCCACACGAGGTACCACTCGCTCTCGCCGGTGTTCCGCGAGTACCAGATGAACAGCGCGGAGAAGACCAGCGCGAGCAGGGCCACCGTCAGGTCGCGCAGCAGTCTCGGCGTGTGCGTCCTGCGGCCGTCGCGCACGCGCCACTTGAGCTGCGCCAGCGCCGACAGGCCGTACGGGATGGCCGAGGTGATGCCGGTCATCAGCACCAGGGTGTTGAACACCGTCGCCCCGCCCGCGCCCATGAAGCTGACCACCATGGCCACCGAGGCGAACGCGGTGGAGGCGATGATCCCCGCAGCGGGCACGCCGCGCGAGGAGAGCCTGCCGAAGCTCGCCGGGAACAGGCCGTCGCGGGCCGCGGCCAGCGGCATCTCCGCGCAGATCATCGTCCAGCCGTTCAGCGCGCCGAACCCGGACACGATGACGGCCAGCGCCACCAGGTCACCGGCCCATGACCCGCCGCCCGCCATGGCGTTGGCCGCCACCGTGTAGGACGCCTTGTTGGCCTCTTCGGCGAGATCGGCCGTGGGCACCACGCCGAACACGGCGATCAGCGAAAGCAGGTAGACGACGGCGCTGGCGAGCGTGCCGGTCAGCGTGGCGCGCGGGATGTTGCGCACCGGGTCGCGCACCTTGGCGGCGGCCACCGCCGCCGTCTCCACGCCCAGGTAGCTGAACAGGGCGATGGCCATCGCCCCGCCGATCGCCGCCAGGTCGCTCTGCCCGCTGACGTTCCACGGCCGGAAGTTGGCCGAATCGGCGAACAGCAGCCCGACGGTGGAAATGATCGCCAGCGGGACGAATTTGATCACGGTGGTCCAGAATTGGACCATGCCGGTGTTCCGCACGCCCGACAGGTTGACGGCGGCGGGCACCCACAACCCGACCAGGGCGATCACGATCGACCAGCCGGCCAGGTGTCGCGCGTTGACGAAGTGCTCCACGTAGTAGACCCACCCGGTCACGATCGCGGCGTTGCCCGCCCAGGCGGTGATCCAGTACGACCACGCCCCGGTGAACCCGACGCCGTTGCCGAACGCGACCCGGGCGTAGGCGTACGGCCCGCCGTCGGCCGGCATCCGGCGCGACAGGGCCGCGAACATCAGGGCCAGGGCGACCGCGCCGACCGTCGTCACGGCCAGCGCGACGATGCTGATCGGGCCGAAGGCGGCCAGCGAGTACGGCATGTTGAAGATCCCGACCCCGATGACGCTTCCCACGATCAGCGCCGTGGCCTGCGTCAGGCCGAACATCCCGCGCGATTTCGCGCCGCCGCTGTCGTCGGCCTCCGCCATGGATCCCTCCAGTGCCGTGTAAGTGGTGATCACCACCATCGCGGCGCGTGCCCGGCGCCGCCTCCCCCCTCCCGGGTGACGTCCCGGCGCGGGGCGGGCCACCACACTCCAGGCCAGTGGCCATGGCCCAGTGGCCAAGGAGAGGAATTCGATGGCAACGCAGGAATCCACCGGCTTCCACGCGCTCCCGGTCTCCGGGGTGCTGAGAGCCTTCGACGTCGAGGCCGGCCGCGGCCTCGGCCAGGCCGAGATATCCGGACAGCGGGAGCGATACGGCCCCAACCGGTTCACCGAGAGCCACCGGGAGCCCGCCTGGCGCGCGCTCGTCCGCCAGTACGCCGACGCCATGCAGATCGTCCTGCTGGTCGCCGGCCTGGTCAGCCTGTGGCCGCTGCGGCAGTACGGCACCGCCGTGGTGCTGATCGCGCTGACCGTGCTGAACGCCTTCCTCGGGCTGCGTCAGGAGGGCAAGGCGGCGGCGGCCGTGGCCGCGCTGCAGAAGATGATGATCGTGAAGGCCAGGGTCCGGCGCGACGGCGTGCTGACCGAGGTCCCGGCCGAGGAGCTCGTCCCCGGCGACGTGGTCTCGGTCGAGGCGGGTGACCTGGTCCCGGCCGACGGCCGGATCATCAGGGCGGCCACCCTGGAGATCGGCGAGTCGGCCCTCACCGGGGAGAGCGCCCCCGTGTCCAAGGACCCCTGGGCCCGTCTCACCGAGGAGACCGCGCTCGGCGACCGGGTCACCATGGCGTTCATGAACACGAACGTCACCCGGGGCTCGGGCGAGCTGGTGGTGACGGCGACCGGCATGGCCACCGAGGTGGGTCACATCTCCGGCCTGCTGCGCGCGCAGGACGACACCGACACTCCGCTGACCAGGCAGCTCGCCAAGCTGACCACCCAGATCCTGGTGATCGCGGGCTTCGCCCTGGCCCTTTCCATGTCGTTCAACCTGGCGCGGGGCAACGGCTTCGCGGAGGTCTTCACCGCGTCGGTGGCCTTCGCCGTCGCGGCGATCCCGACCGGCCTGCCCGCGGTGGTGACCACCATCCTGTCGATGGGCACCCAGGCGCTGGCCAGGGCCAACGCGATCGTCAAGCGGCTGCGCTCCACCGAGACCCTCGGCTGCACCTCGGCGATCAACTCCGACAAGACCGGGACGCTGACGCTGAACCAGATGACCGCCGTGGAGATGAGCCTGCCCGGCCTGCGGTACACCGTGTCCGGCTCCGGCTACTCCACCGACGGGCAGATCAGGGGCGTCGGCGGGCAGCCGGGCGTGGCGCTGGAGCCGTTCCTGCTGCCGATGGCGCTGGCCTGCGACGCGGAGGTGGACGACGGGGAACTGGTCGGCGATCCGACCGAGGGGGCGCTGGTCGTGCTGGCCGAGAAGGGCGGGCTGGACGCCCGCGCCACGCGCCGCCGCTACCCGCGCCTGGCGGAGGTGCCGTTCGACGCGGCGTACAAGCTCATGGCGACATTTCACAAGATGACGGATGAGTCGGGCCGGGAGGTCGTCCGCTGCCTGGTCAAGGGCGCGCCCGACCAGTTACTGGCCCGCGCCTCCACCGCGCTGGCCCCCGGACGGGACCCGCTGACCGTGGACGAGGAGTTCAAGGAGCGCTTCCTGGCCGAGAACCGGCGACTGGCCGGGCAGGGCCTGCGGGTCATGGCGACCGCGCGCAAGGACTTCGACCCCGAGGAGTTCGACCCCGTCCCCGACCTGCTCCCGCAGGTGGAGGGCCTGACCCTGCTCACCCTCGTCGGGATCGTGGACCCGCCCAGGCCGCAGGCCAAGGCGGCGATCGCCAAGGCCCGTGCGGCCGGCGTCCAGGTCCGCATGATCACCGGCGACCACGCCGCCACCGCCGAGGCCATCGCCGGCCGTCTCGGGATCCCCGGCCGGACCATCACCGGCGCCGACTTCGGGGCCATGGACGACGAGACCGCGGCGCGGGAGATCGACGACATCGGGGTCATCGCCCGGGTGACCCCCGAGCACAAGGTCCGCCTGGTGGAGGTGCTGCGCGGCAAGGGACACGTCGTGGCGATGACCGGCGACGGGGTGAACGACGCCCCGGCGCTCAAGCGGGCCGACATCGGCATCGCGATGGGCATCACCGGCACGGAGGTCTCCAAGGAGGCCGCCGCGATGATCCTCACCGACGATGACTTCTCCACGATCGTCCGGGCGGTGGAGATGGGGCGGGGGCTCTACGACAACTTGAAGAAGTACATCCGTTTCCAGATCGGCACGCTGATCGGCTTCATCGCCACGTTCCTCGGGGCGAGCGCGTTCAACATCGCGGGCGGTGTTCCGCTGCTGCCGCTGCAGACCCTCTGGGTGAACTTCACCGTCCAGATCTCGCAGGCCGTCGGGCTCGGCTACTCGCCGCCCGCGGATGACCTGATGCGCCGCACGCCGCGGCGCGCGGACGAGCCGATCCTGGACCGGAGGCTGCTCACCCGGCTCGGCGTCGCCGGGCTGATCCTGGGCCTGGGCACCCTCGGCGTGGTCGGCTGGGCCGAGCCCGCCTACGGCCAGGAGGCGGCCAGGACGATGGGCCTGACCACGTTCTCGCTGTTCAACCTGTTCTTCTCGATCACCACCAGGGACGACACCCGCTCTGTCTTCAGCCGGGGCGACCGGGCCGGACGGCCGTTCCTCATCGCCTGCGCCGCTTCGGTGGCGGCGATCGTCATGGGCACCGAACTCGACCTGCTGCACCGGCTGCTCGGCACGACCGATCTGTCGCTTGGGCAGTGGGCCGTCTGCCTGGTGGTGGGGCTGGCCATCATCCCCGTCTCCGAGGCCCGCAAGGCGCTGCTGCGCCGGCGCGCCGCCGTGACGGCCTGAGGCGGACCAGGGGGCGGCGGCGATCTCGGCACCGCCGCCCGGCGGTCAGGAGACGCCTCGGCCGCCCCCGCGGCGCCGATCCCCCGCGTCCTCCTCCAGCTCCACGATGATCTCCGCCCATCTGACCGGGTTCACCCATACCCCGGCGTCGTGCGCCCCGGTGACGGTGGAACCGGTGCGGCGGGTCCGCCAGGGGTCGATGACGCATCGGTAGAGCCACCAGAAAATCGCACCGACCACGATCAGCTCGATGAGAACTCCCACATCGCCTCCCTTTTCGAATCAGGCGTTGGAAGTATTCGGGCCGGGCGCGGGTGTTGATATCACCCGTCAGGGATGAGACCGGCGGGCACGCGCGAGGAGCGGACGACCGGTCACCCTCCGCGGATGATGCGTCTCCCCTTCCACTCTCGGTGGTCTGTCCCATGACCACAGGTAACTGGAAGGAGCGTCAATGTCATATCCGGTACGGTTCGGCACCGCCTTCACCACGACCTGGGAACGCCACGCCATCGCCATCAAGGGCCTGGTCACCATGTTGCTCGGTGTGGTCTTCCTGGCCTGGCCCCCGGAAAGGGCAGGTGAACTCTCGGCGCTGTTCGGCGTTCTTTCGCTCGTCCTGGCCGCTTCCGACATCGCCAGGGCTGTGCTCGCCCGACATGCCGAGGCCGAAGTGCGTCTGCTGTTCCTGCTGCTGGGGCTGCTGCTGGCCGGGGCGGGCGTGCTCGGCCTGCGCGACGAGCTGGGCACGGCCGGGGTGCTGTCCATCATGTTCGGCATGACCTGGCTGCTCACCGGGCTGGCCGATCTCGTCGATCTGGTGATGGGCCCCTTTCGGTCGGGACGGGGGCCGGGAATGGCGCTGGCGGTCGTGACCGCACTCGCGGGCATGTCCGCGCTCGTCCCTTCCTCGCGGTCTTTGCCGACGCTCTCCTTGGCGGGCGGTTTCTGGTTGGTCGCGTGGGGCGGGCTCACCGCCATCCTCGCGTCGTCGGCCCATTCGGCTTCCCAGTGGCATAGATGAAATACCTCCGTCGCGGCAACCCCGGCTATAGGCATTCAAATGCGCGGGCGGAGGCCCGTCCGATTGACGCTCCCCTCCAGGTCAGCGAGACTCCATCTCGACGATCATCAACGTGGACGGAGTGAAGATGCGCAGTTGGATCCGCCAGGCATTCCGTAGAAGAAATGCTGGCATTCGCTCCTCACCGGAATTTATCTTCCCGATAAGGGAGAAGACGCGGATCCCTGAGCCGCGTATGGAGTGGGTCCGGAGACCGGCCCTTACCCGAGCATTGACCGCAGCCCGAGATGCCCGTCTAGTAGTCATTTGTGCACCCGCTGGATTCGGAAAGACGGCGGCAGTATCGGCATGGTCCGCCGCGGCCGAGGAGACCCGGCCGTTCGCCTGGGCGTCGCTCGACGAGCACGACAACACCCCGGCCGCCTTATGGCCGACCATCGTGGCGGCACTGGACGGAGTGATCCCCGGCCTGGCGGGCCAGCGGGCCGACCTCGGGCACCAAGATGTGGAGGGCGTGGTCCTGCCGCGCCTGCTGAACGCGATCGCGGCACGGCCGGAGCCCGCGGTCCTGGTGCTCGACGACTTCCATGTGATCCAGGACCAGGAGTGCCGCAGGCAGGTCGAGACGCTGGTGGACCGCCTGCCCCCGACCTTCCAGCTCGTCGTGATCAGCCGGGCCGTCCCCGCGCTGCCCCTCACCCGCTATCGGGCCTCGGGCGACAGCCTGGAACTGGGCATGGCCGACCTGCGCTTCACCAGGGAGGAGGCCACCCGCCTGGTGCGCCGGATCGCGGGGGTCCACCTGCGCGAGGCCGACGTGCGCGACCTGATCGCCCGCACCGAGGGCTGGCCCGCCGCCATCTCACTGGCGGCGGGCGCGCTGCGCACGGCGGCGGACCCGGCGGCGTTCGTCGCCGACTTCACCGGCACCCACCGGCTGGTGCTCGACTACCTGTCGGAGGAGGTGCTGAGCCGCGTCCCCGCCGCCACGCGCACCTTCTTGACCCGGGTGTCCACGCTCGGCTCCTTCACCGCGCCGCTCTGCGACGAGGTCGCCGAGACGACGGACGCGGCGGAAGTGCTGGGCGAACTCGAACGCGCCAACCTCTTCCTGGTCCCGCTGGACGACCACCGCCGCTGGTACCGCTTCCACCGGCTGTTCGGCGAGGCGCTGCGCGGCGAGCTGGCCCGCACCGAGCCGGGGGCCGTCCCGGCGCTGCACCTGCGGGCGAGCGGCTGGCTGTCCACGCGGGGGCTGGTCGACGAGGCCATCGGGCACGCCCTGGCGGCAGACCGCGCCGACCTGGCCGCCGGCCTGTTCGCGGCGCGCTGGGGAGAGTACATCGACTCCGGCCGGCTGCTGACCGTGCGCGGCTGGATGGAGCTGATCGGCGCCCAGCGGATCGGCGGAGATCCGAGGATCTCCGTGTGCGCCGCCTGGATCGCGGCGCTGTCCGGCGACCGTCCGGGCACCCGGCACTGGCTCGACGTGGCCGAGGCCCTGCCGTACGACGGCCCGCTGCCGGACGGCTCACCCTCGGCCCGGTTCGCGCTGAGCCTGCTGCGGGCGTTCTTCGGCTTCGACGGCGTGCCGGCCATGGTCGCGGCGGCCGAGACGGCGGCCCGGCTGGAACCCGACCCCCTGGGGGCCTGGTACGCGGGCGCGCGGTTCACCCTCGGCTACTCCCGCTACCTCACCGGCGACCTGGAGGCCGCCATCGAGCCGCTGGAGGAGGCCGCGCAGCACACCACGACCGTGCCCGCCTTCCGGACGCTCGCGACGTCCGTGCTGTCCCTCGTGCTGGGAGCGCTCGGCCGTACCACCCAGGCCGCGCAGCTCGCCAGGACGGCCTACCGGCTGGTCGAGACCAGGGGCCTGCCCGAGTCGGGAACCGCCGCGCTCGCCGACGCCGCGTGGGGCGCGGCGCTCGCCAGGGAGGGACGGCACGCCGAGGCCAGACTGGTGCTCGAACCCGCGCTGGCCCTGCGGCTGACGGTCGTCGGCCTCTCGGCCTGGCCGACGCTGATCCTGCTCATCGTGCTCGCCGACAGCGCGCTCGGCTCGGGAGACGCCGAAACCGCGCGGGCCTTCCTCGGCCAGGCGCGCGATCTGGTGGCGACGGAACGCGACTGCGGCGAGTACATCCGCACCCGGCTGACCCAGTTGCGCGTCCGGCTGCCGGAGACACCCGCCGCGAGCGGGGCGGCCGAGCCGCTGACCCAGCGCGAGCAGGCCGTGCTCCGGCTGCTGCGGGGCGACTCCTCGCTGCGCGAGATCGGTCACCAGCTCTTCGTCTCGACGAACACCGTCAAGACGCACACCCGCAGCATCTATCGCAAGCTGGGCGCGACGTCCCGCGATCACGCGGTCCGCCGCGCCCGTGAGCTGGGCCTGCTGTAGGCCCACGAGCGACGGACGGGCGGTGCGGGCCCACTCCCATCGGTTCGGCCCGATCAGTACGGTCCCGTCAGCGCAGCCCGAATCAGAGCAGTCCCAGGTGACGCGCCCGGCGCACGGCCTCGCCCCGGCGCGTTACCGCCAGCTTCTGGTAGATGCTCTTGAGGTGCGTCTTGACGGTGTTGACCGAGACGTACATCTCCATCGCGATCTCCTTGGTGGTCAGCATCGTGGACAGATGGCGCAGCACGTCGAGTTCGCGCGCGCTGAGCCTGCCGAACACCGGCGGCTCCTGCCCCGCCTCGGCCGCCTCCGGCGCCTCCCGGGGCCGGGGCGCCCCGGCCTGCCTGACCAGCAAGGGATCGATGAACCTGCGATGCGGGCGCAGCAGCTCCTCGTCCCGGCGCAGCACCGGCAGCAGCCAGGGCCGCGCCATCGCGAAGGGCAGCCGCACCTGCTCGCGCTCGCCCAGCCGCAGCGCGCGGTCCAGCGAGCGCCGCCCGCGCGACCGGTCGTTCATCCGGTAGGCGAGGAAGGCGTCGAGCAGCCACGCCTCCACCCGGACGTCGATGGGGACCGCCGTGGCCTCGGTGAGCGCGGACCGGAGCGTGCGGGAGGCCGCGGCCACCTCGCCCCGGCCCAGCTCTCCCCTGGCGAGGGCCACCGCCGAGTCGGTCGAGCCGGTGCCGCCCGCCTGGTTGGCCGCCTCGATCGCGGCCTGCGGCACGTCACAGGCGGAGTACGCCTCGGCGGCCACCAGCCGCAGCCGCCGGTCCAGCCAGGGCATGCCCCCGGTGTGCTCCCGCGCCTCGTCAAGGATCCGCAGCGACTCCTCCGCCGCGCCGTCCGCGACCCCGGCCCGGGCCGCCACCAGTCCGTGCAGCGCCGACATCACGGCTTCCGGGCACTCCTGGAGAGCGCGGGACGCCCGGTCGAGCTCGGCGCGGACCTCGTCGAACCGGGAGCCCTCCAGCGCCACCCACGCGTGGGCCACGTGGACGGCCGCCACCCGGCGGCCGGCGGGCACGGCCGCGACCTCGGGCAGCCCGGACGCCCTGGCGACCAGCCCGGCGACCTGCCGGAACCGGCCGCGCAGCGCCTCGGTGACGGCGAGCGCGCCCAGGACGCGCCGCCGCTGGAAGTCGCCTCCCGCCTCGGCCACCGGGAGGGCGGCGCCGAGCGCGGCGGCGGCCTCGCTGAGCCGTCCGGCCCGCAGGTCCAGGCAGCCCCGCGCGTAGCGGACCAGTCCCTCGGCCTCGGGCCGTTCGTCGAGCGCCCCGCCGGGGAACAGCCCCAGCACCCGCTCGGCCTCACCGGCCAGTGCGCGGATCTCCTCGGCCGTCCGTGGCACCGGGCGGGTGAGGGCGATCAGCTTGGCGGTCAGCCGGGCGGGCGGCGCCTGGTCGCCGGGCATCCGCCCGAGCAGGCTCTCCGCGTGCGCCAGCCAGCGGGCGCAGACGTCGTCGTGCCCGCGAGCGAGCGCCACGGCGGCGGCCACCAGCGCCGGTTCCGGCTCCGTGGGCAGCGCGGCCTCGTCGGCGAAGACGCGGTTCGCGATCTCCTCCAGCAGGTCGGCCAGCGGCTCCCGCGCCGACAGGCCGAGGACCTGCCCGACGGCGAGCCCGTCCACGGCCAGCCAGGCGGCGTGCGCCCAGTGCCCGGCCCGGACCGCGTGGTGCACGGCCTCGGCCAGGCGCGCCCGGCGGCTGAACCACGCCGACGCGCGCAGGTGGGACTCGACCGCGCCCTCAGCGCTCTCTTGACGGTGCAGCAGGTTCAGCGCGGTCCCGAACACCTTGTGGTACCGGTACCAGCCGTGCCCGATCGGCAGCACGAAGCCGTTCTGCCGCAACAACGCCGGAAACCGGCGGGCCGCCTCCGGACCGGCCAGCTCGGCGGCCAGCTCGGCGTCGAACCGCTCCACCACGCTGGTGGCCAGCAGCAGCCGCCGCAGGTCGGCGGGCTGCGGATCGAGCACCTCCTCCGCCACGTAGCCGACCACGGCCGGGTCTTCGCCGCCGAACTTGCGGGCGAACGCCTCGGGGTCGGGCAGGCGCTCCATCGTCATGGCGGCCAGCCGGAGGCCGGCCGCCCAGCCTTCGGTGCGCTCCAGCAGCGACTGCACCGAGCGGGGCGAGAGTGACAGCTCGTGCTGGGCGAGGAGGGCCACGAGGTCACGTTCGCCGAGGGCGAGGTCGTCGCCCCCGATCTCGGTCAGTTCGCCGCCGAGGCGCAGGCGGCGCAGCGGCAGCGGCGGTTCCCTGCGCGCGATCAGGACGACGCGCAGCGCGGGGAAGGCCGCCCTGGCCAGCCGGACGATCTCGGCGGAGAACTCGTCTCTCCGCTTCGGCTGGAAGTCGTCCAGGACGAGCACCACGGGCTGCTCGCGGCCGGCCAGCGCGGCGGCCAGTTCGGGGCCGCGCACGCCGTCCGGGCCGCGCGGCTCGGGGCGGAGATCCTCCCCGCAGGCGCGCAGCAGCGCCTCGGTCACCAGCGGCCAGAATCGCCCGGGCGTGTGGTCGGCAGGGTCGAGAGAGACCCAGGCCACCGGCCCCGGCGGCCTGCCCGACAGGATCCAGGACGACACGCTGGTGGTCTTTCCCGCGCCCGGCGGCCCGGTGACCAGGGTCAGCGGCCCCCTGGTCCCCTTGCTGAGGCGGTCCAGCAGGCGGGTGCGCGGGATCACCGACGCCCCGCGCACCGGTACATCGATCTTGGTCATCGAAGCGGGTGGTTCTTCTACCGGCCGCGCTCGGGGCACGACTGGAGTCTGAATGAAACGACCGGACATGACCCATCCTTCCCGTCATATGGGTGTGAATCGGGCCCTCGCCACGTTCGTTCTCCCATCGGGACGGGTGAGGCCACATCATCCCTCTCGTTGATCTCACCCGGGTGAGGCGCGGGTGAGCGGGCTCACCCTCCTCGTGTGAAGCCTGGGATCAAAGTGACGGCAGAGCATCGTCTCTCCAAGCGTCAGCAGGGACTCCAACCCTGACGCGACCATCCAAGAGGCCCACATGCGAAGCACCCCGTGCGAACCCCTGCTCTTCGCGCTGCTCGCTCCCTGCGCGCTCGCGCTCTGGTACGGCGACGCCGCCGCCTCGGCCGCGCTGTCGGCCGTGGCCGCCACGCGGATCCTGCTCACCCTGGGCGTCGAGGCCCGGACCGGGCGCGCGCTGCGCGCCCTCGGGCTGTCGCCCACCGAGGACGCCCCGCCGCTCCGGGCCATGGAGGCCTTCCGCCGGGCGGGGCTGCTGACCATCCTCTCCGCCTCGGCCGCCTTACTGATGGCCGGGACGCTCGGCGGCCTCTCGCCGGGGTTCCGGCGCACCACGCTCGCCGTCCTCGTCATCGCCGCCGCGCCGGTGGAGCTGCCGGCCGTGGCCAGGGCGATCCTGGCCCGTACGGCGGGCCGGATGGCCGCGCGGGGCCTGGTCCCGCTGCGCCTGGCCACCGTGCCCGCGCTGGCCGCCTCCACCGTCCTGTGCACGCACCGGGCCGGGCTGCTCACCCAGAACCGGCCCTTCGTCACCACGATGGTGGCCGACGGCCTGATCTACGAGACCAGCGGCGGCGACAGCCCGCACGGCGGTGTCGGCGCGGCCGGGGCGCGCGTGTCGCTCGGCGACAACGCCGCACTGGACGCCTGCCTGCTGGCGGGCGTCGCCTGCAACGACGCCGTGGTGGCCGGAGACGGCCCGCGGCGGGTCACCGGCGACCCGCGCGAGAGGGCGCTGCTGACCGGCGCGGCCAAGCTCGGGCTGACCAAGGCCCCGCTACGGGTGACCACCCTGCCGTACACGGAGCGGCGGCGATTCATGGCGAGCCTGCACCGGCAGGACCCCCGAGAGCCCGGGACGATCTACGCCAGGGGGGCCGTGGAGCGGGTGCTCTACCTGTGCGCCGACGGGCTCGGCCGCGACGGGAGCACCGGCGAGCTCGACCGCGCCGCCGTGCTGGACCTCGCGCTGGCCATGGAGCGGCGCGGGCTCGACGTGCTGGCGTTCGCCACCGGGAGCGTCGCGCCGTCCGAGAGCACGCTCGCGGAGGACGCCCTGCCGCCGCTGACCTTCCTCGGCCTGCAGGCGGTGCACGACCCGGTGCGGCCGGAGGCGACGGAGATCCTGCGGGCCTGCCGCCGGGCGGGCGTCGCGGTGAAGCTGATCACCGAGTCGCCGCGCACCGTGGCGGCGGCGGGTGCGTCCTGGGTGGGCCTCGGCGACGAGCCGATCATGACCGGCGCGCGGGTGGCGGCGCTGTCCCCAGCCGTGCTCGCCCAGGCGGTGGGCGAGGCCACGGTGTTCTCCCGGCTACGGCCGGAGGAGAAGGTCACGCTCGTGCGGGCGCTCCAGGAGCAGGGGCACATCGTCACCCTGGTCGGCGGCGGCGAAGGGACGGCGGCGGCGCTGGCCCAGGCGGACACCGGAGTCGGCACCAGAATCGACACAGGAGTCGGCACGGGAATCGACACAGGAGTCGGCACGGGAATCGGCACCGGGTTCGACACCGGCGGGAGCGGTCACGCGCTGCTGCGCGCCGGCGGCGGGCTGGCCCCCGTCGTGGCCGCGATCGCGGCGGGACGCGGCGCGCTGCGGCTGCTCACCGGAACGGTGGCCGGTCTGCTCGCGCTGTGGGCGGCGACCGTCGCGGTCCTCCTGACGCTCGGCGCGCGGGGACTGCTCGGCTGACGCCACCGTTCCGGCGGCGGCCGGGCACCACGGCCGCCGCCGGAGCCGGAATCAGACGCCGAAGGAGAGGTCCTCCGCCGCCTGACGGTCATAGGAGCACAGCGCCCAGATCACGATCACGTCGATGGCGATCAGGAGCAGCGCCCAGAACGGGTAGTACGGAATGAAGAGGAACTGGGTCACCATGTTGATCGCCGCGAGCGTCACGCCGACGGCGCGGGCCCACGCCCGCCCGGCGAACACGAACACCCCGGCGACCGCGACGAGGGCGCCCAGCACCAGGTGCACCCAGCCCCACACGGCGAGATCCACCAGGAAGGGATACTCGGGCGGGCGAACGTAGAACCGGCTCTCCATCAGCGCGATCACACCCTGGAACACCTGGAACACGCCGACCAGCGTCATCATGACGCCGGAGAACAGCGCGACGCCGACGGCGAAGCCGCCGGGCCCGGCGTCCACCGGGTCCCGGGAGTACGCGGAGACTCGCTCTGACATCGGATCCTCCTGTTCAAAAGAGCAGGTCCTCGCTCCCCCACGGGCGAGGACCTGCGATGAGCACCAGGCGTCGTCTGTCAGTCGCCCCCCAATCCCGCCTCCGCGGCCTCCTGCCTGCCGTACACGCAGAGAGCCCAGATGACGAATACGTCGAGGGCGATGATCAGAATCGCCCAGACCGGGTAGTAAGGAATGAAGAAGAAGTTGGCGATCGCGCTCAGCACGGCGGCGGCGATGCCCACGATCCGGGCCCACAGGCGTCCGGAGAGCACCCCCCAGCCCGCCACGGCCACCACGATCCCGATGATCAGGTGGGTCCAGCCCCAGGCGGTCAGGTCGATCGCGTAGATGTAGTTCGGCGTGCGGAGATAGAACTGGTCGCCGATGACGGCCGCCAGCCCCTCCAAAGCCTGGAAGGAGCCGACCGTCACCATCAGGATGGCGGCGAAGAGCGCGAAGCCCACGCTCCAGCCCCGCTTGGCGTAGGGACGCGTCGTCACGCCGACACCCCCTCACCGGCCAGGGCCTCCTGGAGCCGCCGTTCGGTCTCGTCCGACAGCGACGACTTCAGCACGGTGCCGCCGAACCTGGCGAGCGCGGCCACCGCCTTGTCCGGCGTGACCTTCTCCACGACCAGGAACAGCGCGGACGTGCCCGGCTGGAGGAGCTCGCGGACCTGCCGCTGGAACTCGCGGTCGATCCCGGCCTTGTCCACCTTGCCCATCACCGCGCCCAGCCCCGCCCCGAGCGCCATGCCGAGGAAGGGGACGAAGAACAGCATGCCGAAGAGCAGGCCCCAGAACATCCCCCAGGTCGCGCCTCCCGCCACCGCGTGGTGGCTGGTGCTGACGTGAAACCTTCCGTCGTCGCTGCGGGTGATGACCGCCACGGCGTCGGGCTGGATGACCAGGTCATCGACGAGCCGCTGCACCTCGCGTTCGGCCATCGCGGCCGTGCTCTCGTCCGGATAGCCGATCGCTATCAGGTCTGCCATCGTTCCCTCTCTCTCCTCGGTGTCGCGTGGTCCCAGGACATCGGATCCGTGATGGGACCTCCTCACCCCAGACGGGTGAACGGCGGCACCGCCGGCACCGCCTGGGGGATCTCCGCGCCGCCCTCGACGCTCAGTCCCTTGCCACGCAGGAACGCGGAGGTCCTGGCGGTGGCGGCGACCATCTCCTCGGGCGCGACCCTCGTCGAGACCTCCAGCAGCCGGGGGTCCTCCGGGTAGTTCCACAGTTCGAGCGCGAGGCTGCGCGCCAGCTCGGCGGGCCGCAGCCCCAGTTCCAGGACCGGCACCGGCCCGAGCGCGGACAGCCTGTCGAGGGCCACCCCCTCGGGCGCGTGCGCGGCGAAGAACTCCCGCTGCCGCCAGGTGAACAGGCTGTGCACCGGCTCGTCGCCGCGCACCACGGCCTTGATCCGCGCGTTGCGCGGGCGGCTTCTGATCGCCCCCGAGCAGACGTATCCGCCGGGCATCGCCTCGACGCCGAAGTCGGCGTCGGCCGGCATCTCGCCCGGTGAGGCGGCGGTCAGTTTCATGATCGAGTCGCCGTCGCCGTCGCTGCCGCCGTCCCGGTCCTCGCGGGCGCAGACGGTCATGCCGTGCCGTTCGAGGGACATCTCGGAGGTGTCGAAGAAGTAGACCTGGCGGATCCCGGCGTCCAGCGGATCGACGTCCAGCATCGAGATCGCCGGCTCCCGCCGTCCTTCGCAGACGGCGAGCCGTAGCTCCACGCTGTCCATACCCTTGACCAGACCGGACAGTTCCCCGAGCCCGGCATGGCGATAGGCACCTGCCATACCTCGTCCTCCCTTTCATCACCCATGGCCGGAGGTGCGGCACGCATCCATGACCGCACCCCCGGCCCTGCCCCCCACGGGCTCCCCTCCCGTCCGGTCGCCGGCCGGGCCCCTTACCGAGCCGGCGACCGGACCATCCGCCGTCCCGCGACCGGGTGACCGCACACCCCGTCGCACCGGGAGTCACACCGCGGGCGGGGGCGTCCGGCCCGCCCGCGGCGATGGGACGGCGGGCGACGGCGGCGCGGGCCGGGTAGGCGTACCCGTTCCCCGCCGCCGGGCCATTCGTCTCCGGGTGGGGCGGAGTCACCGCCGGCCGGTCGTTCTCGTTCGTGTCCATCGGGACGTCCACCCCCTCTCCGTGTCACTGAGGAAATGGTGACGGCGCTCACCCCCTCCCCGGCTCACCCGCTGTGGGGGAGAACGCGAGAACCCGCCCGATCACGAGGATCGGACGGGTTCTCAGGTGAACGAGTGAGACGCCCGGGAAGCGGGACAGGCCCCCCGGGCGCCGGTCAGGAGCCCTCTGCGGGCAGCGTCAGCAGGTAGCCGGGAGGCCTGCGCACCGGCGCGGCCTGCTCGAACGCGTATCCGAGGGCGATCAGGTCCGGCTCGGAGAGCCGACCGCCGAAGAAGGTGACGCCCAACGGGAGGACCTTCTTGGCGTATCCGGCGGGAACGGTGATCGCCGGGTATCCGGCGACGGCCGAGGGTGTGGAGGAGCCGACGTACCCGGAGAGGTCGTCGCCCTTGTCAAGGTCGGTGACCCAGGCGCCCGCGTTGGTCGGCGCGAGCACCGCGTCGAGGCGTTCCGCCGCGATCACGGAGTCGATCGCCTGCCTGGACAGGGTGGTCGCCTTGGCCCGCAGCGCGCGGTACTCGGGGTCGTTCAGGTCGCCGCTGGTCGCCTGGGACTCCTCGAACAGTTCCTGCCCGAAGTGGCGCAGCTCGGTGGCGGCGTTGCGCCGGTTGAACTCGATCAGCCCGGCGAGGTCGCGCGGGTGGCGGCCGGGGGTCTTGGCCAGGTAGGCGTTCAGGTCGTGCTTGAACTCGGTCATCAGCGCGGGGAACTCCGCCGCGCCGATCTCGTCCATCCCGGCCATCTCGACGCCCTCGACCACGGTCGCGCCCCGGGCGCGGAGGGTGGCGACGGCGGCGTCCAGGGTCGCGAGCACCTCGCGGTCGCCCCCGGCGACCGAGCGCCAGACGCCGATCCGCTTGCCGGCCAGCGCGCGGGGACGCAGCGCCTTCAGGTAGTCGCGGTCGCCGCCGCGCACGGTGTCGGGGTCCTCGGGGTCGACGCCCTGGATGGCGGCCAGCACGGCGGCGGCGTCGGTGACGTTCCTGGTGATCGGCCCGGCGGTGTCCTGCCGCGCGGAGATCGGCACCACGCCGGTACGGCTGACCAGTCCGACCGTGGGCTTGATGCCGACCACGCCGTTGATGCCCGCAGGGCAGACGATCGAGCCGTCGGTCTCGGTGCCGACGGTCACCGCGGCCAGGCTCGCCGCGACGGCGACCGCCGAGCCGCTGCTCGACCCGCAGGGGTTGCGGTCCAGCACGTGCGGGTTGTTGGTCTGCCCGCCGACGGCGCTCCAGCCGCTGGTGGACGGGCTGCCCCGGAAGTTGGCCCACTCCGACAGGTTGGCCTTGCCGAGGATCACCGCGCCGGCCGCGCGCAGCCGGCGGACCAGGAAGGAGTCGCGGGCCGGGCGGGCGCCGCTCAGCGCCAGCGAGCCGGCGGTGGTGCGCAGCGCCCCGGCCGTGTCGATGTTGTCCTTGAGCAGGACCGGGATGCCCTCCAGGGGGCCGTGCGCGCCCCGGCGGCGGCGCTGGTCGCTGCGTCCGGCCTCCGCGAGCGCCGCCGGGTTGGTCTGCACGACCGCGTTCAGCAGCGGGTTCACCGCGCGGATGCGATCGAGGTAGAAGCGGGTGAGCGCCACGGAGTCGAGGCGCCCCCGGTCCATCGCGCGCTGCATGTCCAGGACGGTCGCGCGGTCCAGGTCCAGGCCACGCAGGACCGTGCCCGCCGGACGGGGGGCCGCGTCAGCCGTGATCACGGGCTGGGCCACGGATAACCCCGCGGTGAGCGCGAGTGCCGCGAGCAGTCGCACGGGATGCATGGGTCTCATGGGTGATGAGCGTAGCGTTATCGCTTTCGTTGGAAAATGTCTCAGCTTCCGCCTTTCTATCCGATTCCGGGAGTGAGTGCGCAGGCCCGTCTCAGGGCGGTGGCCAGGCCGGACGGCACGCCGGGGCCCGGCAGCACGGCGGCGAGGTGGCCGTCCGGCCGTACCACGTACACCGCGTCGAGCCCCGGCACCACGTGCGCCTCCACCGGGGCGTCCACGGCCGCCGAGGCGGCCTCGCCCAGCTCGGGCACCGCCTCTGGCGAGCCGGTGAGCAGCACGAACCCCGTGCCGAACCGGGCACGCGCCCGCCCTCCCCCGGCCAGCGGCAGGTCGGGGCAGATGACGCCGCCCACGGCGGGCCGGACCGCGCCCGCCTCGCGCGGGAAGTCGGGTCCGTGGGTGGGGGTGGTCAGCGGGGAGTCCAGGTACCAGTAGGGCTCGGCCAGCCGTCCCGAGTCGATGCGCGACCGCGCCGCCGGATCCGTCACCGCCGACTCCAGCGCCGCGGCCCGCCCTGCCCGCTCCTGTTCGCTGCCGGGCACCAGGAAGCGCATGGTGGCGCTGGTCACCCGGAGGTTCTCCAGGGCCGCCGCGCGGCGTTCGGCGTCGTAGGTGCCGAGCAGGCCGCCGGGGGCCCGGCCGTGCCGGACCAGGGCGATCTTCCAGGCCAGGTTGTCGGCGTCCTGCACACCCGAGTTGAGGCCGCGCGCCCCGAACGGCGCGTACAGGTGGGCGGCGTCTCCGGCCAGGAAGACCCGGCCGCGCGAGAAGCTCGGCGCCACCCGCTCGTGGAAGCGGTAAACGCTGAGCCACACGACCTCGTACGGCACGTCGCCCGCGACCTGCCGGATGCGCCGGTCGAGCGCCCCGGTCGAGCGCTCCCCTTCCAGGTCGTAACCCGCGGGCACCTGCCAGTCGATCCGCCACACCGAGTCCGGGCAGTGGTGCACGAGCACCTGGCGGCCCGGGTTCCACGGCGGGTCGAAGTAGAACCGGCGCTCGCTGGGGAACGGCAGGTCGGCGCGAATGTCGGCGATCAGGAAGCGGTCCTCGAAGGTGTGCCCCTCGGCGGTCAGCCCGATCAGCCCGCGCACCGCGGACCCTGCGCCGTCGCAGCCCACCAGGTGGGAGCCCCGGATCTCGCCCCCGCCGCGCACGTGCGCCACGACGTGGTCGCCGTGCTCGGTGAGGGCGGTCACCTCGTGGGACCGGCGGATCTCGATCAGCGGCTCGGCCTCGGCCCGCTCCCACAGGAAGCGCTCCACGCTCGCCTGGGAGATGTTGATCCACGGCGGGAACCCGGCGGAGGTCTCCGGGAACCGGGTGACGAACAGTTCGTGGGAGCGGTAGTAGGTGCGGCCGGTCGTCCAGGTGACGCCCTCGGCCACCATGGGGGCCGCGCACCCGACCCGGTCGAAGACCTCCAGCACGTCACGCTGGAAGCAGATGGCCTTCGAGCCCACCGGGTCGCGCTCGGCGCGGGACTCCAGCACCACGCTGGGAACGCCCCAGCGGGCCAGCAGCAGCGCCGCGGTCAGTCCGACCGGTCCCGCGCCCACGATCACGACGGGATCCATCGGATCACCCATGCAGTTCGTCCCAGACCTCGCGGTCCCGCTCGGCCGTCCAGATCCTGGGCCGCTCGATGCCGTCGAACTCGTCCCACAGCCGGGAGACGTTGAACGGCAGGCAGTGCTCGAAGATCGGCCAGCCGCCGTAGCGGGGCGCGAGCGCGCCGTGGACGGCGGTGAAGGCGTCCTTGAGCGTGCCGCCGCCCTGGTAGGCGCCGCCGACCTCGCGCCGCATGGTGGTGAGGAAGTCGCGGGTCTGTCCGATGGCCGCGCTCACCGCCGCCTCTCCCCTGGCCACCGCGCCACGGCCGCCGACCACGGCCTCGGCGCCGAGCGCCGCCACCGCGTCGAGGGTGCCGGTGGACCAGTCGGTGTGGAAGGCGTCGCCGGTGTAGAGCGCGGCCTGCGCCTCGACCAGGTCGCCCGCGAACAGGACGCGGCGCTCGGGCAGCCAGGCCACGATGTCGCCCTCGGTGTGCCCCCGGCCGCAATAGCGCAGTTCCAGGGAGCCGCGCGAGCCGAGGTCGATGGTGAACCTGTCGCTGAACGTCGCGGTGGGCCAGGTGAGCCCGGGGATCGACGCGGGCTCCTCGAACAGGCGCGGCATCCGGCCGTACTCGGAGTCCCAGTCCTCGCGCCCGCGCTCGGCGATCAGCGCGCGGGTGTTCTCGTGCGCCACGATCACGTCGGCGCCGAACGCGGACGCGCCCAGCACCCGGACCGCGTGGTAGTGCGACAGGACCAGATAGCGGATCGGCTTGTCGGTGTGCTCGCGCAGCTTGGCCAGCCAGCGGGCGGCGGCGACCGGCGTGGCCAGCGCCTCGAAGCAGACCAGGAAGTCGTCGGCCTCGATGGCGCCGACGTTGGGATCACCCTCGGCGGTCAGCGCGTAGACGCCGTCGTCGAGCACCTCCAGCGTCTGTTCCTTGGCCGCGAGATCGGCTGAC
The DNA here is from genome assembly GCF_029382225.1 of Spongiactinospora sp. TRM90649. Lineage (GTDB taxonomy): Bacteria > Actinomycetota > Actinomycetes > Streptosporangiales > Streptosporangiaceae > Spongiactinospora. Next base: position 44,349 of record NZ_JARLTC010000030.1, read on the forward strand.
GACGCGAACGGCTTCACGAGACCTCCTCGACAGGGAAGAACGACCTGGCCCGGATCCACTCCTGGGTCCTGTCGAAAGTCTCCCGTGTGTAGGGCAGGAACACTAGGCGCTCGCCCGGCCCGAAGGCCCGCTCGTCGGCCATGCCGTGCAGCCGCTCGGGCAGTTGGCGCAGGTGGTGGTGCGCGTAGCGCTGCGGTTCGAGGTCGATGTCCATCTGGGCCCTGCGCAGCGCGCGGAAGTACCTCTCGACGTCCTCGGGGTCGACGTCGTCGGAGAAGAAGAACCCGATCATGAAGGAGGCGTCGGCGATCCTGCGGAAGCCGTTCTGCTCAAGCAGGTACTGGCCGGGGCCCCAGATGAGCGCGGCGGGGGCGGTGCCTTCGAGCAGCGCGGTGAGCCGGTCGAGCGGCAGCCCGATGAAGTTCAGCTCGATCTCCTCCGGCCGCAGGAACGCCTCCAGCACCTGCTGGGCGGCGAAGTGGCTGCCGGAGTGGTAGCCGACGGCGACGGGCACGCCGGCCAGGTCGCCGGGCCTGTGCACCGGTGAGTCCTGGGCCACGTAGATGCCGGCCGGGGTGACGGAGTACGCCTTGTCGTACATCCGGCCGTGGCCCTGGGACTGCGCGTGGTTGACGGCCCAGTGGCAGGCGGAGCTGACGTCGCAGCTCCGGCCCTCGACGAAGCTCTCGAACGCCCCGCGCCGCCGCTGCGGCGGTACCTCGCGCACCGACGAGGCCGACCAGGACTCGGGCAGGCCGACCTCGAAGACGTAGTCGAGGCCCTCGTCGCGGAAGTAGCCCCGCTCCTCGGCCACCCACTCGTGGAGACGTCCGTGCGGTCTGATGACGAATGGCGCCATGACACATCCTTCCCTAAAGGGAAAACGATATGATGTTAATATAGATTTCGACGCCGAACGCGACAAGCCCCGTGCCGGAATCCGGCACGGGGCTTGTCGTTCGCGCAGGTCAGAGCAGCGGGGTCTCCGGATGCTCACGGCGCACGCTGCGGACGTGGTCGTCCATCAGCGTGCGGGCGCGCTCCTCGTCGCCGTCGGCGATGGCCTGGTAGATCTCCTCGTGGATCTTGACCACCCGGCGGGCACGCCGCTCGTTGGCCCGGGGCGCCATCTTCGGTTTCTGCACCGTGGTGAACGCGATGAGCGTGGCGTGCAGCGCCCGGTTGCCGGAGGCCTCGGCCACCGCGATGTGGAAGTCGAGGCTGCGCTCGGTGAAGGCCGCCGGGTCGCCGATCACCTCGTTGGCCGCCGTGATTGTCGCGGCGACCCGGCGCAACTGCTCGTCGGTGGCCTGCCTGGCGGCCATGCTGGCGGTCAGCGGCTCGATCGCGCACTGCGCCTCGATCACCTCGGTGAAGGTGACGCCCAGCAGATGGAGCTGCACGGCCAGCGCGTCGATGAACCGGTCCTGGTCGGCCTCGGCGATGCGCAGGCCGCCCCGCGCGCCCACCTTCACATCGACGATGCCGCGCGCCTCCAGCGTGCGGACGGCGTCGCGGATCGTGATGCGGGAGACCCCGAAGCGCTCGGCCAGCTCGGTCTCGGTGCCCAGCCAGTCACCCGGCTGTAGGCCGCCGAAGAAGGCCTCCCTGATCTGTTCGATCACCTCTTCGGACACCCGGGTTCCGCGAACCGGCCTCCATGTGGTCTCTTCCACCTCTTCACCCTCCCAGGCAGGCGATGGCCGGAGCGGGCCTGGAGCGTCTCAGCCCGTTAAAAAAATATAACAATTGATCAATATCTCATCACGATGGCCTTGGGTTCAGTGAAGAAATCGCGGTGGAAGTGCCCACCTTCGCGCCCGACGCCCGACAGCTTGTAGCCCCCGAAAGGTGCCTTCCGCTCTCGCACACCCCAGGTGTTCACCCACACCGTGCCGGCCCGCAGCCGCTCGGCCACCTGATGAGCGCGCCGCAGATCTTGAGTATAGAGCGTCGCGGTGAGCCCGTAGTCGGAGTCGTTGGCCAGGTTCACGCCTTCGTCCTCGGTGTCGAACGGCGCCACGCACACCACCGGGCCGAAGATCTCCTCCCGGCAGGCCCGGGCGGCGGGGGGCAGGCCGATCGCGACCGTCGGCCGCACGTACCAGCCGTCGCCCGCGCGCCCCCCAGTGAGGATCTTCCCGCCGTCCTCCGGGATGGAGTCGAGGTAGCCGCACACCTTGTCGTACTGCTCCTGGCTGACGATCGGGCCCAGGTCGGTGGCCGGGTCCATCGGGTCGCCGAGCCGCAGCGCCTCGGCCTGCTCGACGAACCTGGCCACGAACTCGTCGAAGATCGGCCGCTGCACGTAGACCCGGCTGGTGACCAGGCAGACCTGGCCGGAGTTGGAGTAGATCGAGCGCACCGAGCTGGGCACGGCCACGTCGAGGTCGGCGTCGGCGAAGACCAGGTTCGCGCCCTTGCCGCCGCACTCCAGCGTGACCGGCACCAGCCGGTCGGCCGCCACCTTCGAGATCGCGGCGCCGACCTCGCTCGACCCGGTGAAGGTGATCCTGGCCACCTCGGGGTGCTCCACGAGGAAGCCGCCCGCCGAGCCCGGCCCGAAGCCGTGCACGACGTTGAACACGCCAGGCGGCATGCCCGCCTCCAGGGCCAGCTCCGCCATCAGCGTGGCGGAGCCGGGGCTCTGCTCGGCGGGCTTGAGCACGACGGTGTTCCCCCAGGCCAGCGGCGCGGCCACCTTCCACGAGCCCATGGTGAGCGCGAAGTTCCACGGGGCCACGGCCGCGACCACGCCCGCCGGGTCGTACTGCGTGTAGATGTGATGGTCGGCGTCCTTGGGATAGACCTCGGCATGGTCGAGGTCGGCCTCGTCGGCGGCCAGCCGGAAGTTGCTCGCCGCGCCCGCCACCTCGCCGTTGAGCAGGCGGGAGATCGGCTTGCCCATGTCCATGGTGTCCCTGCGGGCCAGCTCCTGCCGGTGCTCCAGCATCAGGTCGGCCAGCCGGTAGAGGATCTGACGCCGCTCACCGGTGGTCATGCGCGGCCAGGAGCCCTGGTGGAACGCCCGGCTCGCCGCCTCGACGGCCGCCTCGACCTCGGCCCGCCCGCCCAGGGCCACCTCGGCCCAGGGCTCGCGGGTATGCGGATTGACCGACTCGAAGGTACGGCCGTCGGCGGACGGCCTGACCTGGCCGTCGATTACGTGGTCGAAGCGTTCCATCCGCCGGCACCTCCGTTGACACGACTGTGTATCTATTTGATTATTATAACTTAATTCACCACTGGCAAGAGGAGAGCCGAATGACCCCTCGCCTGCTCGCGCTGGACACCTGCCTGGTGTCCGACGCGCTGGACGCCCTCGGCCTGCCGGGGGCGACGACCGGGATCCGGCCGTTGCACGGGACCGCCCGCACGGTCGCGGGGGCCGCGGTGACGGTGCGGATCGGCCCGCGCGGCTCCGCCGCCCCCGCCCACCATCTGGCCACCCCCGCCGTGGCCGCTTCCGGCCCCGGCCAGGTCCTGGTCATCGGCAACCAGGGCCGCACCGACGTCTCCGCCTGGGGCGGCATCCTGTCGTTCGCCGCCGCGCGGCGCGGCATCGAGGGCGTGGTGGTGGACGGCGCGGCCCGCGACATCGGCGAGGCCGAGGAACTGGGCTTCCCCGTGTACGGCAGGGCCGCCGTCCCGGTCACCGCGCGCGGCCGGATCGTCCAGGAGGCGTGGGACGTCCCCGTCGACTTCGCCGGGGTCACCGTCGATCCGGGCGACCTGGTGCTGGCCGACGTGAACGGCGTCGTCTTCGTCCCGCGCGATCGCGCCGACGAGGTCATCGCCGTCGCCGAACGGCTGGCCGCCCGCGAGCGCGCCATGATCGAGGCGGTCCGGGCGGGCGAGTCGGTCGTGGACGTCATGCACGACAGCCGGTTCGAGGAGGCCACCAGATGATCCCCGAGGAGATCGGCGAGCTGGCCGGGCTGGGCACGGCGACGGTGTCCGACGCGCTGGACCGGCTGCGGCTGCCCGGCAGCGCGCACGGCCTGGCCCCGATCGCCGACGGCCTGCGGACGGCGGGCCGCGCGTTCACCGTCCGATACGCCCCCGCGGGCGCGGTCCCCGGCACCGTTGGCGACTACATCGACGACATGGAACCCGGTTGGGTGGCCGCCCTGGACAACGACGGCCGCACCGACTGCACGGTGTGGGGCGACATCCTCACGGCGGTGGCCCACCACCGGGGCATCGCGGGCACCGTCATCGACGGCGTGTGCCGCGACACCCGTGAGGCCCTCGGCCGCGGCTACCCCGTCTTCAGCCGGGGCCGCTTCATGCGCACCGGCAAAGACCGGGTGGAGGTCGTCGAGGTCGGCGGCACCATCACGCTGGCCGACGTCCAGGTGCGCCACGGCGACCTGATCCTCGGCGACGAGGACGGCGTCGTGGTCGTCCCCTGGGACGAGGCCGATCGGGTCGCCGCGACCGCCAGGGAGATCGCCGCCCGCGAGGACGAGATCCTGAACCTGGCCCTGGAGACCGGCAGCCTGCGCGACGCGCGCACCCGCCACGGCTACCACCTGTTGCAGCGGAGCGGGCGATGAGCCCGGCGCCGCTCACCGGCGAGCTGCTCGAACTCGGCACCGCCACGCTGTACGAGGCGTCCGGCATCGACTGCGCCCTCGACCCGCGCGTCCGCCCGGCCTGGGCGGGGGCGCGGGTCGCCGGTCCGGCGTTCCCCGTGGTCGCCCGCCCTGCCGACAACCTGCCGCTGCACCGCGCCCTGGAACTGGCGGCCCCGGGCGAGGTGCTGGTGGTGCAGGCCGGGGGCGCGCCGCACGGCTACTGGGGTGAGGTCCTGGCGGTCGCCGCCCGGCGGCGCGGGATCGCCGGGCTGGTCATCGACGGCGGGGTGCGCGACACCGAACGACTGGCCGCGATCGGCTTCCCCGCGTTCTCCCGCTGGATCGCGGTCCACCGCACCGGCAAGGACGACCCGGGACGCCTGGGCGAGCCCACCGTGATCGGCGGGGTGCCCGTGGCACGCGGCGACATGGTCGTGGCCGACGCCGACGGCGTGGTGATCCTCCCCGCCGCACAGGTGGACGCGACCGTCCGCCGCTCGCGCGAGCGGGTGGCCAAGGAGGAGCATTTCCTGGAACGCATCCGGGCCGGCGAGTCCACCATGGACCTGTACGGCTTCCGCCGCTGACCCGCTCCGCGCAGCGAGAAGGCCCGGGCCGAACGATCGGCCCGGGCCCTTTCAGGTTCCCGCTCAGCTTCAGGTTCCCGCTCAGCGCCGCGACGGCGCCTTCTTGATCACCGGGTCCAGCCCGAACGCCTCGCAGGCGTTGCCGCCCAGGATCTGCCGCTTCTCCTTCTCTCCGAGGAACGGCAGGTCGTAGATCACCGACGGGACGTCGTAGTCCCAGTGCGGGTAGTCCGAGGAGTAGAACAACTGGTTCGGCGCGTCCATCATCTCGAACGTGACCTCCAGCGCCCGGCGGTTGCGGTGCCGCTCCATCGGCTGGGAGGAGAAGTACATGTCACGCATGTAGTCGCTGGGCAGCTTCTTCAGCAGCGGCGCCTCTGAGGTCCGCATCATGTACTCGTTGTCCAGCCGCTGCATCAGGAACGGGATCCAGGCCAGTCCGCTCTCAATCCACAGCACCTTCAGGTTCGGGAAGCGCTCGGGCAGGCCGTTCACGATCCAGTTGGTCATGTGGATCATGTTGCAGGTCGTGAAGCCCAGCGAGTGCACCGAGATGAACTTGTTGAGCTGGGTCATGCTCGGCTCGGTCCAGTTGTAGGCCGCGTGGAAGGCCAGCGGCTTGCCGGTCTCCTGGATCGCGGCGTACACCGGCGCGTAGTCGTTGTGGTGGACCATGCGGTTGCGCACCGAGGTGACCATGAACCCGACGACGCCCGGCACGTCCTTGAACTCGTGGACCATCTTCAGGGTCTCGGCCGGGTCGTTGAACGGCAGGTAGATCATGGTCTTGATCCGGTCGTCCTGCGGCAGCAGGTCCCGGGTCAGCCACCGGCAGTACGCCCTGGCCAGCGCCACCTCCACCTCGACCTGCGGGTGCAGGCCCAGGGTGAGCATGGGCGTGGGGAACATGACGGTGTAGTCGATGCCGAGCTGGTCCATCGCCCAGATCATCCGCACCACGTCGGGGTGGCGGGGGTCCTCCACGGCGTCCAGCGGGTCGGAGAAGTTGCGGCCCGCCCGGATGATGCGCCCGCCGACCTCCTGGTTGCCGAGCTGCACGCCGGTCAGCGCGGCGGACGCGCCGCCGCCGTTGCCGCGCTTCACCATGGAGATCGCCCACTCGCGCAGCGGGCCGTCCTCCATGTAGGGGACGATGTCCTTCCACGCCCGGTTCTCGTAGTGGTGGGCGTCCACGTCGACGATCACGAAGTCGTCGTAGCCGCGTTCGGCGGCCTGCTCCCTGGCGTTCGAGAGGGTGTTCTCGACCGGGATCCGGCTGCGCGTGTAGAGGCTCATCGATCTCCCTTCCACGGGACCCCACCCCAGGACTGCCACAGGGCGAGTTCGAAGACTTCCAGGTTCTGGGCGTGCAGCAGGGCGCTCGCCACGGTCACCACGTCGGTCGCGGTGATCTCGTCGGACGACGTGAACGGCTCGACGTAGCCGCGCTCGGCGAGGTGCCTGGCGTAGAGCGTGAACGCCGCGGTGAAGACGCGCCGGACCTCGTCGTCCGACAGCTCCACGTCCTTGTTGACCAGCGCTTCCAAGGTGTCAGCCGATGACATAGACCTCACCGTCCTGGATGACCGTTTCGTACTGCCGCAACTTGATGTTGGCGTCGGCGACCATCACGCCGGTGTGGAGGTCGTACTCCCAGCCGTGCCACGGGCAGACCAGGTGCGGCTCGGTGCGGTCGGACCGCTCGCCGAGCAGCACGCCGCCCTCGCCGAGCACCGCCTCCACCTTGGGGAAGTACTGCCCCTCGCACACCGGGCCGCCCTGATGCGGACAGATGTTGAGATAGGCGACAAACCGGCCGCCAACGTGGAACACCCCGACCCTCCGGCCGCCGACGTCCACGATCCGCCGGTCGCCGTCCTCGAAATCGGCAGCCTTTCCGACGTGCACCTTGATCGCGGTCGAATCCATCGCCACCTCCTGCTCAGATTGATGTAAATATATAATAGTTAGCTACATCCGACAAGGGAGGTCCGATGTCCGCGGAGACGGTCTTCGAAGTCCTGGATTCATGGGGTGTCCGGCATGTGTTCTCGTGCCCGGGAACCACCGAGGTCGCCCTGCTCGACGCGGCGGTGGACCATCCCTCCCCCGAACTGGTGCTGACCACGCACGAGTCGATCGCCGTGGCCATGGCCGACGGCTTCGCCCGCGCCTCTGGCCGCCCGGGGGTCGCCTACCTGCACACCCACCTGGGGCTGGCCAACGGCCTGGCCCACCTGTACTGCGCCACGCTCGCCGCCTCGCCGGTCACCGTGCTGACCGGGCTCAAGCCGTCCACGCTGGCCGGGCGCAAGGGCTTCACCTCGATCCCGCACGTCGCCGACCTGGTCAGGCCGTTCTGCAAGAGCGTCCGGCAGGCGGCCCACCCGGCACTGCTCGGCGAGGACCTGCACGCGACGATCACCGCCTCGGTCACCCCGCCCGCCGGTCCGGCCTGGCTCGGCATCCCGCAGGACGTGCTGGAGGCCCCGGCCGACCGGCACGCGCTGCGGCCGACGCCCCGGCCGCGCTACCGGCCCGACCCCTCGGCCGTCGCCATGGCCGCCGGGCTGCTGGCCGGCGCGCGGCGCCCGCTGATCGTCGCGGGCGACGAGGTGGCCAAGCACGACGCCAGCGAGCGGCTGGAGGCGCTCGCCCTGCGGCTGGGGGCTCCGGTGTTCGCGCCGCCACGGCACGACCTGCAGTTCGCCTCCTTGCGCACCGGCCACTCGCACTACTGCGGCCGGCTCGACTTCGACGGCGACGCGGTGAAACGGGCGGACGTGGTGCTGGTCGCCGGGCAGGGGACGTTCCAGGAGTTCGCGCCGCGCATGACGCCCTGGTTCCCCGACGACGTCACGGTCGTGCACCTGAGCGAGGACGCCGCCCAGCTCGGGCGGCTCTCCCCCGCGACGGTCCCGCTGGCCGGGGACGCCGGGCTCGCGCTGGCCGACCTGCTCGCCGCGCTCGCCGACCTGCCTGGACCGTCCGGCGACGCCTACCTCGCCGAGTGCCGGGCCGCGCACCTGGCGGGGGCGCCGGCCTCCGACCCGCCGGACGGCGGGCCCGGCGCGCTCGGCGTCGGCGCCGCGATGGCGGCCCTGGCCCGCCACGTGGACGGCGGCACCACCGTGGTGTCGGACTGCGTCACCTCCCAGACCGCCCTGCTGGACCACCTGCCGCGCCACGACGGGCGATCGCTCTACTCCACCGAGGGCGGCTCGCTGGGCTGGGGCGTGGGCGCGGCCCTCGGCGTACGGCTGGCGCTGCCCGGACGCCGGGTGCTCGCCGTGCTCGGCGACGGGGTCTTCCAGTTCGGCCTGCAGGGCCTGTGGACCGCCGTGCGCCACCGCCTGCCGGTCACCATGATCGTCCTCAACAACGGCGCCTACCAGGCGGTCCGTGCCGGGCTGCGCCGCTACGGCCGCCGCGCGCTCGCGACGGGCGTCTACCCGCTCACCGACATCAGCGGCCCCGACTACGCCGCCGTGGCCCGCGGCTTCGGCGCGACCGCGTTCACCGTGGACTCCGCCGCCGCGCTGGACGCCGCCCTTGAGGAGTCCGCCGCCGCGACCGGCCCGGTGGTCGTGGACGTGCGGCTCGGCGCGGCCTGACCGGCCCGCCGGAGGTGGGGCCGAGGGGGTCCCACCTCCGGCGACCGCCGGGTTCAGACGTTGTTCAGGATGGACAGGGCGGTGTTCTGGAAGATGTCGGCCTTGTCCTCGTCGGGGATGTCCAGGCCCTCGATGGTGGAGACGCCCCGGTCGATGTCGCCGAGCGGGTGCGGGAAGTCGGTCCCCATCACCATGTGGCGGGTGCCGACCACGTCGCGCAGCAGGCGCATGGTGTTCGGGGTGAAGCTGACCGTGTCGTAGTAAAGCCGCTTGAGGTACGTGCTGGGCAGCGCGGGCAGCCGCTCCTGGTTCTCGGCGTAGTCGCGCCAGCCGTTGTCGATCCGCTCCAGCAGCCAGGGCAGCGCGCCGCCCGCGTGGGCGATGTGCCAGCGGATGTTCGGGTAGCGGTCGAGCAGCCCGCCGTACATCAGGCGCAGCACCGACGTGGTGGTGTCGTACATGAAGCCGACCGTGGAGCCGAGCATGTAGTCGCGCACGTTCTCGCTGCCCGGCGGCACCTGGGGGTGCAGGAACAGGCACAGGCCCATGGCGTCGGCGGCCTCGAAGAACGGCGTGAAGCGGGGGTCGTCGTAGTAGACGCCCTTGATGTTGCTGGGCAGGATCACGCCGTTGAAGCGCAGGTCCTCGAGCACCCGGCGCAGCTCGGCGACCGCCTCGTCCTGGTCGCCCATCGGAACCGTGCCGTAGGCGAGTAGCCGGTCCGGGTTCGCCGCGACCAGTTCCGCGTACCGGTCGTTCAGCTCCCGGCACGCCTTGGCCTGGGCGGCCGGGTCCTTGACGAACTGGATCAGCGGCCCCATGGAGATGACCGCGACGTCCACCCCCGCGCGGTCCATGGCCTCCAGCCGCAGCCCCATATCCGACATCGCCGGACGGATGCCGAAGAAGCGAGTGCCCTGGTAGGCGATGAACCGCATGCCCGAGGCGGACCGCTCGAAGGAGAAGTCGGAGTCGGCCTGCTCGATCAGCGTGAAGAACTCGCCCGGATAGAAGTGCGTGTGCAGGTCGTACTTCTTCATCTTTCCTCCTGGCTCCTGGCGTAAGACAGTAAGAACATATAATGTTTAGCTATCTGGAGCGCAAGGGAGGGTTCCGTGACCGAACGAGTCCGCAACCGACCAGAGCCCGAACCGGAACGGACGGTCGAGGAGGAACGGCTCCACCGCAAACGCTGCCTGGCCGCCGGATTCCGGCTGTTCGCCAAGTTCGGCTTCAACGAGGGCGTGGCCGGGCACATCACCGCCCGCGACCCCGGCGAGCCCGGCCTGTTCTGGGTCAACCCCTTCGCCAGGCACTTCGGCCGGATCAAGGTCAGCGACCTGGTCCTGGTCGACGCCAAGGGCACCGTCGTCGAGGGGAACGCCCGGGTCAACCGGGCCGCCGTCACCATCCACGGGGCCGTCCACGACGCCAGGCCCGAGGTCGTGGGGTGCGCGCACTCCCACTCGGTGCACGGCAAGGCCTGGGCCGCGCTCGGCCGTCCGCTGCTGCCGATCACCCAGGACGACTGCGTGTTCTTCGAGGACCACGCGCTCTACGACGAGTTCGGCGGGGCCGCCTTCGACTTCGAGGAGGGGAAGCGCATCGCCACCGCGCTCGGCCCGAACAAGGCCGCGATCCTGCGCAACCACGGCCTGATCACCGTGGGCCTCACCGTCGAGGAGTGCGTGGCCTGGTTCGTCAAGATGGAAAGGAGCTGCCAGGTGCACCTGCTCGCCCACGGCGCGACGGCGGCCGGTCCGCCGATCCCGATCGACGACGAGACCGCGCGGATGACCCGCGAGGACATCGGACGGCCCGCCAGCGGGCGCAACGGCTTCCGCCCGCTGTGGGAGATGATCGTCGCCGAGCAGCCGGACCTGCTCGACTGATGGGCGCCCGACAGAGTGCGACGCGGCCCGTCGTGTGGATCCCGCACCCCGAGGGCGCCGGGCGCCTGCGCGGCCTGCCCGCCGAGGTGACCGTGTTCGACGGCCGGAGCGAGCCGCCCCCCGGCATCGAGCGGGTCGAGTTCTGCGTCCCCGGGCGTCCGTCGCCCGCGATGCTCGCCGCCATCCGGCGGATGAGCGGCCTCAAGGTGCTGCAGACCCTCGCCGCCGGAGTGGACGGCTTCCTCCCGGCGCTCCCGGCGGGCGTCACCCTGTGCAACGGGCGCGGCATCCAGACCGCCGCCGTCGCCGAGTGGGTGCTCGCCGCCGTCCTGACCATGCAGCGCGAGCCGGGCGCGCCCGCCGCGCGGGGCCGTACCCGGACCCTCGATGGCGCCACGGTGCTGATCGTCGGCTATGGCGAGATCGGCGCCGCCGTCGAGGCCCGGCTCGTGCCGTTCGGCTGCCGCGTCACCAGGGTCGCGCGCACCGCCAGGCCCGGCGTCGAGACCGTCGCGGCCCTGCCCGGCCTGCTCGGCGCGGCCGACGTCGTGGTGAGCCTGCTCCCGAGGACCCCCGAGACCGGGGGGCTGTTCGACGCCGCCGCGTTCGCCCGGATGCCGGACGGCGCGCTGTTCGTCAACGCCGGTCGCGGCGACGCCGCCGACACCGAGGCGCTGACCAAGGCGACGGGCTCGGGACGGCTGCGCGCCGCCCTGGACGTCACCGACCCCGAGCCGCTGCCCGGGGACCACCCGCTGCGGAGCACGCCGGGCGTGCTGCTCAGCCCGCACGTCGCCGGGCAGACCACGGCGTTCCTACCCCGCGCCTACGACCTGGTGAGGGCCCAGATCGAGCGCCACCTGGCCGGTGCCCCACTGGCCAACGTGGTGTCTAAGGACTACTGAAGGAGTCGCCATCGTGGTGAAGGCCAAGGAAAGCGTCGCCGCCGCAGCCGAGTACGTGGCGGGCAAGCAGACCGCGGGCAACGGGCTCGCCCCGGTCCGCCTCGCGGCCAACGAGACCCCCTACCCGCCGCTGCCCAGCGTGCGCGAGGCCGTCGTGGAGGCGCTGTCCGGACTCAACCGCTATCCGAACCCCTCGGGCGCGCGGCTGCGCTCGGTCATCGCCGAGCACCTGGGCGTGGACCCCGGCCAGGTGACGATCGGGCCGGGCGCGGGCGCGCTGTGCGAGCGGGCGGTGCTGGCCACCTGCTCCCCCGGTGACGAACTGATCTACCCGTCGCCGTCGTTCCCCGGCTACTCGGCCTACGCGGGCGTGTCCGGGGCGAAGGCCGTGCGGGTGCCGCTCACCGAGGACGGCGCGCACGACCTCGCCGCGATGGCCGCGGCGATCACCCCCCGGACCAAGGCGATCATCCTGTGCAGCCCCAACAACCCCACGGGGGCCGCGATCCCCGAGGCCGAGCTGCGCGGCTTCCTGGCCAAGGTGCCCACGGAGTGCCTGGTCGTCCTGGACCAGGCGTACGTCGAGTTCGCCGACCCCGACGGCTGCGCCCGGGGGCACCTGCTGCTGCCCGACCACCCCAACCTGGTCGTGCTGCGCACGTTCTCCAAGGCGTACGGCCTGGCCGGGCTGCGCGCCGGATACGCCGTCGGGCAGCCGGGCGCGATCGACGTGGTGCGCAAGGCGCAGACGCCGTTCCAGATCAACAGCCTGGGGCAGGTGGCCGCGGTGGCCAGCCTGCGCGCGCACGACGAGCTGGCCGAGCGGGTCGCCGAGGTGGTCGCGGAGCGGGAGTGGCTGCGGGAGCGGGTGGCCGGGCTGGGGCTGGCCGTCCCGCCGTCGCACGGCAACTTCCTGTGGCTGCCGATGCCCGATCCGCGCGGGGCCGCCGGGGTGCTGGAGTCGCAGGCCGTGCTGACCAGGCCGCAGCCGGGCGGCCTGCGGGTGACGATAGGCACCCGCGAGGAGAACGAGCGGTTCCTCGCCGCGCTCCGCCTGCTGGACTGAGCCGGGTGAGCGAAGGGGCCACCGCGCGGCGCGCGCGGTGGCCCCTTCTCATATCAAGAGTCAGCGGGTCAGGAGGTGAGCGGCGCGGCCAGCGGCCGGTCGATGCGGGCGTCGACGTCGGAGCGGTCGAGCCGGTTCAGCAGCCGGGTGCGGCGACGTTCTTCACCTTCTCCCCCGCCAGCCAGACCTCGCGCCCGTCGTCCAGGCTCTCGCGGTACCGGCCACCCGTCATGGCCATGGTTCGCCTTCCTCCCTAAGCGTTCTTAACATATAATGTTTATCCATATACACTTCTGTCAATTGGGGAGGTGACCGCCACATGGAGATGACCGGCGGCGAGGCCCTGGCCCGCCAGCTCGTCACGGAGGGAGTGAGCCAGGTCTTCGGTGTTCCCGGGGTCCAGCTCGACTTCGCCGTGGACGGACTGGCCAGGAGCGGCCCGGAGTTCCGCAACACGCGGCACGAACAGGCGGCGTCCTACATGGCCGACGGCTACGCGCGGACCACCGGCGAGCCGGGCGTCTGCATGGTCGTGCCCGGCCCCGGCCTGCTCAACGCGATGGCGGGGCTCTCCACAGCGTACGCGTGCTCCTCACCGGTGCTGTGCGTCGCCGGGCAGATCCCCTCGGCCACCCTCGGGCGCGGGCTGGGCATGCTGCACGAGGTGCCCGACCAGACGCGCACGCTCGGCACGGTGACCAAGTGGACGGGCGCCGCGCGCACGCCGCAGGAGGTGCCGAAGCTGGTCAGCGAGGCGTTCCGGCGGCTGCGCGAGGGGCGGCCCCGGCCGGTGGGCATCGAGATCCCACCGGACGTGCTGTCGGCCAAGGCGGACGTCGAGATGTGCGTGCCGTCCGAGGGGGACGGCCGCGTCCAGCCCGATCCCGAGGCGCTCGGCCGGGCGGCGGAGCTGCTGCGCGCCGCGCGCAAGCCGGTCCTCTACGCGGGCGGCGGCGTCCTCGCCGGGGCGGCCTGGGAGGAACTGCGGCGGCTCGCCGAGACGCTGGGCGCTCCCGTGGTGATGAGCCACAACGGGCGGGGCTCGCTGTCGGACCGCCACCCGCTGGCGCTGACCGCGCTCGGCGGGCGCGAGGTGCTGCCGGACGCCGACGTGGTCCTCGCCGTCGGCAGCAGGTTCCTCACCAGCATGGGCCGCCCGGTCGCCACCGGCGGGCGGGTCGTCCTGCTGAACGCCGAGGCCGCCGACCTGGACGCGCCGCGCGAACCCGCCGTGGCCGTGCACGGCGACGCCCGGCTCGGCCTGGCCGCGCTCGCCGACCTGACGGACGGCGAGCGCCGCCCCTGCTGGGCCGACCTGGACGAGATCCGCGACCACTGCGCCAAGCAGATCTCCGAGGTCGAGCCGCAGCTCTCCTGGGTGCGCGCGCTGCGCGACGCCCTGCCGGAGGACGGCGTGCTGGTCAACGAGCTGACCCAGGTCGGCTACCTCGCCCAGGTGGCCTTCCCCGTCTACGGCCCGCGCACCTACGTGTGGCCCGGCTACCAGGGCACGCTCGGCTACGGCTTCGCCACCGCGCTCGGCGCCAAGGCCGCGCTCCCCGACCGGACGGTCGTCTCCATCACCGGCGACGGCGGCTTCGGCTGGAACCTGCAGGAACTGTCCACCGCCCGCCGGCACGGCATCGGCCTGGTCACCGTGGTCTTCGACGACGGGGCCTTCGGCAACGTCAGGCGCACCCAGAAGACCCGCTTCGAGGGCAGGCTGAACGGCACCGAGCTGGCCAACCCCGACTTCGTCCGGCTGGCCGAGGCGTTCGGCGTGCGGGGCGAGCGCGCCGGGTCGCCCGCCGAGCTGTCCCACCTGATCGCCGACGCCCTGGACGGCGGCGAGCCCGCGCTGATCCACGTGCCCGTCGGCGAGATGGACGGCGCCTGGCACCTCATCCACGACTTCCTGGCCAAGCCCCGGGCCTGAACCCCACAAGAAGAAGGGCTCCCTCCGATCAGGAGGGAGCCCTTCTCAGTGCGCCGGGATCAGCGGAAGATCTGCTTCATCAGCTCGATCGTCTCGTTGAAGTGCTGCTCGGACTGGGCGAAGGGCGGCTTCTTCACCACCTGGATCTCGTCGATGCCCGGGTAGCCGGACATGCCCGGACTGCCCTTGGCGCTGCCCCACAGACCGGCCTGCGGGACCATCGACATGGCCTCGGGGGTGAACATCCAGGTCTCCAGCAGCCGGGCGGCGTTCGGGTTGGGCGCGCCCTTGAGGATCCCGTAGTAGGTGACGGTCATCGGGGTGGGGCCCTGGAGCGGGAAGACCATGTCCACCGGGGCGCCCTTCTTCTTGGCCTGGTTGAAGGCGGTGAAGCCGAGCCCGGGGGCGACGGCCCGCTGACCGGTGACGACGGCCTGCAGCGCCAGGTCGGAGCTGTCCACGATCAGCGGCTCGTTGGCCGCGATCCGCTCGATTCCTGGACGGTCGAAGTCGCCGCTGAACAGCATGTTCGACATGCCGTCCACCAGCGCGCCCGGCTTGCGGGGATCGGCCATCACGATCTTGCCCTTGAACCTGGGGTCGCCCATGTCCCGCCAGTTCTTCGGCGCGTCGGCCTTGCTGATCTTCTCCGTGTTGATCACGTAGCCGATGCCGCCGTACTGGTTGCCGTAGAAGAAGCCCTCCGGGTCGGCCACCTGGTCGCTCAGGTCCTTGGTGGTGACCGGCCGGAACTGTTCGAGCTTGCCTGTCTTGCCGTAGTCGATGACGGTCGTGCCGGTATGGACGAGGTCGCCGACGTGCTTGCCGGAGGCCTGCTCGGAGTTGATCTTCTGGTCCAGCGCGGGACCGAACGCCGGGACGCCGAGCACCGAGATGCCGGGGAACCGCTTGGTGAACGCCTCGTACACCGGCTTGAGGTCCTGTTCGACCGGTCCGTAGACGGTGACCTTGCTCTCGCCCGCCTGGACCGCCTTGCGGTACAGGTCCTGCATCGCGGCGACCGCCTCGGCGCCACCGAGCGCCGTGGCGTCCTGGGACAACCGATCCACGGCCGCGGCGTCCAGCGCCCCAGCACCGGATCCACCGCCACAGCCCGCCAGCGCCACCGTGGCCGCGGCGGCCAGGATCCCGAACTTCAATGGCTTCATCGTGCCTCCAGCACAACAACGTGTTCCGGTGGGATCGCCGCCCACAGGCGGGCTCCCACCTGGCCGTCGAGCGCCGCGGCCGAGCCGTTGCCCGCGGGCGCCGCCGTGCGGGCCACGAACCTCGACTCGCCGAGCTCGACGGTGTATTCGACCTGGTCCCCGAGGTAGACGTGGTTGACAACGGTGGCGGGCGCGTGTGCCGCGCCCTCCGGAGGCCGCTCCGTGCGGATGTCCACGTGGCATCCGCGGACGGCGAGCGTCACGGGTGCGCCCTCCTCCAGCCCTCCTTCGTGGTGGAAACCGACGACCGGACCGCCGTCCAGCCGGGCCTGATATCCCTTGTCCCAGGTGCCGCAGACGACCGCGTCGTGGATGTTCTCAAAGCCCACGAAGTCGGCCACGAAACGACTGACCGGTGCCGTGTAGAGGCGGTGCGGCGAGCCGATCTGCTCGATCTTGCCCTGGTTCATGACCACGATCCGGTCGGAGAGCGTCAGCGCTTCCAACTGGTCGTGGGTGACGTAGATCGACGTGGTGCCGATCGTGCGGTGCAGCCGCAGCAGCAGGTCGCGCATCCGGCCGCGCAGCTTGGTGTCGAGGTTGGACAGCGGCTCGTCGAACAGCAGCAGCCGGGGGTCGGCGGCCATCGCCCTGGCCAGCGCGACCCGCTGCTGCTGGCCGCCGGAGAGCTGGGAGCAGTCGCGCTCGGCGTACGCCTCCAGCCGGACCAGCGCGAGCGTCTCCGAGACGCGGGCCCTGATCTCCTCCTTGCTCCGCCGCTGCATGCGCAGCGGGTAGGCGACGTTGCCGAAGACGGTCATGTGCGGCCACAGCGCGTAGCTCTGGAACACCATGCCCAGCCTGCGCCGCTCCGGCGGGACGAAGATCTTGCGCGCCGGCGAGACGACCGGTTCGCCGCCGATGGAGATCTCGCCCGCAGCGGGGCTCTCCAGCCCGGCCACGCACCGCAGGGTGGTGGTCTTGCCGCAGCCGCTCGGCCCCAGCAGGGTCAGGAACTCGCCCTCCTCGACCACCAGGTCGAGCCCGTCCACGGCGAGGGTGTCCCCGAACCGTTTGGTGAGCCCGCTGATCTCGACCCTGGCCATGACGTCACCTCACACTCATGACCGGCGACTCGGCGCCGGCCGGACGTACCGCGGGACTGTTCCCGCTCTTGGGACGGCGCCCGCTCACCACCCGCCGCAGGGCGAGCCCCGCCACGTAGACCACTCCGACGCCGCCCAGCAGCAGGCAGAAGACCGCCGCCGCCATCGGCGTCTGGCCCAGCGTGTAGAGCTCGTAGACCACGACCGGGATGGTCCGGTTGGTCGATGTGGACATCAGGATCGGCACGTCGAAGCTGCCCGAGATGACGATCGCGGTGACGAACCAGCCGCTCACGAAGCTGGGCAGGATCAGCCGCCCGACGATTCCCACCAGGGCGCGCATCGAGCTGGCCCCGCTGGTCCTGGCCGACTCCTCCAATTCCCTGCCGAGCTGCACGACCGCGCCCTCCGCCACCCGCCCGGCGATCGGGGTGACGGTGACGATCAGCGCGATCATCAGGATCCATACCGTGCCGTACAGCTCCCGGAGGCCGGGCAGCGACAGGTAGGCCCAGGACATGGCCAGGCCGAGCACGATGCCGGGCAGCGCCCACGGCAGCCAGGTGGCCATCGAGATCAGCCGGGTGATCCGGCTCGGGTGGTGCCTGATCAGGTACTGCAGGGAGACGGCGAGGAGCATGGCCAGCAGCCCGCCGAGCAGCGCGATGACGATCGTGGCCTGGAAGGCGGCGACGATGTCCGGCTGGTCGAACAGCTCGCGGTAGTTGTCCAGGGTGAGCGCGCCGTACAGGCCGAAGACCGGTTGCAGGGAGCCGAGCACGAGCTGCGACAGCGGCAGCACCAGCCCGAACAGCCCGTACAGCACGATCCCGCCGGTGCAGACGTACCGCCAGCGGCCGATGTCCCAGGGTTCCTGCCGGTAGCCCTTGCCGGTGACGGTGGTGAACCGCCGGTTGCCGAGCAGCCTGCCCTGCAGCCGGACGAGCACCACGGTGATCAGCACGAGCAGCAGTGCCAGCGCGCTGGCCTGGGCGTACTCGGGGGTGGCGGAGTTGTAGAGGTAGCCGAAGAGCTGGGTCGGGAAGACCATGATCCCGGCGGGCACGCCGATGATCAGCGCGGCGTCCAGCGAGCCGAGACCGATCACGAAGCCGAGGATCATGATGCCGGTGATCGCGGGGGCCAGCACCGGCAGGTCCACCCGCAGGAAGGTGCGGAGCCTGCCCGCGCCCGAGACGAAGGACGCCTCCTCAAGGGATCGGTCCAGCGCCAGGAACGGGCCGAGCAGCAGGATGTAGGAGGAGGCCGTGGACTTCAGCGCGGTGACGAAGATCAGGCCCCACCAGGAGTTGATGTTGATGGGGTGGGCGCCGAACATGGCCTCGAACGGCTTGTTGAGCAGGCCCACGTCGGGGTTGCCCAGCATTCCCCAGCTCAGCGCGAAGAACAGGGTGGGCATCGCGAAGACGAACAGCATCATCGGGGTGACGAGCCGGCGCAGCGGCGTCGTGGTGCGGGCGACGACCCAGCAGAAGAACACCGCGAGCGCGGTGGAGATCAGCTTGGTGGAGACCGCGAGGATCGCGGAGTTCCGCAGTGTGGTGTAGGTGACCGGGTCGCCGTACGCCTCCGCGAACGGCTCCAGCGACCACTCGCCGGGCAGTCCGGGGGGCGAGGTCCGGAACGCGCCGACGACCAGCATCACCACCGGTGACACGCACAGTACGAACACGCCCGCGACGAGCGCGTAGATCAGGACGCGTCGTCCTACAGCCACGTCGCGAAACCCATCGCGTTGCCGGTCCCGGCCTCCGCCCGGTAGCAGGGCACGTAGTCGACCGTCTTGAAGGTGGTGCCGGTGCCCGACATGGCCCCGGCCACCACGATCCAGTTGCGCATCTCCGAGCTGCCGGACTCCAGCCAGGCCGGGTCGATGCCGGCCAGGTGTCGCTCGTCGTCCTCGGCCAGGGCGGTCAGGAACGCCTGGTCGAACTCCTCGTCCACGACGAAGTGGGTGAGCCCGCCGGACGCCACGAACGCCACCCGCTGCCCGCCAGGCGCGCCCTCCACCGCCCGGCGCAGCGCCTGCCCGAACGCGTAGCAGCGGGCGGGCGTGGGCTGGTTGGGCGGATAGAAGGTGTTGACGAAGACCGGGACGATCGGCAGCGGCCGTTCCAGCACCTGCTGGAAGACGAATCCCCAGCCGTGCGGGAGGCCGTGGTCGCCGTGTTTGCCCGGCGGCAGCCGTTCGGAGGCGGCCACGTCGAAGCCGCCGGCGATCAGCTCGGAGATCAGGTGCGCGGCCAGCTCGGGCGCGCAGGCGCGCTTGGTCGGCACGTCGGGTACGTAGCCCCTGGCGGAGACGGCGAGGCCGGGCCCCATCGCGGCCAGCTCGTCGTCACCGAGCGGCTGGTGGTCCACCTCGGCGCCCCAGTAGACGCCGAAGGCGGGCAGCAGCTCGTCGCCGAACAGCTCCTTGTGGTCGCTGCTGACGATGACCAGCACGTCGGGATCGACCTCGGCGATGGTCCGGCCCAGCGCGGCCAGCGCGGCGCGCGACCTGGCGTGCCGTTCCTCGCGGACGGCCGGCTCGACCTGCGGCGCGAAGTCGTCCCTGGCGGCCCGCAGGTCGTCGTAGGACCACGGCCGCCCCTGGTACATCAGCGCCGGGTTGCGCCGGTCGGCGGCGGCGCGCTGGTCCCAGTCGCCGGGCGGGGTGTTGAGCAGCGGGCCGTGCGAGGTGCCGACCCCCAGCACGATCTCAGTCATCGAGCCCTCCGAACAGCTTGCGGGCGTTGTTCTCCAGCAGGTCGGCGCGCTCGTCGCCGGACAGCCAGCCGATGTCCTCGATCAGCAGGTGGATGTCGTCGAACCAGCGGCCGGTCTCGGGGTTGCGGGCGGATCCGGTGCCGGGCTTCTCCGAGCCGAACAGGCACCGGTCGGCGCCGACGGTGCGCAGCAGCAGCTCCAGCGCGTCCTGGGTGTAGAGGCAGCTGTCGAAGTACAGCCGCCGCAGGCGGTCGGTGAAGGTGCCGTCCTCTGGACGGCGCAGCGCGCCCGGCATGAACCGGCCCGCCTGGTACGGCACCGCCCCGCCGCCGTGCGACATGATCAGCTTCAGATCCGGGAAGTCCTTGAAGACCTGGGAGTTGATCAGGCTGATCGTGTTGATCGTCTCCTCGACGATGAAGTGCAGGCTGTAGGACTCGCGGGCGGGCGGCCTGCATCCGGCGGAGTGCACCAGCGCGGGCACGTCCAGCTCGCACAGCACCTCGTAGACCGGATACCAGTAGCGGTCGCCGAGCGGCGGCTTGGGCGGGGAGGTCCCCTCCATCGGGTCCGGGTTCAGCATCGCGCCGACGAAGCCCAGCTCGCCGACGCAGCGGCGCAGTTCGTGGGTCCACTCGCGCGGATCCAGCGACGGGCTCTGCGGCAGGCCGGCCATGCCGCGGAAGCGGCCGGGATAGGCCTGGCAGACCCGGTGGATGATGTCGTTGGTCTCCTCGGTGTACCAGCGCACGAGCTTGGCCGGCTCTTCGCTGTGCATCGCCTGGAACGGGCGGGGCGATAGGACCTGCAGGTCGATGCCCGCGTCGTCGAGGTGCGCGAGATGTGAGATCCCGCCGAAGAACCGGCTCGGCTCCTCCATCGCGGCGCGGATCTGATCATCACTGGCCCCGACCTTGCCCCTGCCGTGCGCTCCCCGGTGCGACAGGAGGCTCGCCTTGTAGGCAGCCAGTTCGATCGGGGCGCTCACATGAGCATGGATATCGATGATCATCTGGAGTGAAACCACCTCTCCGGACTCCGGCTGATGCCAGACCGCAGGGCCCCCGACGTACGGCTTTGGCGCTAATGTATAAACATTATTTGTTCTAGGTTTTGGCCGTGTCAATAGCAGATTACGCAGCATGTCACGGCGTCGGCCGCCGGGGGAAGAGTCGCTTGACGAAAAGGTCATATATTCATATGTTCTCCCTTGGGAGGTCCGATGAGCGATCAAGTCGACCCGAACCACTTCAAGCAGGCGGCCCGGCGGTTCGCCTCAGGCGTCACAGTGGTGACGACGACGGTCGGCGCCGACGCGGTGTACGGCGTGACCGTCTCCTCGTTCGCGTCCCTGTCGATCAACCCGCTGCTGGTCACCGTGTCCCTCGCCTCGTACAGCAGGCTGCTGGACTACGTCAGGGAGTCGGGCAGGTTCGCGGTCAGCGTGCTCGGCAGCGAGCAGCAGACGGTGTCGCGGTTCTTCTCCACGCAGGGGCGTGACCCGTCGCCGGGGTTCCCCGGCATCGCGGTGGCGCGGGCCGTCACGGGTGCGCCCATCATCCACGACTGCCTGAGCTACTTCGACTGCGAGGTGCACGAGTTCCTGCCCGGCGGCGACCACACGATCCTCGTCGGGAGGGTCGTGTCGGCGGGAGGCACGAGCGGCGCGCCGCTGCTGTACTACGACGGCGGCTACCGCGAGCTGACCGACCCGCGCAGGCTGGGCGACGGGCTGGCCGTCCAGATGCACCTGGCCGGGATCACCGGCCGGGAGATCCTGGACGCCCAGGCCGCGATCGAGCCCGCCACGGCCGAACTCGCGGCGGTCAACGCGACCGCCGAGGACCTGGCCCGCCTCACCGTAATCCTCGCCCAGGCCGAGGACGTCATGCACGACGCGGCGCGCTTCACCGCCCTCGGGGTGGCCTTCCACGTCGCCGTGGGCGAGGCGTCCGGCAACCGCGCGCTGGCCGGGACGCTCGAAGCGCTCC
The DNA here is from genome assembly GCF_029382225.1 of Spongiactinospora sp. TRM90649. Taxonomy (GTDB): domain Bacteria; phylum Actinomycetota; class Actinomycetes; order Streptosporangiales; family Streptosporangiaceae; genus Spongiactinospora. Next base: position 65,925 of record NZ_JARLTC010000030.1, read on the forward strand.
GGCTGGAGAAGCAGGCGCTGCTCGAACGGCGCAACACCGTCGAGCGCGCCCGCCGCGCCCATCACTTCCACGAGCGGATCCTCGACCGGATCCGCGCTCGCGACGCAGGCGGAGCGCGCGAGCTGATGACCCGCCACGTCCGCAAGGTCGCGGCCCAGGTCGTCGAGGTTCCCGCCGAGGTCCCCATCGATGTTCCAGCGGAGGCACCATGAGCATGCAGGGCGCGCTCACCGGCGAGCGCTACAGGGAGTTGCTGCGAGACGGCCGCGAGGTGTGGCTGAACGGCAAGCGGATCGACGACGTCACCGAGCACCCGGCGTTCCGCGGCACCGTGGACCGCTTCGCCGAGCTCTACGACGCCCAGCACAACGACGTGATGACGTTCGAGTCTCCTGAGACCGGCAACCGGGTCAGCAAGTCGTACCTGCTCCCCCGGACGTTCGACCAGCTCAAGGAGAAGTACGCCAACACCCAGGCGTGGATGCGCAACAGCTGGGGGCAGCTCGGCCGCTCCCCCGACTACATGGCCAACGTGACCGTGGGCCTGTACGACATGCGCGACGACCTGAACGCCAGCAGGGCCGGATTCGGTGACAACGCGGTCGCCTACCACCGGTACTGCATGGAGAACGACCTGGCGATCACCCACGCGATCGGCGACCCCCAGATCGACCGCTCCAAGACCCCGCTCGACGACCCCGACATGGCGCTGCGGATCATCGAGGAGCGCGAGGACGGCGTGGTGGTGCGCGGCGCCAAGCAGCTCGCCACGCTCGCGCCGTTCGCGCACGAGGTGCTGTGCTACCTGTCGGCGTCGTTCGCCCGGCGCGGCGCGCCGGAGTTCGTGATCTGGTTCGCGTTGCCGATGAACGCCCCCGGCCTGAAGATCCTCTGCCGCGAGCCGCTGGGCGACCACGCCCACGGGCACTCCCACCCGTTCGCGCGGCTGTACGACGAGCAGGACGCCATGCTGTTCTTCGACGACGTGGTGATCCCGTGGGACCGGGTGTTCCTGCTGCACGACGGCGAACTGGCGATGCGCGGGCTCGGCCGGATCACCCCGTGGGCGTCCTACAGCTCCCACGTGCGCTTCCAGGAGCGCATGAAGACCGCGCTCGGCGTGGCCACCCGCTGCGCCGAGGCGATCGGCGTCGCCGGGTTCCGCAACGTCCAGGAACAGCTCGGCGAGATGACCGCCATCGTGGAGCTGAGCCGGCTGCTCACCGTCGCCACCGAGGCGCAGCACAAGACCTCGCCCGGCGGTCTCGTGCAGCCGGTCGGCTCGCAGGCCATCGGCTACTTCTCCGCGACGAACTCCGGCAAGATGGCCGACATCCTGCGCAAGATCACCGCCTCCGGGCTGCTGATGCAGCCGAGCGAGGCCGACCTGGACAACGCCGAGCTGCGCCCGCTGCTCGACCGGTACATGCGCGGCAAGGACATCGGCGCCCCGGAGAAGGCGCGGCTGTTCCGCCTGGCCTGGGACCTGGTCGGCGGCGGCTTCGGCCAGCGCCAGGAGCTGTACGAGTACCTGCACCGGGGCGACCCTGCCCGCAACCTCATCAACCTGCACAACCGGTACGACCGCACGGAGATCGACGAGCGGATCAACCGGCTGATCTCGGAGCCGCTGACGCCATGACGATCATCGATGTGCACACCCACATGCTCAGCCAGGAGTACGTGGACCTGCTCGTCGCGGAGAGCGGCACGTACACCCTGTCCGGCGGGGTCGTCCACCGCGCCGGAGCCTCGTTCCTGACCCTCACCCCCGGCATGTTCGACTACGACCTGCGCCTGGCCGCGATGGACCGGGCCGGTGTGGACATCGCGATCGTCTCCCTCACCTGCCCCAGCGTGTACTGGGGCGGGCCCGAGGTGAGCGAGCGGGCCGCCCGGCTGACCAACGACCAGATGGCCGCCGCGCAGCGGCGCCATCCGGACCGGATCAGGTTCCTGGCCACGCTGCCCTGGCAGTACCCGGAGCGGGCGGTGGCCGAGCTGAAGCGGGCCACCGACCTCGGCGCGGTCGGCGTCATGGTGCTGGCCAACATCGACGGCGTGAGCCTCACCGATGCCCGGTTCGCCGATATCTGGGCGGCCATCGACGAGGCGGAACTGCCGGTGCTGCTGCACCCGACGACCCCGCCCGGCGTCGAGGCGCAGGACATGGGCGGCTACCACCTGGTGTGGAGCGTCGGCTTCATGTTCGACACCACGCTCGCGCTGTCGCGGATGATCCTGTCCGGCTTCTTCGACCGCTACCCCCGGCTGAAGGTGATCGGCGGCCACGCGGGCGGCTGCCTGCCGTTCCTGATGGGACGGCTGGACGCCGGCCACCGGTCGTGGGAGTCCGTCCGCGCGTCGATCAGCGACCTGCCCGGCTCCTACGCCGACCGGATCCTGGTCGACTCGATCTGCTACGACCCCCGCGCGCTGGAGCTGACCGTCTCGGTGTTCGGCCCGGACAACGTGCTGTACGGCAGCGACTTCCCGCACAGGAACGGCCACATGGAGGAGATCATCGGCCTGGTCCGGGGCCTGCCCGGCGACCAGGCCGGACGCGTGCTCGGCGGAAACGCGGCGCGGGTCTTCCGGCTGTGACCACGCTCACCCTGCACCGGCCGCTGGTGTTCGCCGGCCCCGCCTTCCTCGTGGCCGTCGGCTACGTGGATCCCGGCAACTGGGGCACCGACATCGCGGCCGGTTCGCAGTACGGCTACCGCCTGCTGTGGGTGCTGGTCGCGGCCAACGGGGTCGCGCTCTTCCTGCAGTACCTGGCGGCCAAGCTGGGCATCGCGACGGGCTCGCACCTGGCGGCCCTGCTCGGCACCCGGCTGTCCCGCCCGGCCAGGCTCGGCGTGCTCGCGGTGGTGACGGCGATCCTGATCGCCACCGAGGTCGCCGAGTTCCTGGGCGTGGTCATCGCGCTGCACCTGCTGCTCGGCGGGCCGATGGTGCTCTCCGTGCTGATCGGCGCGGCGCTGGTGCTCGGCATGCTGACCGTGGCCAGGGGCAACCGCGCCCTGGAGCGGGGCATCGGGCTGCTGCTCGCGGTGGTGGCCGCGGTCTACGTGATGGGGATCTGGCTCAGCGCCCCGGGCGCCGAGCCGCTGTCCGGGCTGGCCCCCAGCCTGCCGCCGGGCTCCGCGCTGATCGCGGTGTCGCTGATGGGCGCGACGATCATGCCGCACAACCTGTTCCTGCACTCCGGCGTGGTCGGCTGGAACACGGACGGCGGGCTGGACCGCCTGGAGGACCGTTCGGCCGCGCTGCGCACCGCCATGGTGTGCGGCGCGGTGGCGCTCAACGCGGCGCTGCTGCTGAACGCCGCCATCATGATCGTCGCCGCCGCGACCGGCGACGGCGAGGTCCCCTCGGGGATGACGGAGGCCGCCGGGGCGCTCGCCCCGGCCCTCGGCCCGATGGCGGTCACCGGGTTCGGGCTGGGGCTGCTGGCGGCCGGGCTGGCCTCCACCACGACGAGCGGGGTGGCCGGTCAGTTCATGATCGAGGGGCTGACCCGGCTGCGCCCGCCGCTGCTGCTGCGGCGGGCCGTCGCGCTGGTGCCCGCGGTGCTGCTGCTGGCCTCGGGCGTGGGCGAGGTGGAGGCGCTGCTGGTCAGCCAGCTCGTGCTGGGGCTGGCGCTGCCCATCGTGGTGCTCGTGCTGATCCGGCTGACCAGTTCGACCGAGGTCATGGGCGCGATGGCGAACGGGCCGGCTACCCGCCGCGCGGCCTACGCGGTGCTGACCCTGGTGACGGCGGCCAACGTCGGGCTGATCGCCGACCTGCTGCTGTCGTGACCGCGTTCAGACCCCTGCCGCGGCGGCGAGGGTGGCCACGTTCATCCGCAGGATGCCGAGGGCCAGGGCGTGGTCGATGTGGTCGAGCGTGTCGCCCTCGGTGTGCACGTGCTCGTTGGCGGAGTCCGCTCCCTCGATGGTGAGCACAGCCGGGATCGAGGCGTCGATGAACGGCACGTGGTCGCTGTTGAACGGCCGCAGCGAGGTCTGGACGGCGAGCCCGGTGTAGGTGCCGGCCGCCGCCGCGAGGTCGTCGATGAGCCCCTTGGAGACCTCGGCCCCTTCGAGGAGCACGGTCGGCACGGCGGTGTTGAGCGTGGCGATCATGTCCATGTTGACGACCGCCCGGACGCGGTGGCGTTCCCGCGGGGACAGCCCGGCCACGTACTGGGTGCTGCCGAACAGGCCCTGCTCCTCGCCGCCGAACAGGATGACGCGGATGTCGTGCCGGGCGTCGAGCCCGGCCAGCACGCGGGCGATCTCCAGGAGCCCGGCGGCGCCGCTGCCGTTGTCGTCGGCTCCGGGGGCGGGCGCCGACGGCCCGCCGGACAGGTTGACCGAGTCGAGGTGGGCGGTCAGCAGCACCACGTCGCGGAAGGCCCGGCTGGGCACGACGCGCTCGGCGACGACGTTGCCGCTCTGGCCGGATCCGACGGTCACCGGATCGGTCCGCACGATGTAACCATGCTGGGTCAGCAGGTCGGCGGCCATCGTGGCGGCGGCCCGGAATCCGGGGCTGAGCGAGTGCCGGGTGCCGAACCCCACCAGTTCGCCGAGCAGCGACCCGAACCCCTCGGCCGACACCTCGTCCACCAGCCGCTGGATCTCCGCGACCGGGGTGCGGGCGACGGCGGGCGCCGCGCCGAAGACGACCTCGCCGGTGGGCAGCGGCTCGACCCGGTAGCACACCTCCTCGCGCGGGGTGATTCCGGAGAGGCGCTCGGCGTCGATGGCGGCGACCAGGTAGCGGCCCTTGTCCACCAGCACGCGGACGTCGGGGTGCTCCTGCTGGAACACCCGGCCCACCTGGGTGACCAGGTGCAGGTCTCGGGGCGCGGCCGGGGCGGGAAGCTCCTCGACGGTGACCCCCGCCTCGCGGGCGCGGCCCCTGGCGGAGGCCCACAGGTCGTCGTCGCCGGTCCAGTACACCAGGGTGTCGCCGAGCCGGGCCCAGTCGAGCCCGGGGGCGGCGACGCGCCCCGTGCCGGGGGCGGGCTCGCCGGGTGTGCGTACGATGCCAAGTCTCATCGGGGGTTCCCTCCTGGTGTCCCGCACGGGTCTTCGTCAGTGTGAGCGCGTGACCCGCACGGAAATACCCTGACGGCCACGGCGGAGGCCGGTTGGAGCACCGGCTTTAGCCGCGCGCCCCGACCGCCTCGCGCACGTCCGCCACGATCCGGCGCGTGGTGCGGGGCGCGACCGCCAGGCCGAGCAGGGTCAGGACGAGCGTCGCCGCGAACACCGACCAGTGGCCGTTGGCCGTCGCGATGAACAGCGCGCTGGTGACGGCGACCGCGACCACAGAGAAGACCATCTCGCCGACCTGGAGCGCGGAGCTGTTCACGCCCTGCTCGCCCCGTGCGGACAGCTCCAGGGTGAGGACGGACAGCGTCGGGTACACCAGGCCCATGCCGAACCCGGCCACGATCCACGACGGGTAGGCCAGCGCGACCGGGCCCAGGCCGAAGCTCACCACGCCCATCAGCGCGATGCCGGCCGAGATCGACGCGGTTCCGGCGACCAGGTTGACCATCCGGGAGAACACCTCGCGGCCCTGCAGCCAGGAGGCGAACGACCAGGAGAGCGCGCCGCCGGTGAGGGCGAGGCCGGCGGTCAGCGGCGACAGGAAGTACTTGGCGTCCAGCATCAGCGGGACCATCACCTCGGCGGCGAAGAACGCGCCCGCGGTCAGCCCGCGCAGCGCCACGACGGCGGGCAGTCCCCGCGCGGCCCGCACGGTGCCCTTGGGCAGCAGGCGGGGCAGCGCCAGGAGGAGCACCAGCACGCCCACCGCCAGGAGCACGGGCTCGCCGTCGCTGCCGTACTGCATGAGGCCCGCGCCGACGGCGGTCAGCACCGCCCACCCGGTCTTGCGGAGCAGTCCGGGCGCGGGTTCGGCCTGTCCCCCGGAGATCGGCTGACCGGCCAGGCCGCGCACCAGGAAGATCCCGGCGATCACGGTGAGGAAGGGGACGGCGAGGAAGACGAGGCGCCAGTGCCCGGCCGCCGCGACGGCGCCGACCAGCGCCGGGCCGACCATGGACGGCACGACCCACGCGGTGGCGAACAGCGAGAAGATCTTCGGGTGCTGCGCCTCGGGGTATACCCGGGCCACCAGCACGTAGAGCGAGACGTTGATCAGCGCGCCGCCGAGGCCCTGGACCAGCCGTCCCGCGATCAGGGTCTCCATGTTCTGCGCGAGTCCGGCGAGGAGGAGGCCGCCGCCGAAGGCGACGGCCCCGCTCCAGAGCGGTGCGGCCGGGCCGCGCAGGTCGGCCCATCGTCCGCCGATCACCGTGCCGACCACGCCCGCCGCCATGGCCCCGCTGAAGGCGAGGCCGTAGAGGTGGGCGCCGCCGAGTTCACGGGCCACGACGGGCATGGCGACCGCGACGGCCAGGTACTCGAATGCCACCAGTGACACCATCGCCACCAGGCCGACGGTCAGGGATCTACTCTTCATGACGAAGACGATATGACCGCCTATGTGCGTACACATCGGACGAAAGCCCTAGAACATGCACGCGCATGGACCTAGGACGGAGGGTCCCGGACAGGGGTCAGGTCACTTCACGGTTTCGAGGCTCTGGTCCACGTGCAGCTGGTTGAACTGGACCTTGGGCGCCAGCCAGCCCGCGAAGTAGCGGTCCACCTCGGCACGCTCGGCCGCGCTCGGGTTGGGGTTGGTGCAGGACGTGCCCGCGCTCGCGCCGGACATCAGGTCGGTGCAGCGCCCGGTCCGCCGGTCGGGCATGCCCAGGATGTGACCGATCTCGTGGGTGGAGATGCGCAGCGGGTTGTGCCCCTGCGAGGTGGCCTGGCGGCCGATCCAGACGTAGCCGCGGCCCAGGCTGGTGGGCTGCGCCCGGGGCCAGCCGTTGTCGGCGTAGACGATGAAGTCGGCCGGGGTGCCCGCGACGAGCCGGACGTTGCGCACACTGGAGTTCCAGATCTGCGCGGCCTGGTCGATCACGCCGCGGAACTCGGCCGCGCGGCTGGCGTCGTACCGCAGCGTCCTGACCATGTTCGCGGACGCCTGCGGTGCGGGCGACAGCACGGCGAGCATGGCGAAGCCCGCCACGAGTGTGACGATGGAACGGAGGAACCTTGACACGTGGACCTCTCTCCTCGGGGAGTCGGGGGTGCGCCGGCGGAACCGGCGGGGGTATCCCGAGTAAGGGATGGTGTCAAGGTACGCGCGCCACCGCCTGCCAGGGATGACGCACATTCCCCCTATCGCGGCGTTATAGAGCATCGGACCGGGCTACATAGTGATATAAGTCCCGACACCATGCGGTAAGTGAGTTTCCCACCCGCCGTTCCGGTCCCGCGCCGCATGGGACGGCGGCTTCGTGGTGCCGTCGGGCGCGGTCGGCCTGCGGGTGGAGGTCCGCCTGGACGATACGGCGGACTTCGTCAGGCTGACGCCTCCGTGAGGGGGCGGGCCGCCGTACGGCGGTCATCCGGGCCGCGCCGTACAGGGTGGCGACCAGCAGCGGATCGAACTTCAGGTTGTACATCTGCTGGACCCCGCCCAGTTCCTGGGCCAGCACGCTGTACTGCCGGACGTCCTCGGTGAACAGGCCCCAGGCCCCGTAGAAGATGAGGAACGGCAGGGCGGTGTGCGCGATGACGCCGCGCAGCCGTTCGTCCTCCTCGTCCCCTTCGCCCCCGGACGCGAGGTCCGGCACGGCACCGGTCCGCCGGGCCTCGCCCCGTTTGATCACCTGGATCATCAGGATGTAGGCGGCCAGCGTGGCCAGCACGGCGAAGCTCGTGATCGCGAACCCGACGTACTTGCGGGGGCCTCGACGTCGCCCGCGTAGACCGCACCCACCAAGATCAGATCGTGCACGACCCGGCCGACCGTATAGGCCGGCGCGAGCGGGAGAATGTAACGCCAGGCGAGCCGCAGCGCGTCCAGCGGCAGCCGGGCGGCCGTACGAAGTGAGGGTGCCGTGTCCATCACCGGGCAACGGTAGCGAGTAGCCACATTTCGGACGTGCCATCACGCCCTGCCCGCCCCAGCGAGGAGATCCATGAGCAGCGCCGCCCCCAGCGTCGGCTTGGACCGTCCATCACCGCACGTCGGGTTGATCACCCTCAACCACCCACCGGCCAACACGCTGGGCCGGGCCATGCGCGCACGGCTCGTCGAGCTGCTGACCGAGCTCGACCGCGACCCCGAGATCCGCTGCCTCGTCCTCACCGGCACGGGCACCACCTTCACCGCCGGAGCCGACCTTCGCGAGAACCGCGCCCTCCACTCCCCCGCCGACGCCGACGGGGAGCGGGTGGAGGCGTTCCTGGGTGACTTCGACCGGGTGTTGTGCGCGGTCGAGGACTTCCGGACTCCGGTGATCGCGGCGGTGAACGGGGCGGCCGTCGGCGGAGGGCTGGAGCTGGCCATGGCCTGTGACATCCGGCTGGCCGCGAGCGACGCGGTGTTCGTCGCGGCGGGGGTCAATGTGGGGCTGATCGCCAACTTCTGGCGGCTCACCCGCATCGTGGGGCTGGGGCCCGCCAAGGAGATCCTGCTGACCGGTGAGCGCTACGGCGCCGAGGAGGCGCTGCGCTGGGGGCTGGTCACCGGGGTCCACGCCCCTGCCGATCTGCTGCCCGCCGCGCTGGCCAAGGCCGAGCGGGTCGCCTCCCGGCCGCCGCTTTCCGCCGAGGCCACCAAGGCGTGCGCCAATCTGGCGCACGGGCTCACCCGCGAGCAGGCGACGGCCCTGCAGGCGCGGTATTTCCAGACGATGGTCCGCACCGCCGACCATCGGGAGGCGCTCGACGCCTTCTTCGCCCGCCGTCCCGGCCACTACCAACGCCACTGACCAACGCCACTGACCAGTGCCACCGGCCGGTGTCGCCCCGCTGGAATCATCCGGGTGTTTCCGCCCGCCGAATTTCCCGGAACCACGACAATCGGCCTGGTGAAATATTATTGACACAGCGGGATTGCAAATGCCACGCAATATGCCTTTTAATTATTAGACACCCCCCCTGCATCCATTTGAGGGGTTGTGCCCGTAATTTGATTATGGGCTACGTATCCTGAGAGGGCGCCGTGGAGTTTCGAGTTCTCGGGCCGGTCGAGGTATGGCAGCCCGGTGGCCCGGTCGCGACAGGTGGGTTCAAGCAGCGGAGCGTGCTCGCGCTGCTGGTGCTCAACCTCAACCGGGTCGTGACCTTCGAGCGCATGATCGACCAGGTGTGGGGCACGCGGGCGCCCGACGCCAGGAACACCGTCCAGCGCCTGGTGTCGCGCCTGCGCCGCGTCATCGAGGCGGGTAAAGAGCGTCCGCCGACGGACGGGCGCCCGCCCGCCCTTGAGACGCATTCGGGTGGCTATTTGCTGCGCGCCGACCCGAGTACCGTGGATTTGTATCGCTTTGAGTCTCTGATCGAGCAGGGTCGTACGGCACAGCGCGAGGGCGACCACGTTCTCGCCGCGACGCTGCTCGGCGAAGGGCTGCGGCTGTGGCGCGGCCCCGCGCTGGTCGGCGTGGCCGACGGCGTCCGCGACGTGCCCGCGGCGCGGCTGGAGGAGGCCAGGCTGCTGGCCCTTGAGGACCGCATCGAGGCCGACCTGGCGTCCGGCCCCGAGGAGCCGCTGGTCGCCGAGTTGCGCGAACTGGTCGCCGACCACCCGCTGCGCGAGCGGATGGTCGGCCTGCTCATGGTGGCGCTGCACCGCTGCGGACGGCAGGCCGAAGCCCTGGAGGTATACCAGCGCACCAGGGGCCACCTCGTGGAGGAGCTGGGCCTCGAACCCGGGCAGGCGCTCCAGCGCACCCACCGGGAGGTCCTCGCCGGAGACCTGGGCGCGGCCGGATCCCCGCGCACCGCGCTGACCCTGCAGGTCCCGGCACAGCTCCCCGCCGATGTCCCCGACTTCACCGGACGCGCCGCGCACGTGCACAGCCTGGTCCAGATGCTGCGCGGAGACGTGGACGGCTCGCCCGTCGTGGTCACCGCGGTCGGCGGCGGCGGAGGCGTCGGCAAGACGACCCTGGCCATCCACGTGGGACACCTGCTGCGCGACCGCTTCCCCGACGGCCAGCTCCACGCCAACCTGCACGGCAGCAACGGCAGCACGTCGGCGGCCGAGATCCTCGGCGACTTCCTGCGGGCGCTCGGTGCGGACGGCGCCCACATACCCGAGGCCGAGGACAAGCGCGCCACCCTCTACCGCTCGATGCTGGCCGGTCAGCGGGTGCTCGTGGTCCTGGACAACGCGCGCGACGCCGCGCAGGTCCGCCCGCTGCTGCCGGGCAGTCCCACCTGCGCGGTGCTGGTCACCAGCCGGGCCAGGATGGCCGACCTGGAGGGCGTGCACCTGGTCGACCTCGACGTGCTCCCGGCGGCGGAGGCCGTGGAGCTGCTGGGGAAGATCGCCGGGCCGCGCCGGGTGGCGGCCGAGCCTGAGGCGGCGCTGGAGGTCGCCGGGGCGTGCGGCAACCTGCCGCTGGCCGTACGGGTGGCCGGGGCGCGGCTCGCCGCGCGGCCCGGCTGGAGCCTGGCCACCCTCGCCGAACGCCTGGCCGACGAGCGCAGGCGGCTCGACGAGCTGCGGATCGGCGACCTCGGGGTGCGGGCCAGCTTCGAGCTGAGCTACCGCTCGCTGCCGCCCGACCAGGCGAAGGCATTCCGGATGCTCGGCGTGCCCGACAGCCGTGACATCACGCTGGGCGCCGGTGCGGCGCTGCTCGGCGTCAGCGAGCCGGAGGCCGAGGCGCTGCTGGAGAGCCTGGTGGACGCCTACCTGATCGAGACCCGCGAGCCGGGCCGCTACCAGATGCACGACCTGATGCGGACCTTCGCCAGGCAGCGGGCGGGCGAGACGGAGACCCAGGAGCAGCAGGCGGCGGCCCTGCAACGGCTGCTTGAGCACTATCTGGCGACGGCCCGCCAGGTGGACAAGGTGGTCGGGCTGACCCCGGCGGGCCAGACCGGCGGCGACCGCCGTCCCGACCCGCTCAGCCAGTCCGCCCCGGCCACCCGCTGGCTCCAGCAGGAGCGTGCCAACCTGGTCGGCACCATCCTGCAGACGACCGGCTGCGCGTCGATCCGGGTGCTGCCGATCGCGCAGCTCGTGGACTGCATGGGCGGCTTCCTCGGCCGGGGCTTCTTCGACGACTGGGAGGCGGCGGCGGGCGCCGTGCTCGACGCCGCGCTGCGCGAGCACGACCAGCCCGCCGAGATCCTGGCCCGCAACGCGCTCGGCATCCTGGCCGCCGAGCGGCGCCACGACCTGCCGACCGCCAGCCGTCACCTGCACCGGGCCTGGCGGCTCTGCCGCGACCTCGGCGACCGCGACGGCCTCGCCCGCGCGCTGAACAACCTCGGCGCGGTGTGCACCATGCGGCGCCGCTACCGGGACGCGGTGGACTACCTGCGCGAGAGCCTCGCGCTGAGGCTCGCCCGGCCGGAACCGCTGGGCGTCAGCGCGGTGCTGAACAACCTGGGCACGGTCTACGTGAAGATGGGGGCCTACCAGGAGGCCGACGTCACGCTGCGCGACGCCCTGGGGATGACCCGCGCCGAACAGGACCACTACACCGAGGCCAACACCCTCAACTCACTGGGCAACCTGCGCCACGAGCAGGGCGACTTCGCGGAGGCGGTGGAGTACCACGAGCGGTGCCTGGACATCTGCCGCCGGATGTCGCTGGCCAGGGTGGAGATGCTGGCCAGGGTCGATCTGGCGGCGGCGGAACGCGGCCGGGGCGACCTGGGCGCGGCGCTCGGGCACTGCGTCACGGCGCTGCGGATCAGCCACGATCTGCGCGCGCCGTACGCGGAGGCCCGCACGCTGCGCGAGCTGGGCCACATCCGGCACGGGCTCGGCGAGCAGGAGTACGGCGACGACGCCTGGCAGCGCGCGCTGAAGATGTTCGAGGAGATCGACGCCCCCGAGGCGGCCGACCTGCGGGCCACCCTGGACGCCCGCACCGGGGAGGACGACGTGATCACCCGCTGACCCCGGCCGCCGGGCACGGCCACGACGAGCCCGCCGTCGTCGCGTCGCGGGCCGGGCTGACCCCACGGCTCACCGGGAGGGAGGTGAGCCGTCCGGTCAGTCCACCTCCTCCAGTTCGCGCACGGCGAGGCCGGCGCCGACCAGCATCCGGGACAGTCGCGGCACCGACGCCGGGTTCTGTCCCGTCAGCAGCCTGCCGTCGCTCACCACGTGCGGTTTGAACGGCGGGCCCGCGCTGTAGCGCCCGCCCTGTGCGGCGAGCTGGTCGGCGAGCAGGAACGGCAGCGCCCGGTCGGGACCGAGCAGCCACTCCTCCTCGTTGGAGATCGCGGTGACGTCGTGCCCCGCCACCAGCGGCCCGCCGTCCGGGGTGGTGACGTTGAGGAACCCGGCGGCGCCGTGGCAGCAGGCGGCGACGACGCCGCCCCTGGCCCAGACCTCGCCGGTCAGGGCCGCCAGTTCGGCGTCACCCGCGAGGTCCCACATGGCGCCCAGGCCGCCCGCGAAGACGACCGCCCCGACGTCCGCGGCGTCGTAGAACTCCGGGCGGCGGGTGTCTTCCAGGGCACGGCGCACCTCTGGATCGTCCATGAACCGGCGCTGAACGGGATCGGATCGGTCGATCCCGTGGCACGGCGGGCGTCCGGTACAGGTGCTGACCGGTAGGACGGTCCATCCCGCGTCACGCAGCGCGATCCACGGGTAGGCCGCCTCGGCCAGCCAGTAGCCGGTTCTCCGCCCGTCGGGGAGCGTGTCCACGGCCGTCAGTGCAACGATGGCGAGCGTGGGGTTCACCACTGCCACCTCCTTGAAAAGCGGTGCCCGCGCGAGGACCTAGTCGTCGTCGAACGCGGTATGGAGCCCGATCGGCTCCGTGGCGTCCAGCTCGCGCAGACGGGATTCGAATCGGTCACGTATCCGGGTGAACGCCTCGGCTCCCAGGGGCAGCCGAAGCGGGGGGTTCATCATCCGGGTCACGTCGATCACTGCTCCGGCGGCCCGCGCGGGGTCGCCGGGTTGCGTGCCGTCCAGGGCGCCGAAGGCGCTTCTGGCCGGTTCCATCACGGCGGCGTAGTCCTCCATCGGGCCGGTCCAGCGGATCGACCGGCCCGCGAAGTCGGTGCGGAACGGACCGGGCTCCACGATGGTCACCTTGATGCCGAGGTGGGCGACCTCGGCGGCGAGTCCTTCGGAGAGCCCTTCCAGGGCGAACTTGGTGCCCGCGTACATCGCCCCGCCCAGCATGGCCATCACTCCGCCGACCGAGGAGATCTGCACGATGTGCCCGGAGCGGTGGCGGCGCATGACGGGCAGCACGGCGCGGGTGACCGTGAGCACGCCGAACACATTGGTCTCGAACTGGTCGCGCAGCTCCTGCTCGGTGGCCTCCTCGATGGCGCCGCGCAGGCCGTAGCCCGCATTGTTGACCAGTACGTCGATCCGGCCGAACGCGGTCACCGCCGCGCTCACCGCCGCCCGTACGGAACCCGGGTCGGTGACGTCGAGCGGCAGTGCGAGCACGCGCTCCGGCGCCCGCTCGGCGAGGTCCTTGACGGTGGACGCCTCACGCGCGGTCGCCACCAGGGCGTCACCACTGTCGATGACCGCCTCGGCCAGTGCGCGGCCGAGGCCCGTGCTCGTTCCCGTGATCAGCCAGATCCGCATCAGACGGCCTGCCCCTTGGGCCGGACGACGACGGTGTTGAGATCGACCTCGGGCGGCTGACCGAGCGCCCAGTCGATGGTCCCCGCGATGTCGTCGGCGCTGAGCGCGGGGCCGCTCACCGGGCCCGGCCAGAACGGGGTGTCCACCCTGCCGGGAGCGATCAGCGTCACCCCGATCCCCCAGCCGGTGACGAGCATCCGGGTGTTCTCGGCAAGTGCGGTCACGGCCCACTTGGTCACCGAGTAGATGTTGCCCGGGGTGTTCTTCACCCCCGCCACGCTGCCCACCAGCACCACGCGGCCCCGCGACTCGCGCAGCGCGGGCAGCGCCGCGCGGACCGCGTAGGCCGGGCCGAGCACATTGGTGAGCAGCATGCCGCGCCAGCGCTCGGGGTCGCCGTCGGCGAGGGTGTCGTGGGTGGCGAAGCCGGCGTTGGCCACCACGTTGTCGAGCCTGCCGTAGGCGTTCAGCGCGGTGTCCACGGCGGCGGTGACCGACTCGTAGTCGGTGGTGTCGCCCGCGACGGTCAGCACGTCGAGCTCCTTGGCGACGCGGGCCAGGCGGTCCTCGTCCCTGCCGGTCACCACGACGCGGTGACCTCGGTCCAGCAGACGGCGGGCGGTGGCCTCGCCGATGCCGCTGGACCCGCCGGTGATCAGTGTCACGGTCATGGTGCTAGCCTCCGATCCCGCCCGGGTAGACGCCAGTGCGCACCCACTCCTCGATGGGGCCCATGCTGTCCACGCCGACGTACTCGATCCGCGCGCCGAGCAGGTCGGGCGCGGTGATCATGGCGAACGGCACGGCGTCGGCGTCGGCTCGGAACAGCGCGTCCAATCCCACCCCCTGCGCCCGGAGCGTGTCCAGCCGCCCGGCCATGTCGGGCTCCCAGACGCCGTAGTACAGGATCTTCCCGGCGTGGGCCACGGAGCAGATGCCGTCGCCCTCGGCCTGGATCAGCTCATAGTACGGCGGCTCGCTCCGCGAGAACACCGCGGTCAGCTTGAAGGGGTGCGGGTCGGGGTCCTCCAGCCGGGGGACGTCGAACACGGCGGGCTCGGTGAACTCCATGCCCAGCACGTCGGAGTAGCGGGCGACCGCGGCGTCGAGGTCGGGCACGACCATCCCGACGTGGAAGAACGACGGCGGGACGATCGGCGCGAGCACGTCCCCGTAGGTCCTGACCTCGGGGAACCCCTCCAGGCAGCGGAGCAGCTTGGGGATGAACTCCTGCAGGTACGGGGTCGTCTTGTGGTACTCGAAGGCGATCGGGTCGCGGTACTGCTCGTAGACCAGGCGCGTGTTGCCGTCGTCGTCGGCGCGCACGTAGTCGAAGCGCACGCAGCCCGGCTCGTTCTCCTTGATCTTGTCGATCAGGTCCTGCATCAGCTCGTCCAACTCGGGCTCCATGCCCGGCTTGACGGTCTGCACGGCGGTAACGGTGATCATGGTCAGCGCCCTCCGGCGGCGTTGTTGACGAATCGGGGCCCGTAGAACACCGGGCTCTTCAGGTCGGTGTAGGCGGCCAGGGTCCGGTGCTCGGCCGGGTACAGCTCGGGGAGCCTGGCCACGACGTCGGCGGGCACCCGGTGGCGCATGATGTTGAAGCAGGACAGGACCCGCATCTCGTTCATCTGGATGACCGCCTCGCCGAGGCTGGGCCAGGAGGTGCGTTCCGGGCCGTTCCACGCGTGGTCCAGGGCGACCATCATCGCGGTGTACGCGGAGTCGAACGCCTCCAGTTCCTTGCGCACGGAGGAGGCGTCGGGGTCCAGAGCGAGGATCGCGGCGTAGCCGTCCGCGGGCACCGCGAGCGTGTTGATCACCACCGGCCAGGCGATGTCGTCGCCCCGGAAATAGGCCGCGACGGTGTCGCGGCTCAGCTCCGCGGGGGGCGCGGCGGGGGCCAGGTAGCGCCGCCCGTAGCGCAGTTCGGCGAACCGGGCGTAGTGCGAGCCCTCGTTCTGGAACTCCGCCCCGGCCTCGATGCTGGCCGCGCTCTCCCCCTCGCCCTGGTCGGTGATCATTTCGATGATCTTCAGCAGCCGCTCGACCGGGTCCTCGCGCGAGCCCGGCTGGATGGTCTGGTAGCCGAGGTTGCCGCCCACCTGGTTGGCCGGCCCGCCGTCGCGGACGGCCCGCCGCACGGCGGCGGCGTTGCCGGTGATCGCGTCCTTGATCGCCTGGTAGAACTCGCCGATGGTGGGGTAGGTGGCGGCACGCTGGTCGCGGGTGAGCAGCGCGGGCTGGGCCTCGATCCGCATGAAGTTGTCGAGCTGGCGCTGGGACAGCCGGGCCAGCACGGCGCGCAGGTCGGGCGCGACGTTGCCGGGCAGCCCCGTGCTGGGGAACCCCGGGTCCAGGCCCCTGATCCGCGGCGATCCGCCGAGCGCGGCGAGCATGTTGCACACGGCGGCCATGTGCAGCATCTCCTCCATCAGGACACTGCGGATCGTGTTGTAGGAGGGGTAGTTCTGCACCTCAAGGGAGTACATCGCGGCCGAGTAGAGCGGCATCGTGGAGTGTTCGAGCGCGACGGCCGCCTGCAGGGCCCCGCGGATCCAGTTGATGTCGCGCAACTCCCTGGGCGTGGTCATCAGGCGGCGACCTTCGGCAGCAGCATCTCCTCGAAGTAGTTCTGGAAGGTGGTCTCCAGGTCGAGGTGCTGGTAGAACTCGGGGCCGACCGGCTCGAAGATGGCCTCGCCGAGGCCGCCGAGGGTGTCGAACATCATCGAGACGATGGTGCCGACCTCGCGGCCGAGGTAGTGCGCGACGAGGGCGACGGCGCCGCCGTGCACGCCGTACGAACCGGTGGAGGTCCAGATCCGCTCCTCCGGCCTGCCCACCCACATGCGCCGGGCCTGCGGCACGTTCACGCCCTCGGCGCGCAGCCCGCGCGCCACGGCCGCGACGCAGGTCACGGGGGTGTCGGCGAGGATGCCCGCGCGGGCCAGGACGCCGACGCCCGAGCAGTTGGCGGCGACCACCTTGCCCTCCTCGTGGTGCCTGCGGATCACTTCGAGCAGCCGCTCGTCGGTGGCCACCGCGCCGGAGCCCACGCCGCCGGGCACATAGAGGACGTCGAAGGTCTCCTCGTCGTCCAGCGCCGCGTCGGGGACCACCTGGGTGCCCATCTGCATGGTGATCACGCCCGGCTTGTCGCCGACCAGCTTCACGTCCAGCCTGCCCGGGGGCACCTCGCGCTGCCAGGGGGCGATCTGCCCGCCCACCACCATCGCGGCCCCCTTGAAGATCTCCAGGGGCGTGATCATGTCCTGCTCGCTGACCTTCTCGTAGCCGAGCACGGCGATGGACTGCACGTTCGTCATGTCCGTGTGTTTCCTTTCGTCAGTGTGTCGTCGTTCACGCCGCCAGCAGCCGGACGACCGCGTCGGCCACTCCGGCGGCCGAGGCCGGGTTCTGCCCGGTGACCAGCCGCTCGCTCACCACGACGTGCGGGGCGAACGGCTCGGCGGAGGCGGTGTGCGCGGCCCCGCGCTCGACGAGGCGGGTCTGCAACAGGAACGGCACGACGCCGTCCAGGCCCACGGCCGCCTCCTCCTCGTCGGTGAAGGCCGCGACCTCCTTGCCGGCGACCAGGTAGGCGCCGTCGGACAGGGTCAGGTTCACCAGTCCGGCCGGTCCGTGGCACACCGCCGCGACCACGCCCCCGGCCTCGTACACGTCGCGCCCGAGCGCCGCCAGGTCGGCGTCATCGGGGAAGTCCCACATGGTCCCGTGGCCCCCCACGTAGAAGACGGCCGCGTACTCGGCCGCCTTGACCTCGCCTGGCCTGGGGGTGTTCCGCAGCGCGGCGGCCACCCCGGGGTCGGCGAGGAACTCCCGCTGCACGGGGTCTTCGGGGTCGTATCCCGTGGCGGGCGGCGTCCCGCCCCGCACGCTGACGAAGTCCACCTGGTGGCCGGCACGGCGGAAGACCCGCCACGGATGGGCGGCCTCCGGCACGTAGTAGCCGGTGCCCTTTCCGGTGTCGCCGAGCGCGTCGTGGCTGCTCAGCACCAGCAGAATGCGCCTGGAATACGCAGACATCATTCGATCTCCCCGTAGGATCGGAGTCAACTCGTCCGACGGTAGATCCAGCGTTCAACTATGTGCCAATCCCTTCGGCAATCCCGGCCATAGGTTCCTCTATGGAACGCGCGAGTGGATATTCACTCGTTCGCTGATACGTGCCATAGTTCTTCGAATGGGTGGACCGTAACAATCAAGGGGGGGCGAGATCCGTGGACCTGACATTGCTCCGGTCGTTTCTCGCGGTGTATCGAACCGGATCGTTCACGAAGGCGGCCGGGCTGCTGTCGATCTCGCAGCCCGCCGTGACCTGCCAGATCCGGAACCTGGAAAAGGAGATCGGCCAGTTGCTGTTCCTGCGGACTCCGCGTGGAGCGGTCCCGACCGAGGCGGCCGAGGAGCTGGCCAAGGAGACGGGTGTGCACATCGACGCGCTGGAGGCGGCGGTGCTGCGCAGGCAGGATCCGCTGGACCTGAGCGAGCGGACGCTGTCGGTGGCCGGCCCGGCGGAGATGATCTCGACGAGGCTGCTGCCGGCGCTGGCCGACCTGATCCACGACGGGCTCCGATTACGCGTGAGCTTCGGACTGACCGACGAGCTGCTGGACGAACTGTCCGCCGGCCTGCACGACCTGGTGATCGCCACCGCTCGTCCCAAGCGGCACGGCATCGTCTCCACACCGCTGATGGACGAGGAGTTCTTCCTCGTGGGGTCGGCGGACCAGGCGGCCAAGGTGCCGCCGGAGCGCATCGCGAGCGGGGGGCCCGCGGCGCTCAAGGGAATCCCGATCATCGCCTACGCCGACAACCTGCCCATCGTGCGGCGTTACTGGCAGACCGTCTTCTCCGAGCGCCCCGCGTTCGACGCCCAGGTGGTGGTGCCCGACCTGCGCGCCGTACTGGCCACGGTCAAGGCCGGCGGCGGCATCTCGGTGGTGCCCTCGTACCTGTGCACGGACGAACTGGACCGGGGTGAGATCAGGGCGCTGCACGAGCCGGACATGCCACCGCTCAACACGCTGTTTCTGGCCACTCGCTCGGGGGCCACTTCGAACGTGGTGCTTTCCACCGTCCATTCGCACCTGCTGATGAAGGCGCAGCTCTGGAGCGCCTCAGTGGGGTGAGCGTCCCGCTTGTTGGCACTGCGTCCGTTTTATCCCAAGATTTGCTTTCCCCAGGGCATACGAAAACCTATGTCAGCCCCCACGGATACTTATTTGATAGCCGGATGATAAGTCCGGTTTATTGTCTCTCGGCCGCGTCGAATCTGATCGAACCCGCACAAGCGGTCGACCACAGGGGGTTTGCATGTCGGTTCTATCGGCCGACGGGGGAATATCCTCACCGGCCAGGACGGGTGGTTCTCACCCGATCCGCATCGATGCCGGGCCAGCCGATATGAAAGAATTGAACAGACTGGTCATGAACGGGATCCGGCCGTTCAATGAGCAGTTCGACGAAGACTCGCATCTCAACGAGGTAATACCGAAACCGTGGGGATACGAGTACCGGGCCTACGTCGACGACTTCTTCGATTTCTGGGCCCTGCATGTCAACGCCCCGCACGGGACGTCCATGCACGTACATCCGAGAAAGCTGACGTACCTGCTCTGCCTTGCCGGGCAGGGCGTCACGTCCACGCTCAGCGGCGATGTCAAGGTCGAGGCCGGCACGATCCTGCGGATCGCGCCGGGAGCGTTCCACTCGACGAGGAACACGGGGGACGAACCGCTTGAGCTCATCGAGGTGGAGGCGCCGAGGAACAAGTTCGACCTGATCCGGTTGAGCGACGACTACAACCGTGCCGGCACATCGTATGAATCCGTCTCACTTCAGGAGCCCGAACATCCGATGCGGCGGGTGCCCTACCTGCCGCACGCGCGAATGCGCGGGGGAACCCCCGACGGCCGGTTTCTCTTCGATATCCGGACAGGCACGGATATCTTCTACCGCCGCCGACCTGCGGACGTGTTCTATATCCCGCTCTGCCTCTCCGGGGTCGTCCACTCGCACGTGGAGATCCTGACGAGCCTCCCGGAGGACGACCGCAGGCCCCAGGTGGACAAGTTCTACCTCTCCGTCACGCGCAAGCACTGAAGCGAAAGGATCGTCATGTCCCACAGCGCCGTCATCATCACCGGCCCGGGGTTCCAGGACCACGACGTGGTCTACACCTACTACCGGCTCATCGAGGAGGGGTGGCACGTCGACGTCGCCACCAAGGGGGGCGAAGGGGTCATCGGCAAGTACGGCGTGCCGCTCCCCATGGACAAGACCGCCAAGCCACTTGTCTCCTTCGACGACCTGGATGTCTCCCACTACGACGCCGTGATCCTCACCGGCGGCCACGAGGCCCCCGACCGGGTCCGGCAGGACGCCAACGTGCTGAACTTCCTGCGCGGCATGGACGCGGCGGGCAAGGTCGTCGCGGGCCTGTGCCACGGTCCCTGGATCATGGTCAGCGCGGGGGTGCTCAAGGGCCGGCGGGCCTGCGCCTACATCGGGCTGCGCGACGACGTCATCAACGCCGGCGCGGACGTGGTGGACAGCGACGTCATCGTGGACGGGAACATCATCACCTGCTCCTACTACGCCTACGTGGGGGCCTTCATGCGGGCCGTCTTCTCGACCGTCGAGAAGCTGGCGGCGTGAGAATCCCGTGCTGGTAGTCGACTTCGACGGGGTGGTCTGCGACGCGCTCGCCGAGTGCGCGCTGGTCACCTGGCTGGGCGCGGAGGGCGTCGCCCGGTGGAACTCGGGCGCCGGAGTGCTGCGGCGGGTGCCGGCGTCGTTCGTGCGCCGATTCCGCAAGGTGCGCGACTACTCCCGGGTGCTCGACCACTTCGTCGTTGCGCACCTGCCGTACGCGGACTGGGTCAGGGGGCGGAAGGACTTCGACCGGATCTTCCGCACCCTCCCGGCCGGCTACGTGAGCGACTTCACGCGGGCGGCCTCGGCCGCCCGCGGCAGGCTCCGCACCGAGGAGCCGGACTTCTGGCTCGGCCTGCACACCCTCTACCCGGGCATCGCACCGCTGCTCCTCGGGCAGGCGGGCAAGACCATGATCGTGACGGCCAAGGACGAGCGGTCGGTGTGGGACATCCTGCGCCGGCACGGGCTGGACGGCACCGTGGCCGAGGTCATCGGCGAATGCGGGCAGAAGGCCATCGCGGTCCGCGACCTGTGCCGCCGCCACGGCATCTCCCCCGCCGACACGACCTTCATCGACGACAACCTGGCGAACGTCCGCGGGGTCGCCGCGGTGGGCGTCCGCGCCATGTGGGCGGAGTGGGGCTACCACACGCCTGAGGACATGGCGAACGCCGACCGGCTGGGCGTCGCCCGGCTGCCGGCCGTACCGGCCGGGCTCGACCTCTGAGCGGACCGGACCACCGAGACACCAGAAAGGTACTCCCATGCCCAGAGTTCTCCTCGCCCTGACCAGCCACGGCGAGTTAGGCGACACCGGCCGGGCCACCGGCTTCTACGTGCCGGAGGCGGCGCACCCCTATCGGGTGTTCACCGAGGCCGGGTTCGACGTGGACTTCGTCTCCGTCCAGGGGGGCGAGCCGCCGCGCGACGGCGTCAAGCCGGGCGACGAGGCGACCGCCGCCTTCCTCGCCGAGCACGGCGCGCGTCTCGCCGCCACCCCCACCACCGACCAGCTCAACGCCGACGACTACCAGGCCATCCTGTTCGTCGGCGGGCACGGGACGATGTGGGACTTCCCCGACTCCAAGGAGCTGGCGCGCTTCGCCGCCGCCATCTACGAGAACGGCGGCGTGGTGGCGGGCGTCTGCCACGGACCGGCCGGTCTGGTCAACGTACGGCTCGGCGACGGCTCCCACCTCGTGGACGGCAAGCTGGTCAGCGCCTTCACCAACGAGGAGGAGACCGCCGTCGGCCTGATCGACAAGGTGCCCTTCGCCCTGGAGAGCAAGCTGATCGAGCGCGGCGCCCGGTTCACCAAGGCGGCGAACTTCAGCGCGCACGCCGTCGCCGACCGGCGTCTGGTCACCGGCCAGAACCCGGCCTCGGCCGTCCGCGTCGCCGAGCTGGTGGTCGAGGAGCTGCGCCTGGCCGACGGCTCCGGCGAGGCGCCGCGCATGTCCGCCGCCCAGGCGTCCGCCATCTACCTGCTCGACGAGTCCGTGGGCTACCTGTACGCCGCCTCGCTGCGGGCGGCGGCGCAGATAGGCGTGGCCGACCACCTGGCCGACGGCCCCCGCACCGCCGCCGAGCTGGCGGAGGCGACCGGCACCGACGCCGACTTCCTCTACCGGATGCTGCGCCTGCTGGCCACCCGCCAGATCGTCCGCGAGGAGGACGGCGGCCGGTTCTACCTGACCCCGCAGGGCGACGCGCTGCGCACCGACAACCCGGTGTCGGTCAGGGACGCGATCCTGATGACCTCGGCGCACACCCACTGGCGGTCGGCGGGCGAGCTGGTCACCGCGCTGCGCGAGGGCGGACCGGTGTTCGACCGGCTGTTCGGCCTGCCGTACTACGAGCACATCAAGGGCGAGCAGTCGGTGGACGGCGTCTTCCACAAGGGCATGGCGAGCTTCTCGGCCGCCGTGGACCAGCTCGCCGTGGGCAGCTGCGACTGGCCGCAGGAGGGCGTGGTCGTGGACGTCGGCGGCGGCACCGGCGGCCTGCTGGTGCAGGCCCTGCTCGCCCGTCCGGGCCTGCGGGGGGTGCTGTTCGACGAGCGGCACGTGCTCGACGGCAACCGGCTGGGAGAGGTCGGCGACGACTCCCGCTGGGAGACCGTGGCGGGCGACTTCTTCACCGAGGTCCCGGGCGGGGGCGACGTCTACGCGCTCAAGCGGATCCTGCACAACTGGTCCGACGAGGAGTGCGTGCGGATCCTCCGCAACTGCCGCGAGGCGATGGCGCCCGGCGGGCGGGTGCTGGTCATCGACCCGGTCATCCCGCCCGGCAACACGCCGGACGCGTCCAAGATCCACGACCTGATCATGATGATGCTGCTGACCGGCCGCGAGCGCACCGAGGCCGAGCTGAGCCGCCTGCTGGAGGAGGCGGGGCTGCGCCTGACCCGCGTCGTCCGCACCGGCGCGCCGGTGGCCGTCATCGAGGCCGTCGCCCGCTGACCGCGGCGGCGCCGTCCACCCCTGACCCCCCTGACCCCCTGACAAGCCGAAGGGACTCGTGATGTTCCGCAGAATCATCCTGTTCACCTGGACCGAGAGCGCCACCGAGGAACAGCGCGCGGCGGTCGCGGCCGAACTGGCCAAGCTCCCCGCGCTGATCCCCGAGATCCGCCGCCTGGAGTTCGGCGCGGACACCACCTCGGGCAACGCCGACTTCGGAGTGCTCGCCGACTTCGCCACCAAGTCGGACTGGGCCGTCTACGTCGAGCACCCCGCCCACCAGAAGGTGGTCGCGGACCACATCCGGCCCATCATCGCGGGCCGTACCGCGATCCAGTACGAGTTCTGACCCAGACCGGCGGCGGCCGTCCCCCACCAGGACACGGCACCGCCGCCGGACGGCCGCCCGGGCCCCCCGCCCCGCCCGGGCGGCCGTCCTCTTCTTCGCGGTCAGCGGGGGCGGTAGGTGCAACGGAGGCCGGTATGGATGGTGGCGCGGAGTTCGCCGCCGATCGCGGGGTCGGCGGTGGTGATGCGGGTGAGGGCGCGGCGGATGGCCTTGCCCACGGCGATGCGGGCGCGTTCGTCGCCGCCGGTGAAGCGGCGGGTGCGTCCGCCGAGGCCCGCGGCGGCGGACAGCTCGCCGACCAGCCAGTCGCGTTCGCCGCGCGTCGCCTCGGCCCGCTCGGGCTCGCCGCACGCCTCCAGGTCGGCGATCTCCGCCTCCAGGCGCATGAGCCTGCTCCGGTACGCCCGCAGGGCCTCGTCATCGAGCACAGGTTGCGCCGACAGCTCGCCCGCCGGGGCGCCGGACGGCAGCGGCCCCGCCGCCAGGTCGGCCGCGCGGACCTCGCGCCCCGGGTTGGCGATCAGGACCGCCAGGTGCTCCATCCCCACGCAGTGGTCGACCAGCACGCTCCGCGCGCCCAGCTCCACCTGCCACTGCCGCCCCCGGCGCACGCACGACGCGGACGGCGGGCGCTCCGGCTCGACCGGCAGGGCCATGCCGAGCTCCGCCGCCTCCTTGGCCGCCTGCGCCGTCTCGCGTACGGCCCGCGCGTCTCTCGGGCCGTGCCGGAGCGCCAGCGCCTGCCCCAGGCGCCAGCGCGACAGCACGGCCGCCGGCCAGTGCCCCAGCGCCAGGTTGTCGCGGACCGCCGCCCGCAGGTGTTCGACCGCCCGGTCGAGGTCGCCCGTCGTCATCGACGCGACGCCCAGCGCGTGCCAGGCCGACCCGAGGCACGCGACGCCGAGGCTGGCGATCACCGGCAGCCCGCCGAACGGCAGCAGCAGCTCGTAGGCGCGGGCCGCGGTCTCGGTGTCGCCGAGCAGGTGGGCCGCCTCCACGGCGGCGTGCATCGAGGTCAGCCAACTGCTCGACCGGGGAAGGTCGGCCAGGTCGCGCCCGCGCAGGCGGGCCAGCATGCCGACGGCGAGCCGCCGGTCGCCCGCCTCGGCGGCGGCCACGGCCAGCACGGCGGTGTAGGAGTTGTCCACCGCGCTCAGCTCCGGGGAGTGGACCAGCCCGGACAGCGCCGGCACCAGTTCGGCGATCCGGCCCTGGTACCAGCGGATCGCGGCGAGCTGCCCGCCGTACCAGCCGGTGGAGTCGACGTCACCGGCGGCGGCGCCGCGCCGTGCGCAGACGGCGGCGAGCGTCTCGGCCTCGGCGAGCCGTCCGGCGCGGACGCACAGCATCACCTCCATGGCGCTGACCACGAAGCCGACCGCCAGGTGCGCGCGGTGGGAGAGCCGTTCACGCAGTTCGGCGAGCGACCGCTCGGCGTGCGGGTCACCGGCGAGGAAGAGGTCCACGGTGCGCCACATCAGGGCCATCAGCAGGTCGCCGGGCCGTCCGGTCGCCGCGACCCGGCCCATCAGTTCGTGGGCCAGCGCCATCCGCGCCTCGCCGTGCTCGGGGCCGAGCACGCAGTGGTGGGCCAGGCTCAGCGCCTCGACCAGCGCGATCGGGTCGCCCTTGCGCCTGGCCTGGGCCAGTACGTCGAAGATCGTGTCGTGCCGGCCGGCGCCGTAGTCCTCTTCGGCGCCGATCCGGGCGCGCAGCCGCAGCGCGAGCGCGCCGGTGGGGTCGGCCAGTTTCAGCGCGTGCCGCTGGCGCTCCCGCAGCAGCGCCGCCTCGGCCGCGCTGCGGTGCTCGTGGACCCAGAGCCCGCCGAGGCCGAGCGCGGCGCGCGCCATCGTGGGCGCGTCGTTCCTGCGCTCGGCGTCGCGGTAAGCGGTGTCGAACCAGAGCCGCCCGGCCCGCAGGTCGCCCTCGATGAACAGCGCGCGCTCGCCTGCCGTGAGGGAGTACACCGGAAGCGACGCGACAGCCTCTTTTGCCATGATCACATGCTCTCTGCCCTGGAAGGGGCGGCTTTCCCGAGAGTGGACGGTCCCCGTGGCCGCGAGGACCGTCCGGGAGGGCCGGGCGCGAGGAGACGCGCGCCCGGCCCGCTTGGTTCTCTCGAACTCGGGCCCCCTTACGACGACGGCGCCGCGGATACCGGCCCCTGTTCGGTAACCGCCCGGCCCGCACGCGCGAGCGGTGGCCGACGTCGTGGTGTTGGTCGTGCCGATCTCCCCGGCGGACGATGACCGCCGGGCCGTCCGCGAACGCCCCCGTGTCGCGGCTCAGACCAGCAGGAATCGCTCGCTGCTCTGCATCGAGACGATCTGGAAGTTCGCGTTGTGCAGGACGGCGGTGTAGTGGAACAGGTGGCCGCGCACCCCCGTGGCGGGCACCGGGATGTTGAAGTTCTGCACCAGCACGAAGTCGGGCCCCACGCAGCGGAACGGCGGCGTGCTGAAGCTCTGCGGTGGGATGTCGGGTTCCAGCGTCGAGGCCCCGCCCCCGGTGCTGTCGTCGATCGCGGACACCGCGAGCGTGTACGGCGCCTTGGTCATGGTCTCCGGCCCGGCCTCGATCTCCACGACGAGGTCGAAGCTCGTGCCGGGCATCTCCCCGGCGACGTCCGGGGCGTTGGGAGTGGTGTCGGCGACCCTGCCGCCCTTCTGCGTGGTGTAGATCCTGGCGATCCGCGCGTTCTTGGGATTCATGTCGTCCCTCCCGTGTGGAACCGTGCTTCCACACCTCAACAGAGGGCCGATCGGCGGATCTGATACATCGTGTTTCCGATTGACCGCCCGTCAACCGGGCGGGGTCAGCGCGAAATCCGCTCCCATACACACAAAACCGGCGGCCACCGCCGACGCTTCGAAGTCCTCCCCGGCGATCTGCCGCTGTGCCTGGGCCAGGGCCGCGGCGGCGGAGTGGCCCGCGGCGAGCAGCTTGTGCAGGGCGATCATCAGCGTGGTCGTCTCGGTGTCCAGGATCGACAGCACCGGGGCGATGATGGCGCGCGAACCGAGCGCCATGAAGGTCGCGCTGAGCCCGAGCAGTTCGTCGCCCGCGCGGACCACGAACCGCCCGCTGTCGCAGGCGGCCAGGACGACCATCTGCGGGGCGCTGTTCAGCTGTTCCAGGTCGTAGATGGTCAGCGGCCCGTCGGCCAGGCGCAGCGAGGAGAACAGCGGGTTGGCCGCGTGCAGGCGGCCGTGCGCGGCCAGGTGCGCCAGGCGGGCGCCGTCCAGCGCGCCGATGACGGCCTCGGTGGTCGCCGCGCCGTCCACCATGGCGGGCACCGAGTGGATGGAGGCCACCCCCTCGGCCTCGGTACGCGCGCCGGGCAGCCCGGGGCCGGACGCGGCCACGATCGGCCCCTCCGACGCGGGGGCGCGGCCCGCCGCGTGCCACAGCGTCGCCGACGGCGCCAGGCTCACCGTGCGCCCCGAGCACGAGGGCAGGGTCGACCATGGCAGCGCCTGCAGCGGCCCGCTGGGGATCAGCACCAGCGGACGGTCGCCGAGGTCGGCGGCCAGCGGGCGGAGCAGCGCGTCGTCGAGGCGGGCGGCGGCGTCGCGCAGCATCGCCGCCGCGGCGGCCCGGCTGCCGGGCACCGCGTGGTGGCTGGCCAGCCGCCGCAGCGCGAACGGCACCCGGTCCACGAGCGACCTGATCGGCGCGAGCGGCCCGAGCCGCCGCAGCCGCACCCGCTCGCCGGTCACAGTGACGGCGTGCAGCATGTCGTCCAGGTGCACGAACTCCACCAGCGCCCGCCCCGCCAGCACGTCGGCAACCTCGCTCGCCGACACCGCCGTGGCCGCCTCCGCCGAGCGCCCGCCCAGCCTGCGGCAGTAGTCGCGGATCTCCCGTTCCAGGGTGACCTGCCGGTGCACCAGGCGGCCGGGTGCGACCCCGGCGGCGCGGCGCTCGTGGATCTCGCCGGACACCGCGCGAAGCTGGGTCAGCGACTCGGCCAGGTAGGGGTCGTCCGGCGGCCGGGGCGGCTTGGTCAGCAGGTGCCTGGCCCGGCCGCGTTCCGCCCAGGTCAGCACCCGGGCGGCGTCACCGCTGTCGAAGGCCATCCGCAGCCCGAGGTCGGCGACCTCCACGCGGTACCTGGACGCGTGCGCGCGCAGGTCGGTGGCGCCGAGGGTCGCCCGGTGCTCGTCGTGGATGCGCAGCGCCGTGCCGATGGCGACGGCCGCGCCCCGGTGGTTGCCGCGCGACAGGCGCAGCAGCGCCTCGGCGTGCCAGGCCCGCACCCTCGGTACGGCGGGCCCCCGGTTGCGCTCCTGCCCGGCGCGCTCCAGCTCGCGACGCCCGCGCTCGGTCCATCCCCGGCCCAGCGCGAGCTGCCCGGCCATCATCCGCGCCTCCACCGCCGAGCCCGGCCATCCGGCGGCGGCCAGGTCGGCGGCGCACCGCTCCATCCGCTGGACGGTGACCGCCTCTCCCCCGGCCACCCGCGAGCGCAGCGTGACGAACCTGGCCATCGCCGCCCACTGCGGACGGCGCTGCCTGCCGAACCCGCTGGCCGCCGTGCGCGCCTCACGGACCGAGCTGGCGTGGTCGCCCTCCAGGTAGGCGACCCTGGCCAGCAGCAGCCTGGCCTCGGGCTGCCCGATCCCGCGCCGCCTGCGCTCGAACTCCGACACGGCCTCCTCCGCGGCCTCCCTGGCCTCGGCGGTCAGCCCGACCGACAGCAGCAGCTCGCTGCGGTCGACCAGAGTCCAGCAGACCTGGTGGGTGTCGAGTTCGCGAAAGCGCCGCTCGGCCAGGTCCAGGTAGCGCAGCGCGGCCGGGACCTCCCCGCGCGTGGCGCTGACCCACCCCAGGTTGAGCTGCACGATCGCCAGGGAGAGCCCCAGGCCGAGCTGCTCGCACAGCATCTCGGCCTCGCGCAGGTCGGTCTCGGCGGCGGTGAACTCCTGGCGGTAGCCGTGCACCACGCCCCGGTTGGACAGCACCCGCTGCAACCACAGGCGGTCCCCGGCGCGGCGCAGCGCGGGCACCGCCAGGCGGTAGCTGGCGAGGGCCTCCTCCGGGCGCTTGAGGTGGTTGAAGATCACCCCGCGCTGCGCCTCGGCCCGCGCCCGCCCCACCCCGTGCAGGTCGGGCAGCGCCTCGTCGATCTCGCGCATGGCCTGCGGGATGCGCCCGCGCACGCACCACACGAAGGCCAGCCGGATCCGCGCCTCGGCGGCGAGGTCGGCCGATCCGGCGCGCTCCGCCAGCCTGATCGCCGACCGTAGGTGCCGCGCCGCCACCCCGAGGTCCTCCAGGTGCACGGCGGCCACGCCGAGCGCCCGAGCGGCCACGGAGGCCAGGACGAAATCGCCGCGGGCCCGTGCCCGGTCGGCGATCTGTGTTGCCATAATCGTCAGCCTGGCCGGGTCGGCCTCGGCGAGCCGCAGCAACTCGGCGGCGACGTCGGAGGGGCTCGTGTCCACCCCCGCAGTCTTTCGCAAGATTTTTTGCGTGTGATGTATCAACCGGGCGACAACCCGTCTCTGTAACACGACGACGGTTGCGTCACAGGAAGGGCATAGGCATGGCCACCCAGCTCAACGGGATAGTGCGCCGCGACACCGAGGCGTTCCACGGCGCCCGTGTGGTCGTCGACCTCAAAGACGAGAGCCTGCTGGAAAAGGAGTTGACCGACCTTCACATCGCCACGGTGAGCCGTGACGAGAGCGAGCCGCTGGGCCTCGCGATGCGCGAGCTGCACGGGCTCGAAGCGGCGATGGAGGGCCTGGCCAACCGCACCGAGCTGGTCGGCCTGGCCAGGCGCGAGGGCGAGGGCACCTACTCCGCGGACGACGACCTGACCCCCCTCGACATGCTGCTGTTCTATATCCGGCGCAAGTACGCCGCGTCTCATTCAGGGTGGCGGCCGACGCTCGCCAAGGAGCGCTTCTACGAGAACCCGGAGGGCTCGCCGTACAGCGGGGGCAACACCGGCAACCCCAGGGCGCTGAAGGCCGGGGAGACCTTCGCGCTGCCCAGGCGCGCGGAGTCCGACCGGACGCCGATCCGGATCGGGGTGATCGACACCCCGCTGTTCGCCCACCAGGACCTCGCGGGGCGCTACCTGGCCGCCCACGACGGGCTGCTGGCGCGCACCCCCGACTGGGTGTCCTTCGGCGGGCACTGCCTGCTGGTCTGCTCGCTGGCCGCCGAGCAGGCGCCCGACGCCGAGCTGGTGGTCCGGCCGGTGCTCGACCCCGCGACGCTCACCACCACCTCCTGGGCGCTGGCCAAGGAGATGGTCGAGGCCCAGAACGACGAGCTGGACATCCTGGTGATGGCCCTCGGCGGCCCCACCGCCGACGGCGAGGAGCCGCTGGTCCTGGCCCGCGCCTGCGAGCGCACCCCCGCCCTGGTGAAGGTGGCCGCGATCGGCAACCACGGCCGCCCGGACGACTGGTGGAGCGGCGCGTTCGTGGGCGATGAGGCCAACCGGTCGCCGCTGGAGCCGACCGTGCCGATGTGGCCGTCGGCCAGCCCCAGCGTGATCGGCGTCGGCGCGCTCAACGAGGAGGGCGGCCGGGCGTTCTTCTCCCCCAGTATGGAGGAGGCCCCCTGGACCGACTGCATGGCCCCGGGGACCAACCGCCGCGGTCTGTTCCTTCCGGGGGATGTGGAGATGGTTCGGATGAACTACGATTCGGGCACCGTCGAGCGGACCGGAGAGATCACCGACTTCGGCCTCGGATACGCCGAGTGGGACGGCACCTCCTTCGCCACCGCCCACGTGGGCGGGGCCATCGCCGGCATCGCCCAGCGCCGTGGCGTGAGCGCCAAGGAGGCGGCACGCCTGTACCTGGCCGGCGGCTGAGCCACTTGCGACGCACGGCGGCGAACGGCGGATCGAGCGAGGGAGGCGTGTCATGCCGGCGGATCCGGCGGTCTCCGCCCTGGTCAAACGGGCGAGCACGGGCGACCAGGGCGCTTGGAACGACCTGGTCGAGCGATACGCGCCGATGGTCTGGTCGATCTGCCGCCAGTACCGGCTCGACCGGCGCGACGTCGACGACGTCGCCCAGCAGGTCTGGATGGCGGCGGTCGAGCACCTGGGCGAACTCCATGATCCCGGCAAGATGGGGTCCTGGCTCGCCACCACCACGAAACGGGAATGTTCTCGGGTCCTGCGGGCAGGACGCCAGCACGAGACAGTCGAGGATCCACTGGATTTCGAGATGACCGCGGACGACCGGTCGATCCTGATCGAGGACGAGGTGGAGGCGGCGGAACGCAACGCCGTACTCCGCACCGCGTTCACGGCACTGTCCCCGCCGTGCCGCCGGATGCTCTCGCTCCTCCTTGAGGAGATGCCGTACAACGAGATCAGCGCGCGCCTGGGGATACCGATCGGCAGCGTCGGACCCACCAGGGCACGATGCCTGGCCAAGCTCCGCAGCCATCCCGCACTGGTCGCTCTGATGGAATCCGAGACAGAGCCGTCCGGAGGTGAGCGCCATGTCTGAACAGTGGAGCGACGAAGAGCTGCTGGCCAGGCTCGGCGCGGCGCTGCGCGCCGCGGACAGCGTGCCACGCGACTTCGTCGAGGCGGCCAAGACCGCCTTCGCCTGGCACAACATCGACGCCGAGCTGGCCGAGCTGGCCTACGACTCGGAGTTCCAGGACGAACGCACGCTCGCGCTGACCAGGGCCGCCGACTCGGCGGCGCTGCGGGCGCTGACGTTCGTGTCGCCCGAGCTGACCATCGAGATCGAGGTGACCGAGGACACCCTGCTCGGCCAGCTCGTGCCGCCGCAGCCGGGCCGCATCCACCTGCACGTGGAGGCGGGCCAGGTGTGCGAGGCGGCGGTGGACGAAATCGGGTTCTTCGCCATCCGGGCCAAACCCGCCGAGCGGTTCCGGCTGCACTGCCGTACCACGACGGGCATCTCGGTCTCGACCGGCTGGGTCACGTTGTGACGGCCCGGGACGGCTGACGCCGTCCCGGGCCCCGTCCGACTTCACCGGCCGACTTCACCGGCCGCAGAAGACCGGCTCGTGCTTGGCCGCGAACGCCTCGATCCCCTCGGCGGCGTCGGCGGTGGTGGCGAACAGGCGTGACAGCGCCGCCTGCTCGGTGGTGAGCGCCGCGCCGAGCGCCTGCTGGACGCCGTCGTCGATCAGCCGCTTGGCTTGGCCAGGCAGAGCGCCGTCGAGGCGTCCACGATCGAGGTGCCCGCCGGGGTGGGCGGGTCCCCGGCCCGGCCACCGGCGGCGGCGAGCCCCGACATGGCCTGGACCAGCAGGTCCTGGCCGGGGCGACGTTATACCAACCGTTTCGCGCATCACGCGAGAGGTGGACCGCTCCCGGCGCTCCCGGCGGCCCGCTGGTTTCGGTCCACGGTACGGGCGGGCCGTAATGAGAGTTACGGGTCTCGTCCGCGCCTCTGGCCGGAGCGGGACGGCAGGTGGCCGGGGTGTCGCGGGCGGCCGGGCGTGGCACCCCGCCGACCTGCCCCGATCACCGTAGGGTTCACCTCGCCGATCCGGCGCGGGCCGGACGGCGCGGCGGTGGCCGCCCGATCGGGTCCGCCTTCGAGGGCGGATACGCCCGCCACACTGCCGAAATTTGGGCCTTTTTCGGTTCACCCGTGTTCTTCACTCTCAGTGCAGGCGCGCGTAGCACCCGAACCCGCGCGCTCATGAGGAGGATGAGGTGAGACACCGAGCAGGGATCCTGCTGGCCGTCCTCGCACTGCTCTGCCTGACCGGTGGAACCGGTGCCGGGGCCGTCTCCGAGCCGCCGCCCAACCGGCAGTACCACGTGCAAGGACCGGCCGACGCGAGACAGCGCAGCGCGGTCGCGGCCACCGGTGCCGCGATCGAGGAGGTCAAGGGCACCACGCTGCTGATCACGGCCACCCCGGCCGAGGTCGCGGCGATCAAGAGACTGGGCTACACCGTCACGGAGACGCCACGCCCATTACCCCCGTCCGGCGTGGGCATCGCTGACTTCCCCCC
This sequence comes from Spongiactinospora sp. TRM90649, assembly GCF_029382225.1. Taxonomy (GTDB): domain Bacteria; phylum Actinomycetota; class Actinomycetes; order Streptosporangiales; family Streptosporangiaceae; genus Spongiactinospora. Next base: position 98,075 of record NZ_JARLTC010000030.1, read on the forward strand.
GTCGGACTCCGGCTACCACAACTACGCCGAGATGAACACGGAGATCAACTCGATCGTCGCGTCACACCCGACGCTGGCGACCAAGTTCACCTACGGCACGTCCTACGAGGGCCGTCAGCTCGTCGGCGTCAAGATCAGCGACAACGTGGGCACCGACGAGACGGAGCCGGAGATCCTCTTCACCGCGCACCAGCACGCGCGTGAGCACCTCACGGTGGAGATGGCGCTCTACATCATGAATCTGCTCACGGACAACTACGGCTCCGACTCCCGGATCACCAACCTGGTGAACAACCGGGAGATCTGGATCCTCCCCGACCTCAACCCGGACGGCGGCGAATACGACATCGCCAGCGGCAGCTACCGCTCCTGGCGCAAGAACCGCCAGCCCAACTCCGGGTCGTCGGCCGTCGGCACCGACATGAACCGCAACTGGAACTACCGCTGGGGCTGCTGCGGCGGGTCGTCGGGCTCGACGTCCAGCGAGACCTACCGGGGATCCGCGGGCGAATCCGCGACGGAGGTCCGGGCCACCGCCAACTGGGTGCGCAGCCGGGTCGTCGGCGGCGTCCAGCAGATCAAGGCGCACATCGACTGGCACACCTACAGCGAACTGGTGCTCTGGCCGTACGGCTACACCTACGACGACACCGGCCCCGGGCTCACCCTCGACGACCGGAACGCGCACGCCTCGCTCGGCCAGAGCATGGCCGGGACCAACTCCTACACGCCGGAGCAGTCCAGCGACCTCTACATCACGGACGGCACCATCAACGACTGGCTGTGGGGCGTCTACAAGATCTTCAGCTACACCTTCGAGATGTATCCCCGATCGGCCAGCCCCGGCTTCTACCCGCCGGACGAGCAGATCGTCCCGCAGACCACCCGCAACCGGGAGGCCGTGCTGCGCTTCCTGGAATACGGCGACTGCGTCTACCGGATCATCGGCAAGGAGACCCAGTACTGCCAGGGCGGCGGCGACCCGCCGGTCAGCGTCTACTCCGACAACTTCGAGAGCGCCACCGGCTGGACGGTCAACCCGTCCGGCACCGACACCGCCACCCTCGGCCAGTGGGAGCGCGGCGTCCCGCAGGCCACCAACTCCTCCGGCGCCAAACAACTCGGCACCACGGTCAGCGGCAGCAACGACCTGGTGACGGGACGGCTGGCGGGAGCGGGCGCGGGCGACTACGACCTGGACGGCGGCGTCAGTTCCATCCAGTCACCCCCGATCGCCCTCCCCTCCACCGGAACGCTCGGCCTGTCCTTCTCGTGGTACCTCGCCCACGGCTCCAACTCATCGAGCAGCGACTACCTGCGGGTGAGAGTCGTCGGCAACACGACCACACAGGTGTTCCAGCAACTGGGCGCGGCCTCCAACCGCGACGGCTCCTGGAACGTCGCCACAGCCGACCTGTCCGCCTTCCGGGGCCAATCCGTCCGCATCCTCATCGACGCCGCCGACGCCTCCACCGCCTCCCTCCTAGAGGCCGGCATCGACGACGTCTCCATCACCCAACGCCCCTGACCTCCCCTCCCCCGCCGCCGTCCGAAGGACGGCGGCGGCCGTCCCCCTGGGAGATCGCCGGATAGGGCGTGTAGACCGGGTCGGCGAGCCATGCGCGCAGGTCCGCCTCTGAGACGCTGAAGTCGACCCCCATCCCGCTCAGCGCCGCGATCACGATGGGGGCGAGGGACGGCCCGTTCAGCGGGTTCAGGGTGACGAACTCACCGTAGAGGCGTGTCGCGTCCGTGATCGCGGTCTGCGCGTCCTTCGTCCGGCCCTCCGCGTCGAACTTCTGGGCGATGGCGACGAGCGCCCGCACGCGGTCGAGCCACGGCCACAGCCGCCCGTTGTGCGAGGCGAGCGCGGGCGCGGCGGCCGTCGTGTGCTCGTAGACGATCTTCTTCTCGGCGGGGCGCAGGTTGGCCCCGGCGATGAGCCCACGGTGGACGCCGACGTTGACCGCCCGGGCGTCCAGGGTCGCGAAACTCGTGTTGGCACGGGACGGGATCAGGGTCGTCGCCTGAGCGCGGGAGGTCTGCTCCCACGCCTCCTTGAAGATGTCGATCTCGTCGTTCCCGTAGCCGCTTTCAGGAACATCCCACCGGCCGACAGGGGGAAGGACGGCGAGCGGTAGTAGATCTCGACGCCGCCGTCGGCGTCGTCGGGCGACGCGCGCAGCCGTGGCCTACCGCCGTGGTGGAAGCGGTGCAGGAAGGGGGGACCGCCGGGTCGCATCGCCAGGATGTAGGCGGCGGGCGGAGGACGATAGGCAGCCGTGCCCATCTCCCCGTCGCCGCGGTTGAGCCGCCCCAGCGCCTTGATTGTTGACGCTGGTTCCGTTTATCGAAGCCGACAAGATATGCGGGCTCGGCAAAAGAGGGCGCGGCTATGGGCGGCGGCGGGAGCGGCGGGCCTTCAGGAGGGCCAGGAGGGCGGCCACGGCGAGGGCGGTGCCCGCCGCGGCGGCGATGACGGTGGCCGGGACGCCTTCCGGGGGCGTCGGGGTCTGGTGGGCGCGGGGCGACAGGCCCGGGGTGGCGACCGGCGGAGTACGTGGGGTCTCAGGGGACACAGGGGACACAGGCGGGGCGACCTCGGATTCCGGCGCCCCGGTCGCGGGCGGGGCGGTGCCGTCGTCCGGGTCGCCGCTCGCCGGGGGCGGGGACGCCGGGCCGGGGGCGATCGGCGGGCCCGGGTCGCCGAGGGCCGCGATGAGTTCGTGGCTGAGCGGGCCCATGCCGTCCGTGTCGTCGCCCGCCCGCAGGGCGCGCGTGCCGTCGGGGACGCGGCGGTTGCCCGAGCACAGCATCGTGGTGAGCCTGCCGTTCTCGGTGCGGGTGAAGAGCAGGTAGCGGACGCCGGGCTCGAAGGTGTAGCCGCAGGCGGCACTGTTCGTGCGGGTGAAGACCTCGATCTTCGCCGCGCGGTCGCCCTTGTAGACGTGATCTACCCGGAGGGTCGCGCCGACGAATTCGGGGCCGTCCGCGCGCACGCCCTCGACCGTCGCGGTGAACACCGAGGACGAGGAGCGCACCGCCTCCGCTGGGGGGACCTCGGCGCACGTGCAGGCGCACGCCGTACCGGCGCCGGTCACCAGCAGCGCGGAGATCAGCGCCGCCACCGCGAGCACTCGTAACACCACCATGTCCTCCAGACGTACGGCGGGCCGCCCTTGGTTCACCGCCCCGGCCGGCGGCCGCTCCAGCACGGCCCCGATGGCGATCGAGTCGCCTTCGAGCGCTGCAACACGACCGGGCGCGATGATGATTCCACAGATCGTGTCCGAAGGAGGAAAACCTCGATGTCAAGCGACGGTGTCGCGTATCTGCGCTCGGCCGGGGTCGGGTTCGCGGTGGACCTGACCACTCCGGTGCCGACCGTGCTGCACTGGGGCGAGGATCTCGGTGAACTCTCCGAGGAAGGGCTCGCCACGCTCGCGCTGACCGGTGGCCCCGCCGTGCCGATCAACTCGATCGACGTGCCCAGGCTGCTCTCGGTCTGGCCCACGGAGTTCGAGGGCTGGGCGGGCACGCCGGGGCATTCGGGGCACCGGGGCGGCACCGCCACCACCCCCCGGCCGCGTCTGGCCAGGTCGGAGGTGCGCGACCTGCCCGGCGGGGGCGGCGAGCTGGTGCTGATGCTCGACGACGACATCTCCGATCTCGACATCAAGCTCACATACCGGCTGGACGCCTTCGGGGTGCTGGCCGTCCGGGCCCGCCTCACCGCGCGCCATCCGGAGCATCACCACGGCGAGGAGCGCTACGACCTCACGGGGGTGACGACCCAGCTCCCGCTCCCCCGGCGCGCCTCGGAGGTGCTCGACTTCACCGGCCGGTGGCTCAGGGAGCGTTCCCCGCAGCGCCGTCCGCTCACGCATGGCGCGCACGTCCGCGAGGTCCGCCGGGGCAAGCCGGGGACCGACTCGCCGTTCCTGCTGGCCGCGGGCGTGCCCGGGTTCGGGTTCCGGGCGGGCGAGGTCTGGGGCCTGCACGTCGGCTGGAGCGGTGACCAGCGCTACCTGGCCGAGGCGCTGCCGGAGGGCGCGGGCGCGCATGGCGGGGCGATCGGCGGCGGCGAGCTGCTGCGCCCCGGCGAGGTACGGCTCGGCCCCGGCGAGTTCTACGAGACCCCGACCTGCTACTTCGCCTGGTCAGCCGACGGGCTGGACGGCCTGGCCCACCGCTTCCACCGCCTGCTGCGGGCCCGCCCCGGCCACCCCGTCTCGCCCCGGCCGCTTCTGCTGAACACCTGGGAAGCCGTCTACTTCGACCACGACCTGGACCGGCTGCTCAAGCTGACCGACCTGGCCGCGAAGGTGGGCGTCGAGCGGGTGGTGCTGGACGACGGCTGGTTCCGGGGCCGCCGCGACGACACCGCCGGGCTCGGCGACTGGTTCGTGGACGAGACGGTCTGGCCCAACGGGCTGTCCCCGTTCGTCGATCGGGTACACGAGCTGGGCATGCAGTTCGGGCTCTGGTTCGAGCCAGAGATGGTGAACCTCGACTCCGACGTGGCGCGCGACCACCCGGAGTGGATCCTCGCCCCGACGGAGGGGCTCGGGCCGCCGTCCCGGCACCAGTACGTGCTGAACGTCGCCGACGACGACGCGTGGGAGTACCTGCTCGGGCGGATGGACTCGCTGGTCACCGAGTACGGCATCGACTACATCAAGTGGGACCACAACCGCGAGCTGCACGAGGCGGTGCGGCGCAGGCCGGGGGGCCGCGACCGTCCGGGGGTCCGGGCTCAGACGCTCGCCGCCTACCGGCTGATGGACGCGCTGCGCGCCCGGCATCCCAACCTGGAGATCGAGTCGTGCGCCAGCGGCGGCGGGCGGATCGACCTCGGCGTGCTGCGCCGCACCGACCGGGTGTGGGCGTCGGACTCCAGCGACCCGGTCGAGCGGCAGGCGATCCAGCGCTGGACCGGCCAGCTCCTGCCGCTGGAGCTGATCGGCGCGCACTTCGGCACGGAGCGCGCGCCGAGCACGCGCCGGTTCACCAGCGACACCTTCCGTCTGATCACCGCGCTGTTCGGGCACGCGGGCATCGAGCAGGACCTCGGCAAACTCACTCCCGAGCAGCTCGCCAAGGTGACCACGTGGGCGAACATGTACAAGGAGTTCCGCCCGCTGCTGCACAGCGGCGAGGTCGTGCGCGCCGACCTGCAGGACGAGCGGGAGTTCCTGCACGGCGTACTCGCGCCGGGGTGCGCCGCCGCGCTGTACTGCTGGGCCCGCACGGGCACCTCGCCCGACCTCCAGCACGGCCGGGTGGCGCTGCCGGGGCTGGTGCCGTCGCACGACTACCGGGTGCGGATCCGCACCGACCTCGGGCCGTTCAGTGCCCGGCACCGGTTCCCCCCTGCCTGGGTGTCGGCGGCCCTGGCGGGGTGGATCGACGTGCCGGGCCCGGTCCTGACCAGGGCGGGCCTGCCGATGCCCACGCTCGACCCGCAGCAGGCGATGCTGATCGAGGTGCGCAGGGCGGGCATCGGGGGGCGTGCGGGCTGACCCGAGAGGTCAGGACGGCCCGCCGTCGGCCGAGGGGGCGTCCGATTCGGCCGCCCCCTGCGGCACGACCGGAGCCCGGCCCGCCTGCCGCGCCCCGGCCCCCTCCGACACCCACCCCGGATCCACGTCCGGCGCGCGATCCTCGAGCAGCCATCCGGCGGCGCCGATGATGGCTCCGGCGAGCAGCACCAGCCGCAGGGCCGTGGTCGCGCCCGCCCAGGGGCGGCGGCCCTCCATGAGCCGCCGCCCGAACGGCGGCAGCAGCGCGATCATCGCCAGGGATGCCCGACCGACGCCGCGCGTGAGACGTTCAGCCCGCCCCGAGGACCGCCCAAAAGGCCGCCCCGGAGGCCACTTCCGTCACCTCTCCAGCCGGAGGCCGGTCATCACCAGTTCGAGGAGGCGCTCCACGCGCGCCGTGTCTCCGCCGGTGCGTTCGCCGACCCAGGCGACCCCGCCGGCCAGGGCGAGCACGTCGTCGGGATCCACCTCCGCGCGCACGGCCCCGGCCCGCTGCGCCGCGACGACCAGGCCCGCCGCCGCGTCGCGCATCCGGTGACAGGAGGCGTACAGCCGGGAGTCCTCGTCCGCCATGGTGGTCATGACGGAGTCGGGCAGGCCCCGGTAGATGAACGCGCGGGCGGTGAGACGGCCCAGCCAGCGGGTGAGGGCCTCGCCGGGCGGGTGCGCGCGCAGCAGTTCCTCCGTCTCCGCCGCCAGGGACTCGAAGCGGTCGTGAAGCAGCGCCTCCAGCAGGTCGTCCCGGGTCGGGAAGTGCCGGTAGAGGGTGCCGATGCCCACCCCGCAGCGGCGGGCGATCTCCTCAAGGGACGCGTCGGTCCCGTGCTCGGTGAACATCTCGTGCGCGGTGGCCAGCAGTTTCTCGTAGTTGCGGCGGGCGTCGGCGCGCATCGGACGGGACGAGCTCATGGACGGCTCCTTGACAAAAGCGGAGGCACCCTCCGAAACTTGCATCCGGAGGCACCCTCAGCTTAACGGGAGCGACAGATGGAACTGGGTTCGATCGGCGTGTGGACGTGGGCGTTCGACGAGCAGCCGTGGCACACGGCACGGGAGGCGGTGGCCGAGATCGAGGACCTCGGCTACGGCACGGTCTGGTTCGGGGAGGGCAGGGGCCGCGACTCCACCACGCAGGCGGCGCTGATGCTGTCGGCCACCCGCCGGATCGTGGTGGCCCCCGGCGTGGCCAACATCTACCGGCACGAACCAGGCACTCTCGCCCAGAGCGAGCGCACGCTGAACGAGGCGTTCCCCGGCCGGTTCCTGCTCGGGCTCGGCGTGGGCGCGGAGACCCTCGCCACGAGCGTGGGCAAGACGTGGCGCCCGCCGATCGAGGCCATGCGCGACTTCCTCGACCGGATGGACACGGCGACGCTCACCGCCCCGGCGGCACCGGCGCCGCCCCGCCGGGTGCTCGCGGCGCTGGGCCCGAAGATGCTCGCCCTCTCCGCGGAGCGGACCTGGGGCGCGCATCCGTTCCTGCTCCCGCTGGAGCACACCGCGCACGCGCGGAAGATCGTCGGGCCGGACGCGCTGCTGGCCGTCCACCAGGCCGTCGCGTTGCACAAGGATCCCGCGACCGCGCGGGGCATCGCCCGCCAGATGATCGCCCAGTGGATCGCGCACGTCCAGGTCGTCCCATCGCGCTGGAACGTCGTGCGCGACCTGCTGGGATTCGACGACTCCGACCTCGCCGACGGCGGCAGCGACCGGCTGGTCGCCGCGATGGTCGCGCACGGCGATCTGGACACGGTCGCCGAACGGGTGCGGGCGCAGCTCGCGGCCGGGGCGGACCACGTGTGCGTGGGCGTGGCGACAGAAGATCCGAAACCCGCCCTCGCCCTGGCTGAGCTGCGCGAACTCGCGTCCGCGCTGCTGTGAGCGGGGGGCCGGCGATTGACCTCGATATTACTTGAGGTTGCACACTGACGGAGTGCGAAAAAATCCGATCCTGGTCTTGGCGACCGTGCTGCTGTCGAGCGTGTGCCTGCCCATCACCCTGACCGGCGCGTCCATCGCGCTCTCCCCGATCACCGCCGACCTCGGCGCGGACCTCGCCGCCGTCCAGTGGGTGGTGAACGGCTACAACGCGACCTTCGCCGGGTTCATGCTGGCCGGCGGCTCACTCGCCGACCTGTTCGGCCGCAGGCGCGTCTACGCCGCCGGGGTCGGCCTGTTCGCCGCCGGCGGGCTGGTCAGCGCCTTCGCGGGAGACATCCTGCTGCTCAACCTGGCCCGCGCCGCCGCCGGGATCGGGGCCGCCGCCGCCGGCGCCGCCGGTGGCGCGCTGCTCGCGGCCTCCTTCCACGGGGCCGCCCGCACGCGGGTGTTCGGCCTGTTCGGCACCACGCTCGGCCTCGGGCTGGCCTTCGGGCCGAGCATCTCCGGCCTGATCGTCGACGCTTACGGCTGGCGGGCCGTGTTCGGCTCCACCGCCGTGGCCGGTCTCCTGGTGCTCTTCCTGGTCCCGCTGCTGCCGGAGTCCAGGGATCCGGGCGACCGGCGGCTGGACCTGCCCGGCATGATCACCTTCACCGGCGCGCTGGTGCTGCTGATCGCCGGCTTCGTCGAGGGCCCCTCGCTCGGCTGGGACTCCCCGGTCGTCCTGACGGCCTTCGCCGCCTTCGCCGTCCTGTTCACGGCCTTCGTGGTGATCGAGCGCCGGGCTGCGCATCCGATGCTGGACCTCCAGTTGCTCGCCGGGCGCAGGTTCCTCGGCGTCAGCCTGGCGGCGGGCGCGATCGTGTGCGTGCTCGTCCCGCTGCTGGTCTACCTGCCGTCGTACCTGACCGCCGTGCTCGGCATGACGCCGGGGCAGGCCGGGATCACGCTGATCGTGCTCACCGGGCCGACACTGGTGCTGCCCACGCTGACCGGGTTGGCCGCGCGGTGGGTCCCGCCGTCCGCGATCGTGCTGGCGGCGGTGGCGCTGTCCGGCGTGGGCGCGGTGTGGCTGACCACGATCGGCCCCGGGGCGAGCACGGCGTCGATCGCCGGGCCGATGCTCACCATCGGCGCGGGCATGGGCATGTCCATCGGGCTGGTGGACGGCATCGCGATCAGCAGCGCCCCGGCCGGGCGCGTGGGCACCGCCGGGGGCATGTTCAACACCTTCCGCCTGGTCTCGGAGACCATCGCGATCGCGGTGTTCGGCGCGGTCATCGCCGCCGTCACCGGGGACCGCCTGGCCGGTCCGGCCTTCACCGACGGCATGCACGCGGTGCTGTGGTCGATGGCGGGCCTGTCCCTGGTGACGCTGGTGGCCGTCGCCGTGCTGCTGCGGCCGGGGCCGTCCGGCGAGCGCCGGGAGGAGCCCGCCGGCGACCTGGCCGTAAGCCCGGCGCAGGACGGCGCGGGCCGGACGTGACGGCCGCCATGCGAAACGTGGTCAACGCGCTGCGGGTGCTCGAACAGCTCGCCGCCCGCCAGCCCGCCGGGGTCAGCGGGCTGGCCAGGACCGTCGGGCTGCCGAAGAGCACCGTGCAGCGCTGCCTGCGCACCCTGCACGAGGCCGGCTGGATCCGCCCGTCGGGTGACGAGGTCACCCGGTGGGTGCTGACCGCCAGGGCCCTGCACGTCGGACGGCGCGCGACCAGCGAGCTCGCACTGCGCGACGCCGCCCGCCCGGTGCTGGAACGCCTGCGCGCGCTGACCGGTCACACCGTCCACCTCGGCGTCCCCGACGGCGACGCCGTGGTGCTGGTCGAACGGCTGGAGGCCGGCGAGCCGCTGCGGATCGCGCTGCCGCTCGGCGTCCGGCTCCCGCTGCACGCGTCGGCCAGCGGCAAGGCGGTGCTCGCGCACCACCCGACGGCGACGGTCGAGCACCTGCTGGCGGCCGGGCTCGACGGCTACACCCAGGCGACGGTGACCGACCCCGCGCAGGTGCTGGCCGAGCTGGCCGAGGTCAAGGAGCGCGGCTACGCCGACGACCGCGGGGAATGGCGCTCCGACATCGCGGCGGTGGCCGCCGCCGTGCTCTCGGACGGCGGGCCGGTGGCCGCCCTCGGCGTCTCCGCCCGCCCCGGCCGGATGCGCGACCGGCTGCGCCCGGAGTACGGCCGGCTGGTCCGCCAGGCCGCCGCGACCCTGACGACCGCCCTCGACCCTTGATCGTCGAACGCGTTGACGGCGGCATCCGCACCGAGCATGATCGTCACGAAGGCCGACCGAAGGCGGATGCTCATGAGCGGAAATGGTTCTGGGCTCGGTAACACGCTCGGTTCATATCCTGCGAGTCCCGGCAGGCGGCTGGCGATCGGCCTGATGCTGCTCGGGGTGGCGCTGATCCTCGGCGTCCCCGGCATCCGGGGCATCGCGCTGGCCTGGTCCCTCGACCCGTGGGAGGACGTGCCGAAGCCGCTGCTCATCCCGGCGGCCCTGGCGATCTTCGCCGGGATCTACGCCGTGGTCTTCCTCTCCGGCGCCTGGCGACGCCGGGGCGAGCGCTTCGAGCTGTACGACGGCGGTTTCGTCCGGGAGGCGGGCGGGCGTCGCGAGGTGTTCGCGTGGGAGGACATCGAGACCGCGATCGCCCTGCGCGAGACGGTCAGCGGGCTCCGGCGCCTGCTGGGCCACGAGTTCACCGCCGAGGTCGTCGGGACCGACGGGCGTGTGGTCCGGATGGACGGGCTGACGCCCCACGTGGAGGTGCTGGGCCCGGTGATCGCCGAGCGGGCCGCCGCCGCGTTCCGCGCCAAGGTGCCCCGCGACCTGGACTCGGGCAAGATCGTGCGGTTCGGCCCCGCCGTGGCGGTGAACCGCGAGGCGCTGTACGCCGGAGGCATGAAGTTCCCCTGGGCGCGATTACCCGAGCTGAAGCGGGATCCGCTGCGCCTGGACCTCGGGCAGGACCGTTTCGTCCCGCTGACCCCCAATCACCTGGACGTGTTCGAGGAGCTGCTCCCCCGGCTGATGATCGCCCGCCCGGTCCCGCCGGGCGGAGGCTACGAGGCCAGCCCGGAGACTCCACCCGCACGCCCCGAGGAGAACAGCGCGGGATGCATGCTCATCCTGCTCGGGGCGATGGGCCTGGCGGGCCTGGCGGGCGCGCTGATGCTGTTCCTGATCGATCCGCTGGAACCGGACTTCGCCTGGTTCGCGGGCACGCTGGTCGCCTCGCCGTTCATCTGCCTCGGCTCGTGGTGGCTGCTGAGACGCCCCACCTGGTGGGGCTGGCTGGTGTCGGTGGGCGCGCTGGCCGCCCTCGTCTACGCCCTGCTCTTCACCGGAACGTTCGACGACGGCATGGCCGTCAAGCTGCTGGCGGCCACCCCGGTGGCACTGGGCCTGGTCATGCTGCTGCGACCGCCGGTGATCATGTACTACATGAGCGGGCGGAGGCGTGCTCGAAGGTGAGGATGGCCGCGCCGCCTCACTCGCCGGCACGACCGCGCCCACGACAAGGCGATCGCGGGGGTGAGCGCGGGGGTGAGCGCGGTGGCGGCCCCGGTGTTCGACGTCTCGGGACGGGTGGCGGGGGCGCGGCCCGCTCGATCAGCCAGGCGATCGGCCACCGGGGCGGGCGCGGCTGAGCCCCGGCGCGGGACGTCAGGCGGGCAGGCGCAGGTCGGCGAACACGCCCCGGTGGTCGGTGCCCGGCACGTCGAGGATCTCGACCTGCCGCACGGTCACCGAACGGTCGGCCAGGATGTGGTCGATGGTGATCATCGGGGGGATGTCCCGGTTGGCCGGCCACGTCGGGGTCAGGCCCTTGCCCGCCTGGTCCGCGGCGTCCAGGTAACCCCTGGCGAGCACGTCGCGCAGCGCCCGGTGGTCCAGGCTGGCGTTGAAGTCGCCCGCCAGCACGCGCACCACCTGCGGGGACGCGGACGGGAGCGCGGCCAGGCCGTCCTTCCACTCGCGCAGGCGGCGGCCCAGCGGCGTGAACGGGTGCACGGCCACGACCTCAACCGGGACCCCCGGCGCGAGCGTCAGCGTTGCCGCGGGCATGTTGTGCCCGACCGGCGTGAACAGGCCCTCGCGCGGGGCCAGCGGACGGGCGGCGAAGAGCCCACTGCCGGACGCGCCCGCCGCGGCCTGGAGCACCCGGTACGGCATCAGCTCGGCGAGACCGGCGGCGTCCAGCGCCGTCACCATCTCGGGGGTCAGCTCCAGGGCGCTGAACACCTCCGGCCGGTACTTCCTGACCAGCTCGACGACCGCGCGCGGGTCGGCCTGGCCGTACATCACGTTGAGCGCGAGCACACGCAGCGGTGTACCCTCCGCGCGGCCACGCGTCGCGGCGTCCCCCGTGGGGGCCGCCGCCGTCCCGGAGGAGGCGGACGCGTCGCTCAGCGCACGCGGCAACACGCAGCTCACCAGGACGGCACAGGCCAGCAACACGACCACACCCTGCGCACGCCGCCGGGCCACCAGCAGGAGCACCCCGAGCAACGCCGCCCCGAGCGCAGCGTACGGCGTCAGCGTGATCACCGACGTGACCATGGACCCCCGCTCCAGCCCGGTCCCCCTGACCACCGCCCATCCCACCGGCACCACGACGAGCCCCCAGGCAACCCACCGCACCCGCCGCCGCCGAACGGACCTGCCACGCTCCCCCGCCCCGGCGCCCCCCATCACTCCGTCGCCAGCCACGCCACCGCCGACCGCCGCTCTGCGGTCCACCGCCCGGCCATCCCCCGACCCGCCGCCGGCCGCTCCGCCGGCGATCGGCGGCCTGTCGTCGGCCGCTTCGGCGGCAGGCGTCGGTTCGGTGTCGTCCGCCGTGCCGTTGGGCGGTTCCGCAACGCTCACCCCGTACCCCGTCCTTTCGCTCTTTGATAACCCCCGCCCGACCCTAAGCGGCGATATCGGACGCGGTGTGCGGGGTATGTGCAGCTTTCGTGGAGGTCCGTCGACTCAGACGCGTTCGGCCGCGCCCGCGCCGAAGACCTCGTCGCGGACGAGGGTCAGCGCCGTGACGACCGCACCCGACAGGATCGGGTTGCCCGCGACGGTGCTCACCCTGACCTGGACAGGTACCGGTGACCGTTCCGCCAGCCGCCCGGCCACCATGGCGGCCATCTCCTCGCCGCCCCCGACGCCGGTGTCACCGGCCAGCACGACCAGGCCGGGATCGAGCACCGCGACCGGCGCCAGCGCCACACTGGCGATCCGCTCCGCCACCTCGTCCGGCGGCAGGGCGCCGAGCACCCCGGGGGCGACCAGGTCGCAGCTCGGGACGCCGCCCGGTTCTAGGAAGCTGACCTCGCCCGCGCCGCCGGACACCCCCCGGCGCAACCGCCCGCCGAGCACGACGGCGGAGCCGAGCCCCTCGTCCAGCCACAGCAGCACGAAGTCGTCGCGCCCCTCGGCGACCCCTTCGGCGTGTTCGGCCACGGCCACCAGGTTGACGTCGTTCTCCAGGATCACCGGGACGTCCAGCAGGTGCCGCAGCGCCGCCAGCGACCCCGGCCCCCACCCCGGCACCTCGCTCACCCCCTGCAGGTCGCCGGTGCGGGGGTCCACCAGGCCTGGGACGCCCGCCACTACCGCGCGCAGGGCGCGTGATCCGGCCGCCCGCGCGATCGTGGCGGCGATCAGCGAGGGCAGATCACTCGGCGGGTCACCCGACAGCGGCCGGGTCGCGGTGCCCACCACTCCCCCGGTGATGTCCGCTACCGACACGTGGACCACGTCGCGGCGCACGTCCACCCCGGCGACGTGGGCGCGGGCGGCGACCACGCCGTAGAGGCGGGCGTTGGGCCCGCGCCGGTCTCCCCCGCTCTCGCCCGTGACCTCGATCAGGCCGTTCACCTGGAGCCGCTCGATCAGGTCGGACACCGTCGGCCGCGACAGCCCGGTGAGCGCGCGGAGCTGCGGCGCGGTCAGTGACCCGTGCTCGACCAGCAGGTCGAGGACCAGCCGGTCGTTGATCGCCCGCGCGAGTTTGGGGGTCGCCGTCCTCATCGCACCCTCTGTCCGTTCTGTGGTTCATCGGCCTGACTATTCATCAGGAACCCTTCCTGTTAATTTACCAGCATGAGAGATCGGCACCAACGCGCGATCGCCGCGGTCTTCGCCGTGCACGGCGCGGTCGGCGGATCGTTCGCGACCCGCGTCCCCTGGCTGCAGGAACACCTCGCGATCGACACCCGCGCGCTGGGCTTCGCCCTGCTGTGCCAGCCCATCGGCGCCTTCGTCGCCATGCCGCTGGCCGGACGCCTGGCCTACCGGTTCGGCGGCCGGGCCACGACCCGGGCGCTGCTCGCCATGTGGACCGCGCTGCTGGCGCTGCCCATGCTCGCCCCCGGCCCGATCTGGCTGGGGATGGTCTTCCTGCTGTGCGGCGCTTCGGCGGGCATGTCCGATGTCGCGATGAACGCCCAGGGCGTGACCATCGAACGGCGGCTCGGCCGTTCCATCATGTCCGGCCTGCACGGCATGTGGAGCGTGGGCAACCTGGCCGGAGCCGGGATCGGCGCGGTGGCCGCGCACTTCGGCGTGGACGCCCGGCTGCACCTGTCCGTCATGGCGGCGGCCCTGGTGGCCACGGGTCTTCGGGTGAGCCGTCCGCTGCCCGAGGCCCGGCCCGCGCCGGGCGAGCAGGCCCCGCCGCGCTTCGCCGTGCCGCCGCGCGCCGTCCTGGCCGTGGGGCTGATCGGGTTCTGCGCGACGTTCGCCGAATGGGGGGCCAGCGGCTGGGCGGCGCTCTACCTGAAGGACGTCACGGGCGCGAGCCCCGGCGTGGCCGCGGCCGGATACGCGGTGTTCGCCCTGTTCATGGTGACCACCCGGCTGAGCGGTGACGGGCTGGTCCGCAAGGTGGGCCCGGTCGCGGCGGTACGGGCCAGTGGCGCGACGGCCGTGCTCGGCGGGCTGTTGATCGTGACCGGCCGCGTCCCGGCGGTGGTCATCGCCGGATTCGCGCTGATGGGCCTGGGGCTCGCGGTCATCGTGCCGCTGGTCTTCGCGGCGGCGGGGCGAGCCGGTCCCACTCCGGCGCAGGGGGTCGCGGGCGTCGCCACGATCACCTACCTCTCCGGCCTGATCGCTCCCCCGGTGACCGGGTGGCTGGCCGGAGCCGTCGCCTTCCCGTTCGCGTTCGCGCTGGTCACGGCGCTGATGGCGGCCATGGCCTGTGCGGCGGGCGTACTCCGGCCTCGTCATCAAGGCGGAGGGCGATCATCCGGTACGACGATGAAAGACGACCGGGCCGTTGCGAGAATCAACGCGTCACCTGTCCAGGATTCGGAGACATGAGATGCCTTTAGTCCGCAGGATCGTGACCGCCGGGCTCGCCGCCGCCCTCGTCACCGCCCCGGTGCCCGCGATGGCCGCCGTCCCGGCCCCCGAGAGCGCCACGACGAAAACCCAGTCGTCCGACCTGTCCGCGATCGACCGCGCCGCCCTCAGCCGGACGCTCGGCGCGGTGGTCGAGGCGGGCATGTACGGCACATATTCGACCGTGCGGGAAGGCCGCGAGGAGTGGCGCGGCGCGGCGGGCGTGGCCGACGTCCATGCCAAGCGTCCGGTACGCCCCGGCCTGCTGCACCGCGTCGGCAGCATCACCAAGACCTTCACCGCCGTGGCCGTGCTGCAACAGGTGGCCAGGGGCGCGGTCGACCTCGACGCCCCCATCGCCCGCTACCTGCCCGACCTGGGTGAGCGGGGCCGCACCGTCACCGTGCGGATGGTGCTCAACCACACCAGCGGCATCGGCGACTACGTGCTCCCCGCCTTCCCCTCCCTCGCCCGCAACGACCCGGCGAGCCTCTTCGACAACCGCTTCCTGCGGCGCACGCCGGCGGAACTCGTGCGGTTCGGCCTGGACGCGCCGCCGACCGGCGCGCCCGGCGAGAGGTGGTCCTACTCCAACACCAACTACATCATCGCCGGGCTGCTGCTGGAGAAGGTCACCCGCACCCCGGCCGAGGTCTACATCACCAAGAACGTGATCGGGAAGGCCGGGCTGAAGCACACCTCCTTCCCGCGCACGCCGGTCATCCCCGGGCCGCACTCCAAGGCCTACGAGAACCTCTACGGGCTGATCGACCCGCCGCGCGACTTCAGCGTCTACGACATGTCGTGGGCGGGCACGGCGGGCGCGGTGGTCTCCACCATGGAGGACCTCAACGCCTTCTACCGCGCGCTGCTCACCGGCAGGATCCTCGGCGAGCGCGAACTGGCGGAGATGCGGCGCACCGTGCCCGTGTACGACGAGCAGGGGAACGTGGTCCTGGACTACGGCCTGGGCCTCTACCGTCAGGCCACCCCCTGCGGCGGCTTCTGGGGGCACGACGGCGCGGTGTTCGGCCACGGCACCATGTCGCTGTCCAGCGAGGACGGCCGGCGGCAGATCTCCATGGGGGTCAACCTGATGAAGTACCAGCGGATCGGCGAGGACGGCCGGATCCAGCCGCACCCGATCGACTTCGCGAGCGCCGATCACCTGCTCCAGGCGCTGTGCGGGCCGGGGAGCGCGGTCGCGCCGGAGGCACCGGGTGCACGGTCGGCGCCGGCCGTCCAGGTGTTCCCGACCAGCCGGCTGTGGGGCCGGGCCGGCTGACCCCTGCCCCTCGGCAGGCTCAGCCGAGCGGGGGCAGCACGTCCTTCTGCAGGGTGAGCAGGTGGTCGGTCATCGCGATGGCGCGCGGATAGGAGTCGACGGTCGGGTCGAGCAGCACGGCCTGGATCAGCGCGTCCTTCGAACGCTCGCGATACGCCTCGATGATCAGCTTGTGCACCGACAGCTGGGTGCGCAGGACGGCGGCGAGGGCCTCGGGCAGCGGGCGCATCTCGCGAGGGCGGACGCCGTCCGGGCCGACCACCGCCGGGACCTCGACCACCGAGTCGGCCGGCAGATTGGGGATCGCCCCGCCGTTGACCACGTTGACGGCGTGGATGATCCGCTCGTCGCCGCTCAGGCCCTCGATGACCGGCACACCGTGCTCGATCGACGGCACCAGCTCGGCCTCGCGCGGGTCCGGCGGCGGCGCGGGCGGCGGCTCCGACCAGGGCCGGTCGGTGTCGCCGTCGGCGATCTCGTAGATGAACCTCGGGGCCGCGCCCGTCTCCCACGGGTGGCCCCTGGCGGGGTCGTAGTAGTACTGCACGCCCGACAGCACGAAGTCGTGCCCCCAGGCAAGGTACTCGCCGTAGTGGTTGGCGCTGGGCGAGGGCCAGCGGCCGAACCGCCGCAGGATCACCCTGCCGAGTGCCAGTTCGTGCCAGCGGACCAGTTCGTCGCCGCGCGCCTCCGCCTCACGCAGGCGGGGGTAGAGGTCCTCCCCCGTGCGTGCGTCGCGCAGCGACTCGAAGACGGTGAAGTGGTTGATCCCCGCCGCCCACGCCTCCAGGTGCTCGTCCTCGATGCCGAGCAGGGCGCAGACCTGTTCGCGCCCCTTGACGATGCCGTGGCACAACCCCACGGCCCTGACCTGTGTCAGCGCGCCGACCGCCTCGACCAGGCGGTTCTCCGGATTGGTGTAGTTGAGCAGCCAGGCGTCGGGGGCCAGGCGCTCGATCGCGCGGGCCACCTCCATCAGCGGCGGGATGTTGCGCAGGGTGTGGAAGATGCCGCCGACGCCGCCGTTCTCACCGTAGGGCTGCTTGAAGCCGTACATCCTCGGCACGTGGAAGTCCATCGCCCAGTAGTGCTCGCGGCGGTGCTCGAAGCAGGTCACCACGAAAGCGGCGTCGCGCACCGCCGTGTCGAGATCGGCGGTGGCGGTGACCTGGACGGCACGGCCGAGGCGGTCGTTGAGGTGGCGGGCGTAGCCGAGGGTGCGGTCCACGGCCTCGGCGTCCACGTCCATGAGGCACACGTCGAACGGACGGGCGGCGAGGGGCCGGGAGAGGAAGAGGTCGCGAAGCGTGGCGGGGCCGAAGCAACGGCTCCCGGCTCCGATGAGTGCGATCTTCACGAAATCTCCCGCCGGTCAGGGGGGCAGTTGGGCATTGTCGCCTGATCTGTTCCTGTATAGATAAATACGTCCGGAACGAAGCCGCCGTCCACACCATTCCACACGGAGTCGGATGAATATCGCCCGCGACCGTGCTCACGCCTCCGGGCGGGCACCGCCGCGACGCCGTCCGGCGGCCACCCAGATTCCCGCGCCGACGACCACGACCGCGGCCCCCGCGAGCCACACCCAGCCGGGCACGCCCTGCTCCGCGGACTGGAGCTCGCCGGACGCATCCACCGGGGAGACCGGAGGCGCGGCGGACGTGCTCGCCGCGTCGCTCGGGGTGGTCTCGGCGCTCTCGGTGGCTTCGGGAATTGCAGTGGCCTCGGGGCTCTCGCTCTTCGGGGCGTCCACCTTGAAGGGGATCTCGCCCTCGATCGGGTGACCGTCGGTCGAGACCACGCGCCAGGCGATCACATAGCGCCCGGAGGCAAGCGGCTCCGGCACGGTCGCCACGACCGTGTGGCCGTCGGCCTCGGGCTTGTCGAGCTTCACCTGCTCGCCGCCGGTGTCGTGCAGCACGACGACGGGGAACTTGATGCCGGAGGTGAAGTCCAGCTTGATCTCCTTCAGCTCGGAGACCTTGGCGTCCTTGGCGGGCGAACTGCTCTTGAGGCGGTCGTGGGCCAGCGCGGCGGGCGCGGCGAAGGCCGCGGTGAAAGCGAGGGACAACGCGCAGCCGAGCGCGACCACAAGGCCGTCGCGTGCGATTCTCCGCACGAGTGTCATTGGTGTGCTCCAAACAGGGACGGCCCAGGTGATTCCTGGGCATGACAGGACCGGGGTGAACACGGGCCCGGCGACGATCCCGTGGCCGCCTCTCACGCGGCCGGGGCGTCCGGGCCGGGGGTGTGCCGGTCGCCGTCGTTCCTGATCAGGGGCCAGGGGTCAGGCGGGCGAACCGGCGCGGCGGAGCATCGGCGGGCCGCGACGGTGAATGGGGGCCGTGACCTCGGGCGTCACGGACGGCGGGGGCGCGGCGGCGGGTACGGCCTGCCGTACCGGCGGCACGCGCACGGGCGCGAAGGCCCCGCGCGGGACGGCCGGCAGGGGCATCCGCCACAGCCTCGCCATCAGCCACAGGGCGCTCTCGCCCCGATAGAGCCACCAGCCGGTCAGCAGCGCCACCACCAGGTGGGCCAGCGTCATGCCGCCGCCCGGATGCCCGTGCCCGGTGTCGAACACGACCAGCGGCGGGCCGTCGGGCGCACCCGGGGAGCGGTCGAACAGCTCGTGCAGCACGACCTGCGCGCCTACCGTGGCGGCGAGCACCACGCCGGGGCCGCGCTCGCGGCGGCCCATCGCCCAGGCCAGCGTGAACGCGCCCGCGGCGCCCACCGCGAGCAGCGGAAACGTGACGATCCCGCCCCCCGCGAAGGCGTGACCCGCCATCGACACGACGACGCACACCGCCGCGAAGACGGCGGCCCGCGCCAGGCGCGTCGAGGACAGCCACGGGGACACGTCAGCCATCCTCCCAGCCCACCTGATCGGTGGTCCAGCAGGCCCCGCCCACGACCTTTCGGTCGGCGGTCGATTTGACCGAAAGCATGTTTACGGGCATTGAGATTAGTACGTTCCATAGTCGGACCGGATATCCGGATCGGCCTCGTCGCCGATCTGGAACGGCCCTCGATGTGCCCCCGGCGGGTGAGGGAGACCGGGTTGCCGATTCGCCTGCCGCGCGATGCCGCAGGTCAGCATTGTAATTACAGGGCCGATAATTCATGAGATGACGGATAAATCAGATGGTACCCGAGAGCAACTGCGATCCGTACAATGTCACCTCAATCCGGGTAAACAACAATAGCAAAACGGATGGAATATCAGGCCCGAAACCCCCCTTAGGAGCCTTCAGTGACCATCAAGCGAGTCATGCTCGGAACCCTGCTCATCGCGTTGAGCGCCGGTTCCACGATCGCCGCCGCCAGCCCCTCCGCCGCCCACCAGACGAACCGGGCCGCCTTCACGATCAGCAGCAGCGCCTTCGCGCCCGGCGGGCTGATCCCCAAGGAACACGAGTGCACCAGCAGCGGCACCGGTGACCCCCGCCAGCGCAACGAGTCCCCGCCGCTGTCCTGGGCGGGCGGACCGGCCGGCGCCCAGAGCTACGCGATCGTGATGCGCGACCTGGACAACTTCAACCTCATCCACTGGGTGATCTACGACATCCCGGTCGGCACGACCGCCCTGCCGCAGAACGTCGCCCACGTCTACCAGCCCACCGTCCCGGCGGGATCCCGCCAGGTCTACTACCGGGGCAGCGCCAGCCTCTTCGGCTACCAGGGCCCGTGCTCCCCGCGCACGATCAACACCTACGAGTTCGTGGTCTACGCCCTCAACCGGGCCCGCCTGACCGAACTGAACTCCAACTCCTCGACCTCCACCGCCGCCCGAGTCATCTCCAACGCCTCCCTCGGCACCGCGAGAATCACCGGCGAGTCATAACCTCACCACCCCACCCAACGGCCGAGAGCGGGTCCCCCAAACCCGCCTCGGCCGTCTCTTTCCCCCCGCCCGAACGGGGAAAAGACAGCACGGCGGCACTCGCGCCCCTATCCACGCCGGCAATGCCCTCCGGCTCCGCCCGACCGTCAGCCTGTGTGGCGCGACCCACGGCCGAAACGCCGATGCCCATCCCCCGGCACCACCCCAACCGACGAACCCCCCGCCACCCCCCGCCCCCCTCCACCCGAGCACCGTCCCAACCCCACGACCACCGACAGCCGCTGCCCGGGGGGCTCGCTTTCTAGCGCGGTACCGTCCGGGGGAACCGCCACCGCGACGGGGGGCAAGGCCGGCGCCGCAGCGTTCTTGGGGACCGGTGGTGCCTGCGGGCCGGGGCGGTGTGGGGCGGTGTCCTGGGTGGATGGGCGATGTCGCATCTCTTCGGTACCGCCATGCCGCTGACAATGCCGAGGCGACAACCGATCACCGACGGCATGACGGCATATACTCAGAGTTATCATGCGCCACTTGCCCCCAACCGCCTGCCTTTCGGTGGGTGGCCGACGAGAGGAAATCGCATGAGTGACGGGGAGCCCAGTCCCACGGTTCGGCTTCGGCGGCTGGGGCGGGAGATGCGGAGGTTGCGGGAGGAGGCGGGGCGGACCATCCAGGATGTCGCGGGTGAGCTCGAATGGTCCACTTCGAAGATCTCGCGGCTGGAGAACGGGCTGACGCGGCGGCCCGATGTGCACGTGGTCCGGGTGTTGTGCGCGGCGTACGGGGTGGATGACGAGGAGGTCGCGGGGCGTCTGGTGGCGCTCGCGCGAGAGGCCCGGCGTCGTGGCTGGTGGGCCTCCTACCAGGACGTCTTTCCTGGGCCCTACGTCGGTCTTGAGGCCGAGGCCGCGTCGATCAAGTGTTTTCAGCTCGGGCTCATCCCCGGGCTGCTGCAGACCCCCGACTACGCGCGCGAGGTCACCCGGGCGACCGTTCCGGCGGACGATCCGGCGGAGATCGAGCGGCGGGTCGCGGGACGGATGGCGCGGCAGCGGATCCTGGAGAAGGACGATCCCACCCGGTTGTGGGCGGTCATCGACGAGGCGGCGCTGCTGCGCACCGTCCATCGGCCCCGGATACATCAGCGCCAGTTACGGCGGCTGATCGAGACGAGCCCGCTGGCGCACGTCAAGCTGCAGGTGCTGCCGATGTCGGCGGGGCCGCACGCCGGGCTCACCGGGCAGTTCGTGATCCTCGACTTCCCGGATCCGGCCGACGGGAGCGTCGTCTACCTGGAGACGGCGGCCGACGATCTCTACCTGGAGGAGACGGGTCAGCTCGACCGGTTCCGGGGGATCTTCGAGCGGCTGACGGCGTCGGCGCTCAGTGCGGAGGCGTCGCTCGCCTACCTTTCCGAACTCGCCGACGACACGTAACCGGCCAGGCCGTCGGCCAGTTCCTCCTCGTCGCCGTCGCGGTGCGCCTGGAGCGCCTGTTGCAGGGCGAACGTGCCGCGAATGACGGCGATCCGGCGGGGCAGCGTGCCGGACGACCCGCCGCCCAGCGCGAGCACCCGGCCGAGCAGCCGGTCGCCATACCCGGCCGCGATCGCGGCGAGGTCCTCGGCTGGGTCGCCGAGGCGTACGTCGTCCCAGTCGATCACGCCGCTGAGCCGGGGCGGGCCGTCGGCCGTCTCCCACAGCACGTTCTCCGGGCCGAGGTCGCCGTGCACCACCGCCCTGGTGATGTGCGGCAGGCCGTCGAGCGCGGCCAGTTCGCGCCCGGCGCGCTCCCGGCCGGCCGCCGTCATCAGCGGGAACAGCTCGGCCCGCACGTCGGACGCGAAGCTGGGCCAGCGTCCGGGCTCTTCCTCGGTGAGCGTCCGCCGCGCGTGATCGGTCGCGCCCGCCGCCTCCAGTTCGGCCAGCAGTTCGGCAAGCCCCGCGGCCACGGCCTCGGCGAAGGCGGGGGCGGCGAGCGCGGCGCGCGGCAGCGGCGCGCCGGGAATCCGCCGCACCAGCAGGTACGGCGGCGCGCCGTCGCCCCGCCCGCCGTACTCTCCCAGCACCTCGGGGGTGCGAAAGCCCAGGCCGAGCGCGGCGAGCGTCCGCAGCACCGCCGCCCGCCGGGGCAGCCGCGCGGCGGCGGCCTCGGTGCGGGCGAGATGGACCACCTGGTCGGCTCCCATCAGCACCCGGTGGAACTGTCCTTCGCGCACCTCGGGGTACTCGCCGGGCAGCGGGTCGCTCACAGCTCGGGCCGTCCGTGGTGGCGGGCCCACTCGGGGGCGAGGATCGACATCATGGTCGCGTCGACGCGCTCCCCTTCCCACAGCAGGGAGTCGCGGAGCACTCCTTCGGCGACGAATCCCGCCTTCTCGTAGGCCCGCCGGGCGCGGGGGTTGAAGGCGTACACCCACAGCGAGACCCGGTGCAGGCCCAGCTTCTCGAACGCGTACCCGACGATCAGCCGGGTCGCCTCGGTGCCGAGTCCCCGGCTCGTCGCGGAGGGGACGAGGGCGATGCGGAAGTTGCAGCTCTCGTTCGGCTCGTCCCAGTCGTTGAGGACGGCCTCGCCGACGCACTCGCCGGTGGCCCGCTCGACGACGGCCAGGTCGAGCCGGTCGTCGCACTCGGCGCGCGTGGCGTACCAGGTGCGCAGCTTGTCCGGGTCGAAGGCGCCGGCGTGGCTGCCGGTCAGCCGGGCGATCCCGGCGTCGGCCAGGATGGGCATCAGTGCGGGCAGGTCGCCGGCGGTGAGCGGCCGGAGCACGACGAGGTCGCCACCGAGGGTCGGTTTGCTGAGGAAGTCGGGACGCGCGGTGCGCTCGTGATCGGACATTGCCGCATTCTTTCCGCCCCCACCGCCCCCTGTCGCGTCGATATTTCGGGCGGGGGCAGGCGAGACCGGCAGAATGGGCGGATGCCTCTGCCTTTGTCCACCGAACGCCTCCAGGTTCGGGTTCCGCGGCCTGACGATCTCGGTTTCTTCGTGCGGATGTTCGCCGATCCCGAGGTCACCCGTTACATCGCCCGCGGGGAGACGTGGAGCGAGCAGCGCGTGCGCGAGCAGCTCGACCGGAAGATCGCCGCGCAGCGCGAGCGGGGTCACACCCTCTACACCGTCGAGCGCAGGTCGGACGGCAGGCCGGTCGGCGACTGCGGGCTGGCGCCGTGGGAGAACGGCCAGATCGAGATCGGCTGGCGCTTCGCCCGCGAGCACTGGGGGAACGGGCTGGCCCGTGAGGCCGCGCAGGCGGTGTTCGCGCACGCGCGAGACGAGCTGGGGATCAGCCGGCTGGTGTGCCTGGTCCAGGAGCCGAACGTGGCGTCGTGGCGGATCGCCGAGGGCCTCGGGTTCCGGCTGGATCGCACGGAGACGTGGGAGGGGGACCGTACGGTTCGCATCTACTCCTGGGCCCACACCACGTCCGACCACGAAGATCACCCCTGACAGGCTGCGGTAAATGTGGTTGCCAGGGGATTTACTGTTAGGAAACTTTCCTTTATGTTTGGTTTACCCCAGCCATAAAGGAGCAGTAATGCGAAGAGCGCTCACGTTCCTGGCGACGGCGGTGATAGCCATAGGCTCGACCGTCTTCATCGCCTCACCAGCGATGGCGCACGGCTACATCTCCTCGCCCCCTAGCCGGCAGGCGATGTGCGCCCAAGGGCGCGTGTCGAACTGCGGACCCATCATCTACGAGCCGCAGAGCGTGGAAGGCCCCAAGGGCCTTCGCAGCTGCGGCGCCGGACGTTGGGCCCCGCTCGACGACGAGAGCAAGGCATGGCCCGCCACCTCCGTCGGCGACAACGTCACCTTCACCTGGACGCTGACCGCCCGCCACGCCACCAGCACGTGGGAATACTTCATCGGCGGCACCAAGATCGCGTCCATCAACGACAGCGGCAGGCAGCCGCCCGCGACGGTCACGCACAACGTGAACCTCGGCGGTAGAAGCGGGCGGATCAAGCTGCTCGCCGTCTGGAACATCGCCGACACGGCCAACGCGTTCTACTCGTGCGTCGACCTGCAGGTCGGCGGTGGCCCGACCACCGGCCCGACCACCGGCCCGACCACCGGCCCCACGACCGGTCCGACCACCGGTCCGACCACCGGCCCCACGACCGGCCCCACCGGTAACCCCGGTGGCACCTGGGCCGCCGGCACCGCCTACCAGGCCGGCGCCACGGTGACCTACGGCGGTTCGACCTACCGCTGCCTCCAGGGGCACACCGCACTGGCCGGCTGGGAGCCGCCGAACGTTCCCTCCCTCTGGCAACGTGTGTAACCCACGGCTACCATGACCCCCAAGTGAAGCTCTGGCGCGGACCCGCATCGATCCGGTGCGGGTCCGTCCGTTCAGTGCGCGGATGAGCCTAACCAGGGACCTGCCGACGACCCGCTCTCCTGGGTAAGGGATCCTGGAGAGATACGTGGCCGACAATGGCCCTGAGCCGCCGCAAGTCAAGGAGGGCCCGTGACCACCTCGCCTATGAGGGACAATCTCGACCTCGCTTCGAGTGCCCGGGAATTGGCCGACAACATGCCGTCCGGCTCGCTCGACCACGCCGCCGCCGCGTCGGTGGCCATCACGTGCGCCACCACGCGCACGATCCCACAGGCCAGGGACGTACTCCAGGGGCTCACGCCCGCTCCGGTGCGTCAGGCCGCGCTCGACCTGTTCGACCGTCTGTCCACGCAGACCAGGTAGCACTCCGACCGGCCGGACCCTGGGGTCAGTCGGCGAGCAGCTCCTCGGCGACCAGCCCCAGGCCGATGCCGAGCAGCCACACGTCCTTGGCGAGCCCGACGCCCTGCTCGCTGGGCCGCAGGCTGCCCTCGCGCCGCATGCCCGGCGTCCGGTAGTACATCCCGAGCAGGCCCGCGGCGAACCCGGTGAGCGCGGCCCCGGCCACCAGCGAGGGAACCACCGGCAGCAGCAGCGCCGCGCCGAGCGCGATCTCCCCCAACGACAGCCTGCGCACGAAGTCGCGAGGCTCCAGCTCCTTCAGAAACGGAAAGGCCCCGGCGGCCATGCCGTTTCCGCGCGCCCGCTCTTCGTCGGCGTCCGCCATCGTGATCCCGGCGTTCAGGATGTAGGCGCCGGTCGCCCATCGGACGGGAAGCTGGTGGACGCGAGCCAGAATCCTCATGACGGCTCGGTGCCCGCCACATATGGGCATATGCCGTCCTTGTCGCGTGTTTGCTGGTCAGTGACCGCTTCCGGAGCCTCCGCTATCCGCCCGCACGCGCCTCCCGGCGACCCTTGACCAGATCCACCCCGGCCAGGCTCAGCGCCGCCAGCACGAACACGCACAGCATGAGCAGCGCGTGCTCGAAGGCCGAGGCCCAGTCGCCGCCGGTCTGCGCCACCGTGGCGAAGAACAGCGAGCCCACCGCGGCCACGCCGAACGCCGCGCCGATCCGCTGCCCGGTCTGCAGCATGCCCGCCGCGCTGCCGCCGCCCGCGGGCGGCACCTCCGACAACGTGATCGTCGCGTTCGGCGAGACCACCAGGCCGCTGCCGATCCCGCCGACCAGCAGCGGCAGGAGCATCGCGTAGGCGACGTCGGGACCGCTGGCGAACTGGACGGCCACCAGCACGCCGAGCAGCCCGGCGAGCACCAGGCACAGCCCGGCGGCCACGAGGGTCCGGCCGTACCTGGCCACGATCCGTCCCCCGATCATGGACGCCGTGCCGGAGCCGAGCGCGAACGGGGTGATCGCCAGACCGGCGGCCAGCGGGCTGAACCCGAGGCCGCTCTGCAGGTAGAGCGTGAAGGTGAAGAAGATCGCGGTGAAGCCGGCGAAGTAGAGCATGATCAGCCCCGCGCCCAGCGCGTAGGAGCGCTTGCGGAACAGCGACAGGTTCACCAGCGGCGTGCCGTGCCGGGCGTAGTGGCGCTCCCAGAGCACGAAGGCGATCAGGAACACCGCCGAGACCGCGAGGAGCAGCCATTTGCCCGAGCCCGCCCACTGGCGCGCCTGCGCGAACGGCAGCAGCAGCGAGACCATCCCGATGCCGAGCAGGACCACGCCGAGGGGGTCGAGGCTCTCGCACTTCTTGATCTCACCCGCCGGGAACAGCGTCCTGGCCAGCACCAGCGCCGCCAGCCCGACCGGCACGTTGACGTAGAAGACCCACCGCCAGCCCTCCTCGGCCCCCGCCACGCCGATGATGAGCCCGCCCAGCACCGGCCCCGCCGCCGTGGCGATGCCGATCGTGGTGCCCAGCGCGCCGAACGCCCGGCCGCGCTCGGCCCCGCGGAACAACTGCTGGATCAGCCCGGAGATCTGCGGATTCATCAGCCCGCTGGCCGCGCCCTGCACGAACCTGGCGCCGACCAGCCACCACACGTTCTGCGCCAGACCGGCCGCCGCGCTGGCCGTGATGAACAGCGCCAGCCCGGTCATGAACATGGTGCGCCGGGAGCGCGCGTCGCCGAGCCGCCCGCCGGGGACCAGCAGCAGGCCGAAGGCGAGGGCGTAGCCGGAGACGATCCACTGCAGCGCGCTCTCCGGCGCGTGCAGCCCGGCGCGGATGGACGGCAGCGCGACGTTGACGATGCTGACGTCGAGCAGGGACATGAACGACGCCATCAGGCCCACGCCCAGCGCGGCCCAGCGACGCCGCTCGTGACCCCGATCGGTCACGGAGCGTGCTTGGTTGACCTCCATGTGCTCAACTCCTACCCTGGCGCGTCGCTCGTGACAACGGGGTGAATCCCGGCGTAAGCCGCATGCCGTATCACCTATCGGCAAGGTTGCCGTTCCGGAGGAGGGGCCGTGCGCGATCTCGCCGAACCGGTGTACCCGCGGCCGGTGCTGGACGCTCTGCGCGAGGCACCACGTGCGCCGGCGTTCGAGCAGGGATCGCGCACGGTCTCGCGCGGCGGGCTGCTCGCGCTCGTCAGCGCGGCGGCGCGAGGGATGGCCTCGGCGGGACTCGGGCCGGGGCGCGCGACGGCGATCGCCACCGCACTGACCCCGGAGGGCTACGCGGCCGCGCTGGCGGCGCACGCGCTGGGCTGCCGGGTGGTGGGGGTGCGTCCCGGCTGGAGCGAGCGCCAGTTCGCCGCCGTGCTCGGGCGGGGAATCGACGCCGTGATCGCCGACGGCTCGCCCGCCGGGGTCGCGGCCCGGCGGTTCGCGGGGCGGGCCGTCCTGCTGCCGCTCGGCAGGTTCCCGCACTCGGGGCTGCTCGCGGGCGGCCGGGACGAGCCGCCGCCCGCCCGCGCCGGGCCGGACGACATCGCCCGGGTGAACTACACCAGCGGCAGCACCGGGGATCCCAAGGGGTGCTCCTTCACTTACCGCGCGATCGGCCTGGCGTACCGGCACGGCCGGTGGGCGCCCGGTCTGGCCGTCCTGCTCGGCCACTTCACCCGGTTCCTCGCCTTCGGCTCCTGGTCACTGCCGGTGATGACCACCTTCGCGGGCCGCTGCCTGCTGACCGGCGGTACCGTGGTGCTGCCCGAAGGGGATCCGTACCCGGCGCTCGCGCCGGTGATCGAGCGCCACCGGATCACCGCCGTCATCACCCCGGTGCCCGGCCTGCACCGGCTGCTGGCCGCGGTCCGCGACACCGGCGCGGACGTTAGCCACCTGCGCGCCCTGGTGGTCACCGGCTCCCCCGCCGCCCCGCGCCGCCTGGCCGAGGCCGTGGACCTGCTCGGCGAGGTGGTCTGGCAGGGGTACGGCCAGGCCGAGTCCGGCATGATCTCCCTGCTCACCCCCGGCGACATCGCCGAGCACCGGCAGGAGGCGCTGCGCTCGGTGGGCCGTCCGCTGCCCGCCGCCGAGGTCACCATCCGCGACGCCGGCGGCGAGCCGCTGCCCCCTGGCGAGATCGGGGAGATCCACGTGCGCGGCCCGCACATCATGCGCGAGTACTGGAACGACCGGGCGGCGACCGCCGAGGTGCTCGACGGCGGCCTGCTGCGCACGCGCGACCTCGGCCACTTCGACCGGCACGGCCTGCTGCACCTGACCGGCCGCACCCGCGACGTGATCATGGTGAACGCCGAGACCTGCCACGCCGTCGCCATCGAACGCGTGCTGAGCGGCCACGACGACGTGGACCAGGCGTACGTGGTGGGCGTGCCCGACGAGGAGACCGGCGAGGCGGTGCACGCGTTCGTGGTGCCCAGGGGCGCGCACGCGCCCGGCCGCGAGGTGCTGGCCGGGATGGTGCGCGCGGCGCTGGGCGCGGCGAGCGTGCCGCGCACGGTCACGGTGCTGCGCGAGGTCCCGCTCACGGCGGCGGGCAAACCGGATCGGCGGGCGCTAGCCGTCCTTGCCGCCGGAGGCGATCCGGCGGGCTAGCGCCAGGTTCGCGGCCTCCTGCTCCCCTCCCCCGCCCTCGTGCCCGTTGTACGGCCAGACCGTGATCTCCTTCGGCCCCGCGTAGTGGTTGTAGGCGGCGAACACCGTGGACGGCGGGCACACCTGGTCCATCAGCGCGACGGAGAACCAGGCGGGCGCGGTGGCCCGCGCCGCGAAGTGCACGCCGTCGAAGTGGGCGAGCACCCCGAACACCTCGTCGACGTCGCGGCGGTGGGTGCGCAGGTACTCGGCGATCTCCGCGCGCGACCCCACGTTGCTGATCTCCGTGGCCCGCCGGAACAGCGCCAGGGACGGCACGTCGAGCAGCACCGCGCGCGGCAGGCCCGGCGCCAGCCCCGCCACCGCCAGCGCGATCCCGCCGCCCTGGCTTCCCCCGGCGACGAGGATCCGCCCCGGGTCCACGCCGGGCAGCGCCGCCGCCGTCTCCACCGCCCGCACCGCGTCCGCGTAGACGCGCCGGTAGTAGTAGTCCTCCGGGGAGTTGAGCCCCCGGGTGAGGAACCCGGCCACCTCGGGCCCGCCGCCGCCCGCCGGGTCAGCCGTGTATCCGGGTGTCCCGGAACCGCCGCCCTGTCCCCGGGTGTCCATGACCAGCGTGGCGAACCCGGCCGCCGGATAGTCGAGCCACTGGTGCGGGTGCCCCCGCCCGATGGAGTAGCCGAGGTATCGCACCGCGCACGGCAGCGGGCCGGGCAACCCGCGCGGGCGGATGAACCAGCCGCCGATCCGGTGCCCGCCGAACCCGGAGAAGCGGACCTCCGCCACGTCCACCAGGTCGAGCGGCACATCCTGCGGGATCAGCTCGGGGTCGAGCGGATGCTCCCGCGTATTGGCGAGCGTCTCCGCCCAGAACTCCTCGAACCCGGCTGGTTCTTCACGTGGCGGGGCGAATCCCCGCAGTTCAGCGAGCGGCATGTCGAACAGGGCCATCCCGCAATGATCGTCCACCCCGCCCGGCGCACGCCCCGGAGGGTGCCCACGACGGCCGGGCGAGGCTTCAGTCCAGGACGGTGGGGGCCACCGGTGAGGAGGGCTGAGGGAATGTGCGTCTGCCGGTGATGACCGCGACGATCCGGGTGCCCGGGGGGAAGTGGCCGTCGCGGGCTCGCGCGTAGACGCCGTAGAGCATCTTGGCCACGTAGACGCGTTCCACCTCCAGGCCGTGGCGGTCCTCGAAGTCGGCGGCGAACGCCGCGAGGTCCGGGGGGACCTTGGCGTAGCCGCCGAAGTGGAAGCCGTGGTCCACCGTCCAGTTGCGGGTGGGCTCGCCGTGGGCGTCACGCTGCAGGCGGGCCACCTCGCCGGACAGGTACGCGGCGCCCTTCAGGACGGCGAAGCCCACGGCGCGCGGCCCCGGGGGCAGCCCGGCGGCGATCCCGGCCAGGGTGCCGCCGGTGCCGACCGGGCAGCAGATCAGGTCGTAGTCCATGCCCAGCTCGGCCGGAAGTTCGGCGCAGCCCCGCACCCCCGCCGCGTTGCTGCCGCCCTCGGGGATCAGGTGGAAGTCGCCGTGCCGCGCGCGCAGGGCGGCGACGACCTCCGGGGTGTCCTTGGCCCGGTAGGTGGACCTGTCCAGGTAGACCAGGCGCATCCCGTACGCCCGGGCGCAGGCCAGCGAGGGGTTGAGCGGCAGGTGCTCCTCACCCCTGATCACGCCGACGGTGGCCAGGCCGAGCCGCCGCCCGGCGGCGGCGACGGCGCGGATGTGCCCGGAGTAGGCCCCGCCGAAGGTCAGCAGCGGCCGGTCCGGGGACAGCCCGGCCAGGTTGTGCCGCAGCTTGCGCCACTTGTTGCCGGTGATCTCCGGATCGATCAGGTCGTCGCGCTTGAGCCACAGCCGCACGCCGCCGAGGCGGTCGTCGGCCAGCTCCGAGGGCGGCACCGGCGTCGGCGCCGGCAGGGGGATCGGGTCCACGGCACGCTAACCTACGTGACGTCCCCGCAGATGAGGAGTGTGCGCCCATGCGCCTTGCCGACGCTTTCCGCGACGCCTACGGGGCCGCTCCCGATGGCGTATGGCACGCGCCCGGCAGGGTCAACCTGATCGGCGAGCACACCGACTACAACGGCGGCCTGGTGCTGCCGTTCGCGGTGCCGTGGGGGGTGGGCGCCGCCGTCTCGCCGCGCGGCGACGGCGTGATCCGGCTGATGTCGCTCCAGGTCGAGGAGGAAGCACAGGTCCTCGACACGCCGGAGGCAGCCAGGGGCTGGGCCCGTTATGCGGCGGGCGTCTTCTGGGCGCTGCGCGAGGCCGGGCACGCGGTCGGCGGGGCCGACGTCGTGATCGACGGCGACGTGCCGCGCGGGGCCGGGCTGTCGTCGAGCGCCGCGCTGGAGATGTCGG
This sequence comes from Spongiactinospora sp. TRM90649, assembly GCF_029382225.1. Lineage (GTDB taxonomy): Bacteria > Actinomycetota > Actinomycetes > Streptosporangiales > Streptosporangiaceae > Spongiactinospora. Next base: position 128,665 of record NZ_JARLTC010000030.1, read on the forward strand.
TGGCGCTGGCCCTGAACGACCTGCACGGCCTCGGGCTGAGCCGGATGGACCTCGCGGTCGCGGCGCGGCGGGCCGAGAACGACTTCGCCGGGATGCCATGCGGGATCATGGACCAGGCCGCCTCTTCGCTGTGTGAGGAGGGCCGGGCGCTGTTCCTCGACTGCCGGGCGCTGGCCGGGCGCACGATCCCGCTCGATGTGGCGGCCCACGGGCTGAGCCTGCTGATCATCGACACCGGGGTCCGCCACGAGCTGGCCGACGGCCGTTACGCCGAACGGCGGGCCGAGTGCGAGAGCGCCGCGCGGCGGCTGGGCGTGGAGTCGCTGCGCGATGTCACCGACCTGGCGGGGGCGCTGGGCCGTCTGTCCGGCGCGGAACGCGACCGGGTGCAGCACGTGGTGACGGAGAACCACCGGGTGGAGGCTACCGTGGGGCTGCTGCGCGCCGGCGCCGTTGACCAGCTCGGGGCGATGCTCAACGCCTCGCACCTGTCGCTGCGCGACCAGTACCGCGTCTCCTGCCCTGAGCTCGACGTCGCGGTGGAGTCGGCCGTGCGCGGGGGCGCGCGGGGGGCCAGGATGACCGGTGGCGGCTTCGGCGGCTCGGTGGTGGCCCTGGTGCCGGAGGAGCGCCTGCCGTCCGTGCGCGAAAGCGTGGCGGGCGCGTACGCCTCGCGCGGCTGGGCCGCGCCCCGGTTCCTTCCCGCCGTTCCCTCGGCGGGAGCCCGCCGTCTGGCCTGACGGCGGGCCCATCGGGTCAGCGCGGGGCCGTGGCGGCGGCCATGGCGGCCGTCCAGTGCAGGGCCAGGCCGACCTGGGCGAACAGGCCCTTGGGGTGGTTGCGGAACAGCGGCTCGGTGCCGAAGAGCACGACGGCCGCGCCCGTCCCGGCCGTGCCCCGCACGACCGCCGCCTGACCGGCCGCGTCGGCGGGGCCGCCCCTGCCGTCCTCGCCGGCCCGCCAGTGGCCCGACACCAGCGGGCCGTCCGTGGCGTAGGACTGGACGGCGGTGACGCCGGGGCCGAGGCCGGTGAACCAGCGCGGCGAGTAGACGAACGAGTACGGCGGAGCGTCCTGGCCGGTCACGCGGACCACACCGTTGGCGTCCCTGCGCCCGGCCACCGAGGTGACCGGGAGGAGCCCCGTGGCCGCGTTGAAGGCCGAACCGGTCGACCCCCTGCCCACGACCCCGGCGCGGGGCAGGAAGCCGTCCAGGGCGCTTCTGGCGGCCGGGGTGAGCGCGGTGTAGGACAGGCCGCTGGAGACGTAGAGCACGTCGGTCGCCGACCAGTCGAAGCCGCCCGCGTTGAGCGAGGCCGTGGAGACCGGAATGACCTCGAAGCCCATCTCGCGCAGGGTGAACAGCTCGTCGGGACCGGCGGCGGCGGCGATCCGCAGGCGGCGCAGCGGGATCTCGCCGGGGGCGGCGGCGGGGCGGAACCGCACGCCGTACCGGTCGGCGAGGGTGACGGCCAGCTTGCGACGGCGGGCGGGCAGCACGGCCGAGGCGCCCGCCAGCCGTAACTCCGCGCCTGCGGCGAGCAGGTCGTTGAGCGCGGCGATCTCCCGGCCGTCGCCGAGCCGCAGCGCCAGGTCGCCCTTGCCCGCAACGTCGCCGGTGGGCGACGCCGTCGTCACCGGTACGGTCCGCAGCCGGGGCAGCGGTCCCTGCACCGGGTCCACGGTCGCGCCCCAGAGCTGGGCATGGCTCCAACCGGATATGTCATACATGGCCTCGATATTTCCGCTGATGTCGCGCCCCGGCTCCAGCATCACGTTGGCGAGCCCGCGCTTGGGCTGGTGCATGTCCACCACGTACGACCCCGCCGGATACCGCCTCGCCCCCACCGTGACGTCGCGCACCGTCCGCTCCACGCCCACGTCGTTGGCGACCAGATGGTCCACCAGCCGCGCGGCGGCCACCGCCGACTCCTGCCCCGCGCCCGACGGAATCACGTACGCCCTCGGGAACACGGTCGAGTAGACGTCCTCCGGCCCCCACCCCGGGATCTCCCCGATCGGCGGGTTGCGGCGCGGCTCACCGGCCGCTCCACGCCGGAACACCTCGATCTGGTCGGCGACGAGGTCGGCCCGGCGCTCTGAGGTGAACGCCAGCGCGGCCCGCGTCGCGGCGGCGGCCACACCGGTGTTGAACGCGGCCCGTCGGCGCAGCACGGACTCCGGGCGGGCCGTGTACTCCCCGCCGTTGACCTGCAACGGGATCTCGACGGTGTGCGAGGCGACCGCTCCGTGGAACGGCGCGTACTGCGGGGCGAAGATCGGCGGCCAGTCGTCCCAGCCGTCCACCGAGTCGCGGAACGGGATCTGCGGCGGCAGCACGCCGTCCGGGCCGCCGGTGCCGAGCGCCTTGACCGCGGCCTCCATGCCGAGCGCGTTGTCGTAGGCGTTGCGGATGAACAGGTCGTACTCGTAGTTCTGGCCGTGCGGCGGCGTGGTGGGCTCGATGAGCGTGCCGTTGACGTAGCCGTGCAGGTCCAGCATGACCACGGGCTGGGTGTCGATCACGATCTGGCGCATCGCCCTGACCTCCGGCTGGGAGGCGGTGACGAAGTCGCGGTTCAGGTCGAAGCCGTTGCCGTTGGTCCGCGCGCCCGCCACGCGGCCGTCGGGGTTCGCGGTCACGTGGAAGTACAGCCGGGTCGAGCCGAGCAGTTCGGCGGTGGCCCGGTCGGTCGCGGTGGCGAGTTCCCCGACGATCCGCAGCACGGCATCGGTGCCCTCCCACTCGTCGCCGTGGATGTTGGCGTTGACGAACACCGGGGCCTTGTACCCGGCGGCGATCCGCCGGTCGCCCGCCGCCCGCGCGGCGTCGTTCTCGATCTTCTCCCGCATCGCCTCCTGCCGGGCCGCCTCGGCGGCGCTCTCCGGCGCGGTGACGGTGACCAGATACAGGTCGCGGCCCTGCGCCGAGCGCCCGACCACCTCGGCGCTGACCCGGTCGCCGAGCCGCTGCAGCTCGTTCAGCCGGGCCGCGATCCCGTGGTACGGCACCAGCCCGAGCTTGATCGACCGGTCGTCCGGCACGACGGGCGGCACGGGTAACACGTTCCGCCGGGGATAGCCACGTTTCCGGTCCACCCCCTGGTGGACTCCCGGCGTCTGGAGCTGACGCGTCAGCGCGGCCCGCTCGTTGCGATCGGGCCCGTTGCCGTGTGTCTCCTCGCGGCCGTTGAGCGGCCCCGGCTCCGGCTCGGCCACCACCGGCGGCGTGGCCGCCAGCAGCGCCGCGGCGACCGTCACGGCGCCCAGCGCCGCCCACACGCTTGCCCTGCCGCCCACGCGAACCTCCGGAGAGCCTTCAAAGGGGGGTAAAGGCCTTCGATACCACGAGATGATCCCAAAGCCCTTCGAAATAGCAACACCCTCTGCGCATTCGGCTCCGGCTAGGAATCCGGCTCCGGCGGCAGCGAATCGGCGTGCGGCACGAACGCCGGGGACAGCACGACGTCCTCGTAGTACCGGTGGAAGACGGGCGTCGCCGCCCCCGACATCGGCGGGACGATCCAGCTCCAGTCGGCCGGGCACACGCGCCCGGCCTTCTCCTCCCGGGCGAGGTGCGTCAGGAACCGCCGCGATTCGGTGTGGTGGTCGCTGATCGGGATCCCGGCCGAGTCGAAGGAGTGCAGCACCGCCACGTTCAGCTCCACCAGCGCGTGGTCGCGCCACAGCGAGCGGTCGGTGGAGGTGTCCAGGCCGAGCTGCCCGGCGATCGCGGGGAGCAGGTTGTAGCGGTCCTCGTCGGCCAGGTTCCGCGCGCCGATCTCGGTGCCCATGTACCAGCCGTTGAACGGCGCGCACGGGTAGCGGATCCCGCCGATCTCCAGGGCCATGTTGGAGATCGCGGGGACGGCGTGCCAGCGCAGGCCGAGCCGTCCGAACCACGGGTAGGACGGGTGCGTCAGCGGCACCTCCAGCACGGCGTCGCCCGGCACGCTGCACAGCAGCGGCGCGCCCTCCGCTCCCCTGACCACCAGCGGCAGGACGTCGAACGCGGTCCCCTCACCGCCGCGCCAGCCCATCCGGCGCACCGCGTCGGTGAGGTCCGCGTTGCGGGGGTCGCCGACCACCGAGCCGTCCGCCTTGCGGTAGCCCGCGTAGCGGATGAGCTGCTCGTTCCAGATCCGCGGCCCGGGCCTGCCAGGCCGGTCGGGGGCGAACACGGTGATGGTCGGCCGGATCTTCCCGCCCGGCGCCGCCTGGCGAAGGTGCTCCACCGACTCCACCGCCACCCCTTCGGCGGTGGAGGTCCCGCGCCGGTCGCGCACCCGCAGCGACTTCCAGTACAGCCGCCCGATGCACCGGCCGCTGTTGCGCCACGCCACCCTCGCGCCGTGGGCGAGTTCCTCCGGGGTGTGCGTGTAGGTGCCGGTGGACTCGAACTCGGCGCGCACCTCGCGCAGCCGGGGCCTGATCGAGCCGGCGTGGGGGTTCTCCCGGTGGTAGGAGGTCAGGAAGCCCTCGGCTTCGATCAGGTCGGCCGTCCCGGGCGGATGCGTGTCCGGCGGGTCGCCCGTGACGGGACACCCGTGTTCCGCTCCGATTGCGTCCGTTGGGAAGCCTTGGTCGGGGTCCGGGCCGAACGGCCGGGACCTTCGCCAGGTCAGCACGTGAGAAACCGCCCACTGTCGACACACGGACGGCGTCGCCGCTCCGGGACGGCGAGCGCGTCCTGCACGCGACGGCCCTGCCCCGCCGCGTCCGAATCCGATTCCGCGAACGCCTCACGTGACATACGCGAGGCATATGACATCTTCTGTGATGATCTCTGATCTGTCTTGCAAACCCGGAAAACAGCAGGTTAATCGGTTAAATCCGCGATCCAGGGCATGATCTCACGCAAACGAACAAGGCCCCCGGGATCACCCGAGGGCCTTGCCATCAACGCTCCCGCGACAGGACTCGAACCTGTAACCTGCCGGTTAACAGCCGGACGCTCTGCCGATTGAGCTACGCGGGACCGCGTGCGCACCTGCGAATCTCAAACCCTTCGGCCCTGTTCGCACCGCGCGGCACTAGATTAGCGCACATCCACGGGTGCGTGCTCCAACCGCGCCTCGGGGTAGGGAGCCTGATAGCGGGGTAGCGGGGAGACCTACGACAGGCGGAGGTGGAGAAGGTGCGTTATCGAGTGACGTTCGCCGTCGGGCTGGCGGTCGGATACGTCCTGGGCAGCCGGGCCGGGCGAGAGCGTTACGAGCAGATCAAGCGGGCCACGCAGCGGGTCGTGGACAGTCCCGCCGTGCAGGAGGCGGCGGGCCTGTTCGGCGCGCGGGTCTCACAGGCCGCGGGGGCGGCGAAGGACAAGGCAGGCGGCGTCCTGAGCGACCACGTGCCGTTCCTCGGCCGTGACGGCCACCGCGACGACCACACGGGCGGCCATGACGGCGGAACGGACGCCTGGGGGCCGGAGAACACCACGAGCGGGCGCCGCGGCGGCGGAACCAGCCGGAATCAGATCCCATAGCTGCGCCGCACGCCCTCCAGGGCCTGCTCGGCGAGAGCCCGCAGGCCCGGGTCGTCGGGGTCGAGCCCCTCGTCGAAGAGGAACTCCCAGATGGGCTCGTCCTGGCCGGGCACGCGGCGGGCGACCAGTCGCACGCCGCCCCGGCCGGGCAGCGGCACGTGCCGGCTGACCAGGATCGACGACGTCACCCGCTCCTTGACCACCTCGGGCAGGCGGCCGGGGACGGGGACGCGGAACACGTGACGCTTGCCCTCGGTGGTCAGCAGCCGCAGGCCGTCCTCGCCCCACTCGCCCCGGTCGATCAGATACCAGGGCAGCCGCGCGCCGCCCGGCAGGTAGAGCGCGCGGTCGGTGGCCACGAGGTGACCGTCGTCGTCGGTCCCGGCGTGCGTGAGCACGCGCTCGCCGTCGTCGACGGACACGCCGGCGGGCAGGCGGCGCGAGCCGAAAGGCAGCTTCATGCCCCCAACGTACCCAGGCCGGGTCCGGCGCCCGACTCGGGCTCGGGCCCGGTTCCGGCGGTGAGCGCCGCGTCGGCCAGCAGGTCGAGCGTCAGCGCTGCCGACCACGAGAAGTCGCGGCAGCCCCGGCCGCTGCCGTCGAAGGGGTCGAAGCACTCGCGGAAGCCTGCCTGCCGCACCAGCCGCAGGGTGCAGGCAGAGAGCACCTGGGCCAGCTCGGTGAAGCCGTGCGATCCCGCCGCGTGCCACAGCAGCCAGTTGGTGTTCACCCACGACGGGCCGCGCCAGTAGTGGGAGCGGTCGAACTGCGCGGCCCGGATGTCGATGCTCGGCACCGGATATCCGGCCGCGCCCATGAACCTGCCCGACTCCAGCGTGGCGACCAGGGCCGACACCTGCTCGCCGGGCATGCGCGGGTCGAGCAGCGGCGCGAACGACCCGACGGTCGCGATCGGGATCGGGGCCCCCGCCCGCAGGTCGCGGGCGTAGTAGAGGCCGTCCCAGCCGTTCCACAGCCGGGCGGCCAGCGCGCCCCTGATCCGCTCGGCCGCCTCCAGGTGCGGCCGGGGATCGGCGCCCGCCACCGGCGCCAGCTCGGCGAGCGCCTCGCAGGAGGCCAGCCAGATCCCGTTGAACATCGGGTCCTCGACCGCGAACGGATGGTCCTGCCGCAGATATCTCGTGTCGTATCCGGAGTCGCGGTAGCTCAGCGCCAGCGACACGTAGCGGTCGTGGTGGTTGTCCGGGTGCCTGCCCGGCAGCATCTCGCGGTGGTAGGCGTACCGGACGGCGGGCAGCGCCGCCAGCGGGGAGTCCCACACCGGGCTGTCGTCCATCCCCGACTCCCACGGATGCACGATCGCCGCCAGCCCCGCGCCGCCCAGGTCGCGCGTGGTCTCCAGGTAGTCGTGCTGGGCGATCAGCATCGGGTAGACCTGCCTGACGAAGCCCTCGGCCGTCTCCGGGTCGTCCGCGTACCGCCACAGCCACCAGACGGCCAGCGCGTGCAGCGGGGGCTGGGTCAGCCCGGAGGTGGCCACGTCTCTCGGGGCGGCGGCGTTGTCGTGCGACCGCCACACCGAGGGGCCCGGAAAGTAGCCGCCGGCCGTCCGGAAGAGGATGTGCGGCACCATGCCGGTCCGCCACTGGCCGCCCAGCAGCCCGGCCAGCTCGGCCCTGGCCCTGCCCGGGTTGGCCCGCGCCAGGCCGATCGTCACGAAGGCGGAGTCGAAGCTCCACTGGTGCGGGTAGAGCCCGGGTGCGGGCACGGTGGCCGTACCCGTCCAGTTCGCGTCGAGCACGGAAAGTGCCTCGCGCCCGAGCGCGGCGTCGTCAACCGCGGGCCGCGCCTCCATCCATCCAGTTTGCGTTGTTATGTTCAAGGTGAACACCCCTGCGTAGCGGCGCGTTCACCCAGAACCGGTCAGCGAACCCCCAACAAGCACCCGCCACGCCCCTCCTCCCGGCCGTCCTGGCCGGATCCGTCGCCCCTGGCCGCACATTCCGAAATACACACACAGAAGATCGGTATATACCCATGCATTTGTGGGAATTGCCCGCTGGTTTTCCTACACCCACGCCCAGGGTCCCGCCGTACGGTCGTCGATCAATGCGGATGATCGCACGGTTCATCGCAAGGAAGATCGCACCGATGATCACCAATACGGCGGCCGGGCAAGGCTTTTCCACCCACATATCCGCTGGTCAGGGCGGGTGTGTCGGATCCCGCGCAACCGAACGCCCGGAAGGGGCCGTCCGGGTGCGCCGGGTGTCCGGCCCGACCGATCGCACCGGTGGCGACGATCACGAAAAGGTCGTGATCGCCGCGACCGGTGTGATCGCGATGTCAGATGTCAATCGAGGTAGTCGCGCAGCATCTGGGCCCTGGTGGGGTGGCGCAGCTTGGCGAGGGTCTTCGACTCGATCTGCCGAATCCGCTCCCTGGTCACGCCGAACTCCCTGCCCACCTCTTCGAGGGTGCGAGGGTGCCCGTCGGACAGACCGAACCGCAACTGGATGATGCGCTGCTCACGCTCGGACAGCGTCGCCAGGATGTCGTCGAGCTGGTCCTGCAGCATGATGAACGCGGCGGCCTCCATGGGCACCACCGCGTCCGCGTCCTCGATGAAGTCTCCGAGGTCGGAGTCCTCCTCGCCGATCGGCGACTGGAGGGACACCGGTTCCTGCGCGATCCGCTGGATCTCCACCACTCGGTCGACGGGGAGGTCCATCTCCACCGCGATCTCCTCCGGCGCGGGTTCGCGGCCGAGATCCTGGTGAAGCTGACGCTGGACGCGCACGAGCTTGTTGATCGTCTCCACCATGTGGACCGGAATCCGGATCGTACGCGCCTGATCGGCGATGGCCCGGGTGATCGCCTGGCGGATCCACCAGGTGGCGTAGGTGGAGAACTTGTAGCCCTTGGTGTAGTCGAACTTCTCCACCGCGCGGATCAGGCCGAGGTTGCCCTCCTGGATCAGGTCCAGGAACAGCATGCCGCGCCCGACGTAGCGTTTGGCGATCGAGACGACCAGTCGCAGGTTGGCCTCGATCAGCCGCTGCTTGGCCCGGTTCCCGTCCCAGACCAGTTCCTGGAGCTCCGGGTGAGCGAGCCGCAGGACACCGCCGGCCAGCTTCTCCTCCGCGAACAGCCCGGCCTCGATGGACTTCGCCAGTTCCACCTCCTCCTCCGCTGTCAGCAGGGGCACTCTGCCGATCTCCCGCAGGTAGATGCGGACCAGATCGCTCGTTGGCGCCCGCTTGACGGTGTCTTCGTCATCGACCCGAGCGGTGTCCTCGTCACCCTGTGGTTCGAGAACCTCCACACCCTGCTCGGCGAGCATCCGCACGACGCGCTCCAGCGCGTCGGACGGCAGCTCGGATCGGTCGAGCGCGGCGGCCACGTCGTCGACAGTGACGCTTCCGCGCTCCCTTCCCTTCGCGACGAGGTCCGCCACCTGGTCTACCGATGGCGGCCCACTTGGCAGAACCGATGCACCCACGGAACACAGTCTGCTGTATTGGGCCCGTAAAACGGCAGACCTATTTTTGTCACCGATGGTAAGGCGGAGGTCATTACCAAAACGAGATCTGCTATAGGTTTGGCTCAAGCGCCTTCAGGAAAGTAATGCCCATTACGCGATCTTTTCCCGAGCGGCCTGGCCGCTCGGGCAGGGCAGGGTGCCCCAACTTTCACCGCAAATCACCCCTAATCCACCTGCTGCTCCCCAGCCCTACACGGGAGTACGGTCAACCCCGTATACACGGGAGTCGTCACCATCGCCCTCCCTCATCCCTCTGGTCCCCCGCACTACTACCGGCGCAGTAGTCCACGACGCGACCGGTCCCCACGGCGTAGGGCGAACACCCTCTCCCAGGGGGACGAACGCCGCCGTCGCACCGTGAAACCGTCTTCTCAGACAGCAGGACGTGCGGACACCTGAGCGCATGGAGGCGATAGATGACCGGGCGGATGAACATGGCGAGCTGGATCCGTGACCACGGGACCGCCATCGACACCCTGGACTTCGACGCCCGCCTGGACGACCTCGAACCGCTCCGCGACGTCGTCGGCGACGCGCGGGTGGTGGCGCTGGGAGAGAGTTCGCACCACATTCGGGAGTTCTACCAGGTACGCCACCGCATCCTGCGCTTCCTGGTCGAACGTTGCGGCTTCCAGGTGTACGCCCTGGAGGCCCCCTTCACCCAGGGACAGGTTCTGCAGGAGTGGGTGCGGGGCGGCCCCGGGACGGTGGAACAGATCGCCGAGAGCGGCATCGCCATGTCCCTGGGGCAGTGCCGGGAGATGCACGAGGCGCTCACCTGGATCCGGCAGCGGAACGAGAAGACCGAAGGGCGGCCGCTCAGGTGCGCCGGCACCGACCTGCCCGGCGCGTTCGGATCGCCCCTGCCCGCGCTGGAGGCGATCACCGAATACGTGAACCGGGCCTGCCCCGACGCGCTGCCCGCCCTGGAGGCGGCGACCGGCGTGGCCCGGAGCTTCCACGACCCCGTCACCATGCGGGCCTTCGCCCGCTACCACGAACTCGGCCCCGGCGAGCGGGACACGCTGACCAGCGCACTGAGCCGCTTGACGGCCCGGCTGGGACGGCTGAGCCTCGTCCGGCGCGGCCGGGGCCACGGGGGCGAGCACGACACGGCGATGTGGCACCTTCGCGGAGCCTGGTACCTGGACCAGCTCCACCGCGCCACCACCGAGGAGGACTTCGAGGCCGCGTCGACGTTCCGCGACGTCTACATGGCCGAGTCGGTCCTGCGCCTGCTGGAGGAGGACCCGGGCGCTCGTGTCGTGCTGGCCGCGCACAACTGGCACATCCAGCGCACTCCCGCGGCCGAGAGCGACGACCGCCCGCTGCTGCCGGCCGGAGCCCACCTCGCCGCGGCCCTTGGAGACGACTACCGGGCCATCGGCGTGACCGCGAGCCACGGCCGCACCACCACGGTGGGCGAGGCGACACCGGAACACCCCGAGGGCACCTGGTACGACGCACCGCTCTCGCCGCCCGCCGACCACAGCATCGAGGCCGCCTTCCCCACCGACGCCCTCTGGACCCTCGCCGACCTCCGCGCGGCCCGCCCCCACATCCATGACGCGGACACCTTCCAGCACTCCCGGATGGCCGACTACTTCCTCGACATGCCGGTATTCGCGGCCTTCGACGCCATCGCCCACGTATCCCACACAACCGGCACCGACTACGTGGTCCAGCGCTGACCGCCCACGCCCGCCCATCCACCGCATGCCTTTACAAAGTAGAGTAAATCCCCGAATTGCAGTGCATCCACACAGGTAAGCAGCACATCCGGATGCTCTGGCCTGGGCGGGCGGCGCGCAAGCAACGGTGGCTCTGCTGGGGAGGATGCTGAGACGGGTGCCGCGATCCGCGCAAACGTGTTTCCTCCCCCGCCGCGCCCCCGGCGCTGGACACCCTCGGGATCCCCCCGAACCGCAGGCTGGAGCGGATCCCCTGCCGAGCGGCAATGGATCTTCCGCCCCAGGGCTGGGCGTGAGTGCTGTGAACCGCGTGAAAGGGATGCCTTCGGTCGCCGTCTTCCAGACTCGGCGCGCCGCATCCACCCGAATGTCGATAAACGACGGCACGGCCACCCTTGCGCCGAACAGGCCCTGAGAGCGAGAGCGATCAGATGATCCGTCGGCGGCCGGAACCGAGCCCCGGCCGCGTCCCGTCGGGATTGCGGCTCCCCTCCAGGAACGACCGCAGTTCGGCGGTGTCGACGATGTCGGCCAGCCTCGGAAAGACGCTGGTCATCAGAACCATGTGGACCTGCGGGTCCGGGCCGGCGACGCAGTCGGAGAGGACGTAGAGCCGGTAGTCCCGGTCGGCGGCGTCAGTGACCGAGGCCAGGATCCCCTCCTGGAATCCATGACGAGCAGCGCGGCCGTCCGTGGGTCCAGCGACGCGGGCGTGGCGGTCACGTTCTCTCCTTCGGTGATGAGGACGCCCTGGCGGGCGAAGGCGCGCGCCGGGGAAGCAACAGCGGGGTCGCCAGGAGCAGCACCCCGGCCAGACCGATGGCCGTGCGCGCCCCGAACAGGCCGCCCAGGACGCCCCAGACGGCCGTCAGGAGCGCGGTGGAGGCCCTGGTCGTCACCGTCCAGGCGGACAGTGTGCGGGTGACCCGGTCGGCCGGGGTGCGTTCGAGCCGGTATGTCGCGAAGACGGGATTGAAGACCGCGCAGCAGAAGATGAGCCCGAGTTCGACGCCCATCACCAGCGGCAGCCCCCCTGCGTTCGGCGGCCCCACGAAGACCAGGCCGAGGGGCCAGAGCGCGCGCAGCGTCCCGGCCACGACCAGGACCCGGTGCTGCCCGAACCGGGTGACGAGGGGGCGGGCCAGCCGCGAACCGAACAGCCCGCCGATCGCGGGCGCGGCGAAGGCGAGGCCGTACTGCCACGGCGTGAACCCGAGTTCGCCGAGCATCAGGACGGCCAGCAGCGCGTCGGTGGCCATCACCAGCCCGTTGAACACGGTGGTGTTGAAGAACAACGGGCGCAGCGTCGCGTCGGCGAAGATGTGCCGCCAGCCGTCGAGCAGGTCGCGGGGGCGCGTGCGCACGCCGTCCCGGCGCACGGGCCGCGGCTCCTGGCCGCCCATCGCGCGGATGCCCAGCGCCGAGAGCAGGTAGCTGACCGCGTCGGCCACCACCGTCGCGACCGGGCCGAGGAGCCCGATCGCGGCACCGCCCAGCGGCGGGCCGATGATCGTGGTCGTCCAGGCCGTGGACTCGAACCGGGCGTTGGCGACGAGCAGGTCCCCGACCGGGAGCGACGTCTTCAGGTACGCGCCGGAGGCGGCCCGGAAGGTGATGTCCGCCGCCGCGACGACGACCGAGACCAGCAGGAGCTGAACGAAGGAGAGCACCCCGAGCGCGAACGCGGCGGGGATGGTCAGCAGCGCCGCGAACCGCACCAGGTCCGTTCCGATCAGCACCGGCCGCTTGCGGCGGAACTCCACCCACGGGCCGAGCGGCACCGCCACGGCCGCGCCGACCGCCGCCGCCACGGCGGACAACGCCGCGACCTCCGCCGGACCGGCGTCCAGCACCTGGACGGCGATCAGCGGGAACGCGCCGAAGGCGAGCCAGGTGCCGAGCGCACTGGTCGCGTACGCTCCCCACAACCACCCGAACGACCGCCCCAGCCGATGCCCGCTCCGCATGCCCGATGCCCCTCGCCACTCGCCTCGCCCGCACAACCGATTCGCGATCGAAAGGCATCAAAGCGCGCGGTGCATCAGGGGATCAAACAACCACAGGCCACCTCTGCACAACCAAACGTTGTATCGATAGGGTGTCCGCATGGACCTCGACACCGTCCGAACCTTCCTCGCCGCCGCCGACACGGGGCAGTTCCAGGAGGCCGCCGCCGAGCTGGCGATCACCCAGCAGGCCGTCTCCAAGCGCATCGCCGCGCTGGAGCGCGACCTCGGCGTCCGGCTGTTCACCCGCACTCCGCGCGGCGCCGAGCTCACCATCGACGGGCAGGCGTTCCTGCCCCACGCCCGCGACCTGCTCCGGGTCGCCGAGCGCGCGGTCGCGTCCGTCCGCGCGGGCAGCCGTCCGCTGCGCGTCGATGTCCTCGCCTCACGCGGCGCGCAGTCGGGGCTGCTCCGTGAGTTCCACCGCGCGCACCCGGAGATCGAACTCGACGTGGTGATGCTGTTCGACATCGACACGGCCGTCGCCGCCATTCGGTCGGGCGTGATCGACGCGTCCTTCCGCGCGGTCGCCGTGCCCGGCCGGCCCCTTCCTGACGACATCAGGTCCGTCAGGGTCCTCGACGAACCGCTCCAGCTCCTCACCGGCCCGGCGCACGCGCTGGCGTCCAGTCGGTCGGTGCCCCTGGCCCGGCTCACCGGGCACCGGATCTGGATGCCCGGCATCGTCCAGGGCACGGAGTGGGCCGCCTACTACGACGACCTCGTCGCCGAGTTCGACCTCACCATCGAGGCGACGGGGCCCAACTTCGGCTCCGACGCGCTCCTCGACACGATCGCCGACACCCCGGCCCTGGCCACCTTCATGGGCGAGCACACCCGCCTCGTCTGGCCCACCGGCTACGGCCTGCGCCGCATCCCGGTGACCGGCCCCACGCCCGTCTACCCACACTCCCTCCTATGGCACCGTGACAACTCCCACCCGGCCCTCCCCACCCTCCGCGACCACCTCGCCACCACAACCCCTGGCCACAGCGCGCCTGACACCTGGGTACCCGCCTGGGCCACCCCCCACTGACCCCAGACCGGACCGAGACCGAGGCTCTCGTCCATGCCGAGGCGGATGGGTGCCGCGACGGCCGACGCCCGCCCCGACCAGCGCGGCCCCCTTCACCGCTCCTCGCCGCCGAGCCCCCACGACCAGCGGCCCTCTCACCCCCGCTCATCGCACGCCTCAGGTCGGGCGGTGCCCCGTGATTCCCCGCCTCTCCGTCCATCGGAGGTAGGCGACCGACGCCGGCGCGCAAACTGCACCCGGAATCAGCGGAGGGCGCCCTGCTCCTAAGCGAAGGGCCGGCACCGGCAGCCGTGCGAAGCCCCTGCCGGCCGCACACGTGACGGCGAGCACGAAAGATCGAGAGCGGCTACCGCCGCATGCCGTACTCCCCCGCATGTACGGCGTGCCGCGATCGCGAGGGCCATTTCGCCCGGCCCAGCCAACAGAAGGCACGGCCGGGTGCACCTGGCCCTGAGCGAACGGACGGCACCAGCGGCAGCAGCAGCGGCAAGGCCCTGGTAGCCGACGACGCAACGGCGAGCACCACAAGCACCCTGCACGCGCCGGGCACCGACGGCACCGGGAGTGTTCAAGGAACGGTGGCTCTGCTGGGCGAACCCTGAGTTGAGCGCCGTGATCTGCGCAAACGCGCGGCCTGTCACCGTCACGACCCCGACGGTGGACACACCCATGGCACCCAGGATCGGCGTCGGCGACTGCCACCGCATGCCGTACACGCCCGCCCGGAACGCGACGAAACAGCGGAGGACGGCGATTGGTGGCCCGTCAGGTCGCGTAAATGGTGGCGGTTCCTACAGCTCAAGTACAAGTCGGCGGCTTCTGGCAGGCCGCCTTCCCCCTGCCCAGAACGCGACCTGGACGGGCGGTGCGGTGACCAGCGTGGGACGCGTCGGGCGGAGCCCGGCCCCAAGAGGAACAGCCCGAGCGCAGCGAGGCCCGGTGGCGGGAGGGGTGGGCTAGGCGCTGCCGGCGGCTCGGTCGCGGAGGACTCGGCGTTGTTGTTCCAGGGCGACCAGTTCGCCGAAGAGGCGGTTGTACTCCTGTTGCTGCTCCACGGGGTTGAGGCGTTGCAGGCGGGACTTGGACTGGGCGATGGCGCGGTCGACCGCGATGGCCTCCAGGGCGGCGAGCATGGCCGCGCCGTAGCGTTCCTCGCCGCCGGTGTCGATGCGGAGGGCCTCGACGGCCATGCGGGTGATCATGGGGCGGATGGCGTCGGAGACGCCGTCGAGGAGGCGGTCGATCCACTCGCGGCCGCCGGGGCCCGCCTGGGCGGTGCCGCCGGCGCCGAGGAGCCAGGCGTAGAGCTCGACGTGTTCGGGGAGGGTGAACGCCTGGGGGCCCAGGGCGTCGAAGCCGGGGCCGAGCAGGGCCGGGCGCTGGACGGCGAGCTTGAGGACCTCCGCCTCGACGCGCACCCCGGGGTCGCCGGGATCGGGGACGCGCTCGGTCTGCCGGGCGGGCCGCTGGGCCTGGTCGCCGCGCCGACCGGCCTGGTCGCCACGCCGCGACTGCCCCGCCCCGCCCGGACCACCGGAAGCGCCGCCGCCCTGGCCGACCATCTCGGAGATCCGCCCGATCACGAGTTGTTCGTTGAGGAAGCCGAGCCAGCGGTCGAGGTCGATCGCGTACATCTGGCGCAGCGCGCGGTCTTTGATGGAGGCCACGATGGGCGCGGCGGCGTCGAGGGCGGCGAGCCTGCCCTCGTTGGTGGCGAGGTCGTAGCGGGCGATCACGCTGCGGATGGCGAACGCGAACAGCGGCTCGCGGCTGGCGACGAGGTCTCTGACCGCGGCGTCGCCGTGCTTGACCCGCAGGTCGCACGGGTCGAGCCCGTCGGGCTGGACCGCGACGAAGGTCTGGGTGACGAACTTCTGCTCCTCGGCGAAGGCGCGCAGCGCGGCCTTCTGGCCCGCCGGGTCGCCGTCGAAGGTGAAGACGACCTCGCCGCGGAACTCGGCCTGGTCGAGCAGCAGCCGCCGGAGGACCTTGATGTGGCCCTCGCCGAAGGAGGTGCCGCAGGTCGCCACCGCCGTGGGGACCCCGGCGAGGTGGCAGGCCATGACGTCGGTGTAGCCCTCGACGACGACGGCCTGGGAGCGCTTGGAGATCTCGCGCTTGGCCAGGTCGAGGCCGTAGAGGACCTCGCTCTTCTTGTAGAGGGGGCTTTCCGGCGTGTTCAGGTATTTGGGGCCGTCGTCGTTGTCGAGCAGTTTGCGCGCCCCGAAGCCGATCACGTCGGCGGTGATGTCGCGGATCGGCCACACCAGGCGGGCCCGGAACCGGTCGATGGGGCCTCTGCGGCCCTCCTTGGCGAGGCCGCCCTTGATCAGTTCGGCGGCGGTGAAGCCCCGGCCCATCAGGTGTTTGGCCAGGCGGTCCCAGTCGGGCGGGGCGAAGCCGACGCCGAAGTGCTCGGCGTCGACCCGCTCGAAGCCGCGCTCGGACAGGAACTTGCGGCCGGGGGCGGCCTCGGGGCCGCCGAGCTGCTCGGCGTAGTACTCGGCGGCGGCGCGGTGGGCCTCGATCAGCCTGGTGCGCTCGCCCTGCTCCCGGCCGGGGACGTAGCCGCCCTGCTCGTAGCGGAGCTGGATGCCGGCCCGCTGGGCCAGCCGCTCGATCGCCTCGGAGAAGCTCAGGTGCTCCAGCCGCCGGACGAAGGTGATGACGTCGCCGCCTTCACCGCAGCCGAAGCAGTACCAGTAGCCGCGGGCTGGGGTGACGTTGAAGGAGGGGCTCTTCTCCTCGTGGAAGGGGCACAGGCCCTTGAGGTTGCCTCCGCCGGCGTTGCGGAGCTGGATGTGCTCGCCCACCACGTCGGCTATCGGTGAACGCTCCCTGACGTGCGCGATGTCGTCGTCGCTGATCCGGCCTGCCACGCCGCGAGTCTATTGGCGGGGACCGACAGATCGCGCACGGGTTCCCCGATTGGCGAGGCGGAGGGACGTCTACCCACTTTTCCGAACCGCCCATGACGAATGTGGCAGTCAGTTAGAAAGGTAGTGGCCCCTCGGCGGGGCCTTTCCGGATACCGTACGCGGGTGGAGAAGATGAGATCGGGGCACAACAGACGTTTCGGACGTCTGGCCGCAGCGGCCACGGCGGCCGGTGCGGCCTTCCTGACCGGTGCCTGCGCCTCGGCCGGCGGTGTGGCGGGCGTCGCCACGGTCTCGCCGACGGCCGAACCGGCGTCCTCGCCTGGCGTCATCGCCACGATCCCCGCCCCGGCGGAGGAAGCGGCCGGTGGGGCCGCCGAAGGCGGTACGGCGACGACCGGGCCCGGCTCCGGCGTGAACCGCCCGCCCGGCTACGAGCCGGTGCGCGTGCCGCCGCCGAAGATCTCGAAGTACACCTACGCCTTCCCGGTGAAGGACTGCGAGGCCAAGTACGCGCGCAAGCTGCTGGTGCTGACCAAGACCACGATCTGGGCCGAGCGCGGCTGCGCCTTCATCGCGCCGATCGACGGCACGATCGACGAGGTCTCCTACGGCGACGCGTGGAGCGCCGCCACCAACCAGGGCAAGGACCGCGAGGGCCGCTTCGTGTCGATCATCGGCATGGACGGCGTGCGCTACCTCGGCGGCCACCTCGACTCGGTGACCCCCGGCCTCACCCCCGGCCAGAAGGTCAACGCCGGGCAGACCCTCGGCCGCGTCGGCAACTCGGGCAACGCCGCGGGCGACGCCACCAACCTCTACTTCGCCATCTCCTGGAAGGCGTCGCCGGGGGCGTGGTGGGTGCGCCGGGGCATGGTCAGGCCGTGGGACTACCTGGACGCCTGGCGCGACGGCAACCGCACCCTCTCGCCCCGCGAGGAGATGCTCGCCGTCCGGAAGCAGGCGGGCGCCGAGCCCGCCTGCCAGATCCTCTGCTCGGGCAACGCCCCGACGGTGAGCACCCCGCAGCCGCAGGAGCGGAAGAAGAAGCGCAAGCCGGACCCGACGCCGCCGGTCGTCCACCCGTCGCCGCCGCACGCCACGATCGGCGCGACCCGGCCGTAGCGGCCGAGAAGAGCCGAGACAGAATCGTCAGAGGGATTCGAGCGGCACGCCGGGGTCGGCGAGAGACTTCGGGTCGGGCGTGCCGCCCCGCCGGATCAGGTCCTGGATCGGGTCGACCACGTCCCAGACGTTGACGTTCATCCCGGCCACGACCCTGCCGCCGCTCAGCCAGAAGGCGACGAACTCCAGGTCGTCCACGGACCCCCGGAAGATCACCTCGTCGTACCCGGTGACGTCGCCGCTGAACTCCATGCCCAGCTCGTACTGGTCGGTAAAGAAGTAGGGCACCCGGTCGTAGGCGACCGTACGGCCGAGCATCGAGCGGGCCGCCTCGGGCCCGCCGTGCAGCGCGTTGGCCCAGTGCTCGACCCGCACCGGCCGGTCGTAGAGGGGGTGCTCGGCCTCGGCGATGTCGCCCGCCGCGAAGACGTCGGGGTGGGAGGTGCTGCGCAGCGACGCGTCCACCAGGACGCCCTCGCCCACCGCCAGCCCGGCCTCGCGGGCCAGGTCCACGTTGGGGGCCGCGCCGATCCCGGCCACCACGTGGTCGGCGGGCAGGCGTTCCCCCTCGGCGGTGCGGACCTCGGTCGCGGTGATCTCCTCGACGCCCGTCCCGAACCGGAACTCCACGCCGTGACGGCGGTGCAGGGCGGTGAAGACCGCGCCCACCTCAGGGCCGAGCACCCGGTTCAACGGGCCGGGCTCCGGCTCCACGACCACCACGTGGCACCCGGCCTCGCGCGCCGCGGCGGCGGTCTCCAGGCCGATCCAGCCCGCCCCGGCCACGACCACCCGGCCGGCCCCGGCGAACGCGCGGCGCAGCCGGTCGCTGTCGCCGAACGTGCGCAGCGTCATCGCGCGTTCCCCGCCGGGCACCGGAAGCCGCCTGGCCGACGAGCCGGTGGCGAGCAGCAGCCGCTCGTACGGCATGACCGCGCCCCCCGCCTGCCGCACCGTGCGCCCGTCGAGGTCGATCGAGACGACGGGGTCGCCGAGCCGGAGATCGACGGCGTTGGCCGCGTACCAGCCCGGCTCGTGCACGAACGCGGCCTCGCGCTCGCTCTTGCCCAGCAGGTAGTCCTTGGACAGCGGGGGCCGCTCGTAGGGGCGCAGTTCCTCCGCGCCGATCAGCGTGACGGGCCCGTCGTAGCCCTCCTCGCGCAGCGTCTCGGCGGCCTTCGCCCCCGCCAGGCCCGCACCGATGATGACATGTCCCGCCATTGGGACCTCCTCGCTTCCTCCGCGTGAGCAGACGCACGGCCGAACGCCATCCGATGGCCGGGTATCCCTCATATCCCCCAGAGCGGGGGTTCAACCCCGGCAGAGCCGGGCGTGCCACGCGACGGCCGAGGTGTCCGTCAGCGAGGCGATCTGGTCGATGACCACCCGCACCCGGCCCGCGTCGGTCCCGGCCCTGGTGAAGGCGGGCCGCAGCGCGGGCTCCAGCGTGCCGGGCGCGCCCAGCGTGATCGCCGAGGCCAGCTCCGCGACGAGTTCGCGCTGCCTGGCCTGGTTGGCGTTGTGGTCGGCGCGGCACATCACATAGTGCGCGGTGATCCCCTTCAGCAGCGCGCACTCCAGCCGGGTGGTCTCCGGCACTACCAGGTCGGCGTCGTAGCGCCCGGTGCGCTCGCCGTACGCGTGGACGGTGGCGTCCTGGGCCGACCGGCACAGGCGTCCGATCAAGGCGCTGGTCAGGCCCTTCAGCGCGGCGAGGTCGGCCAGCGAGGCGTCGAAGTGCCGTGGCCAGTACGGCTGGGCCACCAGCCTGGCCAGGATCGGCTCCAGCGCGGCGGGGTCGGCGCCGGGGGCGTACCAGCCGACGGTCCGCTCGCAGACCTCGGCGCGCTCCACGGGCGAGCGCAGCGCGTCGAGAGTGACGTGCCCGGAGTGCAGCGCGTCTTCCAGGTCGTGCACGGAGTAGGCGACGTCGTCGGCCCAGTCCATGATCTGCGCCTCGAAGCTCACCCTGCCGTCCGGCAGGCCGTCCCTGAACCACCGGAAGACCGGCAGGTCGTCCTCGTAGACGCCGAACGGGCCCTCGCCGCGCGCGGGCCAGGGGTACTTGGTGGCGGCGTCGAGGGCGGCCCTGGTCAGGTTGAGGCCGGCGCTGCGGCCGTCCTCGGTGACGACCTTGGCCTCCAGCCGGGTGAGCAGCCGCAGGCTCTGGGCGTTGCCCTCGAAGCCGCCGCACCCGGTGGCCAGGTCGGCGAGCACCGCCTCGCCGTTGTGCCCGAACGGCGGATGCCCGAGGTCGTGGGCCAGGCAGGCGGTCTCGACGAGGTCGGGGTCGCGGCCGAGGGCCTTGCCCATCTCCCGGCCCACCTGGGCGCACTCCAGTGAGTGGGTGAGCCGGGTCCGGGGGATGTGCTGGCCGTTGCCCAGCGTCTCCCCCGGCCCGACCACCTGGGTCTTGGCCGCGAGCCTGCGCAGCGCGGCGGAGTGCAGCACCCGCGCGCGGTCGCGTTCGAACACGCCTCGTTCCGGGTTGCCGGGAGGTTCCGGCGCCCATCGTTCCTGGTCGTGCTCGTTGTACTGACTCATCGGTAACTGGAGACTATTCCCCATTACCGACATCACATGACCAACAGGAACGTAACAATCAGCGGGTGTCGGATGTCGTCGCGCCGCTGATCGCGGCGCGCCCGGCCTCCAGGCGGGCGACGGGGATCCGGAACGGCGAGCACGAGACGTAGTCCAGCCCCACCTCGTGGCAGAACCGCACCGACTCGGGGTCGCCGCCGTGCTCGCCGCAGATGCCGAGCTTGAGGTCGGGGCGGGTGCGCCTGCCCTCCTCCGCGGCGATCCGCAGCAGCCGGCCGACGCCGTCGCGGTCGATCGTCTCGAACGGCGACACCCCGAAGACGCCCAGGTCCAGGTACTTCCCGAAGAACGCCGCCTCGACGTCGTCGCGGGAGAAGCCCCAGGTCATCTGGGTGAGGTCGTTGGTGCCGAAGGAGAAGAAGTCGGCGGCCTCGGCGATCTGCGCGGCGGTGAGCGCGGCCCTGGGGACCTCGATCATCGTGCCGATCAGCGCGTCCACGCCGGTCTCGCGCAGGATGCCCTCGGCCTCCTCGCGCACGTGCTCCAGCTCCTGGACGGCCCCGACCAGCGGGATCATGATCTCCGGGCGCGGGTCGCCGCCCTTGGCCTGACGGGCGCGGGCGGCCTCGGCGATCGCCCTGACCTGCATCGCGAACAGGCCGGGTACTACCAGGCCGAGCCGTACGCCGCGTAGGCCGAGCATCGGGTTCTGCTCGTGCAGGCGGCGGACGGCCTCCAGCAGCCTGGTGTCCTTGTCCGTGCCCTCGCCCCTGGCGACCTTCACCGAGAGGTCCACGATGTCCGGCAGGAACTCGTGCAGCGGCGGGTCGATCAGGCGGATCGTCACCGGCAGGCCGTCCATGGCCTCGAAGATCTCTTCGAAGTCGGACCGCTGCAGCGGTTCGAGCGCGTCCAGCGCGGCCTTCCGCTCCTCGTCGCCGTCGGCCAGGATCAGGTCCTCGACCAGCCGCCGCCGGTCGCCGAGGAACATGTGCTCGGTGCGGCACAGCCCGATGCCCTGCCCGCCGAACCGCCGGGCGCGCGCCGCGTCCTCGGGGTTGTCGGCGTTGGCCCGCACGCCGAGCGCGCGCACGGAGTCGGCGTGCCGCATGATCCGGTCCACCGCCCGCACCAGCTCGTCGGACGGCTCGGCGCCCTCGAAGTACTCCACCACCGAGGAGTCCACCACGGGCACCTCGCCCAGGTAGACGGCCCCGCTCGTGCCGTCGATGGACAGCACGTCGCCCTCCTCGATCACCACTCCGCCGGGGGCGGTGACACGGCCGGCGCGGGTGTCCACTTCCAGCTCCTCGGCGCCGCAGACGCAGGTCTTGCCCATGCCCCGGGCGACCACGGCGGCGTGCGAGGTCTTGCCGCCCCGGCTGGTCAGGATGCCCCTGGCGGCGATCATGCCGGCCAGGTCCTCGGGGTTGGTCTCACGCCGGACCAGGATGACGTCCTCGCCCTGCGCGGCCAGCTCGACGGCGCGCGGCGTGGAGAACACGGCCTTGCCGACGGCGGCGCCCGGCGAGGCGTTCATGCCGCTGGTGATCTTCTTCGCGGCCACGTCGGTGTCGAAGCGCGGGAACATGAGCTGCGCGAGCTGCCCGCCGGAGACCCGCAGCACGGCCTCGTCGATATCGATCAGGCCCTGGTCGGCGAGCTGCACGGCGATCCTGAAGGCCGCGGCGGCGGTGCGCTTGCCCACCCGGGTCTGCAGCATCCACAGCTTGCCGCGCTCGATGGTGAACTCGATGTCGCACAGGTCGCGGTAGTGGTTCTCCAGCTTCTCCATGATCGCCAGCAGCTCGGCGTAGGAGTCGGGGTCGATCGTGCCGAGCCGTTCGAGCGGCATGGTGTTGCGGATGCCGGCGACGACGTCCTCACCCTGGGCGTTCTGCAGATAGTCGCCGTAGATGCCCTGGTGGCCGCTGCCGGGGTCGCGGGTGAAGGCGACGCCGGTGCCGGAGTCCATGCCCCGGTTGCCGAAGACCATGGTGCAGATGTTGACGGCGGTGCCGAGGTCGGCCGGGATCCGCTCCTGGCGGCGGTAGAGGACGGCGCGCGGGGCGTTCCACGACTCGAAGACGGCCTCCACGGCCATTCGCATCTGCTCGCGCGGGTCGGCCGGGAAGTCACGGCCGGTCTCCTCGCGCACGATGCCCTTGTAGACCTCGACCAGGCGCTGGAAGTCGGCCGCGGTGAGGTCGAGGTCGTCGCGACCGCCCTTCAGCTCGTCGAGGGCGTCCTCGAAGCGGCCGTCGATGCCGAGCACGGTCTTGCCGAACATCTGGACCAGGCGACGGTAGGAGTCCCAGGCGAAGCGGTCGTTGCCGCCCGCCTGCTTGGCCAGCCCGTGGACGGACTCGTCGTTGAGGCCGATGTTGAGGACGGTCTCCATCATTCCCGGCATGGAGAACTTGGCGCCCGAGCGCACGCTCACCAGCAGCGGGTCGTCCGGCTGCCCGAGACGCTTGCCCATCCGGGTCTCCAGCGCCGACAGGTGGGCGGCGATCTCGTCGTCGAGACCGGCGGGGAACGCGCCGTCGGCGAGGTAACCACGGCACGCCTCGGACGTGATCGTGAAGCCCGGAGGGACGGGCAGCCCGAGGTTGGTCATCTCGGCCAGGTTGGCCCCCTTGCCCCCAAGAAGATCTTTGAGATCCTTGTTGCCCTCGGTGAAGTCGTAGACGAACTTCGGCACCGCGACTCCTTCTACGCGCGTCTTGTGAACGCATCGATCCGCCTTAGTGGGACTGTACCGATGAAGTTGATGACGAAACGTCACCCATCTGGAAATAATACGTTTACCCAGGTCAGAGCACTCAAGGAGGTCTAATCCAATTCAAGTTGGATCAAATCCGAGAGCTCCAGCGAATTGGTTTATACCAATTGGTGTAAACCAATTGGGCCCGCCCCGGTGCAGCCGATGGTCCAGGGCCCGTATCCACCGATCGGATGATGCACGTCCGAGCGGGTCGGGCGATGCGGCGCCAGGCGCCCGGCCGGGAAGCTCTTCGTATGGCAATCATCGAAGTCGACGGACTGCGCAAGTCCTACGCGGGGCGGCCCGTGGTCGACGGCGTCTCCTTCGCGGTCGAGGAGGGCGAGATCTTCGGCGTCCTCGGCCCGAACGGCGCGGGCAAGACGACCACCGTGGAGTGCGTCGAGGGCCTGCGCGTCCCCGACGCCGGGCGAGTGCGCGTGGCCGGGATCGACCCGGCGACCGACCGCGCCCGGCTCACCGAGGTGCTCGGCGCGCAGCTCCAGGAGAGCCACCTGCAGGCCAAGCTGACCGTGCGCGAGGCGCTGACCCTCTACAGCGCCTTCTACCCCACCCCCGCCGACTGGCGTCCGCTCGCCGAGCGCCTCGGGCTCGGCGACCGGCTCGACGCCCGGTTCGGCAAGCTCTCCGGCGGCCAGAAGCAGCGCCTGTTCATCGCGCTCGCGCTGGTCGGCGCGCCGAAGGTGGTCGTGCTCGACGAGCTGACCACCGGGCTCGACCCGCGCTCCCGCCGCGACACCTGGAAGCTCATCGAGGAGATCCGCGACACCGGGGTCACCGTGCTGCTGGTCACCCACTTCATGGAGGAGGCCCGGCACCTGTGCGACCGCATCGCCGTCATCCGGGCGGGCAAGGTGATCGCGCTCGACACCCCGACCGGGCTGATCGACGCCGCGGCCGGGGGCACGGAGATCTCCTTCGTCCCGTCGCGCCCGCTGACCGGGGACGAGCTGGCAGAGCTGGCCGCCCTTCCGGGCGCCGGGCCGACGCGCACCGACGGTGAAGGGCGGGTGAGCATCACCGGCACCGACGACACCGCCGCGCCGGTCATCGCGCTGCTCTCCGGGCGCGGTGTCACCCCGCGGCGGCTGCGCGTGGAGGCGGGCACCCTCGACGACGCCTTCCTCGACCTGACCGACGAGGGGAACGACGACCCGAACGACAGAGCGAACGACAAGGCGAACGACAAGGCGAAGGAGGTCACCCGATGACCGGGGCCGGTGCCGTGCTCAGGGCGGAGGCGCGACTGTTCGCCCGCGAGCCGTCCGCCATCTTCTGGATCATCGCCTTCCCCCCGCTGCTCCTCGGGATCCTCGGCCTGATCCCCTCGTTCCAGGTGGCCGACCCCGGCCTCGGCGGACGCCGCGTCATCGACCTCTACATGCCGGTGGCCGCGCTGCTCGGCGCGATCATGGCCGGGATTCAGGCCATGCCACCTGTCCTCACCGGATACCGGGAACAAGGTATTCTCCGCCGCATGTCCACCACTCCGGTGCGGCCGTCCGCGCTGCTCAACGCGCAGATGGTGCTGCACGGCGCCGCCGCCCTGGTCGCGTGCGCCCTGGTGGTCGCGGTGGGCGGCATCCTGTACGGCGTGCGCCCCACCGGCCACCTGCCGGGCAGCCTGCTGGTGCTGCTCCTGACCATCCTCTGCGCGCTCGCCCTGGGCGCGGCCATCTCCGCCGTGACGCCGAACACCAAGGTCAGCACCGCGGTGGGCACGATCATCTTCTTCCCCGCGATGTTCAGCGTCGGCGTCTACGTGCCGATCCAGGTCCTGCCCGAGACGATGCGGCGGGTGATCGAGTTCACCCCGTTCGGCGCCGCCACCCAGGCCCTCGACGAGGCGGCCGGCGGTTCGTGGCCGGGGCTCGCCCACATCGTGGTGATGCTGACCTGGACGGTGGTCCTGTCGGCCGCGGCGGCCCGATGGTTCCGCTGGGAGTGAGGCTGCCGAGGGCGCCGAAGCGCGCCACGTACGGCGCCGCGCCGCCCGCCCCGGGCGTGCGGGGGCCGGAGGACGCGCCGTCGGTGGCCGACACCTGGTGGGGGTACTTCCTGCGCCGCGGGCCGTACGTGCTGCTGGCGCTCGCCTCGGTGAGCGCGGCGTTCACCATGGACCTGCTGATGACCGGCACGGAAGTGGTCATCGCCATGGTGCTGATCGCCCTCGCCCTCACCCTGCACGTGTGGTGGAGCACCGGCCCCGAGCGGCGGCCGGTGCCCTCCGCCGCGAGCCAGGTCTACTACGCGCTGCGCTACCTGATCGGCTTCGCCCTCACCTGGCTCAACCCGTTCTTCGCCATCTACGCGCTGCTCGGCTACTTCGACGCGGGCCCGCTGCTGCCCCGGCGCCTGGTCCGGGCCGGGCTGGTGGCCACCGCGGTGACCATGTCCGGTTCGCAGTCCGGGGGGCTGCCGCCGAGCGACCGCCAGTGGCCCGCCCTGGCCGCGATCTTCGTGATCAACGCCTCGCTTTCCCTGTTCTTCGAGGGCCTCACCGCCAAGGAGACCGAGCACACCGCGGCCAGTGCGGCCACCATCTCCGAGCTGCGGCTCGCCAACGCCCGCCTGGAGCAGGCGCTCGCCGAGAACGCCGGGCTGCAGGCCCGCCTGCTGGCGCAGGCCAGGGAGGCCGGGGTGAACGAGGAGCGCACCCGGCTGGCCGCCGAGATCCACGACACCATCGCGCAGGGGCTGACCGGCATCGTCACCCAGTTGGAGGCGGCGGCCGACAGCGCCGACCAGGCCGCCTCCCGCGACCACATCGCCCGCGCCACCGCGCTGGCCAGGCACAGCCTCGGCGAGGCCCGTCGTTCCGTGCACGACCTCGGCCCCGGCCAGCTCGAACATGACGCGCTGCCGGAGGCGCTGGAGAAGATCGTCGTGGCCTGGTCCGCGGAGACGGGGGTTCCCGCCGCGTTCACCGTCACCGGGCACGCCGAGCCGCTGCTCGACGAGGTGGAGGCCACCCTGCTACGCATCGCCCAGGAGGCACTGGCCAACGTCGGACGGCACGCCGCCGCCACCCGCGCCGGCGTCACGCTCTCCTACATGGACGACGAGGTGAGCCTCGACGTCCGCGACGACGGGCGCGGCTTCGACCTCGCGGCCGTCCGCCCGGCGGACGGCGTGCCCGTGTCCGGCTTCGGGCTGCGCGGCATGCGGGCCCGCACCGAGCGCATCGCCGGGGAGCTGGACATCGAGTCCGAGCCGGGGGCGGGCACCGCCGTCTCGGCCCGGGTGCCGCTGGTGCGCCATGACTGAGCGGCCGATCACACTCGTGATCGTGGACGACCACCCGATCGTGCGGCACGGCCTGCTCGGCATCTTCGCCGCCGCCCCGGGCTTCACCGTGCTGGGCGAGGCGGCGGACGGCGTGGCGGCCGTGGAGCTGGCCGTCCGGCTCGACCCCGACGTGGTGCTGATGGACCTGCGCATGCCCGGGGGCGGCGGCGTGGCCGCCATCGGGGAGCTGTCGCGACGCGGTGTCCGGGCCAAGGTGCTGGTGCTGACCACCTACGACACCGACTCCGACACGGTTCCGGCCATCGAGGCGGGCGCGACCGGCTACCTGCTGAAGGACGCCCCCCGCGACGAGCTGTTCGCCGCCGTCCGGGCCGCCGCCGAGGGGCGCACGGTGCTGTCTCCCGCCATCGCCGCCCGGCTGGTCTCGCGGGTGCGCGCCCCCGGCAACGAGGCGCTGAGCACCCGCGAGCGCGAGGTGCTGCGCCTGGTCGCCAAGGGCACCTCCAACCGCGAGATCGCCGCCGTGCTGTTCATCAGTGAGGCCACGGTCAAGAGCCACCTCACCCACATCTACGGCAAGCTCCGGGTGAAGGACCGCGCCGCCGCCGTCGCGACCGCCTACGACCGTGGCATCCTCGGCCCGTCCACCCCCGGCGGCTGAGCACTACCGGGGGGCCGTGCGGGCGGGTTCGGTCGGGTCGAAGGCGGGCACGACAGGGGTTCTGGCCTTGGCGTCGCGGTCCGGGAGCCACAGCACGAACGTGCTGCCCACGCCCAGGCGGGAGAAGAGCCGCACGTGGCCGCCGTGCGACTCGGCGATCTGGCGGACGATGGCCAGGCCGAGGCCGGAGTGGCGGTCTCGCCTGCCGGTCTCGCCGCGCCAGAACCGGTCGAAGACCCGGTGGCGGTCGTCCTCGGCCAGGCCTGGCCCCTGGTCGCGGACGGCCGCCCAGGTCCAGCCTTCGGCGCGGCCCGCTGCCACGCCCACGGCGCTGCCGTGCGGGGCCAGGCGGACCGCGTTGGACAGCAGGTTGCCCACCGCGCGGCGCAGCGCGTCGTGATCGCCGATGACGATCAGCCCGGTGGGCGCCTCGCGGACGATCCGCATGGCACGCCCGGCCGCGAGGGTCTCGAAGTCGTCGCACGCCTCCAGGGCGACCCGGCCGAAGTCCACGTCGGCGTCGGCGAGGGCCGGGGCCGTACGGCGGGCGGTGGCCAGCAGGTCCTCCACCAGGCGGGTCATCCGCGTGGTCGCCCGGTCCACGATCGCCGAGGCCCGCGCCCGCTCCTCCTCGGTGCTGTCCGGCGAGGTCAGCACCGTGTCCACGTTGGCCCGGATGATCGCCAGCGGGCTGCGCAGCTCGTGCGAGGCGTCGTCGATGAGCTGCCGCTGCGCGCGGAACCCGGCCTCCAGCCGGTCCAGCATGGTGTCCACCGTGTCGGCGAGGTCGCGCAGCTCGTCCTTGGGCCCGCGCAGGCGGATGCGCCGCGACAGATCGGTCGCCTGGATCTCGGCCGCGGCCCGGGTGATCGAGCGCACCGGGCGCAGCACCCGCCCCGACAGCATCCACCCGATGCCCAGGCTCGCCACCAGCAGCCCGCCGAGGGTGACGAAGGCGTAGCGCCGCAGCGTGGCCAAAGTCTTCAGGTTGATCAGGTTCTCCCACTCCCTGACCCGCACGACCGGCTCGCGCCCGAGGACGGTGCCGGTCTCCTTGCTGACGACCTCGGCGTACTCCTTGGACACGGGCCGCTCGTCGGTCGAGGCGGCCACGCCGTAGTAGACCGCGCCGAGCACGGTGGCGGCCAGCAGGAAGAGCAGGCCGGAGTACAGCACGGTCAGCCGGAAGCGGATCGTCTGCATGAACGGCGGCAGGTGTCTCACCCGGCCTCCCTGAGCCGGTAGCCGCGGCTGATGACCGTCTCGATCACCCCGTCGGCGCCCAGCTTGCGGCGCAGGTTGCCGACGGTGACCCGCACGGTGTTGGTGAACGGGTCGGTGTGCTCGTCCCAGACGTGTTCGAGGAGTTCCTCGGTGGAGACCACGTGGCCCGGCCGGGTCATCAGGTAGTGCAGCACGCCGAACTCCTTGGGGGTGAGGCTCAGCGGGCGCCCCCGGTGCTGGGCCTCGACCCTGGCGGTGTCCAGCCGCAGCGCGCCGACCTCCAGCACCGCGGTGCGGCCGGCCACGGCGTCCCTGCGCAGCAGCGCGCGCACGCGGGCCAGCAGTTCGGGGAAGGCGAACGGTTTGACCAGGTAGTCGTCGGCGCCCTCGTCGAGCCCCCGGACGCGGTCGTCGAGCCGGTCGCGGGCGGTCACCATGATGATCCGCACGCTTTGGCCCTGTTCGCCCGCGCGCACGATCCGGCACAGCTCGAAGCCGTCGCCGCTGGGCAGGTTCAGGTCGAGCAGCACCAGGTCGTAGGAGTTGATCTGGAGCTTCTCCTCGGCTTCCGCGAAGTCGTAGGCGACGTCCACGGCGTAGCCGGCGCGCACCAGCCCCAGCCGCAGCGCGTCGACCAGGTCTTCTTCGTCCTCGACCACAAGCAGTCGCATGGCATGAACCTAGTTCCGGATGATGCGCTCCGCGACGTCCGCGGCGCGGTCGATGGGGATGGCGAACCCGATGCCGATGGATCCGCCGCTCCTTGATGACAGGATCGCGGTGTTAACGCCGATCACCTCGCCCCTGGCGTTCACCAGCGGGCCGCCGGAGTTGCCGGGGTTGATGGAGGCGTCGGTCTGCACGGCGGTGGTCTCGCCGCCCGCGCCGAACGGCACCCGCCGGTCCACCGCGCTGACGATGCCGGAGGTGACGGTGCCGGACAGGCCGAGCGGCGAGCCGACGGCGAGCACCTGGTCGCCGACGGCGACATCGGCCGAGCGGCCGAGCACGGCGGGGGTCAGGCCGGTCGTGCCGTCCACGGCGAGGACGGCGAGGTCGTTCCCGGCGTCGGAGCCGACCACCCTGGCCGGGGCGCGGCGGCCGTCGCCGAACACGACGGTGACCCGGCTCCGCCCGGAGACCACGTGCTCGTTGGTGAGGACGTGCCCGGCGGCGTCGATCACGAAGCCGGAGCCGGCGCCCCGGCCGCTCTCCACCGAGACCACGCTGGGCAGCACCCTGGCGGCGACCGCGCCGAGCCCGCCCGCCTGGGCGGCCACGGGCCCGGCCGTGGACCTCGGCAGCGCGGCCGGGGACGGCGGGCCTCCGGTGAGGCGGGCCCCGGC